>JAEXBS010000044.1 GCA_023393915.1 Bacteroidota bacterium | reverse complement strand
CAGTACCCCTTTAGTTATCCCCCTCTCTTTGAATACTTTTGCAAACAAATGTCTGCTTCCTAATAGCTTATTCTATCTTGTATGGTCATTGTGAATTTAATAATGTAATCATTTTTTGTTTATGATCAAGGTTCGTTTTAAGCGAATAAAGGCTGCTACGTTCGGTTACGCCAACAAACAAAATTCTGTCTGTTTTTTGGCAAACCCATTTATTCCTCATCATTGCTGTGTCCTTTGACTGACGTGTTGCATTGCTTATAGAAACTATTAATAGCCGGTTTTGGGCTAAAGCTTCTTGTAATTCTTTGGGGATAACTTTATACATTCGTCGGGCAAGAACAAGAATAATTGGTTGGTTGCCTTTCAGCAGGAAGTGAAGCACGTCTTGCTCCAATTTACTATTAAATCCACTGATGACACACTCTCCCCTACTACGCATCTCTGTAGCCCAATCATACACTCGCAACACCTCCTCAGAAGCGATATTGCCCGATGCGAGGAATGCCGTCTTTTGCAGCTTCAGCAATTCCTGATTTCCCAAATATTGTGTATGGACTATCATTGATTATTCTCTTCGTTATCTTTCTTCTTTTTATTCTTCTTTCGTGGTGCGATACGCTTCAGGTCTTGGTCGAGCTGCTTAATACTTTCAAGACGTTCAATTTTTCGTTGTTGTTCTTTGTAAGCAATATATTCTTTTGTAGCCTTGGCAACTGCCGCTTCGTGAGAAATGGTGCCGGCATGCTCAAGAATATTCTTCTCGTTCATGGTGAGTACAAGTCGAAGTTTCTGCACCCAGTCGCTCATGTACATTGGTTTTTCGGCTAATGCCTGCGCCTCAGCATAGGCAAGAAACTGTTCTACGATAAGTTTTAGTTGACCAATCTCTTTCTCATTCAGGTAGTTTTTGCCTATCAAGACATCATTCTTGGTAACTTTTCCTTCTTTTTCCGTGGAAGTAAGTCCCATCATTGGCAATGAGGCATTGGCGCGATAGTACATGAGTTCTGCGGCTGTCTTTCCACTGACAGCCCAGAGCAGTTTGTTCTGTACTTCCTTGAAGAAAGCCAATGTCATCTCAGCCGATGGATTATAGTCGATACTTGTTGCATATATATCCTTTATCTGCTGATAAAATACTTTCTCAGAAAGGCGTATCTCGCGAATACGATCTAAGAGTTCTTTGAAGTAGTTGTAGGAAGACCCTGTCTTAAACCGTTCATCATTCAATGTAAAGCCCTTGATGATATATTCTCTTAGCCGCTGGGTAGCCCAGATGCGGAACTGTGTGCCTTGCTGCGATTTCACTCGATAACCTACAGATATGATTACGTCAAGGTTATAATAATCCACCTGATAAGTTTTTCCATCCATTGCAGTTGTTGCATAATTTGCAACAACTGAAGGAGCTTGCAATTCTCCTTCCTCAAATATATTCTTAATATGTCGTGAAATGGTAGATTTGTCACGTCCAAATAAAATTGCCATTTGGTCTAATGACAGCCACACCGTCTCGTTTTCAAATCTAACATCTATCTTTATTTTCCCATCTTCCGACTGATAGATGAGCATGTTGTCGTTGTTGCTTGCTTCCATCATGCTATTTTATTTCATGGTTCATTTACTTTTATCTAATAGTGCATTCCCCGAATAACCTTGTCATATTTCGAAGACATATTAAAACATCTTTATTGTACATTCATTAAGCAATCATATAATTTTCACTCCTTTTGCTTTTAGATGTAGCTTGAAGATAGTCAGTGTCTTAAGTTCGATTTGAATACTCTTGCAATCAAACGTTCTATCCTTCTTGTGAGTCGTTACTTCTTTTACAGACATATTATTCGGTTATTAGATGCTCTAAGAATAATCTTAGTAAACTATGCAAAACGAAAAATGAAATTTTAATAAAAACCTATTATAGCATATTATGCCACTTCCATAAATTATTTATAGTCCAGAATTATTAGATTCCATGTCTTTAAATTTCTGTAATTCCTTATTATCTTGCATTATGTTTAACAAAATGGCATCACGGTTTATCTTTGTTTTCCCACACATATCTTTCCTAATCAACAACATGACATCTAAAAAACTATCCAATTGCCTATATGTATTTGCTTCTGTAAGTGAACTTAAATATTTGTTCAATGCAAAAATAACTTCATCTGTTCCATACATAATCAATTCTTTCTTTGCATCAAGAAGTTTATTACGTATATCTTTGTTGTTTACATTCCTGTTATCTTTTGTGTTTTTAAACATTTCATAGAAGAAATCATATAGTTTAGCATAGGCAGAGTACCGTTTTTCAGAAAGTTGTCCTTCCATAATTTTTATTCTTTCTGTTTTACGATGAAGTAAGGCGCCTAAGTAGGCGCACACTAAAGAAATTGCTAAACTGATGAATCCCAATATTACATTCATATCCATTTCTATGCCTTTTTATTTTAATTGTTTTTCAACAGACAAAAACCAAAGTGTTTCCATCTTCATCCTGCCAAACAAGCCAGACATTATTGTTACTTTAGATGTAGAAATCAGCATCAGAACTCGGGCTATTGAAAATTATATCCCAAGTCAATTTTTGTTCTCCTTTTCGCAATTGTATCATAGTTTGTTCCCACAGTTTGTTCAGATTAGTTTCTCAAAAGCCTTTCTGTCGCCTTTGGCACCATAGTGTATTTGACCACAATAGGTGTAGCCCAGGTGTGGAAGGATGCTCAGCATCTCAACGTTGTCATAGTTGGTGTCAACCTTGATACTGTGAACGCCTTGCGAGGCAGCCCATTTCTCCGCCTCGTGGAAGAAGCGTTTGGACAGTCCGTGCCCTCGGTGACGGGGGCTGACGGCAAGTCTGTGAATCACCACATAGTCTTGCTCGCTGAGCCAAGAACCTTCGAGGTGAGCATATTCGGGTTCGCCGTTCACGGCAAGTTTGGCGTATGCGGCTACCTCTCCATCGACGGTAAGGATGTAAGCGTCTCCTCCGGCAATATCATCCTCAATCAGTTCTCGTGAGGGATAGTCCTTTGTCCACTGTTTCCTGCCGTTGGTCAGCATGAGGTTGCGAGCCGTGTCCAAGAGCGTCCACGCCTCTTCCAGATCTGCGGTTGTAGCTTTTCGGAATGCTATTCGAGTGGTATGCATGTGTGTTAATTTACTCGCTCGAGTGTAATCAATCTTAGTCCGAACTTACTGGTTCCGCCATTCTTCCTCACACGGAAGGTGATGGAGTTGGTTTGCTGTGTCAGGTCGATGTCACCCACATGCAGGCGATTCTTTTCTTCACGCTTGACAGTCTTGGCCGAAATCCAGTCAGAAAGCTGTTTCTGGCGTTGCCACACTTGGAAATCCGCACCGTCGGGGAACGTGGTATAATCAATCAACACCTTATATTTACCGTCTGGTACGTGCGAAAGCATGATGCGGGTTTCACCTTGGTTATTGGTTGTCATCACAGTACCATGGTCGGACGAAATATTCATATCGCCTCCAATGGTCATCTCGAAGAGCTGCGGGAAATAGATGTGAGTGGTAGGTTTGTAAACTTTCAGCAGTTCACCTTGCGGCTCTTGCTTCGTGGTGAGCGGACGGTCTGCGTAGAACATGGCCAACGATATATAGTCTACTGGAAAATCGTTATTCTGTCCACCATGTTCCATGCCATGATAGATTTCTTTCTCGAACGACATCTTGTCGCTGATGTGGAAACGGTATCCTCCTGTTCGAGCCATGGGCAGCGAATAGTCGAGCGAACCGTGAATTGGAAGGCTGATGCCACGGTCCCACCTGTCGAGCAGTGCATACCAGCCGCCGTTGAAATAGTCTTCAGAACCTGTTCCGTGCAAGCGCATCTTACCATCTACATGGGTGCTGTCGTCACCTTCGAAGAAGAGGGTCATACCAGGTCTGAGTCCTTGTGACTGCAAGATGGTACCAACATAATGTCCCTTAGCCTTTGTATGCAAGAAGGTGTGATAGGTTCCAATCGGTGTTTTTTGACGGCTCCAAACACTGTAGAACTTTCCTTCATCCTTGGCTCTGCCTTGTAGGTTGTAATGAATTTTGACCTTTGCGATGATGGTAGGCTGGTATTCGTTGCGTTTCTTGTATATCAAGTTCACCTTAGCCGAACGGTCAAAGGGCATGGGTATAAAAC
>JAEXBS010000019.1 GCA_023393915.1 Bacteroidota bacterium | reverse complement strand
AACCGCGACGGTGCGGGCGCCTACACCGCTCCTCAGCCGACGACGGGCGCGGTGGTTGCTCCGGCAACTCCCAGGCCGTCGGGCGCAGAGAAGGACCTTTCGGGCTTCGGCGACGCCGACGACGCTTTCGAGTTCGAAGATCTGGACTAGTTCTTGCCGGCCTCGAGCCGGTGAACCTGCTTGACGTTGCGAAGCCCCCGCGCTCCGTTTCGTTGCCGCAGACCTCCGTTCGTGCGTACGTGCATGGGCAGGGATTGCGCGACGGATTCGGATGCGCGGGGGCTTTTGCCGTTCCTCGGTGCCGTTTACGTTGGTTTTCGGTCTATTCCCAGGGATTTTCCCGGTATTTGTTGCCATCTTTTGAAAACCGTTGACGATGACGCTACGTCATCGCCTATGCTCGGACACGTGAACGCGCGGGGGCGTGTTTGCCAGGACGAGTACGTGGCAGCCTAGCGAGCTGCCGCAAAGGAGCATCCATGACCGATCCGAACTACCTGACTGTAGGAGAGCTGGCGCGGCGCGTCGGGGTGACGGTGCGCACTATCCAGTACTACGATCAGCAAGGCTTGCTGTCGCCTTCTGCGAAGGGGCCTCAAAACCAGCGCCTGTACACCGACGCCAACGTGAAAGACCTGTATCGTATTCTGACCTTGAAGTACCTGGGCTTGTCGCTCACTCAGATCAAATCCGACGCAGCTCTTTACCAGCAGGCCGCCGCGGTGCAGGATCTTGCGGATGCGCAGATGGATGCTATCGAAGAGCAGTTCCTTTCCCTGTTCAAGCGCATGACCACGCTTCGTGCGCTGCATGATGAAGCGCAGAGCGCGCAAGACGTCGACTGGGCGCGCATGGCCGAGGCGGTCGAGCGCTGTCAGGACGAAAGCCGCTTTTTCTGGAGGCTCACCTGCATCCGCGACGACGCGCCGCCGCAGGAAGCCGAGGAGCGGATCGCTCGCGGCGAGTCCGTGTCGAAGTGGCACGAATTGATTGCCGACACCATTCGCCAGATGCCCGCGCGCGAGTCCTTGACCAGCCCGCGGAACCAGGATCTTGCGCGGCGGTACCTGGAGCTCGAGGATTCGCAGGACGCCGCCCATGCGGAAGCGAACTTCATCCTTATGGAGAACATGGCCCCGCATGCTCATGGAGACGGCTCGTTCGACGAGTTGCGCCAGGCCGTGTTCGACCACCTTGAGGCTGTGGTGGCCGCGTATCAAAACTATTCCGGGCCGGTCGAGTAGCCGTGCCGAGCGCGACGTTCAGGAGCGGAGACGTCTCTCCTCCATCTCCGACCCGTTCCTGAACGTCGCGGATTTTACCCGTGTTCCAAGCTGAAGGACGGCGTGCGCCGCCCCTGGCTTTGCATACCCTGGACTTGAAAGGAACCGCCCATGATCGTGTCGTGGATGACGACGAACAAGTGCAATCTCAAGTGCGTGCACTGTTACCAGGATGCCGAGGAGGCAACCGATCGGGAGCTTTCGACCGAGGAAGCCTTCGCCATGATCGAGCAGATCGCACGCGCCGGATTCAAGATCATGATCTTCTCGGGCGGCGAGCCGCTCATGCGCCCGGATATCTATCAGCTGGTGTCGCATGCGGCTTCGCTTGGCTTGCGGCCCGTGTTCGGCTCGAACGGCACGCTTATCACGCCCGAAGTGGCCCAGCGCCTCAAAGATGCGGGCGCTTGCGCCATGGGGATCAGCGTGGACAGTTTGGACGCTGCCAAGCATGACAAGTTTCGCGGGCTGGAGCATGCCTACGATCTGACGATGGGCGGCATCGAGGCATGCAAGAGCGTAGGGTTGCCGTTTCAGCTGCACACGACCGTGGTCGACTGGAACCGCGACGAGGTGTGCGACATCACCGATTTCGCCGTGCAGGCAGGCGCCATCGCCCATTACGTGTTCTTCCTCATCCCCGTCGGGCGCGGGAAGTTCATTCAGGAGACCAGCTTGCACGTGCTTGAGAACGAGCGCCTGCTCAAAGACATCATGACGAAGGCCGCCGAAGTTCCCATCGACGTGAAGCCTACGTGCGCGCCGCAGTTCACGCGCGTGGCGAAGCAGCTTGGAGTGGACACGCGCTTCGAGCGCGGATGCCTGGCGGGGCTGACCTACTGCGTGATCGGCAGCGAGGGCATCGTGCGACCCTGCGCGTACATGACCGAGGAAGCCGGCGATGTGCGGCAGACGCCCTTCGACGAGATCTGGAGGACGAGCCCCGTGTTCGAGCAGCTGCGGACCCAGGCATATTCCGGCGCATGCGGCACCTGCGACTACGCGCAGGGCTGCGGCGGATGCCGGGCGCGTGCGGCGTACTATCACGACGGGGACATTCTGGCGCCAGACGACTATTGCGCGCACGGGCTTCAGCTGGATGATCCAATGTGCCAGCCGGCGTAGAGCTTGTTGGTTTTGTATAAGTATTTGACCAGGTCATTCGATGAAAGGACTGTTCTATGATCCAAGGCACATTTTCTCAGCGCGCGATGGCGTGCGCAGCTGCGGCGGTTTTGGCTGCATCGATGCTGCTTGCCGGATGCGCAAGCTCGGCTCCCGCCGAATCCGGCGAAACCGCTCCGGAACCTGCGGCAGCCGCTGCGGGCAGCGTTACGTTCGTGGACGATACCGGCACCGAGGTGACCGTTGACAACCCGCAGCGCGTGGTGGCCTGCATGGGCAGTTTCGCAAGTGTTTGGGAGCTGGCGGGCGGTACCCTGGTGGGCGCTTCCGACGACGCGTTCACGCTTTCGAACTATGATTTGACGTCGGAGAACGTGCAGAAGGTCGGAGACTTCTCCAATCCCAACCTCGAGTCCATCATTGCGCTTGAACCTGATTTCGTCATCATGACGAGCGGCACCGGCGGGCGCGGTGGCAATTCGAGCCAAGCCGAGCTCAAGGCGGCTATCGAGGCGTCGGGGATCCCGGTTGCATGCTTCCAGGTGACCACGTTCGACGACTACCTGCGCATGCTGCGCACCTGCTGCGACATAACGGGCCGCGACGATCTGTATCAGAAGAACGGCCAGGAAACCGCTGACAGGGTGGAGGCCGTCAAAGCGAAGGTGCCTGCGGACAAGTCTTCTACGGCCCTGGTCCTCACCACGTATTCGGGCGGGACGCGCGTGCAGTCGTCTTCGACCATGACCGGCGCCATGCTGGCCGATCTGGGCGTCAAGAACCTGGCCGACGAGAACCGCAGCCTGCTCAAGGATTTCAGCTTGGAATCGGTTATCGAGATGAACCCCGATTTCATCTTCGTGGTTC
>JAEXBS010000016.1 GCA_023393915.1 Bacteroidota bacterium | reverse complement strand
ACTCAACATAACAGACCCATGAAGATAGTAAAACCAAAAAAGAATTTAGGGCAGCATTTCCTGACCGATTTGAGCATTGCCAAGCGCATAGCCGACACCGTTGACGCATGCCCAGACATCCCCATCTTGGAGATAGGTCCCGGCATGGGCGTGCTGACACAATATCTGGTGGAGAAACCACGGGAAGTAAAAGCGGTAGAAATAGACCGCGAGTCGGTAGCATATCTCAGGGAGAACTATCCCAAACTGCGTGACAACATCATCGGACAGGATTTCTTGCGCATGGATCTTCATCAGGTGTTCGATGGCCAGCAGTTTGTCTTAACGGGCAACTATCCGTATGACATTTCCTCGCAAATCTTCTTCAAGATGCTCGATTATAAAGACCTCATCCCCTGTTGCACCGGCATGATACAGCGCGAAGTGGCACTACGCATCGCTTCTGAGCCTGGCAACAAGGCGTATGGCATCCTGTCGGTCTTGATACAAGCTTGGTATCATGTGGAATATCTGTTCACGGTAGACGAACACGTATTCAACCCACCACCCAAAGTAAAGAGTGCAGTCATACGCATGACACGCAACAAGGTGCGCAATCTGGGCTGCGACGAGATGTTCTTCAAACGAGTTGTCAAAACAGTTTTCAACCAGCGACGCAAGATGTTGCGGGTTAGCCTGCGACAGCTGTTCCCAGGTGAGGGTGCGTCCGCCGAATTCTATGCGGGAGAGCTGATGACCAAACGCCCCGAACAGTTATCCGTGGCACAGTTTGTTGCGCTGACAAACCAAGTGGAAGCCGAGCTGAAGCGCCTCCATCAGCAAGAATCATGATGAGCCAAAAAGCCTTAAAACAGGGATAAAATACCACTCTACAGATTGAAGAAAACCAACGACAACACACCTCCCCCGCCCCATGACGTAAAACAATTTCAAGCAAACAGTTGTTTATTTCCCCGTAAATCCGTATTTTTGTACAATATTAATTCTAATGCAAGAAAAAAATATGATTGACGTAAAATCTACATTACAAAGCGCCGAAGAGCGCATGCAGATGGCTACCATGTTTTTAGAAGAACAATTGAACCGCATTCGTGCGGGACGTGCAAATGTAGCTATCCTGGACGGAGTGATGGTCAGTTCGTACGGATCCATGGTTCCTCTCAACCAAGTTGCCAACGTTTCTGTACCCGACGCACGCACCATCGCCATCAAACCGTGGGACAGAAAGGCCATACGGGACATCGAAAAGGCCATCATGGATTCTGATGTAGGCATCACACCAGAGAACAATGGCGAGATTATCCGCCTGGGCATTCCCCAACCTACCGAGGAGCGTCGTCGTGAACTGGTAAAACAGTGTAATAAGATTGGCGAAAAATCGAAGATAGAAGTGCGCAACGTGCGCTCTGAAATCAAAGACAAACTCAAGAAAGCCGTTAAAGACGGATTGTCTGAAGATGCAGGAAAGGACGCTGAGAACGAGTTGCAAAAGATTCACGACAAGTTCATCAAGCAGGTAGACAGTCTGCTGGAAGACAAGACCAAAGAAATCATGACGGTGTAGGGAATTTGAGTTGATGAGTTTGTAAGTTCATGAGTTTATGAGTTTGTAAGTTTGTGAGTTTATGAGTTTGTAAGTTGATCAGTTTATTGAATCACGAACTACTCATCCCTTAAAAAGCCCACTCTTTTGTGAAGAATGATCAAGGTGAAAGTCACAAGACTATCCATCCGCATAAAAGTCTATCCACTCCCCTCTCTTTTGGAGAGGGGCTGGGGGTGAGGCTTTAAATTCCATCCATCCATGCACGGACTCGTTATTAAGAATACAGGAAGCTGGTATACCGTCAAGACCGATGACGGACGTATCGTAGAAAGCAAGGTGAAGGGTAACTTTCGATTGAAAGGTATCCGCAGCACCAGTCCTGTGGTTGTGGGCGACTATGTTGACATCATCATGAACCCCGAGGGAACGGCACTAATCAGTGCCATAGACGACCGCAAGAACTACATCATACGCAAAGCGTCTAATCTCTCCAAGCAAAGCCAAATCATCGCAGCCAACCTCGACCAGGCTCTCCTCATCATCACCATCAAACAACCAGAAACCTCCACTACTTTCATTGACCGATTCCTCGCCGGAGCTGAAGCCTATCGGGTACCCGTGGTCTTGGTGTTTAACAAGACCGATCTGCTCAACGATGACGAACGCCGCTACCAACAACAAATGGTGACACTGTACGAAACCATCGGCTATCCGTGTATCGAGATATCGGCTGAAACGGGCATGGGCATCGACCAACTTCAAACACTTCTGAAACAAAAGGTAACGCTGGTCAGCGGGAACAGCGGCGTTGGCAAGTCAACGCTCATCAACGCCATCATCCCACACGCCGACCAACGTACAGCCGAAATCAGCAATGCGCACGGCACAGGCATGCACACCACCACTTTCAGTGAGATGATAGAACTGGCTGAGGGTGGTTACCTGATTGACACACCGGGCATCAAAGGCTTCGGAACCTTTGACATCGAGCGAGAAGAACTGACAAGCTATTTCAAGGAAATCTTCGAATATTCCAAAGATTGCAAATTCAACAATTGCACACACACCCATGAACCTGGCTGTGCGGTGATACAAGCTGTTGAAAATCATTATATCTCCGACAGCCGCTATCAGAGTTATCTCAACATGTTGGAAGATAAAGATGACAGCAAATATCGCGCGGCCTATTAGCATAGAGCCATCAGGACAAAATCCTCACACACGACCCTATAGACCGAATGGCACTCGCATGGAGTGCCATCCTATCTACACAAGAAAAGCAAAACAAGCTGCTTTATTCGTACATTCTTTTTATGTAATCACATTTTGTCCAATGAAGTAACAACTTCAGGAAACAAATGACAAACTATATTACGCCCCTAATTCTGTCGTCAAAGGCTGAAAGGGCTGCTTTGGCGCCTTCGCCCATGGCAATCATGATTTGTTTATAAGGTACGTTGGTCACATCTCCAGCGGCATAAACACCAGATACGGACGTCCTACAATAGTTGTCCACCTCTATCTCGTGGCGTTGATTTAACGGAACTGCCTCACGGAAGGGGTCGGCATTGGCAGCCAATCCTATCTGTACAAAGATGCCGTCTACCGCTATGTCACGTTCTTCATCGTTGTTGCGATTCTTCACACGAATGGCTGTTACTTTCTGTCCGTCGCCCACGATAGCCGTAGTTTGTGCCATGGTGTATATTTCTACGTTTTCCAAGCTCTTCGCTTTTTCTTGTAAAACGGTATCAGCTCGTAGGCTCTCGCCAAATTCAAGTACGGTTACCTTTTTGCAGATGCCCGCCAAATCGATAGCCGCTTCTACGCCAGAATTACCTCCTCCGACCACTGCTACATGCTTGTTCTTATAGAAAGGACCGTCGCAGTGGGGACAGAAGTGTACGCCATGCCCCATATACTTAGCCTCGTCTTGTACGTTGAGCTTTCTCCAGCTTGCGCCAGTGGCAATGATGACCGCAGGTGAGATAAATATTTCACCGCCTTTTACGTGTACCTTTTTTAGTTTTTCGTCGAAAAACGCCTTGTCAACCTTTCTGTTGTCAAACACATCAATAGGGTATTCCTTGAGGTGGGTAAGGAGGTTGTCAGCCATCTTCGCTCCAGTTGTCTTGGGAACAGAGATGAAGTTTTCGATGCCAACCGTATCTTTCATCTGTCCACCAATGTTGTTTGCAATGATAGCTACATGCAAACCCTTGCGTGCAGAATAAA
>JAEXBS010000068.1 GCA_023393915.1 Bacteroidota bacterium | reverse complement strand
TTGGGGCCGAAAAGCGCGTGTATCTCGCCCTCTCCGACCGAAAGCGAGACTCCCTTTAAGACCGCGCGCCCCTCCACGGAGACATGCAGATCCTCTATTTCCAGTAATTTATCACCAGTCATTGGCTCAACTCATCTTCTTTCGTACCCAATTTAGCGGGAACGTTCCGCTTGCATATCTCTTGAAGTATATATCTTAATTAAAATTTGTTAAAGCTCCGGCGCGCGCGGGCCGCGTAACGGCATCCGCGCCGGAGGCCAACCTCCGGCGCGGACCATTGCGGCGTTATGTTCCCTGACAAAGTATCTACATGTTGGCGTTTGAGAGGGAAAGTTCGCCTTTTGTCAGGTGCAGCACCCGGTCGATACAACGCTCATCCCCCACATAATAGAGGACGTCCCCCTCGCGAAGGCTCATGTGCGGCCCCGGGGAGAGCATACAGGCGCCGCCCCGCCCGATAGCGACTATCGTCGCGCCGGTGTTCTGCCAGAATTTCAGGTCGGAGAGGCTCCGCCCCGTACATGGCGCCCCCTCCTGCACCGTGGCCTCATAGGGGGTGAAGGGGTTGCTGGAACGGAACTGCTCCGCGTGGCTCACCAGACTCTCTATCTCGTCCTTCAGTTTCCCGCACTGGCTGAATACCTCTTCGGCCATTTTTTTAATGCTGTGCCTGTACCCCGACAGGGTCTTATAGTCTTTGGACTGCCGGAGAAACTTCATGGCGTTGTCATAGGAGATGATATGTACGCCGCTGCCCTTGGTCGCCTCGACAATGCCGAGATCGGCCAGTACGGCGATAGCCCGCCTCGCCGTCTCCGGCGAGACGGAATAGGTGCTCGCAATGAGCGAACGGGCATATATCCGCTCCCCGACCCTGTATTGGCGGTTTACGATCTTTGCCGCGATATCCACCGCGACCTGTCTGTAACGGGGACTGCTTACCGGGACATCTTCCTCTGTCATCAACAGAAAACCTGCGCTTTCTTCTTTGATATGTGTGGTTCCGATAGGGGAAATACTATCACAAGCGGCATAAAAGGCAACCGTCATACCAAAGAAGAGAGCACCGCTGCGCGGCTCACGATGCCCTTCAGCACTCCGTCGGAATCAACGACCGCGATCGGATAACGGGTGCCCGCGGCGAGAGGGATGATGTCGCTCAGCAGGGTGTCCTCCGTCGTCGTCACCGGTTCCCGCTCGATAGCCTCGGAGAGCGGCGTCTTGTCCCGCAGACATTTCAGCGCCGCGTCCATCGGGATCACTCCCACGAGCCGCATCCTGTCGTCCACGACGTAGGCGCTGGAAAGGTTGCCGTGGCTCATCTCGCGGATGGCGCCGGCGGGGTCGTTTCTCGCGCGGATCAGGCAGGCGGGCACCGTCATAATGTTCTTCGCCGTTAGCACCTGCGAACGGTCGGCTCCTTCGATGAAGGCGCGCACATAATCGTCGGCCGGATTGGCGGACATCTCCTCTGGGGTATCGACCTGAATTATCCTGCCGTCCCTCATGATCGCGACGGTATCTCCGAGCTTGAAGGCCTCGTCGATGTCGTGCGTAATGAAGAGGACGGTCTTATTGAGCTTCCGCTGTATCTGGAGAAATTCAAACTGTATCTCGCGGCGCACGATAGGGTCGAGCGCCGAGAAGGGTTCGTCCATCAGCAGGACCTCCGGGTCGTTCGCCAGCGCGCGGGCGATGCCGACGCGCTGCTTCATACCCCCCGAAAGGCTTGAGATCGCCTTGTCCTCCCAGCCGTCGAGGCCGACCATGCGGATAAATTCCAGCGCCTTGGCGCGCCTCTCCTCCGGCGGGATGCCGCGCACCTCAAGGCCGTAGGCGACATTATCCATCACGGAACGGTGCGTGAAGAGGCCGAAGTGCTGAAAGACCATCGAGACCTTGTCGCGCCGAAAATCCAGCAGCTCTTTTTTCTTCATTGAATCTATCTCTCTTCCCTCAAAGAGGACATGTCCCGAGGTCGGACGGAGAAGCTGATTGAAGCAGCGCACAAGCGTCGACTTCCCGGAGCCGGAGAGACCGATGATGACGAAAAGCTCTCCGCGCTTCACCTGAAAGTTCACGTCCCACAGCGCGACGGTGGCACCGGTCTTGGAGTATACCCCGGCCTTATCGGAGCCCTCCTCCATCATCCGCACTGCTTCCCTCTTCGAAGAGCCGTAGATGACAGAAAGGCTGCGGGCCTCGAGGATGATCTCCGGACTAACCATCGGCCTCTTCCCCCAAAACGTCCTGACGTTTGACGGCGACCTGCGTCAGCCGGTCAAGAATTATCGCGAGCATGACGATGCAGATGCCGGGGAAGAGCGCCCGGCCGACCTCCACACGGTTCGTGGCGATGAGTATTTCCATGCCCAGCCCCTTCGCGCCGATGAGGGCGCAGGTGACGACCATCGACATCGCCATCATGATCGTCTGGTTGACACCGGCCATGATGGTCGGCTTCGCCTGCGGTATCTGCACCTTCATGAGCGTCTGAATCTTCGTCGAACCAAAGGCATAGGAGGCCTCAAGCATCTCCTTATCGACATATATCAGCCCGTGGCTCGTCATGCGCACCATCGGAACGATCGCGTAGGTCGCCGTCGCGATCAGCGCCGGCGTCATCCCCACCTGAAAAAGCAGCACCGCCGGCACCAGGTAGACCCACGAGGGCATCGTCTGCATCGTGTCGAGAATGGGACGCACTATCCTGTTGGCCCGCGGGTTGACGGCGAGAAAGACCCCCAGCGGAAAACCGAGCACGACGCAGACGGCCACCCCCATGACCACAATGCTGAGCGTCTCTATCATCTCGTTCCAGAGCCCGCAGCTGCCGATAAAGATGAGCATCGCGCCGTATAACGCCCCCACATACCACTTTTTCATCAAGTACCACGAGAGCAGCGCGACAAAGAGCACAATCACCACCCAAGGAACAGAGGAGAGAAACCACCTGACGCAGTTGATCATAAAGATGATCCCTGATTTTATGAGTTCCAGTCCGCTTCGGTGGTCACGGGCGAACTCCATCACCATGGCATCGATCACCTTGCCGGCCTTAAACTGCCAGCTCTGCGGAAAGTTCAGTATATACTGCTGTACGAAGTCCATAAAAATCTCCGTCCCCGTATCAATCAAGTGTCTTCAGGTAATCACGCAGCTTCTTCGCATTTTCCGCCGGCAGCCACTGCTCCAGCAGTTCGTCATTGCCCTTGAGGAGCCACACCGCGGTCTGGTCTATGCCGTCCTGCGTCTCGTCGAGATGCGCGAGCGCCTTTGATATCAGGCTGCTGCCCGTTTTGTACTTTTTAAAGAACTCTGCCAGTTCCGGAGCCTTGGTGAGAAACTTTTTGCTTGCGACGATCTTCAGCTCCTGATCGGGAAAGGCGCATTCTCCTTTGAGATAAAGCGCCGCGTCGTAAGGCCGGTCGTCCAGCAGCACGAGGTCCAGCCTGCCGGTGACCGCCGTCGGCTCGTAGCAGTATCCGACCCAGGGGAGCCCCTGGTTATAGGCCGAGGTCAGCGAGGCGAAGAGCGTTGATTCGTCTCCAAGCCGCACATATTCATAATGTTTATTCAGGCCGTAGGCCTCATACTTTTTGTAGAGGATCTCATCCGCCATCCAGCCGGGCAGGGAACCGTAGATGCGTCCGCGCCCCGCTTTTTCATCATCAGGGAATACCTGCCAGTATTTTACGAGGTCCGCGACGCTCTTTAGCCCCGAAGCCAGCGCTTTGATGCCGCGGGCGGGGTCTCCCTCTATCACATAGCGCGGCACATAAAGTCCCTGTTTGCTGTCGGGGACCAGCGTTCCAAGGTCGACGATATCGCCGCGCGCGATATCGTCGGGATATGAGGGTACGTTGAAGGTCCAGCTTTCGATATCGAGATCGACCTCCCCCGCGAGCAGCGACTGCCAGTTCATCGTTGAAGAGGCGGCCGACGTTCCAAATTCGTAGCCGTCATAGGCATGCTCGACCACAAGTTTCGCTATCGCGTTGTGGAGATTCTGACTGTCCCAATTGTTCGCGCTCGCCGTAATTACGGTCTTCTCCGTCTCCTTTTGGCCAAAGGCCGTAAAGAGCCCGGCCACTGCCAACACCGCTGCTGCGGCTAACAAGATATTCCTGCCTTTTTTCGTCATGCTTTTCCCCTCTTTTCCATAAGTTTTGGTTTTCCTTGACGGAGCGGGCGGAGAAAACAGTAAAGAAGAGACCAACAGCAGGCTCCTATCAGCCTCTAAATAAAGGAACGCGGAACCGCCCCTTTTTATGAATACCCAAACCTAACGAGGTAAACAAAGACAACATGCTGTGACAGCCTGCCGTCTTTCCACAGTTTCGGCGACGCTGTCCGTACTGTTTTTTCTCAGCCGCCCATACAAGAGCAAATAACAACTTTATACTATATTTAAAGTTGTTACTTTGTCAAGGCATATGTCAAAAAGAGCGGCCTTCAAAAATTTAAAATTTACGAAAGAGGAGAACGGCGCGGGAGCGAAAAAACGAACTCCGCCGCTGACGCGGCGGGGTTCGTCGTTGACCTCGAGCCACGATGGCGCGAGGCAATTATCCGGTTTTATCAATTATGATCTCAGGATTTAATTTCTTATCGAGCCTGTCCTATCCCTCCGACACGGATAATTCGTCTCATTCGACAAAAGAACGGCTCATAATATAAAATTCATCCTGGCTGGGCTGATACCTCTTTTCCATTTTTTCCAGAGCATCGTCATACTGCCGGGCCGCCTGCTCCGAGATCGCCATCACCGGGCTGTCGTAGTAGGTCCATTTTCTGCCGTCAAAGACATTGGGGGTGAGCTCCTTTACCATCATCGCCGCGGGGAATTTATTATTTTCCAGACAGACGTTATATTTTTTGCAGCTCTTGAAACCGCTGCTCA
>JAEXBS010000013.1 GCA_023393915.1 Bacteroidota bacterium | reverse complement strand
GTGCGTGTATGTATGCGTGTATACGCGCGTCGTCGTCGTCAATTATATTATATATTAATATTTATATTATAATCATAGATTAAATAGGTGTCGACGTCGATTTTTACGGTTTTTGTCATTTATTTTTATTTCAGTAGTACCGTTTTTTGTATATCAGTAGTACCGTCTACGGAAAGCGCAATTTGTAACATTGTGAATTACAGTAAGTTGCAAGCGAATTGAGTAGTACCGTTTTTTTACATATCAGTAGTACCGCCTGTAGTACCGTCTTCGGAAAATTTATTTTATAAAACGTTGTATAACAAAGTATTACAAAGATATTCAGCGGTACCGCCTGCTTTCTGTTTTTTTGTATATATATACGTTATTTTTGGTATAATCGTGCATTTTTATGTGTCAGTAGTACCGTTTTTTGAATTTCAGTAGTACCGTCTGCGAGAAACTTATTTTTTAAAGCATTGACTTACAGATTATTACAACGGAATTGAGTAGTACCGTTTTTTACGTTTCAGTAGTACCGCCAGTAGTACCGTCGACAAAAAATATAAATTTTAAAGCATTGAACTACAGGTAGTTACAAGGAAATTCAGTAGTACCGCCATATTTTGGATTTTTTCGCCCAGTAGTACCGTCTGTGAAAAAACGGTTTTGTAAAGTGTTGTATAACAAGATATTACAAGGGAATTCAGTAGTACCGCCAGTAGTACCGTCTGTGAAAAATGAAATTTGCAACAAACTAATTATCAATGTGTTATAAGAAAATTCAGCGGTTCCGTGTGTTTTTTGATTTTGGGCTGTGTAAATGGGTGAATTTTGCCATGAATTTTTTGAATGTAGGTAGATGTTTGTAGATTCTAAAAGTAGACGAAGTAGAAAAGAAATCCCCTGCCGTTCGTTGCGAATGACAGGGGTGAAGATTTGTGACTTCTAAAACACAAACATTATAACTATGTGACTTCTAAAACACAAACATTATAGAACCGCCCAATAACAATGCGGGATTAACGGAAACTTTCACATGGCATATTTGAGTATGCTTGGCATATTTGAGTATGCTTGGTATATTTGGGTGCGCTTCTCGTCACAAGGTCGTCAGCTCAGCCAATGTTGCCTGATTCGCACACGTTTCATACGTGTACTTAAAGCAGAGCGCAACTCGTTTTCAGCTTCCATGGCTTTCTGCAACCACACCTCGCTCTTCTCGGTGTTGGTGATGCTTAGCCAGTCGGCGATGCCACGGCACACCAAGTATTCGTGTATGAGGTTCTCCAGCAACTCGATCGTTGTCTGTGAGACTTCTGGTGGCAACGACAACTCTATGCAGTAGCCGCAAGGCTCCTCCAAGGTGTCGTCCAGCATGTTTGTGTCGATGGCTCGCTTGGCGTATGGGTAAAGCGCCTCACGGCATTGGCACACGGCAAGCGATAGCACTCGTGTTACTCTGTCCACGTTTCCACACTCGCCAACGTCTGCCACCATGTGGCGGGCATGCTCTGTCTGGGGTGGCATGATATGGTTCTCTATGTAGGCATAATTCTTGATGTCGTAAAGCAACTCCTCGCGCTTGAATACGAGGAGTACTTTCTTGCCGTCAGACATCGGGGTGATACAACAACGCATATTTTTCTCCTTTCTTATTCAGGTCGATGTGGACGACTTCGTTTGCTCACTGCCTGCTGAATGCTCAACATGCTCTTTTGAGCAAGCGTCATATAGTCTGCGGCATCGCCTTTGTTCGTCACCAAATACCAGTCAGCAACTGCCGTGTTCTTGAGGTAGTCGTGAATGGCCTCACCTACACCTGCCGTTGCCGCCTCGTTAAAGTTGCTCGGCATGGTTAGGTTCAGCACAAGGTCGGTCGTACCGTCATAATGACTGTTGTCAGTCGTCGTGCCGTCCTCGTTCAGGTACTCAGCGAGTTCGGTCTTCACTTCCGCAAAGCCTTTCTTGATGCTTCGGAGTATCTTTTCTCGGTTTTCCTCATCCTCCGATGCGAACATACTTGCCACCTCTTTGTGGTTTTCCTTGTTTTGAATGGTTCTACCACGCAAAAACGTCTCGTTCATGATATCGAAGAGCAACCAGCTTATCTTGATGGTTGCCTTCACGTTCTTTTTTGCTCCTAATGTTCCTCCCATAATAGTTTATTTTTAGTTTATAAGGGGCCTCCCCCTGCCCCTCCGAAGGAGGGGAGTAGGTAGGCTGGTTTATGAGTTTTTGAGTTTTTGAGTTTATAAGTTTTTTAGTTTACGAGCTTACGAGCTGTTAGCCACAATTATGAATTATGAATTATCACGAGTCTTCCTCGTCCTCTTTGTAATCCTTTGCGTTGTCAGAGGAAAGGATACGCAGGCGGTCTTCAATGGTTTTTGCATTGACGTGCGCATTCATATCTACGTCGACTGACTTCATCTTAGGCGTATGGAACTCGAGCAGTTTGATTTCTGCCACAACTCGGTCATCTGGAGCCATGCCGGCAAGGTCAAGTTCAAATTCTGACATAACGTGTTTTTTTCCATCATCCCCCACCACCTCTTTTGGCTCGAAGTATGCCAAGGAGTGAGCACGGATGAACCCTTTGAGCGGGTTGTCCTTGTTGGGCGTTCCTTTTTTGCGCCCACCTGTTTTCATTCCTTTCATTGTCTGTTGTGTTATGATACAAAAGATAAAAGTGGAATACAAAGATACCTTATTAA
>JAEXBS010000073.1 GCA_023393915.1 Bacteroidota bacterium | reverse complement strand
GCACCGGAATGTTTCTATATTGAGGAAAGGCTGAAGAAAACGCTCGACATCCCCGTGATGCACGACGACCAACATGGCACGGCCATCATATCTGCCGCAGGTCTGAAGAACGCTTTAGAGGTTGCCGGCAAAGACATCAAGCAGGCCAAACTGGTTATCAATGGTGCAGGAGCCGCTGCCATCAGCTGTACCAAATTGTACATGGCTTTGGGGGTGAAGAAAGAAAATATCCTGATGCTGGATTCGCATGGAGTGATTACAAAAGACCGTACCGACCTGAACCCACAAAAAGAAATGTTCGCTACTAACAGGAAGGATGTACACACGTTGGAGGAAGCCGTTAAGGATGCCGACGTCTTCGTGGGTTTGTCAAGAGGCAATATACTATCCAAAGACATGATTCGGTCGATGGCTTCCAACCCCATCGTGTTCGCATTGGCCAATCCCGTGCCTGAAATTAGCTACGAAGATGCCATTGACAGTCGGCCGGTCGTCATCATGTCGCCCGGACGCAGCGACTATCCTAATCAGATTAATAATGTCATTGGCTTCCCATACATCTTCCGTGGAGCGCTGGATGTACATGCCAAGGCTATCAATGAGGAAATGAAGATGGCCGCCGTACATGCCATAGCCGACCTTGCCAAACAACCCATTCCGGATGTGGTCAATGAAGTTTACCACATCAATGACTTGAATTTCGGCCCCAAGTATTTCATTCCAAAGCCCATTGACCCGCGCCTTATCACAGAAGTGAGTGCCGCTGTTGCCAAAGCAGCCGTAGACAGTGGCGTGGCCAGAACGCCTATCAAGGACTGGGATAAGTACAAGGAGAATTTGAAGCAGTTGCTCGGACAGGAATCTAAGTTTACGAGAACCCTGCATGCCACGGCCGCTCGTCATCCACAGCGCATTGTGTTCGCAGAAGGAGGGCATCCCACCATGATGAAAGCTGCCGTGCAGGCGAAGCAAGAAGGCATTTGCTTTCCTATTCTGTTGGGAAACCCTGACAGGCTTAACCGACTGGCTAACAGACTGAAACTTGACCTCACGGGGATCAAAATAATAGACATGCGCGCAGATAAGGAACAAGGAAAGCGCGCGAAGTTTGCTAAACACCTGTCAGAAAAGCTTGAACGACAGGGGTATACCTTCGAAGAAGCTTACGACAAGATGTACGAGCGCAACTATTTTGGCATGTCGATGGTTGAAAATGGTGATGCAGATGGCTTCATCACAGGACTCTACACAAAATACTCGAACACCATCAAGGTGGCCAAAGAGGTGATTGGCATTCGTCCTGGATACAAAACTTTTGCCACCATGCACATCCTTGACACTAAAAAAGGCATCTACTACATTTCTGACACCTTAATCAACAGGCACCCAGACGAGAATGTGCTGTATGACATTGCGCGCCTCAGTGCTGACGCAGTAAGATTCTTCAATGACAAGCCAGTCATGGCGATGATTAGCTATTCCAACTTCGGAACAGATACGATTGGAAGTCCACAAAAGGTTCATGCGGCCGTAGAAAAAATGCAACAAGAGTTCCCTGACTTGGCTGTTGATGGAGAAATGCAGGTTAATTTTGCCATGGACAAAAAATTACGGGACGACAAATATCCATTCACTCGCTTGAAAGGTAAGAACGTCAACACGCTGGTTTTCCCTAACATGAGTAGTGCCAACGGCAGTTATAAATTACTGCAAGCCCTCAATTCGGATGCAGAAATCATCGGTCCGATACAAATGGGATTGAAAAAACCAATCCATTTTACCGACTTTGAATGTTCTGTGCGCGACATTGTAAACATCACTGCCGTAGCTGCCATTGATGCATACGTGGAGAAAATCAAGAATTCAAAAAAATAAATTTAATGTAGAAAGTGCCAACAACGCAGTTTATGCCGTTTGTTGGCATTTGCATTTTGTATATCAACCCATTACTACATGATTACATTTCCATGTGCCAAAATCAATTTAGGCCTTAACGTAGTAGGCGTTCGGCCAGATGGTTACCATGACATAGAAACCGTGTTCTTCCCCATTCCGTTGCACGACACGCTTGAAACAACACGCATGGACGAACAGTTTCCATGTGATAATCCGTGCGATTTGAAGATAACTGGGATGGCAGTCGATGTTCACGAAGATAACAATCTCGTGATCCAGGCTTATCATTTACTGGCCAAAGACTTCCCACTACCGCGCGTTCACGCTCATCTTTACAAGAAAATCCCCTCACAAGCGGGCTTAGGAGGCGGATCGAGTGATGCAGCATTCATGATCAGACTGCTCAATGAGCAATTCAAACTCAATCTCTCCACCGCTGACATGGAGCAATATGCTGCCCAACTGGGTGCTGATTGCGCTTTTTTCATCACCGCCAAGCCTTCATTTGCAACGGGAATTGGTGACCAACTCGTGCCGATTGAACTGCCAAAAAGGAATCTTGATGGGTGTTATCTCACACTGATTAAGCCCGACATAGCCGTTTCAACCAAAGATGCTTATGCCAAAATTGAGGTGAAACAACCTGCCAAATGCTGCCGTGACATCATCGGTCAACCGGTTGAAACGTGGAAAAACGAACTATTGAATGACTTTGAAATACCCGTATTCAAGTTGTATCCGCGGCTAAAGCACATCAAAGAGCAGCTCTACCAGCAAGGGGCTGTGTATGCAGCCATGAGCGGAAGCGGTAGTACCATCTATGGTATTTTCAATAATGAGCCACAAGGAATCAGCCCGTTGTTCGACGATTGCTATACAAC
>JAEXBS010000030.1 GCA_023393915.1 Bacteroidota bacterium | reverse complement strand
GTGTCTTTCAGATCAGGCTGACAGTGACAGAGCACCAGTCCATCAAGACAAGAAAAAAGCCTGCTACTTTTTAGATAGCAGGCTTTCCTTATGTATGTTGGTAGGGCGTGACAGACTTGAACTGTCGACCAAGGGATTATGAGTTCGGAAATTTCCACCCTCGGGGGGACTCCACCGCTATCTATTTAGATGTCTAAGTCATTGTTTTTCGGTGCCTTTTAGGCCAATCGTCCCTATCCTCAAATATCAACGGGCCTCCCCCATTAACCCCGTTGTTTTCTCCCCCACCTACACCCCGGAGGATTTGAGGATATGGCTAGTACAAGGCTGACCGCTGCTGCGGTTGAGAAGCTGACCCCACCCGCAACAGGCAGGCGAGAAGTATATGACGCTGAGGTGCCGGGCTTGACCCTGCGCATATCGGCGTCTGGCGTGAAGAGCTGGAGCTTCACCTATCGGATGCACTCCAAGTCCCGCCGCCTGACGCTGGGCGAGTACCCCGGCGTTTCGTTGAAGCTGGCCCGCGACCGGGCAAGGGAAGCCCGCGCATCGGTGCAGCGGGGCGGCGACCCTGTGGAGGACAAGAAGGAAGAAGAGCGCGAGCGCCAGCTAAACGGCTTCGAGGCGTGCGCCAATGACTTCATCAAGAAGTACTGCAAGCCGAAGCTCAAGACATGGAAGCAGATCGAGCGGGCCTTTGAACGCTTCGCCATCCCCGCCTTCAAGGATCGCCCTGTCCGCGACATTCGACGCCGCGACATTGTGGAGCTGCTAGATAAGGTGTCCGCCAAGACGCCGGGGCAGTCCAACCATCTGCGGGCGTACCTCTCCAAGATGTTCAAGTGGCTCATCGAGCGGGAAGTCATCGAGATCAACCCGGTGACAGGCGTTGCCCGCCGCTGGAAGTCCCAGCCCCGTAGCCGCATTCTGAACGAGGTGGAGCTGGTCGCCCTGTGGCACGCGACGGAGCGCATGGGCGGGGCCTTCGGTGCCTGCACCCGGTTCCTGATGACCACAGGGGTTCGCCGGGACGAGGCTTCCTTCCTGCGCTGGGACGAGCTGGACGGGGACTTTGCAGCCCTCCCGGCTTCCCGGATGAAGGGCGGGCGCGATTTCAAGGTGGCGCTTTCCTCGACTGCCCGAGGCATTGCAGAAGGGATGCCCAAGCTGGGCGAGTTCATCTTCACGACCAATGGCCGCAGCCCCATCTCTGGCTGGAGCAAGGCGAAGACCAAGCTAGACGAGTACATGGCGGAGGAACTGGGTGAGCCGGTAGCCGACTGGCGGCTGCATGACTTGCGGCGCACCCTCGCCAGCGGCCTTGCCATGCTGGGCGTCCGGGCGGAGGTCATCAAGCGGGTGCTGGGCCATGCGGCGAACGCCAACGACGTGACAGCCGTTCATTACCTCTGGCACAACTACGATGCCGAAGCCCTTGAGGCCGTGGAGTCTTGGGCGGCCTATCTCGCCAAGTTGACGAATCCGCGTGATGGGGACGCACCACTTGGACCAACGGAAACGGCGGCCCCCGAATTGAGGGCCGCCTGAGCGAGATTAACGCTTCCGCTTAATCGGTATCCTCCATGCCTTGTAACCATACTCGTGGGCATCTAGGTACCGATCGCTATTTTTGACCCGGCGGTAACGGCAGTAGATGTAACCGTCAGCCGCATACGAGTCATTTTTGGGTGTAGCGGAACCCATCTTGGTAGGTGGCATAGCCATTCTCCAAAGTAGATGGCTCGAGGGGGAGCACCCCGAACCGATTGCCTTTGAAGGGGGAATCCGCTACACTTCTAAGCGCCAACGAAGTAGTGGAGTGGGCTTCCCATTCCCCCTGAACGCCCACGAAAGTGGGCGTTTTTGGTTTTGAGGCTACATATTTAGCTCCTCAAATTCATTGTCCTCATCGACCGTTCCTATGATTGCAAGCTGGGCTTGAAGCCTCTTTTTATCTGCTTCATAGAACGGGTCGGGCACTTCGATCCAAGCCATGCGTCCGCCTGCCAACCTGATCGGGTAGCGAACCCCCTCGCGAACAGCGGAAACGGGGACTGAATGGCTCGTGCTCCCAACATGCTGCACTGGAGCAGGAACTGACGGGTGCTTCGGTGGGGCAGCGACAGCAACCTCTATCTCTTGGTGTTCGTCTTCAACCGAATCTTCCAGGGGAACGTCAATTGCCACCCCCGCAGAAAACTGTTCTGCATACTTAAGCGACGCCCTAAACACCTCGATTGCACTCTGAGCCGCAGGCTCGAGAAAACCGTGCTCATCAACAAGTTCGAACACTAGTGCGCGGTCTGACGGCAGGTTGCCGTCATACTTCTCAAGGAGCTTGGAGAAAAGCAATGGCTTCTTGAGCCATTGATTGATAAGCGCTGCCCTGTCTGCGTCAGCGGGGTGCAATTTGAAGCGCTGAACATCTTTGCTGACGGCGAGCTTACCCCCGGGCGCTTTTTGAATGATCCCGAATGCCTTCAGATTAGCAAGGACGCGAGCCGCCCTTCCGTTAGTAGCGTCCTTGTAACCGAGGTTAGCTGCAACAACATCGGGAGGCACCGCATGCACACCTTCTTTGTCGAGCAGCTTAAGGCCGGTCTCAACGGCCCAGTCCAACGGCTGCTGGGGATAGTTCGGGCTCCGGTGTGCCCTCTTTGTAGTGGTTTCATCAGCCATCATGCACCCCTAATTCACTAGGATGTGCGCACTGTACATCCGTGACAGTTTTAGCGCAAGCATTTGACGCTAAAAATTATCCGGATTTTCAAAATTTAGCGCGATCATTTGGCGTTGGCTTGCTTTGCGGGTTTCCACCCCTAGCCCTCGTAACCGCGCTATACCGGGCGAACGGGCCTTGGCCCTTCCTACCCTATAGCCCCGGCCCTCGGCCCCCTAAAATCGCAGGTAACAAGGCCGACCCCTCCCCCAGATGGACCCCTCCAGAAAGGCAAAACGCCCAACCCCTTGGCGGGATTGGGCGTTTCGGTCGTTGATTCTCGGATGGTTAATCAGGTCGCCTGATTTTGCTTCCACTTCTGGTATTGCGTCCGCGCCGTGAAGAAGGCGATGCCTTCTGCAACGCAGGCGGCGATGACATCCTTCCGCTTGGCCTCGGGCATCGAGTCGGCGATGGCCCAGACGCGCTTGACGGGACTTTCGACGGTGGAGGCATTGCGGGCCTTGACCACAGGGGCGGGGGCTTCTTCCTGCTGGACTTCCTCGGCCTGCACTTCCGGGGCTGCTTCTTGGATTTCTTCGGGCTGGTCGTTCTTGGGGGCGCGGCGGTTGCGAGTTGCCATGATGATTCTCCTGTTAGGCGGCGGGGGCCTGTTCCCCTGCCCATGAGGTGAATAATCAAGCTGAGCCGCAGGGGTGGCACTCCGAACGACGATCAATTGTTCGACTCAGCAAGCGCCTTTCGATACTTGCGGACTTGGGTTGCTGCCGTCGCCGGATTGACCCCAGCGGCAATGCAGGCGCGGACGACCTCGCTGGGTTTAGCATCGGGCATGGTCGCGGCGATGGCCCGGACCATCTCGACGGGGCCGATAGTGGTCGAAGGCTGCGCCGCAGAACGGATGCGGTCGGGCGGCATGGCGGGGGCAAGACCCGCGAAGGCTCCGGGCCTGATCTCCCCAGCAAGGAACATGCGGCGCACCCGCTCCGCTAGGTCCAGGTCGATCCCTGCAAAGTCGGCAATCCGCAGGTAGTCGGGCGACTCCACCCATTCCCGATCCTGTTCTTGTAGCGCCTGCATGAAGACCGCGCCGAACAGGTTATGGATGGCATCGGCGGGCGTGTGCCGTAGGTCTGGCGTCAGCGGAGGCAAGTCTGGCCCTTCCTTGGCGATGATGCGGGCCATGCAATCACCAGCGGGGCAGGAAGACGGCGGCGGTCTGGTCGAGGTCGAGGCCGGGGGCTTGCCGGTCAAGCGCCGCCTGTAGCGTTTCGCTGGGGTCGGTCAGGTCAATAAGCTGGATGCCCGGAAAGCGGCCCTCCTGCACCATCCAGACGATATGCCCGAGGCGCTGCGCCTTGCGGTCTTGGCTGGCCGGGGCGCTGGTGTCGATGGCTGGAAGGTCGGCGGGTGCCTGTGCTTGCAGTACCCACAGGGGCAGGGCTTCGGGGTCGAAGGTCGGCGCGGGCGCTTGGTCGAGGGCCAGCGGGACGAGGACGGCAAACGGGCCGACGAGGGTATCGCCGCCGAGCGGGGTTTTACGCGGTGCGCTACTGGCTTTGATCCAGTCGGCCAGCGCGGCTAGGTTGGTCTGAGCTTCGGTCATGGCGGGCTACCTGATTTGTTATCCGGTGGCGAGAAGGGCAAACCGCCAAGGCAATCAACGCCTTCCGGTCGGCCCGCTCGTTCCGGGGGAGTTGTCGGGGGCTAGATTTCCACTCGTTTGCTGGCCTGCTCCGCGAGGCTGGGCGTGTAGAAGCTGGGCGCAACCTTGCGGATGGCGGCTTCATACTTGCCCGCCAGCTTTGACAGGCCGACGCTGTTGCTCAGGCTGGTGTAGAGGTCCGGCTTGCGCGATTGCAGGGCTTCGAGGCGCAGCCCTTCATGGACGCTGGGAGCCAGCCCGACGAGGAACGAGGGCGAGTGCCAGAGGATGGCTGCAACGTCGTCGTTGTCCGCCATCGCCTGCTTCACTTGCAGCAGCCCTTCCGGCGTTTTGGCCTGCTCGCGCACCCAGCTACGAATCTCGCTATGCAGGGCGCTGCGGTCCGAGCTGGGGCCGAGATGCAAATCAGCCTGCGCCAGTGCGGATGCTTTCAGCTTCTCGGCGTGCGCCTCCAGCGCGGCCTTGGACTTCTCCAGATGGTTGGTCACCTTCTCCGCAAGCTGCTTGGCGGCGGCGTGTTTCTGAACCTCCGTCCGGGTCGGGTCGCCGACCAGCGCCGCAATCTTCTTGGCCGCATCCTTGAGGGTGATATGGGCGCTCTGCACGTCCGGCGCGACATGGGCGTCGATGCCCTTGGGATCGCCCAATATGGCAGCGAGCCCGGTGTCGAGCTGGGCGTTGTCGAGGAAGCCAGTAGCGGCGGGGTCTTTGACGAGGTACTGCGATTCGATGTTCATGGGTTACTCCTTAACGGTGAGCTTGAGGTGGTGCTGCTGCTTGAGGACGGCGCTTTCCCAGTCGTCCAGTCCGCCCAGCATGGGAACCAACATGACGCCGCCGGGAACCCCGCCGGAGTCGGCTGCCTTCTGGAAGGCTTCCATCTGGCGCTGGCGCATGTCGGCCAGAATCTGGGTGGCAGCCACACGGGCGGCGCTTTCGATGAGGCCGACAACCTCCTTGCCTTCCTCGGGGGCAATCTCCCCTTCGAGGACGGCCCGAAGCAGGGCTTCGATGCTCGTTTCGCCGTCGCGCTTCTCCAGCTTGGGAATCGGGCGGCCCTTGCGAACGGGCGCGATGCGATCCATGACGATGCGCATGGCGGTCGGGTCGCCGCGCTTGGCGAGGTCGATGCAACTGCGGGTGATGGCCTCGGCTTCGCCTTCCATCATGTTCTCGATGGCAAGGGTCACTTTGTTTCGGGAGCCTTTCGGACGGCCCGCGTTGCCTTTGGCGAAATGCCCGGTCTTGGCATCTTTGGCGATGCCGGACTCGGTGGGGACTGCGGCAGCTTCGGCTTGCTGCTGGGCAAGCTGTTCGGGCGTCAGCTTCCAAGGCGGTGTTTTCATTCTGGGCAACCAATAAAATTCAGGGTTGCCGCTATGTTCCCGCCGTAAAAATGGTGGGGCACGGAGAAAGGTGATGCCAACGCGGTGCCGAGGATTGGGCTTTATGGGACATTGGCCCTACCAGCTACCCCGGAGCCGCCCTGAGGAAACTGGTTGGCGCGTCGATCAAAGCCCGGCGCGCTGCTCCAACCTCGGATGGGTTCGCCCTCCGGGGTTTCTTTTTGCCTGTTTGTCGCCCCTCTGCACGCCCCCAGCTAGTGGCGAAGTCTGTAACTCGTTGCTGGAGTTACTCTTTTTCCATCAGACCAGCCGACTACATATCTGGAAGCCTGAAAACCACAGGGTTTCAACTCAGCCTGCCCCGCCAGCCGGGTAAAAAGGTCGGCGTTGGTGCCGCCGTTGCTGGCCTCCCTGTCTTCCTCCGGTGACATGCTCCCGGTAAAGATGCCGTTCTAGCGGTCGCGTCATCGTCTGGAACTAGCCGGGATATTTCTTCATATCCCATATCCCGGGCGGGATATCCCAGCGGGACGGGGGCCGGGATGTCTGGGACCTCCCCCTTTAGGGGGTCCCCATATCCCGCCCGTCCTTTCGTCCGCAGTCTTGGGGGTAGGCTGGGATGCGCGAGTCTTTCTCTACTTGCGAGCAGTTCTCATTTGCTCGATCTGGGGTGCAAAAGAGGATCTACTTTCTGGGTGCAATGCGTATTATCCGGGGGTATATTTTTCCCAGCGCATGTACATCAGTAGGACTGTGTCCGGAAACCGTAGCGCATTCATCAACGGTTTTTCTGGAGCACTACCATGACCGAGAAGGCATTCCTACGCGCAACTGATGTTTGCGTCCTCCTGAACATCTCCCTCCCTTGCTTCTACAAGTGGCTCCAGAAGGGCCGCTTTCCGAAAGGCATCAAGCTCGGCCCGAACTGCGTCGCATGGAAACGCGAGACTGTGGATGCGTGGATCGCTGAACGCGAGGCTGCATCCCTGACCGCTGCGAACTGACGACAGCGGAGGCGGCCATGAAGAACAACATACCGCTGGAGCTGCGGCAGCTCCCGCAATGGGCCTGCGCACGCGCAGACAAAGCGCCCCTCGATCCGAAGACGGGAAGGCTGGCAGACCCGACCGATCCGGCCACATGGGGGACGTTCGAGCAGGCCGAAGCCTATGCCGACCAGTACGGCTTGCGCGTCGGTTTCATGCTGTCGGCTGATGACCCCTTCTGCGTCATCGACTTGGACGACAAGCCGACCAAGCCCGCGACCGAAGAACAGAAGGCGCGGCACCAGAAGATTCTGGAAGCCTTCCAGTCCTACACCGAGCGGAGCAGCAGCGGCACCGGCTACCACATCGTCGTGCGCGGCGTGGTTCCCTCTGGCGTCCATCGGGACAACGTAGAGGTCTATTCCGACAAGCGTTTCATGATCTTCACCGGCGACGTAGTGCGCCCGCTCCCGGTTGCCGACTACCAGCCCATGCTGGAAGTGCTGCACGCGGAGATGAACAAGCCGCAAGCGGCCCCGGTTGTAGATGTGCCGCCGCTCCTGCAAGTCAGCGATGAAGAAGTGCTGGCAAAGGCGCGGGCAACGTATGGCCGCCGCTTCGAGTCGCTTTGGAACGGCAACTGGCAGCAGCTTGGAATCGGTGACGGTTCGCAGTCGCCCGCCGATCTGGAGCTTGCCGGAAAGCTGGCCGAGTTCACCAGCGACGACGAACAGGTAAAGCGCCTGTTCTTGGCTTCGGCGCTGGGCCAGCGCGACAAGGCAACCAAGCGCCCGGACTACCTCGACAAGCTCACGCTACCCAAGGCCCGCCGCATCGGCGACAGCGAACGTGCGCTGATGGAGCATGGTCGCCGGGTTGCACAAGTCATCATCGCCAAGTGGGAAGCGACAAAGAAGGCGCTCGCGGCAAACCTGCTGGAGCCGTTCGCCGAGTTCATCCAGAAGAAGGTTTCGGTACTCAAGCTGGTTCGCGGCATCCTCGGCGAAGGCGGCTTGTCGGTCCTCTACGGTGCCCCCGGTGCGGGTAAGTCGTTCCTCGCGCTGGACCTCGGTTACGCCGTCGCCACGGGGCAACCCTGGATGGGGAGGGACACCCGGCAGGGGCCGGTTATTTACGCGGCTGGCGAGGGTGTGTCGGGGCTACGGATGCGCGGCAAGGCCATCGCCAAGGTGAAGCATTGCGACGCGCCTAACATCTTCTTTCTGCCGCACTCCCTGAGCACGCCGGACGAAGGCGAGAAGATGGCAATGGTGCTGGATCAGGTAACGGCCCGCTGCGGCGTCCCGCCCGCCTTGCTCATCATCGACACCCTGAGCCGCTTCTTCGGCGAAGGCGACGACGAGAACTCAGCCAAGGACATGAAGCGCTTTGTCGGTGCCATCAGCGCCCTCATGGCGAAGTGCCCGACGCTGCACGTCATGATCGTCCATCACTCCGGCAAGGACGCGGACAAGGGGATGCGCGGATCGTCGGCCCTGCAAGGTGCAGCCGATACGGTCATCCAGTGCCGCAAGGATGGCGACGCACACCGCGCCGTTGTCGAGAAGCAGAAAGACGGGCAGGACAACATCCCGCTGCCGTTCGCCCTCGATCAAGTGGAGCTTGGCGAAGACGAGGACGGGGAGCCGATTACCTCCTGTGTGGTCGTCCATGACCATGACGGCAAGGCCCGCCCGCTCACCGGCTGGACTGCAACCGCCGTCAAGGTGCTACGCCAGCTCATGCAATCGGGCATGGCGACTGGCGGCAACCTCGCCACCGAGATTCCCCTGATCGCCTATCACAACCATTGGTACCAAGAGCGCCCGGCCGACAAGAAGGACACGGTGCGCAAGAACGCCCGCCGTCAGCTCGAGACCCTGCGCGAGAAGAAGCTGCTCGAGTGGAACGGCGGCGAAAGCCCCATCCGCCTGCTGCCGACCTTCAACGGCGTCACCATCGAACTCGAATAAGGAACAACATCATGCACAAGCAAATCACCCGCCAAGACCTGTTCGCCGCTTCCGCTCTGCAAGGGCTGCTAGCGTCTGGACGGCACACAGACCTGAGCCCAGAACAAGTCGCCAAGGAGGCCATCGCCTATGCGGAGGCACTGCATAAGGCAACCACAGTCCCGGCAGCACCGAAACCGATTACGGGCGAGCACTTCGTCAAGCTCGCCGACGCGCAGATGGTGCAGACGGGCCGGAGCGAATACCTGGAGCTGACCCTAGAGATTGCAGACGGCCCGCATCGCGGACTGCGCATTCTTGACCGTGTTCATCTGCACGATCCTGATGTAGTCGCGCAGCAGAACGCACTGGCCCGGCTTGCGGCGTACTGCTTCGCAACCGGACAGGTTCAGTGGCAGGGGCAAACGGAATGGCTGGGCATTCCCTTCTTCGCAACATTCAGTCAGAGCAAGGGCGCGCACTACATCAATGCAATCAGCCGCTCGGACAAGCAAGCCTCGTCGAACTGGCGCAAGGAGCTGGTGGAGCTGCTGTAGTCTGGGGGAATGTAGGGGAACGTGGCCCGAGGGGGAGGGTAAAGGGTTTTCTCCCCCAACGGCTCCCCCGGCTTTTTGGGGCGGGCCGGAGGTCGCTGGAGAAAGGCCCGATGCCAAGGCCCCGAGGGAGGGCAGTTTTCCTCGGGGTGGCAAGTCGGGGTGTAGCGGCAGGTTTTCGGTAACTTATTGAAAACCTTGGGGTTATGGTGGGCCCAGCAGGACTTGAACCTGCGACCAAGCGATTATGAGTCGCCTGCTCTGACCAACTGAGCTATAGGCCCGAAAACTTCAATCTTACTGCCCTGACCTCTTGATTATGAGTCCCCTGCTCTAACCAACTGAGCTAACGCCCCAACCGGGCCTCGCCGCTCCTTGCGAAGGACGAAACCCGCGCATTGTAACGGCTAGCGATGCTGACTGAGCGCATTGCTGACCAATTTCGATGTGATGTCCACAATCTGAATCATCTTGTCGTAGTGCATGCGCGTGGGGCCGATCACGCCCAGAGTGCCAACCACCTGGCCATCCACTTCATATGGGGCACTGACAACCGACAGCTCCTCAAAAGGCACGACCTGGCTTTCGCCACCAATATAGATACGCACGCCTTCGGCCTTGCTGGAGACATCGAGCAGACGCAGGATCTGGGTCTTTTGCTCGAACAGCTCAAAAGCACGGCGCAGATTACCCATGTCACTGGAGAAATCGCTGACAGACAGGAGATTGCGCTCTCCAGAGATGATGACCTGTTCCTGGGGCCCGGGCATCATGGCTTCGGCGCCCAGATTGACAGCAGACTGCATGAGTTTGACCACTTCACCCTGCAAGCGCACCACTTCCTGCTTGATGCGCTCGCGCACCTCTTCAATGTCCAGACCGGCGTAGTGTGTGTTGATGAAGTTGGAGGCGGTGGTGAGCTCCGAGGCATCAAACTCCACATCGGTAAACAGCACGCGGTTTTGCACATCGCCCTGCGGAGAGACGATGATGAGCAGCACCCGGTGCTCGGACAGCTTCACAAATTCAATGTGCTTGAACACCGAGCTGCGGCGCGGCGCCATGACCACGCCCACGAACTGGGACATGTTGGACAGCAGCTGCGCCGCATTGGCAATCACTTTCTGGGGTTGCTCAGCGGGCAGCTCCGGGGGAGTGAGTTCGCTGCCCTGGACCGTGAGCATGGTGTCGACGAACAGGCGGTAGCCACGTGCCGTGGGCACCCGTCCGGCCGAGGTATGAGGACTGGCGATGAGCCCCAACTCCTCCAGGTCAGACATGACATTGCGTATGGTTGCAGGCGACAATTCCAGCCCCGAAGCTCGCGACAAAGTGCGCGAGCCCACCGGCTGACCATCCGCGATATAGCGCTCGATCAGCGCTTTCAACAATAACTTGGCACGTTCATCGAGCATGCTTTGATTTTAATGATGTAATTTCCGGTATGACGTCCAAGTTTCGCCATGTCGCACTGGTAGGTAAATACCAGTCTCCGAGCCATTCTAGTTCTGCTACCGAGCAGTCCAGCACAGTGCTTCACGGTATTGCAAATTTCCTGCGTACACAAGGATGTGAAGTCGTCCTGGAGGCTGAAACCGCAGCCCACACGGGCCTGCAGCACAGTTTTCCTTCCATGGATGTGGGCCAGCTGGGGCAACACTGCGACCTGGGCATTGTGGTCGGCGGCGACGGCACCATGCTGGGCATTGCCCGCCAGATGGCCAAATACGGCACGCCACTGATAGGAATCAATCAAGGCCGCCTCGGCTTTGTCACCGACATTGCGCTGGACCGCTATGAAGAAGTGCTGCCCTCCATGCTGCAGGGCGTGTACGAGCAGGAAGCCCGCCCGCTGATGCATGCACGCGTGGTGCGCGATGGTGCCATCGTGTTTGAAGCCCTGGCCATGAACGATGTGGTGGTCAACCGTGGCGGCACCTCGGGCATGGTGGAAATTCGCGTCGAGGTAGATGGACGCTTTGTCTCCAACCAGCGTGCAGACGGCCTGATTGTGGCCACGCCCACAGGCTCTACGGCCTACACCCTGTCGGTCGGCGGCCCACTCATGCACCCTTCGATTCCTGCCTGGCTGATGGCACCTATTGCGCCGCATACGCTGTCCAACCGGCCCATTGTGCTGTCCGACCAGACCGAGGTGATGATGGAAGTGGTCAGCGGCCGGGACATCAGCGCCAACTTTGACATGCAGTCACTGGCCTCACTGCTGCATGGCGACCGCATCTATGTGCGCCGCTCCGAACACAGCGTGCGCTTCATCCATCCTGTGGGCTGGGACTACTTTGCAACGCTGCGCAAGAAGCTCGGCTGGAACGAGGGAGGTTACTGACCATGGCGCTCAAGCGGATCACGCTGCGCGACTTTGTCATCGTGCAGCAGCTGGAGCTGGATTTGCACGCAGGCTTTACCGTGCTGACCGGCGAAACCGGCGCGGGTAAATCCATTCTGATTGATGCCCTGCAGCTGGTACTGGGCAGCCGCGCCGATGCCGGAGTGGTGCGAGAAGGTGCGACGCAGGCGGACATCAGCGCTGAGTTTGACTGTCCCGCCCGCCTGCACAACTGGCTGGAAGAAGGCGGCTTTGCGTTGGAAGAGGTGCTGCTGCTGCGCCGTGTGATTGACAGCCAGGGCCGCAGCCGCGCCTGGATCAACGGCGCACCGGCCACCGCCACGCAGCTGCGTACGCTGGGTGAGGAGCTGCTGGACATTCACGGCCAGCACGCCTGGCAGAGCCTGACCCGTGCGGATGCCGTGCGTCAATTGCTTGATGCCTACGCCGGTGTCAACACCCAGAGCCTGCGCCAGCACTGGCTGATCTGGCGCTCTGCAGCCAAAGACCTGGAACACGCCATTGCAGCGCAGGACACGCTGCAGCGTGAGCGCGAACGCCTGCAGTGGCAGATTGGCGAGCTGGAAAAGCTCAGCCCCGGCACGGATGAGTGGGAAGAACTCAACACCCTGCACACCCGCCTGTCCCACGCACAGGCGCTGCTGGATGCCGCACAGAATGCGCTGTACCTGCTGGAAAACGACGAAAGCGGCGTCAGCACCCCGCTGAACCGCGCCCAGGATTTGCTACAGGATAAAGAGCATCTGGAGCCTGAATTCAAAGCGATTGCAGATGTGCTGGCATCCAGTCTGGCGCAGATCAATGATGCCCAGCATTCGCTGCAGATCTATCTGCGCCGCACCGAGCTGGACCCGGACAAGCTGGCCGAGCTGGACGAGCGCCTGTCGCTATGGATGCAGCTGGCACGCCGCTACAAGCGCACGCCGGAAGAATTGCCGGGCATGCTGCAGTCATGGCGTGAAGAGTTGCGCCAGCTGGACGCCGTGGTGGACCTGGACCGCCTGCGCCATGCAGAGCAGCAAGCGCTTGCGGCCTACCACAGCGCTGCGCGCGAGCTGTCGCTGCAGCGCACCAAGGCTGCACCCAAGCTCTCGCGCGCCATCACCCAGGCCATGCAGGGGCTGGGCATGCAGGGCGGCAAGTTTGAAGTGCAGCTGGACAAGCTGGATGAACCCACGCCCCACGGGCTGGACAGCGTGCAATTCCTGGTCGCAGGCCACCCCGGCGCAACGCCCAAGCCCATTGGCAAGGTCGCCTCAGGCGGCGAACTCTCTCGCCTGTCGCTGGCCATTGCCGTGACCACCAGCAAGCTGGGTCAGGCTGGCACGCTGATTTTTGACGAGGTGGACTCCGGCGTCGGCGGTGCCGTGGCTGAAACCGTCGGCAAGCTCATGCGTGCCCTGGGCAAGGACCGCCAGGTGCTGGCCGTCACCCACCTGCCCCAGGTCGCAGCCTGTGCCGATCACCACTATGTGGTGTCCAAAAAGCGCGACAAGGCAGGCACCTTCAGCACCGTCACCCCCACCAACAGCAGTCAGCGCGAGCGCGAAATTGCACGCATGCTGGGCGGCGAGAAGATTTCTGACACGACCATGGCACACGCGCGTGAGATGCTGCTGGCCGCAACGTCTGCTTGAGAGAGGGAAGGCAGGGATATGAAGAATTTGGAGATTGTGCTGATTACCGGCATGTCCGGTTCGGGCAAATCCGTGGCTTTGCATGCACTGGAAGACACAGGCTACTACTGCGTGGACAACCTGCCGCCCGAACTGCTGGGCGACTTTATCCGCCTGCAGCGCGCACAGCAGCGCAACCGCGTGGCCGTCGCCATTGATGCCCGCAGCGCCACCAGCCTGCCCAATCTGCCGCGCGAGCTGGAAAAGCTGCAGCGGCTCAAAGCCTCTGGCCTGCGCCTGCATGTGGTGTTTCTGGACGCCTCCACCAACACCCTGGTGCGGCGTTTTTCTGAAACGCGCCGCCGCCACCCGCTGTCACAGGCCGAGGGGCCACAGGGCCCGGAGGCACGCGAGGCGCTGATTCAGATCATCGACCACGAGCGCGAGCTACTCGGCGAAATCCGCGAATACGCCCACGTCATCGACACCAGCGACATACGCGGCGCGCAGCTGCAAAGCTATGTGAAGCAGCTGCTGCAGGCACCGGCCAACCAGATGACGCTGGTGTTCCAGTCCTTTGGCTTCAAGCACGGCATTCCGGTCGATGCCGACTATGTGTTTGATGTGCGCATGCTGCCCAACCCCTACTACGACGTGCAGCTGCGCCCGCTGACCGGCAAGGATGCACCAGTGCAGGACTTTCTGCAGCAGCAGGCCGACGTGCAGACCATGCAGGCCCATATTGCGCAGTTTCTGGACCACTGGCTGCCGGTGCTCAACGCCAACCACCGCAGCTATGTGACCGTGGCCATTGGCTGTACCGGCGGGCAGCACCGCTCTGTCTATCTGGTGGAACAGCTGGCAAAGCGCTATCAGCAGCAATGGTCAACCCTGCGCCGCCACCGTGAAATGGACAGCCGCGCGCTGGCAAATACCGTCACCATCGCTCACTAAAAAATAGCTGCTAGCGCTTATAAATAAAGCATTTCAGATATAAAAGTATCTGAAATACTTGCTAGACAAGCGCTGGCAGCTCTGTTTTTTATAAATCCTGCAGCAGCTTGCGCACCGGTGCTGGCAACCCCAACTGGGGCCATGCGGCCGGTGACTGCCACTGCCAGCCTGCGTCCTGCACATCCAGCGCAGGCTGCACTCCGGCCACATCAACCACCACAGGGTGCAGAAACAGATCACGGTGCGTAAGCACATGCAGCTGCGCAGGCCAGTCCTGGCGCGCCTGTACCTGCACGCCCAGCGTGGCCAGCTGCGTGTTCAACGCCTCTGCGCCGGCATAGACCGGCGGGCTGAACAGCCCCGCCCAGATGCCCGTGTCACCACCGCTGGAAGGGCGGCGCTGCAGGCAGAGATTGCCTCCCACATCACGCAACACCAGCAGCCACCAGGCCTGTGAGCCACGCTTGGTCTTGCGCGTCTTGACGGGATAGTCCTGCGGATTGCCACGCTGTGCAGCACGGCAGTCTGCCTGCAGCGGGCACACCAGGCAGGAGGGATTGCGTGGCAGACAAATGGTGGCCCCCAGATCCATCAGGCCCTGCGTGTAGCGCGGCATGCTGTGCTGCAAATCCTGCGTGGGCAGCAGGTCTTCAGCCATCGCCCACAGCACTTTTTCATTGCGGCTGCTCGACAGGTCTTCGCCAAAGGCGAGCACGCGCGTGAGCACGCGTTTGACGTTGGCATCCAGAATGGCTGCACGTTCACCAAAGCAGAACGAGGCAATGGCCGCTGCGGTGGAGCGGCCAATGCCCGGCAAGGTCGCCAGCACCTCGGCACTGCGCGGGAAAGCGCCACCATGCTCGGCCATCACCGCCTTGGCGCATTTGTGCAGATTGCGTGCGCGGCTGTAGTAGCCCAGGCCGCTCCACAGCGCCATCACATCGTCTTCGGGTGCAGCCGCCAGGCTGGCCACATCAGGAAAAGCCTGCAGAAAACGCTCGTAGTAGCCCAGCACTGTGGTGACCTGGGTCTGCTGCAGCATGATTTCAGACAGCCAGACGCGGTACGGGTCACGCGTTTGCTGCCAGGGAAGATAGTTGCGGCCATGCACGGCCTGCCACTGCACCACCTGCGTGGCAATCAAAGGATTCGGAACGCTCAAAGGAAGCTCGGGGGAAAGAGGAAGGTTCAGAGAGTCAGCGCAGCAGCACTCAGACCGCCTCGGGCACAACGGCTAGCTCCAGGGCCTGCGCCTGCGGTACCTGCAGCAGCTGCTGCGCCCACTGCGCCAGGCGCTGCTCCAGCTGGTCCAACTGCTGCTCGGCCGACTCAATCTCGGCAATGCGCTGCGCCAGGCCGCTGGCGGCTTCGTGGATGCGGTCTACCGCCTCCATGCGCCGGGCAAAGCTGCGCTTGCGCTCCTTCAATTGTGCATCGAGCTGTGCCGTGGCGCTCTTGCTCCATAAATCCAGGTCATTGGCTGCGGATTCAAACACCGCACGCAGCCGCATGCCCAGCGCCTTGAGCATGCGCTGGCCGAACATGGGGTTGGCCAGCTTGAGCGTGTTGCCAAAGCTCAGGTACTGCAGATAGCTCTCTTCAATCTGCGCCAGCTCGCGCTCAAAGTCATGCAGCTGCAGATCACCTGGCGGCTGCAGCGAAAAGCCGAACTCCGCATTCAGCTCGCGGAACATGGCAGCCAGCATGGTCTGCACCTCGGCTGCCGCTGCACGCACCTGCGCACCCAGATCACGCAGGCGCTCAAACGTTGAGGCATAGACCTTGCGCACCCCCACCTTCAGCCCCGAATGCTCCAGCGCACCAGACAGCTGCTCCAGCTCCTTGCGCAGCGAAGTCGCGCCCAGCAGATGGAAGGCCTGGTTCATCAGCTTCAGATGCACGGTGCGCAGCGCCAGTATCTTGGCCGTGCTGTTCTCAAAGGCCTGCTGCTCCTGCTCAATGCGCTGGCGCATGCGACCAATCATGGACGTGTTTTTGCCGCGCAGGCTGCGCAGCTCCAGCATCTGTTCATCCAGATCACGGCGGCGAATCAGGATGGAACGCAGCACCTGCTGCTGCAAATGCGCCATGCCCTCACCCACCACGCTGCGCAAAATGCTCTGGCGATGGGCCAGAATGCCCTGGGCCAGCAAATCCTCAAACAAGGGCAGACCGCTTTTTTGCAGCAGTGCGGTGTTGCTTTCAATCTTGGCCACCAGCCCTTTCTGTGCCGACAGCGGCACGATGCGCGCCGGATCAATATCCAGAATCTGGGCGCTTTGCCTGCGCTGGCGGTTGAGCAACTCTTTGACTTCCGTGCCGGAGTCCAGGCTGCCCCACAGGGTGTCAATCTTGTTGAGCACCACCAGATACGCATCCCCTTCACGGTGGCAGGGCTGCAGGAGCCCTTTCCAGATCGCCAGGTCTGACTTGGTCACGCCCGTATCAGCCGCCAGCACAAACACCACGGCATGGGCCTGGGCGATGAGGTTGACCGTCAGCTCCGGCTCCATACCCACGGCGTTCAGGCCCGGGGTGTCCACAATCACCAGCCCCTGCCGGAGCAGCGGATGCGCCATATTGATCAGGGCGTGGCGCCATTTGGGGATTTCCACCAGCCCCTGCGCATCCACCAGCGGGTTTTCCACGCCGTCTTCATCGCTCCAGAAACCCAGCTGGCGGGCTTCGTCCACCGGCACCTTGCGTACCTGCGCCACATGGGCCATGGTCTGCGCCAGCTGGTCGGCATCATCCACATCCAGCGGCAGCTGCACCCAGGTGGAAGGGCGCTCACGCCACTCGGCCAGGCTGTAGGGCTGAGCACGTGTTTCAATGGGTAGCAGGCGCAGGCAGGGTTGCAGGCCGGTGTCGTAGCTCAGCTCGGTCGGGCACATGGTGGTGCGCCCGGGGCTGGCGGGCATGATGCGCCGGCCGTAGTGGGAAAAAAACACGGCATTGATCAGCTCTGACTTGCCACGGGAGAACTCTGCCACAAAGGCTACGCTCACCTTGTCGCCACGCAACAGGTTTTCCAGCCGCTGCAGCTGCTCCTGCACCGCCGCATCCAGCAGTTCATGGGCCGCCAGCCATTCCCGGAAACTGGCCATCTGCGCCGCAAAGCTTTTGCGCCAGTGGCTCAGACGGTCGAACTGCTCGCTAAATGAAGGTGAAGGGCCCACGATTTCTCCCTCTTCGCTGTGATTGCCTCTCAAAGCTTCTGAATATAACCAGACTGCTCATCGCCCGGCTACGCTTTGGCTAGAGCTTTTGACAAGAAGCACAGTAGTAGGTACTTCGCTGCCCCTGTCGCAGCAATACGACGGGGCGTGCGCAATGCACACAGGGCAGGCCCTCACGGCCATACACCTTGGTCTGCAGCTGGAAGTGCCCC
>JAEXBS010000015.1 GCA_023393915.1 Bacteroidota bacterium | reverse complement strand
TAACACGACACGTCAGTTCGCACAGAACACCGGTGCGCAGATATTCTTCAAACCATGCGTTGTAGCTCCTGGTGATCTTGATTGGGACAATGATGGTATCAAGAACGAGGTAGAATGTGCGGATATTGCCGAGCCCAACCTCACACCGACGATTGACAATACCGGCTTGGGAACAAGCAAGTGGATACGTTATAGAGACAATGTGAAGACTCAGCAACTCTTCGCTAATATTGTGAAGGATGAGAACTATCTCAATCCTAATCCTAAGACAGGTAGGGTGCTTACCTTGTTGCCTTCTGTGATTGGTGCAAAAGCAGCAACGGGTGACGAGGCTTATACCGTAGACCTCTCCGATAAGTTTGGATACGAAGCTGGTACGGGTAGAGTAGTCGTAACGGTTCAAAACTACTCTGTGGATAGAGATCGCTTTAGAACAAATAGCGACAGAACTATAACTACTTGGGAAATTGGAGGAACCATGCATCCGTATGTGCTGATGCAGAGCACACCAACTTCATCGTTCCACCAGGACAACCAGTTTGGCATCAACGTTCTCACCAATGAGCATGCGTTGTCGCAGACCGAGTTGTACACCAAAATGGACGATGACCGCTACACCGTATACGAGGATCGAGGCACCAAGAAAGTGCTGATAAATAACAAGGACGTGAATCTTACTGATCAGGTAGCATTGTCGTACCTGAACACCGATCCCGGCAAGAAGTACTTTGCGTTTACACAGACTCCTGACCAAACGGGTATGGTGAACACTGTGGTAACGATTATGTTGCCATACGATGATGACATGGACGGTATTCCTAACTTCTTTGATGCCGACAGTGACGGCGACGGATGTCCTGATGCAGTTGAAGGTGACAACAAAGACATCACTGAGGACAATGTTGACGAACAAGGACGTATCAAGGGTGAAGTAGATGAAAACGGTATACCTCCTAAGGCTGCCAATGGTGGACAGGGTGCAGGCTCAGCTTACGACCCTGAAGAGAATGCCTGCGGCAACAACTATTGGATTGGTGGCGTGGACAACGACTTCAACAAGAAAGAGAACTGGACCAACGACGTTCCTAAGGACGGCCAGAGCATCATCTTTGCCAACGGTCAGCCTGACATCAAGGGTGAGAAGAAGGTGGCAGAGCGCGACCTGCACTTGCCTGCTGGTAAGTTTATCTCTGTAAACAAGCTGGTGAACAACGCCCCCAACGAGAAGTTTGAGAAAGGTGCTACTACCAAGACCACTGGTCACCCAGCTGTGGTTGTTCCTGCTGATGGTGGTTTGACCGTGAAGAGCGTAGAAGGCTTCACCACAGACGGTGACAAGGACAAGCTCGTGATGAAGACATCAATCGACGGCAAGACTGTGGGTACGTTCATCTTGAACAACACTGACCCATGCGCATCTACCGTGTTTGCTACTGTTGAGTTCAAGCCGCTGGGTGCGTATTATCCTGGACGCACATCAACGGATGATAAGGACGCTACCTCTCCAGACAATGGAAAGACAGTTTATGCCGAGTTTGATTGGCAGTATATTGGCTTGCCGGTGGCAGAGGCTACCAAGAATCCTGCATTCGAAGGAATGAGAGTTCGTGCATACGATGAAACGAAGAACGATCCTAATCACTACTATCAAAAGTGGATGGCAGTAAAGAACACTGATAAGATGGCTGCCTTCAAAGGCTACGAGGTAGCTCCAGTAAGGAAGGGAAGTGAAGGTGTTCACAAGATTCAAGGTAAGCTGAACCTCTGCCAGCAGACTATCGACCTGACACGACAGGCAGCTGAAGTTACCGCCTCTAAGGCTACAACCCAAGATGGAAGACGTTACGGATTGGGTCACAACATCGTAGGTAACTCGTTCATGGCTGGTTTGCCAATCAAGAACATCAAGTTGGCATCTGGTGAAGCTGGTGTCGAAATGGACAACACGGTTTACATCTACTCCACAGGTAGCTGGGATGACTGGAAGAACCAGAATGGACAGTCTGTAAAAGTAAAGGGTGGCTATGAAGCTGTGAACATTAGCAAGGCAGGGGAGAATGGTCTTACCAGTACACTGGCACCTATGCAAGGTTTCGAGGTAAAATACAGCAACCCTGTGTACAGCATGACGAAAGGTACACTCACCATTCCTTATGTGGGAGTGGAATCTAAGACCGAACCATTGCGCGCCAAGTCATTTGTCATGGACGGTGGCTTTAGTCGTGGTAGTGTCATGGTAACAATGGATAATGGCAAGGTAGTTGATAAGTTCTGGACGTACCAAGAAGAGGACGCCACGCCAGCCTACGACTCTCAATTGGAAGGTGAGAAGCTGAACATGGGCGAACCTTCTGTATTTGCCACAACCACAGACGGTAAGAATGTACAGATTTCCAGTTTGCCTTCGTTGATAGGAAGCACGTTTAGCGTTGAAACCGCTAAGGGTGACACCTATAACATGGAGCTGAACGCATGGAGCCTGAACTATCAGAACTTGAAGTTGGTTGACTTGAAGACGAAAACTGTGATTCCGTTCAACAACGGTAAGGCACGTTACTTCTTCACAGCTACGGTAGACGGCATCGAGCATAATCGCTTTATATTCGCCGATACTCCAGAGACTGACTATGAAAAGGTGATGGATACTGTGACAGGTATTGATAACGTTTCTATTACCTTGACCAAGGGTGAGGCAGAACTCTTCAACCTCTCTGGTGCGAAGATAGGTACCTTCAGCTTGCCGCTCGATGCGAAGAAGCTGAAAGGACAAGTTCCTTCAGGTGTTTATCTCATCAAGGCTACCGACGGCACGAATGTGCAGACCTCAAAGATTGTCATTGAGTAAGCTCAATTGAACAAACATATATTACTTTGCTCCCGCAGACTTCATGTGAAGTTCTGCGGGAGCAGTGTTTGTGTAAGTTTGTGAGTTGATGAGTTTTTAAGTTTATAAGTTTTTAGTTGACAAGTTGACGAGTTGACGAGTTAATAGCTTAAGTTTTTAGTTTTTAGTTCACGAGTTGACAAGTTCACAAGTTGATAGCTTAAGTTTTTGAGTTGATGAGTTTTTAAGTTTGTAAGTTGACAGTACAATGTTCAATGTTTAAAGTTCAAAGTTCATCTCTCTCATTTCACATTATTTCATATCTCTATAT
>JAEXBS010000010.1 GCA_023393915.1 Bacteroidota bacterium | reverse complement strand
GCGCGCGGGAGAGGGCCAGCGCCGCAAAACCCTCCGCCGCGGCGAATACCAGCGCGCCGGCGACGGCAAATAGCAGCATCGGCGCGAGCGTGGCGCGGGCTCCGTACCTGTCAAGAAAGACGCCGAGTGGAAACTGAGCGAGTCCGAAAAATATCAGATATATGGAACTCATGAAGCCAAGATCGGAGGGAGAAAGCGTAAATTCCGTAACCAGCATCGGCGCCATCGTCGCGTTGGCGCTGCCGAGGAATACCGACAGGAAATACCCAACCCCAAATGGAATAAAGAGCCGCAGAAAGAGCGGCGTGAGCAAAATGTTTTTATCTTTCAAAATGCCCCTCCTAAGTATTGCTAACTAATTAACTATTATATATTACGGTCAAGGCTACAAGACAAACCAGTCGTTTGTTGTAAGAGTTTTTATTATTCATAATACAATGTTGTAAGTAGATAAAAGATGAAGTTTCTAGCACGATAATTAAGAACGTAAACAAAAATACAACAATTTAATGTCAGCTACCTTAGATTATATTATAAAAATGATTATCATATAAATCTACCACTGAAAATCTGGCTCCTGTAATTTCAGTGGTAGATAACATACCTCTAACTATTTACATTAATTTTTAACAAAAAATTATCCAGATATTTACATTTTCAACCTTCTGTTGAGTTCTTTTATCAACTCATCATCAGTCGGTACAATATTATCGAATACTAATTCATTATTTATTAACATTGACGGTAAATTTTTTACTCCTATAGCGCTAACGCGTTTTATCCCACCTAAACTCTTTATAAGTGTTTCTCTATATTTTAGGTTGCCAGAATATCTGTCTTTTACTCTATGTAGTGATTCCATCATATACTGGCAAGGAGCGCATCCCTCTGAATCGAGTGTCACAACCTCAACAAATAACTTACCTGGTTCTATCTCGACATCTTCAAAGCCTTCTGCAGCAGCGTCACAATTTGCCAGAGCCTCTTTTAGCGACATAAAACCACTATTAGGTAGCGGGACTTCGCCGTGTCGCACGTAACGCCCAACAGCTTCAAGGTTATATACCGGCGTATCAAATGGGAGATCACACCCCGGAGACAGGATAAAACCTTTCATGCCTCCATCTTGTATGCACTGTCTTGCTTCATCCACACATTCAATTGGATTTCCAAATAAAAGAGTAGTAGTAAGGTGCATATTCCCTTCTATAGCTACGCCATATTGATTTGACAACTCTTTTGATGTAGAAATACTTACTTGTTCATCAAAAGCAATACCATTTGGTTCACATCTCATCATTAATTCGATATTTTTCGTGGCATCTCCACAGCAGAATAAGGTTACTAGAGCACCGCGTTTCTTTACTTCTATAATTGCAGGCTCCACTGCCGACATCACATATTTTTTAAAATGTCGTGGAGATATCTGGCTAGTCATTGGATCCACCAATGCGACAACATCTGCGCCAGCTTCAACATACCATGCAGACATCTTTCTTGCGACTTCGGCACAGAAAGTCAATATTTCAGATGCCCGTTTAGGTTCCTCAATCATGTCCGTGAGAAACTTTGCTCCCGCTAAGTGTAAAGCAAGGGTAAATGGACCGCAAATTAGACCAAAAATAGCGACATCGCTCCCAATTTCTTTTTTTAAAGTTTTGGTAACGGTTAACGCATCATTTATTCTCCCCAAACAAGGAGTAAACTCTGGAAGCTCGGACAACGCTTTGCTATCTAGTACATGGGTGGCTACTGCTGGGGGATTGTTACGCGACCATTTTAATTCGCACCCCAGCGCTTCCGCTTCAATCTGCAAATCAAATACGGAGCATACGCCGTCTGCGTAATATCTCTCCGCAGCCATCTTCACACCTTTCACAATATTATTTGGAACACGAAGATATGTCTCCGCATCAACACCTATTAATTTTGCACAATGTACTCCAGTAAAAGGCACCCATGGTATTCTGTCCACTTCTTCATATTTTAGTGCTTTAAGAACGAGATCTTTTCTATATGTACTACTCATAATATATACAACCTCCGTATGAAAATAATAGTGGCTGTTCGCTTACTATATGCCGCATTCTACTGAACAATACATTAAGGATAAAATATGCGGCGGTAGAAATAATAATATAAACGCACAGCCACAACGGGGAAATGATTACGCTACATTAAGTAACATTTTAGCGACTCGGACAGCTTCGCTAGCATCAGACGAAAAATTCGCACCGATTCTTTCTGCATACATTGGGCTCAATGGAGCACCACCCACCATAATCTGTATTTTTTTCTCAAGGCCTTCTTCTTTTAGACGGGAAATGACCTCTTCCATTTTCCCCATCGTTGTCGTCAACATAGCAGACATCGCTAATATATCTGGATTTAACTCCTTAACCTTAGTGATTATCTCATCCGCTTTCTTATCAACACCAAGATTAATTACTTCAAATCCGGCACCTTCAAGCATCATACCTACAAGTTTAATACCTATGTCATGAAGATCCCCCTCAACAGTGACCGTCATTATTTTTCCTATCACCCCAACTCCAGCTTCTTTTAAGTATGGTGATAAAAATTCAACCCCTATTTGTAGTGTTTTAGCTGAAACTAGAACTTCAGGGACGAACATCTCTCCATCTTTAAAAAGTATGCCAACTTCGTTCATCCCTGCGATTAATCCTTTTTTCAAAACATCGCCTGCCTGCAACCCCGCATCTAAAGCGTCCTGGCAAAGCCGCACAACATCTTTAGTTTCTCCCTCTAACACTGCATTTGAGATATTTGACAATATTTTTTCCATTTTTAGTCCCTCCTATAGTTCATGAAAACTACTCGTCTATTTTTTCCTTTTTATTACCAAATTGCATTTCATACATCAATTTAGCACACTTAGGTCCAATCCATAGGGTAGGAAAATAGTAGAATGTAAGCGGCACGGCTGTAAACACAATAAAGTTCTGTAGCGCACCAATCCCCCCAGAGCCTAATTTTATGAGAAGTGCGGCAACTGCTCCCATAACAACCCCCCACACGATACGAAGCCAAACAGGCGGATTTTCCTTTCCAGATACAGAAATTGCCATCGAATAGGTCATACCAGCACCAGTTGTAACCAAAAAAAGCGCAACTAAAAGTAATATTATTGGTACCATTAGCGATTGCGCTGGAAGCTGACGAATAATGGACAGTAACGCGGCGGGAAGCCCATTACTATTAAGTGCTTCTGATACAGATCCAGGAGTTGTAAGTTCGTAGAAGATACCAGCTCCTCCTAAGACAGAAAACCATGCATTAGTGGCTATAGCCGCTATAACACTAACCGCAATCATCAACTCTCTGATTGTTCTTCCTCTTGACACTCTTGCGCAAAAAACTGCCATCATTGGACCATAACCAAGAAACCACGCAAAGAAGAAAATTGTCCAGCCTCCGATCCAAGCTGTATCACTCCTAAACAGAGCAAGCCGGATAAAATCCCCTCCGAGATACATTCCCATAGCAGAGAAAAAAGAATCTACAACAAATGCACCTGGGCCGAAAAGTAGGATAAATAGAATCACAAATATAGTCAGACATATATTCACGAAACTTATATGGTTAATACCCTTATATATTGGGGTCACGGCTGTTAGCGTATACGCGGCGGTAACCACTGCTATCACAGCTAATTGTGTAGTAAATACATCGGGAATTCCCGTCATATCAGATATAGCGTAACTCATCTGCAAACCAAGAAAACCTATGGGGCCAATTGTGCCAGCTGCTGTTGCAATTATTGTTGTGGTATCAACAAGCGATCCCCATATGCCATTCACGCCTTTTTCACCGAGAATCGGATATATTAATGAACGTGGTGCAAGTGGCATACCCTTACAATGACAACTATACATTAATACAATAGTACCAAGTGTTCCCAGTATTGCCCATGCGTAAAACCCCCAATGTAAAAACGACTGGCATAACGCTGGAGCTACCGCATTTTTCGTCGCATTTTCTATTCCAATAAATGAGGGAGGTACATTAAGGAAATAGTACATTGGTTCGGCGGCAGACCAAAAAACACCTCCACCCGCAAGTAACGTACACATGATCATACATATCCAACGAAATGTTGAAAATTCTGGTTTATCTAAATCACCAAGTTTAACATCACCATATTTACTAAATGCAAGAGCTATTGACAAGAAGAAAGTTCCTACAAGCAAAATTTGCCATACAGCGCCAAAATATTTGACAGAAAAAGAAAAGGAGAGATTTACCAACTTTGTAACAACATCAATATTAATAAAAGACATCGCTACGAACAATACAAGAAAACCCAAACTCAATACAGAGACAAGTTTATTCTGCTTTTTGCTAATGTTGTTCCGTTCGGTTGTCATCCTCACCACTCCTTAAATAATTTTTTCTATAATTAGATAATATTATTGGAAGGCCTTAATCATAATTAACTAATACCGGTCAATTAAGGCGAGCTAAGATTTTATCGATTTCTGCGCATTTTTCCTGTGAAATTATCGCGCCCTCTCTTTCTTCAAGCAAAGTTATAATTTTTTCTATTGCATTCTGTCGGATATCTTTTCCTCCATTTTCTTTCCATACACTATAATTTTGGCGGTTGTGAAGTTTAGGATGCCATATTTCTTTACGGCACTTTTTCAATGTTTGTGGATGCTCCAAGAAACTGCCAGCGCATCCTATTTCTTTGATCGTTTCAAAACATTCATCCATAACAGATTCGGTTACGTCGATGCCTTTAGCTACACGCTGAAGCCCCTGTACAGAGTCAGGAGTGAATACTAAATCTGCATAATCTACTAGTAAATCGGAATCTAACTGCATAGAATCCATTAAGTCTGCATTTAAAATATTCATGACACCAGTAAGAGCAGTTTCAAAACCAGCTTGTGCATCTAAAACTTTGGAATCACGCAGTAATCCTGGCATTCTTACAGGAAGGTCAAAATATTTACCTATTTGTGCCATAGCAGCTCTCATCATCCCCGATTCAGGACTCCCCATACAAGCAGTAACAGACCGCATATCTAAGCTGCGAATAAAACTTGTATAAATTATTGGACAACCTGGATTGATTATTTGCGAAAGGGTTATACATGCAAGCATCTCGGCATGGGCCTGGGCAAGAGATCCAGCACAACTCATAGGAGAAGATGCTCCCACCATTGGGCCTGATGTAAGTATAATTGGCAGATTTAATCGGTTCATCTCCATCATTGCATCAAGAGACTCAAAATCTATACCCAAACATGGAAGAGTAAGTACCCATCCAGATATAAAAGGACGTGCCATAAACGCTTCTTTGCTTCCTATAACAATAGAGGCCATCTCCACCGCATCGCGAACACATCTGGCTCCAAGCATACCTCCTGTTATATGCTTAGTTGTATTTTTCAGACATGTCGCCCATGTATACCAATCATTGTATTCCCCAGGTACATCTTGCGGGGTAACAAGCCCTCCATTAACCGCAATCGTAGGATTTCTGTCAGCCAACCATGTCAGCCGTGCTAAATCTTCATTTGTAGCGGCTCTTCTTTTCCCATCCCATGGATCGATTACGTCAATTGCCATCGTCATACATACGTTTGTCGGGACATTGTCCACAAATCGAATATCCTGATCAGGATTTTGGGCATATAGAACAACATCCGAACGCTTAGGTACATTTTTTAATGCATCACTAACTAATGACTCAGGGAAAAAAACCATTCCTGTCTCTTCATTTACTGAGGCACCTGCTTTCTTTAATATTTCATGAGCCTCTTTATGCGGCATTTTCATGCCAATTTTGTTCAGAATACGCAGTGATGTTTCGTGAACAAGTAAAATTTCTTGATCTGACAGAAATTTCAATATCGGTTTCATATAGCAGTTCTCCCTTCATTAAATTCCTTGTTCTATTAAATAATCAATAACACTTTTTAAACTATCCTAGTGTCTTTTAAAACGGGAAACTCTTTCCTCACCCGTGCCAACTCTGTATGGCAAATTTCAGCTTTTACAATAGCTTCCTCATAACCACTACTAGCAATGACATATCCCCAAGGGTCAACTATCTGGCTATGTCCCCCAAAACGTACACCTTGATTAACGCCCGCAGCATTGCATGATACCAGGTAGCAAGTATTCTCAAGAGCACGCACTTGGTTCAGTGCATTCCAGGCCTCTATTCGTGGAAATGGCCAACCTGAGGTAACCAAGAAATATTCAGCACCAAAATCTAATGTCATTTTACGGAAAAGCTCAGGAAAACGAAGATCGTAGCATGTAGCAAGACCGACCTTACCGAATTCGGTGTCTGCAACAACTATTTTCTCACCTGGCGTTAAAAGTTCCGGCTCTCTAGATTTATATGTGAAGAGGTGGATTTTTCTGTATTCGCCTATATTGCACCCATTCCGGTCAAACAAAACACTTGTGTTATAGTATTTCGTTCCCTGCTTCTCAACAAAACTACCGCTAAAAATATATGCATTCAATTCTCTAGCTTTAGCGGCTATGGTAGTTGTCGTAACACCATCAATAGCTTCACTATCATTATGATAATTATCATAGTTAAAGAAGCCAACATTCCATAATTCTGGTAATACTATTAGATCGGCTCCCTTACATTTGTCTATCATTTCAAGTGTATAGGCAATCATCTCCTGTTTGCTTCTACCGTCTTTTATCTCTAACTGAATCGATGCTATTTTCAATTTACTTATACCTCCTCAATTTTTTAAAAAGAGGGGGAGCAACAGAATTCTGTCACTCTCCCTCTCATTTTTAATCTAACGGCGATACCATTGAATCGTAGTCTTTTTTCTCCAGCAGAAGAGTTATTACCGTGCCGGCAAAGAGAGCCCAGAATGCGGAACCAATTCCAAAGAAGGTCACACCGCTGGCTGCGGTAATGAATGACACAAAACTGCCGAATTTAAATTTGCCA
>JAEXBS010000077.1 GCA_023393915.1 Bacteroidota bacterium | reverse complement strand
AAGGATGTCACCTGTACGCACTGCCATGGTAGCGGTGCAGAGAGTGGAAGTAAGTCAGAGACCTGTCCTACCTGTCACGGAAGTGGTGTTGTTGTCAAGACGGTAAGAACCATGCTGGGCATGATGCAAACACAAACAGAATGTCCAACCTGTCATGGTGAAGGCACCGTCATCAAAGACAAATGCCATCAGTGTCATGGTACCGGAGTGGTTAAAGGCGAGGAAATCGTTGAGATTAAAATACCGGCAGGCGTGGCAGAAGGCATGGTCGTGAACGTTCCGGGCAAGGGTAACGCAGGCCAACGAAACGGTATCAGCGGGAATATCCAGGTGTACATCGAAGAAGAGGAAAACGACACTTTCATTCGTGATGGTCAGGACATCGTTTACAACCTGCTGCTCGACTTCCCAACAGCGGCCCTTGGTGGTGAGGTGGAGATACCCACACTGGAAGGAACGCGCGTTAGAATCAAGATTGATGCTGGTACACAACCCGGGAAGACATTGCGCCTGAGAGGCAAAGGATTGCCCGCCGTGCAAGGATATGGCAGCGGAAAAGGTGACTTGGTGGTGCACATCAGCGTGTTCGTACCAAAGACTTTGAGTCGTGAGGAGAAGAACATGTTGGAGAGTTTGCGCAATAATGATAATTTCAAAGGCGACAACGTGACCAAACGGTCTATCTTCAAGAAGTTCAGAAATTATTTTGATTAAGTTAAACTCGCAGTTGATGGCTAGCATCAACTGCATTTTTTTTGGTTTAAGATGACATACGAAGAAACAATTGATTACCTTTTTCACGCAACCCCTGTGTTTGAAAATGTGGGCGCATCGGCCTACAAAGAAGGCTTAACAAACACTTTGGCACTGGATGAGCATTTTAATCATCCACACAGACAATATAAGACCATTCATGTAGCAGGCACCAATGGCAAGGGATCATGCTCGCATACACTAGCCTCAATTCTGCAAGCAGAAGGGTATAAAGTAGGACTTTACACCTCTCCTCACCTCATTGATTTCAGGGAACGCATACGCGTCAACGGCCAATGCATTGACCAAGAACGCGTGATTAGATTTGTAGAAGAAGAAAGAAGTTTCTTTGAACCCCTTCATCCCTCATTCTTCGAATTGACTACTGCATTGGCATTTACATATTTTGCAGAACAAAAAGTTGATGTTGCGGTTATAGAAGTGGGACTGGGAGGTAGGCTCGATTGTACCAATATCATTACCCCTATCCTATCCATCATTACCAACATCAGTCTGGATCATACGCAATTTTTGGGTAACACGCTGCCATTAATCGCAAAAGAAAAAGCCGGTATCATCAAAAACCACATTCCTGTGGTGGTGGGTGAGACAACAGCAGAGACAAAAACCGTGTTTGAAGAAGTTGCAAAACAACATGACGCTCCCCTTATTTTCGCCGAAGATAACAATGAGATTATCGCCTCTAAATATGATAATGCGTTGCAAGAAAGAGTCTATAAAACGCAGTCGTTCGGAGAAATTCATGGCGACCTGATGGGAAATTATCAAGACAAAAACGCCAACACCGTCTTGAATGCAGTGAAAGTGCTGAAGAACTACGACCTTATCAAGTTGTCAGACAACAGTGTACGTCAAGGCTTCAAACAGGTTTCGACCACCACCGGACTGCTGGGAAGATGGCAATGCATTCAAAAGTCGCCGGCAACTTATTGTGACACAGGACACAATGTAGGCGGATGGACTTATCTGAGCCAACAATTGACACAACAAAATTGCGAGCAAATGAGAATCGTATTCGGCATGGTGAACGATAAAGACCTGTCAACAATCATCCAAATGTTGCCCCAGAATGCACACTACTATTGGACACAACCTTCATGCCAACGCGCTTTTCCTGTTGAAAAAGTCGCACAATTAGGGCGCGAAAACCATCTCCACGGAAAAGCTTTTCCAACGGTGAGCGACGCATACCAAGCAGCCATGCATGACGCAAGTATGCATGATTTCATTTTCATCGGTGGAAGTAGTTATGTGGTAGCCGATTTATTGACCTTTCTAAAACAATGACTGTTTAATAGTATTTAACACCAAAAGTCAATGTTTTTTTATGACTTATGTTTGTCATATTCATTTTTTTTCAGTTACTTTGCAAAAGCATCAAGTAACTAAAAGCTTATTTTTATGACGAACACAACTGAAACAGAAAACCTCTGTGGTTTGAACCCCAATGACTTTCAAACCACTATTGACGGGAAAAAAACAGACCTGTATATCCTCAAGAATCATGTTGGAAATGAAATCGCAATCACGAACTACGGTGGTGCCATCGCTGCCATTATGGTTCCTGACAAAGATGGCAAATTAGCCAACGTCATTCAAGGACACGACAACATCCAGGATGTCATTCATTCACCTGAACCGTACTTATCAACTTTGATTGGTCGATATGGTAATCGCATTGCAAAAGGGAAATTCCATTTGCATGGCAAGGAATATAACCTGCCCATCAACAATGGACCAAATTGCCTTCATGGTGGTATCAAAGGATTCAACGCCAGAGTTTGGGATGCCCTTCAGATGGACGATCAGACCC
>JAEXBS010000070.1 GCA_023393915.1 Bacteroidota bacterium | reverse complement strand
GCGGTGAGGAGGTGCGCGAGTGATCTCAGATAACCGTTGCACACGCATACCAACATGTCAGGAGGTGTAGTACCATGCGTGAATTACCCATTGCCTACGGGAATAGCTGCTTTGCGCGAACGTGGTCAAACAAAACGACCACATGGGACGCTCTCTGCACGAGACTATCCACAACCATCCGCACGACAGAATCCGCCGAAGAATACCCCCGAATGAAAAAGGCCGAACGCGACGCGGCGAAGGACAAGGGCGGATTTGTAGGCGGTCAGCTTAAGAACAATCGCAGGAAAGCGGACACAGTGACCTGCCGTTCGATGCTGACGATGGACGCGGATCACGCTGAAATCGGCTTCATAGATCGCTTCACTCACGAGTCTACGTGTGCTTCCTGCCTCTATACCACCCACGGTCATACGCCGGAAGCACCACGCTGCCGTATCATCGTACCGCTCACAAGGGATGTGACGCCGGATGAGTACGTTGCGCTGTCGAGGTTCTTCGCAGACGTCTGGGGCATCGATCAGTTTGATGAGTGTTCCTATAGGCCAAGCCAGCTGATGTACTGGCCGACTACGCCCTCAAACGGCGAGTTTATCTGCAAGACGACTGAAGGGGCGTGGTTGAATCCCGACGAGATTCTATCCGCGCACCCCGACTGGAAGGACTGTTCGCTGCTGCCGACGTCGTCCCGGGAAAGCGTAGTGCGGGAAAGCGCCCGAAAGCCACAGGAAGACCCGCTTGGCAAGTCCGGCGTGGTCGGTGCTTTCTGCCGTGCCTTTTCTATCACGGAAGCCATCGACGCGTTTCTCTCGGATGTCTACGCGACATCGGCGATTGATGGGCGCTATGACTATATCCCGGCGGACAGCAGCGCGGGCGTTGTGATCTACGACGAAAAGTTTGCGTACAGCCATCACGCCACAGATCCGGCCTGCGGAAAGCTGCTCAACGCCTTTGACCTCGTGCGCATCCACAGATTCGGCGACAGTGATGAAAAAGCCAGTTATCAGGCCATGTGCGAGTTCGCCACCCAGCAGCCCACTGTCAGAACGCTGCTGACGGAAGAACGCGAAAAGCAAGCACAGTATGACTTCTCCGAGGAGGATGTCGACTGGAAAAGCAAACTGACGTACATGCCGCGCAGCAAGCTGCTGGAAAACAGTGTGTGGAATCTGATGTTGATCTTAACACACGATCCCGACTTCGCGTTCTTCGGCTACAACGAGATGGCCAGCCGCATACAGGTCATTGGCAAGGTGCCGTGGGAGCGACCGCTCGGTAACAGATGGTGGCGCGATGCCGACACCGCACAGATGAAGGCGTTGATCGACATCCGATATCTCCCGTTCTCTACACGCAATCACGACGTAGCGTTTACAAAGGTAGCCGACGACAGGCATTTCCACCCGATTCGTGATTACCTCGACAAGCTGCCGCCGTGGGATGGCGTGGAGCGGATTCCAACGCTGTTTGTTCGCTGCCTGCAAGCGGACGACACCGAGTATATCCACACAGTCAGCCGGAAGACATTCGCGGCAGCCGTCGCGCGGGTGTACCAACCCGGAGTTAAGTTCGATTGCATCTTGGTACTCGACGGCGCGCAGGGCATCGGGAAAAGCACCATCCTTAAAGACCTTGTTGGCGAGGAATTTTACTGCGAAACCCTCGCGCTGTCTGATATGGAGGACAAGACCGGCGCAGAGAAGCTGCAGGGATTTTGGTTTGCGGAGATTGGCGAACTCGCCGGGATGAAAAAAGCCGATGTTGAAAAGGTCAAGGATTTCCTCACCGTGACAGACGATAAGTACAGACCCAGCTACGGCAAGGTGGTGGAGAGCCACCCGCGTCAGTGTGTGATCATCGCAACCGTCAACGGGGAGCGTGGCTATCTGCGCGACATCACGGGCAACCGCAGGTTCTGGATCGTGAAGTGCCATCAGGAAGCACAGGTCAAACGCTTTCACTTCACGCCGGAGGAGCGCGATCAAATCTGGGCGGAGGCGAAGCACCTCTACGAAAGCGGCGAGAAGCTGTATTTGGAGGGCGAGATGCTAAGCGCTGCCGAGGAGCTCCAGCGCGGCGCGATGGAAGAGGACGAGCGTCAAGGCATGGTAGAGGAATACCTTGATACGCTGTTGCCCGTCGACTGGGATAGCAAGGACGTTTTCGAACGCAGAAGCTACATTGCCAACCGTGGCGATCCGCTCACTGCCATCGGGACAGTCCGTCGAGAAACGGTCAGCAACGCAGAAATCTGGTGTGAGTGCTTCGGAAAGAACCTATCCGAGCTCAAGCCCACTGACAGCTATACCATCGCCGCGTTGATGACGCGTGTCGAAGGGTGGGAACGAACGAAGTCGAGCCGTCGCATCCCATTTTACGGAAAACAGCGGCTTTATCGCCGCAAATTCGGGTTTTGAGAAGGGACAAGGAACATATGGAACAACTAAAGTCCATTATATTCAAACAGAAAAAAGAGAGTAAAGAATACGTATCTGGGCACGCACACACGCGCGTAAGGAATATAGGAAATGGTTGTTCTGCTTGTTCTCTTGTTCCCTCTGGATTGGAGGAAAAAATGGAGAGTCAGATTTCCGAAGCCTATGTCAAACGGTGTTATAGGCGGCTCCGTGAGCTTGGTGCGCCTCTGGAGGGCTGGTTTTGCGAGAACGTGATCGACGAGGAGAACGCGACGTTTACCTGCGATCTGTGCGGCTGCACACAAGTCCGGTATGTCCATGTCATGCGCCATCGGGATTACATGGGCAGTATTTCTGTCGGTTGCGTGTGCGCCGGTGTCATGGAAGGCGATCTCATGGCGGCTAAGGAGCGCGAGCGCGTTGCCCGCAATCGTTCGCAACGCAGAATGAAGTTCATCAAGAACGGCTGGACTCCTAAAAACTCAGGAGTGTTTGTGAAGCGCTATCACGGTGAAACGTACCGGATCATGCGAAGCCGATTCCACGATGAGCAGTACGGCGTGTGGTGGGAAGGCAAATGGTGCTGGCGGTGTCAGGGACAGCCGATATTGTCCTTCGGGAAAGCCGCCGCCGCGCTCTACCATATCATCGACCCGCCGCAGGAGGTGCGCCATGCGTGAACGCGATGTGGAGCGGAAGCTGGTGAGCGCGGTTCTCGCCCGCGACGGATTCGCGCCTAAGCTCTCGTGCCCCGGCATGGACGGCATGCCCGACCGCCTGATCCTTCTGCCCGGCGGGCGCGCGGCATTCGCCGAGCTCAAAGCCCCCGGCAAACGACCGTGCCCGCTTCAGTTGCGGCGCAAGTGCCAGCTTGAAGCGCTGAGCTTCCGGGTGTACGTCATCGACCATCCCGATCAGATTGGAGGTGTGCTGGATGAAATACAAGCCCCATGAGTACCAGACCTACGCGACCGAGTTTATCCTGACGCACCCCGTGGCGGCGATTCTCTTGTCGATGGGTCTCGGGAAAAGTGTGATCACCCTGACGGCGATCCATGAGCTTTGCCTCAACCGCTTTGAGGTCAGCAAGACGCTGGTCATCGCGCCCCTGCGCGTCGCGCGGGACACATGGCCGGAGGAGATTCAGAAATGGGATCACCTGAAAGGGCTGACCTACAGCGTGGCCGTCGGCACGGCGACCGAACGTCGGGCGGCGCTCCTGCAAAAGACGCACATCCACATCATCAATCGTGAGAACGTGCAGTGGCTCATTGAGGAAAGCGGACTGCCTTTCGACTACGACATGATCGTCATTGACGAGTTGTCCAGCTTCAAGAGTTATCAGGCGAAGCGATTCCGCAGCCTGATGAAGGTGCGCCCGAAGGTTCAAAGGATTGTGGGACTGACAGGCACTCCGTCGAGCAATGGGCTGATGGACTTGTGGGCGGAGTTCCGCCTGCTGGACATGGGCAAGCGGCTGGGGCGCTTCATCACCCACTACCGCGACGAGTTCTTCCTGCCCGACAAGCGCAGCGCCCAGCAGGTGTTCACCTACAAGCCCAAACCCGGCGCGGAAGATGAAATCTACCGCCGCATCGGCGACATCACGATCAGCATGAAAAGCGCCGACTACCTAAAAATGCCGGAGTGCGTGCTGAACGAGGTGCGCGTGACCATGTCGGATTCAGAAGCCGCGCTGTACAAGGCGATGAAGGACGATCTGGTCATCACCCTCAAGGGCGAGGAGATCGACGCCGCGAACGCCGCCGCGCTGTCCGGCAAGCTGTGCCAGATGGCCAACGGCGCGATCTACGGCGAGGACATGCACACCCTGCCTATTCACGAGCGCAAGCTGGACGCGCTGGAAGACCTGATCGAGGGCGCGAACGGCAAGCCTGTGCTGGTGGCGTACTGGTTCAAGCATGACCTTGCCCGAATCGAGGAGCGGCTTCATAAACGTCATATCCCTTTTTCCCGCTTGGACGCACAGGATTCCATCACGCGGTGGAATCGTGGCGAACTGCCCGTGGCGCTGATCCACCCCGCCTCTGCCGGACACGGACTCAATTTGCAGGCTGGCGGCTCGACGCTGATCTGGTTTGGACTGACGTGGTCGCTGGAACTGTATCAGCAGACCAACGCCCGGCTCTGGCGGCAAGGGCAGCAAGCGGAAACGGTGGTCATCCACCACATCATCACAAGGGGCACGATTGACGAGCAGATCATGACCGCCCTGAGACGCAAAGACAAAACGCAGACCGCCCTGATCGACGCGGTGAAGGCACAGCTGAAAGGATGAGAAGATGGCGAAGCATATGTACATCGTAAGCTGGGGCGGCGAATCGCGCATCATGATGGCCGCGAACATGGACGCACTGTGGAAGCGCATCAGGAAACAGTACTATCCCGGCTGTGTGGTCACCATCGAGGATGACACCACCTGCAGGGTCTACACGCGATAAGGAGGGACAGCCTATGACGGCAAAGGAATACCTCGGACAGGCGTACAGGTTGGATCAGCGCATCAACACCAAGCTCATGCAGATCGAATCCCTGCGCTCCCTGACGCAAAAGGTCACGGTCGCGTATGGCGGCGAACCGGTTTCACACACGCGCAACGTATCCTCTCTGGAGGACGCGATCATCCGCATGATGCAAGCGGAAAATGAACTGAACCGTGAGATCGACAGGCTGGTCGATCTGAAAATGGACATCTCGTCGGTCATAGCCGCCGTCCGCAACGAAAACTATCGGCTGGTGCTTGAAAAGCGGTATCTGTGTTTTGAGAACTGGAACCAGATCGGCGATGAGATGCGGTACAGCCGCCGTTGGGTGCGCGATGTGCATGAGCGCGCGCTGGATGTGATCGAGAAGATACTTGCTGAAAGGAGCGTGGCACAATGAGCTATTCAGAAGCCGTGGAAGACAACATCCTCGTTCACAGGGGTGGCAAAGGCCACGCAAGCAGCTACTATCCGCCCTGCCATATCTGCGGTGCGCCGACCTACTCACAGAACTACATTCGAGGGCGCAAGTACACCTGCAGCGACTGCAAGACCCATGCCGCGCTGTCGAAGCTGCTAAAGCAGAACGGGGGTCAATTTCAAGAATTAGGTTAATTCCCAGAGTAACATCCACAGTGGCAAAGGAGTAGAAGATACATAGAGAAATGCCGGATGTTAGTATGGGAAAGAGGAAGGAAAAGAAGAAAAAATGGAATGGCGGCAGGGGTCTTTAAAGAAGGGAAGGTAAGACAAACAAGCCATCAGTGGATGTTTCCCACACAGAAATCCACAGAGGTGGCAGTAAGCTTGGGAAGCGTTTGGGAAGCGCCCGTGTCAAAATAGTGGTCAAATGTCCGGTTCTGATGTATAGTTACGAAAGAAGCAGAGACGGTCGGCTTTACGCCTGAACAGCCTGAATCAGACTGAGCAGTCGCGGGGATTGAACTACTTGATCAGGCTCAACGAAGGAAATGCCTAATGCCTTGGGTGCTTCTTGTCCAAAAGCGAAGGCGAAGAGTTCAAAGGGTGACTTGCCGTTGAATTGCTTTCTCTTGACACTGTTGACATGAGAGAAAATCAGGTCAGCAGTGTCTTGCGTAAGCGCGTCAAAACTGCTTCCCTTGGGCAGGATGTCACGAAAGAGCGTATGGTTCTTCTCAACACGCGGCTTCTGGTAAGCTTTGTTGGGATCACAGAAGAAAAGGGAGGTCTCCCTGGTATCATCCAATCCTGTTTCCAGGGTGAAGACATCCGAGAATTCACCGCCGTTATCTGTGAGTATCACAGGGAAAAGCGAACCAAAGCACAGATGAGCCTCAGCCAGTCGCTGTTTGAGGGCGATGATTTTGGCAGAGACCTCAGCAGAGCTTTTGTTGTCCAGCATAAGCCCGATCATGAAATTGCAGAATGTGAAGTTGAAGGTGAGGATGCATTTCCCACCGACTCTTCCAATCACGGTATCCATCTCGACCCAGTTGTGGACGCCGTTCAGATCACAGTGGGCAATGAAGTCCTCATAGCATCTGCCGATTTTCAGAGCTTTGGGAACATATGGCGAATACTGCTTTTTTCTGGGCTTGAACTTGACCGCTCTGGGCAGATCGATAGCCGAAATGGAAAGATACCCTTTGTTGACATATCGGTAAACGCTGGACTTGGATACGCCCAGATTGTGTGTCTGCAGGATATGATACAGGTGCTGGCCTTTCTTGATGCCATCTGAAATGATTCGGTCATTGTCATAGAAAACCTGACGGTTGAGTGCGATGCCCGTACGCGACTGGGATAAGGTGGTCTTGTAGCTTTTCTGGGCATGACCGGCGAAGTAGAACTGCTTGTCCTTTCTGCATCCGCAACTCCTCCTGGCGCAAGGGTTGCAGACAAAAGGAGCCTTGAGCAGCAAAGGACAAGGTTCATGGGAAAGTTCCTCACCGTGCTCATTGCGTTTGACATAGTTGGAGGCTCTGACAGTGATGTGCTTTTTTCACCTCCTTGGAGACGGTTGTCTGATCCTTGCCTATCCTGCGTCCAATGGCTTTGAAGGTCATCCCGTGATCCAGACAGGTTTGAATCTCATTGCGTGTATCCAAATTCAAATGTTTGTTCCTGGATGATTTTAAGTCTGTCATTTCTTTCTCCATTCCCCGAGAACTTCCCAGACTTAATTCTACTTCATATTTCTTCCCAGTTTAAATTCCACCCCCTCTTCCACTGTGGATGTTACTCTGGGAATTAACCATTTCAAAAATTACGCCTTTAGTTCCGCTTTCTGCCACTCAGTTCCCCTTGACGCGCTGTCAAGAGTGTGATAGGAATATACTGTAGACATAGATATACGCAGAGCCGCGCGGGAGAAATCCCTCGCGGTTTTTGTGTGCGCGAAAATACAAAGACAGGAAGTGTGTGCATGTTATTCACCAGCGAGCAGGTGTCCGCCGGACACCCGGATAAACTCTGCGACCAGATTTCAGACGCCATCGTCACGGACTGCCTAAAGCACGACCGAAACAGCCGCGTGGCCGTGGAGTGTATGATCAAGGGCTTTGATATCGTCGTTGCCGGTGAGATCACCTCGACGCACACGCCGGATTTCGAGGCGTTGGCGCGGCACGCGCTGTTCTTCGCCGGGGTGCGCGACTCAGGACTGTACTACGTGACGGCGCATATTTCCAAGCAGAGCGAGGACATCGCCCTCGGTGTGGACAAGAAGGGCGCTGGCGATCAGGGTATCGTGTACGGCTATGCCACCAGCGAGACCCGCGAGATGCTGCCGCTTCCCTTCGCGCTGGCTACGAAGGCGCTGGAAGACTTGGAGCGCGACCGCAACAACTGCCTCCTCCCGGACGCGAAAAGCCAAGTGACCTACGATTACGGAAAGCGTCGGATCGATACCTTTCTCATCAGCACACAGCATCAGGAGGACGTCGATCTGGAGGATGTGCGGCAGATCGTCAGGAACGTCATGCTGGACACCGCCCGCAGCTACGGCTTAAACACCGATTTCAAAACGCTGGTCAACCCGACGGGGCGTTTCGTGGTCGGCGGCTCTTTCGCCGACACGGGCGTGACCGGGCGTAAGATCATCTGCGACACCTACGGCGGCGCGTGCCGTCATGGCGGCGGCGCGTTCAGCGGGAAAGACCCGACAAAGGTCGACCGCAGCGGCGCGTACATGGCGCGGAAGATCGCCAAAGACGTGCTGCGGCACGGCTACGCGAAACGCTGCGAGGTGCAGCTTGCCTACGCCATCGGTGTGGCGGAGCCTGTGTCCGTGAGCGTGGACTGCTTTGGCACTCAGCGGATTCCGAAGCCGTTCATCGTGAACTGGATTCGGAAGAACTACGATTTGACCCCCGCTGGCATCATCACCAGCCTGACGCTGCGCGACGTGGATTACACAACGGTATCCGCTTACGGGCACTTCTGGCGTGGCTGGATGCCGTGGGAGAAGTGACACAGATAGGGAC
>JAEXBS010000056.1 GCA_023393915.1 Bacteroidota bacterium | reverse complement strand
AGAGAATGCTTGGGATGCGCTACAGAACAACTTCCTTTTTCTAATTTGGGTTCCAAGTTACGCGAAGCAGCTAGAAAGATGAGAGAGTTGTCATAATTTTTATTAAAATATTCTTTAAAAACATAGTAAAAACGGTAGATATGAATAATTATACATAATTAACATTTATCAATTATATGCTTATGAATTACGTTAACAACACTTGTAGTATATCTTTAATCAAAACAAAAACATCAAATGCTTGCTATATATTTTCTTTAAAATCAGCGATAGAGTATAATTATAACAATAAAAACTTTACACTAATCGTATCTGATTTTTATAATACAATCAGATATATAAGATGGTTTTCAGAAAAATATTATATAGATAATATAAATAATACATTTTTATGCAAAACATTCCACCCTAGTATAAATATGTTTTATATATCAAACGATATATACGCCATAGAAGACATATACAAGCTTACACAAATTATAGAAACAAAATATATAATACTTAATATTACATCAAATAGCAATCTTTACAAGTCAGACAAAAGCATGTCTTTTCTATACAAATTAAATCATATAAAACTAAAAAACAATATACCAATATGTATTGTTTCAAATTTGTTTAATAACAAAAATATATCTTTAGCAAAACATTTATTTATTAATAGCAATATAAAACATACATTTGACTTTAAATTAATACCATATTCTAAATATAAAAATATCTTATAATTATATATTCAATATATAAAGTTAATAGTTTTATCTATACTAAAAGGCCTGCCCATTTTTTTTGGGCAGGCCTTTTAGTATAAAAAATCATCTTTTCTTTTAATATTAATATTTTTTTAAACATTAAGAAAAAATATATAATTATAGAGATGGTACGCGAATACTCCTTTTCGACTACCTATCTCATAGGCTTTGACAGGGTCCATCTCACCAGGTAACACTCCAATAAGAGAGAACATGAAATACCTCAGAAAAATATAAAAGGGTAACACTTCGTCGTGTCGAAGATATAATTTTTTAGCATATTAAAAAATATGATCTTGAATCTATAAATATTGATACTTCAGTTGGCAGACATTATCGACATCGATTATGAGGTGAATTATTTCAAAATTTTTAGTTCATTCAAGTAGCTATAACAAAAAACTAGACATAGTTACAAGTAATCGTATACCCCGTCTTTTACGTCTTTACAAGAACGCTTGTTCCTTTTTTTGCTTAGTTCCGCAAAGCAGGTTCAGGAAAAAATTGGACACTCCTCTCTTCAGTTGCTGAGCACGCTAGGATATCAGCGTCCAAGAGCCCAGTTCATCTGTTTGCCCAGATCACCAGCCAGATATCGACCTTCAGGATCACATTCTTCGAAATGGACGCCGGTATCGTCGTTCCATGTAAAGGGCCAGTAGGACGGCCATATCAAAATGGCGTTCGTGTGCTGGAAGAAACTCACGATATCGAAGAGCCCCTTCATGCCGCCGTCGCGGACGCCAACGGCACCAAAGCCGCCGATCTTCCCGGCAAGGAACTTCGACGAGGCCTTGCCCATCTGTGCAAAGCGCTCAAGTAAGCCCACCATGAGGGAACACAGGCCGGAATTTCTGATGTCGCCCGTGATGATGAACCCATCGGCCTGTTCAAGTTTCTTCTTCCACTCGTTGACGGCGTCCTGCTGCACACAGATCCCGTTTTCAGCGCAGGCACCGCAGCCTTTGCAGTGCAGGGGTGGTCGGCTTCCGACAAAGATCATTTCCGTGCTATGTCGCTATTTCTTCAACTCATCAAAAACGAGCTGTGCAAAACGAGCTGATTCTTCTTCCGGCGACGCCGCGCCTACAAAAGCGATAATATGCATAGGGGCACCTCGTTTGATGAGAAAGACTATTTATTCCCATGGAACCTACAAAGGGCCTCGATAAAATTGTCCGCAGTCCTGTCGATAATAGCTATACCCTTTTTGTCCCGGAGAAAAGCATCGGAATCCATCGCGCCAAAGGAGGCATTGGGCCATTCGCCGCCGCAGGGCATGATCATCTGCGTATGGGCAAAGAGCGACATCATGCTCTGGAGGGTCTGTATGCCGCCGCTTCTGCGCGTGGAACACACAGCCACGCCGACTTTGTTGCGAAGCACGGTATGAGGAGCCCCACGCTTGATGGGGGCACGGGCCATGAATACGGCTTTCTCGATGAACCCCTTCATGGACGGAGTCAGCCAACCAGCATAGACCGGAGAACCGAGAATGACGCCATCGGCTACGAGTAGCTTGGTAAAACATTCATTGATGATGGGGTCGTCCTTCTGGTAACACCACTCGCGCTCGTTCCAGCCTCTGCGAGATTTGCTATGCTATTGAATTCTCCAGCATAGCGAATCTTGCTTGCTTTTTGAGGCACTCAGCTATTCCATCTCCATATCACTTCTGGCATAATGTTTCGCGAGAGAACATCCCCTCTCCATTGGCGCATCACGCTCTCCTTGTGTTTTTCATCCTGTAAGCAATTCGGCAAGTCGATATGGATAAGCAGCACCTTGCAGATGCTTGGAGCAATTTTCAGCGCAGAAAAAAGCCCAATGAATCCGCCATAAGCGATCTTGTCATGCGAACATGGATGCGATGCCGCCAATGCAACATGAGCCCCGAAACGCCAGTCTACCGCATACTCCCGGAGTCGCAGTTCTGCCAAGTGAGGCAAAAGGCATCCGGGCTCATCGCTTTGGTCCGTAATGCCATCTCGTCCTTCATCATCCCAGAATATGGCGACCTTTGTAATGTAGTCCTTGTGAGCAGCGACGGCATCGTCATCTACAAGCACGCTGCCATAGCCCGACAGAACATCACTTCCACCAAAGAAGGTATGGCCTTCAGGCTCGATGTCCCTGGCGTTTCTGCTGTGTCGACCTGCATCCTCGAACACACGCCTGTCATCTTTTCCGGGACCGAACATTACTGCAAGGTGTTCCATGGTATGTACTGTCATGC
>JAEXBS010000060.1 GCA_023393915.1 Bacteroidota bacterium | reverse complement strand
GAACAGACCGTGGAGATTCGTACAGCCTTGGTGAACTCATACGTCAAACGGGAGCGATCGACCTCTAATGTGAATAAGGAACAACTGGAGGAAGAGAAACGTGCCATGAACGAGTATCTGAAAGAATACGGTTCTTATCTTGATAAGAGAGATGCTATCACGGCTCTTTATAACGAGAAGATAGCCAAGGCTACGACGGAAGGCGAGCGTAAGTCCCTTTCCGAGGCCATGAAAAGGGAACTGTCTGATCTCGACATAGAGGCGAGCAAGACGACTTCCGCTATCAGTCGGTTGTTCGGTGACATGAAAGACAAGACCCTCTCCGAGTTGGAGGCCATCAACCGGAAGGGGCGTGAAGCCTTGGAGTTCTTGAAAAGCGGTGTCTGGGATGAGAGCAAGGGCAAGGATTTCGGTATCACGAAAGAGACGTTTGAACTGTGGAGTAAATCACCCGATAAACTAAAAGATATCTCGGATGCGCTCAAGGAGAACAAGGAAGCCGCGGACAAGTTGCGCCCGGCATACGAGAAGGTCGCCAAAGGTCTGAAAGGCGTATTTGAGGCTGGTAACGATACGAAAAAGCTGCGACAGGCAATTGACGATATAGAGGAAGGGCTTGGCGAAATCATGCGGTCTGGGCAATTCCTCTCTGATACTTTCTCGAAACTCGGGGATTCGTTCGGTGGTGCGTTCGGTGAGATAGCCGAAGGCTTGAATGTGGCCATGGACGCGGTCAATTCCGCCATGGACGGGGCGAAAGCCGGTGCGATGTTCGGGCCGATCGGTGCGTCTGCCGGTGCCGCTATCGGGGTGGTCACATCCCTTGCCTCCTCTATCGCCAAGATCCATGACAAGAAGAACGAGAGTCGTATCCAGCGTTTGCAGGATCAGATCGACACGTTGGACAAGTCGTACGACAAGCTGGGCAGATCCATCGAGAAAGCCTATTCCAAGGATGCCTCCAAGCTTATCGACCAGCAGAATAAGCTATTGGAACAGCAAAAAGTGCTTATCCAAAACCAGATCAAGGAGGAGGAGGACAAGAAGAAAACCGACAATGACCGCATCAAGGAGTGGCGGGACCAGATAGACGAGATCAATAACACCATAGCGGATAACAAGGAGGCCGGCAAGGACGCCATTTTCGGTAGTGACATAAAATCGGCGATCGACGATTTCGCCAACGCTTACGCCGACGCGTGGGCCGCCGGGGAGGACAAGGCGCGATCGGCCAAGGATCTCGTGAGGAAGATGATAAGGAACATGGTCACGGAGTCGATCAAGGCCGCCGCATCCGATCCCATGAAAGAGATCCGGGAGAAGCTGCTCGAGTTCTGGTCCGACGATTATATCAGCGACTGGGAACAGGATTATCTGGATCGGAAGGCGCAGGAGCTGGCCGACGACCTCGACCGTAAGTTTGGTTGGGCCGACAAATATTTCAATACCGGTAACGCGGTAGAGGAGGACGACGGGCGTACGGCCTCGTCCAAAGGTGTTGGTTCCATCTCCCAGGACTCCGCGGATGTTATAGACGGTAAGATGTCGACCCAACTTATATTTTTAGATAGGACGTTGGTGCAAGTGACGGGTATAGCCGACCAGATGCGCTTCATCTACGACCTCCAGACAAGGGGCTGGAAGAACGTGGAGGCGATCAAGGACCTGTCCGGGAAGGTGTCGGAGAACACGGCCAAGGTAGCGGAGATCTCCGGACGTATAGAGGCCCTATCCGAGAAGATAGAGGCCAATACCAAGTCGGCGGCCTCCGGTATAAAGACTATTAACGACAAGGGGATATTAATGAGATCAAGATAATGATGGAGACGGTTAACGACATAATCAAATCGGCCCTCTCGCTCGGGGCATGCAGTGGTTCTAACGGGGTGACGGACTGGAGAAGCCTCGTGTGGCTGTTCTTCAGCCCGCAGGGGCGTGAGTTTTGCGCGGAGAATGATTTCCCGTCGTTAGACATGTTCCGTGGCATGGCCGGTCACGTGATGCCCTACGGGGTGTACGTTGACTCCGGCCACGTGTACGTAACCAATCCCGGCAATATCGCCGTGATAGGTGATACGGATGCGGTGATAACGATAGACGATAACGAGCGTGTTCACAAGGTGATCCTCATGCACGGCGGCAAGGCTAGGGTCGTGGCGAGCGACTACGCCGTGATCCTGCTGGTGAATATCGGGGGAGAGGTTGAGATAAACAAGGATAATACCGTGGTGATCTTATGAGGGGTGAGTTATACATAGACAACCGAGACGCCTACACCGATTTCGGCGTATGGATCACGGAGGGAGGTTACGACGGCCTTCTCCCGTTCCCCGAGCTGGTGGAACCGGATAGGAACGACTGGCCGGACGAGGACGGCATAGAGCCGGACTTGGAAAAGCCCACCTTGAAACCACGGGAGCTCAACATCACGTTCGTCCGCGACGTGGACGGAAGATCCGCCGGCGCTCTCGTCGAGCACCTATCGAAGTCCGGGTATCACCTCTTCCGTATCCCCTCGCTGGGCAGGGAGTGGAGCTTGCGACTCATCCAGAGCCCGGCGTATGAGGATTGGGACACGTTGGAGGCC
>JAEXBS010000048.1 GCA_023393915.1 Bacteroidota bacterium | reverse complement strand
CTAAAATCCTGGGCGTATTCCGCACGAGGCATCAGATTTTTCAAAATATCGCAAAAATATACTGCGCTCATTATCAACAGTTTGTGATTTTAACCCTTGCAAAATGCTCGGTAAAGACGGCCTTTTTTCCTCGTAATCTCTATGCATTCGGTCATCAATCTGCATGCTCTTGGAGCATAAAAGCATAGAGATTGGCAGGCAAAAGCATGCCTTTAAGTTTTCAACACGCAAAATGTACCCTGAAAAACGCATATTTGCAGTCTTACTTTTACTATTTGAAAGAAAACTCGACGCAAAACCTGCATGTATAAAAATGAGCGTTTCTGCAACTTTTAACAGTTGCCTTGAATCGCATTTTGACAGGCCTCACCCCTTACATTCTGACGTGACAAACCGCTTGAAGACATTGACTAATTGGCCGCTCTCACCGTGTTTTTCTACAAAAACGAAATCTCTTTCAAGCTTCATATCCTCTATCTCAATCACCTTCAGTTCGCCTTCCAGCACCTCTTTCCGCACCGCGCGGATGGAAATGATGCCCATGCAGTTTGAATGCAGAATGAATCGCTTGATGCTTTCAGTACTGCCGAGGTACAGCTGGACGTTCATGTCTGCGAGCGTTAACTGGTGTCTTTTCAGCTCACGCTCGAAGACATCGAGTGTACCCGACCCCATCTCGCGCAACACCAGCGGCTGTTTACACAGATCACCGATAGTGATGGAACCACGCTGCGTCAGCGGATGTCCCGACCGGACAATGGTCACCAACTCGTCTTTCATCAGGAAAGAATACTTGCAGGGCGGTTGTCGCACGATGCCCTCAACCAATCCGATGTCTATCTTACCATCCATCAAAGCTGCCTCTATCTCCCGTGAGTTGCCACTGATAACCGAGATGTCCGTCTGCGGGTAAGCTTTGAGAAAGTTGGCCAGCATCTGGGGCAGCTCATACTGCGAGATGGTGGTGCTGGCCCCAATACGTATTCCACCACTGACGCGCTGCCGCAGACGGTTCATCTCAAAGTCGAGTCGCTGGTAATCGGCCGCCAACACGTCGCTATGCTTCAGCAACAGTCGCCCGGCCTGTGTCAACGAGATGCGGTTGCCCAGTCGGTCGAACAATCTAACATGGTAAGCGGCCTCCAGCTTCTGGATGTGCTTGCTGATGGCAGGCTGACTCATGTAGAGCTCTTGTGAGGCCTTGGTGAAACTCAGATGGTGAGCCACGCTTCTAAATACTTGTAAATCGAGATTCATGAGAGTTTGCATGTTCATTTTGGTCAGCGTGCGCCTATTGTTGACTTTCAAGGTCGTGGGCAGGCGGTCTGCCGCCCTCATCGGTCCTATCTTTGGCGTTTCGCGGGTGATGCAGGAGTATCTCCTCGCGCAGGGTCGTGGTATCGATGTGCGTATAGATTTCAGTAGTGCCGATACTTTCGTGCCCCAGCATCACTTGAATGGCGCGAAGGTCGGCCCCACCCTTGAGCAGTTCAGTGGCAAACGAGTGACGAAGGGTGTGCGGAGAGATGGTTTTTTGGATGCCAGCCACCTGGGCTTGGCGTTTCAACATGATGAGAATCATGGTGCGAGTAAGATGAGCACCACGGCGATTGAGGAACACATAGTCTTGTTCACCGGGTTTTATCTTCATCAAATTGCGGTCGAGAAACCAAAGATTCAGTTCTTTGATGGCTTTGGGCGAGATGGGTACGAGTCGTTCTTTGTTGCCCTTTCCGGTGACGCGGATGAAGCCTTCGTCCAAATAAAGATTGGAAAGCTGCAGGTTGACCAGCTCAGACACGCGCAAACCGCACGAGAACAACACCTCAATGATGGCCTTGTTGCGCTGTCCTTCGGGCTTGGACAGGTCGATGCTGTTCTCTATCATGTCCACTTCCTCGGTGGACAGCACCTCCGGCAGGTGCTCCCCAAGCCGCGGAGATTCCAACAACTCGGTAGGATCTTGCTCTAAGTAGCCGTCAAGAACCAGGAAACGGTAGAACGAACGCACACCACTCAGGATGCGAGCTTGCGAAGTTGGACCGATATGGTGTTCGTGCAACTGGCCTGCGAACAGCTCTAAATCTTTCAACTGCATGTCCTTGGGATGCATCCCAACGTTCTCACAATAATCCAACAGCCAACGCAAGTCGCGCTGATAGGCATCCAACGTATGGGGAGAATAGTTGCGTTCAAGTTTTAGATAGCGCGTGTAGGCCTTGACAACATTCGCGATAGATTCTTTGTTGCTTTCCATTATAATGCGTATTTTTGCAACATACACCTGCCACTCCTTCACGCCGCATCAAAGAGAGAAATGCGCGGGTGGCAGCAATACTGCAAAGATAAACAAATAAGGCGAATTATGAAAATAATGATCATCAACGGCCCGAACCTCAACTTGCTGGGCAAACGGGAGCCAGACATTTACGGTAATCGCTCGTTTGACGAGTTTTTACAGAAGTTGCGCCACGATTTTACACAGATGGAGATTGATTATTACCAAAGCAACATTGAGGGGGAACTTATTGACAAGCTGCAAGAGGTGGGCTTTTCGTACGATGGCATCGTGCTCAACGCAGGCGCTTACACCCACACAAGCATTGCCTTGCTCGACTGTATCCGCTCGATTACCACGCCTGTCGTTGAGGTTCATATCTCGAACGTTCACGCCCGAGAGGAGTTTCGCCATAAAAGCATGATTTCATCGGCATGCAAAGGGGTTATTGCAGGCTTTGGGTTGAACTCGTATAAATTGGCCATCGAGGCAGTAGTTAGATAGTTGATAAGTTGACAAGTTTACGAGTAAACGAGTTGACAAGTTAATGGCTTGCTATAGGAACGAACGTGAAATAGTCCAACAAAACAACTATGGATAGTTGACGAGTTAACGAGTTCACAAGTTCACGAGTTAATGGCTTGTAAGAGGAATGATCATGAAATACTCCAACAACAAAACTATCAACTTGTCAACTCGTAAACTTGTAAACTCGTAAACTAAATAACTACCTATGAATACTGAATTAGAACGCTATCTGCTCGCACACATTGATGCCGAAGGCGATTATCTATACCGCCTTTATCGCGCCACAAACATCCACACCGTGCATGGACGTATGGCCAGTGGACATTTGCAAGGGCGGCTGCTCAAGATGTTGGTAGAAATGATTCGCCCTAAGAATGTTTTAGAAGTAGGTACCTTCAGTGGCTACAGTGCCATTTGTATGGCGGAGGGATTGGATGAAGACGGTCGGCTGTATACGTTTGAAATCAACGATGAAATGGAGGATTTTACACGGCCATGGATAGAAAACAGTCCTGTGGCATCCAAGATTCATTTCATCATTGGCGACGCAAACGTGGAAGCTCCCAAGCTAAATGTCGTGTTTGACATGGCGTTTATCGACGGTGACAAGCGCACTTATATAGAGACATACGAAACGGTGTTGAAGCTATTGCGACCTGGTGGATTCATTCTTGCAGACAATACGTTGTGGGACGGACATGTTATTGACGAACACTATCAACACGATGCACAGACACAAGGGATTGCCCATTTCAACGATTTCATCGCACAAGATGCACGAGTGGAAAAGGTTATCTTGCCCATTCGCGACGGTTTGACCATCATTAGGAAAAAGCCAATCGAATGACAAGAAGCTACTAAAAAGACAAACAGATGGGTTATCACTTGATAATCCTTGACTTTCCAAACATATACTGTGCTATATGCAACTTTTGTAAGGCATAGGCAACGGTAAAACTGCCAACTACCGTAAACAGCAAAGCCACCAACATGAAAAGCATTCCCGTGGGTTCGAACAATAGGTAAGATTGGAACAGCTTGGAAAGCACCGTAAACATGGGAGAGAAAAGCAACAGGATAAGAGAATTTCTACCGATGAAATGGGAGATTTTAGCCAATTCTTTGGGCAAATAGGGATACAGCCAAAGCAAAAAAGAGATGACGAAATACACGATGAGCATGCCCCCTATGGTATGCCTTTGAAGCGCATTTGGCACGCAAGTGGCAACCAACACAACTCCTATGAACGACCACCATGCGGGATGGAATGTATCAACGAAAGGGCGATGATACAGACGCAACGCGACACCTACACAAAAATACACAGCATTGATCCAGGTAACAAGTCCCAAAAGTGCCAATACCCACAAACAGAACAACACGCCCAACAACATCCACACACGATGACGACCCGCAAATTGGGCTACTACATAAGTAACAATGCCACACAACATCAGCGTGTGCAGGTACCAATAAGGTCCCAAGGGGTGTAAAAATAGTTTATCAAGAAACAAACCAAAGGTTAACTGTTGAATATGCTCACGAATGGGTAAGATAGATGCCATGACCACATACCCACTCTCCATCAATAAATAAGGTACGAAAATCCATTGCATATAGCGCAAGAACTGCGGAACGGGCTTCTGTACATGGAGCAGATAACCCGAAATAATAAGAAATCCAGGCATGTGGAATGTGTACACAAAAGCCTTGGCAACAGGATAGCGATTGCCAATATAGACAAGATGAAAGACTATCATCAAGAGAATAAAGACGCACTTGAGATAATCCAATTCCAATATTCTTGCCCGTTGTTTTGTAGGAGAAGTGTTCACCATTGGCACAAAAATACGAAAAAAGAATTAATTGTCAACTATTATAATTATCTTTGTCTTCCACTAAGTTTTCCACTAAATTATACACCCTTAAAATACAAGTATTATGCAAGAGACAAGACAAAACCGCGTTGCGCGACTACTTCAAAAAGAGCTCGCCACAATTTTTCAATCACAAACAAGAGAGACCCAAGGTGTGATGGTGAGCGTCACCCAGGTACGAGTG
>JAEXBS010000022.1 GCA_023393915.1 Bacteroidota bacterium | reverse complement strand
CGTTCTCGGCGATGTCAACGATGGTGTCGTTGCCGTAGCCGCGCCCGAAGACGTAGGTGTCGGCCCCGGATTCGCCGTAGAGCAGGTCGTCGCCCGCGCCGCCGGAGATCAGGTCGTCACCGGCCCCACCGTAGATGCGATCATCGCCGCCCTGGCCGAACAGACGGTCGTTGCCTTTATTGCCGTAGAGGGTGTCCTTGCCGTCGCCCGCCAGCACGATGTCGGCCTTGTCGGTGAGTCCCGTCACGTCATCGCCACCGGTGAGCGTGCGCACCCGCTCCAGCCGCACATCATCCGGGGAAATACCCGCCTTGAACTCGATGCGGTCGGTTTCGCCTGAAATCCACGAATCTTCGATGATCGTGTCGTGACCGTCGCCACGCCCAAAACGATAGGTGTCCGAACCAGAGCCGCCATGTAATTCGTCGTTGCCCGTGCCACCGTCAAGCAGATCATTGCCGGCACCACCGATCAGGATGTCGTTACCGCCACGACCCAGCAAATGGTCATTGCCACCCTGGGCATCGAGCAGGTCGTTGAGTTCGGTGCCACGCAGCACATCATCACCTTCCGTCGGGTCGCCCGTCACCCAGCCTTTGAGCGCCGTATCCATGGTCTGCGCCACATCTTCGCCCAGCGGCAGCAGCTCGGCCTGGAAGCTCGCCGCATCCAGCCGACCCAGCAGCCCCATGCCCTTTAGCGAGTGCAGGAAGTCACCCAATTCAATGAGCCCTGCTTCACGGTCAGCCTGTATGTGCGATCTAAGCGTATCCGCCACGACGGACAGATCCCCCATCACTGTGCCCAACTCTTCATCCCAATGGTAGGTCACCTGAAGGAACAACGGTTCAAGAAGGCTTTGCGCCATTAGCTGACCATAGACCAGCGCCTTAAGTTCATCCCAAGCTTCAAGCAGCACAGGCGCTGCCCGGCCATGCGGGTTGGGGTCGCGCGTGCCCCAGCACCAGACACCGGCCCATTCCTCGCCCATGAATTCTTCCAGGGCTTCAAGCTTGCGCGCATCTCCGATTGCATTGCCGTAGATTTGGGTCGCGGCACGGCTCCTCGGATCGACATCCTGCACCCCCGCCCAACGGTAGATAATCTGCGTCACCAACGCGTCCCGATCTTCAGGTGTAGTGGCTTGGGTGAAATTGGTGACCAGCGCCTTGAGTTCCCCTGTCGTATCCATCGTCATGGCTTGGTGCAGATCCCTCACCTTGCCGTAGCCTTGGGCGTCGGGCAGTAGCGCGATGTCTTCGGGCACCTCCACCCAGTCGGTTGGCACGCTGTAAGTGGCATCGGTCTTGACCCACACGTCGGTGGCGGCGCGGGTCTGGCCGTCAGTGGTGGTGTAGCTGCCCACCTGCCGGTGGGCATTGCCTTGGGCGTCGATGTAGCTGGAATTCGTATAATTGACGCTGATAGACTGGACACCTGCCTCCGCGAGGGTGAGGAGCTCTCCTGCATCGGTACGGCCATTTCCGTCAACGTCTTTCCATATACGCAGCTGACCAAATACCGCATCATTCACATCAATGACACCATCGGCGTTGGTGTCGAATTCCTTCAGCGCTTCGAAACCGTTTGCGGCTTTACTGCCGTTTTCCAGCAGAGTTTCAGAGCCAAATAATTCGCGACCGCTGTCGATAGTGCCATTGCCGTTGATGTCACGCACCAGCAGCCCATCGTCGCTACTCACCCAGCCCGTGCGTTCTGCAAAGCCATCATCAGCATGATCAAACAGGACACCATTAGCAATCGAAACCGTCTCAATACCGTCGCCGTCGAGATCGATTACGATTGGTGAGGGGATGGTGGAAGCATTGCGGGCCTTGTCTTTAATATCGCCTAAATCATCTCTGGTCAGTTCGTCCCATATATATTTTCCAATACGCTCCCCTAATTCTCCAGCAGCAATACCTAAGGCAAACCCCAAAGGGCCTCCAATTAGGCCTCCAACAATAGCGCCAATTGCGACGCTGCCTATTCCTCCAAAAGCCTCTCTTCCAGTATCAGGACTGTTAGCCATTTTGTGTGCCACAACATCCATTGCTGTATTATAATCAGGCGTAGCCTTAATTAATGACTGAGCAGTTGGCGACAAGCCATTCCATATTGCTACAGCAGGTCTGAAAATTACGGGAATCATAAGTACTCCATTATATCAGTTAAGATTAACTTAACGCACCTAAATGGTAGCGCAATAAAAGACGAATAAAAAGATGACACAAACGCAAACCCTATGGTAAATCGTTCAAGGCCGAGAGTCTGACGAGGTGAACTAGGGAATTCACTATAGAAAATAAAGGCCGTCATTAGTAGAACGAGAAATATGATAAACGCCATCTTGAATGGAGATGATGTTCTTAAAAACCACTCTTTTTCACCTTGCCGTACAGGAGAAAACAACATGGCAATTATCAAAAAAGGCGAAAACAACCACATCAATGCATGATGAGCTCTGGCAAGGTCGTTATCCATTACCTTCACTGAATACCTAATAGAATCAACGGGTGGCACGACCGAAGAAACCCAGTCAATTACTGGTCGCAGGCCGCTGTAATCGAAGATTCTTAACAACAAAATAATTAGTTGCCCAAATAGCATCCAGTAAAAAAATATATGCAATGTTGGAAAGCCGGCAACTTGTTCTGCAGAGCAGGCCGAACCACTGCCACCCAGGTCGTTTTTTTTAGATCGAACTGAATCGGTTAAATTTGATTTACCCTTCCCCATAACTACCTCTCTCCTGTGCCAGCTTAACTTCAATAGAATAGCCGCCCATACTCATAACCTCATCGACCTGCAAGCCCTTGGGCACTTGGTGCGTGATAAAAATCATCGTCACCTTGCCCTTGAGCCGGTTGATGGTTTGCGCAAAATGCTCGGCGGTCTGCTGATCCAAGTTGGAAATCGCCTCGTCGAAAATCAGCACCTTGGGACGCTTGAGCAGCGCGCGGGCAATGGCAATGCGCTGGCGCTGCCCGCCCAGCCGGTCTTGGTGAGCACGCCGTCGCCATCGTGGTCGAAATAGACGTTGCTGGCCAGGCCGACCGTCTCTAAACCGTCGCCGTCGAGGTCGAGGATGATGGGGTCGCGGGGCCAGACCCAGTTTTTGGCATCGCGATACCGACCCGTCATCAAATCAAACAGAGGATCGAGATATCCGTTCCTGCTGATCCATTCTCGAAGCTCCTTGAGCCCCCATTCTGCAAGATTTCCAAGCCCGAAATCTCGGAGATTTTTCTTAGCAACCTGATCCTTCAGATACTCTTCGAACGATTTGTTTTTCTTGAGAGAATCAAATACCCGATCAAGACCAGTTTTGGTGAGCGCCTTATCGAGGAACCAGAGCGGTATACCTATGCCAACAGCCTCAGCCAGTTTTGTTGCGGCATCGTATGCAGCTTGCTCTCGTGTTGCGGGATCTGCTGCGTTCTGCGCAATTTCAGCAGCCTCCGCTACTTGCTTGAGTTTGTCGGCAATCCATGCGAGTGTTCCGGACTTTTGTAACGCGCTCATGCTTTACCTCCACGATATGTGCAATAAATTCCCGAAATGACATCATCTAAGATATCTACGAGCAGACCGACTATATAGGTTGACGCGGCGATCAAGCCCACATTGATTACATCTAGCGGCCTAGATGAATATTTTTCGCCGAAGAAACCAACGGCGAAATACATCAACGCACCATAACCAAGCAGTAACGTCGACGCCCTCATAAGGCTATGTCTATCGTGTTCTTTAAATCTCGGCCACCCGAAGAAAAATCCTTCAAGAAGGCGTCTTATGCTGTTTACAAAAAAAGAAGAGGCGAGCGCGGCGGTTACTACATACGCACCATCTCCCACCCACTCAAACCCAACGCCATAATAGGCGCGCGAAATAAACTTCCGTAAGTATTCAACAAAAGCCAAACCCTTAGCGTTTGATACATAAGCCGTCCAAGCAAGGTGAGCTAGGAACGTAATGGAGAACAGAGCGCCTAATATTCGATTGTTTCGCCAATCATTTTGGTTTGATCGAATCATGCCGCCACCCTCCAAATTGCATCATTCCCGCATCCGCTGTGTTGCCGTTGCCAGCTTATGCCCTCACCCGCCAGCACGATGTCGGCGTCGTCCCCCAGCCACTGACTTTCATCGGTATCGGTCAGTCGTCTTACCTTGAACTCATCGAGCAGGGCCGCGATCGCCGGTGTGTTGGGCAAGGTCTCAATCAGCGCGTCGAACTCCGCCAAGCCCTGCCAGTTGGTGCCAGCAAGGAACGCACCGGCGTAGCGGTCCAGATCGAGCAGATCTGCGAGGTGGTTCTCGGGATCGGCGGCGCGCTTGTCCGCCAGCATTTGGTTGAGCCGCGTGGCATCGAGCCGCAGCCCGCTGTCGTCGATGATCAGTTCGATCTGGTCGAGGTACGGTTTCAGTCGCGTTTGCATCACCAGGCTGGCGTAAACGCTTTCCTTCAGGCTGTCGTAGGCTTGTTGCAGCAGGTCGAGTTGCGCCGTCGAGAAATTGAGTTTCAGGGTCGGCACGCTGTAGGTCATGGCAATACCGCCACTATTCTGGGTGCTGCCGGGCGTGGTGGTAACGGTCATCCCCCAGTTGGCGTTGCTGGTCTGGCTTTTTTGTGTCGGCAGGTTGAAGAAATACTGGCCGTTGAAGGCCTCGAGCGCGTGCAGTTTCTGGTTCCAGCTGTCGATGAGCTCGCGGTAGTGCGCGCTGAGGTAGCTCGCGCCAATGTCAGTCGATAGCGCGCCGGTCATACCCTCAAAGGTCAGCGGGCCTGCCGTCTGGGCAGCGACGAAACCGACGCTGTCAATGTGGTCGGAGCGCCGGTCGTTGCCGAAGGCTTCGTACTGGATGATGTATTGGCCCTGGGCGCGCGCATCCAGGTTTTTTGCCATGCCGGAGGTATCGGCCCAGGCAGTGAGCAGCTGGTCGATCAAGGCCTTTTGCTCGGCGCGGGTGGCGGCGTTCTGGAATTGGGCCAGCAGGCTGGCCACGCCGTCCGACTGGGTCGCGGCTTGCCGAAGCTCGCGCACGTTGCCCGCTCCTTGCATGTTGGGCAGGGTTTTGAGGGCTTCGGGGACTTCGATCTGTTCGGCAAATTTCGTATTGAAGGTGTCGGTGGCAAGATTGAATTCGCCCATGGCCGAGGTCGTGCCATCGGTGCGGGTGAAGCTGCCTTCGCGGGTGAGCTGGTTGCCGTTGGCGAGGTTCTGGTTCTTGAGGGTGTTGGCCAG
>JAEXBS010000001.1 GCA_023393915.1 Bacteroidota bacterium | reverse complement strand
TGACGTCGGCTCCAGGTGTATAGTGCCTTCCCGACTATGATGCGTTGCAAAATTAACGCATTTATCTCATATATTGAAATATATTGCTTACTTTTTTCGTTTTTCCCCTTCAAAACACGTAACTTTGCATGAACCCGACGGCTGTAATGCAGTCTGTCAAGGGCATATTTGCTATGATTCTCAAAAAGATATCCATACTCAATTATAAGAACATTCAGGTAGCCGACCTTACCTTTTCGCCTAAGTTGAATTGTCTCATTGGGCACAACGGCGAAGGTAAGACTAATCTGCTGGATGCCGTGTATTATTTGTCCTTTTGTCGCAGTGCTTTCAATCCCATTGATTCGCAAGTTATCACGCATGATCGTGATTTCTTTGTGCTCGATGGCCTGTACCTTAATGACATGGGGGATGAAGAACGCATCTATTGTGGCATGAAGCGAGGTACGAGAAAGCGATTCAAACGTAATCAGAAGGAATACAAACGTCTGTCGCAACACATTGGATTGATTCCGCTCATCTTTGTTTCTCCAGCTGATACCGCCTTAATTGATGGCGGAAGTGACGCTCGTCGTCGTTTCTTAGACATGGTAATTTCGCAGTTGGATCATTCGTATATCGAACTATTGAGTCGCTACAACAAGGCCTTGACACAACGAAATGCCCTGCTAAAAGCCGAACAAGAGCCTGATGGGGCATTGATGGAAATCCTTGAACAGGAGATGGCAACGCAGGGAGAGGCCATCTATGCCAAGCGCGATGCCTTCGTTCGTGAGTTTATTCCCGTGTTTCAAACGATTTATGATAATGTTTCGGGGTGTCACGAAACGGTGTCATTGCAATATATCTCTCATGCACAGCGTGGCCCATTGCTTGACGTCATCCAGCGTGACCGACACAAAGACCGTGCCGTGGGCTATTCGCTTCACGGGGTACATCGTGACGATTTGGAGATGATGATTGGTGGCTATCAGCTCAAACGCGAGGGAAGTCAGGGGCAAAACAAGACCTATGTGCTGGCATTGAAGCTGGCTCAGTTTGATTTTCTCAAGCGAACAGCCTCGTCAACCACGCCACTTCTCCTGTTAGACGACATCTTTGACAAGCTGGATGCGGGTAGGGTAGAGCGCATTGTGAACATGGTGGCGGGTGATGCCTATGGACAAATCTTCATCACCGACACCAACCGTGACCATTTGGACAGCATTCTCAGTCGCCATTCGTTTGATTATAAGTTGTTTGAAGTGGCGCATGGAGAGATCAACGAGCGGTCAACAAGTGGACAAAATGCTGCTGGAACTGAGGCTTTAGCCACCAAAAAAGAGACGGAGGAGAAGGATGTTTAGACGAAAAGTACAGACACTTGCGGACATCTTGCAGCAGACTTTGCGTGAAAACGGATTGGAAACGCCCTTGTTGCAGCGCCGTCTGATTGACGCATGGCCCACAGTTGTGGGCAAGACCATCGACGAATATACGGGTGAACGCTTTATTAAAAATCAGACACTCTTTGTCAAAATCCTCAATCCGGCTTTGCGACAAGACCTTTCCATGATGCGAACGCAATTGGTGAAGCGGCTCAACGAGCATGTGGGAGCCTTGGTCATCACCGAGGTGAGGATATACTAAGCGCTCAATCCTCGGCGCACTTTTGCGTGATAACCTCGTCCATTCGCACGTCATGCTCATCGGTTGGCACTTCGTCAACCAGTTGAAAGGGGAAACATACACCTATTTTATAACAGTCTTTCGCTTGTGAAAGAAATCGATCGTAATAGCCTTTTCCCCGACCGAGCCGATGACCATGCCGGTCAAAGGCCATTCCTGGAACCAATATCAGGTCGATTTGCTCATAATCAGTGAACGCGTCAGCTTGGGGTTCCATGATGCCAAAGGCTCCATGCCCTACGTTTGTATCATGTGTATAGCGGCATATTTTCATCGTGTGGTCATCCACTACGACGGGCAGAAGTAGTGTTTTCCCCTGCTGTAACAGCGTGTTGATGAGTTCATGTGTATTCACTTCATCGGCCAGTGACGCATACAATAGGATGGTGTGAGCCGACATTAAACGCGGATGAGCAAGCAAAGCCTCGATGATGGGTTGCGACATCTGGCGCAATTGTTCACTGCCGTAAGTCTTTTTGCGTTGTCTCATTTCTTGTCTGAGGTTCTGTTTGCTCATCTTTCGGTTATTTTTTATTGTCATATTCGAACCAAAATTCCTATGCCCTGTAGGTTTCTGGCAGTCGCCTTACCTCGGGTTGTCGTTGCAAAAGGTTGGCATTGGCCACCTTCTTGTTTTCTTTTTTCCCATTTTTCTTTTGCTCAGGAGCCTTCGGGAACGCTGCATTGTTTCTGAATGTTTTCAGTGCTTCCCGAATGGTTGCATCGTCCTGGTTGATGTATTGCAGCCAAGCTTGTTCGTTGAGCATGTTGTATATCACGCGACTGTTGATGTAGCGGTCGAGCAAGTTGTACGACTTCCTAATCATCAGGTTGCGCCGTTTCAGTCCTTTCTTGTCGGCATAGGTGGCGAATTTGTCCACCAGATTCTGCTTTTTGAGATAGTCTTCCAGCTCCATCATCTCCTTGAAGTTGTTCAGCTTCAATCGATTGTCGTCCGTATACGAGAAGGCAAACTGCAAAATCAGTCCGCTCATGCTGGCTTGCTTATAATAAGAGGTGTAGTTCGTGGTGTCTTCCGGCACGAAGATGTCTGGCGTAATGCCGCCCCCACCATATACGTTACGTCCGTTGGCGGTATGGTATGCCGGTCCGGTGTGTTTGATAGAGTCTTCCGAGAAGAACTCCCCATGCT
>JAEXBS010000061.1 GCA_023393915.1 Bacteroidota bacterium | reverse complement strand
TTCTAGTAATGGATCGTTAACTAAAGCAACGAGCCTGCAGTGAATATATTTTCTTTGCGATGTGCTCATATCTAAGATTATTCCAATAAATTTTTACCTGCCTTGCATTACCAGGGGGTATTTTTATATCATTCAGGTGATACAATCTATATATTCGTTTTACTGGGGGCATGTTTATGGGGGCTTTCGTAAAAAAAGTTTTATTTTTGAGATTTTCGTCTTTGGGAGACATAATAATCGCTAATTATACTGCGATGAAAATAAAAGAGAAACATCCAGATTGGCATTTGTCATGGCTTACCGAGAAACTTTATTCTGATATAATTTCTGTTCAACCATGGGTGGACTCAGTTATTTCCTGGGATCGAAAAAACGGTGGTAAAAGAGAATATATAGAAATAATAAGAAATGTAAGAGAAAGTAAATTTGATATCTTAGTAGATATGCACGCAACGGACAGAAGCAGCTTGTTCTCGCTAATCTCGGGAATCCCTATACGTTATGGCTGTGAAAAACATTATCCTTTTGTGCATACCACCTTTGATATGGCCCCATTTATTGATATAGGGAACGGAATAAAAGAATGTAAGAAATATCTATATCCCGCCCCTAATTTCCCTGAAAGATTTTCCTTTTTATTACATAATAAGGAGAAATCCCTCGCCCTTCCAATAGGAGCAAGCTATACAAAAAAACAGTGGGGTGTGCGGCGATGGGCTGAGTTTTGTACTATGGCGGCTGCAGAGGGAATAAGGATGATTCTTCTGGGTAGTGGGGAAGAAGAAGCAGCGCAGGCTAAACAAATAGAAAAAGAAGTAGCCTCTGCTTTATTGATTAATCTTGTAGGCAGACTGTCTTTGAAAGAACTTGTACAGGTGATCAATATCTGCGATATGGCGGTTTCTGGTGATACAGGAGCGGCTCATATCGCAAGAGCACTTGGTGTTCCAACTGCCGTCATGTTTGGCCCCACGGTTCTTTCTGATGGTGAGTATATGTCAAGTTTGAAAAATATATTCAAGACTACATGTCAACATGTTGGTTGTGGACTTTTTGACTGTCAAAAACCGTGTATGGAAACAATAGAGGTGGCACCAGTTATCGAGTGTGTTCGGAATATACTTGCGGAGAAGAAATAATGTCGATATATACTAAGATTTTAACTGAATATGATACGAAGAAAGTTCGCAAACTTTTAACTGATGGATTCGGCAATACCGACATCGTTATTGCCGGTGACTTTATGCTGGATCGTTATATAAGCGGCGATGTGGAGAGGATATCTCCAGAGGCTCCTGTGCCGGTCATAAAGTTTAGGGAGGAGCGTTTGGTTGCCGGTGGTGCTGGAAATGTGGCAGCGAACCTTGTCGGCCTTGGAGTGAATGTTTTTGCTGTTGGAAGCGTTGGTGATGACAGCTACGGACGTGCATTGCTTGACTTGCCGCTATGCAAGAAAATTGACTGCTCCATGTTGCTGCCGCTGGGACCGACGACAGTGAAAACCCGTGTCTTAGGCCCCGGTCGCCAGCAGATGTTGCGTCTTGACATTGAAGAAAAGATTAATCCTTCGGAAATGGAAATAGAACAGCTTATCACTGGGGTTTCAAATGTGGTGCTAAGAGGAGCCAAGTTGATTATTATCTCTGACTACGGCAAGGGATGCTGTTCACCAGTATTTTGTCACAGGCTGATTGCTCTTGCGCGGGATAATGACCTGAGGGTTTGGGTAGATCCGAAAAAAACGGACTGGGAAAGTTACAGGGGGGCCTCGCTTATCACACCAAATATTAGAGAGCTCAGCGCCGCCGCCGGATGTCAGTTGCGGAATGAAGATGATGAGATAACTAGTGCCGCAATCGTAATGATGAAAAAATATGATATAGAGAACATCCTGGTGACTCGTTCTGAAAGAGGAGCTACTTTGATCGAAAAAGATGTCATTACCCATATCCCTGTAGGGGCTGTCGAGGTATACGACGTCTCCGGTGCGGGTGATACGATGATTGCTGTTGCTGCCGCTTTTGCGGCAGAGGGATTGTCGCTCAAAGATGCTGTGAAATTGGCGAACATGGCCTCACAGATCGTCGTTGGGAAGATCGGAACATACCCGATAAGTGCTGCTGAGCTGTTGGCGGCGATATCAGAAAAGAACACTGCTATCCCAGCTAAGATAGTTACCGTAGAAGATGCAATGAAACTTCGCACCGGATGGCATGACGCGGGAGAATGCGTTGTCTTCACAAACGGCTGTTTTGACGTAATACATGCCGGGCATATAGATTCCCTGACGGCAGCAAAATCTTTAGGTGACAGACTTATCGTGGGGCTCAACTCTGACGGCTCGGTTAGAAGGCTGAAGGGTGAATCCAGGCCCGTGAACGGCGCGGCTGCCCGCGCGAAGGTACTTGCTGCGCTTGAGGTTGTGGATGCCGTTGTTGTCTTTAATGAAGATACGCCGTCGGCGCTTCTTTCGTGGCTGCGTCCCGATGTTATTGTTAAAGGGGGGGATTACCGCCCAGAAGATGTTGCCGGAGGTGAATATGCCGGAGAGGTTGTCATTATTCCATTGACTGAAGGTTTTTCTACTACCGCCATAATAGATAGGTTGCGTAAAATATGAGCCGGTGGATCATAC
>JAEXBS010000039.1 GCA_023393915.1 Bacteroidota bacterium | reverse complement strand
ACATTAATAGGTAATGGATAGGGCATGTAATCAGTATCACCAGTTACTTCAGGATCTTGTCCACGGTAGGACGTAAATGTAGCTAAATTTTCTCCTTGCAGATACACTGTCATTGATTTTACAAACTTCATCTTGTTCATCAGTATACGAGAAGGTGTGTAGGCTAATCGCAACATTTTAAATTTCAAGAAGGAAGCATCTTCCAAGAATTGTGAAGCCCAAGGACTCGGATTATTTTTAGCATCGAATCTGGGGACGTTAGTGATATCATCTGGTTTTTTCCACATGTCAAGCATATAAGCAGGCTTATTTCCATTGAAATTATGGTTATCCAAATACCAACGACTTGAATTCATGATGTAGTAATTGAGTGCATAAGTAAATTGTGCTGTCAACGATAATCCCTTATAGGATAAACTTGTGTTAAAACCTCCGAACCATGGTACTTCTGAAGATTTAAATTTATCTACAGCAGGTGCTGCTGAAATATCTTCTGTTTTTCCACCCTTTTGATCGTAGAACCACACTTCACCCGTTTTGGGATTTACGCCAGCCCACTCAACCATACACCAGGTTCCTAATGACTTACCAATCTCATAAAGAACATCTCCATCTATAAATTTGTTGTCTTTATTTGCCCATGTTCCTAAGTCAGTAATTTTATTTTTATTATAGGTGATATTTGCACTAACACTCCATTCAAAATCTTTGGTTCTTACGGGCACCCCATTCATTGCAAATTCTACACCTTGGTTTAAGATCGAACCTGCATTTGTCTGAATTTGAGTAGATCCTGACAACTGTGAAATCTTTTTCCACATTAATAAATCTTTGGTTGATTTATGGTAAAAATCGATGGTACCATTAATCCGATTACTAAACATTCGAAAATCTAATCCCAAATCAAATTGTGCAGATGTTTCCCATTTCAATTCTGGATTGCCCAATTCGTTGTTGGTATAACCTGGCTTTCCATTATAACTTACTTTATTGTATCCATCAAATGAGCTAAAGTCAGCAATACCATCCTGATTACCTGTTGTTCCATAACTTGTACGTAGCTTTAGTTGATTCAGGAATTGATAATCTTCTGCAAATTTCTCGTTAGCTATATCCCAAGCAGCTCCCAACGACCAAAATAAGGCTCCTTTATTGCTCTTCACAAATTTAGAAGATTCATCATAGCGTAAACTTGCAGAAACATTGTAACGATTATCGTAAGTATAGTTCCATTGTGTAAAATAAGAGAGCAAGTTGCTGTGAGTTTTGTTACCACCAATTCGAGGAGGATTTTTTGAGGTTCCTGTTTTATCTCCAATTCCTGCAGGTGTATTAGTCATAAACTCGTCTAAATCGAAACCTTGTTGATGAAATCTGGAGAAAGTGCCATCGAAAAGTTCTATACCAGCAACCCCGGCTACAGAATGAATATCTTGAAATGTTTGATTAAAATTCAATGTGTTTGTCCAAGTGTAGCGCCGAGTGTCAGACGTACTTTGTCTGAGATATCCATTGTTGCTTGCAGATTTTGGGTGCCTTCGATCTAATGAAGTCATTGACTTTCTATTGTAATAATCAATACCGAAATTTGTTTTAAACTTGAGCCAGTCCGTGATGCGAATATTCATAAATGCAGATCCAAGTAATCGAAGAAGACCTTTCTCTCTGTTAAAATATTTTGTTATTAAGGTAGGGTTGTCACCATTAAACCATGTATCTGGATTTTCATACGGATAAGCTAAAAGAGAAGTAAACCATGGATTAGTCCAACCTATTCTTCCATCACCAGTGGATGGATCAGCAAAATGAGAGTCGGTATAGCCTACGCTTGAATTGATGCCGAAATCTATGATTTTATTGACTTGATGGTTTATATTAATGCGTGCAGAATAACGTTTCAGTTTAGATCCGATGAGAGAACCTTCTTGATCTAAAAGAGACCCTGAAAGAAAGAATTTTGTTTTTTCTGTTCCGCCAGATAAGGTTAGGCTATGGTCTATTTGTAAGCCTGTATGTGTCATTTCATCTATAAAGTCAGTATCTGTAGACCGTGCTTTAGCCAATCTTTCTGCGCCTGCATTGAATTCGGCAAGTTCTTCAGATGTAATAGTGCCAGTTGCTTTTTTTTTGTTCTAATCCCAACAGTCTCATCAGCGGGAAAGATTTTGAGTTAGGACTTTGAGCAACACAGTAACTTTGATAAAGAATATTCTCTGCTCCTGTCATCATCCTGCTTTTAGGTTTGCGTAGCATAGCAGCTCCTAATTTAAGATTGTAACTAATTTGAGTCTTACCTTCCATGCCTTTTTTAGTTGTGACAACAATTACGCCATTAGCACCTCGTGATCCGTAAATAGCTGTAGCGGAGGCATCTTTCAACACTTGAATATCAAGAATATCATCACTGTTTAGAGAGGAAAACTGACCAGCTTCAATCATGACTCCATCTAAAATATATAATGGAGTATTTGATCCATTAATGGATCCTGTTCCACGAATTCTGATTTTTACATCATCGGTCCCAGGTTGTCCTGAGCCTGTAGAAATCATTAATCCTGATATTTTACCTTGCAAACGATCCTCCAGTGTAGCAGAAGTTTGTTGGGCTATGCGGTCTCCTTTTACCATATCAATAGAGCCTGTAATTTGACCGCGCTTGACAGTGTTATATCCTACTACTACTACTACATCCTGTAAGCTTACTACATCTTCAAAAAGAGTGACCTCAATGTTGGTTTTCCCCGTAACATCTGCTTCCACCGGAGAATATCCCATGTATGAGAATATTAACTTATTTTGTTCAGTATTTATCTTAATACTAAAATGTCCATTAGCATCTGTTACTACTCCACCATCCCCATCTTTTGGTATTACAGTTGCACCTATAATAGGCTCATGATTTTTATCTTGAACTAGGCCTTGAATTGTTTTAGTATCCGTTTGGCTCAACAACAAATGCTTATGATTTGACAATGATGATAGTAATGGGCCAGCGAATACAGATGAAGCGTATAGTGAAAAGATTCCTGCTATATATACGCCACGTGCAACATTCCTAGCTTGTAATAGAAAGGTTATAAATTTACACATAATATTAAATAATTAGGGTCTGCTAATTAACTTTAACTATCTGATAATTAACTATTTATATTGTATAAAATTTGGTCAATTCGCCCAAAATGACTACCTTTGGATGTTAAAACATTCAAGAATCGAGATGAAATA
>JAEXBS010000008.1 GCA_023393915.1 Bacteroidota bacterium | reverse complement strand
CAGTAGGAGAGGGCAAAGAGTAGCAGCAAAAGGGCGATGATGACGACCGAGTAGCGGTATCGTTGGCGGGCACGGTCTAATTGTAGCACGGCGTTGTCATAATCGTTTTGCACTTTGATGATGTCGGTGTGCGTTTTCTCCGAGTAAAGCGAGTCGTCGAGTGCTTTGAGGCGCAGCATCGCTTCGTATGCCTTGCGGTAGTCACCGTGTGTCTCGTGCAAGTGCGTTTCGGCGAGCAGTCGGTTGTACGCCATGGTAGAGTTGTTTTTTTTCGACATCATCGACATGACGAGCCTTACCTTCTCGGGCTGGTTTTGCCGAGTGTAGATTTGGCTGAGTAGCGTGAGTGCGTTGCCAAGGGCTGACGAGTCTTGTGCCAGCATGAACGCTTGGTAGGCGTGATGCTCGGCTGATGCAAGCGAATCGCGCAGCAGGTCGTAATGAGCCAGGTGCTTTTGGATGACCGACTGTTGCCCTCTGCCAACCTTGTGGTAATACAGCATGGCTGTTTTGGTGGCGTTGCGGGCACTGTCGGGCAGCTCCATATTGAAAAATGTATTGGCCTTGTTCACCAGAACGTCGACGATATGTTCGGGCTTTCCATACGTCATGGCATATTTTAGGGCGCGGTTCTGGTATTGCAGGGCCAGTTCGTTGGCACCGCTGTTCTCATTAATCCACCCGATGTACTGGTAAATATGGAAGATGGTTTTGGCACTGTCGAGCGCAGGTACCAGTCGCTCGGCTTGCTTCAGTTGCACCATGGCAGCCTTTAAGTTGTGCTGGTCGATATACTGCAGGGCGCTGTCAATGTAGGTGCGGGCTTGCTGCTCGGGTGCGGGAAGGGCGCTTTTTTGGCTGCTCGGGTTGCATGCGCCGAGTAGAAGGGTGGTAAAAAGCAGCATCGCGAATATCTTTTGCATACGGCTGTGTTTTGATCTTTTTTGTTCATGGCAAAGATATAAAAAACAATTCATATTCGTTCTTTGATGTGTCAAAAGAGATGTTGGCGGTGTTTTAAATACCTGTTAGTCAGATGCTTGCGTTTTCTTCGTGTGTCAATGTCTATCGGGCTATTGACAAGGGCAGTCTGAAGTTGTATCTTTGTCTGCGAAAGCTATATGCAAATCTGAAGTACAGTTCGCACCTGTCTTTGGTTTCCTCGGTCATAGACGGTGCGGATGTACTTTTTGAAAGGATGAAACAATGTTTAAAAAAGATAAGATATGAAGAGAAGATGTGTTTTGTTGTTTTGGCTTATGATAGCTGTTTGGGCGGCAATGTCGGCACAGTGTGTGGGCTCATCGAAGTATGTTGAACCGTCGGAAAAGATATTTTCCGATCCCGAGGTGATGCCAGTTTATCCCGGAGGGAAAAAAGCGTTGATGGCATTTGTGAGCGATAGGGTGATTCCTAAGCTGATGAAGGCTGACTCTACGTTAACGGGAACCATGATGGTGAATTTTGTTATCGATAAAAAAGGTCGTTGCAAAGATTTCAAAGTGTATCGTTCGAAAGGCCCAAGGTTTGATAAAATCATTATTAGAGAAATGAAACACATGAAACGTTGGACACCTGGCATGCTAGTGGGTAGACCAGTCAGTATGCGTTATTGCGTACGTATCAGAATGAAAGTGAAGCAAACACAGAGGGTGAAGCGCATGGAAAAGCCTTGATCTGTACGTCAATAACGCTGATACTGAATTGGATGAAAAGTCTCAAATGGCTGACATAATGGCTTGGTTTTTGGGCTAAATAATGGAATATGTGTCATAATGGCACAATTTCTTCACTGGTACGCTCCTTGCAACAATGGTTAGTGAACTCGAAAGAGCAAATAAAAATAAACAATATAAAAATAGGAGGAAATGATTATGTTACCAGTAAGAAACAGAAATTCATGGTTACCAAGTGTGTTTGATGATTTTTTTGATACAGGTCTTGCACCAAGATTGAACAGTACAGCACCCGCCATCAACGTGATTGCTCATGATGGTGATTATATAGTAGAGTTGGCTGCACCTGGCTTGAAGAAAGATGATTTTGTCGTGAATATCGATAATGATGGAAATTTGACTATCAAAATGGAAAAGAAGGTGGAGAACAAGGAAGAGGACAAGAAGGCTCACTACTTGCGTAGAGAGTTTAGTTATTCGAGCTTTGAGCAGACACTGATTTTGCCAGATGATGTGGACAAGGAGAAAATTTGTGCAAAAATGTCGGATGGTGTCTTAACAGTTACCTTGCCGAAACGTGAGGAAATCGTACAGACATTAGGTAAGCAAATCACCGTAGAGTAATCAATCTCTTAGGTGTCTATATAACAGCAGCCCTGCAATCCTAACGGATTGTGGGGCTTTTGCATGGATGAAAATTGTGAAGGATTCTTGTATTTATAAGGTGTAGATGATGCGTAAGTCAGAAAATTGCAGTACCTTTGCCAAAAGGAAAATTACACATTAGACAGGTAACAATAATTATGGCAAAGAAAGCTTTATTGATGATCCTCGATGGATGGGGAATAGGAAACAAGGGTAGGGGTGATGTGATTAACAATACGCCGACACCTTATTTAGATTATCTGAATGCTACATGTTCGCATTCGCAGTTGCAGGCTTCGGGTGAGAATGTAGGATTGCCCGATGGACAGATGGGTAACTCGGAGGTAGGACACTTGAATATTGGTGCAGGACGTGTGGTTTATCAGGATTTGGTGAAGATTAACAGAGCCTGTAAAGATGGGTCAATTCTGCAAAATCCTGAAATCGTTTCTGCCTATACGTATGCACAGAAAACGGGAAAGAAGCTTCATTTAATGGGATTGACTAGCGATGGTGGCGTTCATTCTTCTTTGGATCATCTATATCAGTTGTTGATTATCTCTAAAAAATACGGTCTTAAAAATACGTATGTGCATTGTTTCATGGATGGACGCGATACAGACCCGAAGAGTGGAGTAGGCTTTATCGAGGCTTTGCACCATGTTTGTGAAACGAACGATGCGCACATTGCCAGTATCATAGGTCGCTTTTATGCCATGGATCGTGATAAGCGATGGAATCGAGTAAAAGAGGCTTACGACTTGTTGGTAAGTGGTGTGGGTAAGAAAGCAACGGACATGGTGCAGGCAATGCATGAAAGTTATGCCGAAGAAGTGACCGACGAATTTATCAAGCCCATCACCAACGCTACTGTTCAAGGACAGATAGAAGAGGGTGATGTGGTGATTTTCTTCAACTTCCGTAACGACCGTGCCAAAGAACTCACACAGGTGTTGACCCAAACTGATATGCCTGATGAGGGAATGCACACCATCAAGGACTTGCAATATTACACGATGACGCCTTACGATGCTAACTTTAAGAATGTGCATGTGCTGTTCCCGAAGGAAAATGTAGAGATGACATTGGGCGAATATCTTAGCAGTCTGGGTAAAAAACAATTGCATACAGCGGAGACAGAGAAGTATGCACACGTTACATTCTTCTTCAATGGTGGTCGCGAAGAACCATTCGCCGGTGAAGACCGCATCCTCGTGCCTTCACCCAAGGTAGCAACTTACGACCTCAAACCCGAGATGAGTGCTTACGAAGTGAAAGATAAATTGGTGGAGGCTATCAATAGCGAGAAGTACGACTTTATCGTTGTGAACTTTGCCAATGGCGATATGGTGGGTCATACCGGTGTTTATAACGCTATTGCCAAGGCAGTGCATGCCATTGACAACTGTGTAAAAGATGTGGTTGAGGCTGCCAAAGGTCATGGCTACGACACTATTATCATTGCCGACCACGGTAATGCAGACAACGCATTGAATGATGATAATTCGCCCAATACAGCTCACTCGCTCAATCCTGTGCCATTTATCTATGTAACAGATAACAACAGTGCCACAGTGAAAGATGGTCGTTTGGCAGACGTTGCACCCTCTATCCTTCATATCATGGGCTTGGAAAAACCTGCTTCAATGACGGGTGAAAACCTCATTGACGACGGTGCCAACAAACCAAAGAGCAAGGGATATTGATTTGAGGATGGAGCTTATAAGTTTTGGCTGTGAAAAGGTTGGTTGATAAAGTACCAGCCAATCAACAGTTCACTAGTCTAAAACCTATTAACTCAAGAACTCATCAACGGCAATAAAAAAACTCGAATGTCATGACTTGGCATTCGAGTTTTTTTTGTCTTTATAGTATCTCTTCTTCTAAATCAATATACTTGGCTTCGTCTACCGGCAGTTTGTTGAGACCGGACGCTGCCATGATATTGGCAGCCGGTAAGGCATAATGTTTTATTGCCGGAGAGGAATACTCTTTTTTGTTATCAGAATACTTGTCTTTCATAATGATGGGAAATGAATGTTTGTTACCTATTGTTTGTTTTGTACTTGAGATTTTTGCCTGTGTTCGGCATGAACTGCTGAAAGTGTTTGGGAAGTAAAATGAGTAAGGGGCGAAATAGCTGCTCCTTACTCATTTTTATGATAAGCATTGCATTAATTGCTTGCTGATAATCTTAATGCCTGATGACCTTCTTGCCTCCAACAATCACGACGCCCTGACCCTGTTGTTTGTAGACAGGACGGCCGCTGAGGTCATATGTCTTTTCGGCTTTCTTCTCTGCTTCGGTGATGCCAATGCCTGTTGTTTCGTCGAAGACGAGGTTGAGTGTCATGGGCGGAGCCGGAGCTGCAGATACAGGAACGCGATAGTAAGCCTTGTTGGCAGGGATGGCAGCATCTCTCACTTGACGCATGAGGAAGGTGTTGTTGTCTTGTGTCAATGCGTAATAGTGGTACACTGCGAGCTGCAGGCTACTGTTGGGAATGCGTGAGATGGTACCTTCCATACCTGTTTCCACCTGGCTGTGGCTGGACATAGTGGGTTGCAGCGTAAGCTTTCCACTTGTTGCAGCCGATAGGATTACAGGAGTATAAGCTGGCAATACCTTCTTACCCGTGGTGTTGTTGACGGGTTGTATCTCTTTTATCTCCAAATCGCCGGTCATTTTCACTGCCTGATAAAGTTTCACGCCTTCGGGCAATTCCACTGCATAGGGCAGGTTGATGGTAGAGAAGTTGCCGTTGTTGCCACTCTTGATGTCGAGTGTAAAGGCAGAGTCGGCTACTTCTTCAAAGTAGAAGTCGGTTCCGTTTTGGCTGTCTGATTCAAGAGCCTGTAAAGAACTTGTGCTCTGTAGATAGGTCTTTTTGGTTGAACCCATCAGCGTTTGATTGCTGCCTCTTAAATAAAGTGTACCAAACTTATAACCTCTTGCAGCCTGTAGTTTCACGCCATTGTCGGCTAAGGTTGCACTATAGGTT
>JAEXBS010000083.1 GCA_023393915.1 Bacteroidota bacterium | reverse complement strand
GGGCATTGTCCTCGAGGGCGACGAGCAATCCGACGCGGTGAGCGCGACCATCTCCAACGAGCTGCGGCCGTTACCGCTGCTGGATGCCGGAGCGGCTTTGCTGGGCCTCGTGAACGAACGGGGGAATCTTGAAGTACGGGTGAGCTGCCGGCAGCCCGTGCAGCCTGATTGGGCGAGCCGCATGGAGGCGGGCCGAAACCCGAAGGATTGGATAGGGGCGTGGTTGCAATGAGGTGGCGCGATCCGTTTCGCGACGAAACGGGGCTGACTTCGGCGGGGATGGTCCTGGCGCTGCTGCTCACCTTGTCCCTCGTGTTCTCGGCTGGGCAGGTGTGCCGGGTGAACGCTGCGGCTTCGGAGGTGCAGAACGTGGCCGACGCCGCCGCTTTGGCAGCTGAAAACGAAGTGGCCGAGTTCATGGTGGTCGTGCGCGTATGCGATGCGGTGGTGCTCTCGCTTTCGCTTACGAGCCTTGTGGCGACGGGCTTGGGCGTGGTCGCACTGTGCGTGCCGACGATGGCGTCGGCGTCCGAAACGCTGCTCAAGGCGGGCCGCGACGTGTCCCATGCGCGCGATTCGTTTGCTGAGAAAGCGGCTTCGGGCTTGAATCGTTTGCAGCGCCTTTTACCGTTCTTCTCAGGGGCGAGCGCTGCTTCGGTGGCTGCGGCGAACAATGCGGGTGCGTCGAATTACGTGGCGTTGGCGGTTCTGGCTCCTTTCGAAGGGAAGGACATCGCCGTTGGCGCGCATGAGGGTGCGTCGACCGTGCAGGACGAGGTCGACCGCGACGCTTCCGACGTGAAGCGTGCGGCTGAAGAGGCGGAACGTGCTGCCGAGCAGGCGAACGAGGCGAAGAGGACCGCTTTCGAGCGCGATTGCGGCGCGAATCCCGAAGCCTGCATGTACGAGCGCGCGTCTGCGCTCGCGGGAATGTCGGGGTTGGAGAACCCGTTGTACAAAAGCGTTGACGCATGGTCGTTCTCGGTTGCCCTCAAGCGAGCCCAGGCCTACTACCCGCGGCGCCTTGCGATGGAGGTTCCCGAGGGGTCGTCCGTCGGGGATCGCGCTCGATCGGCGCTTCGCTCGAGGTTCTACGCGTTCGCTTCGGAAGAGGTTGCGCGCGGGTACGTGCGGGAGACGGAGGATGCTTTCGACGCGCTGTTCCCGCGCTTGCCGAAAAACACCGCGGAGATGAGGGCTACCAGCCTGTATACCGAAGCCGTCTACCCGTGCACGACGGATTCCGAGGGGCGGACGACGATGCATGCTTGGCCGGGGTGCCCGGGCGCCAGCGGAGCGGACGGCTTCGGCTCCATTGCGCACATGGAAGCCGGGTCGTACCTGACGTGCGCCCAATGCGAATTCTCGGCTTCCAGCATGGGCAAGGTTGCCGCCGCATCAAGCTCGATCGAGAACGGCTTCGAGTACCACTACGAGGCGGTGGCGGTTGCGGCGGAGCGCTACGAGAAGGCGCGCGCGGAGCTCGATCCTTTGTCTAGCGAGGTCAAAAGCCGCGTTTCCGGCCTGCTTGACCGTATTCGCGAAGCGGTGGGCCATGCTGGCGACATGCGCATAAGCGCCGAGCCGCCCGGAAGGTTCGGCGTGGTGGTCCTTGCGGCGAACACGGGAAGGGAGGCGGCGTCGAGCGGGTTCGCGAGCTCGTTTGTGCAGGGGTCGCAAGCGTTGGGGGCTCGCGCGGCCGTTTCGGCAGCCACGCTCGGATCCGATCCGTCGGGCGAGGGGGCGAACGTGATCTCGTCGGTGTTGGACGGATTGCCGGATGCGGGCGTTGCCACGGACGCTTTGAGCGCGGTGCTCGATTGTTGGTCGGCATTGCTCGAATCGTACGCGCGCGGGCAAGAGGCGCTTGACGACGCCGTTTCGACGGCTCTCGACGGCATGCCTTTGGCGGGGAACAGCGGTTTGGGTCCCTGGGCGGCGCGGGCCCTTCGGGATGCCATCGCGGCCGTGGGGCTTCAACCTGCAAACCTCGATGCCTTGAAGCCCGTGCTTGTGAACTCGGCGCATGTTGCGCGGGCCGACGGGAGCGCTTTCTCCGCGCGCCTGTTGACCTTGAAAGAGCAGGCGATCGCGCATCCTGCGCAATCAAACGACGTGTTCACGTCGATGGTGGGCGCGGTGGAGCAAGGGGCGATCGAGGAGATCTCGTCGTTCGACGGGAAGGTGCAGATAGCCGTTGTGGAGCTGTTGGGCGAGGGAGGCCCGTCCGTTCCTATCGAGATCACCTTGCCTCCCGTTGTGAAAGATGCGGCGATCGACGTGGTCGAGCGCGCAGCCGACGAAGTGAGGGCCGTGTACGCGCACGTGACGGGGGTGAGGGTATGGGAGTAAGGCGAAAGCTTCGAGAATCGGGCCAGATGACCGTCGAGCTTGCGGTGGTGTTTCCGGTGCTTATCGTTGTGGCCGTGGTGGCAACGAACGCGCTCCTGTTCTTTTCGGAGTGCGCGGCGTTCGACAATGCGTTTCGCGACGCCGTTCGGATACATGCGACCTCCCCTGCTTACGGGCAGGGCGTCGAGCAAAGCCGAGCGCGGGTGGCGTCCGACCTTGCTGCATCGTTCGATCGTCCCTTCGAGACGACGCAGGTTTCGGTCGAGGGCGCAGCGGCGGGGCATACGCGCTTCACGGCTACGCTTGAGTTTTCGCCCACCTTGTTCGGACTTGGTTTGAAGTCGTCGGTGTTCGGGGTTGCGCTTCCTTCCTTGAACCATACGGCGTCGTTCGTGGTGAGCTGCTACAAGCCGGGGGTGATCGTATGAGCACGATGAAGGGCAAGGATCGGGCGCGAGCGTTTGGCGGGGAGGATGGTTCGCTCCGGAAAACGATGGCGCGCCGTGCGAAGCGAGCGGGTCTGGCGGTGGTTGCGATCATATCCGCAGCC
>JAEXBS010000071.1 GCA_023393915.1 Bacteroidota bacterium | reverse complement strand
TCTTTATAGAGTACTTTTTCTACAAGCTTGACCGACGCATGATGCAAAACCGCATCGAGCCAACGTTCATGGGGCAAGATGCGCGCTTTTTGCAGACCGTAGCCGATGAGGCCGAGCAGGAAATGGGGCTGCAACTTTCGAAGAACTCACGGCAGCAAACGTCGTTCTACCTCAAAGTAATGTGCGCCCGCTTGAGGCTTGGCCACACGCTCAACGAGTCATCCGAGTTCAAAGCAGCCCATCCCCAACTTGCTCGCAAGCTGAAAACCCGGTTCGAGCGGCACCTGGGAATGCCCGTCAACGACCACGAGATAGCGCTGGCATCCAACCTGTTCTCCTGCGGCACCTGGCAATGGAGCAGGCGAAACATTGAAGAGTACGAGCCAGCCCCTCGCACCATCGAGGCGGTAGAGCGCATTGAAAGAACCTTCGAGCAGCGTTTCGGGCAAGCGCCCGACCACGCGCTGCGCCAACGACTGCTCGTACTGACAGACGGCGCCCTTTTAAGGAAATCCTGCAACCTCTCCATTCCCGGACCCATCGAACACGTAGTGAAATACGACAACATGGACGGCTTTCTGCTGCTATCCGAAGCATTGCACGACGCACCTGAATTGCAAGACTTCAATGTCTTTGGGGCCGACTACACCCGCATCATCATGGCATTGCTCGAATACCTTGACCACGTGCATACCGAGCGCGTGTTCCGCGTGGGCCTTGTGGTGAATGCAGGGGTCGAGCAGGCAGCGTACGGCAAATACCGCATCGAGAAGCTTGCATCCAAAATCAGAATCGTAGACGTAATTACGGAAAACGATGTGGAGCAGTCCCCCGCTGAATCGACAGCGCTATCCAGTCGCTTCGACTTCCTTATATCGTTCGAGCCACTGGATAGCACGTTCCCCACGATCACCGTTTCCGAGGCCATCGACGAGCAGGACATCATGCGCATCATGACATCCATCCCCATGCTCAATAACGACCTTGAAACGCAGCTGCACTGTATAGAGGTCGACGCTGTTACGCAAGCAGACGACATGAGGGAGTTGGCCCATGAGGTGCACCGGGAGCTGGCGGATCGGAAAATTCTCGACATGAAGAACGAGCAGTTTGCAAGATTGTTCGAGGCATCGTTCTTTGCTTCGGGGTCTACCCTGGTTCTTCCTTTGTTCAGCGCCAAAGTGCTCTCGACCTGCGCAGTGTTCTTTCCTGTGGACAACTTCAACTTGATCGGCGCGCTTGTAAAGACGGTGGCGGTACTGTTGGTTTCGGAAAACGATCGCAGCGCCGTATCTTCGTTAACCGAGCAGTTCAAGCGAATACTCACCGAACGCCAAGTTTCCCAAGATGCCTTGACGGCATATTTCCCCGCCTAACCTTCCCGCTACGCAGCGAGCCCGCACGGAATCGTGCGGGCTCCAGGAGGTAAAACGGGCTTTGGGGCAAAACCCGTTTTCGGCATTGCGTGCCGCGCGGAACGAAAGATTACGCGCAGCGGTAAACCGACGTGCCTTCTTTGATGGTTTCGAGAACCTTTATGGAGCGGATGTCCATCGGATCCACCTTGAGCGGATTCGCATCAAGAATGACCAGGTCGGCAAGCTTTCCCACCTCAAGCGTACCCTTGCGGTCTTCTTCACCGTATTGGTACGCACCGTTTATGGTGATAGCTTTCAGCCCATCGAAAACGTCGATTTTCTGGCTTTCATCCAGTTGGACGCCGGCTTTCGTAATGCGATTGACCGCGCACCAGACGGTTTCCAGCATCTTCGGGGGAACAACGGGCACGTCGGTATGGAACGTGAACGGAAGACCCGCGTCCAAAGCGTCGCGCACGGCGCTAATGCGACCACCGCGAGCCTGGCCGAAGTTGTTGAGATGAATGTCGCCCCAATACCAAATATGCGATGTGAAGATGCTGGGGATCATCCCTATTTCAGCCATAGCCTGGTATTGATCTTGGCGAATCGTCTGGCAATGGATCATGACCGGGCGCAGCTTATGCTTGTTCGGGTTCGGCGAATCTTCGAGCGCACGCTTGTACTGGGCGATGAGCTGATCGCCTGCAGCATCGCCGTTGCAGTGGCACAGCACTTGGTGATTGGTGTCGATGCCGCTGCGAATAAACGCATACGCCTCGTCATCGCTCATAGTACCGTACGCCACGTAATCAGTGGCTCCGTCTTCGCCCGGTTCGTAAGGTTGGGTCATCCAAGCCGTACGGCCCTGCGGAGACCCGTCCAAGAACATCTTGATACCGCCCAAGCGGAAATGTCCGATATAATCCTGGCTGTCGAAGTCAGCATTGCGCTCGAGCATGCCCTCGACGCCGTGGCCGTCCATGGGGTAGCCCACGATGTCGAGCTTCATCTTTCCCGCACGGGCGAATGCAGCCAGCATATCCGCGAAGTCCGGCTGCGTGGCACCGTCTTGCGCAGTGGTTACGCCGTTCTCAAGATAGTAATCCTGCATCTCATCAAACATCGCCGGGACGTCCAAGTTCATGCGGGGCTGGCACATGGCGTAGAAGTTGAACAGCGTGGCAGGCTCCTCAGCGTAGCCGTTCGGCTCCATGCTGCCCTCGACGCGTCCGTACAGACCCCCCTCGGGATCAGGCGTTTCAGCCGTGACGCCTACCAGTTCGAGCGATCGGGAGTTCGCGACCCCCATGTGACCCGACGCGTGGACGATGAAAATAGGGATCTCGCGAGACGCCCGATCAAGCACGTCCTTCGTCGGATGCTGGCCTTCGACCAGGAAGTTCTGGTCATACCCCGTGCCCATCACCACGCCGTCGGCCGTAATGCCGCGCTTCTCGATAAAGGCGGTCAGCGCGTTCACGATGTCGTCGAACGACGTGCATTCCGATAAGCTTGCCGTGGAGATGTACTGCGTGGTACCCGTCAAATGGCTATGGGGGTCAATGAATCCCGGGAGCACGGTCTTTCCCTCAAGATCGATTTCCCGAGCATCGCC
>JAEXBS010000045.1 GCA_023393915.1 Bacteroidota bacterium | reverse complement strand
CCTGCATCCTGTCGAGGAAAACAGTCGTCGCTTCTTCCTCAAAGGCGGGATCGAGTTCCGAGAAATCGATGGCGTCTTCAACAGTGGCTTCACGAAGCCGAACGGTTATTTCTGGGTTCGATGAAAGCGTAAAATCAGGAAGAAATCCCATATATCAATTCCTCATTATCTTGGTTCTGGTGAGAATTGGATAAAAGTGACGGGGAATTCTGTGAAGTCTCCGTTCTCTCTTGACTGTGAAACGTCACCGCGAGTCGTTGGGTACATTTCCCATTCTTCGGAAAGACGTTCATCCTTATCTGTCACAATGTATTTCTTTACTTTCTTGACATATCCAAGTGGCCCATATGGAAGTCCAACCGTACCATCTTTATGCACTGCCTTTTCTATCCAAAAATCAATGAAGTGTTGTATTGTGCCAGATTCATCATCCCTCACAGTCATGGATAGCTTTACAAGTTCGATCCCTATAGGCCATGCCATAGAGAGCCCGCCGTAGGAATCGTTTTCTGTAACAGCTTCAATCGTTGAGTAACTGATATCCTTGACATAGAGGTCAAATTCATGTGGCTCTCCCTCAAGTTCTATTCGGAATTGCCATTGCTTCTGAAAGTCTTTACGGACAAGCTGGCGGGTTATCATCCTTAGCTTGTTGAAATCTTCAGCATTCTGAACAGATGTCGAAATTCCCCGTAGTCCCGTGTAGCCGCCGGTCAGATTGCTGACGAGACTGTTGATGTTGTTGATTCCGTTGAACATGGGCGGCCTCAGTAGACGCATATGGGAGGAAGCATGGCCTTGGAATCCTCCATTTGCATCTCGATTTCCGCCACCCGCGCCCGGATATCCTGAATTGACGGAAATTCGGAAGAAGAGAGTCCCGTTGAGCTGGCAGCCATCCGCGCCCGTTCAGTGTTGGGAATGGAGATCAGGGCTTCGAGGTGGTCCATGACGAGAGAAATGCAGCTTGTGGGGAGATCTCTTTCCATGTCCCAGTCCCGTAGGCTGATGAGGTAATACAGAGAGTAGGGCGATACGTTTCGGGAATCAGTGTCGAGGAGAATTTCATTGGTTTCCCTGTTGAGGCGTGACGGGACGTACCGCCATTTCGCGTCATGGACCATGGCCGTGCGCCAGTAATCGGGAGGCAATGGAATGGTCGCGCTTTCTGCACTCACCGAGAAAATGATGCCAGCTTTTTCCTGAAACTTTCCAAGAGATTGCCGGAGGAGTGCTGTAAGGGCAGATTCATCGGAATGGAAAAGGATGATGAATCTGCCCTTAACCTCCTCAAGAAGCTGTTGAGGAGTCATTATGGCTACCCGATTGAAAGGGTGGGGTACTGATCCGTATCGCAGTAGGATATCCAGTTCGCGTGGATCGTACCGGAGGGGCGAACGAGGGTAGCGTCTTCAACAGAGAGATCGACGCCTTCAAGCTCGATCCAGCAATCTTCAAACACAAGAGAAGTATTGTTGTTTGAGGTGGGGAAGGATTCCCCGACGAGGGCCAGTTTGACGGTATAGTATTTCTTTCCCCTGAGCTGCGCCCGCAGGAATTCATAGATTTTGCCGGTAATGACTTCCTTGAAAGAAATCGGCACTTCCTGAGCGTTTTTGTAGCGCCCTTGCTGGACGAACTGGACACCGTTGGGGCCAAAGGACTCAATGGGTTCGCGTGCGAGGGCGGGCAATTGTGTGCTTTGGACGAGGTAGCTGATGTCGCTGTAACCTTCAAAAGTCATCCTGAACTCGTCGGAAGCGACCCCTTCGCCAAGTGCAAGGACTTTTCTGTATCCAGTTCGAATTTTTTGGATATTCCCTTGAGAACCTATGATATTTGCCATGGCGTATCCTAAAAAGCGGCTTTGAAGCCATACCCCTTTCGGAGCATGTCTTTGGTGATCATCGTCAATGTGGTGAACTGCACATTCACCGTGCATCGCACGAAATTTCCTTGAGAATCTACTTCTTTATCGTAGGGGATAGAGATGGAGTCGATACAGAGATCCCGATAAATGACCTTTGTTCCGATGTTCAAATTGACGGCCGCGGCGATTTTGCCCCCAATGGAGCCGCCGCCGTCAACGCTTACGTCCGGGGAAATCATCCATTCGAGCGCGGCGAGTGGCTTCATCACTTCCAGATTTGCATCCCGCAGCGCATAGAGTTTCAGTTCAAGGTTGAACTGCGTCGGGCGGTTATTGTCCCAGATCTGTTGCGTGTTGAAGCGAGTAACAGAGGTCATCTGTTTTTCTGCTTGAATCAATCCTCCAACCTTCTGGAACATTTCACCCAAGGTGGAGTTTTCAAAAGGGGAAGACCAGTTGGCGACAATCTCTTGGCTCGTGCCGGGGCCGTAGATACCGCATACGGTTACATCCGGGCTGTAAATCCAGCACTTGCGGTGGTTGCTGATACGGGTATCGGTATTCCCGACAAGAGGGGGGCTGCTGGACTCCCCTTGCGGGGAATCCTTGACCTTTTCTTGCCCCTTTTGCGCTTCCGCCATTACAGGCCCCGGCGTTTCCGAATGCGCATGGATTTGCGGCGGGCCAGTTTTGCCGCTCCCGTATTTGCCTTGCGGCGGGCCTTCCGCAATCCGGCTTTCTGGGCTGCCGACAGACGAATCTTGCCGGATACCCTTTTCCGGACGACGACAACCTTTCCGTCGCGGACAACCTTGCGTTTCTTGTATGCGGCCTCAAGGACCATATGGCGCCCTTCCGGATCATCGTCTGCGTTTTCCAGCACGGCATCTTCGCCATAGGCAAATCCGGCGATGAGGTCGTCGTCATCTGCTTTTTCGGAATCCAGGGACAACTTGACGGCCTCGCCTACCCGCTGGCCGGCGGCATTGCTTTCGCCATTGACCAGCTTGTCGACGTCATCCTCCGGCGCGCCGAGAGTCAGCAAGGCATTGGGGATCTGTTGCCACACGGAGTTGTAGTAATCGTCCTCTTCTTCGGAGATTTCGAAGTCTCCATCAAGGTCCGCGACGGCGCAGACAAACTCGTCCAGGTTGTCATATGTGAAGTTCCCGTCTTCGATCCATCCCAAGACGGCGCTCATGGCCTGAGAGCGAAGCTGCGAGTCGGCATAGGACTCCAGAACACCGATTCTTGGGGCGGTGCCCGGCTCGTTCTGGGGGGCTCCTCCACAAGACTCCAGCACCATGCCATCCATGATTGGGAATACAGGATCGTCCATGATTACCGTAATTTTGTTGCTCATATTGAAGATTCCTTATCGGATCAGGCGAGGTTGTCCGGCGATGCGTCGTGCGGATCCAGTGATGCAGACGGCCCATTCAACCTGCCAAAGATCAATTTCGACCTGGGTCACTGTGACGATGTACGGACTGGTGCCGTCATTTTCAGGGTCACGGGGAGGGACAAGCCCACCGGAGATGACGAGTTCGTCCATGATGGTCTTGGTTTGCTCATAGAGGGCTTCCTGCGTGAGGCCGTCCGGCTCAAACTTGACTTGGGACGCCGCTTCCAAAAAGCGATGATCGATGTAGTCAAGCACGTCATTGATCCACCCGAAGCGCAGGTAGTTGGATTCGTAGTGCTGTACCATGTCGTCATCGGCGCAGGCTCCCCCGCTGGCCATCGGAATAATGGGGTTGATCCGCTGATCATAGAAGCTATCGCGATTGATGTTCTCGTCAGGGAATAGCTGTTTCACGCCCGTTCGTGAGAGGTAGCCACGCTTTTGTCCGGCGGGCGAGTAATGAACGCCGGGCACGTTTTTCGTGTAGGTGGCGTTGCCCCGGGCCTTTGCCGCCGCCATAGCCCCGGACACGCCCCAGACGGCCTTGCCGCCGCGCCATGGATCATTGGCTTCAAGGGCTGAATAATAGCAGCGCGCATGGCGGCTCTTCAGCCCCAACTCCTTGACCCACTCCAATGCCTGCGAAGGGGAAAGGTACGGAGGTACGTCGAAGAAATAGCTGATGTGCCTGTCGTCGGCGATTTCCGCCTGCTTTGCGATGAAGTCGGGCTCCACGTTGCCCGCGGCGAAGAGAAGGTTGACCTGGACTTGTTCGTTGCTGAATACCGATGTTGCCTGTAGCCAGTCGGCCAACTCGGGCACCCCTCCGTCCGTGCCCCCGGAGAAGGAAAAGAGCTGCGGCGTGCTCTTTTTCCACTCAAGGGAGAGCAGGATGGGTTCCAGATCCTCCCAGGCTGTTCCTTCCAGAAAATCACAGCGGAAATGGGAGGAACGCGTTTCAAAGACGGTTTCGATATAGGCGGGGCGCCCCATGTCGTCTTTGTCGTCTTCGCCAATGCCGACCTCGTACCCTTCGAGGAGGGATTCGTACCCGGCGTCATCCTTTTCGTAGATGGAGAGCGTGAACCGCTGGCGGGCGGTGTCCACATCTTCAATACGGACGGTCCGTTTCTGGCAGTCGCACCCGTCAATGGGATAGAATACCATCCAGAAGCCATCATCGCCTACGAGG
>JAEXBS010000036.1 GCA_023393915.1 Bacteroidota bacterium | reverse complement strand
CGGTATGCTCCGCATCAGAAGCAATAACAGAGATGCGTGTGTCATGCTCTCCCAGTTTTCCCTGATTGGATATCCACCATGTGCTGTATCCTGCTTTTGCTGCCAGCGCCACCACGTTGTTGCCGGAATCAGGGTTCTGCTCATAGTCATAAATCAGTGTCCGGCTCAGGGAAGGTACGGTACTGGCTGCTGCCGATGTATAGCCGTCAATAAATAAACCGGGAGCCGTATTCAGCCACGGTGTGGTTGGTATGGGATAACCATATACCGACATATAATCCCTGCGCACACTCTCACCAGTGACAATCACAATCGTGTCATACAACGGTGCTCCCGGCAGGATTTTCCAGCTGTCAGCCCTGTGCTGACTCAGTTGTTCATAACGCTGCATTTCACGCAATGTGTCAGTTGTCCCCACAACGGTTCCTTTAACCATCCGCAACGGCCAGCTGTTTACAGAGCATAATACGAACAGCAGCAGTGCCAGCCAGTTACGGTGACCGCGGTGGTGTGTCCGCCAGAAAATAACCATGAACACCAGAATCGCGGCACTGACCAGAAAATGATAAACAGGAATCATCCCGGTAAACTCCGCAGCCTCATCCGCCGTGGTCTGCAACAACGCGACAATAAAACTGTTGTTGATTTTACCGTACGTCATACCCGCAGGCGCATACAGTGCACAACAGAACAGAAATAACAGAGCTGTAATGGATGTAAGGGTATTTCTGTGTGCAAGGAGCAGAAGAAGGAACAGCAGCAACACATTCCCGGTGGCATTCTTCTCAGTGTATCCGCATGCAATTGTGGTTATGACAGAAATAACAAAAAAGAATAAAAACAATAAAATCCGTGGTGTGTTGTCCGGACAAAACAGTTTTCTGATATTCATCGGAGTATATCGGCAACATTATTATGAAGAGAATAAAATAATAAGAAAAACAGAAATATCCTGTAAAGCAGATAACAGACAACCCTGCAGTATAATTACGGCAGGGAGTTTCCGTTTAATTACAGAAGACAGGTAATTATTATCTTTCAGGAGTAGTTTCGTCAGAAGTTATAAGTCACACCAAGCATGATGTCATGACTTTTAACATCAACTTCTGATTTATATTTATCGCCCCACTCATCCTTGTAACTCACACTGGCATCACCTGCATCAAGATAGCGATAGCTGAGGTCCAGAGCGATATCCGGGGTTACGTCATAGCGGACACCTGCCCCAAAACTCCATGCAAAATTGTTATCATATCCCGGGTAATGCAACGCAGAAAAATCGCTCACCTCACCAGATTTATTCCAGGAGGTATCAGTATATGTTGCCTTATGATGTATCCGTGCATAACCCAGTCCAACAGACACCCATGGAGTGAATGCACTGCTGTTTCTGAAGTCATAATACGTATTCACCATCAGAGTATTCACACTGAGCCTGTTCTGTGTGTCTTCCCGACCACCACCGACCATCGGAGAGTACCATGTATCCAGTGTATAACGGGAGTCCGCAGCTCCGCGGCCATAGAATTCCACTTCCGTGCGCACAGGAACATTGTAATGCTGATAAAAATCATAGCCCACCGCAAGGCCGGCACCGAATACCGTATCGTTCTTATCGCCGCCCTTATACTTATAAACATCGTCCCCAAAGTCCTGACGAAAGCGCTGGTCAGTCTGAGTCACAACCGAAGCACCAGCTTTACCGGTCATATAAAAGCCTGTTTTGCCTCTATCAGCCAGGGCCCAGCCTGAAAACATGCCCACCACAGCAAGCGCTGAAACCGCAATAATCTTTTTCATTTCAGTTATCTCCGCTATCACTTTCCCCGAACGATAAACGTGGTTGCTTATTCTAAAGCTATGCAAAAGACAGGGTAAAAAGAGAAAAATCGATCGAATCGATCGACAAAATCGATCATGCATGATGAAGATTTCTTATCGAATACATAAAAATAGTGATGGCAATCGTGGCAGGAGCTTACGTCAGGCCCTGAAGTACTGACACAGGCATTGATGGCAGGTGATATAAGGAGTGCTCCAGGGAATGACTCCCGACTGACCCAGGCACTGTCCCGTTGTCAACCCGTATGGTTACTGCTCTGACTCATTTCCTGTCGTCAGACGTTCAACTCTGGACCACTGGTTATGACGACAGGTGTCGCTCATTTGTCAGCACTATAACGGTCAAAGATCGTGGCATTGACACATTCTCCAGAGGTAAATTTCTCAAGAGGTAACAACTCTGCCAGGAGGATATCTGCAGAGAGTTACATTCGTTTGGGTTCATATCTGTGCCGCGCGTTTTCCTTCCATCAGTGAACAAACATTCAGTCCCATGACGACCGGGCAAATAGCGTGTTCACAGATATTGCTGTCCAGGTACGAAGTACCATAATGGATTGAGGTGTACTGGCAATAGCGGACACTACCATTTGTTCTTTTTTTAAGCAGCCATCTGATGATATTTTTCCCTGAAGGCTGCCGGGGAGATATTCCCCAGACGAGAGTGACGACGCTGACGATTGT
>JAEXBS010000095.1 GCA_023393915.1 Bacteroidota bacterium | reverse complement strand
TTAAGAAAGAGAAATATCATGTCGTCCGGCTGGACGTTGGCGGCGTTGCCGCCCTTTCCGAAAGGCAGGACGACGAAGCGGCGGCGCGGCAGATGAAAGCGGCTTGCGAGAAATCGCAGGCCGTTTGTACTTCCCTTAAAAAAGAGAAAAAGACCGCAGCCCCGCCGAAACTGTTTGACCTCACCGCCTTGCAGCGGGAAGCAAACCGTTTGTATGGGTTTACGGCGAAACAGACCCTTGACTATGCGCAAGCCCTTTATGAAAAACGGCTTTTGACCTATCCCCGCACCGACAGCAAATATATCACTTCCGATATGGAGGGCAGCACAAAGGAACTTATCACCGGCCTTTGCGCTGCTCTCCCCTTTATGCAGGGCGTGAAGCTGCAAGCCGACCTTGCGAGGATTTGCGACAACAGCAAAGTAACCGACCATCACGCCATTTTGCCGACAGCGGAGTTTGTGAAAACGGGCTTTTCTTCCCTTGCCGAAAGTGAGAAAAAGCTAATGACCCTTGTGTGCGCAAAACTGCTTTGCGCCGTTGCCGCGCCCTATGAGTATGAAGCGGTTACGGCGGTTTTCACTTGCGGCGGCTATACCTTTACCGCAAAGGGCAGGACGACGCTTTGCGAGGGTTGGCGCGAGATTGAAAGACTATCCCGCGCCGCGTCCGGGGAACAGGACGAGGACGCAGAGCCGGAAGCGGTTTTACCCCCGCTTGCCGAGGGGCAGACCTTTGACAATCCGGCAGCGGAGATCTCCGAACGTTACACGCAGCCCCCAAAGGCATTTACCGAAGATACGTTACTTTCGGCTATGGAGAGTGCGGGAAAGGAGGACACGCCGGAGGACGCGGAGCGCAAAGGGTTAGGCACCACCGCGACGCGGGCGGGTATCATTGAAAAACTCATTAGCGCGGGCTTTGCCGAGCGCAAGGGCAAAAAGCTAATCCCCACAAAGGACGGGTATAACCTTGTCGCTATTCTGCCCGACAGCCTTACGTCCCCGCAGCTTACGGCAGAATGGGAAACGCGCCTTACCGGGATTGCAAAGGGCAGCGACAGCCCCGCCGACTTCATGCGCGGGATTGAGGAAATGACAGCGGGGCTTGTCAAGACCTATTCCGCGATTTCCGAGGATAAAGCGAAGCTGTTTACCCCGCAGCGGGAAGCAATCGGCACTTGCCCCCGTTGCGGCGCGGCGGTTTACGAGGGCAAGAAAAACTTTTACTGCTCCGACAGGGCTTGCAGCTTTGTGATGTGGAAGAATGACCGCTTTTTTGAGCAGCGCAAAAAGGCTTTCACAAAGGCGATTGCCGCCGCCCTTTTGAAAGACGGAAAGGTAAAAATCAAAGGTATGTACTCGACCAAGACGGGAAAGACCTTTGACGGAGTTGTGCTGCTTGCCGACACAGGCGGCAAGTATGTAAACTTCCGCGTCGAGCAGAACCGAAAATGATAAGGCTTGATGAAAAGCAATACCGCGCCGTAAAGAAAATGACCCGCGCCGCTTGTGCAAACAACGATTGCGGGAATTGTCTGCTGCTGGACGACGGGGAAACTTGCGTTTGTGTGCAGAGTATCAGCTATTCGCTGCTATGCCGCTATTTCCGCGAAGCGGTATTACCCGCCGACAGGCAGCTTTGCGAACAGATCACCCGCAGCGGGGAAACCGATTTGAAGCGTTGCGCGGTATGCGGCAGCACGTTTGCGGCGGGCAGCAACCGGGCGAAATACTGCCCCGATTGCGCGGCAAAGATACGCCGCAGACAGAAAGCCCAAAGCGAGAGAAACAGGCGTTTACGGATAAAAACAACTACATAGCAAGCACAGCAAACGAGTACCCGTTTGCGAGAAATGCCCGCGCTTCCCATAGAGAGCGCGGGCATTTTGCTTGTTGGGATAGTCCCAAACCCTTATATGACCGAGAAAGGACGTGATGAAAGAATATGCCGTATTCCTCATACGACCATGACAAATTAGAAGCCGCCGAAACCATGCGGATAGAACGCCGGATATATTTTGAAGCAAAGGACAGGGAGATTGCCCCTTATGCTTCCTTGCCGATTGCGCAGCTACTTTCCATGCGCAGCGAAAGCGCGGCGGCAGAACAGGCGATTTTTGACGACCTTAAAGAACGCGCCGCCGCATGGGAAGAACAGGCGGGAAGAACGCTTTTGCTGGATAAAACACTTGAATATGTGAGAACGCCGCACGTCCAGCACACCGCTAACGAGTGGCAGACCACCGAGCATAACCGCCATATTCGCAGCAACCGGGTATATCAGATGAATTACTACATTTACGAGAATACCCGCTACGACAAAGAAGCGCAGAAATCTATCCCGTATTCATGGACGCTTACATGGAGCGTGCGCACCAACAGCCCAAGCAGAACCCAAGCGAAGATTGCCGGACAAGATAGAAAGGTTTTCACCGACAAGGCAGCTATGGAAAAGTATCTGAATGGGCGTATCAAAGCGTATGACCGCTTGTTTACGGAAATCTCCCCGCCTATCCCGCAGGAGTACGCCGACTATTTCAAAGTAAACGGTATGCTCATGCCGGACTACACCATAGAGGGCGAAGAACCCCCGCAGCAGCAACAGGCGGCAGCTATCCCCGAAAATACCGGGCAGGAAAAGGAGCGTGAACACATGAGCGAACAGTTTTCTATTATGATAGGCAACCGCAGCCGCTTTGACGCGGGCGACCCCGGCGGCTATTGGTTGGATATGCCCGCCACAAAGGAGCAGTTGCACGAAGCTATGCGGAACGTCGGCATTACCGCCGACAACCCGCAGGATTTTTCCATTCGCGGCTATTCCGACGACCCGGAGAAACATATTGCCTTGCCTTATGAAATGGTATGCGCCGCCGACGTGGACGAACTCAATTTTCTTGCGGCGCGGCTCGAACAGCTTGACCCCGCCGAGGTTGGCAAGCTGAACGCAGCTTTGCAGCAGAAAAACGGGCTTGCAAATATTGGACAGGTAATTGACTTCACCTACAACGTGGATTTTTACGTCCATATCCCCGAAGTACATAACTACCACGATTTGGGCGACTATTACTTAAATCAATCCGGCATGGTACAAATGCCCGAAGAATGGAAAGGCGGCATTGACCTTTCTACTTTTGGCAGGAACGCTGCCGCGCAGGAAAAAGGCGCGTTTACCGAGTACGGCTATATCGTGGAAAGCGGCGACGAGTGGGAACGGCAGTTTGAGGGGCGCGAAGTGCCGGAAGAATACCGCATTATGAGTTACCCGCAGCCGGAGCGCGGCGAACAGGACAAAGCCTATATGGACGCAGCCGAAACGCAGCAAGCAGACGCACAGGCCGCAGAGCCGCAGCAGCCCCGCCCCGTCGTCCCCATTATCCTTACTTCCGAAAAGCCCGCCGAAAAGGTAAAGGAGATCACCGCGCGTTTGGAACAGGGCGTACAGGCGATTTTTGACAGCGACCGCTACAAAGAGTTTCTAACCGCTATGTCAAAGTTCCATGATTATAGTTTGAATAACACTATCCTAATTGCTATGCAGGGCGGCAATTTGGTAATGGGCTTCCGTCAATGGGAAAAGGAGTTTGACCGCCATGTAAAGAAAGGCGAGAAAGGCATTAAAATCTTTGCCCCCGCGCCCTACAAGGTGAAAAAGCTGGTTGATAAAATCGACCCCGAAACGAGAAAGCCCATGCTTGACCGCGAGGGAAAAGTGGTAAAGGAAGAAAAGGAAATCACCGTCCCCGCCTTTAAGGTTATAACCGTCTTTGATATTTCGCAGACCGAGGGCAAGGAGTTTCCCGACCTTTCCGTTAAACCGCTGCTTGCCGATGTGGAGCAGTACGAGGATTTTTTCGCCGCCCTTGAAAAAGCGTCCCCCGTCCCGATTGCATTTGAGCAGATCACAAACGGCGCAAATGGGTATTTCAGTTTGACCGACAAGCGTATTGCAATCAAAGAGGGCGTGAGTGAATTACAGGCGGTAAAGACCGCCATTCACGAAATCGCCCATGCGAAGCTGCACGACGTAGACTTAAACGCCCCGCCGGAGCAGCAAAACCGCGTTGACCGCCATACCTGCGAGGTAGAAGCGGAAAGCGTCGCTTATACGGTTTGCCAGCATTTCGGCCTTGATACTTCCGATTACTCTTTCGGCTATGTGGCTGGTTGGAGCAGCGGCAAGGAAATGACCGAGTTAAAAGCGTCCCTTGAAACAATACAGACCACCGCAAAGGAACTCATTACCGAGATTGAGGGGCATTTTACCGAGTTGCAGCAGCAGCGGCAAGCCGAGCAGGAGCAGGGCGATACCTTTTCCATTTATCAGTTAAAGCGCGGGGACGAAACAAGGGACTTGCGCTTTGAGCCTTATGACCGTCTGCAAGCGGCTGGACTTACCATTGACCGGGTAAATTATGAACTCGTCTATACTGCACCGCTTACAAAGGATATGACGCTGGGCGACATTTGGGAAAGGTTTAATATCGACCACCCCGCCGACTTTAAGGGGCATAGCCTTTCCGTTTCCGACATTGTTGTGCTTCATCAGAACGACGAGGACACCGCCCACTATGTAGACAGTATCGGTTTTCAGCAAGTGCCGGAGTTTTTGCAGGAGCAGCAGACCCCCGTATTTGACAAGCTGCCGCCCGAACAGCAGCAAGCCTTGTCCGACACCGTACAAGACACTTTGCAAATGCTGGTTGACGCAGACAAGCGGATTTATGGCGACGTTACGGGCAAGACCCTTGAAGCAATCGCGGCGCAAGGATATTCCTACAAGGACGGGCAGCTTGAAAAGCAGCAGCCGGAAGCGACCCCCGACAGCCTTTTGACGGGTGAAACCGTTAGAACGCCGAGGGGCAATTTTCATATTACCGATATGAGCCGTGAACAGATCGAAGCGGCGGGATTTGGTTTTCACCATGCGTCGGAGGACGGGAAGTATCTCATTATGGGGAATGGCACACAGGCTTATGCCATAGCCGCCGAGCAGCCGCAGCGGGATAATCCCTTAAAGCACGTCGAGGACACCATAGAGCAGAACGACAACAATTTTGACGGGCTTATCAACAATACGCCGCAAACGCCCACCGTTGCAGATTTTGAGCAGCGGGCAAAGGCGGGGGAAGCGATTTCCGTTACCGACCTTGCAAAAGCGGTAAAAGCCGAGAAACGGGAACAGCCGCAGAAAAAACCGTCCATTTTGAAGAAGCTGGACGAATACAAGAAACAGGCGGCGCAGCAGCCGAAAGATAAACAGAAAGAGCATAAAAAGGATTTGGAGGTTTGATAGCATGAATACCCGCTTTACCATTGAGGAAGAAAACATTGTTGCGATCTACGCCGAGGACAGCCGGGAAACGACGATTAGCAATATCCTTGCTGCCATGCCCTACATGGACTTTGGATTGCGCCAGCTTGCCGCCGCAGCGGTGAACAAGCTGCAAGCCATGACGGACAGCGAGTTTTCCGAAAGGGAGTTTATCTTGACCGACGAGGAATAGCCCATAGAGAACAGGGGCGCGGTTGCCGATTTCCGGCACCGCGCCCCTGTTCTTTTTTTGTCCTTGCGTGGACAATTAGAAAGCCGTTTTTGCGGGTTTGAATATACTTTATCGTCTATGTCGTTTTCATGCGCTGGAAGCCGCAGAAACACAGGCGTTTTCAGCCCTTAACATTCCACTTGCCACCCCATGTTTTGCGCCTTATCGCTCCTGCTCCCGCGCCCTGCTTTGGGACGGGTAAAGAATACTATCGACGTTCTTTTTGACAACGCCGTATTCCTGCATTTGCTTCTTGGCTTGCCGATAATCTTCATACAATTTGGTTTTCCTGTCGTTTAAGCTTCTATACTCCTTGCGCAGCGCGGCGAGATCGGGCAGCTTCTTTATCTGCATTTCCTTTAATGCCCTTGCCGCAGCTTCAAACAGGATAATTTCGCTTTCATGCCCCCGCAGATACTTTTCCTTGTCCGGCGATTTTCGGTATTCATCGTAAATCGGTTTTAACTGTCGGTATGTGGTGGTGTGCTTGATAAGCAGCGACAAATCAGACATACGCTGTTCCACTTCCTTAACCGCCTTTGCCGCCGCGTCATGAGCGGTCATAATATCGGCTATCTTGCTTTCAAGTTCGCTATAATACTCAATCTTGTTTTCGGTTAGGAAGTTCATGCTTTTAGCAGCCTGTTTCAGATTATGGATTTTTGCCCACCGTTCATAGCCCGCCGACTGTTGGGCTTTGATACTGTTTTCAAGATCGACGACAAGCCGGATTTTCTTATCTTCCCGCAGCGTTTTTGTTTTGGCAACATACACGCCCTTGATACGCTCCTTTATCGCTTCTTCCGTATAGGCCGCGCCGAGCGTCTTTGTGCGGGTAAACCGTTCCTGTCCGGCAGCGCGAAAGGAAATGTATTTGCCCTGTTTGATTTCATACCCCATTTCCTGCAAGCGGCGCAGCAGTTCGTCAAAATCTTTCACTTGGGGAATGAGAGTATCTATCGCCGTTTTCAGCTTTGCTTTGTAGCTTGTCCCTTGCTTTTCGGCGGTGTATTCTGCATAGCTTTTTCCCTTGTCCTGTCCCGGTACGACGACGGATAGCCCATGCTCTTTACATATCCTGTCGCTGGTGCGCCGGATAGCGTGATAGCTTTGCTTGTTGGAATGGTACTTTTTGTAGTCAACAAAGCTAACCGCATTGAAAATCAGGTGATTATGCAAATGTTCTTTATCAACGTGAGTTGTCAAAACAAACTCATACTTGCCGCCTAACACCGCTTGCGCAAGTTCCATGCCGATTTTGTGCGCTTCTTCCGGTGTGGTTTCTCCCACCGCAAAGGATTGTATCAAGTGCCGCCCTAAATGTGTGCCGCGATCTCCGGCAGCTTCCCGCGTCCATGCAAACTCAATATCGGCGGTTTCCAGCCCGCAGCCGAAAGAGGACGCAAGCAGCTTCCCGTCTGTCTTTTCGGGATTTAAGATATAGTCTATCGCAGCCTTTAAGGTTGATTTAATAGGGTGCGTCTTTGTAACCGCCATATCTCGTCCACCGCCTTTTTAATGTCCTCTATATCCTGCCTGTAAACCGT
>JAEXBS010000075.1 GCA_023393915.1 Bacteroidota bacterium | reverse complement strand
CGTATCTTCATGGCCCCGACGGAGATGGTGCTCTCGATAGCGCCCTTCATCATCCGCTGCTACGGCCTTTCGTTCCTGCTGCTGCCGCTGAATATCTTCTCCACCTATTACTTCCAGTCCCTGATGCAGCCGGAGATATCTTTCTTCGTCTCCGTCTCGCGCGGTATGCTCGTCAGCGGTTTGCTGATCCTCTTTCTGCCCGCCGCCGCGGGAGCCCGGGCCCTCTGGCTCGCGATGCCCGTCACCGAACTGCTGGTCTCCGCCGCGGTGGTCTATTACATGATCCGCTGCACGCGCAGCCTCTATTCAAGAAAAAACTCTCCGCACCGGGCGCTGCGCGACTGACGCGCGCCGCAAAGGCGGCGCAGCCAAATCTTTCAGTGCTTGTTTATCTCTGATATCCAATCAGCGGCAGATTCAAATGGTCGAGAATCATATTTACATCACAGACATTGAATATTTCACGTTCTATACAAAAGGCGACAACCAAATCTGAGAGGCGGCTTTTACTCAGGGCATATCCAGCCGTCTCAAGCAGCGTATCAGCCTCACCCCTGCTTAACCGAAGCGCGAGCGCAAGTGAAATTACGGTATCCTGGCTTGGATGATAACCTTCGTCACTGCGTATTTTAGAAAATAAACGCCTGTCAATCCTGGCCCTTCTGTATACGTCGCTATCGCGCTCGTTTCTTTCGTCAATAAACATCATCAATGTCCGGCTGAAAGACGGTTTCTGCTGAGATTCGATGTATTCGCCGATTTCATCATGCTCACTGCCTGATGGAACCGCCGATCTGGCCAGTATCATCTTTCGAGGAGCAATTCTATTTTTTAACCGATCTTCTTTCCAGGAAGACCGCTCAAATTGGTAAAGTCCCTTCGTGTGATCGTTCCCATGTGACATGACAGCGTCGGCTCTTGGCAGCTCTGAATCTTTTTCTTCGCCTTCAGGTATGCCGTCTATTTTATCGGGACAACAGTATTCGGATGGCGCCTCTTTTTCATAATATAGGCGTAGGTATAAACTTAAATCTCCGAGCAAATCTTCCGAAAGGATAATCCTGTTGCGGCGAAGAAAGTTTTTCAGGCGAAAAAACCTGGACACAATTTTTCTCTCCCGTCCTCATAATCTATATTATATAAAATGTCGCATCAAAGGCGACCTATCATCTTTCCCGCATAACTATTATAGAGCCAATGAAGTAAAAAGGAGGGCGCTAAAATGCCAAACAATCTGAATGAAATAGTCTTTATCCTCGATCAAAGCGGTTCCATGCACGGCAAAGAAAGCGATGTCGTCGGCGGTTATAATTCATTTATCAGAAAGCAGATGCAGGAGCCGGGAGAAACAATGGTAACGACCGTGTTGTTCAACGACAAATACAGGCTGCTTTATAACGGCGTCCCTGCGGGCGAGGCAATAATGAATGACAACCAATATGTGACGGGAGGTTCTACCGCCCTATTAGACGCAGTAGGACGTACCATCCTCGAAGTTACCCACAGAATAACCCAAACTCCCAAATGCCGTCGTCCGCGTAAGGTCATCTTTGTCATAACCACCGACGGTTACGAAAACGCCAGCCGGAAATTTGACAGAAAACGCGTAAAGGAGCTCATCACGCATCGGCGGGCCAGCCATGACTGGAGCTTTATCTTCCTCGGAGCTGACATCGACGCATACGCAGAGGCCCGGAGCATTGGTATTTCTGACGATGACGATATCCTGAGCTATGATTCACTGGTAACCCCCTGCAGCGTGATGATGGCAGATGCCTGTTTAAAGGTCAGTAAGAAACGATTCTTTTAAATAACCAGACGAACGATACCCCCGAAGCGTCCGTGCCATCCCCATCTATTCCATTAAAGGCAAACGCATCAAAAAGGTCAGCAAGACATGAATCGGAAATAATACCGTCGGATATGTTAAGATGAAGCGTATTGATCAAAGCAAAATAAACCATTATTTTTGGGAGGGAATAGACATTGCGACATTTAATCGACGGGTTGGCTGAAGAGCATAGTCATAATGGAACCAATATATCATTTTCCATAAACCTAATCGACGCGGTTGAGCGCAACCATGTCGACGATGTCCGTACATGCCTGAAAAAAGGCGCTGACGTAAATTACAGGAAAAGAATAGCTTACGCTGATTATTACAGCTTTACACCGCTGATGATCGCCAGTTACAACGGATACTCAAGTCTGGCAAGGATGCTTATTAAAGCTGGGGCCGATATCAATGCGGAGGACGATCATGGATTCACCGCACTGATATACGCATGTTATAACGGAAACACGGATATCGTAAAAATGCTGATAGATGCAGGGGCTAATATTGAGAAGCGCTGCAAACATTATGAATGTACATCATTGATATATGCCGCAGGGCAGGGACATACTAATACAGTCAGTCTGCTTATTGATGCCGGCGCTGATATAAACGCCCTGTCCGGCCTCGGCCATACGGCCCTTATCTCAGCCTCAAAAGAGGGGCATACGGATATCGTGAAATTATTGATCAACGCCGGTGCGGACGTGAACTTTCGCGGTTCATACCGACAAGACCAGCCAAGGCATCGGCACTGTGACGATACGGCGCTAATGACCGCGGCCTTTTTCGGAAAGGCCGACATTGTCAAACTGCTCATCGAAAACGGAGCCGACGTCAACATATATGACAGAGTCTCAAAAGACACCGCCTTGATGTGCGCCTGTGATAATGGCTACTACTGCGTACGAGGTAAGCGCGTGGAATATGAACATAAGAAAACTGCTTCGGCCAGGCTTATTCTTAAAGCAGGCGCGGATATCAACGCCCGCGATGTGGACGGATATACCGCTCTGATGCACGCATGCCGTAACGGACAGATAGACATTGTAAAATTCCTCATAAGTTCTGGAGCCGACCCCACGATACGCGACAGTAACGGGAATACTGCGGCGGAAATCGCATTGTCTCTTGGATATGTCAGAATCGCGAATATGCTCATGCCAACGGGATCAAGTTCATAAAAAGATAAAAAATTACGCGGCAGACAATTACAGGGTACCTACAAAAAAAACAATTCATCGCTAACTATGCCAGTCTAAGTTATACTTATACATAGTTGATAAATTGCCGGCATCGGCCAAAAGGCATAGGAGCGTAAAGAATGCAAAACAGGACCTACAGTGCCGGAATGGTCTCCAAACCGTTTTGGTACATTGAATTCAAGACAATAATGGAGTTGCTTGCGTACGGATACAGTTACAACGAGATAAAAGAAAAGGCCGTCGCGGAGAATATATTCGGCGTCCCGAAGGAGTATCGCGCGAAGGAAATCTTTAACGGAGTAAGCAGGCGCACGAAAGCATTTGACGCCGAAGCGATCAAACTGTTCTGTAAAGCGGATCTCTCCTCAAAAAAGGCTCTGGCGCTGGTTGCCGTCCTAATAACAGACCGGCTCTTCTTTGAATTCCTCCATGAAGTTTATCGAGAAAAAATTCTCCTCGGTTCTCATCATATCGAAAATGCCGATCTCAATACCTTCTTCAGCAATAAACAGGCTCAAAGCGCGACCGTAGCCTCCTGGAAGGAATATACGATAAAAAAACTAAAAAATTGCTACGTCAATTACCTTGCCGATTCCGGCCTTGTTTTACGAGAGGACGGCTTATGCAAGATGACACCGCCCCTTTTGGACGCAAGTGTGAAAGAATATCTATCCGGCGTGGATATGCGGCAGTACCTCCGCGCTCTTACGGGGGAGATATAGGATGGCGGATATAGAGACTCGCCTCAGCAGGCTGGAAATGGAAATTAAGAATCCCCGTTTTATGGAGAACCGCGGCGTCGGCAATGAGGTCCGGTACTACGTTTTCGATTATCCCGCGGAACAGGAACTTATTATTCGGGCATGGGTAAGGGATATCGTAAGAAAAAACAAAAATAACTACACGACCTCTTCAATCGTCGTATTTGACCTCTATGAGATGATAATCTCCTTTTTAAAGGAAAAGGGGTTCATGGAAAAATGCTATGAATTTGAAAAAAACAGAGGATTGACCTTCCTAGCCAAAACTATCGGCGATGCCATGCGTTTTTCAACAGATGACAGTATAATAATTAGGCGGATACAGAATGACACCCCGGATAACGCGATAGTTTTTCTGACGGGGGTGGGAAAATGCTTCCCCATTCTCCGCTCCCATAAGGTTTTGAACAATTTGCATCAGGTCATGGATAAAGTTCCGGTCATAATGTTCTATCCTGGGAAATATGACGGACAAGAGTTGGTCCTCTTCTCGGAAGTAAAGGACGATAACTACTATCGGGCATTCAAACTTATAGATTAGGGGGATGAAAATGCAGCTCAAAGATATGTTTGTAAAACCTATCGACAGAGACATAAAAGGCGTCATCAAAGTAGGCCAGGGGGACGACTCCAATGTGCGTCAGGAGCTTGAAGAATACGTCGTCACAAGAGAGCTGCAAAAACACTTTGCGCACTTTTTCTCCAGCTATAGAAACGGGATTAACGGCCATACTGACAAGATGGGCGTCTGGATCTCGGGCTTCTTCGGCAGCGGTAAATCACACTTCTTGAAAATACTTTCTTACATTCTTGAAAACCGGAACATCGACGGCAAACAGGCCATCGATTATTTCATTGAAGATAAAAAAATAGAGGACCCTGCCGTGCTTGCGGACATGAAACTCGCTGCGGGAACGCCGACGGACGTTATCCTGTTCAATATAGATTCAAAGGGAGAGACCGGCGGCAAAGATTCCGCGGATGCAATCGTTTCAGTCTTCCTAAAGGTATTCAACGAAATGCAGGGATTCTGCGGCACCAACCCACATCTTGCCGATTTGGAAAGAAACCTCTCTGAAAGGGGGCTATACCAGTCGTTCAAAACAAAATTCGCGGAAAATTACGGCGCGGAATGGGAATGCTCCCGTGATACCTTCGCCTTCATTCAGGACGACGTCACCGCCACGCTGGCCGCTATCGGCGCCATGACTGAAGAAGCGGCCAAAAACTGGAGCGCTAAAGCGCTGCTCGATTACAACTTCAGCATTGAGAGCTTTGCAAAGCTCGTAAGCGACTACATCAAGAAAAAAGGTGGAAACCGCCACGTTGTCTTTATGGCGGACGAGATGGGGCAGTACATCGGAGACAACCCCAGGCTGATACTCGGCCTTCAGACTGTAACGGAAGATCTCGGCACAAATTGCGGCGGCAAAGCGTGGGTCGTAGTCACCAGCCAGGAGGCCATCGACTCCATAACCAAAGTGCGCGACAATGAATTCTCAAAGATACAGGGGCGTTTCGATACCAGGCTATCGCTCTCCTCTGCCAACGTAGACGAGGTAATCCGCAAAAGAATTCTCGCCAAGAACGAAACAGCTGCGGCGACGCTAAAAACTCTCTACGAAAACAATGCCACAGTCATCAAAAATCTAATCGTTTTTAACGACACCGCGGAGAAAAAACTTTACGCGGACAGCAGCGACTTTGCCGCGGTCTACCCATTCATCCCATACCAGTTCAATCTGCTCGGAGAGGTGCTGAACTCCATCCGGAAACGCGGCGTCGCCGGAATGAACCTCGCCACCGGCGAGCGCTCGATGCTGGCGCTCTTCAAAGAATCAGCGGTCAGAGTCATGAGCGAAGAAGAGGGCGTCCTCGTACCATTCAACATGTTCTACGACGCGCTGGAGCAGTTCCTTGAGCACAGCGTCCGCGGCGTAATTTCAAGAGCGTGGGCAAACGACTGTCTCAATCCCCACAGAGACGAGAGCTGCTTTGACGTCGACGTTCTTAAGACGCTCTTCATGATCAAATATATCGATAAAATTATTCCGAATAAAGAAAACATCACGAGCCTGATGGCCTCGCATATCGGCGACGACAGAATCGCGCTGGCCGGGCGGGTGCAGGAGGCGTTGGGCAGGCTCTGCGCCCAGATGCTGGTCCAAAAAAACGCCGATTCGTACATCTTCCTCACCGATGAAGAGCAAGAGATCAACAGAGAGATAAATAATCAGGACGTCCAGATGCCGGAAATCATCGCCCAGGTATCAGCGATGATCTTCGACGATATCTATTCAGAAAAAAGATATAAAATACCGCGAATGAACAACCGCTACTCCTTTGCCTTCAACCAATTCGTAGACGACCGCCCGCACCGGGGAAACCAGAACAACGACATCGGCGTCAATATCCTTACGCCATACTGGGACGGCAACCGGGACCGGCAGGTATTGGCCCTCTCCTCCGGACAAAGCGTCGTCCTGCTCCTCCCGAACGACGACTCCTTTCTGGAAGAGATACAGGCCACGCTCAAAATAGAAAAATATCTGCGCGTAAGCAGTGCGAGCAAGGCTCTCACCAAATATGAAGAAATCAAGCTGCAAAAGAACCGCGAACTTGTGGAACGCAAAGCAAACGCCAGAATCTACCTGAAAGAGGCCCTATCCCAGGCAGCGGTCTTTGCCGACGGACAGGAGCTGACGATTGCCGCAAAAGACCCAGGCACACGCATAACAGAGGCCTTGAGCCGCCTCGTCGGAAATCTATACTCAAAACTCTATTACATCGACAGCGCAAAAACAGCCGACGACGTCCGTGCGGAACTAAAAAACACCGGTGGGCAGCAAATTATCTTGGACGACGGGCAGAGACCCAACCGCCTCGCCCTAAACGATCTGCTGGAATTCATCGGACGCAACACGATGCAGCACACAAAGACCTCGCTGAAAACAATCATAGACCATTTCGCCAAAGCTCCTTACGGTTTTATCGCCGACGACGTCGCCTGGCTCGCCGCCTGCCTCTTCCGCGCAGGGGACATCGCCTTTTACATGAACACTGAACAGATCACACTGCAAAACAAAAGTGCGGAAGAGATAACCAACTGCCTCACAAAAATCACATTGGCTAAAGGCTCCTCATCGACAAAAGAGAGAAAGCCAGCGAGAGAGAGCTGAAATCCGTAAAGCGCGTGCTGAAAGAACTCTTCGGCAGAACGGACGAAATAGAGACCGAAGACGGCCTGCTCTCAAAGATTAAGGAAGAGGCGGATAAACTGCGCATTCGTATCACAGATTATAAAAAAGAACAGAACAATGAGCCACTGCTCCCAGGCAGAGAGATTCTTGACAGGGGAGAAGAATTGCTGATTGAGATAAAACGTAAAAATTATACCAGCGAACTCTTCTCTATGATTGATAAAAACCTGGACAAATACCTTGACCTTGCCGAAGATTTTGAACCGGTGAACGCCTTCTACTCCGGCGAGCAAAAGGATATCTTTATCAGAGCGGCGAGAGCCTCAAAACTTTATGAGGACTCAAAAACCTTTATCGCCGGCAATCATGAGATAGAAGAAACGGCGGCGGAGATAAACGGGATAATCAGAAAGCCATGCCCCTATGGTGAGATACACCGACTTCCGGAGCTGATATCAAAATACGCAAACGCAAACTTCGAGATTCTGAAAAAAGCGCGCGAGCCGCTTCGCCTGTCTCTGAAAGAGGCCGGTGGACGCGTCTTTCCACGCCTAACGGACAGACCGTACGGAGAAAAGCTAAAGACAAAATTTTCCAGACAATTCGAAGAAGTGGAAAATAAAATCGCCGACTGTAAAAATATCGCGCGCCTGCACGGCATCGCCGCGGAGATAGACCAACTGAAAAACAACATGCACACAGAGATAGACCGCGAGGAATCGCGGCTATTCGCCGCACCGCCCGCACCAAATGCCGCAAATGAAGAAACCCTCTCCGGCAGAGTGGCAACCCCGGTCGGCAAAAGGCAAAAAAGCGTCAACCTCAAATCGATTGCCCGCGAATACTCGTGGCGCATCGAAAGCGAGGCCGACATAGACCGGTACGTCGCCGCGCTGCGGGCCAACCTCATGAAAGAGCTCGCGGAGGACGATGGCACGGTAATCACCATCCTACTATAGGAGCTGAATATTCATGGACAAAAAAGCGATAAAAGAATTCGCAGTCTGGGCGCGTAAAAAACTGATCTCGGATATAACTAAAAGAGCCGCACATTATGGCATAAAAGAGAGCGGCATCAGCGAACCGCTGCCACAATCTACCGCGCAGGTCCAACTTTTTGACATCGGCGCGAAAGAACCAGTCGTCATCCAGGGGCGCGAAATCGTCATGCGCCGCGCCCTAGTCAAGAAAATTCACGAAAAGGAAAAAACCGCCGGCTGTGGCGCCGCCTTTCGTTCAGTAATGGAAGAGATATCATACACATGGTTCAACCGTCTCACCGCCGTCCGTTTCATGGAGGCCAGCGGTTACCTGCCCTCCGGCATCCGCGCGCTCTCCTCAGAGGCAAAAGACAAGCTCGAACCGGACATGGTAACGAGACCTTTCGAGACGGACCTGGACTTCTCCGACACTGAACGAGAGTTTGTCTGGAAGCTCAAAGACGAGAACCGGCTGAACGAGCTCTTTCGTCTGCTCTTCATCAAGCAGTGCAACAAACTGAGCGAAATCCTTCCTGGCCTCTTTGAAAAGAGCGACGATTACAGCGAACTGCCGCTTGACATCTCCTTCTCGGACAAAGAGGGCCTCGTCTACCGTCTCACCCACGACATCGCGGAGGAGGACTTCAACGCCGAAAAAGGCGGGCAGGTGGAGATTATCGGCTGGCTCTATCAATTCTATAACAGCGAACCGAAAGACGAAGCCTACGCGCTGCTCAAAAAAAACGTCAAGATTACAAAAGAGAACCTCCCCGCCGTCACCCAGCTCTTCACGCCGGACTGGATCGTACGATACATGGCGGAAAACAGCCTCGGGCGGCTCTGGCTGGAGGGGCACCCCAACGAAACCCTGAAATCTGAATGGAAATACTACCTCGATGAGGTGGAACAGGAGCCAGAGGCCGCCGCGCGGCTCGCGTCGCTGCGCGAAGAATACAAGAATATCAGACCGGAAGAGATAAAGATCATCGACCCCTGCATAGGCAGCGGCCACATCCTCGTCTACGCCTTCGACCTGCTGATGCGCATCTACGAATCGGAGGGCTGGAATCGCCGTGACGCGGCGCAAAGCATATTAAAGAACAACCTTTACGGCCTCGACATCGACGACCGCGCGGCACAGCTCGCCTACTTCGCCGTTATGATGAAGGCGCGCCAGTACAACCGCCGGATATTCAGCCGCGGCGCGCAGCCTAACGTCTATCCGGTCATGGATTCCGACTCTCTCGCGGAGGCATATCAAAGTACTGCCAAAGACTTCCCTCTCCTGGAAAAGGAGCGGGAGACGTTATGCTATCTGCTTGAAGCCTTCGCGAAGGCGAAAGAATACGGCTCGATAATCAAACTGGAAGAGAGAAACTATGAGGGGCTAGCCGCCGCCTGGAGGGAGATGCCGAAAGCGGAGAACATCTCGCTCTGGTACGATGAAATAAAAAGGACAGTCCCGCAAATTATCAAACAGGCGATAATCCTCACACAGAAATACGACATAGTCATCACAAACCCACCCTATATGGGTAGCAGCGGCATGGGTGAAAAGCTCTCGGCATATGTGAAAGAAAACTATCCCGACAGCAAAAGCGACCTCTTCGCGGTCTTCATTGAAAAATGCGCCGAACTGACGCGCGGCGGCGGCTTTCGCGCTATGATCACACAGCACGCCTGGATGTTCCTCTCAAGTTATGAAAAACTGCGCGCGAAAATTCTGGCGGACGATATCATAAACATGGCGCACTTAGGCCCCAGAGCCTTTGAGGAGATCGGCGGCGAAGTGGTGCAGACCACGAGCTTCGTCATCCGCAAAGGTTACACGGAAGGCTATGCGGGAAGATATGCCAGACTTATAGAGCCGACTACGCAACAAGGCAAAGAGGAGATGTTCCTTCGCGGCGAAAACCGCTTCACCGCCAAACAGGAGAACTTCTCAAAAATCCCCGGCTCGCCGGTGGCGTATTGGGTGAGTATAGATATGTTAAATGATTTCTCGAAAGGTGATTTATTATCAGTTATTGCTGAGCCCAAGAGCGGACTTTCGACAACAAATAATAGTCTGTTTTTGAGATTTTGGTATGAGGTTAAATCAGAAGATATATCTTTTGAGATTTCAGATGTTTCGGAGACAGAAGATGCGACACGTTGGTTTCCTCTCGCAAAAGGTGGAGATTATCGCAAATGGTATGGAAACAATGAATATGTTGTAAATTGGTATCACAACGGAGCAGAGATAAAGGAAGCAACTAAAGGTGCTGCGGGAGGGAGAATAGTAAGCCCTGAGTATTATTTTAAGACACTTGTAACATGGTCTGGAATATCTAGCGGTGAACCGTCAATGAGAATTTCAACAAATGCAATTTTTGGCAGTGGGGCAAAAGCATTGCTTTCAAAGGAAAATCTTTATTCATATCTTGCGTTGCTTAATTCTAAAGTTGCTTTGAGGTTCTTACAGTTTCTAAGTCCAACGCTCAATTATGAAGCTGGGCACATAGGCAACATTCCTGTGTGCTTCAAAGAATTACCAGATGCAGAGAATATAACGCAGAAGAATATTTTTCTTTCTAAATCCGATTGGGACTCTTTCGAGACCTCATGGGATTTCAAGACCCATCCGCTCATCACGCACAATAGCGACGGCCGCCTTGAAACCGCCTTTGAAAGCTGGCAAGACTTCGCGGAGAAACAATTCTATCAGCTTAAGGCCAACGAAGAGGAGCTTAACCGCATCTTCATCGATATTTACGGACTTAATGATGAGCTGACGCCGGAGGTGGAGGAAAAAGACGTAACGGTGCGCAGGGCCGACCTTATACGCGACGTAAAGAGCCTTATCTCCTACGCCGTCGGCTGCATTTTCGGCCGTTACTCGCTCGACTGCGAGGGGCTGGCCTACGCGGGCGGCGAATGGGAGGAGAGCAAATACCGCCGTTTCACACCGGATAAAGACAACTGCCTGCCGGTAACGGACGAGGAATATTTCCCCGACGACGCCGTGAGCCTCTTTTGCAAATGGCTCGCGGCGGCCTTTGGCGAAAAGACGCTTGAGGAGAATCTTGACTTCGTCGCCCGCGCCCTCGGCGGCAGCGGCTCTTCGCGCCGCGTCATCCGAAATTATTTCATTAAGGATTTTTTCAAAGATCACTGCAAAATATACCAGAAGCGTCCCATCTATTGGCTCTTCGACAGCGGCAAAGAAAACGGCTTCAAAGCTCTCGTCTACATGCACCGCTGGAACGCCGATACTATCGGCAATCTGCGTGTGGAATATCTGCATCCGCTCCAGGTAAAATATGAAAACCAGATAGCACTGAAGCAGCAGATCCTCGCCGCGGCCAAAGAAGCGCGGGAAAAGACCGCTGTCGCCAAAGAGATGGAAAAGCTGAAAAAACAGCTGAAAGAGATAAGGGACTACGATACAAAGATCGCCCACCTCGCCCTCTCGCGCATCGCCATATACCTTGACGACGGCGTAAAGACAAACTACGAAAAGGTCCAAACCGCCCGAGACGGAAATAAACTGGAAGTACTGGCAAAGATTTGAGACGATAAACGATATAAAAACTAAAAACAGCATTGCATTGTAAATGAGACAGAAACTAAGTGATATGAAAAGCAAAATTAATGACAACGATGAAGTTCTAACTGCGGACATCAAGGTGGGTAACCAGGCAATAGATATTGTTTTTTTACCTAAGATTTTAACCAAATCTGTAAGCATAAACCAGCTTGCAGACAGGGGATTACGGCGTGGTTAAATCAATCGTAAAAAGATACGGTTTAACCACGATTTAACCAAGCCGGCAACGACAAACCGGCTTGCAGAGCGGCTTAACAGCGTGGTTAAATTAATCGCAAAAAAAGCGCGGTTTAACCAAGATCTTAACCAAACCAAGCGGTTTGGTTAGGAAACGTGCGCAAAGCGGGTGTTGCAAATCTGACAGGTCCGGTTATAAAATCATCAAAATAAAGTTATAAAAGACATGAGCTGACGTAATATCAGGAAGAATTGCGGGGAAAAAGATGGATCTTAAACAGATAGCTGAAAAATTAAACAAAGAATTTGCCGCAGACGAACGTCGGCTTGTATTTTGGTACGACGCTGGGGCGGAATTTGCCGCCGACGTTGACGGCGGCGACCTTGTCCTGGAGAATGCAGCGATTTACCGGCTGGAAAAAGATAACCAATTTTACACCAAGTATTTCCTTGAGTGCGTGGACACGGAGACCAGCTATCTTATTTATGCCCCCTTTCCCAAGCCTGATATACGGGAAAATCATCTCGCGGATATGGTTAAGTATTCCCGGGAATTTTTCGCTGACAAGGCATCTCTTATTTGCGTTGACTTGGGTATAGCGCCCGAGTTCAAGCCTATCATTCAAAATCATATAAAGTTTTTCGCCTCAAAGGAACGTTGCCAGAAATTTTATGATCTTAAGATAGACAGTTACAGAAAAGATATTATCCTGATCGGCATGATGAGCGTAGTCTGCAAGGCTAAGACGGCCTCCTTCGAGGAGGTGCTTCGCGCAGTTCTCATTGACGATGCCGGAGGAGAAAACAGATATTTACCTGAGTTTGAAAAGTTCGGGCTGTTAGATTCTTTTTGGGAGCTCTGCGAAGCGCTGTATGGATACCATGACATTTCGCCTTCGTTAAAAAACCTCGCGGCCTCTTTTTTCATTACTTACACCGGACATTATGTCAACGACAATCTTCCACCGAAATGGAGGAACCGCGCCACTCCTAAAACCGGCTCAGTCGTGGCTTTCATGGATAATATGATGAACAACGCAAGATGCCGCGCCGCGTATGATGAGATCTCCCGAAATGTCGCGGCGGACATCAACGCCGCGATATTTTTGCGGGAGATGGCGTTTGATAGCCTTGCCGAATGCGATTCCTTTGAAATTATTGATGAAATGATCGTCGCATGGGTTGTGGATAATCTTTTATCCGAAAATACGGGCGCAAAACTTGCCGGGATGGATATCAATGCCATTTGCCGCCGGCGTAAGACGCTGCATTTCGGCAACATGTTCCGCGATGTTTATTCTATGCTCATAAGGGCCTGTCAAATAATCGAAATCACCGGCTATCGCTGCCCGGAGGAATTATCAGCGATTATCAGACAATATACGAAAAATGATTATAAATATGATACCTATTACAGAGAGTTTTATACTTATTATGACAGAATCGAATCACGGACGGATTTCGAGGCGCTGCGGGAGCGAGTTGAAAATATTTATACAAACGTCTATCTTGATAAGATAACGCTCTCTTGGAGTAACGCTTTATCCGCGGAAGAATCAATCGAAGCGGCCACAGGACAGGAATGTTTTTATCGACGTCATGTGTTGCCTGCCAAAGAGCGTGTCGTCGTGATCATCTCCGATGCGCTGCGTTACGAGGTGGCGGCGGAGTTGATGGAGATACTCTCCGAAGATGAAAAGTGCCGCAGCGCACATTTGGATATTATGTACGGCGTACTGCCCTCCGTCACCAAGCTCGGTATGGCGGCCCTGCTGCCGCACGAAAAAATTGAAGTCGACAATAGCTTTAAGGTTTCAGTCGACGGAAGACCATGCGATACCCTCTCGCAGAGAGAAGCCATATTGCGGTCTGAGGTTACAAATAGCAGATGTCTGCAATATGACGAAGTGATGGCGGCAAAGCGCGAAGAGATACGCTCAATGTTCGGGAATAAAGAGGTCGTATATGTCTACCACAATCAGATAGACGCGCGCGGAGATAAGGCCAGTACGGAAAATGAGGTCTTTTACGCCTGTGCCGAGTCCGTAAAAGAAATACATCGGATGGTTCGCCGCCTGACGGAGGACGTATCTGCGAGGCATTTCGTAATTACCGCCGATCATGGCTTTATATATAAACGTGATAAGATACGGGAGTATGATAAAATCAACTGCCCGGAGCTCAAAGGAATTTACGTCGGTAAGCGTTACATAATTAGCCGCGAGCCCATTGAGGCGGACGGCGTGAGGAATTATCGTATGTCGACATTTTTAAGAGGCAGTGATTCTTTAAATGTGGCCGTACCATCCGGTACAAGTATATTTAAAATTGCCGGGAGCGGACAGAATTATGTGCATGGAGGCGCCTCGCCTCAGGAGATGCTGATTCCCGTGCTGGATGTAAAGACATCATCTGGACATCAGGAAACAAGGATTGCGGCGGTAGATTTTATCAGTACCACGAAAAAAATTACCAGCTTAGTACAATCGCTGGAATTTTACCAAACGGAACCGGTGACAGATATTGTCAAAGAGGCCGTGTATAAGTTGTTTTTTGTTTCTGATGAAAATGAAAAGATCTCAAATGAAGTGACGTTTGAGGCAAAAAGCCGGGACTCCGAGGCGGCAAAACGTATCTCTCGGCTCAAGTTCACCTTTAAAAATAAACGATATCACGGCGATAAGAAGTATTATCTCGTTGCATATTTAGATTCAAGTAATAGCTTTGCCGAACCTGTTTTTAAATACGAGATGGTTATGGACATCGCCTTCGCGGATGATTTTGGCTTTTAATAAGGAGGCCTATACATGCCTGAGGAAGTTTATGTGATTGATACGACGCTTGATGAAAAACTACGAAAATATTTCGCAGGAAAGGTCGTACGTAAGGATCTCACAAAGAGGATAAAGGAGGGCGCAAACGTCCCCGTTTATGTCCTTGAATATCTGCTTGGCATGTATTGTTCGACCAGCGAGGAAAATGACATTGAGGACGGCATCGGCAGCGTAAAATCCATTTTATCTGAAAATTACGTCCGCCCCGACGAAGCACAGAAAATACTGTCAAAACTTAGGGAAACAGGCAGTTATACCATTATCGATAAGGTATCGGTCAAGCTAGATTTTAAGGATGATATTTACGTCGCCGAGTTTTCTAATCTTGGTATAAAAAATGTTCCGATTTCTGAGAATTATCCGCGGCAATTCGAACGCCTGCTCTGCGGCGGTATCTGGTGTATCATCAGGATGGAGTATTTTTACAATGAAGCTGACAAAAATCACTGCCCCTTTTTGATTTCAAAACTCACGCCGATCCAGATGCCGGCACTTGACATCGAAGAATTCAAGAACGCGCGCGGGAACTTCACCCCAGATGAATGGATCAACGTCGTGTTGCGCAGCGTCGGTATGGAGCCGTCACACTTTAATGAAAGGGAAAAATGGCTGCATCTTGCCAGGCTTATCCCCTTAGTTGAGAATAACGTGAATCTTTGTGAGCTTGGCCCGCGCGGAACAGGAAAATCTCATATCTACAAGGAGATTTCTCCAAACAGCATCCTAATTTCCGGCGGGCAGACCACTGTCGCCAACCTGTTTTATAATATGGGCAACAAAACAATCGGGCTAGTCGGTATGTGGGACTGCGTCGCCTTTGACGAAGTCGCGGGAATTAATTTTAAGGATAAAGACGGCGTCCAGATAATGAAGGATTATATGGCGTCTGGTTCTTTCGCGCGAGGCAAGGAGGAAAAGAACGCCTATGCCTCTATGGTCTTTGTGGGAAATATCAACCAAAGTATCGATACGGTCCTGAAAACATCACATCTTTTTTCACCTTTTCCAGAAGCGATGGCAAACGACACAGCATTTCTGGACCGCATGCACTGCTATATTCCAGGGTGGGAAATTCCTAAATACCGGCCGGAGTTTTTCACAAATGAAGTCGGTTTTATTACGGATTACTATGCTGAAGTAATGCGTGAGCTGCGAAAAATTTCTTACGCCGACTCCTATTCGCAATATTTCAAACTTGGCAGAGATCTTAATCAACGGGACGTTATCGCCGTCAAGAAGATTGTCTCCGGCCTCGTAAAGCTTATTTACCCAAACGGAATCTTCACAAAGGAAAATATTGAAGAAATTCTCAAATTCGCCTTGGAATCCAGGCGCCGCGTAAAAGAACAGATGAAAAAGATCGGCGGCATGGAGTTTTACGATGTGAATTTTTCGTATATTGACGGCGACACCTTCGAAGAGCGATACGTCTCAGTACCGGAACAGGGAGGCGGTAAGTTAATACCAGACGGCGTTTCTAACCCAGGGAACGTTTATACCGTCTCAAGGGGAAAATCAGGAATGATCGGCGTATACAGACTTGAAACACAAGTGCTTCCCGGTAATGGTAAATTTGAAAAAACCGGTATGGGAAATTATAGAGAGGCGAAAGAGGCGGCGAATAATGCCTTCAATTATTTAAAAGCAAACAGCGGCACAATCAGTAAATCTATCAGCACGACGAAAAAAGATTATATCGTCGATTATCAGGATTTAAACGGCATCGGGATGGCAAAATATTTAACATTGCCAACGCTTGTGGCAATCGCTTCCGCCGCATTGGGCAAACCCACGCTCAGCGGCATTGCCATCCTTGGTGAAATCAGCATAAACGGAACAATTTTAAAGGTTGAAGAGCTGGCAAATGTCCTTCAAGTTTGTTTGGATAGTGGCGCAAAGAAAGTGCTGCTTCCGATCACCTCCGCCACAGATTTCGGAACCGTCCCAGCCGATCTAATCGGAGCGTTCAGCATCATTTTCTACGCCTCGCCGCAGGAGGCAGTTTTCAAAGCACTAGGGGTCGACTGAATGCTTCATTAAATTATCTAGTCGTCGCTGAAAAATACAATGAGGCCAGTAATATCAAACAAAAACTAAAATAAACCTAGAAACGCGACTGAACTTGGGATAATGAAGCTAGAGACTACCTCGGAACAGATTATTTCAAAACAGACTTAAGGCTATGGTGGATATGGATCATGAACACGACAGAAGAGCTTTCGTTTATATTTACTCCGTATAGAAAATCTGCAGAAACGGGGCATTCTGCGAATTGCTAAACCTAGATGATATCTTGTGATATAAAAATTCTATTTTTCAGCGTTGACCACTTACTTCAACAGCATATTTTTCATGTTTTTATAACACATATATGGCAAACTTACAGAAAGTGATATTGCTAACTTCTCTTGACACTAACGTTCACTTCGGGTATAAGTTATAAAGAAAAAGTTTTTAATAAAGTAGAAGATACGCATGATGTGATGGCAGTATTT
>JAEXBS010000059.1 GCA_023393915.1 Bacteroidota bacterium | reverse complement strand
CGCCAAAAGTAGTGGACATGTTGCCCAAACGCGCCAATCGGCCATCCATCATGTCAAACAAACCGGAGAAAAGGAGTATGGCTCCTCCCCAGCCAATCCATGAAAATCCCATGGATAACGGTGTGAGTTGACTGGCATGGATGAAGAGGAATGCGGCGATGACGTTGCCAACAAAACCGATGGTTGTCACCATGTTGGGTGTGATTCCCATCTTTATCATTCCCTTGATGATGGGATTGATGAGGGTATAAATGAGTTTTTGTAAATAGTCTCTATAGTTCATCGTGTTCAATTTTCTATGTCAGGTAGGATAAACGCCTCGGAGGATGTAGATTCCGGCAATTCTATCGTTGTTTTTTTCTTGTTGATTATTTTCTTCAGAGGTCGGCTTAGTTTTGCGTTAAACACAAACAGTCGTTGCATTTGGTAGTTCCACAATACGGCAACGGTGATGGCGACAGCCGCTTTCACGATGATGAAACTTACACCTGTCGCTTCTGTTAGGGCAAGGGTGCCAAAGGTGTTGAGCAGAATGCTCCCCGCCCACACTATCATATACCGTGCTGCTACGTGACGCTTATTGATAGAGTCGGGATGAAACACCCATTTGTAATTGATGATGCAGTTGGTGATTCCTCCCATGAGGGCACCGATAAAGGTGGAATAGCCGTACCATAATTCTGCAAATTGCGCCAAGATGATGGTGACGGCAAAGTCGACGAACGATGCTATCCAAGCCGATATCTGCGCTTTGCCGAAGGTGATGACTGCATTTTTTATATAGCCCATTGTGTGAAAAGGATGATAATGAGACTATAAACGCCAGCCAACAAATCGTCTGCCATCACCCAGAAACTACCGTGACGACGGTCCAACGTTCTAATACCCAATGGCTTCATGATGTCAAAGAATCTGAAGAGAACGAAGGATGCTACTATGTACCAGCCATTTTGTACAGGTACAGCCAGCAGCGGCATCCACATACCAATCATCTCGTCAATGACCACTCGCTTGGGATCTTCACCCCAAAATGGTTCCAACTCGTTGGCAGCCCAGGTGCCTACAGCAGTAAAAACGACAATGAGGGCAAGTGTGATGAAAAATAAGGTGGTGGGACTGAATGTGACCGCCATTGCCAGCCACAGGATTGTGGCAAGAAAAGCACCTGCAGTTCCTGGCCCCCATGGCCAGAATCCGCTTCCGAAACCGGTGCCAATAATAACTGCTAACAGCGGCGGACGCTCCATAAGTAGGTGCAAAATTAATAGAAAAAATATTAATATCCAAAGAGTTTTCTTTAAAATTCTAAGATTATGTATATCTTTGCATGATAGAGAGAAATCGCCCCTGACCGTCTATAGGGGCTGACCTACCTCAGGGTTTAAATGAAATTACAATATCGACAAGATGTCACTTGCACCGGCAGGTGACCCTATATATAATAAGGTGAAGAGATTTTTTAGTTTTCTGTTTATCATCATGACTTTTGTCTGTGTAGCTCATGCGCAGATTACGGGTGTGATAGTAGATGAGGATGGGTATGCCATTCCATACGCTAGCGTGATGTATAAAGGCCATCATGTTGCTGTTGTCAGCGACATAGAAGGTAAATTCAGCATTGCCCGGCATGAGGGATGGGTGATGACAATCAGTTCGGTGGGTTTTAAACAGCAGTCTATTAAGGTAGATGCCAGTACAAAGCCACATCTGAACATTGTTTTAAAGGAAGATGCCAAACGCTTAAATGAGGTGGTGGTAAAGAGTAAGCGTGGTCGCTATTCGCGCAAAAACAACCCTGCCGTGGAACTGATGCGGCGGGTGATTGCAGCCAAGAAGAAAAATCATCTGGATAATCATCCTTACTACCAGTATAACAAGTATCAAAAGCTTACGTTGTCTTTGAGTGATATCAAGCCAGAGGATTTGGAAAACGGCAGACTGAGTAAGTCGCAATGGATGTTGGACCAGATTGAAACCAGCAGCTATAACAACAAATTGGTGCTTCCCGTCTCTGTAGACGAAACGGTAACGCAGCACATCTACCGCAAAGAGCCGAAGTCGGAGAAAAATATCATCAAAGGGCATCAAAGTCAGGGTGTCAATAAGATGTTGCAGACAGGTGAAGCCTTGAACGTGATTATGAAAGACGTCTTTACGAACGTCGACATCTATGACGATTATGTTCGGCTACTTCAGTATTCTTTCGTGAGCCCCATCGGGCGTACGGCCATCTCTTTTTATCGCTATTACATCGAAGACACGGTTTATGTAGATCGTGACTTGTGCTATCATCTACAGTTTATTCCCAATAACCAGCAAGACTTTGGCTTCCGCGGAGAGCTGTATGTTCTGGCCGATTCGACATTGCATGTGAAGAAATGTAAGTTGACCATACCGAAGAAAAGTGATGTCAACTTTGTCGAAAACCTGCATGTAGACCAAGAATACACCAAGCTCGATAACGGTGAGTGGGTGCTGACCAAGGATGATATGTGGGCTGAATTGTCACTAACGAGTTTTCTTTCCAAAGTACTGGTTGTGCGTAATACCCGCATGAGCGACTATGCTTTTGACGAATTGCCCAACAAGATATTCAAGGGCAGGGCCAAAGTGCGGCATGAAGCCGATGCCATGGTTCGGGATGAGGATTTCTGGAATCGATATCGTGCGGTGGAATTGACGAAGGGTGAATCGTCCATGGATGCTTTCGTGCATCGTATGGAACAATCGAAAAACTTCAAATGGTTGTTGGTAGGCGTCAAGACCCTTGTTGAAAATTATGTAGAGACAGGCAGCAGCCAACGCAAGAGCAAGTTCGACTTCGGCCCTATCAACACGCTTGTATCGAGCAACTTTGTGGATGGTTTGCGCTTCCGGCTCAGTGGTAGAACGATGGGTGCACTCAATCCGCATCTGTTCTGGAATGGCTATGTGGCATACGGAACACGGTCGCAGAAAACCTATTACGGTTCAGAGGTGACCTATGCCTTGAACAAAAAGAAGAACTCGCCGTTTGAGTTTCCACAACGTAATCTGGTTTTTGAGACCGCTTACGACGTGATGTCACCAGCCGATAAGTTTTTGATACACAATAAAGACAATGCCTTTATGGCCATTAAGACGCAGAAGGTAGAACAGATGTATTTCTACAACCGCCAGAAACTATCGTTTATTTATGAAACAGATTGGGGATTCAGTGTTAACACCTCTGTCAAAGCCGAGAGCAATGAGGTGGCAGGTGATTTGCACTTCATGCGCATGAGTGATCGTCAAGAGATTTTCAAGATAAGAACCACTGAGTTACAACTTGGCTTGCGTTATTGCCCTGGACAGACATTCTTGAACA
>JAEXBS010000021.1 GCA_023393915.1 Bacteroidota bacterium | reverse complement strand
AGGAAATCCCTCCGGGCTTCCCTCTCAACGGATCAGGCGCTTGCCGGAGTACAGCCCTTCGGGACTGTCCTCTAACACGCGCTTGGAGCAATGCTCCAGCACGTGCGCCAAGCGCCTGATCCGTTATGGGCAAGCGTAACGCACCACACCTACGGGCATCAAATTTCCCATTTTGACACCTTGAAAAAATATTTTTTGAAAATTCTGTGATATTTTGACCCTTCGTACGAATAATTAAGTAAACGGTAAATTAAACTTTTAATTATTTAAGCGAATGGGAAATAGACAGAACAAGGTCAAAATTATTGCACTGATCTCAATTCTTACCTTGACAACAGGATGTGGAATAACAATTACAAGAAACCATTACTGTTCCTGTTCCGACAAAATCGTAAAAGAACTTAATAAGAATAAGGAACAAATCAGCAATACAACATATTTATTGATAAATGAAAAGAATGGATGCAATTGAAAAAACGGAAATATTCCTATCCATTATTCAATCCAATAAAGGAATAATCTATAAGGTTACGAATATGTATTGCAAAAATGTAGAAGACCGACAAGACCTTTCTCAGGAAATTATTATTCAGTTATGGAAATCGTTTGATAATTATGACGACAAATTCAAGCACTCAACTTGGATATACCGAATTTCATTAAATGTTGCCATATCCTTTTACCGAAAAGAAAATAGCAGAAGAAAAATAGCAAATCCTTTGATAAACGGAATTATAGATTTTTCTGACGATATTTTTAATGAAGACACAGAAATGGATTTGAAAATTTTACAACAATTGATTTCGCAACTAAAGGATTTGGACAAGGCACTAATGTTACTTTATTTGGAAGAAAAGAGCCATAAAGAAATAGCTCAAATAATTGGTATTTCTGAAACGAATGTAGCCACTAAAATTAATCGTATCAAAAACAACTTTAAAGAAAAATTTTTTCAATTAAAAGATAAATAAAATGGAAAATACAGAATTGATTAGCATTTGGAAATCACAAAACGCTAAAATTGAAAAAACATTAGCAATTAATGAGTTGCTTTTAAAAGAAGTTACCAACAATAAAGTCAAGACTTCTTTAAAGTCGCTGATAACATTAAAAACAGCAGGGATAGTAGCTTTTATCCTTTACATTTTACTTTTAAGCTACTTATTGGTTTATTCTATTTCAAACTATTCCTCTTCCTTAAATTATTTTATCGTTTCAATTTCAGTAATCACTCTAGTTAATATAAAAGGACTTGCTGATTATATAAAACATCTTGTATGGGCGAATAATGTTAATTATAACGGAAGCATAATGGAAATTCAACAGCAATTATCACGCTTACAATTATCTATCATCAACCACGCTAAAGGAATGTGTTTACAAATTCCATTTTACACCACATTCTATTTGAGCAACAAATGGTTTCCGCAGGATGTCGGACTTGGATATATCATCTTACAAGTAATAGTAACAGGTGCATTTGTGTTTTTGACTTATTGGCTATATAAAAACCATAAACCTGAAAACTTGGACAAAAAATGGTTTAGGAATTTGATTACAGGTTCAGGTGGAAAACCTGTGATGAAAGCAATGGAGTTTTATAAAGAAATGGAAAATTTTAAAAAAGATTGACAAAAACGCCAGCCCATAACAAGGGTTTGGCGTAATGGCGGGTTTCGTTCTTCGTATCAACATTTTTGCTAAATTTGAGCTTTCGGCTTCGTATCAACAGTAGTGCTAAAATACCGCCACTACGCCAAGCGCCTGATCCGTTAGTAATAATACAAAAACACAATTGAGAAAACATTGAATCATAGGTTTTATAATAAGAATAAAAAAGAGCAAAATGGAATCTTAATCTTGATAGCGATTTTTTCTCTTGCAATTATATTTCTGTCAATTATTATATCAATATATTCAAGAATATATCTGATTGGAATTTTGACATTTACAATAACCCTATCTTTAATTGCACCATTTTTCGATATGCCTTCACTTAAAAAAAGTGGAAGAATGATTTATTATTCTCCTTTATTCATAGCCGAAAGGCCGAAAAACGAACTAATAAAAATTCACGGTGGAACTTTATTTGATTACTATTTCGTTATCGACAAAAAAATGAATGGGAAACAAAGAACCAATTTTATAATACAACAGTATTTGGATGGATTATTGCGCCTCATTGAAAAGTATGAGAATAATGAGAAAATAAAAATAAAAGGAACGAGCTACATAATAAATAAAAGAACAGCAGAAAAAATTGGATTTGAAATTGTTGAAACTGACATTTTGCAAAAAATAATCTTAGTTTATAACTACTTCAATATTATGGTTTCAAATTCAATCGCTAAAAATAAATTATCATTTCCTAATATAAACAAAACCAAAACATTTGAAACTGATATGAATCAATTGCTTGGACGAAAAGAATATATTGATAAATTAAATGAAAAATTAAAAAGTACTATTGCTAACAATGTATAACCGCAATTACGGCGGATTCGACTACGTCCGAATCCACTCGGAATTGCTAAAGTCTGTGCTAAACCGAAAATTAACGCATAAAAACCCGTAACTGACGGTTATACAAGACAGTTGAGAGGAAATCCCTCCGGGCTTCCCTCTCAACGGATCAGGCAAGCGTAGAATAACCGTACCAACTCAACATTCACGACAAATAATTTTGCTGTAGCCCAACACCATACCAACACAAAAGGTTTTAAAATTTTTGCCCACGCACGGAAAAAATAATTTTGCCTACACACATTGGCACATTTGGTTTTTTGCCACCGCTCAAAGCCAATTCTAAAAAACCAAAAGAGCCAATTTATCCACCCACCAACAAACCATTTTCAACTTTTTTAAAAATAATTCTTGCAAATGAAAAAGTTTATTTACCTTTGCGAGTGAATACTAACTAACATAGTTTAATTTTAATATGCAAGAATTTACAGACAGACAAATAGAGATAATGGAAGCGGCAACCAACAGAATTTCAAAATTCGGTATTCAGAATTTGACTATAAAGACACTTGCTGAAGATATTGGACTTTCAGAATCTGCATTATACCGCCATTTCAAAAGTAAGAATGAAATTCTGTTTAATTTATTGGAGTATTTCAAAACAGAAATGGAAAACCGTATTCAATCTATCCCGTTTAAAGCATCAACAAGCGAAGCTGATAAATTAAGAGCTATTTTCAACTCTGAATTACAAACTTTCGTTAATAAACCTGCAATTGTCAGTGTTATTTTTGCCGAGAGTATTTTTCATTATGAAGAAAATCTAAGTAATAAAGTTTCTGAAATAATGGATATGATGCAGAACTACGTAAAAAACAACATCAAGCAAGGACAAGAAAGCGGACAATATAACAATTTGATGGGAGCATCAACGCTTACAACAATACTTATAGGTGGAATGCGGATGACGGTTTTAAAATGGAAATTAACAGGGCATAAATCCGACTTAATAAAAGACGGAAAAGCTGTTTTAGACGGAATTTTAAAAATGATTGAAAAGAAATAAATTAAATAAATCGAAATGAAAAAAGTAATTGTATTCGGAATGGCCATTATGTTGTTGTGGAGTTGTAATAATGCTACTGAAAAATCAACAATGCATCAGGAAACTGAAAGCCACACAGAACAACATTACGATGAAAATTCAGAAGCTATTGAACTCAACAATGGTGAGAAATGGCTTGTAAACGAAGAAATGAAACCTTTTGTATTAAAAGGAGAAGAATTAGTAAATGAGTATATTCAAGCCAACAAAACGGACTACAAAGAATTAGCGGTACAACTAAAAGACAAAAACAGCCAACTCATAAAAAGCTGTACAATGGACGGAAAGAGCCACGATGAATTGCATAAATGGCTTCATCCGCATCTAGAATTAGTGAAAGAATTAGAAAATGAAACAGATACAACAAAAGCAAATGAAATTGTTTCCAAAATTCAACATTCGTATCAGGTATATCATCAATTTTTTAATTAGTCTAAATACTGATTTAGGTTATAATGAAAAAAGTAAAATTTTATTCCACAAAATTACCATTATAAATAAGTAATTTTGTAGTGTGAAAAAGGTAATTGCCATATTCTTTCTCTTTTCTTTTCTGAGTGCCAACACGGCATTCGGGGAAGTATTGAAATTGCCTTTACTTATTCACCACTATATAGAACATACCCAAGAAGATAAGGACAATTCGATTGTAGATTTTTTGGTAAAACATTATGTAAAGGACATCAATCATCACCATAATGACAATCATCACGACCACGATAATCTTCCGTTTAAAACAATTAATGTACATTCTATACAAGTAGTATATTTTCAGCCTTTGTTTATCAAGTTTTCAAGACAAATTGCTGAAAAAGAATTGAAGACACCTATACTTCAACAACAAAATTATTCTAACGCTTACCTCGACAGCATTTGGCAACCGCCACAAATTTCTTAGTTCATTTTAATAGAAAGATAGGCATCGGCAATTAACAAAGAGCAAATAGATGCTCATTGTTGGTAATTGCACATTGCTAATTATCAATTTCCAATTGAATAACTAAGAAATAATAAGAAATGCTAAGTAAAATAATAGAGTTCTCGATAAAGAACAAGCTCATCATAGGTCTTTTTGTCCTCGGACTGATAGCCTATGGGAGTTATGAGGTAAAAAAACTCCCAATTGATGCGGTGCCTGACATCACGAATAATCAGGTGCAAGTAATCACAGTAGCTTCTGCTTTAGGGGCTCCTGATGTGGAACGGTTGATTACGTTTCCCATAGAACAAGTAAATAATAATATCCCCGGACTGATTGAATTGCGGAGTTTTTCCCGGTTTGGTTTATCGGTTGTTACTATTGTATTTGATGAAAAAACGGATATTTATTGGGCAAGACAACAAGTAACCGAACGGCTGCAACAAGCACAGGAACAAATACCAAAAGGATTTGGAACTCCAGTTTTAGCTCCAGTTACTACCGGATTGGGTGAGATTTATCAATATACGGTTCGTCCCAAAAAAGGCTATGAAAACAAGTACGATGCTATGGAACTTCGTACCATTCAGGATTGGATTGTACGCAGACAGCTGCTCGGTGTAAAAGGAGTAGCCGAAGTAAGCAGTTTCGGAGGTTTACTGAAGCAATATGAAATAGCTGTTGTACCCGAAAAATTAATGGCTTATGGTATTACCATCAACGATGTATTTAACGCCCTTGAAAAAAACAATCAAAATACAGGTGGTTCTTATATTGAAAAAGGTCCAACCATTTTATTTATCCGTAGTGAAGGTTTGGTTGGAACAATGGAAGATATTCAAAATATTGTTGTAAAGAATTTACCTAATGGAATGCCTCTACTCATTCGAGATGTGGGTGAAGTTCGATTAGGTAACGCACCAAGATACGGAGCTATGACCTACAATGGAGAACAGGAAGTTTCTGGTGCAGTTGTAATGATGCTGAAAGGTGCAAACAGCAACGTGGTCATCAAAGATATTAAAGCACAAATTGAAAAAATACAAAAAACTTTGCCCGAAGGAGTGGTGATTGAGCCGTTTTTAGACAGAACTAAAATGGTGAACAATGCTATCGGAACGGTTACTAAGAACCTTATGGAAGGTGCATTAATAGTCATTTTTGTATTGGTGCTATTTCTGGGGAATATTCGTGCCGGTTTATTGGTGGCATCGGTTATTCCGCTATCGATGTTGTTTGCAATTATTTTAATGAACACTTTTGGTGTAAGTGGGAATTTAATGAGTTTGGGAGCTTTAGATTTTGGTTTAATTGTGGACGGTGCAGTAATTATTGTGGAAGCGGTAATGCACAAACTATCGCACAGTAAACTGTTTGCCAAAGTCAATAAACTATCGCAAAAGGAAATGGACAGCGAAGTCAAAACATCGGCTTCTCGAATGATGAATAGTGCAGTGTTCGGACAAATTATCATCTTAATCGTGTATTTGCCAATTTTCACTTTACAGGGAATTGAGGGCAAGATGTTCAAACCAATGGCACAAACGGTTGCCTTTGCATTATTGGGTGCTTTTCTGCTTTCACTTACTTATATTCCAATGATGAGTTCATTGTTTTTAAGTAAAAAGATTTCACACAAAGAAACTTTATCTGACAAAATGATGAACCGATTGGAGCGGTTTTATCAGCGGTTTTTAGTTAAGGCATTTCGTCATCAAAAAAAGATATTAGCTACAGTTATCGGCTTATTTGTAACAGCTTTGTTTGTTTTATCCACATTAGGCGGAGAGTTCATCCCTTCTCTTCCCGAAGGCGATTTTGCAGTGGAAACAAGAGTTTTGCCGGGAAGTAACCTGAACACATCAGTTGAAGCAGTTTCTAAGGCTTCTAAAATCATTTTAGAAAACTTTCCGGAAGTAGAACAAGTAGTGGGCAAAACTGGGAGCAGTGAAGTGCCTACCGACCCTATGCCAGTGGATGCATCTGACTTAATGATTATTTTAAAAGACCGAAGCGAATGGACTTCTGCTAAAACTTATCCTGAATTGGAAGCGAAAATGAGCAAAGCATTAGAAGATGTTCCGGGAGTGGCTTTCGGTTTCCAATATCCGGTAGCAATGAGATTTAATGAATTAATGACCGGAGCAAGACAAGATGTAGTATGCAAAATTTACGGAGAAGATTTGGATACTCTGGCTTACTATGCTAGTAAATTAGGGCAATTATCTAACGGAATAAAAGGAACAGAGGCTTTGTATGTTGAAGCAGTAACAGGAATGCCACAAATTGTAATTAAATACAATCGACCTGCAATTGCCCAATACGGTTTAAACATCAGCGATATCAATCGTGTTGTCAATACGGCTTTTGCAGGTGAAAGCAGCGGAATGGTATTTGAGAATGAAAGAAGATTTGATTTAGTAGTTCGTCTTTCAGGTGATAAAAGAAAAAATTTGGAAGATGTACAACGGTTGCTGATAGCCACACCACAAGGTACGCAAATACCATTAAGCACTGTAGCAAATGTGGATATTATAGAAGGTCCTAATCAGATACAAAGAGAAAATTCTCAACGCAGAATTATTGTAGGCTTTAATGTTCGAGGCCGTGACATTCAAAGCACAGTAAACGAATTGCAGCAAAAAGTAGAACAACAAATTAAATTACCTCCCGGATATTTTGTAACTTATGGAGGAGCATTTGAAAATTTACAAGCTGCAAAAGATCGGTTGGCTGTTGCTGTACCTATATCCTTAGTTTTGATATTCCTACTGCTTTACTTTGCATTTGGTTCTGTTAAGCAAGGCTTACTCATTTACACTGCCATTCCACTATCTGCAATAGGTGGGATATTCGCTTTGGCTCTTCGTGGCATTCCTTTTAGCGTGAGTGCGGGAATTGGTTTTATTGCTTTATTTGGTGTAGCGGTATTGAATGGAATTGTATTAGTCGCAGAATTTAATCGATTAAAAAGTGAAGGTTATACCGACTTAAAACGCATTGTGATTATGGGAACAAAAACCCGTTTACGTCCGGTACTAATGACAGCGTTTGTAGCTTCATTAGGTTTCTTGCCAATGGCATTAAGCCACGGAGAAGGTGCAGAAGTGCAAAGACCGTTGGCTACTGTTGTTATCGGTGGTTTACTGCTTGCTACATTTCTAACCTTGTTTGTTCTTCCGATTTTGTACATCATTTTTAATAGAGGTATTTCATTGAAAAATAAATCAATAAAAGGAATATCTGTTTTGATATTGCTATTTATTTCAATCGGAGCTAATGCACAAGATAAAATCACCCTTCAACAAGCTATTGATACCGCTTTAGTCAATAATCTTACCGTTAAAAATGAAAAATTGCGAACAGAGTATCATCAAAAACTCATCAAATCCAGTGCGACTATTCCGGCTACAAACATTGGCGGACAGTACGGACAAATCAATAGTTTCTATCCTGATTTGAGTTTAGGTATTTCACAAACACTCAGTTTTCCAACTGTTTATTCAAGACAAAAAGATTTGCTAACCGAAGAATGGAAAAGCAGTGTTTTGAATTTAAAAATAAAAGAAACAGAACTAAAAAAATTAGTTACAGAGGCATATTTCAATCTGCTTTATATTCAACAAAAGAGAAGGTTGTTACTGGAAAATGACAGCTTGTTTTCAGAATTTCTAAGTAAATCCATTCTTCGATTTAAAAAAGGAGAAAGCAATATTTTAGAAAAAACAACAGCCGAAAATCAACAAGGACAAATTGCACTTCAACTTTCACAATTAGAACAAGATTGGGAAATCCTACAATTGCAGTTTCAGTATCTACTCAACACAACTACAGTTTTTGTTCCTGATGAAAGTGAAATCTTTTTTCAAAATATATCTTCATTGGAAAGCGCAGAGTTTATTTCTCATCCTTTAGTTCAGTATTGGAAACAACAACAAAACATCGCTGTTGCCAATACAAAAGTTGAAAAATCAAAACTGTTACCAGACATTACTTTTGGCTATAATATAATGGGAATGAAAGGTATGGGTGCAAACAATGTCGAATACAACAGTAGTCTTCGTTTTCATTCGGCTCAGATTGGTTTGGGTATTCCTATTTTCAACGGTAGTCAAAAATCAAAAATAAATGCTTCAAAAATAAATGAACAAGTAGCCGCCAATGAATACGAAGTGAATTTGAGAAATCTCGAAACAAATTTTGCACAAGCAATGAAGCAATACCAGAAATATCAAGATGCTGTTTTATATTTTGAAAATACGGCTTTAAAAAATGCTGAAATACTTAAAACGACCGCTAATCAGCAATTTTTAAATGGTGAAATCAATTATTTAGAATGGGTGTTGCTAATGAACCAAGCGATAAGTATTCAAAGCGATTATATTGAAGCCATACGAAACAGGAATAATGCCGTAGCAGAAATTAATTATTATCTAAATAAATAGTCTAAAAAATGAAGAACTTAATTATCATCATAAATATATTTTTATTGTTTACCGCTTGTACCAATAAACAAAAAAGCGAAGAACAAGTAAATGTACCAACACAAGAAAATGTTGCCAGTCTTACCGATGCACAATATAAAAATGCCGGAATAGAAATTGGTAAAATAGAAATGAAAAATGTTTTTTCTGTTTTAAAATTGAACGGAAAAATTGATGTTCCGCCCCAAAATATAGTGTCTGTCAGTGTGCCGTTGGGTGGTTATCTGCGATCCACAAAATTATTACCCGGTATGCACATTAGCAAAGGAGAAGTAATTGCTGTAATGGAAGATCCTCAATACATTCAATTACAAGAAGATTATTTAACTGCCAAAGCCCAATTTGCATACAATGAAAGTGAATATTTGCGTCAAAAAGAACTCAACGAAAGTAAAGCAGTAAGTGATAAAGTATTTGAGCAGGCAAGAACAACTTATCAAACACAAAATATACTGATAAAATCATTGGAACAAAAGTTGAAATTAATCGGATTAAATCCAAATACTGTTACTGCCAATACGATTACAAAAAGTATCAACATCTATTCGCCTATCAATGGCTTTGTTTCTGCCGTAAATGTGAATATCGGTAAATATGTAACCCCAAGCGATTTACTGTTTGAGTTAGTCAATCCAAATGACATTCATTTGGCATTAACCGTGTTTGATAAAGATGTAAACAAATTGGCTATCGGACAAAAAGTAATTGCATTTTCCAACAGTAATCCCGATAAAAAGTATGAATGTGAAATCATATTAATCAGCAAAAACCTAAGCAACGACAACGCTACACAGGTACATTGCCACTTTAAAGAATACGACAAAACTTTATTGCCTGGGATGTTTATGAATGCAATAATTGAATTGTCAGGTGGCAATGCAACTGTTTTACCCGATGATGCCATTGTTCGTTTTGAAAATAAAAACTATGTGTTTATCGAAAAAGGAAACAGACAGTTTGAAATGACGGAAGTACAAATCGGCAATGCAGAAAATGGATTTACAGAAATTATGTCTGCTGAAAAATTAGCCAATAAAAACATCGTTGTTAAAGGTGCATATCATCTTTTGATGGTGTTGAAAAATACAGATGAAGAATAAAATGAAACAAAAATATTAGTTTGAAAATTTTAAAAATAAAAACAATGAAAAATCCAGTAAAATCAATCCTTAAAAAAGTACTTGTCGTACTGATTGTCGCTTTGGCACTACTTCAATTGTATCGCCCTGCGAAAAATATTTCTACAGAAGTTTCTGTTAATGCAATCGGGCAGTATTATGATGTTCCTGAACCCGTTGATAAATTGCTAAGAACCAGTTGCTATGATTGTCATTCTAACAATACCGTTTATCCTTGGTATAGCAATGTACAACCAGTAGCTTTATGGTTAGATGACCATATCCGTGATGGGAAAAAACATCTGAATTTTGATGAATTTAACACCTATTCTGCCGAAAGAAAACAGAAAAAATTCAAAGAAATAGTAGAAGAAATTGAAGAGGGCGAAATGCCAATGACTTCCTATACCTTGATACATCAAAATGCTAAACTCAGTGCAGCTGATAAAAAACTTTTAGTGGATTGGACAAGGGAAATGATCAAGAAATAATTAGAATATAGGAGAGTTTAGCTCAAAGCTCTAAAAAACCTTAATTCATAATTCTTCATTTTTAATTCTTAATTCTATGACATTCAACATCCCTTCTCATCTCACAGGACTTAGTTCTGAAGAAGTCATAACTTCTCAAAAGAAAAACGGCTTTAACAAAATAAATGCTGACCAAAAAGACTCTTGGATAACATTGCTTTTGGATATTTTAAAAGAACCAATGTTGCTTTTATTGATTGCCGTTGCGATTATCTATTTAATTGTAGGCGATTATGGCGAAGCTATTTTTATGTTCGGGGCGATTGTTGCTGTTTCAGGAATATCTTTTTATCAGGATAATCGTAGTAAAAAAGCTTTGGAAGCCTTGGAAAAACTCAATGAACCTTTGAGTACAGTGATCCGAAATTCAAAAGTAATCCAAATTCCAACACACGAAATTACGATAGGCGATTTGTGTATTATTGAAGAAGGGAAAATGATCAATGCCGATGGAAAAATTGTACACAGCAACGATTTTTCGGTCAATGAAGCATCACTTACGGGCGAAACATTTTCGGTTTTTAAAAGTCAAGAAACGGAGGATAGAAATGTATATAGCGGGACCTTGGTCGTTTCGGGTTTGGCAGTTTTTGAAGTAGAAAAAATTGGCGATGAAACCAAATTAGGGAAAATCGGGAAATCCATTCAAGAAATTCAAGAAGAACGCTCTCCTTTGCAAATTCAAATCACAAACTTCGTGAAATGGATGGCTGTCATTGGTATTGTCGTTTTCTTGATGGTTTGGGGATATAGTTTTTGGAAATCCGGAGATTGGATTGAAAGTTTATTGGCAGGGCTAACCTTGGCTATGTCCATTTTACCCGAAGAAATCCCAGTTGCTTTTACCACTTTTATGGCATTGGGAGCTTGGAAATTGATGAAAGAAGGCATTATTATCAAACGAAGTAGCGTAGTAGAAACCTTGGGAAGTACAACCGTGATTTGCACCGATAAAACCGGAACAATTACCGAAAATTCGATGCAGTTAAAAGCACTTTTTGACTATAAAACCAATCAACTTTATGAAGAGGAACAATTGACGAATAATTCACTTTCTGAATTGATACAATTTGCAATGTGGAGCAGTGAACCTGTACCTTTTGACCCGATGGAAAAAACCTTGCACAAAGTATATGAAGAAACCCAAAAAGAAGATAAACGGCAAGTATTCCGAATGATACACGAATATCCGCTGGAGGGAAAACCACCAATGATGACCCATCTTGTTGAAAATGAAAAAAAAGAACGGATTATTGCTGCCAAAGGTGCACCTGAAGCGATTTTGGCGGTTTCTAATTTATCTGAAAATGAAAAAGACAAGTTGCGTCAGCGTATCAAAGATTTAGGAAAACAAGGCTATCGTTTATTGGGTGTTGCCAAAGCTCATTTTGAAGGAAATCATTTCCCAAAAAAGCAGCAAGATTTCAACTTTGAATTCTTAGGATTTACTGTGTTTTATGATCCACCCAAACAAGGTATTCAAGAAGTGTTTCAACATATTTACGATGCAGGAATTAAGGTAAAAGTGATTACGGGAGATAATGAAGACACGACAAATGCCATTGCACGACAAGCCGGAATTAAAAACAATACACCTGCTGTAAACGGTGCTAAAATCGTCCATCATCCCGAGACTGAATTGATTGAACTTTCAAGAAAAACTACTTTGTTTACCCGAATGTTTCCCGAAGCCAAATTAAAAATGGTCAATGCTTTCAAGAAAGACGAAGAAGTGGTAGCGATGTTGGGCGATGGCGTAAACGATGCTCCCGCACTCAAGGCAGCACATATTGGCGTAGCGATGGGAAATAAAGGCACGGAAATAGCCAAAGCAGCGGCTTCTTTGGTGATTATCAATGATGATTTGGATAAATTGGTCATTGGAATTGCAGCAGGAAGAAGAATTTACACCAACATCAAAAAAGCAATTCAATACATTATTTCCATTCATATACCGATTATTCTAACTGTTTCCTTGCCTTTGTTTTTAGGTTGGGTTTTTCCGCATATTTTTACACCTGTTCACGTTATTTTTTTAGAATTAATTATGGGACCTACTTGTTCTATTGTATATGAAAACGAGCCGATGGAAAAAGGAACGATGAGCCAAAAACCACGGAAAATGACCGATACTTTCCTAAATTGGAAAGAATTAAGCATCAGTATCATTCAGGGATTAATGATTACCGCAGGGGTGTTATTTGCTTATCAATTGACCGTTCAGCAAGGCGGAGATGAAGAAACTACGAGAGCGATGGTTTTTACCACTTTAATTTTTGCCAACATCTTATTGAGCCTAACCAATCGATCTTTTACCTACAGTATTTTAGAAACCTCTAAAAACAAAAACAAACTCTTCCCTATCGTTATCGGTGCAACTTTAGTTTTACTTTTTGCAATATTGTATGTGCCTGTATTTGCTCAGTTTTTCCATTTGAATGGATTGAATATAAATGAATTAGGCACTTCGTTATTGATTGCTAGCGTGTCTGTTTTGTGGTTTGAAGGGTATAAATGGTTGAAGAGGAGAAAATAATTTTTTCAAAAAAATACTTGCACTATTAAAAAGTTTATTTACCTATGCGAGTGAATACTAACTAACAATAAATAAACTAAAAGTGAACGGTATGGCAACATTTGATAAAAAGAAGATTTTCTCACCGGAATTGGCAATCGAATACTCCGAAGGTGGTGTAATCAGCAAACAAGTAACCAAAAGTAAAGCGGGAAACATCACGCTGTTTTCTTTCGATAAAGGAGAAGGGCTATCGGAACATACAACGCCTTATGATGCCGTTGTGCAGTTATTAGATGGCGAAGCTGAAATCACAATTGGAGGTGAAGTTTTTCACTTAGTGAAAGGCAATTCTATTATTATGCCTGCCAATGTGCCTCATTTGTAAGCTCCCCATTTTCAGTACTGTTCAAAAGTAGAATGTTTCCTTAATTTGACCTCCCCCCGATATATGGAACAATCTAAAATAGAGAAATTTGCATGTTTTGACTGTTTTCAATGAACTCGTTTGGCGTTAAATTCCCCAATGAGCTATGGGGTCTGTAACTGTTATAATCCTCTTTCCAGACATCTAGCTTTTGCTGTGCATCTTCCAGCGATAAGAACCAATTCACATTGAGGCATTCATCTCTTAATGATCCGTTAAAACTCTCTATAAATGCATTATCTGTTGGCTTTCCCGGCCTGGAGAATTCCAGTTCTATTTTCCTTTCATAAGCCCATCTGTCCAATGCTTTACTGATAAACTCCGGTCCGTTATCAATCTTAATCCGCTTGGGATAGGCTTGCTGCTCAAAGGTAACATTTTTTAATATTTCAGCAACATCTTCTCCTTTAATGGAAATTCCGCAATGAAGCACCAAGGATTTACGGCTATAATTATCCACTAAAGTTAAGACCCTGAATTTCTTGCCGTCAAACAGGGCATCGCTCATAAAATCCATGCTCCAGCACTCATGTAAACTAGAAGCAATGCCATTGGTAGGAACCCGGGAGCGTGCAGATTTTATTCTTTTGTTCCGTTTTCTCCTTAGGTTCAAACCTTCCTCACAATAGATTCTGTAGATCCTTTTATGATTGTCCTTCCATCCTTCCCGTCTCAGAAGAATATGTAAACGCTGCACGCCATACCGAACACGACTGTTGGAAAGTTCTATGAGTCGCATCCTCAGAGCCTTATCATCTCGCCGATGTGGATGGTAATAATAAACACTAGGCTGTAAAAACACCAAACGACAGCTTCTTCGCTGAGAAACCCGGTAATCCTGCTGTATCCCTTTCGCCAGTTCACGCCTCTGAACCGGCTTTAGAACTTTTTTTTCAGAACATCCTGAAGAATCTGCTTATCTAAACTTAGGTCCGCTACCAGCTTTTTGAGTTGACTGTTCTCTTCTTCCAGCTGGCGCAAGCGGCGAAGTTCCGTTATGCCCAAGCCTCCGAATTTTTTTTTCCAATTGTAAAAAGTTGCCTCGCTGATACCCATTTTGCGACATACTTCTTCCACTTTTACTCCCGTCTCAGATTGCTTCAAGGCGAAGACAATCTGACTTTCTGTAAATCTGCTTTTTTTCATTTGATTTTTCTTGTATTAAAGTTAATTACTTTATCGAAAAATCTCTACTTTTAGGTGTTACGGTTTTGTGGGAGAAGGTCAAATTGATCTTTCAACAAAATAAGTAGCACTATAAATTAGAGATAGGATAAGATTTGAGTGTGCACAGATGAAGGAAAATTAATAACTTTTTATAAAGAAAAGATATTTAACTTCATCCTAGACACCACATTATCAAAATGTTATCTCTAAAGAATTTCCTTACACTCATTTTGCAACAAAAAAAAATCAAATTATACTTGCTTATTATGTAGAAATGCCTAAATTTGCACCATTCAATAACAAATGATATGTGATTGAGTGACAAGTTCTGAAACGATTAGTGTAAACTATTGATATACAAGAATTTGTGGGAGCAGAGTTCAATCCTGCCACCCCAACTTTTTTATCACCGTCTTCGCAAAGGACGGTTTTTTTTACCACCAAGGGTGCGTAGCTCAGCTGGATAGAGCATCTGCCTTCTAAGCAGACGGTCATAGGTTCGAATCCTATCGCGCTCACAATCTCGGAAACCATACTCAAAGTAGGATTCCGAGATTTTTTTTTAAGTTTCACCACAGTAGTTTTACACTGATGTTAACATCTAGGAAAACTAAAGATGAAGCAACCCTTTATTTGGGTTCTGCTTGCTGCGGCTATAAATAATAAAGATGGGAAACTATTGATTGTCCCTTGCCTAAATAGACAAAAAGAACTTACACAATCTTACAGAAGTGCTTTTGGGGGAGAAATAATTTAACAAAATATAAAAAGAAACTAAATCTTGGAAGGTAAAATCGTCAGAAATAAAATCTTTGACACTAACAAATTTTAAGATTCCCTTTGGTAATCGTCTTGGATTCTTACAATGTCGTCTTCACCAAAATAAGTGCCGGTTTGCACTTCAATAAGTACTAAAAGTGAATTCGATTCATTGATAATTCTATGTTTTTGACCTTGAGCAATAAAGATACTCTCACCGTATTTAAGTTCTTTGCGCTCATCATCTAGAATAACTACAGCCTCACCTTCAACAATCGTCCAAAATTCCTGACGATGATGATGAAACTGATAAGAAAGTCGGTGCCCTGGATTAACCTCTATACGTTTTAATTTGTAATTCGGCTCATCTTCAAGTACATAATACTTCCCCCAAGGTCTTTCTCCAATTTCTAGCATAAGTAATTCTTAATACAATGGCTTTAAGAAAAGCCATAACTTTTGATTCAAGAGTTCAAAGTTAAAGCAAATCTTTTTGAAAATCTAAACCTAGCAAGGATTTATTCAACTTTGCGGACTTTTTCAAGGAAGAAATGAAGTTAGTATTTGTTATTTTTGAAAAATGAAAAGAGCCGTAGTTTTTGCTGATCTACTTCCTGAACCTAATTCCACTGCTGCAGGTACACGAATGGTACAACTACTTGAGCTCTTACAAGGTCTCGATTTTGAACTCCATTTTCTCTCCACTTCCTCACCCGGACCCAACTCCTTAAATCTGGACTACATGGAGATTAAGTTGCACTTAATCGAAATCAATGATTCAAAAGTAGAGCCTCTACTCAAAACTATAGATCCTGATCTTGTTTTATTTGACCGCTTTCATCTTGAAGAAAAATTTGGATGGCGAGTGCATAGTTGTATTCCCAGGGCTTTAACCTTACTGGACACCGAAGATTTGCATTTCCTTAGGAAGGCTCGAGAAGAATCCTATAAAAAAGGAATTGAACTTAGTGAAAGCGAACTTCAAAACGATATTTTCTTAAGAGAAATCGCCTCCATTCTGCGCTCGGACTTAACACTAATTATTTCCGAGGCGGAATACAAGCTTTTAACTGAGCAGTTTAAAATAGCCCCCTCCCTACTCCTGTATTTACCCTTATTTGCAGAAGCCAATGATACTGTAGCCAAGTTTGAAGAAAGGACAGATTTCCTATCCATTGGAAACTTCCTGCATGCTCCAAATCTAGAGACTGTAAAAATCCTAAAAGAACTTTGGCCAAAAATCAGAAAAGTGAATCCGAAAACGTTTTTGCATGTTTACGGTGCCTATCCTACTCCTAGTGCCCTGGGTTTAAATAACGAAAAGCAAGGATTTTTAGTTCACGGTCGAGCAGAAAATCTAAAAGAAATTTTTTCTAAAAGTCGACTCCTCTTGGCTCCCATTCCCTTTGGAGCAGGAATCAAGGGAAAACTATTAGATGCTTTGCGCTTTGGCCTACCGAGTATCACTTCTCCCATCGGAAGTGAAGGCATGCATCAGGAGGGCAAATGGAACGGTGCTATCGTCTCTTCTCCCGAGCAATTTATTGAAAAGACCACCTTACTTTACAACAACAAAGAAAGTTGGGATGAGGCGCAAAAAACAGGCTTTCATTTACTTAAAGAAAAGTTCAATAAAAAAAGTTTTCAGCCGCTTTTTGCAAAAAGAATCATTTCACTTCTTAGTCAGAAGGACTCCCATAGAAATCAGAACTATTTAAGAAGACTTCTCTTTCATCACCAATTTAATAGCTCCAAGTACTTAAGTCGCTGGATCGAAGAGAAAAACAGAAAAAACTAAAAGGTAATTACTTCCTTAAATGGAGCACCATCCACTCTTCTCGTTGCTTTTGTTCTAGAAGTTCTAATCTTACTTCTTGAGTGACATTTAGTATATCTTGCACATCAAAATAACAAAGTCCAGAAAGCAGTAAATCTCCACCTTCTTTTAACACAGAGGCATAGGTAGGAATATCTGAAATAAGGATGTTGCGATTGATATTCGCTAAAATAACATCGTACATTTTACTTCCTAAACTCTCGGCAGTTCCTTGCGCTACAGAGATCGAAACCGAATTGCGTTTCGCGTTCTCAATGGAATTTTCTACCGACCACTCATCAATATCAATTCCATCAACCTCTTTTGCACCTTTCTGCGCTGCAAATATGGCCAGAACTGAAGTTCCACAACCCATATCAAGAACGGTTTTATCGTGGAAATCCATTTCAAGCATCTGCTGAATCATCAAGTGGGTCGTGGGATGATGCCCCGTTCCAAAAGACATTTTAGGTTGAATAACAATTTCATGGAACCCTTCCTTTGGTTCATGGAATTCTGCACGAATCCTCACCTTTCCTTCCACTTCAATGGCCTCAAAATTTTTCTCCCACTCCTCATTCCAGTTGATTTTAGGCATCTCCTGATAAGTGTAAGTAATGGTTACCTCAGGATTATTCATTAAAGGGTGGTTATCGAGATCCGATTTCACAAATAAATCTTTTGGAATATAAGCCAGTAGGCCTTCTTTTTCCTCAGTAAAACTATCAAAATTAAGCTCTAATAGGTGAGCCATTAAGATTTCATCCCAAGGTTTAAGGGGGCTGATTTTAAAATCGAATTCTAAGTAGGTTTCCATAAAACAAAGGTAAAGAAAAAGGCCCGATTCCTCGGACCTTAATTGTAAAAAGCGATACTATTATCTTCAAGGATTGAACCCTTCGATGATTTTAGCAAAATCTTCTCCTTTTAAAGCAGCACCCCCAATAAGTCCTCCATCAATATCCTTCTGAGAAAAGATTTCTTTTGCATTCTCAGGTTTAACAGAACCTCCGTAAAGAATGGAGATCTCTTCCGCTACGGCCTGCCCGTATTTTTCAGCAATCAAAGAACGGATATGCGCATGGATTTCTTGCGCTTGCTCAGGTGTAGCTGTTTCACCAGTGCCAATGGCCCATACAGGCTCGTAGGCAATTACTACTTTTTTAATTTCCTCTTCACTTAAACCAAAAAGAGCTACCTGGGTCTGATTCTTTACTACTTCAAAATGTTTTCCTGCTTTTCTTTCCTCTAGCGTCTCTCCATTACAGTAGATAGGAGTTAGACCTTTTTCAAGTAGTTTTTTTACTTTCACTGCACAATGGCTATCGGATTCTCCGTGGTATTGTCTGCGCTCTGAGTGTCCCACCAAAGAACCGTATACCCCAACAGATTCGAGCATAGCAGCAGAGATTTCACCTGTATAAGCTCCGCTCTCGTGCTCGCTTACATCTTGAGTAAGAACCTTTACATTCGTTCCTTCCAAAAGATCTTTTGCCATAAGAGTATAGAGCGCTGGAGGAGCCACATACACCTCACAGTTTGGAGTTTCAGATTTGTTATAACTAAGAACTTGAGTAAGGAGCATTTGTGCCTCCCTATAATCCTTGTTCATTTTCCAGTTTCCTGCAACAATATTTTTTCTCATAGGTTAATTATTTTGTAATTCCTTCCAATTTAAACATGAATGCGTAGACTAGTGCTAAGTCTTTTAGATAATCAAAACGACCCGAAGCACCTCCATGACCGTAATCCATATCTGTTTTTAAGAGTAAAATGTTTTTATCGGTTTTCATTTCTCTTAGTTTAGCCGTCCATTTGGCCGGCTCAAAATACTGAACTTGAGAATCGTGAAGCCCCGTTGTAACTAAAAGATGGGGATAATCCTTCTTTTCAATATTCTCGTAAGGCGAATAGGATTTCATATAAAAATAAGCATCCTTTTCGTTAGGGTTCCCCCACTCATCGTACTCGTTTGTCGTTAATGGAATGCTTTCATCAAGCATCGTATTGACTACATCAACAAAAGGAACTTGGGAAATCACACCATTGAAAAGCTCTGGAGCTTGGTTGATGACAGCTCCCATAAGAAGTCCTCCTGCCGATCCCCCTTGTGCATAAAGATGCTCACGGGAAGTATACTTTTGATCAATAAGGAATTTTGCAGAGTCCACGAAATCATTGAACGTGTTCTTCTTTTTCATCATTTTCCCATCTTCGTACCATTGACGTCCTAATTCCTGTCCTCCTCTAATATGAGCAATAACGTAGACAAATCCACGGTCTAAGAGGGAGAGTCTACTGGTACTAAAGGAAGCGTCCATAGAACTTCCGTAAGAACCGTAGGCATAAAGAAGTAATGGGTTTTTCCCATCTCTTTTCACTCCTTTTTTGTAAACAACGGACAGTGGAATTTTTACGCCATCTCTAGAAGTAGCAAAAATTCTTTCACTTTCGTATTTCGTTTTATCGTATCCTCCTAAGACTTCTTGCTCTTTTAAAAGCGTTCTTTTACCCGTTTTCAAATTCTGTTCATAGGTAGAAGACGGCGTAGTCATAGAGGTGTACCCGAAGCGGAAATTATCGGTGTTGTACTCCGGATTTCCTGAAGCATAAAGTGTATAAGCCGGTTCGTCGAACTTTAGATACTGCGTTTTTCCGGTCTTGCGATCAATAATGGCTAGTTGATTGAGTCCGTCTTTTCTTTCTTCAATCACCAAATAGTTCTTAAACTCATCAATACCTTCCACCAGTACATCGGATCTGTGCGGAAGGAAATCCTTCCAATTCTCAACGCTTGTTTTATTAATTGGAGTCTCCATAACTTTAAAGTTGAGAGCGTCCTTGTTGGTCACAATTAAGAATTTATCCTCAAGAGCTGTTACATCATAAAGTACGTCTTTCATTCTTGGCTGAATCACTTTAAATGCTCCTATCGGATCGTTCGCATCCAAATACCAAACTTCAGAAGATGTGGTGGCTGAGGTACTAATAAAAACAAACTGATCGTTCTTGCTCTTGTACTGTCCAATATAGTTGGTGTTATCTTTCTCAACATAAACAGCAACGTCTTTAGAGGCATCCTCTCCTAGAGTATGTCTCATAATCTTCTCCGAAAGAAGCGTGGTAGGATTTTTCGCTGTATAGAAGAACGTTTTATTGTCGTTTGCCCAAGTAGCGCGTCCTGTAGTGTTTTTGATTCCTAAATCGGTGATTTTTCCCGTCTTTAAGTCTTTTAGAAATAAATCGTATTGTCTTCTTGAAACATCGTCTACACCAAAGATCATCATAGAATTGTCTGGACTAATAGAAAAGCCCGTGGCTGAATAATAAGCTTTTCCTTCGGCCATTTGATCTACATCTAATAGAATTTCTTCAGGAGCACTAAGGCTTCCTTTCTTTCTAGCGTATTTAAAATACTGCTTCCCTTCTTCTGTTCTTGTATAATAGTAATAGCCGTTTCTAAAGAGGGGAACACTCTCATCCTTCTCTTTGATTCTAGCGCGCATTTCTTCGTAAAGCGACGCTCTGAAAGGCTCGGTATCTTTCATCATAGCCTCCCAATAGTTGTTTTCCTCTTCTAAGTATTCAACAACTTTCTGAGAATCTTTTCCTTTCTTAAAGTAGTCGATCATCCAATAGTAAGGATCTTCAACACGATCGTTATGAACATTACGAACATGCGACTGTTTTTCAGCAATTGGCGGTTTTAAATTAGGCCAGCTCTGTGCTTGTGACATAGTAATTAATAATAATGCGGAGGTGGTTAGAATTTTTTTCATAGGAAAAGTAAATAAGTTAGAGTTTCCAAAGGTTTTTCAAAAGATGATAAAACCTATGCTCATCGTCCTTAACCTCGTTATCGGCTTGAATCAAATTCTTTGCAAATTCAATAAAGCGCTTTCTTTCATCGGGCTCTGAATCCTCATAGAAACAACGCGCATGAAATTCAAAATGGTCTTTCCAATCCTCTCTCTTAAGGTTGGCAATGGCATCGATTTCATTATCCAGGTTCATTCGAAAAGGAAACTCCTCGGCTAAATACTCTTGAATTTTTAGTCCCTCCTCTGGTGCAAACTCATCGTCTACTGCCGAAAGGATCATCAGCAGATGATAACCCGCTATTGATTTATTTGATTTTTGTAACATATTTATACTTTAAGGTTGGTATTCATTAATGGGTTTTTTCTCCACAATCACTCCTTTGTGTAAAACTACAACAAAAGGATTGCTTCTTGCTATGGTTTTAATAGCCGTTGGATCCATTTTTAATGGCTCTAAATCAGAAAAGGTGTGAAGATTTGTTGACACTCCATAGACTAGTGGATGGCCTTGAACTTTCTTCTGAGCTTGGATTCGCTCCTCATTACTCAGTTCAGAAGGATCGTAAGAGAAAAGTAGCACAACGTGCTCACTAGAGAGAATCTTTTCAGTTAAATCATTTCCATTTCGATCCTCAAGTCTAAGTTTAGAGACCTCTGACTCATAACCCTCTTTGATCTTTTCTTGGCTGGTTTTATCTTGCTCAATAGACCACGGACTTCCCTCTTCCCACAAAGAGGTGTCATTTAAATAGTCATCCTGGCCCACTACCTTTGTCTCCCCGGTCTCTTGATGAACCAAATGATAGACGGTCCGGTACTGCGCAGGGTTACTCTGCAACTTTTGCTTTTCTGCGCTAAGATCAGTTCCTATTTTGTAATCTCTAAAATCAACAAAAGGTTCACTCACGATTCCTTTGGCTGAAAGGCCTATAGTAATAAGACCTACTGCAATTAAACTTATGGTTTTTGCTTTCGTACTCGATGGATTTTCTTTGTAATAGGCTTTGTAAAGCACTAAAAGAAAAACAAGTAGAACGATGTCTTTCCAGAAACTTTGCCAAGGGGTTAATTTCATTGCGTCACCAAAACACCCGCAATCCGTTACCACCTGAAAATAAGCAGAATAGAAAGTCAAGAAGGCGAAAAACACGCAAAGAGCAATAAGAAGACTTAAGGTTAATTTAAGTCGGTAACCTATAAGTAGTGCGACACCTAAAAGTACCTCTACTAAGACAATAAAAACAGCAAGAGGTAAAGCCCACTCTTCTAAAAAGGGAAGGTTAAATACAGAGGGAGAAAAGTATTCCTCCAATTTAAAAGAAAAACCAACCGGATCAATGGCCTTCACCAGTCCTGAAAAAATAAAAACCAGGGCGGTTACCAGGCGTAAAATTGTTTTTAACATAGGGGTAATAATGATTTATCTTTAAGAATCCTTATTTGAAGGACTGTATTTAATAAGGCAAAATACGGCGTAGTTTAGCATATCGTAATAATTCGCGTCCCAACCCTCTGAGACTTCGGTTTTCCCGGCATTGTCTTCGATTTGCTTGGTGCGAAGCACTTTCTGATAAATAAGATCCGTGATAGAAGAAATTCTCATGTCTCTCCAGGCCTCACCGTAATCGTGGTTCTTCTTCTCCATTAGATTCTTACCTTCTTGGGCAAAATAATCGTAAAGAGTTAAAATTTCCTGGGCCTCTTCTGATGCCTCATCACTCACTCCTTTTTGGTGTTGAATAAGACCAATAATGGAATAATTTACAATGGCAATGAATCCTTCCTCTGCAGACTCCTCCACAAGAGCAGTACCACTTTGCTGAACGGTGCGAAGTCGCTTTACCTTGATGAAAATCTGATCTGTTATTGAACTGTGACGAAGTACTCGCCATGCAGCTCCGTAATCTTTCATCTTCTTCTCAAATAAACTCCGACATTTTTCAATCGCTTGATCAAACTCTTCTGAGGTGGTCTTCATAATTTTTGTTAAGTTTCAAAGATAACAATTTTGCTAAATACTAAAAGGCATTAGAGGGCATAATAAAGGCATTTTTCCTACTTTTGCTCTATGGAATCCCCTCTATTCGATCTGTCGCAGAACCCCATGCTTATTAATGCGCGTGGAAGGCTTTATTCCCTTAAAACTCCTAAGTTAATGGGAATTGTAAACCTCACCCCTGACTCCTTTTCCGATGGGGGCAAATATTTCAATAAACATGCGGCGCTCAAAGGAGCCTTAACTTTAATTGAGCAAGGTGCCGAAATCATTGATTTAGGACCTCAATCCACAAGACCTACAGCGAAGCTTCTAAGCGCAAAAGAGGAAATTGAGCGACTTGGAAATCTAATTAATGAAGTAAAAAAAGAGCATCCCGAGGTACTCGTTTCAGTAGACTCCTTCTATAGTGAAACGATAAGGTATGCCTTTGATCAAGGACTCGATATTGTAAATGATATTTCAGCCGGACAGTTTGATTCCAATTTGCTTCCGACTGTTAGTGAACTTGGACTTCCCTACATCCTTATGCATGTAAACCCTTCGTACGATTCCATGCATGAAAAAGTTTCCTTTAAGGACATCACCCTTGAAGTCAACCGTTTTCTTCTTGATAAAGCCTTAAAACTTCAAGAGATGGGAATCAACGATATTATTCTAGACCCAGGTTTTGGCTTTGGAAAATCCATCGAAGACCAAGAAAAACTTTTAAATGAAGTGGAGTATTTGAGCTTTGGTCAATACCCTTTACTAATAGGAATTTCTAGAAAATCCTTTATCTATAAACCTTTAGGGAAATCACCTTTAGAAATCGATGAGCCCACACAGGACCGTCATTTAAAGGTATTACGTCAAGGAGCTAAAATCCTTCGTGTACACGATATTCAAAGTGCAAAAAGAACTCTAGACAACTACTTAAAAGAAACGGGGAAAGCGAACGAAATCAATTAATTTTGCTCTCTTAATTTTTGGGCATACTCAGCTGAAAAAAGCGTCTGGTCTTTTTTAAGTTGCTCCAAAGTGGTAGGCAATCGATAGGAAAAAAGCACTTCATCTTTTTCTCCAATGAACACAAGCTCTTTCTCTTGCCCATCTATCATTTGAGCAAAAATAGACCACATGGACTCGTCATGCGTCTTTAAGAGTTCGAAAAATTGACTGGCCTTAATTTGTACCGATTTCATAGGGCAAAAATAAACAAAATTCTGAAGTTCGTTTCACCTCTTCTATTTTTCAAGTTTCTCTGCCAAAAACTCAAAAGAGAACTAATTTAATTTTCTTTTTCCAATTTACTAGTCAATTCCTTAATTTAGCAGAATGATCTCCCAAAAAACCATTGATGCCGTTTTTGCTGCCGTCCGGGTGGAAGACATCGTGGGTGAGTACGTTCAACTCAAAAGAGCTGGATCTTCACTAAAAGGACTCAGTCCTTTTAAAGAAGAAAAAACACCCTCGCTTATTGTATCTCCCTCCAAGCAAATCTGGAAAGATTTCTCCACTTCAAAAGGAGGAAATGCGCTTGGTTTTTTAATGGAAATCGAACAGTTCACTTATCCTGAGGCCATTCGATACATCGCTAAAAAATATGGAATTCCCATCGAGGAAACCCAGCAGCATCGATCTCCAGAAGAACTGGCCCTTCAAGACGAAAAGGAGCAACTCTATAAAATTCACGAAATTGCCAAAGACTACTTTCAAGAGCAATTATGGGACTCTGATGAAGGAAAACAAATTGGTCTTTCCTACTTCAAAGAACGAGAGCTCAAAGAAGAAATCATACGTAAATTTCAGCTCGGGTATTCCCCAATGCAGAAGGAGGCTTTCACCACTTATGCATTAGAAAAAGGATACTCAAAAGAGCTCCTCGAAAAAGCAGGCCTTAGTGTATTTCCAGAAAACAGTCCAAACGGCGTAGATCGGTTCCGTGACCGCGTTATTTTTCCAATTCATAGTTATTCGGGAAGGGTACTTGGATTTGGAGCAAGAATTTTAAAAAGTAATGTAAAAACAGCCAAATACTTAAATTCGCCCGAAACCGGAATCTATCATAAAAGCAACGTGCTTTATGGACTTTTTCAAGGGAAACAGGCCATCTCCAGACTGGATTTATGTTTACTAGTAGAGGGATACATGGACGTAATTGCCTTACATCAGGCGGGCATTGAAAATGTAGTTTCTTCTAGTGGTACCGCACTAACTAAAGAACAAATCAAACTCATTAAGCGGCTTACGCAAAACGTCACCCTTCTGTTCGATGGTGACCAAGCAGGTATTAAAGCCAGCTTTAGAAGTATTGATCTTCTCTTAGCTGAGGGAATGAATATTCGCATTCTACTCTTCCCTGACGGAGATGACCCAGACTCGTTCTCAAAGAAACATTCCTCTCAGTACGTTGAAGAATACATCAAAAATCATTCGGAGGATTTCATCAATTTTAAAGCCTCCATATTATTAGAAGAAGAGGCAAACGATCCCATTAAAAAGGCGCAGTCCATTACCGATATCATTCGATCGGTAGGCTATGTAGAAAATCCACTTCAACAGGAAATCTACATTAAACAAATAGCAAACAAATTTTCTTTATCGGAACAAAGTCTATTCAATGAACTCAGCCTTCAAAAGCAAGTCCTTAAAAAAGAGTCGTCCCGTACGGAACATGCGCAAAAACCCCTTGACCCTACCCCACTCAAAATAGCACTGGAAGAAAGTGCACAAATTTCAACAACCCTTCTATTAGAAGAAAAACTTTTGGATTTACTTTTCCGTTACGGAGAGCAGGTAGTAAAGAGAGAAGACCCGGAGCAAAATTCTTATGAAATAACGATTGCAGAAGAAATCGTCTCCCATCTTTTGGAAGACGATTATGAAATGAAATCACCCCTCAACGCAAAAATATTAAGTGAAATTGCATTGGGGTTAGAAAATTCTGAAATCAGAGCTGGTGATTTTTTTCTTACTTTAATGGACGAAGAAATCAATAAAAAAGCAGCAGATGCGCTAATTACACCGTATGAGCACAGCGACTGGAGTAAGCACAATATATTTTTCTTGAAAGAAGAGCAATTAGTAGGAAGGATTGTGGAAGAAGTAAAGATTCGGCACAAACGAGAATTCGTAATGGAGCTTTTAGAACAAGAAAAATCTAAACTCTCCAACTGTGAAAACCCAGAAGAGATTTATCTCAACATCACTAGGCTCAATGCACTAAGAATCGCTATGGACCAGGAACTGCGCCGAATTGTCTGACAAATTGGCCAGCTTTTATTTAGGAACACTATTTGAACCCAATCTCAAACAATAAAGTTATACACTAAAGAAATTATTTATGGATATTAAAAAAGAATTCCGCGACTTCTCTACGAAGCACTTAGGACAAAGCGGACTAGCCACCGACCAATACATGGGGATGTTCAATCCAACCAATCTGACTCCATACATTATGGAAGAAAGAAGACTTAACGTGGCACAGATGGACGTTTTCTCAAGATTAATGATGGACCGCATTATTTTTCTAGGAACAGGAATCGATGATCAAGTAGCCAATATCGTTACCGCTCAGCTTCTTTTCTTAGAGAGCGCTGATCCGTCAAAAGACATTCAAATCTACATCAACTCTCCTGGAGGAAGTGTTTATGCAGGGCTAGGAATTTACGATACGATGCAAATCATTAAACCCGACGTAGCAACTATTTGTACAGGGATGGCAGCCAGTATGGGTGCAGTTCTTTTGGTAGCGGGAGAAAAAGGGAAACGCTCTGCCCTGAAGCATTCAAGAGTAATGATTCACCAACCTTCTGGAGGAGCGCAAGGTGTAGCATCCGATATGGAAATCAACTTAAGAGAAATGCTAAAACTTAAGAAAGAACTCTACGAAATCATTTCTCATCATTCAGGACAAACCTACGATTGGGTAGAAAAATCCTCTGACCGTGATTACTGGATGACTTCAAGTGAAGCAAAAGATTACGGAATGGTGGACGAAGTACTAGAGCGTAAGACAGAGGAAAAATAATTCGTCTTCACCTTAAGGTATCCTATTAAAAAAGGATACAGAATAAAAAAAAAAAAAGAAGCTGTTTCTATTTGAGACAGCTTCTTTTTGGTTTTAGATCACTTAAGCGTGATTATCTTTTAGTTAAAAAGGTCTTTTACTTTATCAAAAAAGGATTTCTCTCTTCCACTAGGCTCAGCTACCATATCACCCGAAGCTAGTTGCTTTTCAAAAAATGCTTTTTGTTCTGGATTGAGTTTTTGTGGAGTCCATACATTAATGTGTACAAACATATCTCCTTTTCCGTAACTATCAATGCTAGGAAGTCCTTTTCCTGAAAGTCTTAGTATTTTCCCGCTCTGCGTTCCTGCATCGACCTTAATTTTTACTTTACTACCAACCGTGGAAATTTCTTTAGTACATCCTAATGCAGCTTCTGCAAAAGAAATATACAGCTCTTGGTGAAGGTTATCCCCTTCCCTTTTGATTTGCTTGTCAACTTCTTCTTCAACAACCACCAAAAGGTCTCCAGGACTTCCTCCAAAAGGAGCATCGTTTCCTTTTCCTCTTACATTGAGTTGAATTCCGTCTCTCGCACCTGCAGGAATATTAATGGTCACTTCTTCATCCTCACGGATCAGTCCATGCTCATTGGCTCCTTGTGGAATTTTGTCTGCTACCTTTCCAAGTCCGCCACAAGTCCCACAAGCGCTTTGCGTTTGCATTTGGCCAAACATTGTATTGACCACTTTTACTTGAGCTCCCGTTCCTCCACAGGTAGGACAAGTTTTTGCGCTTACTCCAGGAGCAACTTTCATTTTTTTGACTTTAATGGTCTTTTGGGTACCATTAACCATTTCTTCCAAATTCAGCTTCATACGAACGCGAAGGTTACTTCCTCTGTTTTGCGTTCTCGCTCCGCCGCCGCCAAAGCCTCCAAAACCTCCGCCAAAATGACCTCCAAAAATATCTCCAAATTGAGAGAAGATATCCTCCATGCTCATTCCGCCGCCAAAGCCTCCGCCACCGCCAAAGCCTGCACCTCCACTCATTCCGGCATGACCGAACTGATCGTAACGTGCTTTTTTATCCGAGTCGCTTAGTACTTCGTAAGCCTCAGCAGCTTCTTTAAATTTTTCTTCGGCCTCTTTGTCTCCTGGGTTTTTATCCGGGTGAAACTTGATGGCCAGTTTTCGGTAAGCTTTTTTAATTTCATCAGCACTTGCAGATTTGGACACTCCAAGTACTTCGTAATAATCTCTTTTTGACATAAAAGAAGGTTTGGTACATTCCTTAGGCTCCTTAAATGAAAAGGAGTAAAAGGAGTACGGGGTTTAAATTAATTTCCAGTCACTACTTTGGAGAAACGAATCACTTTATCGTAAAGTGTGTAACCGGTTTCCACTACATCTACAATTTTTCCTTTAAGTTCCGGCGATGGAGCAGGAATTTGCGTAATGGCCTCGTGATGATCGACATTAAATACATCACCAGGATTTACTTCCAGCGCCTTAAGTCCTTTTTCTTCAAGCTTTGACTTAAGCTTTTGGTAAATAAGCTCTACTCCTTTTAGCTGGGTTTCATCGGAAGATTTAGCTAGCTCTTTAAGCGCTCTTTCAAAATCATCCATAACTCCTAACATAGAGGTCATCAAGTCTTGATTGGCGTATTGGAAGAACTCCATCTTCTCACGACTGGTTCTTTTTTTGTAATTCTCGAACTCCGCAAAAAGACGAATGTATCGGTCTTTTTCCTCTTTTAATTGGTCTTCTAAAGTAGGCTCAGAAAGAGTCACTTCTTCCTTAGTTTCTTCTACTTTATCTTCTGGTGCACCTTGGCTTTCCAGCTCTTCATTAGGCTCCATTGTATTTTCTACTTCTTCGTTTTTATCCAAATGTTCTGACATAAATTCGATATTTTATCCTCTTATTCTCAAAATCATTGCCAAACCCCTAGAAAAGGAAATTTTGTCCGATTATTGAAAGAAGTGAATAAATGGAGAGACTAGAACAACTCCACAAAAAGTAAGTAGCCATTGAGTACTACGATGATAATGGTAATGATGCCCACTAAGATTTTGAGCCATAAAGGGTTGACAAAAGGACCCATTTTAAGCTTGCTACTCGTAAACATAACCAGGGGAACTACTGCAAAACTAAGCTGCATAGAAAGAATTACCTGGCTTAAAATAAGAAGTTCTGTGGTTCCCTGTTCTCCATAAAAAAGAGTTACAAAAAAAGCAGGGACTACAGCAATGAGTCGCGTAATTAATCGCCTAAGCCAAGGTTTTAACTTTATATCCAAAAATCCCTCCATGACAATCTGTCCCGCAAGGGTTCCGGTCAGAGTGGAGTTCTGTCCTGAGGCCAGGAGCGCTATAGCGAATACCACACTCGCCAATGAAGTACCTAAAAGAGGCTCTAACATGCGGTGCGCATCGTGAATATCTGCAATCTCGTGGTTTCCGGAGGTATGAAAGGTCGAGGCGGCTAGAACCAAAATGGCCGCATTAACAAAGAAAGCGATTACTAAAGAAAGGCTACTATCGATGGTTGCAAACTTAATCGCCTCCTTTTTTCCTTTAGGGCTTCGCGAATAATTACGCGTTTGAACAATACTGCTATGAAGGTACAAATTGTGAGGCATGACCGTAGCCCCTAAAATTCCAATTGCAATATACAGCATGGAGGGGTTGGTTACCACTTCTTTCTTTGGAAGCATTCCCTCTAAAACAGAAAACCACTGGGGTTGAGAGATGATTAGCTCATAAAAGAAGCAGATCATAATGATGAAAATAAGCCCTCCTACTACACTTTCTATATAGCGGAATCCACGCGCTTGAAGCATTAAAATGAGTAAAACATCAAGAATGGTAATGGCTACTCCCCAGGTAAGGGGGATACCAAAAAGCAAATTTAAGGCGATCGCCGTTCCAATGACTTCCGCCAAATCCATGGCGGCAATGGCAATTTCACAGAATACCCAAAGAATAAAATTCGTTACAGGATTAAAATGATCTCGACAAGCCTGAGCCAAATCTCTTTCCGCAGCAATACCTAGCTTTAAGGAGAGATGCTGAAGAACGATGGCAAAGAGATTAGAAATTAGCACGACAGACAAAAGCGTGTAGCCAAACTGCGCTCCTCCAGCAATATCGGTTGCCCAGTTTCCTGGATCCATATACCCGACTGCAATCAAAAGCCCAGGACCCATAAAAGCCAAGAGTTTTCTATAAAACCCTCGGTCTTTAGGCACCTCGACCGAAGCAAAAGATTCCGATAAGGAATTTCCACTTCGCTCTCTTCTCCAAGCTTTCTTTTCAGACATTTAACCTAATTGTTAGAATAGTCTAACAAAAATACAACTAATTTTCTAAGTGGTAAAACAAACCATATAAAAAATCCTGAGAACCAAAGGTTCTCAGGATTTTAATCACAAACTCCTTTTAAAAACGAAGGTTGTTATTTTTCAAATCGGATAGCCGTCTTACGATCTGCTTCTCTTTCTTGATCCGTAGCCGTTTCTGGCACTACAGCAAATTCTTCACCGTACCCTTCAGCGTCTACAACTTGATCAGAAGCCAATGCAGTTTTCACTGCCTCCGCACGATCTTCTGAAAGGTTTTTATTCACCTCATCGTCCCCTTTTTTATCTGTATAAGCACCAATTTTAATTTTGGCATTAGGGTAAGCTGCTAAAATAGCCTTCAAATTATCTAATTGAACTTGAGATTCTGCAGTAAGTTGCGTAGTTCCAAACTCGAAATTCAAATTATCGAAATTAAACCAACGGTCCTTTAATTGATCTTCTGAAAGATTTTCATAATCACCAGAATTTAAGAAGCTTACTACTTGGTCTTCAATACCTCCTTTGTAAGCATTTAGAGTGGTACCGTCTGGAAGAGTAACTGTAGTAGATTCTCTAAGTCCATCCATCGAAGCTGAATCTGAAATTAATGTTGCAGTATCACTATCAATAGTAAGTGTATCTGCATTTACTACAGTGGTTTCTCCTGACTTGTTGCATTGCTTAAATAAGAAATATCCAGCGGCAAGAAGTAAAAGTAAAGGAAGAAGCCATTTCCAGATAGAACCTCCAGAATTGGCCGGCTCATGCGTAGCACCAGCCCGGTGTACTTCTACTTTAGGAGGAGTTACTGGATCCACAACAGGAGGAACTTCACGAATTTCTGGTGAAACAGGCTCCGTAATTGGTGGAGTATTTATTGGCGCTGTAGAACTTGAATCTCCAAATCCAAGAGATGCTAAGGTAAGTCCCGCAGGTAAAAGCGTAGAAACAATTCCTTTCTGATCTCTTAGTAAAGAAGAAATTCCAGAAGCGTCTAAATTGTTATCTGCGGCGTACTTACCAACAGAACCTAGAGTAGCTCCTGTAACCAAATTAAGTAATGAAGAAGCTGAACCGTTACCAATTCCAGCATATCCCACTACTGTATTTAAAAGTCCAGAAATTTTATCTCCAAAAAGAGAGTTCAATAGAGAAGAGATTAAAGAATTCTGCTGAGTTCCCCCTAGCAAGTTCCCTAAAAGTCCACTATTAGAAGCCCCCGTAATTGCATCAAGCACATTGGAATCGTCGCTTCTATTTGCTAAAGCTCCTACAACTGCAGGAAGAAACCCAGAAATTGCTTTTGAAATTCCTGATTCACTTTCTCCCATTTGGGTGGCTGCTTGAGACACTAATGCCGGTCCCAGCTGACCTTTGATCAGATCAATAATGTTTAATGACATAATAGTATTTTTTTTAAAGTTAACTACCTATCATTAAGCAAATTCCAATCCAAAAGGGGAAATACTGCGAAAATTTAACTTTTATTAATAAGCTTTTGCGAAAATCACTCGGCGCGAGGAAGGCTTTCCAGAAATTAATGAAACGCCCTCTTCCTCCACTGCATCCAAAGGAATACAGCGAATCGTAGCCTTCGTTAATTCTTTAATTTTTTCTTCCTCTTCTTCTGATCCATCCCAATGCGCGGAAATGAATCCTCCTTTGGTCTCTAGCACTTCTTTGAATTCTTCAAAAGTATCAACAGAGGTAATATGCGCTTCTCTATAATCAAGAGCTTTTTGGTAAATATCTTTTTGAATGGTCTGAAGTAATTCTTCAATATACTCTTCTACTCCTTCCAGCGCTCGAGTCTCTTTGCTTAGGGTATCCCTTCTAGCAATCTCTACAAGCCCCTCTTTTAAATCACGTTCACCTAGCGCAATACGTACAGGCACCCCTTTGAGTTCGTACTCTGCAAACTTCCATCCTGGTTTGTTCTGATCATCGTCATCAAATTTAACTGAAATTCCTTTTGCTCGTAAATTAGTTGAGATTGAGTCCGCAACTTGACGGATTCTTTCTAATTGCTCGTCCCCTTTAAAAATAGGAACGATAACCACCTGAATAGGAGCTAAGGTAGGAGGAAGCACCAAACCATGATCATCAGAGTGCGCCATAATTAATGCACCTATTAATCGAGTAGATACTCCCCAAGAGGTAGCCCATGCGAATTCTTGTTTCCCTTCCCTATTGGTGAATTTCACATCAAATGCCTCAGCAAAATTCTGACCTAAAAAGTGCGAAGTTCCTGCCTGTAAAGCCTTACCGTCTTGCATCATGGCTTCAATACAATAGGTTTCCACGGCACCTGCAAATCGCTCTGAAGGCGATTTAATCCCACGAATCACGGGCATTGCCATGAAGTTTTCTGCAAAAGTAGCGTACACCTCTAGCATTTTTTCACTCTCTTCTACGGCTTCCTTTTCAGTCGCGTGAGCGGTGTGACCTTCCTGCCATAAAAATTCTGCCGTACGCAAAAACAATCGAGTTCTCATTTCCCATCTTACCACGTTCGCCCACTGATTAATTAAAATTGGTAGGTCTCTGTAGGACTGAATCCAAGATTTGTACGTGTTCCAAATAATGGCCTCGGAAGTAGGTCTTACTATCAGTTCTTCTTCTAATTTGGCATCAGGATCCACTATGAGTTTACGAGAATCCTCTGGGTCCGTTTTTAGTCGGTAGTGTGTAACTACCGCACATTCCTTAGCAAAACCCTCTGCATTTTTCTCCTCCGCTTCAAAAAGACTTTTGGGAACAAATAAAGGAAAGTAAGCATTTTGATGCCCCGTCTCTTTAAAACGACGGTCCAATTCATCACGCATTTTCTCCCAAATTGCATAACCGTAAGGTTTAATTACCATAGAGCCACGAACTCCGGAGTTTTCCGCCAAATCCGCTTTTACTACCAGTTCATTATACCATTTGCTGTAATCCTCAGTCCTTGAAGTAAGTTTTGCCATTTTCTAATAAATTTCTACTGATCATTTAACTTTTCGCTTTCCTAAGTATCTAAATAAAAAGCGTATTTTTGAACAAGCAAAAACCGCCGAATTGGTTCTATTTTTGCTTGAAATGCAAATATAAATCAAATAAAAATCTCATACTCTATCATGAAACGAAATCTACATAAAAACCCAAAGAAAATTTTTCGTTCGCTTGGAATGCTTCTTGGCGGAGGAATGCTTTCAGTCGCCTGTGTAGCTTATCCAGGAGGCTATTCGGAGACCGACGGAGTCTACTACGACCCTTCTACAGATACACTTCCTGTAGAAGAGCCCATTTATGCTTATGAAAACCAGGTCGGAGAAGTATATTCTTACGATGAACCCGGAATTATTGAAAAAAGCGCGGTCAATGAGCAGCGACAAAAAACCCGTTATTGGGACGAAGAGGCGTTATCCACCGATTGGGGGAATTACGCTGGATCAGAAATTTATTACAGTGATTATGGGTATTCCTACCCGTGGTCATTTGGATACTCTCCTTACTATTGGAACCGAGGCCTAGGACTTCATTTCTCGTTTGGAATGGGCTGGGGTTACGGTTACAACCCTTATTTTGGCTACTCGCCTTGGGATTGGGGGTATTCTCCATTCTATAGTCCTTACAGTTTTTATCCATGGGGTTATGGATACTACAACCCTTACTATGGTTACTACTCTCCATACTACGGATACGGAAATTACTACGGAGGCTATTACGGAAACTACTACAACGACCGTTACCGCAGACCTCACGTGAAGAGTGGTGCCGATGGCAATTACCGCAATCCTCAAACCAATACGATGAACCGTAATACTGGATTCAGAAACTCCTCTCCAGGAACGCTTCGCACCGTAAGACCAAACGGAAGCTCAAGTACTTTAAGAAGAGGAACTTTTACTCCTTCTCAAAGAACAAATTCCGGCGTAAGAAACCAGAGAGTCCCTCAACCAAGAATGGAAGATAGACGTCCAGAGCGAAGAGTTTTAGAAAACCGTTCGGACAGCGGATGGAGAAATAACTCAAACGGTGGCTTTAGAAACGATGGAGGTTTTAGAAGTTCTTCCTCTAGTGGAGGATTCTCTTCAGGAACCCGTAGTTCTGGAACTCGCGGTGGATTCAGATAACTAACTTTTTATTTTAAGAAATTATATTACCCTATCAATGATTAAAAAATCAATAGCTATTTTATCTCTAGGAGCCTTCTTCTTTGCACAAGGACAAGACACCTCTGTACTTAGAAATGCCCTAGAAGTTTACAACGGTTCTGATTTAGGAACAGCAAAATACAATGCCATGGCAGGATCCATGGGTGCTCTAGGTGGAGAAGCCTCTACAATGACGACTAACCCGGCAGGAGTTGGGGTCGCTATTGCTTCTGATTTATCCGCTACTTTATCGGTGAGCAGCACAAAAAACACCTCTTCACTTCACGGAAACTCGCTAGACTACAAAATAAACAAAACGGATCTAGGTAATGTCGGTGGTATCATTTCCTTACAAAACCGTAAGGATTCGGATTGGAAATTCATCAATTTAGGAATTAATTTCTCTCGTGAATCCGTAGAAGATTACGCTGAACTTCCTGGTAACTCCAATATTACGTTTGATCTTACCGATGGAGACCGACTCTCCTACTCAGGACAAGCATTCAATCGTTTAGGCGATAGAAGCAAAATGAGCCTAGGACTAGGAACCAATTACCAAAATAGAATCTATTTAGGAGCAGCCCTTCACCTCTCAGGACTTTCCCTGACGCAATGGGATTCTGCCGCCATGACTTACGCTAGCGATGGCGCTACCGAGGTTTTCTCCAAACAGTATACTCCGTATTATGAAGAAGCCTCTGGATTTTCTGCCTCCCTTGGGGTTATAGGTAAAGTTTCGAATGAATTTCGTTTAGGACTTGCTTTAGAAACTCCGACTTGGTGGCAAATGGACCGTAGCTATCAGTATTACGGATTAGACATGGCTGATGATGGAGAATATTATGAAAGCAGAAGCTACACCTCTCCATTAAAAGCAACCCTTTCGGCGGCCTATGTACCAAGCAAAAACTTCGCTTTAAATGTGGACTATACTTTAGGACTCACCGATCCTAAATTTGGTAAAATGGGGCAGGCAGCACAAAGCGAAATGGACGAGTTCTTCTCCAACCAATACAAGAACGTGTCTGAGATTAAAGTGGGAGGAGAATACCGAATCAACCAGCTGCGTCTACGCGCCGGTTACGGTTACTCAACCAGTCCCACTGAAGCTATTGCTTTGGGAATCCTTCAATCCAGTGGACAAACCGGAGAAGCTTCTTACGACAATCTTTATGCAGGGTCTAAGCAAAGGCTTGCAGCAGGTATCGGATACGATTTTAAAAGTTTCTATTTAGATGCTGCTTATACTAACCTGAGCTCTACCTACTCTACTCCTTTCCTTAGAGGATCAGAGGCCGCTCAAACCCAGTACTACTCTTCCAGTGCGTACTTTGCAAATGATTATGCGGTGGTTGGAGAAATTGATCGAAACCAAAATATTTTCACACTAACTATGGGATGGAAATTCTAAAAAGATTCCTTTCTAGGAACAAATGAAAGACGGCTTATCCTTTTTGTGGATAAGCCGTTTTATTTTACTGTAAACTCAGCCTTAGCTAAAAAAAATCAAGTTCATTAATGATGATGAAACTGGTGGGTTGAAAGCGCCAGAGCTACTCCAAGAATAACCAAAGCGATCTTGCCCCAATCAATATTGTGATTTTTACTGCTTTCAAAAATAATAACTGAAGATATGTGTAAGAAAATCCCCCCGACTATAGCTAAGAAATAGGGTTCCCAAGCAGAAGGGAAATATTGCCCTAAAAGCATACCCAGTGGAGAAGCTAAGGCGAACAGCACAATCACCAACCAAGAGAAAGGCGAAAACTTCTTGTTTTTAAATAAAAAGGCTCCCAGAACAAAAGAAATAGGCAAGTTATGCACTAAGATCCCCTGAAGATAGGGTGAGTTCCACTCGCTAAGTCTTGCTAGCGGGATTCCTTCAATAAAGGCGTGAATAAAAAGTCCAACGATAAGCGCCACAGGTAAAATACCTTGTTCACTATGATGGTGCATGTGTCCGTGTTCAAATCCTTTCGTTAAGTTTTCAAGTACCAATTGAAGTAAAACTCCTACCAGCACCCAAACGCCCATATCCTTAGCGTGACTCTCGTACACCATAGGAAAGACTTCGTTAAGACAAAGCGTAATTAAAAACCCTGCACTTAAGACCAATAGCCCTTTGGCCATGTTACGTCTCTCGCCAAGTACTTTTCCCATAAGCACGCCCACAAGCACACTTAAAATAAGAAGGATCATTATTAGGACCATCGTATTATTTTTTTCTAAATACTGTAATCGATCTAGGTGAAGCTTCTTTCACGAAAGGATTTAAGTCATAATCTCCCCATTGGAAGATTTTCTCCAATTCAAACTTTCCAGCCAGCTGCTCAATATCCTCTTGGGTATGAAGCTTTACTTGCTCAAAGAAAAAATGGTCTTTTCCTTCTGCTTCGAAGCGAATTTCTTTTCTGACGTAAGGCTGAGCAATCTGCTTCTCGATATGAAAAGTGATTTCACCACGCTCTAGAATAGTTTTTGGGACTAATGAAGAGATCACCTGCTCACGATTCAAGAAATCCAGCACGAAATACCCTCCCGGTTTCAGTACATCACTTACCGCCTTAAATACTTTTTCATCGTCCTTTGCATCGGTGAAATATCCAAAACTCGTAAACAAATTAAATACCGCATCTACAGGCTCAGAATCAATGGGATCGCGCATATCGTGTACACGGAATTCCAGATGCTCGTTCTCGTAATTTTTATCTGCATATATACTTTCTTCAGAGAGGTCTAGTCCAAGAACTTTATGACCAGCTGCATTTAAGAAAATACTATGCCTTCCTTTCCCACAAGCTAAATCAATAATACTTGACGCTGCTGGAAGTTTTAGGGCTTCAAGTAATTTTAATAAGAAATCTTCCGCTTCCTTAAAATCTCGGTTCTGATATAAGAGATGATAATAAGGCGAATTGAACCAAGTTTTGAACCATTCCATTGTGCAAAAATAACTAAATTTGCCCAAGAGGAAGCCTAAAGAGATAAAAATCACTTCCACTATTCAACCTAAGATTCCACTATGAACACCCAAGACCTTGAGATACAGATTAAAACTTTTTACGGACTAGAAAACTCTTTGGCCGAAGAAGTCCGAGCCCTTGGGGGAAGAGACGTTGAGATCAAGAACCGCGCAGTGACGTGCAAAGGGGATTTAGGATTTCTATACAAAGCGAATTATTCCTTAAGATTAGCCGTTAAGATTCTAGTACCTGTTTTTCAGTTTCGTGCCTACAATGAAGATAAGTTTTATGAAAAACTCTACCGTTTCCCTTGGGACAAGTACTTAAGACCCGAACAGTCCTTTTCTTTTGATGCTACCGTACACTCAGAAACCTTCAAGCATTCACGATTCATTACTTTAAAAGCCAAGGATGCACTGGTCGATTATTTTCGAACCCACTTAGGGACACGTCCCAATGTAGATACCCGCAACCCAGAGATTAAATTCCACCTCCATATAGATCAAGATGATATAACCCTAGCTCTTGATTCCTCCGGGGATCCTTTATTCAAAAGAGGCTATAGAAAGTCCTCCGGCGAGGCGCCCATTAATGAAGTTTTAGCGGCAGGACTCTTGCAACTAGCGGGATGGGATGGAAAAGGTAATTTTTTAGACCCGATGTGCGGGTCCGGAACTTTGGTTATCGAAGCTGCCATGAAAGCCCTAGAACTACCGGCACAGCTTTATCGAAAGAATTTTGCTTTTGAAAATTGGAAGAATTTTGATTCCGAACTTTTCCGCTCCATTAAAGAATTTAGGTTAAAACGAATCAAACCGTTCGATGGACAAATCTGGGGTTATGACATTAATGAAGCTACGCTGCGCTTGGCGCAAAAAAACATTGAAGCCGTAGAACTGGATGAAGTCATTACTTTAAAACACCAAGATTTCTTTGAAAGTAAAAAGGAGCTCTTTCCACTATTGATCGTCTTTAATCCGCCATACGACGAGCGGCTATCGATTGATGACGAGGCCTTTTATACCAAAATTGGGGATACATTTAAATCTTCCTATCCCAATACTCTAGCCTACCTGATCACAGCTGATCTAGAGGCCTTTAAGAAGATCGGACTGAGACCTTCTAGAAAAATTAAGCTCTTCAATGGGAAACTCGAAACCCGTTTCTTACAATACGAGATGTACGAAGGCAGTAAAAAACAAAAGAAACAAGACTAACCCTTCAACTTAAAAACAATAAAAATACAACTCCTTTGACTCCGACGCTTTCTCTTATCATTGCCATATATAACCGAAAAGACGAACTTTTTGAACTGCTTCAATCCTTAAGCCAGCAGAGTGATAAAGAGTTCGAAGTGATCATTGTGGACGACGAGTCTCAAATCGCTTTGCTCCCCACCGTCGAGCTCTTTGAATCGAGTCTTCAAATCAGTTTCTACCGAAAAGAAAATACCGGCCCCGGGCTTTCAAGAAATTACGGAGCTGCGCGAGCTAAAGGAGACTACCTAGTTTTTGTGGACAGTGATGTTATTGTAGAAACGAATTATATTGAGGAAATAAAAAAATCCATTTTGGCGTTTGAGCCCGATGCTTTTGGAGGAGCCGACAAAGCCCATAAAGGGTTCAATTTAATGCAAAAGGCCATTTCTTATGCCATGACCTCGTTTTTTACCACCGGAGGTATCCGAGGAAGAAAAAAGGGCATTGGCAAGTTCCAACCCCGAAGTTTTAATATGGGGGTAAAACGCTCTGTTTTTAAAGAGGTCGGAGGATTTTCCGATTTACGAATTGGAGAAGACCCGGACCTGTCGATGACGCTCTGGGAAAAAGGCTATCAAACCGCTTTTTTTGATACCATTGCGGTCTACCATAAAAGAAGAACGGACTTTGGGAAATTCTCTCGCCAGGTGTATCAATTTGGTGTAGCGCGACCGATCCTAAATCAAAGACATCCCAAATACGTCAAAGCTAGTTTTGCTTTTCCTTCTTTGTTTCTCATTGGATACCTATTAGGTATTGTAGCTTATTATGTTTTTTCAAGTCCCCTACTTTTGGTTCTCTACGGTTTTTACACTTTTCTGATTTTTTTCCATGCCCTAGCAAAAACCTTAAACATTAGTATTGCGGCGCTCTCGGTGATTGCATCCTACATACAGCTTTTTTCTTACGGATGGGGATTTCTAAGTTCTTGGGTTAGTTTAAACGTTCTTAGAAAAAACCCAAGAGAAGCTTTTCCCAATCATTTTTACAAAAAATAAGAGGCCCTTTTTATTATAGTACCTCTCTAAATAGAATAGCTTAAGGAAAATTCGAAGAGCGTTTTAAAATTAAGGCTTTTCGGCTCTGCGTTTTAAATCTTCTAACCCTCTTTGAAAATCGGGCCCAATGCTTTTCTCCATATCCATAAAGAGCTTTATAACGGTGAAAGGATAAGGAATAGTAGAATCAAATCCCCAAGTCACCTTAGATCCCTCTTGCTCTGGCACTAAAGTATAAGTTGCTTTAGCCTCACTCTCGTAAGGCGTTAGAAATAACATTTCTAACTCGAGGGTTTTTCCCTTAGGGTCTATTGCCGTTAGGGTTTGGGTTCCTTTTCCTGCTTTTTCGTTTCCCTCCCATTGCATCGACTCTCCAACCTTTCCGGTCTCTCCACTCCAGGTCTTTTTCATCTGAGGATCAAAAGCATTCCATGGACTCCACTGATCAATTTTTCTCAAAGAATTCATTTCTTGCCATACTCTTTGTGTAGGAGCCTGGATTGTAATTGACTTTTCATAGTGCGTAGCTCCTGGAATGAATGCAGCCACAAGGAGCCATAAGGCCACAAGAGCTAAAAGACCTAGGGCTATTTTTTTAAGTAGTTTCATAATTTATTTTTCAAAGGTTTTTAACCGACTTTGCACTTATTAGTACGCCTTGCAACCCTATAACCCAGAAGCACCAAGGTCCAAACCAAAATACCTAAAATCCAAAACCATAGAGGCGTAGGAAGGCTTTGCATCATAAAAACGGACTGAATCAAAAATACAGCTCCACAAATCAGGGCGTAAAGTCTCTTTTGGTCCCCTGCAATTAAAGTAGAAACGTATCCACTAGAAAAGGCTGCCACGGCGTAGGAAAGAATGACAAAGAAAAGCGCCATAAAAGGAGCAGTTTTGACGTACTGAGAAAGTGCGTTCATATCACTTGGGTCCGTACCTTCAGGTTGTGGATAAATTTGATGCCCGAGCATTTGAACCAAAGTCATCAGCACCGCACCTAGCAAAAGACCCGCAATTACAGCAAATACTTTTTTCATTAGTTAATTTTTAAATTGAGTTGTGAATTGTAATTTCCCTGAAGAAGATGTCCAGCGACCTACAAATTGAAGAAAAGGGTTTTTTATTGATTGGGAATTTTTCTCTTTATGATAAGTAAAAATCAATCTTCCCTTAAACGATCCGCTGTGCTCGTCCTCCCCCTTTTCCTTTAGTTCAAACTGGCCGTATTGGGTTTTTAGCTTTCCATTTCCTTTAGCTGGACTAAAAGAAACTTCACCTACAAAGTCACGCTTGGTTTGCTCCACCAAAGAATATCCTGTGATCAGGTAGGTAGATAAGTTCTTTTTCTTTACTTGTAAAATATAAATTTGAAGATCGGTTGCGCTTGATTTCCCACGAAGTACGCCTTCAAAAGGCTTTTTATTGTTCAAAAGAACCTGTGGATAATCTTGCGCTAAAAAAGGCAAGGGGAAAAGAAGAAAAACCAATACAAAAATCCAATAGACCCTTTTCATCTTAATCCAGTTTAAACTCCAAATTGCACCAAATGGTGCTCAATATGCTTTCTTAATAAGCGGTCCCACTGCTGAGAGGAAAGTTTTCCAAAATTCAGATGTTGCTTCCCTTCAAAAGCCTCGGAGCCCAACTGGCGGGTCCGCTCGAGATTCGCGAGAAGTTCTTTCTTCTCCTTATTAAAATCCCTCTCATCAATCACCTTATACACTTTTGTAGTGGGCAAGTTTTTTCGGTAAGGCGTCGGGCTTATAAGCTGGGGAAGTAGCATATTTCGAAGAACAAACTGCTTAATTTTACTTGGCTTTTCTAATTTATGGGCTTGAAAAACATACATGTACTGTCTATTCAAATGGGCGAGCATCTGAGCAGAGTCCATACGCCCCCACTCCGGCATTACATCTTTATCTAAGGATTCAATGCGCAAACTCAGTGCTTTCACCGTAGTTGCGTCAAATAAGGAATCGTTCATTTCTATTTCGAATTATTAGTATAGCCCCAAGGCCGATCATCAAATTCAATGGGAGTTTGTAAATCAAACGCTACAGTAAAAATCCGTTGCTGTCCCATTCGCTGCAAGCTGTACGAAAAGGATTTTTCATCCAAACCTAAAAACCACACATTGGCTGCGGCTGCAGGAAGCATCGAGGCTGTAAGCGTATTGGCAGGGAAAATCTGAAGGTGCTCTAACCCTTGGTTCGTGCTTTTCCCACCGTAGTTCGTTATTTCATCCATTACTCCGTCACTCTTTCTATGCTCATGCCTTAAGGAAAGCAGTCCCTCATTATCTCGAGTAATAATCCAAGTCCGACTCTTATCTTCTCCGACATAAAATGGGATCTTAATCTGATTATTTTCACAAGAAAGCATCTGCATTACCAACCGCTTTCCAGAAAAACCATCCTCCGGTTTTCCTCCGTTTTTAATCTCTCCTTCAAAGGATTTTCCACACAAAGAACTTAGACGCTCCCAAAACTTTTCACTTTCTTTCTTCTGAGCTGAGACCGAAATCACAAAAAGAAGAAAGCACAAAATCCAAAAAGATTTATTTTTCATTGATTTTCTTTCGATAAAGTTAAATCTTTTTTAGAAAAAAAACGAAAGCCAATCTACTGTTCTAACCCGATCCCTAAATATGATCCCTTCATCCACAGTTTTAAGGGATTTGAATTTACCCAAGGATTAAAAAATAAGCGGCCTCTCCTAGAAAAGACCGCTTACTTTATTACTGAAAAAAAAATCTGGATTTCTCTTATTTCATGGGTTCAATCTCGGTTTTTCCACCTTTGGAACTTGAAGTCATCTCCGGTGCATAATAATTTTGAAGAGTAGCTACCCCCAAAGAATAAATACCCTCAGCGTTAGCCACCAGGTCGTATTCGAAAACATGTTTTCCTTTGCTAAGTCTTTCAATAAAGAAGTCCGTAGCCGTATCTCCTTGGGCTTGGTAATAACCTAGGCCATGATTATACCGATATCCCGAAAGCGCTTCGACAGGTTCCATCCCCGCAGCTCTCTGATCTCTTAAATGCATGAATTCCATTGGACGATCCGTATTGAGGATGATTCGAACTCGAATACGATCTCCGACTTTTAGTGGACTCTGTAGGGTAAGGGGATCCAACTGCTCTCCATTCACCGTCTTTTTCACTCGATAATGCTCTCTTTCCACTCGAACGACAGTGGAAGAAGCTTGGATTTTATCTAAGTCTTCATAATATTGGACAAAGAGTCCTCCCATTACCGGTGCATTCCCGCTTTGTGTTATTTCCACTTTGCCGTAAAGAGGATTAAGCGCCTCGCTCGTACGACTTTCCTTTACATAACCTGGGAGCTCTGGATTTTTCTTCAAGCTTTCACCTCCCCAAACCACATGAGTTTGATCCTCTGGCATTACCTCCCAAGAAGCACCTGATTCCAACATTAAGAAAATAACTTCTGCTGTAGATCTTGAGCTGTCCCATCCTCCTACATTTTTCTGAGTCAGAAGCCAAATTTTCAGCTCTTCCAGTAACTTTTTATCGCTTGGTTTTAGGGTTTGAAAAGCCTCAAGAGCGCCCGCATGATTGGACACCTTGGACTCTCTACCGCTCCATGAACTGAGGTTCGATTTCCAATACCTACCCTGAAGCTCGGATTCTACCGAGGTATCTTTAAGGTAAGTGAGCAGCTTAGTACTGGTAGTAGAAAGACCGTAGTGCTGGGACAAAAGAGCAACTCTATGAAGTCCGTAAAAAGTGTAATCTTCTAATTTCACACTAGGAATCTTTTTAACTAAGTAGTCCTTGATTTGCTTACCGTAACCTTTCAAAGGATAAGTTTTCTCCCAGTATCTTCTTGCATCTAAATAGTTTAAAGAAGTATTGGTATAATAGTATTTTGAAGGCTCCTGTACATACCTTCCAATTTCACTATCGGTGAATTCAATCAATCTAGAAACCACCGTACTTAATTCAGGCGCATAACTACCTAAATCCGTCTTGATTAATTTTTGAAGTCTTCCTAAATTCTTTAGAAGTTCTAGTGAAGTAAAGTAGGAACTAGAAAGACCTGGATACCAACTAAACCCTCCATCGGGGTTTTGGAACTCTTGAAGTTTTCTCCAGTCGGTCACTACCGATTGGTTCATTGTCGAGAGGTCAAATAACCTGCTGATACGCTCCATTTGCTCTTTCTCATTTTTAGCTTCCATGACCCATGGGGTCTCTTGCAATAAAACTTCTTTCAACTCCTGATTCTTTTCTAAATCAGATATGAGCTGCCCAGAACTGCGGTACTTATTAAAGATCTGCTCTAACTTAGGGTTCTTTTCAAAGAGCTCCATTGCAATAACATCCGAAAACCATTTATTGAACTGAACATCGGCCGATTTATAGGTATCGTTTTTTAAAGAAGGTAAAGCAAATAAAATTTCCCAAATGGGCTGAGTTACGAGTTCCAAATGGGCGGCAACCGGAACTACTGTAGTGGAGTTTCCAGAAAGTATCCCTGGAATTTCATAGCTCTTAGACTCCTGAGAGCGCACCAAAATAGCCCTACTTTCTGTCACCAATTTACGGTTAGAAATCACTGGAACCATTTTCTGCTCTGCGTCCGTGAACGCGCTTGATTTTGCTGAAAAACGAAGAAGGACAGGAACCGTATTTTCCGGAACCTTAAAACTAAAACTAACCGCACTGGTCTTCTCACCTAAAAGTGAAAAAGCAGCAGTGGCCTGTTTTAAACCAAATTCTTGGTTTAAATTCTTTCCACTCCGGGCATCAATGATCTCGAGCCCAGCTTCTCCATTAAGCGCCTCTTTAGTACGATTCGAAATACTAGCCCTCAGTACAACCTCATCTCCCGCTCTTAAGAATCGAGGATAATTAGGTGAAATAGAAAGTTTTTTCTCTGTCACGACTTGCTTTTCAAGTCTTCCGGTCTGCATGTTTTTAGTATGGGCAAGAATCTGAAGTTTCCAACGCGTCAAAGCATCTGGAACCGTGAAATCAAAACTGAACTCTCCTTTTGCTTCGGTTTGAAGTTCAGGGAAGAAAAAAGCGGTTTCATTTAAATTCTCTCTCACTTTCACAGAAGCGGTGGAATCATCTTCTTGCACTGCGCTTTCGGCTTTTGCTGATTTCTCAGCTGCTGGAGCAGCCATCATATCTAAGGCCTCTTCATTTACTCTTGCAACGCTCGATTGTCCTCGAATTACCACTCCGGATGTATTGCCCACATCATATCTACTTAATAATCCACGATCGAACCACCTAAAGCTTGGCCTTTCTACAGGCCTTCCTCTTTGGTAAGGAATTCTCTCGGAAATACTAAAGCTTTCCAAGGGATCGGAAGTAGCATAGGAAGTATAGAAAGTATTTGCGAAGTTCCTCTCTTGCCATAATAGCTCGTTTTTAGCAAATTGATCTAAACTTTCATCGTATAGAGTGGCTAAAACTTCCGTTTTTTTGATCTGCTCGTTTGGATAGGTGATTTTAAAACTCCACTTTTCCTTCGTCCCGGGCTCTAGTCGATCTCTAAACACCAAAGTTTCCACTTGGAGGGAATCGCTTGGCCGATCCATAGGAAGGTTAACGGTTTTAGTCTCTACCGCATCAAGCGCTGCTAACTGAACTTGCACTTGTAAATCATTGTACCTATCGCCATCCTTTGCGCTCACGCTCCACTGAGCTACTCCATTTTTAAAGGGTACCGAGTGCATATTGGTCTTTCCATTTCCGTTTTGCACCAGAAACAAGGCCCGAGCATTTGGAACGGAAGAAAACGCATAAAGCTCAACACTCTTATCGAGGGAAAGTTTCTCCTGACTAGCGGCAACTTTTAAAAAGGGTTTTTGCTCTTGGGACAAACGTTTTCGGTTATAAACCTCAAAATGCTCTTCAACCTTTATGGTATCATTTCCTTCTTTATTGTATAGCCTAAGGGTATAGCTTCCTGGAGCAAGTCTTCCTAAATCAAGCTCACTGGTTTGTTTCTTTTCATCTTTCTTTAGAACCTTCTCTACTGGGTAAGATCCCAGTACCTCGGACTTATCGAAAGGATCGTAGGGAAAATACTTTACAAACTCTTCTCTTGAATACTTCGTAAAGTCCTGGACGTTACTAGCATAAGTTGCTCTAAGCACTCGATTGGGCGACTTTCTTTTTTCCAGCGTCACGAAGTAGGATTTATCAAGCGTTTGACCACTGTAGTTTTTAAGTTGTACTTTCACTTTAGTTGGCTCATGATCCAAATACAATTCTTTTGCGCTGGATTCAATGTAATGACTCACCGAGGCCACCTGAAACGTCTTTTCCGTAGATTGCGTCTCACCGCTTTGATCCGTAAGGGAAAAAACAGTGCGGTATCGCTCCACTTGAATTCCCTTACTATTAGAATCTTTTTCTAAGTGTACAGGTACTTCAAAAAAGCCGTTAGCATCTGTGGTCACTTCACCTAAAATCGAATTTTGAACCGATCGGTTTTGAGGGAAAAACCGGAAATAACGCCAACGAATATCTTCTTTTTTAATTTCGTATTGGATTTTTGTATCTGCGATAGGGACGCCTGAAAAAGTAAGCGCTTTACCTTTCAGCAGAAGGGTTTCTCCGTAACGGTACTCTCCTTTTATATCTTCTACCTCCAACTCAAAACGAGGCCTCTTATACTCTTCCACACTAAAGTAGTTAGTGTCCCCGGTGTAAGAGGACTTAAAATCTTTAGAGCTAACTTGCATATTAAATTGACCCGGTAAAACAGAGGAAGGAAGTAAAAAACTTCCGTTAAAACTACCCATTTCATTTGTGGTAAAATCCTCACTGGTGATTTCCTGACCGTTGGAATCGAAAAGGGTGAGGGTTTGAGAGGCGCTCTCTACTACTTTACTTGTCTCTTTCTTTTGATCCCACTCAGTGAGTACCCCTTTAAAATAAACTCTTTGGCCGGGCCTATAAATAGCGCGGTCTAAAAACAATTGGGTAGAAAAGAAAGTCTCTACGCTTGGGGATTCCTGGTAATAATTCGAACCGTAACGATTCATGAGCGCATAACTTCCCTTTTGATCATTATACAAAAGCAAATAACGATACCGGTTTTTCTGATCCGAGTCAATAAGCGTAAGGGATCCATCGGATGAACTGACCACAGCGGGTAGTTTTCTGGACTCTTTACCTACGGTCTCTAGAATTTCTAGTTTTTGATTGGAAAGGGGCTGTCCATTCATTCGGTCCACCAGTTCGTACCGGCTACCCTCCTTCTCCTTAGCGTCTTGAGTGCGTAATAGGAGGCGGTCCTTCGAAATAATAAAATAAGTCCATTTCCTTTCACTTTCCTCTACACTGTACTCCGCTACATACAATCCCGGCGGCAAAGCTTCCAAACGCAAAGAGGTCCGGTGGCGCTTAAAGTCCTTGGTTTGAGGTAAAGCGATTACCTCTGTTCTTACTAATGTTTTTTGTAAATCGTTGAATCTCTTCTCGTCCCAACTGCTTTGAGCGATACGAAGAAATCCTTCTTTATCCTTAGTACCATTGTAAATATTCACTTTGAGCTCCTTCGCATTTTTATGGTCTGCAATGAAATGAAGATCTAAGGATGGGGTTGCAACCGAGGGATAAGTAAGGGTAAGAGAGGACTGTAAGATTTCTTTTTCATTTTGCAAAATTTCCGGTAGAAATCGATTGCCTTTCAATTGGGGTTTGATTTCCTCTATATAAACCAAGGCCTTAGAAAATTCTTCTTTTTTAATTAACTCATCGGTGTACTCGGCCTGGATTTTTGCTTTGTATTCACCTTGGGTCGGATCTTTTAATAAATCGGCAAACTTCTCAAGTCGATCCTCGCAAGCATTTTGCTCACACTGCCAGTTGAGCTCAGCTAATTTTAGGTACAATAATGCATTACCAGAGCTCCCCGTTTGAAGCTCTTGGAAAATAGAAGTGATTTTCTTATCGTTTTCCTTTCTCTCGTTTGGAGTAAAAAGGCTCCAATTACTCAAGAAGTCGATGTACTCTAGTTGTGAATACATCCAGAGCGATGGAAAATATTCTAGGTCCTTTGTATTATCAAACAAGGACTTATAGGAATTCAAGGAAACCAACTCTAGCGACTTTTTCTTATTCTCTAGGCTCTTATAATGCGCATCCAACTCCTTTTTAAAATTAAGAGCGCTCCAGGTTTCAATCGTTTCTAAACCCTCCTCTACCATTCCTGTGCGCTGAGTAATGCGCCATTCGTTTTGCTCGAAATATTCGTAGAGGAATTCTCCTTTCAGAACCTCGTAGACCAAGAGATCTTGACCCTTTAGCTCTGCCGATAGGGTATCTATTTTCCTAAAAAAATCGGAAACTAGTGTGCTCTCTGGGTCGTCCTGGGTGCTTGAGAGAACATTAAACTGAGCTTTTAACGAGCGAATGAGCTCCTGAGCGTTGGATTCTTTCACGGCTTTGTTTTCAATTTGTTCTAATAGAGGCAAAGAAGATTTGTAGAGTCCTTGTTTTGAATTTTGTTCTACTTTGTTCCATAATTCTTCATAGGTGCTCTGCGCAGAGATAGAAAGAAATGGAAGAAAGACAAGTAAAAGGATCCAAAAAGCGGCCTTAAAATCAAAAATAGAAAAAACTTTATTCATTAGAGGAGGTTTATTTTTTCGATACAAAAGACGACAAAAGGTTAAAAATACTAACTTTGTTTTCCATGCCCATTATCCCATTGCTACGACGTTATCTAATCGAGAGTCAATTGTTTGTTTCCCTTATGGGAACTCTTCTGGCCGTCTTTTTTATGTTAGAGCAAAATGCATTCCGCTTCCCCACTGTAATTCTTATATTTATAACTTTCTTAAGTGGTTACCTCTACACAAAGTACCAAGGAAACAAAAAGAAGATGAAAACCGTACTGCTCTTCAACACTCTTGCCTTTGTGATTTGCGCGGTGCTTATATTAAAAAACCACAACGAAATTCGGCTATTAAAATGGCTGGTCATCGTGGTTCTTGGTCTTTTGTACAACTCCAATTTCTTAAGCAAAACGGTTCGTTCGCTTCCATTGGTGAAGATTTTCTATGTCGGACTCGTGTGGGCACTTATTTGTGGGTGGCTCTTCCTTGAGGAACTTCACTGGGGAATTTTTCTTTTCACCTGGCTCTTTATTTCTTCTCTGGTAATTCCTTTTGATATTAGGGATCTTCGTTTGGATCGAGTCCTGACCCTTCCCGGACTCATTGGAATTGAAAAAAGTAAGTACGTTAGTTATTTTCTGTTCTTTCTCTCTTTACTAGTAGCCTACTTCTATTTTTCTGGGCCCTATTTTTATTCCCTTACTCTTGCGCTGTTGTTGGGCGCAGTTGCGGTGTACTTCTCCTCAGAGAAACGCAAAGAACCTTATTACTCCTTTTGGGTAGAACTGACCTCTGGAGTTCCGTTTTTATTTCTCGCAATATTGGATTACTTTTGAGGCTCGAAAAAAATTACCGTTTGCAGGTGATTCTATAATTACAGATTTTTTTGATAGTTGAAAACCTCCATATCGTCCAATTTAAAAACCATTTAGAGCGACACTTCGATTTTTCTTCAAAAATCAATTGTTTTGTCGGAAGTAATGGGGTTGGGAAAACCAATATTCTCGATGCTTTGCATTACCTCTCGGTGGGAAAAAGTTTTCTAGGTTCAATCGAAAGCCAGGCCATTGCTTATGACCAGGATTATTTCACGCTTCGAAGTGAAATAAGAGATGAAGATCGATTTACCCTTCTTACCTTAAACCTACCTAAAGAAGGAAAAAAGACGCTCAAAAGGAACGATAAACCCTATGCGAAGCTCTCCGAGCATATCGGATTTTTACCCTCTGTTTTAATCTCCCCCTACGACTCCAATCTGATAACAGATTCTGGTGAGAGTCGACGCAGGTTTTTGGATCAAATGATTTCGCAAACCGACACCCAGTACTTGCACGAACTCATGCAGTACCAGAAAACCATCAAGCAAAGAAACGCCCTGCTCAAGCATTTTAATAAAACTAGAAGCTTTGATCTAGAAGCCCTAGAAATCTATACGCCGGCTTTAGCTCAAACGGCTGAGCCACTGTATAAAAAAAGAGTAAAATTCATCGAGTCTTTAAGCCCATTGGTGGAATCCTTTTACTACGAGCTTTCCGGTGGAAAAGAAAAAATTCAGCTGTCGTATCAAACTCAGCTCCAAGAAAAAAGCATGGAAGAGCTCCTCGAGCAAAACTTGGCTAAAGACAGACAATTAACTTATACTTCAAGCGGGTTGCATAAAGACGATTTGGACTTTGAGATGAACCAGCATGCATTAAAGCGTATAGCCTCCCAAGGTCAACAAAAAACTTTTCTTATTGCTTTAAAGCTAGCTCAGATCAAGCGCCTAATGGAGCTTACTGGAAAAACGCCTATCTTACTGCTGGACGATATTTTTGATAAACTGGACGATCAAAGAGTGGGTCACCTCATCGGACTTCTTAATGCTCAAAATTTCGGTCAAATGTTTATTACCGACACTCACAAAGAAAGAACGGAATCCATTGTAAAAAGAATCCATAGCGAGAGTGAAATTTTTGAAATCTAACTCTTAATTTTTTTCTATGAAAAAAAGAAAACGGGAGTTTACCCTCGATGAACTCCTACCCAGAATTACTCGAGGAACCGGCTATAAAAATGCGGAGAAGACAGCCCAAATCAGAAGCTTTTTGGAAAAGTACTTGGATTCATCTCTGTTGGAAGAAATTAGACAAATTGAGTATCAAAACGATGTTTTGACCTTAAGGATTTCCTCTCCACTACTAAAAGAAGATTTTCGATTAAGAAAGCAATTCTTTCTAACAAAATTCCAAACACAACCGGGCTTTAGTACACTAAGAGAACTTAGGATTTTGTAGAAGCTTTCTCTACGAGTTCCTTAGCTTTGGTATCAAGGGATTGGGAGCGAATAGGAAAAAAGAAACGTAAAGGACTGGAAAGAAAATACCTAAAAATTTCTCGCAAGATTTCTTTTACCCCTCCAAAAGTCACCTTTCTACTTCGGAAAGCTAAAATCATAGAAAGCCCAAAACTCACCAAGAAATTAAAGAATCCAATAATAAACACGGTAATAAAGGAGACCCAAAAAGTATAAGTAGACACCCGATATTCCTCGCCGTACAGACCTAAAGCAAAATTCCCTGCAGCGAAGGTAATGTGTCTAATGTCTAGATCCAGTCCAAAGAATTTTCCGATCGGAGCGGTGACCCCTAAAAAGACACCAAACCAAATATTAGACATAATTCCAGCCCAATTTCGGCGATAATACTGAGAGATATTTTCCGCTGCCTTCGCTCCTACAACTGTACGAAGAAGTGGGTTTTTAGCGATCCGCTCCGGCATTTGATAATACACGCTGCTGTTACCAATACTACCAGAAATAATTCCAGAAATAAAAAGATAGAATCCTGCAATGGAAGCATGAAGAATAGCTTTGGATTTGCTTGGATCTAAATCCTGAAGCAAAATAGGCGCTTTGTCCTGGGCGAAATTCTGACCAAACAGAACATCAAGTCCATAAATTAGGGCGAGCGCCACGGGAAAAGACCACGCAACGTTCCCAATAAAGGCAATAAATTGACTTCGAAATAATTTAGAAATCAGGTGAGCAAATTCTCGGTAGTTGCTTTGGGTATTCTTATCGTCGGACAGGACTTTTGCCATGGTTGCAGCCGTCATTGCCGGCTGTTTTGTAGCCAGGGTGAAACCCATTAAATAAATCATTACAAAGCCCATGGCATAGTTCAGAGCATAGAGGTATGCATGATAGAATTCACTGCCGGGAAGGTAGCTATAAAATAATTTAAGAACACAAAGCGCTCCTACAATAACACCTCCTCCACTGGCCTTCCAAAACATTTTGAGGTACTCCTTCACCCCTGAAGTAATGTAATGGGAACCGGTTTCTGCCGTATGATTGGTAATTAAGTGGGATTGAAGTCGAGTGGCGTCATCAAAAAGCTCTGAAATATTGTTTTTATGTGACTTGTATTCCAAAATTCGAAACATCAACATTTTGGAATTCTTTACCACATCTTCAGGCGAATCAATCACCCAGAGGGCGAAGATATCGGAAATCCTTCTTAATTGCTGACGAATCTTTAACAGAGACTGATTAATCTTTCCGGTAATTCCGTATTTGGACGAGTTTTTAAAAGCTTGGTCTATAAATTTCTGGCACTGTCCTAAATAAATATTGAGCTGCTTATACTGAGGATCTTTAGAAGAAAAATAAAACCCTGGTTCTTCCTTTAGCCGAAGTTTTAACTCATCCATTTCGTCCTGAAGGGCTAAAAACGGATTATCGTAATTACGGTACTCTGGCACCATGTTCATAACTCCAACTTCAAGGGCATTTCCAACGGAACGCCAGGCAAGGATATTAGCCGAAAACAGCATTTCTTCTCGAACGGAGTCTTTTAATATCAATTGATCCAAACCTAAAAGTTCGAGCAGCTCGTGCATTTGCTCCTGGGGAATGGATTGTAAAAACTTAAGATCTCTTCCAGCTGTAGGGAGCAAGTAATCGACCGCAAACCAAACTGAATTTTCATTTCCGGCAGGAGGGAGTATAAAATCCAATGCTCTTTTTCGAAGTTCTGGGAAAAATGAATTTTCTGAAAGAATATTCGCCTCGGTGAGCGAAAGATTGAAAGGACGCTTATCAAAGAGATTCTTTAAATAATAAGCGAAGTTGTGAGTAATTTCTTCTTCCCCTTTTAAAAAAGACAAGAACTTTTCGAAGGGTTCTCTTTTCATGTGATGAAACACTTCGTATAGAGGTTCTAAGGAACGGGTCTCCGTCTTAAAACTAAAATACTTCCTTAGCAGGTTCTCAGCGGTGTTTTTCTTGGAAAAGAATGGATTCATGCCTTAGCTCTTTAGAGTTCAAATTTAAGGAATACGGACGTTATTCATTTGCCTTAGGATCCAACTGTGTTTTTTTCTAAGATAAGAACTAGGTGCTTTAGGATCGTATTTTTGAGGACTCGGAAGTACGGCAGCAATCCACGCAGCTTCTGACTTCGTTAAATTAATGGCTGACTTTCCAAAATAATAATGCGAAGCGGCCTCAACACCAAATACGCCTTGACCCATTTCAATAGAATTCAAATAACGCTCTAAGATGATTGGCTTATTCCAAAACGTCTCAATAATAAAAGTGAAACCCGTCTCGAGCCCTTTTCTTAACCAACTGCGTTTTTGCCATAGAAAGACGTTCTTAGCGGTTTGTTGAGAAATGGTACTTCCGCCCCTTAGTCTTTTACCCTTTTCATTATTCTCAAAAGCTTTTTCAATCGCATCCAAATCAAAACCGTTATGGTTTAAAAACTTCTGATCTTCGGCTGCAATAACGGCTTTTTTAATATTCGTACCCATCTGATCGTAGGAAATGTAATCCCGATCCAGTTTACCGTACTTCATCACCCCACCAATTTGAGTGATTGTAATGGGAGGATTAAAGAATCTCCCCCAAAGCACACCAAGGGCAGCTAGGAGAAATGCGTAGGCTATTAGTTTTTTAATTAGTTTCCACATAGTTCAGGTGCAAAAATACACATTTGACTTTTTCCACCTAATCCAATCGTTTGAAATAGCGCAGTGAATCTCCTTTTACAAGCTCAGGATGCAAAATCGAGAGGTAATCTTGAAGCAAGAAGTCGCTACGAACCACACCGCTCTCAAAGTAATCGTTGGCTTTTCCCTTTACGCTTCCTGCAATGGAATAAATCTCTCCCTTTTGAAAAACTGCAAGATTTCTATAAGAGGGATTAAAGGCTACTAATTGTGACCTTGTTTGATGATTGCCTGCATTCAGCCAAAAAGTCGCCTCTTGGCTTTGCACGGTGACTTGCTCTAAACTCAGTGGAACGGCTGCATTCGAGGGATCGTCTTGAAGCAAATACTTAGCACCCGCATCTTTCATTAAACGCGCAAACTGTGAGTTTCCACCAGGCATGTACCACTGATTCCCATAAAGCTCATTGGTAATAACCAAAGGTCTATTTTTTAAGTTAGCCGTTAACTTTTTCAGCTCATTGTAATTCTTTTCAATTTCATTATAAAGCTTTTCTGCCCTTTCCTCTTGATGGAAAAGTTGCCCAAAAACTTTTAGATAACGAGATTTATCAAGTGGAGCTTGCTCCAAGTACTCATCCAAAAAAATGATTTTAATGCCACTTTTTTGTAAAAGAGCGTAGGTATTATCAAAAGTAGAAATATAATTGGTGAAAATAGCATCCGGTTTTAGAGCCATAATTTTCTCAAGATCGTACTTTTGCTCGGATCCAACGGAATGAATAAAACCCTGCTTTATGCGCCTTTGTATGTCGCTAGAAAAGATGTATTCCGGGCTTGAAACACCCACAATACGATCGTTTAAACCCAGTTCGTTAAAATATCCAAACAAACTAGCATTGAGCACAACGACCTTTTCTAAGGGCAATTCACTTTTATTAAAAGTTATTTCTTTAGCGCCAGACCGAAGAATAAAGGCTTCATTAGAGAGTCTATACTCCACTCTATCAGATACTTTCTCAAACCCCTTAGTTGATAATGAGGACTTCTTCTGGCAACCGATAAGTACTGCCAGCAAAAGAAAAAGAAATAAAATTCGTTTCATCTTTCAAAGGAAACAAAAAAGTGCTATATTTGCAAACCGTAAAACAAAACTGGACGCGTAGCTCAATTGGATAGAGCGTCAGATTACGGCTCTGAAGGTTGAGGGTTCGACTCCTTCCGCGTTCACCTCTTGGGACAAGTCTAAAAATGATAGACTTGTCCCATTTTTTTTGCCTTGTAACTGGCTGTTATTTTCCTCAATATCGCCGTTTTCATAGCGTCTATCAATGTTTGCGACCTTTTTTAAGGTAGATGCAACCAAATCCTAAATCTCTGTTCCGACCACTGCCAAGTCATTTAATCTTCGTTCCAAAACCTCAATCTTTCCTTTGGTCAGTTTCTTTACTTCTTGGAAATCATCGTCTGCCATTTCTCCATCGGCATTCTTTAAAAGTGCATTTTGATAGCGTTTGTTCAAAGCATCAATCTCACCAATGATATTTTCCCGTTCGGTGTTTTAGGCTTTGGTTTTGTTATTGAAATCTTTAATAAAGGCTTCGATAAAAATATCGATCATGCCCTCTTTTGGCGACATATACGGTAATTGTTTTAAGAATGCCTCATTAGCTGTTTCGGCTTTGAACCGTACTCCGCAAGCGGAAGTGCAATGATAGTAATTGTAATAAACCCGATCTTGCCTTTTGAGGCACTTCCGGTCGGCATACGCTCACATTTAGGGCATTTGAGAAGGCCTCTAAGCGGTAGATTGTCCATAGCCACGATTTTAGGTTTTACAACCCGTTTTCTCCCATCGAGAATATCCTGCACATAAGCAAAGGTCTGTTCGCTGATTAAAGGCTAGTGTTGTCCTTTGAGAAAATACCCCTTTACCTCTTTGTACGGAGGGATGAATATTTTGCCACAGTACAAAGGGTTACGGACGGCTACCCAAAAATTATTTTTGCTGAACCGACCTTTCCCATCAGCTTTCTCCCGAAACCATTTTATATCTCTTCCGTATTAAAGTTATTGGAAACGATTTGTTCAAACGCCCATTTTAAAAGCGGTGCTTCAAAATCATGGGGTGCAATGAATTGCTTTTTGCCTTCTGTTATCTTATTGATATACCCCAATGAAATGCTACAAACAATTTGACCAGTTTCAGAGATGTCTTTGCCTTAAATGCATTACAGGAATGCTACATACGTCCCACAACACCGATGATATATCTTTAAAATTTGTGTTTATGTGCAAATTTTTAAGCGATGATGTACAGCTAAGAAATGCAATTTGAGAGCAATGAAGAAAGATTAATCATACTTGATTTCAATATTATTCATTACACATTAGACCAAGTTTTTTTCTCAAAGACTGGGCCAATAATAAAAGAGTATAGAACACAGAAAAAGAAGTTAGCTCTAAATTTTGATGTTATACCACGGCCATTTACCATAAATAGACCACTGTTTTTTTTCTGCCAGGTTTGTTACACGTTCCATATGACTTTTGGATCAGCTTTTATTTCTCTTCTTTCTATAAGATTCAAATCCAATATTATGCAATGAGCTGAATGGTTAGGTCACTACAGTTTTATTTCCATTAATTACATTGTCATGATTATATATACTCCCGACCTTCTCAAGGGCTGTATTGTTAAAAAATAAACATATGAGATTTAGTATAAAAAAAATATATTTTAGTATATTTTATAGTATATTTGTATACTAATATAACAGTATGAAATATGATATTCTAAAAAATGTTGTCAATCTGCTTGAGGAATTTGAAGCAGATGTTCTTCAATGAAGGGCATATCCTAATGATATCGAAGGTTTTAAAAGATGGATAGTTGCCAATTATAAAGGTGAAGAAAAAAATAATGAACCTAGTTGGGATGGAAAAGAAAAGGGACGTAGTGCAGAAAGTGTCATTAATACTTTAATTGTCCATATGAACAGATATGCCAAGAGTTATTCAAAGTCCGCCATATTCGGATCGGATTTTTCTACGCAGGAAGATTTTATCTACCTCATTAACCTAAAAGCTTTCGGGAAAATGACCAAAATGGACTTGATAAAAAGGAACGTTCACGAAAAACCTGGGGGAATGCAAGTTATCAACCGGTTGATTGCGCAACGTTGGGTAAATCAAACCGACTCTGAGACCGACAAAAGAAGTAAGGTTTTAAGCATCAGCAATAAAGGGCTTGAGGTTTTAAAAAAGCAAATGGACAAAATCAGAAAAGCAACTGAAATCGTTACAGGCGATTTAACCCATAACGAAAAAATGGAATTGATCAGGTTGCTCAATAAACTCAATGATTTTCATCAACAGATCTACGATAAAAATATTGAACCAGAATATTTATTGAATGAAGTTTTAAAAGATAAAGGGCGATGAAGAAGAAAATAGCCGTTATCGGTTCTGGTTTTTCCGGACTGTCCGCAACCGCCTATCTGGTGAAAGCAGGAAACGAAGTTAACGTATTTGAAAAACACGACCGACCAGGAGGAAGAGCAAGGCAATCAAAAAAGAACCTGAAAATGTGGAATTAAGATTTATCCGACTTTCGGTTCAAAAAAATGCTCCGTCTTTTTTAGGATATAAGTCAAACATAAATGAGGATGCCAAATTTATTAAGGAAAACCGACACTAAATCAGGTCGGAGATTTTGCAGACAAATATAGGAACGCTTTTAAAAGACTAAACTATGAAACACCGGTTATACAGGGAGCAACAATTGAATTGCGATATCGAAACAGCTTGGGACTTTTTTTCTTGTCCGAAGAACCTTTCCAAGATTACACCCAAAAATATGGGTTTTACGGTGCTGACTGATTATAACAGCGAACAGATTACTGAAGGAATGGTGATCGATTATATCGTTTCGCCGTTGCTGAAAGTTCCGTTGAAGTGGAGAACGAGAATTACCCATGTGGAACCCAATAAAAGCTTTATTGATTTTCAGGAGAAAGGGCCTTACAAATACTGGAACCATTTTCACGAATTTATCCCCAATAAAGACGGCGTGCTGATGAAAGATACTGTAGATTATGAATTGCCTTACGGTTTTTTAGGGAAGATAGCACATCGACTCTTTGTGAAAAAGAAGTTGGCACACATCTTTGATTTCCGCTACAGCGTTTTAGAAAAATTATTTAACAAGTAAAAAGAGGCTATGAACTTTTTAATTGTATTTGGAGCATTTATAGTCATGGAAGGAGCCACTTGGGTTATCCACAAATATATTATGCACGGCTTTCTTTGGGGTTTACACAAAGACCATCACGATCATAGCAATGAAGGAGCTCTTGAAAAGAATGACTATTTCTTTGTCATATTTGCTATACCGACCATCGCATTAATGTATTTCGGTTCGCTAGAAAATTTCAATTATTTGTTTTTTATAGGATTGGGCATTATGCTGTATGGAATGGCCTATTTTTTCGTACACGATGTCTTTATCCACCAAAGGATTAAATTATTGACCAAGACGAAAAACCCCTATTTTTTGGCACTTCGAAGAGCACATAAACAACATCACAAGCATATTGGCAAAGAAAATGGTGAGTGTTTTGGCTTTTTATATGTGCCATTCAAGTATTTTAAAATGTATTTCAATTCTTCTAAAAAATGATGGCATATACGTATTCACTGATATTATTTTTTACGGTTATCATTTGCTTCATTGCATCTTTTGATAAGCAAATTCGCTTTAACCGATATTTTGGAGCGTACATAAAATCCGCCGTTCTAGTTGCCATTCCATTAATATCTTGGGATGTATGGTTTACGGCAAAAGGTGTTTGGTGGTTCAACACAGACTACACTCTTGGAATAGTGATAGCGGGATTGCCTCTTGAAGAGTGGCTTTTCTTTATATTCATTCCATTTTCATGCGTATTTACCTATTTCTGCTTTGATAAATTTTTCAAGCTAGGATGGCTATCCAGCTTTAATAATCTTATCGTTTTTGTCACTTTGATTGTCTGTGTGGTTATCGCTTTGTTGCATTACGATAAAATCTATACATTGGTAACAGCTATCACCACTTCAGCAACTTTAATTTACCTGCATTTTATTGCTCGGGCAGATTGGATTGGCAAAGCATCGCTGGTATTTACAATATTGATGCTAGGTTTCTTTCCAGTAAATGGCGTGCTGACTGGTACTGGATTAGAAACACCCATAGTGAATTACAATCCTGGAGATTTCCTAGGCATACGAATACTAACGATACCAATCGAAGACGCCGTTTACGGATATACACAGTTTCTTTTGGTGCTCTACTTTTTTGAAAAATTTAAATATACGCACAATGAAAGCAAAAAATAAAATTTTAATAGCAGCCTGTGCCATAGGCTTAGTTGCTCTTTTAAATTCCTGTGCCCCCATCCCCAAAAATGCAAAGCCAGTCAAAAACTTTGATTTAGATAGGTATTTGGGCACATGGTACGAAATTGCTCGTTTTGATTTTCGTTTTGAAAAGGATTTGGACAATGTTTCCGCTCAATACAGCCTGAACAAAAAAGGCAACATCGCTGTGTTGAACAGTGGTTATAATTACAAAAAAGCAGAATGGAAAAAAGCGGATGGCTTAGCAAAGTTTAGAGGAAATAAAGATGTTGCAGGATTAAAAGTAAGTTTTTTCGGCCCCTTTTATACAGGTTACAATGTAGTTGCAGTGGAAGAAAGTTACCAATATGCCTTAATTGCCGGAAAAAACTTGGATTATTTGTGGATTCTATCGAGAACAAAAAGTATTCCTGAAGAAATCAAATCCAACTACTTGAGAATTGCAGAAGAAATAGGCTACGACACCTCTGAACTTATCTGGGTAAAACACGACAGGAACGATAATCCATTTCTGAATGAAAAGTAAGGTCTCCGTTTTTTGGTTTCGCAGAGATTTGCGTTTGGAAGACAATGTGGGGTTATATCACGCACTTGCTTCTGAATTTCCCGTATTCCCTATTTTTATTTTTGATGAAACCATCCTGAAAAAATTAGAAGATAAAAAGGACCGAAGGGTTGACTACATCCATCAGGTACTTTCGACCATAAATAATGGATTGAAGACATTCAACGCAAGGCTGAATACATTTTATGGCAATCCGTCGGATGTTTTTAAAATACTTTCCGAAAAATATGATATTCAAGGTGTCTTTTGCAATCGGGATTATGAACCGCAAGCCATTAAACGGGATACGGAGATTTACCAATTTTTCAACGAACGAAACATTCCTTTTAAGGCATTAAAAGATCAGGTCATTTTTGATAAAAATGATGTGGTGAAAAATGACGGCACACCTTACACAGTTTACACCCCTTATTCCAAAAAATGGAAAGAGTTATTGAGGGAAGAAAATTACAAGTCGTACGATCCTGATTACAATAAATTTTTCAGGCAAGAGTTTACCGAAATTCCTTTGTTGAATGAACTTGGTTTTGAGAAAACAGATATTACTTTTTCACTCCCAAAATTAGATGAAAAAATTATTGATGAATACGACAAGTTCAGGGATTATCCAGCAATGCAAAGGACAACAGAGTTGGGCATCGCTCTTCGATTTGGCACCATCAGTATTCGTAAATGCGTAGCTTTTGCATTGAACCACAATCAAACGTGGCTGAATGAATTGATCTGGCGGGAATTTTTTATGCAAATCCTGTATCATTTCCCGAAAGTGGTTAACCAATCCTTCAAAGCTAAATACGATACTATCAAATGGCGAAACAATGAGCGGGAATATGAAAAATGGTGTGAGGGAAAAACAGGCTATCCGATTGTAGATGCAGGAATGCGACAGTTGAACCAAACAGGTTTTATGCACAACCGGGTTCGGATGATCGTAGCGAGTTTTTTGTGCAAGCATTTACTGATCGATTGGCGTTGGGGCGAAGTCTACTTTGCTCAGAAGCTGAACGATTATGACTTGTCTGCCAACAATGGAAACTGGCAATGGGCAGCAGGTTCGGGTTGCGATGCTGCACCCTATTTCAGGGTGTTTAACCCCGCTTTACAAACCGAAAAATTTGACAAAAAGCTGGAATATATTAAAAAATGGCTTCCCCAATTTGGGACAGATGCTTATCCCGAAAAAATGTTAGAACACAATTTCGCACGAGAAAGGGCTTTAAAAGTATATGGAGAGGCTGTTAGAGACAACTAAATAGTAACCTTAATTGAAAAATGGAGAGAAACAATATAGTGCTAGTGGATGAAAGCGATAATGCAATTGCTGAGATGGAAAAACTGGTTGCTCATGAACAAGGGTGGCTTCACAGAGCTTTTTCGGTATTTATATTCAATGGTAAAGGGGAATTGCTTTTACAGCAGCGGGCAGGGCACAAATACCACGGAGCCAGTTTATGGACAAATACCTGTTGTTCGCATCCGCAATGGGGAGAAAACGTTGCTTTAAGTGCGGAGGAGCGGCTAAATTATGAAATGGGACTGAAATGTGATTTAAAATTGATCTATTCATTTATATACAATGAGCGCGTTGAAAATAATTTGACAGAACACGAGTTGGATTATGTTTTTGTTGGTTACTCTGACCAAAGTCCTGTTTTAAACCGAGATGAAGCACAGGACTATAAGTGGATGAATGCGGATGAAATTATACTAGATATAAAAAATAATCCATCGCATTACACGGTCTGGTTCAAACAGGCTTTTCCGGAGTTACTTTCAAAAATCAATCAATGAAAAAGATATTAATCGCCGGGGGCACAGGTTTTGTTGGAAAAGCATTAATTAAACACCTGATAAATTGTGGCTATATCGTAAATGTCTTAACCCGAAGGAACAGTATCGATACCACGGAAAACATCCAGTATTTTAAATGGGATATTGAAAATGGCTTTATTGACGAAAAAGCCTTTGAGGGCGTTACGAAAATCATCAATCTAACCGGAGAAAACATTTCCGAAAAACGTTGGACGGAAAAAAGGAAAGTTGAAATAATTGTAAGCCGGATCAAGGCAATAGATTTGCTTTTTAAGTATGTTAAAACAACGGGTTCTAACATACATTCTTTCATTTCCTCTTCTGCCACAGGGTATTATGGGGCATTTACTTCCGATGAGATACTTACAGAAGAATCCAATAATGGGAACGATTTTCTAGCGAATGTTTGTGAAAAGTGGGAAAAATCAGCATTGCAATTCGAAAGTTTGGGTATTACCACGGTGATTTTAAGACTTGGTGTTGTCCTCGGGAAAGAGGGTGGCATGTATAAAAAATTAGCACCTTTGGCGAAGTTGGGCATCAATACATCATTAGGAAACGGCAAGCAATATTTGCCCTGGATTGATATTAGAGATTTAGTCCGGTTGTATGAATTTATCTTAAAAACAAATGAAATACGTGGGATTTTTAATGCTGTTTCTTCCAAGCACATTATGATGAATGATTTTTCGGAAGCACTTCTACAATCATTCGGGAAGAAAAGCTTTTTGCCCAATGCACCTACATTTCTGATAAAATTATTTTTTGGAGAAATGTCCGTAATGTTATTAAATGGTTCTAGGGTGGCCAATGAAAGAATAAAAAAGGCCGGATTTAAATTTGAATATAGCTCGATTGAAAAGACATTTTTTATGTAGAAAGGCGACGATAAAGCTTTCAGTCAGCTTTATGAATACCTATTTCTGTTGCACCAAATACTATAAATTAGGATCATTCTTGAGTTAGTCGGTAAGGTTAAATTGCTTTGTGATTTCTTCAGCGATAATTTTTACAATTTCCTTTTTTCTCTATTTAAAGTGTTTTTCGGTTTAGAGCAACTAACTTTATTTTTATCCAAATAATATATATATAACAGCTATCTTTCAATTGGTTCAATCGCCTCAAATCTTCTAATAAAAGGTTCGAGTTTTGTACCAGCGGGATCACAAAAGGAGACTACCTATTAGGTATCTCCTTTTTTATTTCGTTATACTCGGATACTTTAGTATATTTTTTTCTTTAACCACCAACTGACCTTTACAAGTAAAATTAATACCGGAACTTCCACTAAAGGACCGATCACCCCAACAAAAGCTTGAGGGGAGTGAATCCCAAAAACAGCAATTGAAACGGCAATAGCGAGCTCGAAATTATTTCCAGTGGCCGTAAAAGCAACAGAAGCATTTTTGTCGTAAGGTAATTGGAGTGCTATACCTAGAAAGAAGCTGATAAAGAACATCAAAATAAAATAAAGGATAAGCGGAATCGCAACCGTAAGTACATCCATCGGCAATTCAACAATCTTATCTCCTTTTAAGCTAAACATAATTACGATAGTGAAAAGCAGTGCATAGAGTGTAATCGGAGAAATCCGAGGGATAAATTTCTTTTGGTACCACTTTTTTCCTTTTGATTTAACCAGAAGGTAGCGACTTAAAAAGCCTAAAATAAAAGGAATCCCTAAATAGATGAAAACACTCTCTGCTACCTGAGAAACAGACACCTCTACATTAAAATTATCTAACCCTAATCTTCCAGGTAGAACTCCCAAGAACAGCCATACCAAAAAGCTATAAGTAAGCACTTGGAAAACACTGTTTAAAGCCACCAGCATAGCGGTGTATTCTCTATTGGCATGAGCCAGATCACTCCATACAATCACCATCGCGATGCAGCGAGCTAAACCAATTAAGATTAACCCGGCCATATATTCAGGTTGGTCTCTTAAGAAGAGTATCGCTAGACCGAACATTAATAAAGTTCCAACCACCCAATTCAAAACGACAGAGAGCCCAATTACCTTTTTATCCTTTAAAACGCGAGGAAGTAAGGAATAGTCCACTTTCGCCAAAGGGGGATACATCATCAAAATAAGCCCGATAGCTAAAGGAATATTCGTGGTACCAACACTCAACTGAGTAAAAACTTGTGATGTACTTGGAAAAAAATAACCGATAGCTACGCCTAGAACCATGGCTAAAAAAATCCATAGGGTTAAGTAGCGGTCTAAAAATTTAAGTTTCGTTTTCATCCGTTCTTCACTTGAGAAAACACATAAAATAATTCCTTAGCGATCTCTAAGCTCGTATTAAAGTAGACTTCAGTCTCTTCACTAGAGCCGTCCGAATACTTTGGATCCCGGTAATTTAAGGGAATTCTGGCCTCCGCTCCTGGGACAAAGGGGCAACCTTCATCAGCCTGAGAACAGGTCATAATTGCAGCAAACGAGCTTTTTGGGTTGAAAGCGCTATCGAATTTCTTAGAGAAACCAATAAGAGGCGCGGCATTATCATCCCACTTAATCGCGTATACGGGATTCTGCTCATCCGATAGTTGAATTACCGAAAGACCTTGCATTTCCAAAGCTTTCAGAACACTAGGGTAAAGTGCAGTCTTCTCGGTCCCACCAGAATAACACTGCACTGTAGAAATCTCAAAATAAGCACTAGCGACCTGAGCCCAAATTTGAGAAAAATGGCTTCTTCTCGAATTGTGAGTGCAAATAAAATTCAGGTTTATAGACTCCCCGCTTTCTATCTTCTTCTTAAGATAGTTTACAAAGGGCTCAAGTACTGCCTGGCGCTCGGAGGAAATCGGCTGAGCTAAGATTTTCTGCTCAATCGTTTCAAGTAAAGTAGTGTTCATTGTATTGATAATTAAATTTAACAACATCCGGAATTAGGAGTACATACGGGGCTACTTTGAAGATCGGATAGCTTCAGTTTGGGTTTCTCTTGTGGGATTCCACAAGCATCACTCGCAAGACAGGCCGTTTGCTTACTTACTAAAACAAAAGTTTTTCCAGTAAAAGCCAGGTCAAACTTTCCGATCGTATCCCTTTGATATTCCACTTCTATTTCTCCGTCCTTTAGACCTAACTTATCTTCAGAGAGCTCAATTATTTTTAAAAGTTTTGTCGGCATAAGTCGGTGAGAAGTATCTTCTGCATTCCAAAGTTGGAAATTGACTTTATACTCCTTTCGAACGACTCCGCCACAGTCGATAAAGTGTTTGTCCATTCCCCCTACTTCGGTTATATGGAAATGCTTTGGAACCGGGGTTCCGTCTTCTAATTGAAATTCTACATGGGAAAGTGAAGGTAGAAGTTCTTTAATTTTTGATAGCTTCATAAGTTGGGTTCTTTAAATTGATCTATTGTAATATTACGATAATATGGGATAAATAGCAAGCTTAGCAACACCCAGTAATTTCTACAGGACTCTTAAAAAATTCATTAAAATCGGCCCCAATTTCCTTCCAAACCTGAACGTTGATGCAGTAGCAAACGGATTTCCCTTCAATTGTTCCTTGGATTAATTCTACTTTTTTCAGTTCTTTCAAATGTTGGGATATCGTCGCTTGGGCTAATCCTAATTCCTCTACTAAATCTCCACAAATGCAGGCATTTTGAGTGGAAATGTACTGTAAAATAGCAATCCTAGCCGGGTGACCTAGCACCTTAAATAAGGTTGAAAGTCGGTTTTGCTGCGCTGTAAATAAATCGGATTTTGTTGCTCCCATCGTTTTAATTTAATATCGCAATATTACGATATTAAAGAACTACCTTCCAAGAATTATTTAAAAAAAAATAACGCACCTTCGGTTAAAGATGCGCAGAAGCTTTCTAGAACGAATGAGCGTTACGGAATCTATCTTAAAAAGGGGTTGTCCTCCCTATCGTGCACTACCCAAAGAAGCGAAGAAGTATCGTACCCAATTTCTTTCGCCTTTTTTAGAAATTCATTTTTTATATCCTGAGGAATCGTCTTGGTTCTAGACAAAATCCAGAGGTAGTCTAAATTCTTGCCGGCGACCAGCGCATACTGGTAATTTTCATCTAAAGCAATAACGTTGTACCCTGAATAGAAAGGACCAAAAAAACTTACTTTGAGCTCGGCCACCTCCTTGTCCCCTCTGAATTTGGCGACGCCCTCCGCTTTTTTCCACTCTTTCTTTTTAAAATTGTATCCACTGTTAAGCACGACTACGTTTCCTTTATCGTTCAAACGGTACTGGGCAGAAGTATTGTTTAAGTTTCGTTCAAAACGAAAATCAATACGGGCAATTTCATACCAAGTTCCAAGGTATTTATTTACATCAAAAGGAGAAACCGCTTTTGCTTTTTCAGGAATGGAAGTACATGAACTTAATACGGCGAGCAGGCTAAGAGAAAAGAATACTACAAGAATTTTACTGTATTTTTTCATTTCGTTTGTTTTTGAATTTTTTAAAAAAGAATAAAACCAAAAGGAACTGTGTATATCCGTAAACCGCATCTTCTACGGGTATGGTCACCATTCGAATATTGAGGAATTCCTCTGGATTATAATTTACTATTGGACTTTCTAATCCCGTTCCCGTTAAGACTCCGTTGACTGGAAAGAAACCTAGCATCAGGATCAAATAAACCAGTGAAGCTTTGCTAATCCACTCAACGCGTGCAATAAAGTGCAAATAGATCAAAGTCACCAAAGTAGCGAGCGCGGTAACCAATGTGTACATTTTATCGTAATGGAGCAGAATGACTAAAGCACATACAATGCAACTTACAAAAACAATAAGGTTGTTAAATCCAGATAACCAATCCCAACTAAAAAATCGATCAATGCAGTAGTAGGTAAAGACGCAGGAAAACGGAATGCAAATAAAAAACAACCACTCTTCTACAGGTAAACCTGCAACCATCATACCAACCGTATATTGAGTATTAAACCACCACACCCCATGCGAGGTAAACCACACATCCCACGCGATAAAAGGAATTGCTACGAGTACAGCAGCTTTTAGAAAAGTGAGAAAATGATGATGGAAAGCAATTCGCTTATCAAAAGAAGCAATAAAGCAGATGATTACGGTAAAAAATAAAACAAGAAGGTAGGTGAATTCCATCATGGCTTTTCCGATTTAAAGTACATTCTGAAATATTGGAAAGGCACATATAAAAAACCAAAACATTCGCCATCTTCTTTTCCCATATGTTTGTGATGTTGTTTGTGTGCTCTGCGAAGTGCTAAGAAATAAGGATTCTTCGTGTTTCTAAAGAATTTGATTCTTTGATGAATGAAAATATCATGTACAAAAAAATAGGCCATTCCATAGAGCATGATTCCTAGTCCAATAAAAAACAGATAATTGAATTCTTCTAATGAACCTAAATACATTAAAGCAATGGTTGGAAGGGCAAAAATCACAAAAAAATAATCGTTCTTCTCTAAATTCCCCTCGTTACTATGGTCGTGATGATCACGATGCAAATACCATAAAAAGCCGTGCATCACGTATTTGTGAATGACCCAAGTGGCTCCTTCCATTAGTATAAAGGTCGTTAAAGTAATTAAAAAGTTCATAATAATTTAGTGAAATTGTGTTTCTAAAACTCGGGCACGAAATTCAAAAAGTGCGATCAATTTGTTCTCGACCATTGACCAGTAGGCCGCTTTACCCAAAAATCCAAGGGGGAGCTCAAATTCCACTTGATCTTTCATAAGCACGCCCTTCGATGTGGGTACGAACTGATGCTCGTGCTTCCATTTTTTAAAAGGTCCTTTTTCTTGACTATCTGTAAAGCTTCTATAGGGCTCAACATGCGCAATTTTTGTCTGCCACCTCAGAGGAATTCCAAAGAATGGAGCGATGGTATAATCTAGTAGCATTCCCTCATAAATCTGCTCTTTTAAATCTGGGCCTAGTATCCGAAGCCCCCATCGTCTCTGGTGTCAAGTGAGCTAAATTAAGTGGGGAGGAAAAGAAATTCCAGACCGCTAGTAAATCCGCCTCTAATAACTGTTCTCTTTCTATTGTACCCTTCATCTTTTTACTGATTTAAAAGGATTTGGATATTCTTCTTTACGATAGATGATTTCACCTGATCCAGATTCTTTCGAATCCAATACTCATCTTCTTTTAGATTGGATTGATAATTCAAAAATGAAGGGATATTTTTCTGTATTGATAAACGAATAAATCTCAATTCCGCATTTTGCGGATCCATTTCAATTGCCTTCTCAATATTTTTCTTTCCGGAGTTAAAAGAACTCAGTTTAGTAATGGGACTGATTACATGATTGGCCCAAACGCATTGCAGTCCTCCTAAATAACCTAACTCGATAGCGGAAATACTTTTAGAAGATTCTAGTTCTGATATCATTCTTTTACAAAGCTCCTTCTCGCTGACTGCTTTCGTATAATTAGCTCTAATCTCACCCAAAGTATTGAGAGAAAAAGACAGGAGGGAAAGTATCAAAATAGGGAAAAGAAAATACCTCATTATAAATACGCAATTTTATATCTTAGATAGCTCTTGAATGCCACATAGGCTTTTTCTGAATTCGCAACCCGCACTCTTCTATTGAGAATCTCATCGGACGATTTTCTTCTAATTTTTTTGAACAATGAAAAATAATATTTATAGGCAAGGTACACTCCAAAGGCTGAAGAACTAGGTAACTTTTTTATACCGATTAAAGCTTCTCTAAACTCTGATTCAATTTCCTTTTCGATCTGCCCTTTTACCTCGTTATTAAAAACTCGCAGGTCCACATTTGGAAAATAGGTGCGCCCAAGAACATGGTAATCTTCTTTCAAATCTCTTAAAAAGTTGATTTTCTGGAATGCTGATCCTAGTTTCCTAGCGTAAGGTTTTAGCTCTTCGTATTGTAGTTTATCACCTCCGGTAAAGACTTGTAAGCACATTAAACCAACGACTTCTGCAGAACCAAATATATATTCGTTATAAAGATCTGAATTATAGTCCACTTGGTTTAAATCCATCTCCATGCTGTGCAAAAAATGAGTAATCAAACCGTTATCGATCCGGTACTTATGGACCGTTTCTTGGAAGGATTGCAGAATGGGATTGAGAGAAATTTTTTCCTCAAGTGCTATAGTCGTTTCTAGTTTGAGCCGATTAAGTAGTTTGCCTTTATCGTAATCGTGGAAACTATCCACAATTTCATCCGCAAGTCGGACATATCCGTAAATGGAATAAATCGCATTTCGAATGGAAGGCTTGAGAGCTAAAATTCCTAAAGAAAAGCTCGTACTGTATTTCTGTGTAGTAATCTTACTCACCGAATAAGAAAGTTCATCAAAGATCTGTTTCATACTTGTCCGCTTTTAAGGAGATTAACTTCGCTTGCTACTATTTTTCCCGATATAATAGAAGGCGGCACCCCGGGACCCGGCACCGTCAATTGACCTGTATAGAAAAGGTTCTTAAGTTTTTTATTTCTCATCTTCGGTTTTAACACTGCCGTTTGCTGTAATGTATTAGCAAGTCCATAGGCATTGCCACCGTAGGCGTTGTAATCCGAGACAAAATCACTTACGCAATAGCTTCTTTTATACTCTATCTTCGAATACAGATCGGTGATCCCTGTCCGTTTTTCTATTCTAGAGAGCATCGCTTTTAAATAGCTTTCTCTTACCGACTCCACATCCTCTATTCCAATTGCTAATGGCATGAGTAAAAACAAACTTTCTTTTCCCTTTGGCGAGACGCTCGGGTCTGTTTTCGAGGGACAGCAGGCATAAAAAAGTGGGTTGTCTGGCCATTTTTTCTCACCGTAAATGGAATCTATATGCTCATCTAAATCATTCTCAAAAAACAGGGTATGATGTTTAAGGTTAGGAATTGCTTCATTAATCCCTAAAAAGTAAATGAGGCTGGAGGGCGCAAAAGTTCTTTGCTCCCAATAGGCCTCATCGTAATTTCGATAGTCCTTAGACAAAAGGGTTTCGGAATGATGGTAGTCGGAGGAACAAACAACAGCATCGAACTTATGCATTTTACCATTTATGAGTAGGGATTCTACCTTCCCGCTCGCTGCATGGATTCGCTCAACCGGATTATTAAAATGAAACTTTGCTCCTTGAGCCTCTGCAATGCTTTTCATAGCAAGCACCAATTGGTAAAATCCTCCCATTGGATAATGAGTTCCTAGGGCATAACCGCCGTAATTCATGAGACTATATAAGGCGGGAATATTGCTCGGAGAAGCTCCCAAAAAGATCACCGGAAACTCCATTAATGTTCTAAGCTTTGTATTTTTAAAGTACCGCCCAACGTACGATCTAAAATCCGTGAGCAAATCTAACTTCAAAGCACTTCTCGCGATCTTTGGCGAAAAAAATTCCAGCCAATTATGACAAGGTTTATTAACGAAATCCTGCATACCCACCTGGTACTTATACTTTGCAGAACGCATAAATTTGCTCAACTTTTTCCCTCCACCCTCTTCCATCTGATCAAACAAAAGTATTAGCTGTTCCATACTTTCCGGAACTTCCATCTTCTGCTCAGAAAAGATCATTTCGAACTGGGGATTCAAAGAGACTAATTCAAAAAAATCAGAAGTTTTATATCCGAAATCCTCAAAAAATCCCTGAATGATATCGGGCATCCAATACCAACTAGGGCCCATATCAAACACATACCCTTCCTCAGTGGTAAATTGCCGTGCTCTTCCTCCAGGCTGATCATGCTTTTCAAAAACATGAACCTCGTTCCCAGCTTTTGCCAGATAAGCAGCAGCCGATAAGCCCGAAAACCCGGAACCGATAACTGCAATTTTCTTTTTCATTTATGTTCTATTTATTAAGACTTTGTCAAGTAAATTCTCGGATTCAATACTTTGGTCGTAGATGGCTTTATGATAATGATCAAGCTTGGTTAATAGACGGATTAACTCCATTTTTTCCATTTGGCTTAAATCACCCGTTACTATTTCTGTTGCTTTCCTAATCTTATCCATTTGAGCCTCTAAAGCCTCCTTTCCTTCCTCGGTTATCGTTAAGACCTTGCTTCTTCTATCTATTTGTGAAGGTACCTGATCCACCCAACCTTTCGCGATTAGTCGATTGATTACTTGCATTCCTACTGGCTTTTCATGAACATTTTTCTTAATCAAATCCATCTTGGTCATTTTTCCAAATGCCTTAAGATTGATGAGGTAGATAAAATCTTCCTGAGAAGAAAATTCGGAACCATAAATCGCAGACTTCGAATAGCTTTTTGCATAGCGGTTCATATGAACAATCAGCGTATTGATTACACTTTCTGGACTTCTTCCCTTTTCTTTTCCTTCCCAGTCTATTTCCACTATTTGATCCTGCTGTTGAAAGTTTGAAGCAATCCATCTTTTAAACCCCTCTATAGAGTTTTTTTCCTCTTTTCCATTCTTACTTGTTAATTCGTATTGCTCGACAAGATCAATTACTTCTTTGATCAATTGATAATTCATGATTTGTTTTAAGACTACAAATATACTATTTATAAACAAATAAAGAATATTATTATGCTTTTTTTCAACTATAACCTAGTGAATAGCGAAACGAATACAGACCATCGATCGTGGAACAATTGTATTACTCACTAATTATCATAATAAGACACAGAGAATACGTGAGACAATCAAAAGAGCCATCATTTTTTCGGGACGACATAAAATAAAACATTCATTTTGTTTCTTCGACTAGAATCTTCTTAAATACTAGGATTCTAGAAGCACTAAAAAAAGAGTTGAATTACTTTTGTTTTAGATAAGGAGTGTCCTCTCTATCGTACTCCAACCAAATAAGCGAAGCGGTGTTGTATTTAATGGCTTTGGCTTTCTCATGGTACTCATTCTTCACCCGCTCTGGAATCGATTTCGTTCGAGACAAAATCCATAGGTAATCTAATTTTTTTCCAGCCACTAAGGCATACTGATAGTTTTCATCTAAAACCACCACATTATAACCAGAATAAAACGGTCCAAAGAAATTTACCTTGAGCTCTCCAAGGTCTTTTTCTACTCTAAATTTCGCCATGCCCTGAGCTTCTTTCCACTCCTTTTATTTGAAATTGTAGCCGCTCGTTACATTCCCTTTTCCATTCAGACTGTACTGAGCTGAGGTATTATTTAGATCCTTTTCAAATTTAAAATCAATTCGTGCGATCTCATACCAAGTTCCAAGGTATGTATTGACATCAAAAGGAGCTACTGCTTTTGCTTTCTCAGGAATTGAAGTACACGAACTAAGGACCGAGAGCACTGCAAAAGAAAAGAGTCCTACTAAAATTTTTGTATTCTTTTTCATTTTAATTTATTGCTCTTCTATGATAGTGTATTCAAAAATTGCACCCTTTTTTTTGTTTTTTCAAATTGTGGACTGAAGCACTAAAGATGCGTTGTATTTTTAGCATCATTTTGTCTATACAATCTGTACGCGGCAAACAGTATCCACATAAAATAAAGCGCAAATACAATCCTTTGACCCACCCCCGGCATCTCAGGAACCACAAATGCCCAGTTTCCAAATACGATTGTAAGCCAAGTAAAGAGCAAACTTGGTTTTATAGCTCGACGCCAATAATTTGTTTTCTTCATTTGTTTTGGATAGGTAAAAGCTCCTAGTAGAAAGAAAACATAACATCCTATACTTCCTATTCTATGCAAAAGCATTGTTAAGGACTCCCGGTTATCTAAATCACCTGGGAAAACTCCCGATAAGGACATAAAAAGCCCGCTAAAAACAATACCTATTAAGGGCAGCTTACTTGCTTTTTCCCGTACAATATTTTTGTAGAGCCCAAAACCGAAAACAGCTATTAAAACCCCTGGAATCACATATCCGCAAATATTCCAGACCCACTTGTTCGGCGCGTCGAGAGATCCTAGTTCACTGATAGCTTTAGTCATAAAACTGTACTCAGGTCTTTGGTTTGACATAATAAAATAGGTCACCCAAAATAAAATAACGGCAAAAAAACCTAGGATAGCATACTGTTTATTGGTCATTTTAATAGATTTTTAATTGTTTCTTAATTTAAGGGAATTCACTAGTACGTTTTATTGTATTTAAATAACGCTAATTACTTTTAATTACATTTTATATAACTCACAGGCTTGCACCGCGATTCATTAATAGCTGGACAAAAATTATCGTTACCAACTCAGAGCTTTAGCTACTAAAATTAAAATAAGAACGGATGCTTACTTAATCCTAAATTATTTCCAATAAAAACAGAACCGATGTTAGCTAATGTACAAAAAATACTTGCTGGACTTTAAATAAAAACAAACTCTCATCTATATTGATTGTCAGGGACTTTACAGAATTAAACCACTGTTTACTGACCGCAATGCAGTCTACCAAAAATGACTTCTTACCTCAGCTATTTTAAATTAAATTTTATCTAGGGTGGAGTATCACGAATTAAAAAATTCATTTATTGCATTCACAAAACCGTTTATCTATAAAAACCTTCTGTGAAATAACTAGCTTCCACTATAAAAGTAAACCTACAAAAACCAACTGTAAGCAGAAATAAAAAGAACTAAAGCATCAACCACTAGGAGTCAAAAAAAAAACTGCACCTTAAAAAAGTGCAGTTCGTTGATTAATTATAAAGTAAGGGATTCTACCTTCTTTACTCAATTAAAATTCAAGTTCATTCTCGGGATGAATATGCTCATAGTCTGCTTTCATCTCCTGGTCGTAATCCACTTTTTCATGCTTAGAGAATCTTTCTTCGATGCGCACTACAATTAAGTACACTACAGGAACGATAATAAGCGTTAAGAAAAGCGAAGATAAAAGACCACCAATGATGACAATCGCAAGCCCGTTATTCATTTCTGCAGCCGCACCTTTCGCAAGAGCAATAGGTAGCATACCGAACACCATGGCAATGGTTGTCATAAGGATCGGACGTAAACGAGCATGATTCGCTTGGATAAGTGCTTCCTTAATCGTCTCCCCTGCTTCTAATCGGTGGTTCGCAAAATCAACAAGTAAGATCGCGTTCTTGGCCACAAGACCAATAAGCATGATGATCCCTAAGATGGTAAATATGTTCAAACTCTGATTGGTTAATGCCAGTGCCCATAGTGCTCCAATAAAGGAAAGCGGAATGGAGAAAAGAACGATAAACGGTTTAACAAAGTCATCGTAAAGCACAACCATAATCATGTACACAAGCATAATCGCAGCCAGTAGAGCCACTCCTAAAGTTCCAAAACCTTCGCTCTGGTTCTCCATATTTCCTCCCCAAACCCAGTCCACTCCAGCGGGCTTTTTAACATCAGCAAGGGAAGCTTCCCAATCGGCAGCGATTGCACCGGTTGTTCTACCCACAACCTGACTTTGAACGGTTACTGATGGCGTACGGTTAAATCGCTCTAAGAGTGCCGGTCCAGAGGAGTACGAAATTTCAGCAAACTGAGAAAGTTGTACTTCTTGTCCCATGTTGTTAACAAACATGATGTTTCTTACGTCCTCGATGCTTGTTCTGTTCGCTTCATCCAAGATGATATTGATGTCGTATTCAGAGGTTCCGGTTCTGAATTTATTGTCCGTATTTCCACTAAATCCAGTTCTTAGCGTTGTTCCCACAGTAGCTACATTCAGTCCCAGTGCGCTCATTTTATCTCGATCTACGTTCACCGCAATCTCCGGATTTCCTTCTTCCACACTTAGCTCCACTTCTGAGGCTCCGTCAATCGCTTTGAGTTTGGCTTCAGCTTGTTGAGCATAAGCCATCACATCCTCTAAAGTTGGCCCGGTCACGGTCATTTGTAATGGCGCCATTTCAGCTCCCATAAACCCTACCGGTACCGTTGAAATTTTCACTCCAACAAGTTCTCTTTCCAGTTCTCTTTTTAGTTTAGCAGCATAGACTTTTGATGGTTCTTCCAAATCTTCTTTCAGTACAATACTGATTTCGGATTTGTAGTTCGTGGATTGTACGGATCCCATGTCTCCACTCACTAGTCCCACAGAAGTAATCATACTTTCCACTTCTCCTTTCGAAGCCACATACCTTTCTGCCCTTTGGGTCATAAAGTTCGTTTCTTCTAATGAAGTATCTTTCGGCATTTCAAACTGCATAAGGAATTCTCCTTTGTCACTGGAAGGGAAGAAATCCGTTCCAATGTACCCAAAGCCCAGTAAAAGAATACTACTTACAAAAAGAGCAATAGTGATTAAAAACGTTTTTAGTTTATTGACTAAACTCCAACGCAGGATCCCTTCAATTTTCCGTGTGAACCAAGTAAGTCCTTGTTCAAATTTCTCAATTATCTTTCCAAAGAATGATTTATTGGAAATCGTCTCTAATTTTCCGTAACGAGAGAATAGCCAAGGAACCACCGTAAAGGAAATTAAAAGCGAAAGCAAAGTGGATATAATAACAGTTACGGTAAACTGTTTAATGATATCGGTTACAAGACCTGAACTCAGGGCTATGGGTAGGAATACTACTACAATCACTAAAGTAATGGCTGTTACTGTAAATCCAATTTCTTTCGCTCCATCGTATGCAGCTCGAACTTTATTTTTTCCCATCTCCATGTGACGGTGAATGTTCTCAATAACCACAATCGCATCATCAACGAGAATCCCCACTACTAAGGAAAGCCCTAGTAAACTCATTAAGTTCAAACTATAATCTAGTAGATTCAGTCCAATAAAAGTTGCAATGAGGGAGGTTGGAATCGCAACCATAACAATAAGTGCATTACGGAAGCTATGTAAAAAGAACATCATCACGAAAGCCACAAGAAGAATCGCTAAGAAAAGGTCCTTAATTACATGATTCGCTGCCTCAAGGGTAAAGAGCGATGTATCGTCAGCGATATCAAATTTCACCCCGGTACCTGCGTACTGCTGCTCTAGCTGAGTGATGCGTTCTCTTACGAGTTCACTAACCTCTACTGCATTGGCATCCGTTTGCTTTTGAATCTGCAGCATAATAGTAGTCTGCTGATCAATACGAGCGAGTTTATCCGCCTCTTTTTGAGTATCCTGAACCTCAGCTATATCGGTTAATCGAATGTTTTGTCCGTTTTGAGAAGAAATCGTCAGATTTCTTAATTGGTCTACCGATTCAATTTTACCTGAAAGACGAATCAGTGTCGAATTTTCTCTGGTCTTTAAACTTCCCGTCGGGAAATCCAAGTTAGACATGGAAATAATTTGTTCTACTTGCGGAATAGTAAGACCGTATCCCTGCATTTTCCTTTGATCCAAGTTGATACGAATTTCTCTTTCCTGGCCTCCAATGATATCCACTTTTGACACCCCAGAAATCCTAGAAATATCCGGCTGAATACGCTCATCGATAAGGTCGTACAATTCATTTTCGGTCAAATTCGCTGTTACCCCCATTCGGATGATTGGCATATCAGAAAGGGAGAATTGACTAAGGGAAGGTTCCTCTATATCGTCCGGAAGGTCCGAACGAATTGCATTAATTTTTCTTTGCGCCTCATTGAGTGCAAAATCCACATCCGCGTCGTTATTAAATTCTATGATAACAACCGATAGGGATTCGTAGGATTTCGATTGAATCTTTTTTACCCCTTCTAAGGCCGATACGGCATCTTCAATTTTTCGTGTTACCGTATTTTCTACCTCCGAAGGTGAAGCCCCGGGATAGATGGTCGCTGCAGTCACTACTTTTACCTCAAACTTAGGTATGAGCTCGTAGTTCAGTTGTGAATAACTGAACAGTCCCCCAATAACGAGTAGTGCCAGCATCACAATGACCAAACTTGGTCGTTTTATCGATACTTCTGCTAATTTCATTCTTTCTCTTTAAGTTATTTAAGGATGCTGACTTTGGATTTGTCGGATAAGTTAATCTGTCCTGAGGTTACTACAACGTCACCTTCTTTCAGTCCACTAACCACTTCCACCTGTTCACCAAAGTTCGCTCCACTCTGAATTTTCACTAAGTGTGCAACATTATTACGCACAACAAAGACCAAGTTATCACTAACACTTCCTAAGAAAGCAGCACGTGGAATCACTAATTTTTTCCCTTCGCTTGCTCTATTGAAATGAGCCGTTCCGTACATACCGTCTCTTAATTTATTGAAGCTATTAGGCACCTGAATTTCCACAGGGAATTTCAAAGCTCCAGATGCAGCGGGTGCAATGAAAGTGATTCTTCCTTCTAATTTGTCGGTAGCAATATCCGGAGTTACCTCAATGCGGTCTCCAATTTTCAGATTGGAGAGTAGTTGTTGGTCTACATCCACTCTTAGCTTCACAGATGAAATGTCTACTACTTCAACAATCGGAGTTCCTGGATTAAGAACCGTTCCTACTTCAACGAATTTCTTGTTCACAATTCCACTGATTTTAGAAACAATATTCGTATCACCAGAAACCAATCTTGCACTTTGTACTTGCGCTCTAGCGTTGGTTACCTGCAAACGGGCTTGATCGAGTTGCAATGCTGTTACTCCTCCGGTTTTATAAGCTTGTTCGTATCGGCTAAGGGCCTGCTGCGCATTAGCTAAATTGGCCTGTGCATTGGCTTCATTCACATTGAGTTTATCGCCTACCATACGTCCAATACTTTGTCCTGCTTTGACGTAACTTCCTTCCTTAACGTAAAGAGCCGCCAATTGACCAGACATCTCTGAAGATATTTCTGCGCGACGATTGGCTACGAAAAGACCGTTGACTAAAAATTCACCGCTGATGTCCTGGGCAGTTACTTGAGCCGTTCTTACTGTAATATCAGAGTTCTTCTGAGCTACCACAGCTACTTCCGCTTCGTTTCTTTTTTTATTGCCTTGAAGGATAAAAAAGATGAGAGCAAAAATCGCGAGGATCGCAACTAGGGTATAAATAGTTCTCTTTTTCATAATTTCTATTAGTCGTTTAAGGTTCTGAGTTTTCCTTGGGATTTTAATAATTCAATTTCAGCCAGTTTGTAATCCAGTTCGGCTTGGGTTAAGTGGTTGCGGGCGTCGGTTAAATCGCGCTCGGCATCTAATATATCGTTTAGTGTTGCAAGACCGTATTGATAGTTATTTCTAGTATCAGAAAGTACTTGCTCTGCAAGCTGTACGTTCTGCTTTTGGGTATCAATCGTAGTCATATTGTTGTTTAGACTCGTAACAGCATTGTGATGCGCTAAGTCTAGCCCTAACTCTGTTTCTTTTAGGTCTGCACGTGCTTTATCGATTTCAATTTTATTGAGTTCAATTTTGGATTTGGTTAGAAAACCATTAAAAATCGGGACTTGAATATTAAGTCCTATAGAAGCTAAATCCGACCAAAAAACGCCGTTCTTTTGTCCGTTCCACCAAGGAAATTCCTCCCCTTGCCCTAAAAATCCGTAATTCGCTGAAAGCGATACGCTTGGGTAATACTCCGCCTCTGAAGCTTTCTTTTGCCACTCCAAAAGTTCCAGCTGCTTATTGAGTAATTTCACTTCGGTTCTTGCCTGAGAATCGTAAGAAAGATCCGCAAGTACATTAGGCTCAAAAGTACCTTCAGGAAGCGCAATTGCTTGTTCCATTGGCATTCCAATTATAAATTTCAAAGCATTTTCCGCCAGTTCCACTCCGTTCTCTAGTTGAGAGACTCCAGAGCTCACATTGTTTTTGCTAACCACTACTCGATCGTAATCGATTTTTCGAGCCAGTCCTGCATCGTACAAACCTTTGATAATTCCTATGGTCTCCTCGGTAATGGCAAGGTTTTGCTTTGCATTGGAAAGCATCTCTTCGGATTTGTACACTTGGTAGTACGCATTGGCTACTTTCTCAATAATTTGCTCTTCAGTAAGCTCGGCATTGATTAGATAAAATTCTCTAGTAGACTCTGCTGCTTTTAGTCCTGTGAATACCGATTGATTGAAAAGCACTTGCTGCAACTGAAACATGTTGCTTGAAGTCCATTTCTGTCCAAAAGCCACTTTTACCTGCTCTCCGGGCGCACCAAACATTTCTCCTGGAAGTACTGTTTCTTGAAGTAAAGGATTGTAAGTCGTGGAGCTCGAAAAGCTAACTGTGGGATAAGCACTAGCTTTCACTTGATTGATCTGGGCATCTCCTTTCCGGATGTCTAATCTTGCTTTCTCTGCCTCCGCTTTATGCTCTAGTGCATAGGATATGGCCTCAGAAAGAGACAACACCCGCTCGGATTGAGCGAAAGAAAAACTGCTTAAAGTAAGGGCAATACCAATACTAATTCGTTTCATTATTTTGTTTGTTTATTCTAATTAATTCTTTTTTACCTTCTTCAGTAGTGATTGCATGAATGTACATGAGTATCACTTCCTGCATAAAATCCATTCGCTCGCTCTTTTCTTCCTCAAAAAAAGGAGAGGAATCGTAAGACATCGCTAATTGCAGAAAAAACTTGGAGTAGAGTTCTGCATTGAAATCCGTTCGGTACAGCCCCTGAGCTCTCCCTTTTTCAATATTTCGCACCATGACTTGAGAGAATTTCTCAGCAAACCTTTTCATATGGGAGTAAAAGATCGTTGGATAGTAGCGGATGAGTTGACGAATCATGACGGATTGATTGCTTTTAACGGCTTGATCAATGGCCTCATCACGACAGAACATTCTTTCTATAGCGTTTTCCACTTTGCGGTCCAAAGCTTCAATTTTATGAATCACGTACTTGAGTTTATAGTTGAGTACATCTTCCAGAAGCGCCTCTTTATTGCGGTACTTCTGGTACAAGGTCTTTTTAGACATTCCGAACTCTTTAGCCACATCGTCCATGGTAAGCGTTTTAGCGCCCACCTCTAAAAACAAATCGGCTGCTCGTTTTAAAAATTCATCGTCCTTTTCCATCATTTCAATTTTGACGGTGCAAATATACAACACCGGAAACTAGAAAACCAAAAAAGTTTCTTAGTTTTTCCAATTTATTTTTATCCCCTCTTTTCTGACTGTGTTATTAGTCACACTACTTAGAATTCGAACAAAAAAAACTTCAACATAAGTCGAAGTTTTTATCAGTAGAGTTACATCATTAACGGTTAATTAAGATAAAGTTCATAGAGACCATTACTCTTTAACGTTTCAAGTAAAGAGGAATTGACTTCTATCTTAGCGCTTTGGGAAAGAGCCTCCAGGTGTGAGCCGTCCTCTGGATTTTTAATATAAAACTTGAGCTTCTTTTCTCCCGGATACGCTTGCATTGTTTTATGAATAGCTTGTACTTCTTTGGTTGTTAATTTGTCCGCATCAAGAATTAAGGCCAGTCCTTTAGCAAACTGCTCAAAGGCCTCGCGCAAATCATAGACTTCTGAGACATTAACAAAAACACGCGAATCTTTTGAAATTGAAAACTTGATTTTCAAAATAACAAAACGGTGTAAATCCAGTTTTTCTTTTAGTCGCAAATAGTCGCGGTCTCCAATTCGAAACGAGTAACTTCCGCTATAATCTTCTAGGGTCAGAAACGCTACTTTCTCCCCACTGATCCGAGCGTCTTTCACTTGATACTCGGTAATAAGCCCGCACACGGTGTATTCTTTTGCATTGGCACGAACTCTTTGTTTTTCCTTATAGTCCTTAATCTCTTCATAAAGCCGAATCTGCTCTGCTCCGTATTCTTGGTCCCTAAAACCATCGATCTGATCTAAACTCAAGAATCCTAAACTTCCCTTAGGTTCAATAGTAACACTTTCCATTACTTCTAAAAGTTCCTCAGAATCCTCGAGCTCCATTTCTAAGGGTGCGTCCTCTAAATCGGTGAGCTCTTCTATAGGATCCAAAACTTTTTCAGAGAGCGTCAGAAGCTCCTCTTCTTTAGATTCTAATACTTTCTTTTTGGAATACTCCCCTTTTAAGAAATCAAGCTGATACTTGAATTCATCGAGCGGATGGGCCGAGAGATAAAATCCGATAATTTCTTTTTCTTTCCCTAGTTTATGCATGTTTGGCCAATGAGGCTCCATCGCAATTTTGGGTCTTTCAATTTGAACCTCCTCGGCAAAATCAGCAAACAGAGAATGTTCCATTTCACTTTTTCCTTCCTGGAAACTTTGTCCGTAGCGGAGTAGTCTTTCAATGGCCGTTCGCCCTTGCGTGTCTTCACTAAAATATTGGGCCCGGTGGTACTGATCGACTTCATCAAGCGCACCCGCCACTACCAAACTCTCCACTACTCTTTTGTTGATCTGAGAAGGAATAATACGTTCAAAAAAGTCAAACACATCTTTAAACGCTCCTTCTTTTCTACTCTCTACAATCGCTTCACTTGGTCCTTCACCAATTCCTTTAATTGCCCCCAGTCCAAAGCGAATTTGACCTTTTTCGTTAACCGAAAACTCATAATGGGATTCATTCACGTCCGGTCCTAGTACATCCACACCCATACCGCGGCAATCTTCCATAAATAAGGTGATTTGCTTGGTATTATTTAGGTTGTGCGTCATTACACTAGCCATGTATTCCGCAGGATAATTGGCTTTTAAGTAAGCCGTATGGTAAGCAATTAAAGCGTAACAGGTCGAGTGGGATTTATTAAATGCGTACTCAGCAAAAGCTTCCCAGTCCTTCCAAATCTTACCTAAAGCCTCAACATCATGACCGTTTTTCTTACCTCCCTCCATAAATTTAGGATAGAGCTGATCCAAAACGTTTTTTAGTTTTTTTCCCATGGCCTTTCTTAAAGTATCGGCCTCGCCCTTGGTAAAACCCGCTAATTTTTGAGACAGAAGCATAACCTGCTCCTGGTATACGGTAATTCCATAGGTTTCTGCTAGGTACTCTTCCATATCCGGAAGGTCGTACTCTATAGGCTCAATGCCATGCTTCCGGTTAATGAAGTTCGGAATGTATTTAATCGGTCCAGGTCGGTAGAGCGCGTTCATTGCAATTAAATCCGCAAACACGGTGGGTTTTAACTCTCTCATGTACTTCTGCATTCCAGGGCTTTCGTACTGGAAAATCCCAACCGTTTTACCGGCCTGAAAGAGCTCATAGGTCTTTGTATCATCTAGGGGAAGCTCATCCACATCGATCTTAACTCCATGGTTTTTCTCGATCAGTTTTATCGCGTCTTTAATTATAGTTAGGGTCCTTAGTCCTAAGAAGTCCATTTTTAATAGCCCAGCACTTTCCGCTACGGAGTTGTCAAACTGAGAGACTAGGATGTCCGCATCTTTTTGAGCAATGGTAATAGGCACAAGATTCGAGATGTCTTCAGGGGTAATAATCACCCCACAGGCATGAATTCCTGTATTTCTAATAGCCCCTTCTAGTTTCTGCGCTGCCGAAAGCACAGGATGCCGTGGATCCTTTTCATTCTCAAGAATGCTTTTCATTTGATCCACCAACTGCTGATCTTCTGAGGGCAATTTATCGTATTTGCCAAAAGCTTTTTTGAAATTCATTCCTGGGGAAGCTGGAATGAGTTTAGCCAGTTCATTGGTTTCTCCAATGGAAAGTTCCAGTACACGACCGGCGTCTTTGATCGCCGATTTTCCTCCTAAAACGGAGTAGGTTATAATTTGAGCTACGTTTGTTTTCCCGTATTTGTCAATTACCCACTTGATAATTCGATCCCTTCCTTCGTCGTCAAAGTCGATATCGATATCAGGCATGGAAACCCTTTCTGGATTTAAGAAACGCTCAAAAAGCAGATCGTACTTAATGGGATCTACGTTAGTAATCCCAATGCAGTAAGCGACTGCAGACCCTGCCGCCGATCCTCGACCTGGACCTACCGAAACCCCCATTTTCCTCGCTTCATTACAAAAATCCTGAACAATCAAAAAGTAACCCGGATAGCCCGTGTTGGCAATTACTTCCAATTCAAAATCCAATCGTTCTTGAATCTCTGGAGTAATCGCTTCATATCGGGCGCGGGCTCCTTCGTATGTCAAATGCCTTAAGTATGCATTTTCACCTCTTTTTCCTCCATCTTCTAAGTCCTTCAGATCCTGGAACTCCTCAGGGATATCGAATTTAGGTAAGAGTACGTCTCTTCTTAAACTATAAGGCTCAAACTTCGCTAAGAGTTCAGTATAAGCTTCAAAAGCCTGAGGAAACCTTGAAAAGGCTTTTTTGATTTCTTGGGTGTCTAGTAAATTGTATTTTTTCGACGGAAGACTTTTTCTTTTTCCAAATCCCCTTCCTACTTCAGTTGAAAGTTTCTCTCCGTCCTTAATGCAGGATAAAATATCTTGAATTTGATGATCGGAAGCCTCGGTATAATAGGTCTCATTCTGAGCTAAAAGCTTTACCTGATACTTTTCACTAAGTTCTACTAGCACCTCATTTACGTGGTCTTCTTCACCTACTCCATGGCTTTGGATTTGAAGGTAAAAATCCTCTCCAAAAGTCTTTTTCCACCACTCTAAATTTTGCTCGGCTTTTTTCACCCCATACTCTAATATCGCTTGAGGTATGTCACCTTGAAGCCCTGCAGAAACAGCGATTAAGTCCTCTTTGTACTGCTCAATCATTTCTTTGGAAATCCTAGGAACTCCAAAATAGAATCCTTTGACAAAGCCGATAGACGAAAGCTTGGCCAAATTTTTATAGCCATTAAAATTCTTTGCTAATAGAACAATTCTTGTTCTTTTGTCGGGATCGTCCTTGGTAAAGGTTTTTTGCTCTGGGCGATCGGAAATGAAGAACTCACAACCCACCACAGGCACCATTGGCTGCATGGGTGGAGCCTCAGTAAATGCCTCGTCCTTTTCGAGCGCTTTATTTTTTCTTTCCTCATACTCCGAAAGCTCCTGCTTAATTTTTTTATTTCGATCCTCAACCTCCGAAACGAACTTAAACGCTCCCATCATGTTTCCGACATCCACTAGACCTACGGCTGGGAACTTCTCCTTTTGAGCTTGATCAATGAGCTCAGAAATGGAAGTAGAGGACTGAAGTGAAGAATAAATGCTGTGGTTATGAAAATTAAAATAATCTCCAATATCCTCTAAGCTTTTCTTGCTCGAGGATCCTAAACTTTTTTGATCATTAAGTCCAACTTGTCTTCTAATCTCGATAGGAAAAGGAGCAATGCGCTGGGGATTGACTCTTCTAAATTCTGCTAAAAGTTCACTTTTACCTCCTAAAAGCTCCAAAGGAATTTCCCCTCTTCGAAGCATTTCAAAAAAGACTCTGGCCGTGGCGTTCACATCGGCCGCAGAGTTGTGCGCCTCTTCAAATTCCTCTTCAAATAAAAAGGTATAGAGTTCGGAGAGTTTTGGATACTTAAATACGTTTGGATTTCGTGTAGGAATTCGACACACATCGGTACCAATATGCATCGTATCGGCTACTTTAAATCCTTCAATGGGATAAGCTAAGTTCTTTCTAAAGCACTCACTTCCAATCACACCCAAGTCAAACTCTAGGTTGTGTCCTACAAGAACTTTTAAGTTCTCTATCGCCCGAAGAAAAAGTTCTAAAACTTCCTTCAAATCCCTTCCTTCTTCTAGCGCTTTTTCTGTGGTAATTCCGTGAATTTTCGCTGCTCTAAAGGGAATATCGTACCCTTCAGGACGAATAATGTAGTCCTGATTATCGATCAGTTGCCCAAGGTTATCATGAACCTGCCAGCTGATCTGTACCATACGTGGCCAGTTGTCTAAATCGCTGTAAGGCGCTTTAGTATTTTGAGCAAATCCAGTGGTTTCTGTATCGAAAACTATATACATAAAGAAGTCTTAAGAGGGGTAAAATTACAACGAATTTTCAGAAAAGAAAACCAAAAAGCCATGGGAATACCTTTGCTTTTTTTCGTACTTTCAGTTAAAATCAAGTTACAAAGTTAGGCTTTAATTTGAATTAAAAAAGGGAAGGAATCGGGCTGAAACCCTCAAGAACAAGGTAAAAGCAAGGTGAAAACATTGTGCTAAAAAATTAAGTATATTTATAGCCATGAATACGTTAACTACTCCCTCACTTACTGATACTTTATTATTAAAAGCTTTCGAGCAGATGATGCAGGCTCGTGCAATGGCCGATACGTATGAAAACAACCGCCAGGTCTGCACCTATGTCCACTCTACTTCAAGAGGTCACGAAGCCATTCAATTAGCGACCGCTTACCTTTTAAATGAAGAAGATTGGGTGAGTCCTTATTATAGAGATGAGAGTTTACTATTAGGAATTGGATTCACGCCTTACGAGCTCATGCTACAGCTTTTGGCAAAGAAAGACGATCCATTCTCGGGAGGACGTTCCTATTATTCTCACCCTTCGAGCAGAAGGGAAGATTTACCAAAAATCATTCACCAGAGTTCAGCCACAGGAATGCAGGCCATTCCAACTACAGGAGTAGCCCAAGGACTGAAATATTTGCAGTCTCAAGGAATCAAAGAATTCTCAACGCCACCCGTGGTCGTGTGCTCCTTGGGAGACAATTCGGTTACAGAAGGGGAAGTATCGGAAGCATTTCAATTTGCAGCACTTCATCAACTTCCTATTCTCTTTTTGGTTCAAGACAACGAATGGGGCATTTCAGTAACGAAACAAGAAGCCCGTACGGCCGATGCTTATGAATTTGTAAGTGGATTTATAGGCCTAGAGCGAATGCGAATTGACGGAACTTCTTTTACAAGTGCATTTGAAGGAATGGAAAAAGCATTTGATTACGTTAGAAAAGAACAAAAACCTATGGTGGTTTGTGCTAAAACCGTATTAATTGGGCACCATACTTCGGGCGTAAGAAGAGAATTTTACCGAGACGAGGAAGACTTAGCAAAACATCGAGAAAAAGACCCTGGAGAACTATTAAGAAGGGACTTACTAAAGAATGGGCACACGGAAGAAGAATTAAATAAAATAGAAGCTAAGGCCAAAGCCTTTATAGAAGAATCTTTCCAAAAAGCGCAAGCGGCAGAGGATCCCGATCCACAAAGCGTAATGGATCATGTCTTTGCTCCTACTTCGGTAACTGAAGAAAAGGGAGAAAGAACGCCTGGGGGCACCAAAGAAAAAATCGTGATGGTCGATGCGGCCATTCATGCCTTGCAGGAACTCATGTACAAACATCCAGAAGCACTGATCTATGGACAAGACGTAGGGAAAAGAATCGGCGGTGTTTTTAGAGAAACCGTTACTTTAGGAAGTAAATTTGGCGACGAGCGCGTATTTAACACCCCAATACAAGAAGCTTATATTATTGGATCCACTGCAGGAATGAGCGCCGTAGGATTAAAACCCATTGTTGAAGTTCAATTTGCGGATTATCTTTATCCAGGAATCAATCAACTTATTACCGAGCTCTCCAAATCCTCGTACCTCTCTATGGGTAAATTCCCGGTCTCTTCATTGATTAGAGTTCCCATCGGAGCCTACGGAGGTGGAGGTCCGTACCATAGTGGAAGCGTAGAAACGATTCTAGCTTCTGTGAAAGGAATTAAAGTAGCCTATCCTAGTAATGCTGCGGATTTTAAAGGCCTTTTAAAAGCAGCCTATTACGATCCGAATCCTGTAGTAATGTTAGAGCATAAAGGGCTGTACTGGTCCAAAGTTCCAGGAACAGAGGACGCAAAAAGAGTAGAACCCGACGAAGATTATATTTTACCTCTTGGAAAAGCACTCTCGGTAATAGAAGCGAGGGAAGAGGAAATAAATAAAGGACGCTCGGCCGTAATTATAACTTACGGAATGGGAGTGTATTGGGCCAAAGAGGCCGCTAAGTCATTTCCAGGTAAAGTAGAAGTAGTGGATTTAAGAACCCTAGTTCCTCTAGACGAAGAGCATGTTTTTGAAAGAGTACGAGCCCACGGAAAATGCCTAGTACTATCGGAAGAATCCGTTACAAATTCTTTTGCCCAAGCACTTAGTGCAAGGATTTCAAAAGCTTGTTTCTTTGACTTGGATCTTCCGGTCGAAACAATGGGGGCTTTAGATGTGCCCGCAGTTCCAATTCATTTAGAACTTGAAAAGGCCATGCTTCCAAGTGCTGAGAAAGTAAAAAAGAAATTAGAGGAGCTGTTTTCAAACTGATTTTTTGTCCCTTCTTTTTTCTTTTGCGGCTGATTTCAATTAGAGAATACTCTTTCTAATCACACACCTTTTATACACGGGAAAGAAAAGCATTCCTTAAAGTCAATGGAAGTAAGAAGACAACTCACCTTGTTTGTACCCGAAAAGTACGCAGAGAAGATTGAATATGTTCGCCGCACATTTGATCCCGTGCAATCCGCGCTCATCCGCTCGCATGTGACTTTATGCCGAGAAGACGAGCTGAGTGAAATTTCAAGCGTTTTAGCGAATATAAAAGCTCTGAAAACGGGTAACATCGCGCTTCACCTCAATCAACTGGAACGGTTCTCAAATGATAAAGGACTTTGGCTTTCGACAGATCATCAGCCCGATGAATTTCATGAATTGAGACGAAAACTTTTAGCCCATTCGGAGAGAGCCATTTCTCACCCCAGGCCGCACATTACCTTAATCCATCCTAGAAATGCGGAGTGCACTACGGAGCAACTAGAAAAAATAAAACAGCTAGACTTCCCCCATTCCATTACTTTTGAAAGAATTTCTCTTATTGAGCAGCACGGAAATAATAAATGGAACATCATTAATGAATTCCCTCTTTAAACTATTTAAGCTAGACCTGCCATTTTCAAACTGATCTTAAGAATTTCAAAAAAATAGCCGCCTCAGAAATAGAGACGGCCATCGGTAGTAAAAATTTAATTTCCTGTTACTTAAGGAATCATTTGGAGTTCTTGCACTTCAAATGTGGCCGAAGTACTAAAGGTTTTTCCGTAACGATCCGTCGCTCTTACTTCTAACTTATGTGTTCCTTCTTTTAGACCTCCCGGTACTCCTGCGCTCCAAAGGTGATTGGACGGTTCAGGATTGGACGGTCTTCTTCCCTCTCCTAGTTCTGCTTTTTGATCCCATTCAAATGTACTAAGCATAAAGGAAGGGTCAATCGATTTTGTATAAGCCATAGGCTTCCACTCAGATCCATCCACTCTGTATTCTACTAGATCTCCTTCTCCACCCGTAAAGAAATTCACATAGAATCTCGCAGAGCTACGGCGATGAGTAACTGCCTGAGGAACATGGAGCTTCATTTGGAAATCTTGAGAATACCCCGCCACTTTGTATTCTACTTGGTACTTTCCGTCTTTAAAATTCAGGAAAGAATACCCTCTATAAGTCCCATCTCTCATCACAGAAACAGGAACTCCTTTACTGTCTACTTTTCCAGAATACCAGTCCCCAGAAGTGGTTCCCATATTGAGTTCGTGAAGCGGTTTTGCACCTTTCCATCCGTCCTCTTTAGTATAATAGATTTGGGTTTGCTTGTGCGTATGGGCAGACATCATCAGAATGGTTTCAAAAGGCTGCAACGCATCGAAGATTCTCTGACGGTCTTCCAGACGAAAATGCGCATCTCCTTCCCTTTCTGGATGCATCTGGATGTGGTAAGAAACGACAACCGGAGTACTTGGATCAAGCTGCTTCAAGTTGTTTTCAAAAAATTGAAGTTGCTCTTCACGAAGTCCACCCCAGTACCCTTTTTGATCTCTTGGATCAGGATAAAGAATATTGTCAAGAATGATAAAATGAACTCCTCCATAATTGAAAGCATAATTGGCAGGACCAAAATTCTTTTCAAAAGTCTCATCTGCATATTTATCGTCCGTAGCTTCGTAGTTCATGTCGTGGTTCCCCATAACATTGTACCAAGGAAGACCAATGGTTTTCATGGTTTCAATATAAGGCTGATGCAGGGTTAAATCATCCCCAACTAAGTCTCCTAAACTGATTCCAAAAACTGCATTCTTTTTGTTTTGCTTCACCTCGTTTACAATTCCACGAGTAAAGTAATCCATCTCTTTCAAATTGTAAGGTTGCGGATCTCCAAATACAAGGGCAGTAAAATCGCTTGATTCCTTTTGCTCATAAAGCGGAAAATTCACTTCCTTCGGTAACGCTCCCGTTGGCGCAACACCTGCATACTTGAAGTTCGTTGGCGAGCCTTGAGGCTTATAGTTGTAGTAGAACATTGGTAATTGATCCTCACCAATAGCGGTTCTGTAACCCGTTGGCTTAATCACAAAAATAAGATTGTCTCCATCAACTGGCAGAACATATTTCCCGTTCTTGTCTGTTTTCACAACTTCTTTTCCGTTAGAAACAGCAACTCCTTCGAGTCCTTTTTCTCTTCTTTCTTTCGTTCCGTTTTGGTTTTGGTCTTTAAAAACGTACCCGGTTACCGAAGTTTGGGCAAAGGCCACTACACCAACAAAAAGTGCCGGTAAAATAAATGGTAATTTCATTTTTTTATTTTTTTAAGATTTGTTCAGGAATATCAGTGGTAACCTGATCAATCCCCATTTTTTCTAAAATTTCTACGATTTTAGGATCGTTCACCGTCCATGAATTGGTGGAAAGACCCAGCTCCTTAGCCTGCTTAATCCATAAAGGGTACTTTCTTAAAACTTCGTAGTGGTAATCCAGTCCGCTTATATTTTTATTGTAAAGTTCCTGAGGACTTAAATCGCCTTTGAGGTACTGAACATGCACACTTGGATCTTGTCTTTTGAGCTCTTCACAGATTCCTAAAGCAAAAGAAATATAGACGACTTGGTCCCCTACCCCTACTTTATTAACTTCCTCTAATGCCGCTCGAACGATTTCTTTTTCGAGCGTTAGGTCTTTTGTAGGTTTGAGTTCAATGATGAGCCTATTAGAAGGTTCCTTCTTTCCTACTTTTAGGTATTTTCTTAAAGTGGGAATACGCTCACCGTTGTCCAATCTAATTTTCTTGAGTTCTTTGTACGGAGTATCCGCAATGATTTTGCCCTGAATATCCGCATCGTGGTTTAAAATTAGGACGCCGTCCAAGGTTCGTTGAACGTCAAATTCCGAACCGTACACACCCAGCTCTTGCGCTGCTTTTAGTGCAGCCACCGAGTTTTGTGGGAGATTGGAAGCTTTCCAATACCCTCTATGGGCAATGACCTTCGACTGCGCTCCGAGGAGCGCAGAAAGAAGGGCAAAACCAATAATGAATCCTTGTTTCATTTTCTTTTGTCTTATTTATTCCACCACATTAAAGTGTTAATATCGTCTCCTCCCATTTGAGCTACTGCGGCTTGGTAATTCGACGGGTTCATCACTTTTGGATTGGTTGGATACATCAGTCTTTGTGGCATTTTTCCACCGTTTAAAAGACCACCATTGTTAGGGAGCTCAGGGAATCCTGTTCTTCTGTGCTCAAACCATTGTTGATGATCAACAAAAAACAAAGCGATGTACTTTTGCGTCATAATTTGCTCTAGCGTTCCTTTATAAGCGATTACTGGATTAGCCAAATAATCTTGAGGAACGGTTTCTCCCCACTGAGTTAAAGAAGCTGTAACTCCATTCTCGTAGAAAGTTTTTGCATCTCCTGAGATAATTCCTTTTAGGGCAAGCTCACTTAAAGTAAACTGAAGCTCAGCATAAGGATAAACAAACACAGTAAGTGGTGCTTTTGCTAGATTCTGATTTACGTTGGAAGGTTGGTAAGTGAATACGGTCCCTTGCGCATATCCAGAAGGTGCTCCTTTAAATCCGATCGCTGTATTATCACTTAAGTTTCTTGCCTGAGTAAAGAACTTTGAAACCCTTGGATCTTTATTGTTGTTCAGGGTCTCCACAAAGAATTCTCCTGCCGCTCTATAGGAAGTAAAGTCCTGTGGTCTTGGGATTGGAGGCATCAAAGGAGAGATTCCAGAAAGTTCCATTTGCGCTGAATCATCATTGGAAGTAAAGATAGGGTAAGTAGAAGGATTATTTACAATCTTTCTGATTCTTTCATGTACGTTTACTTCTCCGTTTCTTTTTTGAATACGAGTAAGGAGTCGAAGCGCTAGAGAGTTTCCGAATTTCTTCCATTTCATTGTTCCCGCCGCGGATTGGTTGGCCTGGAAAAACAGATCGAGTTCTCCAATTCCCTGAGTGGTATCAAAAAGCGCATTGGCAGCTTCTAAGTCCTCAAGTAATGAAAGATAGATTTCTTTCTGAGAATCGAATTTTGGATTCTTGATGTCTTCTTCAAGTCGTAAAGCTTCAGAGTAAGGAATATCTCCAAACGTATCGGTTAGGTTGGAATAGATCCATACTTTTAGAACTTTAGCAATCGCCTCGTAATTCGCATGGTTTTCCGCCTTAGCGAACTCTTCCATTTCTTTAGCCTGCTTTAAGTAATTGTAGCTGGTGTTCCAGAATCCACCTCCAGAATTCTCTGAAAAGTAGTATCTACTTGGCGTATTCCCTTCGTTTGGAAAAGGAAGCGCTACTTGCATCAATTGAAAAGTAAAATCATCGGCTCTATTGTATCCATAGCTGGCCATACCGTACTGTAGTGGTGCTAGAAAGCTTCCTGCCGTTGGACTTTTAATTCTACTTGTATCGGTATTGATCTCCTCCATCGTACGATCGCAAGAAAGAGGAAGCGAGAATGCCATTAGAGCAAGACTAAGTTTTATAAATGTATTTTTCATTGTTCTTAAAATCATTAGAATTTAACGTTAAGCTGTACCCCTACAGTACGAGCTGTTGGTAATTGACCAATTTCTACCCCTGGGGTAATAGTGGAGTTATCAAGCGCAGCCACTTCAGGATCGAAAATCGGGAAGTTGGTCCACATCCATAAGTTCTTTCCAAAGACCGCTAAGGTCAGATCCGAAACTCCAATTTGGGAAGTCACAGACTTTGGAAGTGAGTAAGAAATTCTCGCATCTCTTAACTTAATAAAGGACGTATCAAACGTATTGGTTTCAATATTAGCACGACGATAGTAATCTCCGTAATAAGAATTTAACTTAACCTTCGTCGTGTTTGGACTGTACGTTCCGTCCGGATTGAGAACCACACCTTCTCCTACTACCATTCCGTCCGCAGAGTCTCTACCCCAAAGCGTGTGCTTTAGTTTTCCTTGCTCGGACATTTTGTGGTGCGTCTGGCTATAGGCGTTTCCTCCTAGCTGTCCATCAAAAGAGAAGGAAAGTGAAAAGTTCTTGTAGCGGAATTCGTTTTGTAGACCTGCTCTCCACTCTGGGAAGGCGTTGGCTACTTTTTCAATGGTTGCTGGACGAGCTGGAAGACCGTTTTCTCCGTAAATTACTTGTCCGTCTTCGGTGCGCATCAATTTATATCCGTAGAAATCTCCAAGAGATCCACCTACAACCGCATTGAAATAAAGCACTCCTGCTACAGTTGACATAGTGTAAGGTTCTCCGTTGAATTCTGGTGGAAGTGAAAGAATCTCATTTCGGTTCATGGACCAGTTGGCTCCAATTTTCCAGTTAAAATTATTAGTTCTAATTGGCGTTGCATCGAGGCTCATCTCAATTCCTCTGTTACGAATTTTTCCCCCGTTAATTAGACGTGAAGAATATCCCGATTCGTAGAGGGCAGGAATCGAAAGAATTTGATTCTCTGTGATGTTCTCATAAGCAGTGATGCTGTAATTGATTCGGTTTCTTACAAGCCCGAAATCCATCCCGAATTCAATATTGGTATTGTCTTCTGGTTTTAAGTTCGGGTTCGGATAAGTACTAGGCTTCCAAACACTTCCTTGGAAATCTCCAACCGAATAGTATTTGTCCGTTTGATAAGGAGATCCATCGATCCCTACTTTCGCCCATGATCCTCTTAATTTCCAATAGCTAAGGGCTGAAGAATTTAAGTTCAGTAGATCGGATAAAATGAAACTGGTACTTACCGATGGATAGAAGAAGGAACGGTTGGATTTAATTAAAGTAGAACTCCAGTCGTTTCTTCCCGTTACGTCAACGAAAATTTTATTGTCGTATCCGAAAGTAACGAGTCCGTACGCAGAATTTACGCGCTCATCGTAAGGTTTCGGAAGTCTGGTATTAAGGTAGATGGCATTGGAAAGAGAATAATCTCCAGGCACCTTAAGTCCCTCGGCGCGGTAGTCGTGCATTAGGTACTCATTGTAACGAATACTTCCTCCGACACTTGCAGAAACATCCAATTTTCCGAACTGCTCTTTATAGGATAGTAAAGCATCAGTGTTGTACTCTTGGTTGGAAATGTTTTGTTCACGGTAAAAACCTTGACGGTAGTTCGCGGAAGAATAAGGACGCTTAGTCGTTCTCTCTTCATTAAGTAAATCCACTCCTGAGCGAAGCATGAAAGTAAAATTATCGCTCAAGTTGTATTCTGCCATTACACTTCCGTGAAGAGCTCTTTTGTCTACGCCGTTAAGCATATGGTAAGCAATCAAATACGGGTTATCGATGTAGGAAGAGAAAGGGTGAATTTGATCAATTCCTTCCTGTCCTTTTTTCCAAATTGGTTTGTACCAAGCCAGATCCACGTTCGGATTTTGGAAGATCATGAAATAGGAGATCGATTGGTTGTTATAACCCGTTGCAGGTAAGTTATCACTCTTTGTTCTTGAATAAGAAAGCTTGGTTGTAATTTTAAAACGGTCGCTTAAACGGTGAGCGAAGGATCCTCCAAAGTTGAAACGATCAAATCCTGTATTAGGCATCATCCAATCGTTTGAAAGATAAGTAAGGGAGGTACGGTACTGAGTCTTATCGTTTGAATTTTCAATTGCAATACTATTAGAAAAGGTCTGTCCTACTTCCCAGAATCCTTTTACGTTGTCACGGTAAGGTCTCCAAGGTTGTCTCTCTAAACTTTGACCTTCAACCGTAGGATCGTATTGGTAGTACTCCTGTCCATCGAACTTAGGTCCAAAAGCAGAAGAAGTTCCTCCGGTACTTACTCCGTCTGGAGACGCTCCGTAAGAATAAAAGAAATTCCCATTGCGGTCTTGAGCTAAAGTTCCTTGACCGTATTCGTGTTGAAAATCAGGCCAGCGAAGTACGGTGTCAAAAGAAGCACTTGAGTTCAAAGTCACTCTTAGTTTTCCGTTCTTTCCACGTCCGGATTTAGTTGTAATCATTAAAGCCCCGTTGGCAGCTCTCGAACCGTAAAGTGCGGCAGCAGAAGCTCCTTTAAGAACGGTAACGCTTTCAATATCGTCTGGATTAATGGAGTTAAGACCGTTCCCAAAATCAATAGGAAGGTCTCCACCGGATCCAGCACCATAAGCTGAAGTTCCTGATCCAGCGTTCACACGAGGTCCATCACTTAAAGGAATCCCATCCACTACAATTAGAGCATAGTTGTTATCCATGCTCATGGACTTTTCTCCCCTTAAGGTAATCCTAGAAGAAGCCAAAGGTCCGGCACCAGCCGTTTGAATCTTTAGACCGGCCACTTTCCCTTCCATCGATTGAGCCCAGTTGTTGTTCTGAGTTTCTTCGAAAGTCTGAGAACCTACCGTTTCAGCAACGTATCCCAAGGATTTGTCCTGTCTTTTGATTCCTAAGGCCGTTACCACAACTTCCTCAATGTCTTTTTCTTTTACAGTGTCGATTCTACTCTGAGCAGCCATTTCTACCGAAAGGACTCCAGAGATTACGAGTGCAAGCAAGGTGTTTAATTTGTTGTTCACTTTATTCTGTTTATTAGTGGGCAAAATTACAGTTGATACCGGGGCTTTCGATTAATTCCTCATTATGAATAATTAAACTGTTTGTTAACTAAGTTTAAGAAAACCTTCACTGTTTTTAACTAACTAATTGAATATGCAATGCATAAGAATGTGAACAAGAATTAATCTCAGAAATTTCTTTTACTCGGTCAGAATCTTTATAATCCATTCCCTATTTTTGTTAAAAATTCCCCCATGGCAGTATCCGATAAGGAAAGAATCGAAGAGCTTAGAAAAGTGATTGAAGAGCATAACTTTAATTACTACGTAAAAGACGAACCTAAAATCTCAGATTATGAGTTTGACCAATTGCTCGAGGAGCTAAAAGGGCTAGAAGCTAAGCATCCCGATCTTTTCCATCCTTCCTCCCCAACCAACCGCGTAGGAGGAGAAATCACAAAAAAGTTCCCAACGAAAACGCATGAGTTTAGAATGTACTCTCTTGATAACTCTTACGATGAAAAGGACCTTATGGATTGGGAAAAACGAATTTCTAAAACCCTGGGGTATGCTCCCGATTTTCTAGCAGAACTCAAATACGACGGAGCCTCTATTTCCATACTCTATGAGAAGGGAGAACTGAGAAGTGCCGTTTCAAGAGGAGACGGTTTTCAAGGAGACGAAATTACTGCCAATGTGAAAACCATTTCTGATGTTCCTCTTAGTTTAAAAGGAAATTATCCTGAAAAGTTTTACATGAGAGGAGAGATTTTTCTTTTAAAACAAAACTTTGATAAAATCAACAAAGAACGTTTGGAAGAGGGATTGGACCCTTTTATGAATCCAAGAAACACCGCCTCTGGGAGTTTAAAAATACAAGACTCTTCAATCGTTAGAAAAAGAGGTCTCTCGGCCGTGCTTTATCAAATGGTTTCTTCAGATCTCTTAGGGGATTCTCAAAAGAATCTACTTGAAAAGGCTAAAGATTGGGGATTCTCAACCTCCAATCACTCCAAACATTGCCAGAATTTGCAAGAAGTTCTGGACTATATTAGTTATTGGGATCTTCATAGGCAAGAGCTTCCTTTTGAAATCGATGGCATCGTGATTAAAGTCAACAGCCTCGAGGCTCAAGAAGAATTAGGTTATACTGCAAAATCACCTCGTTGGGCGATGGCTTATAAATTCAAAGCAGAAAAGGTTTCCACTCGCCTGGAGTCGGTTTCCTATCAAGTGGGAAGAACCGGAGCCGTAACGCCAGTGGCCAACTTAAGTCCTGTACTTTTGGCAGGAACGGTAGTGAAAAGAGCTTCGCTTCATAATGAAGACATTATTAAAAAACTCGACCTTTATGAAAACGACGAAGTCTATGTAGAAAAAGGAGGAGAAATCATCCCCAAAATCGTAGGAATCGATCTTTCTAAAAGAGCGGTGGACAGTGAGCCCGTTCGCTATATTCAGAATTGTCCCGAGTGCGGCACTCCCTTACAAAAAATAGAGGATCAGGCCATTCATTTTTGTCCGAACGAAAGGCACTGTCCGCCTCAAGTCGTAGGCAAAATGATTCATTACGTATCAAGAAAAGCTTTAGATATTGAAGGTTTAGGTGCAGAGACGATTGAACTTTTGTACCGGGAAAAATTAGTAGAAAACCCAGCCGATTTCTACACCCTTACTTTAGAGCAGCTCCTGCCCTTAGAGCGCATGGCTGAAAAATCAGCTACCAATATATTGGAAGGAGTGGAAAGGTCCAAGCAAATGCCTTTTGAAAAAGTTCTCTACGGAATTGGGATTAAACATGTTGGAGAAACCATTGCAAAGAAGCTTGTGAAAGACTATCCTTCCATCCACTTACTAAAAGGTGCTTCCATTGAAGAACTCATTCAGACTCCTGACATCGGACTAAAAATAGCTCATTCCATCAAGGAGTTTTTTGAGGTGTCAGAAAACCTACTAATGCTAGAAAGACTCGAAGCTCACGGCGTACAACTGGAAAAAATCCAGAGCGATAACGAACCTCTGGACAATCGTCTAGAAGGAAAAACCTTTTTGTTTACCGGGAAACTCACTTTATTCACCAGAGAAAAAGCGGAACAAATGGTAGAAGATTACGGTGGAAAAAACGTGTCCTCCGTCTCAAAAAACCTAAACTACCTGGTGGTAGGAGAAAAAGCAGGAAGCAAACTTAAAAAAGCTCAAGATTTAGGTAGCGTAACCATACTTGATGAAAATGAGTTTCTTTTACTTCTAGAAGAGGAAAAATAGAAAGTTTTTGTCTCGAGAGAAACGGAGCTCTGGCTTGTCATCTCGTTAGTTTTTTGTAGTTTTATGCTTTATTAGAATATACTTATTTTCAAAAAAATTATGAAGCTAAAACGAAATTTACTCCTTTCGGCCCTGATCCTTCCTGCCGCTATGGCTTTTGCCCAAGAATACGGTGGTATGTGGATTCCAACCGAAGTGAATGAAAAGGAAATGAAAGAAATGGGTATGAAAATTTCTGCAAAGGATATTTTCAACCCGAACGCTCCTTCCATTAAAGATGCCGTAGTTCAATTCAACGGTGGATGTACCGCTGAGATCATCTCCCCAAAAGGTCTTTTATTAACCAACCACCACTGTGGTTATTCTCAAATCCAGAATCATTCTAGTCTTGAGAACGACTATCTTTCCGATGGTTTTTGGGCTGAGAATGAGAAGGGAGAACTTTCTAATCCTGGGGTAATGGTAGATTTCATTGCAGATATTAAAGAAGTTACTAATGACGTTCTTAAAGGAACCCAAGGTCTTTCAAAAGATAAAGCCGATAAAAAAATTGCGGACAACTTAAAAAAAGTGGAGGCTTCCTTTAAAGTTCAGCCGTACCAAAAAGTAGTGATTCGTCCGGTATACTACGGAAACAAATACTACGCTTACGTTATTGATACCTACAAGGACGTTCGTTTAGTTGGTGCTCCACCAAGTTCCATTGGAAAGTTTGGATCGGACACGGACAACTGGGTATTCCCTCGCCACACGGGAGATTTTGCCCTGTTTAGAATTTACGCAGACAAAAACAATAAACCTGCAGAATACAGCCCTGACAATGTACCTTACGTACCTAAGCACTTCCTTCCGATTTCTCTTAAAGAGAAAAAAGAAGGAGACTTTACTTTTGTTTTTGGATTCCCAGGAAGAACTACCGAATACCTCCCTTCCATCGCTGTAGAGCAAATTCGTTCTCAGATCGATCCTGCTATGATCTCTGTTCGCGATGTTGCCTTAAAAACTCTGGACGAGCAAATGCGTCGCGATGCAGAAACGAGAATCAAGTACGCTTCTAAATTTGCTTCTGTAGCCAACTACTGGAAAAAATGGCAAGGAGAAGTCGAAGGACTGACCAAATCCGGAGCCGTTCAGAAGAAACAGGCTTACGAAAAGATGCTGGTAGAGAAAAATCCGGCCATCAAAACAACTTTAGATCGATTCGAAACCTTGTACACAGAGCAGGCACCTTACGCTTTAAACCGAGCTTACTATTCTGAGGTGATTAGAAATTCTGAAACACTTTCTCTTGCAGGATTTTTTGTGAATTTATTAGCTACTGAAGCGGCTGGAAAACTAGACGCTGCGACGCTTAATCGTTTTGAATCTAGATTAGCATCCATCTACAAGAACTACGATCCAAAATTGGATGCAAAAGTGACCGCAGGGGTTCTTGCGCTTTATGCTGAAAAGACAGATCCAAAATTCCTTCCTGAAGGATTTGGAGCCTTTAAGGACGCAAATAAAAACTTAGCTACTATGGAATCCTTTTCTCAGGCTTCTGTAGTGAGTGGTAGAAAAGCGGTAAATGGAAAGACCCTAGCTGAGGATCCAAAAGCAGTGCTCTCCAATATGCCACAATTAAAAGCAGCTCTTGCTAGCGATCCTATGATGAAGATTTATGCAAGTCTTCAATCTTCTTACGCTTCTACTACTCAGGAGCCTTATGCTAAGATTCAAGAAGAGATCGATGAACTAATGAGTACCTACATGGCTCAACAAATGGAGACCGACAAAGAGCGTAAATTCTTCCCGGACGCCAACTCTACCCTTAGAGTTACTTATGGAAAAGTTGCGGGATCCAATCCAAAAGACGCACTTTACTACGGGTACCAAACGCACCTTTCTGGTGTAATGGAAAAATACGTTCCTGGAGACTACGAATTCGATGTACCGCAAAAATTAATTGATCTTTACAATAATAAAGATTATGGAATCTACGCGAACTCCAACGGAGACGTTCCAGTAAACTTTACTGCAACCAACCATACGACCGGAGGAAACTCTGGAAGTCCTGCCTTAGATGCCCACGGGAACTTAATCGGACTTAACTTTGACCGTCAGTGGGAAGGAACAATGAGCGACATTAATTTTGATCCTCGTTTCAGCCGCAACATCATGGTGGACTCTAAATACATCCTCTTTATTATTGATAAGTATGCCGATGCAAAATGGCTTCTTGAAGAAATGAAGATTGTAAAATAATTGAAAAGTAAGAAAGTCTTTTTCCTTTAGACTTTTACTTTCCAAAAACCTTATGCATCCAGGCCCTACTAGAACAGTGGGGTCTGTTTTTTTTTAGCTATCACCTATCCAAGGCTCTGGTTTTTTTTGATAAAGACCTACTAAAATTAAAAAAGGCTGTCCTAATTAAAGAACAGCCTAGTTTTAAATTCTAAATTAGAATTACCAGATCTTAATACGATCCTCTGGAGCCTTGTAAAGGTTATCTCCAGGCTGAGTGCCAAATGCCTCATGGAACGCATCAATATTTAATAGCGGAGCAAAAGCTCGGTAATATCCTGGGGAGTGCGGATCGGTTTTCACCTGATTCTGCATGTACTGATCTGTAGATTTAGTTCTCCAAACCGTTGCCCAGCTCATAAAGAAACGTTGGTCTTGCGTAAATCCACTAATTTCACCAGGATTTCCATGGTCTTTCAGGTACATTTGAAGTGCTTCGTAAGCTACCGCTACTCCGCCTAAATCTCCAATATTTTCTCCAGATGTGAATTTACCATTGACAAAACTTCCTTTTACAGGCTCGTACTTGTCGTATTGAGCTGCAAGCTCATCCACCAGTTGATCGAAGTTCTTACGATCCGATTCAGTCCACCAATTCTTTAAGTTACCGTCTCCATCGAAGCGAGATCCTCCGTCGTCAAATCCATGCGAAATCTCGTGTCCAATCACGGCACCAATTCCACCAAAATTCACTGCCGGATCGGCTTTAAAATTAAAGAAAGGAGGTTGAAGGATGGCTGCTGGAAAAACAATTTCATTGTTGGATGCGCTGTAGTAAGCGTTTACCGTTTGAGGCGACATACCCCATTCGGTTTTATCTACTGGCTTTCCAATTTTATTCAAGTTTCTTTGGTAATTCCAAGCGGTAAGGTTATGAAGATTACCGTACAATGTCCCTCCTTCTTTCGGCAAGGTCATTTCTAACTTAGAATAATCCTTCCAAGTATCCGGATAAGCAATTTTCACTTTGAACTTATCTAACTTCTCTTTCGCTTTCACTTTCGTTTCGGCGCTCATCCAATCTAGTGAAGCAATTCTCTTGTCGAAAGCCTTTCTTAGGTAGGAAACATAAGTTTCCATTTGCGTTTTTGCCTCGGCTGGAAAATACTCCTCTACGTATAGTTTACCAAAAGCTTCTCCAAGAATACCGTTGATCATTTGAAGACCTCTTTTATCCATTGGTCTCTGCTCCTGTTGTCCTTGCAGGTACTTAGAATAGAAATCAAATTGAAGGTCGTCCATTTTCTTATTTAAACTTCCTAAATTACCTCTAAGCATATGGAACTTCATATATTCTTTTAAAAGAGGAAGGTTCTTTGCAGTGAACATTTGATCCATCTTCTCATAATATTCCAACTCCCCTAAGATCACACGATCCGTCTTTACGCCTACGCTGGTTAAATAATTGGGAAGATTTACGGTTTTAACCAAGCTTCCCAACTCCTGAATGGTTTTTGGATTGTAGCGAAGGTTGGCGTCTCTACCCTCTTCATTGGTGAGAAGTCTATTGGCAAGTTCCGTTTCGAGAGCCACAATACGCTGCGCTGTCGCGGTAGGATTTTTATCACCTAATTCGGTAAGAAGCTTGCTAGCAAATTTTGTATACTCCGCCAAAGTTTTTGTGTTGGCCTCGTTTTTCTTCTGGTAATAGTCTTTTCCAAGTCCAAGAGCTGGTCCTCCTAAATAAACAGCATTCATCACGGAATTCTTTAAATCCGGTCCTACTCTCCACGAGTAAAATGGATTTTCTCCCACTAGGGTCGCTTGAATCAAATATTTTTCCAGATCTTTTATCGAGGAGATCGCATCAATTTTCTTTAAATCGCTGGCAATTGGCGTAAGACCTAATTCATTACGTTTATCCCAGTCTACGAAACTTCCGTATAACGCCTGGATTTTCTGTCCCTCTGATCCTTTCTTGTAGGAATTGGCAAGAATTTCATTTAAAATCTTTAATGAGGCATTGTCCGTATCTTCTCTTAAAGCATTAAAAGATCCCCAAGAAGATTTATCGGATGGAATTTGTGTGTTTTTATACCAGGTTCCATTGACGTAGGTGAAGAAATCCTCTGTAGGCTTCACCGAAGTGTCCATATAGGAGAGATTAAGTCCGTTTTCTTCCATGCTTTTAGGCTCCTGCGTCTTTTGTTCGGTTGGATTCTCTGCAACTTTCGCTTGAGAAGAACAAGAATTTAACAGTACCATTCCTGAAAAGGCAAGTACTGCAATTGATAGTTTTTTCATATAGTTTAAGAATTGATTTTAATATAAGTGCGCTTAAGTGCGCAAAACGTTACAATTTACTTAAAAATTTCTACTTCATTTGGCGAGCACTTTTATCAATTGAGCCTCCTTACTCATTACGAACGATGAGTTCCACTAACAGCTGCAAAGCTCTTTGGGAGACAAAGTTCATAAAATCCTCACGCTCTAGATGAGGCAAGAATAGTCTTAAACTTTCTTCTGTATCTCGGTAACGAACGGAAATATAAACTTCTCCCACTTGCTTATGCTGGTGATCTCCGCTTGGTCCAGCAGTACCCGTTGTTGCTATGGCAAGATCGCTCTCAAAAAGACTTTGCACCCCTAGGGTCATTTCACTCGCTACCTCTTTTGAAACTACGCCGTATTCCGATAGGGTCTTTTCTTGCACCCCGAGTAACTTCATCTTTTGCTCGATATGATAAGCAACCACGCCACCTTTGTAGAAAGTAGAAGCGCCCGGAACTTTAACTACAAGCCGAGAGAGCTCGCCCCCGGTACAACTTTCTGCCACACTTAAAGTCAAGTTCTTTCTTTCTAGGAGGTATTTTAGCACTTCTGCTATCTCCTTACCTTTATCGCTGATAACAAAAGGGGCAATGAGGGGCTCTAAGCTTTTTTGATAGCCTATTAATTCCTTTTCTACAGCACTTAAATCCGAGCCCGATTTACTTAAACTCAAAAGAATTCGACCTGCTACGGGAAGGTAGGACAACTGTGCATCTAGGGGTAAACTTGCCTCCCAAGAAGCGATTCGATCGGCGAGCTCGCTTTCAGGGATACCACTTAATGTAAAGGAAAAGGAGCGAAAAAATGGCCGGTTGTATTTCTCTGAAAGAAAAGGTAGAATCTGCTCTTTTACAATCGGTTTCATTTCATAAGGCACTCCAGGGAGTGCGATCATCAGTTTTCCGTTCTTTTCAATTCTTTGTACACTAGCGGTTCCGTAGGGATTCAAAAAAACCTCTCCTCCCTTTAGAGCTAAGGTTTGTTTTTTATTCAGATCCATGAGGTGCGCTCGATTTCTTTTCTCTAGTAAGGCCAAAAGGTGCGCTGATACTTCAGGATCCACGTGAATTTCACATTGAAAATACTCGGCCATAGCTTCTAAGACCTGATCATCGCTCGTAGGCCCCAATCCTCCTGTGGAAATAACCACATCGGCCATTTCAAAGGCCTGCGCTATACTTCGTACAATAGAGGATTTTTGATCAGAAACCGTTAGCATTTCTTCGACTTGAATTCCAATAGATTGAAGCTTCAAGGCCAAATACTGACTATTGGTATCCAGAGTGGAACCGGAGAGAAGTTCATCTCCGATCGAGAGCAAAACTGCTTTCATAGAAAAGGAAAAATTTTAAATAGAAGATAAAGTTAGGCAATTGCAAATAAAATCCAAACTCTGTAAAATTCCATTTCAATCCTATAACATGAGAGACTAAAAGGTTTACGATCTTTGACTCATCAAAACAAAAATTTTATGAAAGTAGACATCGGCATTAGTGCCAAAAATTTAAAATCAGTCCATCAATTACTAAACAGCGTCCTAGCAGACGGAAACGTATTTTACATTAAACTTAGAAAATTCCACTGGAATTTAAGTGGGGGCGATTTTTTAGAACTTCATGAACTTTTTGAAGTTCAATACAAGGCTCTCGAATTAGCCATTGACCAGGTGGCAGAAAGAATCTCTACTCTAGGGGGTGTGGCCATCGGAACTATGAAAGAGTTTGTAGCCAGCTCTCAATTAAAGGAGACTCCTGGGAAGATCCCTAACTCTCAAGACATGCTAAAGGAATTAGTAAAAGACCATGAAACCATCATCAAATCCTTAAGAAAGATGATTGATACTACCGATAGCGAGCTTAAAGATGCCGGTACAGCCGATTTTTTAACCGGTCTTATGAGTAACCACGAAAAAATGGCTTGGAAACTAAGACAATACCTAAAACCTTAAACTATTTTCTTCCTTTATATTCAATCGAAAGAGCCCCGGCAAAAATGCTAGGGCTCTTTCCTGTTTTATCTATTGATAAGTGAAATTTTATTTAAAAATTTCCTCTAAAAATACTTTCATTTCATTCCATGATTTCTCATCCGCCTCCTTATTGTAAGCAATGTCCAGTCCTAATTTCTTACCGGTCTCTGTAGAAGAAGGATTGGTAAAAGCGTGAAGGGCTCCAGGATAATGCACCATTTTATAATCAATCTTTGCGCTGTCCATTTGTTTTTCAAATTTAGCGATCTCTTCTTTGCTTACGAAATTATCGTCCGCTCCATTTAAAACCAAGTACTTTACGGAAGAATTATTAGGTTTAATTCCCGTCATCAAATTTCCGTGAAAACTAACCACTCCTTTAAAATCATCGGATAACCTTCCCATATTGAGCGCCTGGGCTCCACCGAAGCAATAACCAATTACAGCCATTTTATTATAATCCGCAATCTCACTTTGAGCCATTCTGTTTTTTACAGCATCAAACATGCGACGCGCATCGATAGGCACTTGGTAAAAATGAGAGGAAAGCTTCTGTGCTTCTTCCACCGTAGTTACCTCTTTGGCTTCCCCGTAATAATCTACCGCAACAGCGTAGTACCCTAAGGAGGCAACCTGTTTAACCCGATCCTTTATATAGTCGTTAATTCCCCACCATTCCGGAAGAACAAAAACTACGGGAAGCGGACCTTTCGCGTTTTTATCGTACATGGCATAGGGCCTGTGGGTTACTCCATTAATTCCGTAGGAAAGATCCTCTGTTTGTAAATCAATCAATTTACCTTCCGTATTGGTTGTAGCCACTGCGGATTCTTGTTTGTGGCAGGATTGCACAAAGAGTAAAGAAAAAAGGGCCATTGCCCAAAGTGAATATTTCATAGGATTTGTTTTTAATTAGGTTAAAGTTAGAGAAAATATAGAATAGAAATCAAAAAAAAAACACCCTCAATTAAGAAAGTGTTTTTAATGTGTGTATTGCTATAATAGGTGTCTTTCTGCATGATAAGAACTTCTCACCAGTGGAGAACTTTCTACGTGCCGGAACCCAAGTCCCTGAGCAAACTCTTTGTACTGCGCAAACTCCTCAGGTTCTACAAACCTCTGCACAGCTAAATGATTTTTTGAAGGTTGTAAATACTGTCCAATGGTAATCACGTCCACACCTGCTCCACGAATGTCTTCAATGGTTTCCATCACTTCAGAAGGAGTTTCCCCGAGTCCTAACATAAGTCCGGTTTTCGTTCTTCTTACCCCTGAATCTTTTAAATATCTTAGTACATCGAGTGACCTCTCGTATTTCGCTTGGATTCTCACCTCACGAGTAAGTCTTTTGACGGTCTCCATATTATGCGAAATCACCTCTGGTGCCGCCTCAATAAGTCGGTCCAAATGCCTATGAATCCCTTGGAAATCAGGAATAAGTGTTTCCATAGTAGTTCCCGGAGAAATTCTTCTCACTGCCCCCACGGTTTCAAACCAGAGAATAGAACCCATATCTTTCAAATCATCGCGGTCAACTGAGGTAAGCACAGCATGCTTGATTTTCATTAATTTGATTGAGCGTGCAACCTTTTCAGGTTCATCCCAATTCACATCTAATGGTTTTCCGGTTTTTACCCCACAAAACCCACAGCTTCTGGTACAAATATTCCCTAAAATCATGAACGTGGCTGTTCCCTCTCCCCAGCACTCTCCCATATTGGGACAGCTACCGCTCTGACAAATCGTATTGAGTTTGTATTTATCAACTAAACTTCTTAGTTCTCTATAATTTTTTCCTGTTGGTAATTTTACCCGGATCCACTTAGGCTTCTGCACCGTGGTATTAGTTGGCATTGTCTCCATAATATTTAATCTCAGGGTTTCTAAGGCCCCTTCCTTTATCCATTATCCTTATTTACTTTCCTCACTTAAGAGCTGCGCTAGTACTTTCTTAGCTCTCATAATTCTGACCTTCGTGTTGGAAAGAGAAAGCCCGAGTTCTTCGGCAATTTCTTTCATTGATTTTTCTTCAAAAAACCGAAGATAAATGATATCCCGGTAATTTTTATCCATCGTTTGAAGTGTGTCTTCAATCCTTTGACTTTCTTCATCGGAAATCATGAGTTCCTCTGGCGACTGTGCAAATTCATTCTTTACTTCTTCTAAATCACTTCTTAAATCACTAGAATCTCTACTCTTTTTTCTCCAAAAATCAATTGTAGAATTCTGTGCAATGGTAAGAATCCAAGTCTTAAACTCAAACTGTGGGTCAAAATAATCTAGCTTGCTCAGCACTTTGGAAAATACACTCACTGTGATTTCATCAGCGTCATTCTCGTCTTTTACCTTCTTTAGGACAAAGGTGAAAACATCCAACCAATACAAATTGATTAGACGCGTTTGCGCCTTTTGGTCCTTTTCTTTGGCTTTTTGAATGAGTTGATGTAGTGAAGCGAGGTTCATTCCTTCTACAAAAATACGAAAAATACCATGGACTTAGTAAAGAAGCTTTCGCTACTCTAAATGTCCGGATCCCAGCTAAAATAAAGTAACTTAAACTTGTAAAGTCTGCCCTTCTTTTCAGACTAAAGTTCAATAAATTTTTTCCTCCTAGTTATAAAGCGTATTTTTGCAATTTAGATTAAGAATAAATAAAATTGAGGCTGTTTTACTATATCATTGTACTTTTCATTTTAGCGGTCGTATCGCTCTTTGTGGGGGTTAAGGATATTTCGCTAGTTGATGTGTTTCAGTGGAACCAAGAAGAACATATGGTTCTAACCATCAGCCGAATCCCTAGGACGGCAGCATTAATTTTAGCCGGTGTGGGCTTGAGTATAAGCGGTATGATCATGCAACAAATGACTCAAAACCGTTTCATCTCTCCTACCACGGCGGGTACTTTGGATGCAGCCAAGCTGGGAATATTAGTTTCAATTCTCTTTGCAGCGCAGGCCGATACTTATGTAAGAATGCTTTTTGCCTTTGGATTTACCTTCTTAGCCAGTGTTGTATTTCTAAAAATTGCGGATCGAATTCGTTACCGAAATGTGATTTTTATACCCTTAGTGGGACTCATGTTTGGAGGCATTTTAAACTCCATCACCACTTTTTTTGCTTATAAAAATAACATTGTTCAAGACGTAAACGCCTGGATGGTGGGTGATTTTTCGGGAATATTGCAAGGCAACTATGAAATCGTCTATTTCAGTATTCCAGCGGTAATCCTTACTTACATCTACGCCAATAAATTCACTGTTGTGGGTATGGGTGAGAATTTCTCAAAGAACCTAGGCTTAAATTATAGAGCCGTACTGAATATTGGTCTGTTTTGTGTGGCTCTTACCGTGAGCGTTGTGGTGCTCACCGTGGGTGCAATTCCTTTCTTAGGCCTGGTAATACCGAACATTATAAGCATACTGTACGGGGATAATTTAAGAAAAACCCTGCCTATTACAGCAATTTCGGGTGCTATTTTCTTACTCATTTGTGATATCATCGGACGACTCATTATCTATCCTTATGAAGTTCCTATCGGAATGAGCGTGGGAGTGATTGGAGGCGTTATTTTTCTAATCCTTTTAATCAGAAAACAGCGATGAGTATCCAAAATAGATTATTGATTTTAATACTGACCACAGTAGTTTTATGTGGATCGTTCCTGTTTTACAAATTACCGAGCAATTGGGAATTCACCCTTGAACTTAGAGGCTATAAAGTGGCTTCAATGGTAATTGTTGCCTGTTGTATTGCCTATTCATCGGTCGTATTTCAGACCTTAACCAACAACAAAATCCTAACTCCTTCCATTATGGGATTTGAAGCGGTGTATCTGTTGTTTCAAACGGTCATTGTCTTTATTTATGGAGACCAAACGTTTCAGATGATTAAAAGCTCGGAGAATTTCTTTATCTCCATTGCTCTGATGCTAGGGTTTGCCTTTTTGTTGTTTGTCCTAATTTTCAAGAAAGGAAAGAGCAATATGTACTTTCTTCTGCTCATTGGGCTGGTGCTCGGAACCCTTTTTGGAACCATAAGTTCGTTTTTGCAGTTGATTATCGATCCCAATGAATTTCTTATTATTGAAGGACAAATGTTTGCTTCGTTTAACCGAATCAACACAGATCTCTTCTGGTACGCACTTGGATTTATGCTTTTAAGCTTCCTTTTAGGGTTTAGAAACATTAAGCATTTGGACTTAATTGCGCTAGGAAGAGAAAACGCGATCAACTTAGGTCTCGACTACAACAAAAGCGTAAAATTCTACCTCTTCCACATCGCCGTCCTGGTTTCTGTATCAACGGCATTAGTGGGCCCTATGACTTTTCTTGGAATTTTGGTCACGAACCTTACTTACGAATTATTTAAAACTTATAAACACTCCATTTTGATCCCCGCTTGTTGTCTTGTGAGCTGCGTGGCAATTTTGGGAGGTCAATTCATAGTGGAAAGAATGTTTAATTTCAATACCACTATCAGCATTATTATCAACTTTATTGGAGGGATTTACTTTATGTTCCTTCTGTTAAAAGCAAAAAAAGCATGATAAAAGTAGAACACATATCAAAGAATTATTCTGAAAAAATCATTCTTGAAGATGTCACTTTGGAAATCCCTAAGGGCAAGATCACCTCTCTTGTGGGGGCCAATGGTGCAGGAAAAAGTACGCTTTTAGGTATTATATCCCGCCTATTAAAACAAAACGGCGGTAACGTTATTATCGATGACAAAAACATCGAAGACTACAAAAACAAAGCCCTTGCTCAACAACTCTCCATATTAAAACAAGCCAACCATATAGAATTAAAACTGACGGTTCGTGAACTGGTCAGTTTTGGACGGTTCCCTTACTCTCAAGGTCGACTCACCTCAGAGGACAAAGAAAAAATAGAGCAAGCCCTCGATTTTCTTGAACTAAAGGAAATTGAAAACAGTTATATCGATGAGCTTAGTGGAGGCCAAAGACAACGCACATTTTTAGCCATGGTCGTAGCTCAGGACACACAATACGTCCTGCTCGACGAACCCTTAAACAACCTCGACATGAAGCATTCGGTGCAAATCATGCGAACCTTGAAAAAACTGTGCACGGAGAAAGGAAAAACCATCATCATAGTACTGCACGAAATCAATTTTGCAGCCAATTATTCTGATTATATCGTAGCCATGAAAGACGGAAAAATCCGGCATTTTGACACTACAAAGAACATCATCACTGCAGAAGTGCTAAAAGATATTTTTGATATTAATTTTGAAATCATTCAAAAAGAAGATCAGCTTTTCTGCGATTATTTCTCTTCGCTTAAGAATGCATTCGAAGTGTAAAAAACTTAAACCAAAACCAATAAATTTAAAAGTATAAAAATGAAAAACGTATTAAAACTCACCCTTCTAGCCGGTTTTTTTGCTCTAGTAAGTTGCAATTCCGATAAACCAAAGGACGCTGCACCTGTAAGTGAAAATACAACAGAAATTACCATATACCATGACTTAGGAGAAACAAAAGTAAAAAGCAATCCACAAAATGTTGTGGTCTTGGATTTTGCTGCTGCAGAAGTACTGGATAAACTAGGAGTAAAAATCATTGGAATGCCTAAGGCCAGCTTGCCTTCGCACTTAGAAAAGTACAAAAATGATGAATCTATTGTGGATCTTGGCACCCTGAAAGAAATAGACTATGAAAAGCTAAACGAACTTAGTCCAGAGGTGATCTTCATTTCCGGACGTTTACAAAATGATTATCCAGAAATCTCTAAAATTGCTCCTGCGATTTATACTGAAATCGACTACAAAAACTATGTAGAATCCTTGAAAAAGAACCTTTCCATATTCGGAACTCTTTTTGATAAAAAAGCGCAGACCGATCAAATGTTTTCAGACTTTGAAGCGAAAATAGCTACGGTTAAAGAAAAAACCAAAGACTCAGAGCTAAAAGCACTAGTGGTACTGCATAACAAAGGTCGCTTTAGTGCTTACGGAAAAGGCTCACGCTTTGGACTCATTCACGATGTATTAGGAGTAAAAGAATCGGTTGAAAATCTAGATGCTGCTCGTCACGGGCAATCGGTTTCTAATGAATTCATTCAGGAAGCAAATCCGGATTACCTATTCATTATTGATCGTACGGCGGTTGTAGATAAGGAAGCAACCAACAAAGAGGCCATTGAAAATAAATTAATTCAGCAAACCAATGCCTACAAAAACGGAAAAATCATTTATTTGGATTCTGAAACTTGGTACCTCTCTGGAGGAGGAATCACCTCTATTAATAAAATGATTGATGAAGTTTCTTCTCAGCTTTAAAAAAAAACCCCTCTACTTGAAAAGTTCATTCTAGAAAAGAAACAACTTCAAGGGACCAAATACCCTATTAAAACCGCCTTTATCGAAAGGCGGTTTTTTCGGCTTCGGACTTCACACTATAAAAGCAAAATGTAGCGCTACCATACCCTTAAATCTCAGGTTATTTAGTACTTTTGCACCTTATCTAAGTACTTTTAAGAAACAATGAATCCTTTTATCGAAGAATTGAAGTGGCGTGGGCTTTACCACGACATGATGCCCGGAACCGAAGAACAACTCAATAAAGAAATGACCACGGCTTATATTGGATTTGATCCCACAGCCGATTCGCTGCACATTGGTAGTTTAATTCCAATCAAAGTACTAGCCCATTTTCAACAGCACGGTCATAAACCTATTGCACTTGTTGGAGGAGCAACCGGAATGATTGGAGATCCATCAGGTAAATCTGCAGAAAGAAACTTACTGGACGAAGCGACTTTAAATCACTATGTAGAGTGCTTAAAAGGACAACTTTCTCGATTCCTAGATTTTGATGGAGAGGGAGAAAATAAAGCGGAGCTTGTCAACAACTACGATTGGATGAAGCCCATCACTTTCTTAGAATTCGCAAAAGAAATTGGAAAACACATCACTGTAAATTACATGATGGCCAAAGACTCTGTGAAAAAGCGTTTTTCAGGTGAAGAAGGGGTGGAAGGAATGAGTTTTACTGAATTCACTTACCAACTTCTGCAAGGATACGATTTTCTACACCTCTACAAAGAGAAAAAAGTAAGGCTTCAAATGGGAGGATCCGATCAGTGGGGAAACATTACTACGGGAACCGAACTCATTAGAAGAAAAGTACAAGGGGAAGCCTTCGCCTTGACCGTTCCTTTAATTACGAAAGCCGATGGTTCTAAATTCGGAAAATCTGAAAGCGGAGAGAACTACTGGCTCGACAAAAAGAGAACTTCTCCCTACAAGTTTTACCAATTTTGGCTGAACTCTTCAGATCAAGACGCTGAGCGTTTTATCAAATACTACACGTTTTTGGATCAGTCAACCATTGAGGAGTTAATTAAAGAACACCAAGAAGCCCCTCACGAAAGAAAACTTCAAAAGCGCTTAGCTAAAGAAGTAACGGTATGGGTGCACAGCGAAAGCGACTACGAAAAAGCGATGCAGGCTTCTGAGATCCTTTTTGGTCGCTCAACTGCAGAGGACCTTACTTCCCTGGACCAGGAGACTTTCTTAGAGGTCTTTGAAGGGGTTCCACAAAAAGAAATTTCGAAAGAAATCCTTTTTCAAAGCAGCATGGTAGAGCTCCTCTCCGAGCACAGCGGATTTTTAAAATCCAAAAGTGAGGCGCAAAGAGAATTAAATGGAAACGCTATTTCGGTGAACAAAACCAAAATAAACGACACGTTTACTGTTCAGCCAAGCGATTTAATTGATGGAAGTTTTCTACTTCTTCAAAAAGGAAAGAAAAATTATTTCATCGTTAAAGCACTATAACTCCTGTTATAATAAAAATAGAACGGCGTCCTTTTTAGGCGCCGTTTTTTGTTTTCCTACTTTTTTTAAGGCAGGGGCAAAGAAATAATACACGCGAAATAAAGTATATTTGAACTATGGAATTACAATATTTAGTACGCGAGCCCATGGTGCTCCGTGAAAACACCCCTATCCTTTACCTTTTGCACGGTTACGGCAGCAATGAACAAGACCTTTTCTCCTTCCGAGAAGATCTACCGGAAGATTGGCTTATAGTAAGCTTTAGGGCTCCCTACTCTAGCCCTATGGGGGAATACTGCTGGTACGATATTGATTTCAATGATCCAGAGAATTATTTCGATCCTACTCGAGCTAAAGAGTCGCTCAATCTTCTGATGAAATCGCTAAAAGAAATTCCTCAGCGTTACAACATAAAAACCCAAAGAAATCATATTGCAGGATTCAGTCAAGGAGGAGTACTCACCTATGCTCTGGCTTTAACTTATCCTGAGCTCTTTTCAAAAGTAGCCCTACTCTCAACCTATCCCGAGCCCCAAATATTAATAGGGAGCAAAGCCGAAAAGAAACGCATGGAGCCGCTTCGTTTTTTTGTTTCTCATGGCTCGGACGACGCGACCATTCCTCTTGAATGGGGCGCAAAGGCTGCCGATTTGCTTTACGAGAAAGGCTGCTATTTTACCTTTAGAGAATACATGGCAGGACACGGAATCAATAAAAAAAACTACTTGGACCTGATGCAATTCTTTAATTCCTAATTTTTCTAATCATGAAACCTTTATTAGTAGTCTTCTTTCTTCTGCTTCTTACCTTACCTAAAGCGCAAGAAAAAACCTCCACCTTAGAAGAGAACGTTTCTATACTTTCCGATTCTTTTTCCATGCCTCAACTTGATAGAGACAGAAGGATTTGGATTTATCTCCCTCCAAGCTATACGTTAGAGAAGTCCAAAACTTATCCCGTGCTTTACCTTCATGACGGTCAAAACCTCTTTGACGAGGCCACTTCTTATGCAGGAGAATGGGGCATCGATGAAACCCTTAATGCATTAGCCAAAGAAGGATTTACAGAGGCCATTGTAGTGGGAATCGATAACGGTGGTGAGAAAAGGATTGAGGAACTCTCACCCTTCCCCAATGCACAATACGGCGGAGGAAAAGGAAAAGAATACATGGCATTTATTGTAGAGACTTTAAAACCTTATATTGATCAGAACTACCGAACCAAAAAAGGAGCAAAACACACCCTTTTAGGAGGAAGTTCACTTGGTGCGCTCATTTCTGTTTACGGGGCTGCATCTTATCCAAAAACCTTTGGAAAAGTTCTTAGTTTTAGTTCTGCCTTTTGGTTCAACAAATATTCTTTAAGGCAATACCTCGCTCAGCTTCCTAAGAACTTAGGCAAACATAAGTACTATTTCATCGAAGGCACTCACGAGATGAAAGACATGAAGGGGAATACCGACAGCGTTATTTTTTTACTTAAGTCCAAAGGAGTCAAAGACAAAAACATCTACTATCGTACAGACGAGGACGGAAAGCATAACGAGGCTTACTGGAGAAAGGAATTTCCATCCGCCTATAAGTGGCTTATGGATTAAAGATCAAACCCGTTGGGATGCTCTTTTTTAATCTCTTCAATGGTCCCTAATACTTTTTCTTCCAGCTCTTTCTGATAAAGCGAAAGCCTATGAGACAAATTCTCATCAGAAGTTCCCAGAATTCTTGCGGCTAAAAGTCCGGCATTGGTTGCTCCATTTAAAGCCACCGTTGCTACGGGAATTCCGGAAGGCATTTGAAGAATAGAAAGAACAGAATCCCATCCGTCAATAGAATTACTTGAAAGAATCGGCACGCCAATTACAGGAAGAGTGGTTTCGCTTGCGACCATACCTGGCAAATGTGCCGCTCCACCCGCTCCAGCAATAATCACTTTCAGGCCTCTTCCCTTCGCTTTTTGTGCATACTCAACCATACGAAGCGGAGTGCGATGTGCTGAGACTACCGTCAGTTCGTAAGGAACTTCAAGAGACTTAAGAACCTCTGCTGCCTTTTCCATGATGTGAAGATCGCTTTTGGATCCCATTATAATTCCTACCATTGGCTTAAATATTACTGTAAAGATAAATAAATTAGAAATTTACTTTTGCCCTTCCCGAGCGATCACCTTAACGAGGCTTTTGACTTCTTGAAGCTCAGAAAGTAGTTCTTCTTTCGACCCACTCACAATATTGATGTGCCCCATTTTTCGTCCCGGTTTGGTCATTGTTTTTCCATAAAGGTGAACGTAGCAGTTGGGGCGCGAAAGTACTTTCTCAATCCCTTCGTAATTGACAGGACCCGTATAGCCCTCCTCTCCTACTAAATTCAGCATGCCTGAAAAACCTTTTGCTTCCGTAGAAGCTAGTGGAAGATCTTTTAGCACCCGATACATCTGCTCAAATTGAGAGTTCAAATTTCCTTCTTGGCTTTGGTGCCCTGAGTTGTGAAGCCTTGGCGCGGTTTCGTTGATCCATACTTTGCCCTGTTTATCCAAAAAGAGTTCAATAGCAAAAAGTCCCGCAGAATCAGCAGCCTCAATAAATCCTTTAGCTATCTTTTCAATTTGCTGTTCTACCTCTAGTGTAAGCTCGCTTGGGCAAATATTGAAATCAAGGAGATTGAGTTTTGGATCCGCTACCATTTCAGTGACCGGGAACTGCTTCACTTCTCCACTTGAATTTCTAGCAATGATAAGGGAAAGTTCTTTGTCTATATCCACTAAGGATTCGATTACTGAGGGCTCATCCCAGAGTTTATGCAAATCCTCTTGGGAATGAATGACTTGAACGCCTTTCCCATCGTAACCTCCGGTATTAAGTTTCTGAACAAAAGGAAAAGGAAAATTAAGCTCGCTTGCCTTTTGGATTACCTGAAATTCAGGGGATGGAAGGTTATTTTTTAAATAAAATTCCTTTTGAAGAATTTTTTGCTGAATGATTTCAATAATATGCGGCGCAGGAATCACTTTTATTCCTCTATTTTCTAGCTCGTAAAGGGCTTTCACATTAACGTGCTCAATTTCAATGGAGACCACATCTTTTCCTTCTCCAAAGGAAAGTACCTCTTCGTAATCATTAAAACTTCCGCACGTAAAATCAGAAATCTGATGGCAGGGAGCCTTAGGATCTGGATCCAAAGTAAACCACTGATCGTCGTAACTTAGAGCCTCTTGAATCAACATGCGTCCCAATTGACCTCCACCTAATATTCCTATTTTCATATCTGAATTTTCTTTTTTTAATTTAAAGCTTTTTCTTAAGCAAAGACCATACGGTCTTTTACCAGGCCTCCTTTTTGAGAAAAAGGCAGAAGCTCTTTTTCAATAAAGGCTTCAATGGCCTCTTTGGATTCTCCCGATGGGAAAAGTAGATGCACATTGGCTCCTGCATCGAGAGTAAAGAAGAGAGGATGTCCCGTCTCTTTTCTAAAGCGCCAGATGCTTTGAAGCACACTTAGCGTTTCGGGTCTCATTAAAAGATAGGCCGGAGAGCTCATCATCATTAGTGCATGAAGCGTAAGGGCTTCGTGTTCCACTAGTTCTATAAAGTCCTCAAGTGCGCCTGATTTTAAGATGGATTTTATTTTAGTAAAATTTTCTCTCGCCTCCTCAAATCTTCTTTGCGCATAGGGATGATCATTCATCAGATTGTGCCCCGCAGTAGAACTAACACTTTTTTCTCCTTCATGAATCAAAAGGACGTAATCATTAAAGTCTTTGAATACAGGATGGATCTCCTCAGAAGGATAACTTACCGCGTAAAGGTCTGAGCTGCCTTCTACTTCTGGAGTTTCACCCCATACTTGCATTCCTTCTTCAAGACTTCTTGCTGCCGAACCGCTTCCAAGTCGAGCAAGGAAACTGGCTTTTTTTAAATCCAGCGATTCTTCCTCTCCAAAGAGCTGATCTAGACGAAGTAGACATTTGGCTAAGGCAGCAAAACCGGAAGCAGAGGAAGCAATTCCGGAACTGTGTGGAAAAGAATTTTCGGTCTTTACCAGGTAGCTCCCCTCTAAAATCCAAGGCAGGTAGCGCTCTATGGAACGAAAATACTTTTCTATTTTAAAGGCAAAATCCTGTTTTTCTTCTCCCGATAATAAGACCTTAACCGAGAACGCCTGTCCTTTCTCAAAAGAAAGCTCGGTGTTGGTATGGCAATTTGTAAGGGTATAGCTAATGCTTGGATTGGCTGGAATTTGTGAAAGGTATTTACCCCAATATTTGATTAGCGCAATATTACTCGGAGCGGTTTCTTTCACCGTTGAAGAAAAAGTTTCTTTTTTATGTTGCGGAATAAATTCAGTAAGCATAGGAATGGATATTCTCTTTTATATTAATTATGGTACATGGATTCAACAGCATCTGCATAACGCTCCAAAACCACTTTTCTTCTAATTTTCAGTGTCGGGGTCATCTCGCCGGATTCAATCGCGAATTCTTGGGGCAGTAAATACATTTTTTTTACTTTTTCAAAACCTTGGAGGTTTTTCTGTGCAAGATTTACCGTCTCGTCCATGAGCTTTTTAATTTCAGGATGCTCGCAAAGCTCCTGCTCAGTAAGTCCTAAGAGCCCTTTCTCTTCAGCCAGCGGTTTTAACACTTCAAAGTTCGGCACAAGTAGCGCAGAAACAAAAGGTCGGTTTTCCGCTACTAAAACTACCGAAGCGATCAGTGGCTGATCACTTAATAGATTTTCGATGGGTTGGGGAGCCACGTACTTTCCATTGGAAGTTTTCATTAAATCTTTTAATCGATCGGTGATAAACAAATGTCCATCGCGCAGTTCTCCCTGATCTCCCGTTCTAAGCCATCCGTCCTCACTTAATACCGCTTTGGTTTCTTCCTCTCTATTGTAGTACCCTTTCATTACGCCCGTTCCTTTCACTAGAATTTCATTGTCTTCTCCAAGATTAATTTCAGTACCTCCCAAAAGGATTCCACAGCTTCCGGGCTTGTACCCTTCTAACGGCATGGCCGTAACGGTTGCAGTGGTTTCAGTAAGACCGTAGCCTACGGTTAAATGAAGCCCAATGTGGTCGAAAAAATCACTTACGTCCCTTGATATCGAAGCTCCTCCACATGGCATAAACCATAGGTTTCCTCCCATTTGGTTCTTTATTTTACTAAAGACCAATCGGTCCGCCAATGCATATTTGAGTTGCAATCCCAAAGGAACATTCTTTCCATCCCTTCTAAGCTCTGACTTTTGTTTTCCTAGGGAAAGAGCCCAGTGGAAAAGTTTCTTCTTAAGATCAGAACTCTCTTCCATCTTCTGATTGACTCCGATGTATATTTTTTGGAAAAACCGCGGAACCGCGCACATCATAGTAGGTTTTACTTCTTTTAAAGCCGAAGCAATCTGGGTTGTATTTTCTAAAAATGTTACTTTGGCCCCTCCGGTCAAACACAGGTAGGTCCAGCTGCGTTCAAAAACATGAGTTAAAGGCAAGAAGGCCAAGGAATGCTCTGAAGTAAAGTTTTTAAATTTGAAAAAGTCAAAGTGACTATTAATATTGTTGGTGAAGTTTCCGTGGGTCAGCATCACTCCTTTGGGAACTCCGGTCGTTCCAGAAGTGTAAATAAGTGTCGCGAGATCCTCTGAATCTCGAGGCTCGATTTCAAGGGAATCGGAGGCCTCCATTATGAAGTCTTCAAGGTAAAACGTATTTTGCTTTTTAATCCATGTTCTTTTCTTAGCAGCAATTAACAGCTCAATATGTCCTTCCTCTAAAAGCACGTAGCTTCTCTCGTACTGCTCTTGATTCCCCGTTAAAAGGATTCTTACCTGCGCATCTTTTAAAATATAACGAATTTGCTCTTCGTTAGCTGTTGAATAAAGGGGAACGGTTACGGCTCCAATAGCAAGAGCAGCCAAATCAAACACGACCCATTCTGCAGAATTATCGCTGTAGATTCCTACCCGGTCTCCTGGCCCGATTCCGTAATTTTTTAAAGCATTGGCGGTTTTATAAATCGTTCGACGAAAATCCATCCAGGATAGGGATTTCCATTCATCGTCCTTCTTAAAACCGATCGCCGGGCGGGTCAAAAATTTATTGGCGTTGGATTCTATAAACTGAGTTAAATTCATAAATTACAATATTTTTCCTTTAGAAAGGAAATGATCTATGTGCTCATTCAAACTCTTTTCAACAGGAATGAATTCAAAATCAAGCGTCTTTTTTATTTTTTCTGAGCTAACGACCTCTTCTCCCACTAAGGCCTTAACATTCGAGGGGTGTAAAAACCGAAGAGGTGGAATGAGAAAAGAAAGGTAGGGCGCCCATTTTGAAAAGAAAACGAGCAATGATTTAGGGAGCACTCGGGCGGGCTTTAATCCACTTTTCTCTCGGATAAGATCGCTCACTTTTTTGCTCGAAAACTGCCCTGCTACTAGCGTGTAGCGCTCTCCATATTTTTTCTTCTCCATTAGTTCAATAGAGGCTCGACTCACATCCCGTACATCCACATAATTGCCCGTTCCACTGGGCACATAAGGCAAGGACTGGTACGAAGAGAACAGCGCTCCGCTGCTTCTTTTCCATCCTCCGGACCCTAGAATAATTCCAGGTTGAACCACCACTACATTAAGGCCTTCTGCTCCCGCTCGCATCACTTCCATTTCAGAGAGGTATTTCGATAAGGAATAAGAAGAATGAAGTTTTTTGGGGTCAAAATCCGAGCTTTCATCTAGGACCGTTTGTCCGGGCTGTTTATCTAATACGGCAATGGAAGAAACATAAAGCATTGCTTGAATGCTTGAGCCTTCTACTGCATAAAGAAGTCTTTGAGTGATTTGATGATTGGTTGAGAAAAGTTCATCTCGATCCTTAGGATCAAAAGAAACCAAAGCCAAACAGTGGTAGAGTTCACTTGCTCCTTCCAACGCATAAGTAATCGAATCCATATCTTCAAAATCGACGTCCCTCCACTGAAGATTCTCTAATAAATGCTCCTCTAAGGGCTCGTAATAGGAAAAGGAATTCAAAACATCTCCTAAATCGGATTCACGGCGTTTTAAAGCACGAACTTTCTTTCCTCTTCTTAAAAGATCTAGAATCAAAACCCGGCCTAAAATTCCGGTGGCACCGCTAACAACTACTAGTGACTGGTTCAAAATGGGAATGCGTGGAGATTTAGGAGCAAAGATAACAAAAAACCCCGAAGGATGCAGTGTCCTTCGGGGCCAAGTATAGAGAGTCAAAAGGCTTTAAGGAGCCGTTTGCTTTGCTTTTTCAATCCAAGCTTCTAGATCTCTAAAGTCGTAGTAATGGAATACTTTCCCTTCACTCATGGCTACAAATAAACCTTTTGGATAACGAATAGAAAGTGCTTTGCTTGAAACTTCAGATCCATCAGAAAATTTGGTTGAAACCGGAATCTCAACAATAAGCGAATGCTCATGAGGACTCTTGCTGCTACCTTCTCTAGGATACACATTAAAAGTACCGGCCTGTTGGTTGGATACCAAAATATATCCTTTTCCGTCTTTTTGCGTGTAGATAGAAATTCCTTCCATATCTTCTTTGAAATCGTTCTGTCCAAAAACAGCTAGAGACTCGTTCGATTTTTCAGGATCCGCGTAGTACTTATGAATCCCGAACTGTTCATCACTATAATAAATATAGCCTAATTCATGATCCACCGCAATGGCTTCGATTTCCTTCTTCCCACTGAACTCACCAAATTTACGAACCACTTCTCCAGAAATCTTTCCGTCTTTTTCTTTAAGCTCGTACTGCCATAGGTAGGTTCCTGAAGGACCCTCTTTTCTTCCAACGATTAAATAGAATTTATCGTTAGTATGATTTTTATAAAGGGCAATTCCCATCGGTGCTCTAAGTGCTTCCCCTTCAAAAACAGGGATTACTCCAATTTCAGTCATTTCTGGAAGAGAATAGATACGAATCTGATTGAGTTCTCTTTCCGTTACCACAGCGATGTCCACTTTTTTACCTTGAAAAGGAATGCCGTACTGAACGTCCACATTGTTGGGTCTTTTCAGTCCAAGGACTTTATTTTGAAGTTTACCATTGAGATCGTAAACGAAAAGTCCTCCATCGGTATCCTTATCGGTACCAATAATCAAGCTTTGGTCGTAACGCTCGGGATGAATCCAAAGAGCAGGATCGTCCGTATCGTGGTTGGTTTTGTCCGTAATTACGCTCGGTTCAATTCGTTGTCCTTTAAAAGGATCGTTCTTATATACGCTACAGGAGCTTACTGCAATAAGCACTAACGCTCCTAGTGTTAAAGTTATTTTCTTCATTCTTTAAAATTACGGCTTAAAAGTCAAACTTCAAACCAAAAGAAAACCTTGGCTCATAGTATTCCATTTGCATGGTTCTGTCTTCTACCCCTTGGTAGTAACGAAGTGGCTGATTGGTTAAATTGTTCGCCTCGAAATAAACCCTCATCCACGGCTTAATAGCATACGATGCATTGACGTCTAAGAAAGTTTGCTTATCGTAGTAACGGTCTTCAAAATCTTCTCCTCCTAGTTCATCTAAATAAGCAGCGGCATGATTCACCGATACCCTCGCATTGAATTTGCGGTTTTCCCAAGAAAGCGAACCGTTAAACATGTGCGGAGCCGTACCTGGAAGCATAAGACCTTCTCTCATATCACCATCCTCGTTGTAGATTCCTTTGGCTTCTGATTTCGTATAGGTATAGTTCGCGTAAAGGTTCAAATTACGTAAGAAACCAGGTAAGAAATCCAATTGTTTTTGGAACGCCGCTTCAAAACCGTAAACATCCACCGACTCTCCGTTTCTAGAAGTAAGGAAAGTATAGTTTTGTCCTGGCTCTAAAGGATTGTCTACCCCTTGGAAGTCTTGAGCGAATTTATCACTTGTATAGGAAGAATCACGGTACGTGTAGATAAAGTCATTGAGTTTCTTATAGAAAGCACCTAAGGAAACAATACCTACATTGGAAAAGTAATACTCTCCCATGATATCGTAATTGTAAGCGTAAGTTGCTTTTAGGTTGGAATTACCTGCTACGATTTCATAATCGTCTGGAATAACGCTGATGTAAGGAGAAAGCTGGTAATAATTCGGACGAGCAAGCGCCGTAGAGAACGCTGCTCTTAATACCATTTGAGAACTTGGCGTGTATTTGAAAGTAACGGAAGGAAGAATATTGTTGTAATCGTTCTTCACTGTTCTTACTCCTTCAAGTGAATCCTCATCTTCAATGATGTTTCCGGAGTATTCTGTAGAAGTAGCTTCGTAACGAGCTCCTAAAATCATAGAGAACACATCCGAGAAGCTCTGATCCCATCTTAAATATCCCGCAATAATACTTTCTTTTGCTTTGTAGTTGGCTGCTAAGAATTCATCCGCAACTTGAGACCTTTCGAAAAGGCTAGAATTGTTCAAATCTAAATTCCCTAAATAAGTTTTGGAAACATGAAGCCCCGGTACGTACTTGGAATTTGGATTCCATCTTTCCCCGCTAAAAAAGTCGGTCGTTACATCCCCCATGGTGTCCATACCTCCATTAATCGCTTCGTATTCATAAAAATCAAGATTTTGATCTTTATTTTTAAGTCTTAGTTTACCTCCAACTCTAATACGACCTTTCTGGTCTTCGATCAAAGAGAATGGAAATCTAAAATTAAGTCTTGCAGTGAACTCGTCCTCAGAAGTGGTTCCTTGCTGCTCCGTTACTTCACTAAACTCATAGGTCTGAGCAGAAAGTGTAGAACGCGTTGAAATGAGTGGGAATCTTTTATCGGTAAACGATCCTACTAAATCTACGTCCTTAGCACGGTATTCAATATAACGTTCGTCCGGTCTTTCTTCTCCTGCTTGAGAGTAAGAAACGCCCCAATCCATATCCAGCTCTGATCCCAAAAGGTGATCCCCACCTAAGGAATAGCTTTGCATGGTTTGTCTCTCTAATCTTCCTCCGTGGTTCATCGAGTTCTCGATTCCCCCTTTGGTTTGCTTGGTCACTCGACCTACATAAGCTCCATCCACTAGCTCTAAATCATCGTAAGTGGTTCTGAAACGATTTTCCCAGTCGTCTCTCCAGTTGTAAATTCCACTGAAGTTCAGACGGTGCTTTTCATTGAATTTATAATCAAGGTTCGCACCTAGACTTTTTCTTTCTCTTCTTACGTCGTACTTACGGATTTCGAATTCCTCCATGAATAGGTTTCCGTTATCGTCCTCTGCCCAAACACCTTCAACGTTATCCGATCCGTAAATTTGGTTGTTGTAGGATCCGTTAAATACCACGCCTAATTTCCCTTGAGCAAAGCGGTTTCCATAAATAAAGGAATTAGAGAAGGCAAATTTATCGCGAATACCGTTGTATCCCGATCCTACATTCAATGAAATTCTTTCTTTTCCTGGAGCGGTTCTTGTGTGAAGTTCAACGGAACCTCCGATGGCATCTCCGTCCATATCTGGAGTTAGGGTCTTATGCACCTCTACCATCTGAATCATATCAGAAGGAATTAAGTCCATTTGAACTTTTCTGTTTTCTCCTTCTGCAGATGGAATTCTATTTCCGTTAAGAGTAACCGAGTTAAGCTCAGAAGCAAGACCTCTAACAATTATGTTTCTCGCCTCCCCTTGGTCGTTCTGCATGGTAATACCAGGAACCCTCTTTAGGGCATCTCCAATGTTCGCATCTGGAAATTTCCCGATCTGATCAGAAGAAACCACGTTCGAAATATTCGAATTATTTTTCTGCGTGTTAAGGGCACGCGCTTGACTTTGTCTACTAAATCCTAGTACTGTCACACCTTCTATGGCTTGCTCGCGGCTAGAAAAGATAATGTTTTGCTTTGTATTCTCTTCCTCTCTAACGTTTACCGAGTATTGCTTGCTTCCGTAGCCTAAGTAGACGACAGAAAGCGTATAGGATCCTGCAGGAACGTTTAGAAAAACGAAATTCCCGTTTTGATCTGCTACCGTGTGCAGATTCCCCGGCATTAAGGTTAATTTGGCTCCCGGAAGAGAAATTCCAGATTCTTCATTAATGTTTCCTGAAAGCGTTCCGGTTTGCCCGAAAGCCCAAAGTGAGGCACACAAAAGTACCGAACAGACTAGTTTTTTCATTACAAGTTTTGATTTGTGCGAAACTAGCCTTAAAAACCCTCTCAGAAGGTGAATTTAACTTTAAGATTTTATTAAGAAAAATTAATAATCAGCGATCGTTCAATCTTAAAAAAAAGATTAATTTTTTAGCCTTCTAGGGTACCTAGTAAAAAATCATGTACGATTTCATGGAAAGCTTTTGGATTTTCCGCGTGTACCCAATGGCCCGCCCCTGGGACTGTTTCCAATTGGTAAGAAGGAAACTGCTGCGAGAGAAGAATACGATCCTCATCCAATACGTATTGGGATTTTCCTCCACGCACAAAAAGTGTAGGTCCATGGTAAACACCCGTTTTAATTGCAGCACCAACAAAATCTTCGTACTGCGCTGCAAGGACCTCTAAGTTGAAACGCCAATCTAAAAGTCCTGGCTCCTTCCAGAATAAACTTTTGGCCAAAAACTGCACATTAGAAAGATCGAGCCCCTGAGCTACTAATTTAGTTTCAACGTCTTTTCGACCCAGATCCTGCTCGAATTTAATGGATTGCAAAGCGTGAATAATAGCTTGATGATGAGGAGGGTAAGATTTGGGAGCCATGTCGACAACGACAAGTTTCTCTACTCGATCAGGGTAAGATAAAGCGAAATGCATGACGGCTTTCCCTCCCAAAGAATGGCCCAAAAGAATCGCTTTTTCGATTCCCTTTTGATCCATATAATGGAGAATATCTAAGGCCATGGCCTCGTGACTCATTTCTGGTGAATGAAAACTTTTTCCATGGTTCCTTAAATCCAAAAGGTGCACCGGAAACTTGGCGCTAAATTCTCTTGCAAAATTTCCCCAATTGTCTAGCATTCCAAAGAGTCCGTGAAAGACCAAAACGGGAGTGGTAGTTAATTCCTCGGAATAAATTTTTGAATGAAGTAGTTCCATAATTGAAAAAAGTTTTGAAGTAACGCTCCTAAGCGAGTCTTTTTAAATAAGCCTGAACCGTATTTTCCATCCCCAAGTACAAAGCCTCTGAAATCAAGGCATGTCCAATGGAAACTTCTAAAAGACCCGGAACCTGCTCCTTAAAATACTTTAGATTCTCTAAAGAAAGGTCATGACCCGCATTGAGTCCTAAACCAAACTCCATTGCTCTTTTCGCAGTTTCAACGTAAGGTTGAACCGCTAGCTCAGGGTCTTTAGGATAAAGTGTAGCGTACGCTTCGGTATAGAGTTCGATTCGGTCTGTACCGGTCTCTTTTGCACTTTCAATAAGGCTGGGATCGGGATCCAAAAAGATGGAAGTCCGAATCCCTGCAGATTTAAACTCACTAACAATTTCTTTCAAATAATCCAAGTGCGCCTTTGTATCCCAACCCGCATTGGAAGTAATGGCATTGTCTGCATCCGGCACTAGGGTCACTTGCTCTGGACGAATTTCTTTTACCATTTCAATAAAGCTTGGGTTCGGATTTCCTTCAATATTGAATTCCGTGTAAACCAAAGGTTTTAAATCGTAGACGTCTTTTCTTGTAATATGCCTTTGGTCAGGGCGAGGATGAATGGTAATACCCTGAGCACCAAAACTCTGAATTAACTTTGCTGCCTCCGTTACACTTGGAAGTTCCCCTCCACGAGCATTTCTTAAAGTGGCAATTTTATTGATGTTTACACTTAACTTGGTCATAATTCTTTTCTAAAAAGGGGTTAACGCTTCCTATTCTACATTCTTTGAAGTTGCATAATCTCCAAATCAAAGAGTTTAGCAGCGGTCAGCAAATGATCGAAGACATCGGCTTGGATTTGTTCGAAATCCGCTAGACCCGAACGGTTAGCAAAACAGTAAATTTCTAAAGGTAGCCCTTGCGAGGTGTTCTCCAATTGTCTTACTAAAATCATTTCTTCTTGATCGACTTCTTTTGAAGCGCGCAAATAGAGTTCTGCATATTTCCTAAAGACTCCAATATTGGTGAGTTGCCTTCCGTTAATAGGTAGGTCTGCATTGGGTTTTTCTGATTTTTCTTTTGCAATCAAATCCGAAGTTTCTTTAAGATAAGAAGAGATCAAATTGATCTTCATCAGCTCCTCCAAAAGTTCAGGACTTACAAAGTGAAAGGAATTGATATTGAAAATAATGGATCTTTTGATTCGTCTTTTATTTCCCTCGGCCATGATCTGGTTGTTACGGATCTCGGTAGAGAGCAGATCGTAAGTAGGTATGGTAGAGATCGTTTTATCAAAATTCTGGATTTTAGTAGTGATGATGTTAATCTCTTGAATGATCCCTTCCAGATTGTATTTTGGTATACCGACCCAGTCGCCTACTTTAAGGCTTCGAGAAGTAGCCACGTGAATACCTGTCATAAACCCAAGAATGGTATCTCGGAACACTAAAACCAGCACGGCAGTCACCGCTCCTAAACTGGTTAATAACGTCCCTGTTTTAATTCCAAAAATCACACTAACGGCAATGAGGGTGAAAATAAAAACCCCGATGGTTTTAACGGTTTGTGAAATGGCGTTAATGGCGACAATGCGATAAAAATCTCCCTGGTAGCTGTAATAATATTTAACGGCCTTTAAAAAACGAGAGGCCATGAAGGCAATAACAATAACTATGATAAAATCGGTTAGTCTCTCTAAATATTCATAGGAGTGCTTGTGCCTCCAAAAAACGGAATAGAGCGCTTGGCTACCAAAAAACAGCGCAAAGAGCCCCGCAATGGAATCGGTAATCTTGGACTGCGCAATACTCTTAAGCATTGGAAAACGTTTTTCATCCTGAAAACGGATGAAAATCAGACGAATAACGAGTCTTAAAACAAAATAGAGCAGGAAAACCAAACACCCTAGCAAAAGGAGCTTTGCAATGACTTGAAGCACCCAACTGTTAGCGATATTATCCGCAATAAAATAATGAATCCGATCACTAATGACCTGAAGCAAATCTAATGTTTTATTAAGTTCCTGTTCCACACCGACAAAATTAACAAAAACCCTTGTGAATTCACTAGCTTTAGCTAAATTTAACCTATTATTTCAGCTTTACCATGGACTCAACTTTAATTCAACTTCTTTGCTTGATTCTTTTAGTGATTGGACTACTGGGAACCGTTCTTCCTATTCTTCCAGGACTCCTGCTTTCTTTGTGTGGACTCCTTATTTATAAATTTGGAACGGATGCAGATCTTCCTATGGTTTATATCTGGATTTTTGCTTTTTTAACCCTACTGAGCGTGATTCTGAGCTACCTCATTCCTGCTCGTACGAATCGAAAATACGGAGGAACCCGATGGGGTTCTATTGGATCGATTATAGGAACGCTCGTTGGACTATTTTTCATTCCACTTCCTTTCGGTTTTTTAATTGGAATGTTCTTAGGGGTCTTTGTAGGTGAACTGCTTCACGACCGATCCGACAAGAAAAAAGCTTGGAGCTCGGTAAAAGGAGCTTTTATTGGTTTTATTTACGGAACCGGTTTTAATTTTATGGTAGGACTTGCCATGCTAGCCGTCTTTTTATACGACGTACTTTCCTAGCGCATCATAGTTGGCTTTAGAAATTTATAAAACCAACACAAAAACACAAATACAAAAGAGCTATTATGTGGTTAGTTTACGCTTTACTTTCCGCTTTATTTGCTTCACTTACCGCCATATTTGCAAAACTTGGGGTAACGAATGTGAACTCCAATCTTGCCACCGGCATTCGAACGATCATCGTTCTTATTATGATCTGGTGCATTATTATGGCAAGAGGTGAAGAAAAAGGAATCAGCTCACTTTCCAAACAAAACCTCCTGTTTTTGGTCATTTCGGGAATTGCTACGGGACTCTCCTGGATTTTCTATTTCAAGGCGATCCAGATAGGGAACGTTTCTCAGGTGGCGGCCGTTGATAAACTAAGTGTTGCGCTGACCATTTGTATTGCGGTTTTGTTTTTAGGCGAGCCCTTAAGTTTAAAAACATTCACTGGTGCTTGCCTTATTATTTTAGGAACCGTAATTTTAGCCTGGAAATAAGAATTGCTTAACCTTTCGTTACAGAAAGCATCTAAACAATTAATTACAACAGGAAAAAACTAATCATGAAATCACAATCCTTACTGGTACTTTCACTTTTGATGCTTTTGGGTCTTTTCTCTTGTCGTCCTAAAGCTGTCTACCAGGTAAAAACTTCCCTAGCGGACTCAACCCAAAGCGCAAAACCCCTAACCCTCCAATTTAAAGAAGGAAATGAAACGACCTTGCTTTTGAACGGCTCGACAAAAATAGAAGATTCGATTCGTGTTCGTTTTATAAAGACCCTTTTTGATAGTCGGTGTCCCGTAGACGTTAATTGTGTATGGGAAGGACAAGTAAAAGTGCAGATGTATTTTATCTCTTCTAAAGGGGAAAAGCTAACCAAAGAATTGGTTTTGGGTGCTAAGCAGGAAAACACCTTTGAATTTGAAAACTACCAATGGACTTTGAAAGAAGTCCTACCTCATCCTACGAGCGAAATAGGATTTGAGAACTACAAAGGAAACTATCAAGTGAAAATGGAATTCCTTCCCTTGTCCGAGGAAAAGGAAGCTTCTACCAAGAAATAGGAGTCTTATTATTCTCCGTTAGAATTGCATTGATTTTTGAAAAAGGCCTGGATCCAAAAAAACCACGATAAGCAGAAAGCGGCGAAGGGTGTACCGAGGTTAAAATTTGATGCCGATTTTTATCGATAAGGGGTATTTTTTTCTGGGCGTGCGCTCCCCAAAGAAGAAAAACAACTCCTTCGTGTTCCCTACTTACCGCCTCTAAGAGTCGGTCCGTAAGCCATTGCCAGCCCAAGTGACTGTGCGATCCTGCACTTGCTTTTTCAACACTTAAAGAGCTGTTTAATAACAGAACGCCTTGTTTTGCCCACGAACTTAAATCCCCACAACATCGCTCAATCCCTAAATCATCGTAGAGTTCTTTATAAATATTCCTTAAGGAAGGAGGAAGTTTTTCTCCTTCGGGTACAGAAAAGGCCAGTCCGTCTGCTTGATTTTCACCATGGTAAGGATCTTGTCCCAAAATAACCACCTTCACCTCCTTTAGGGGAGTAAGCTCTAGTGCTCTATAGATAGATTCCTTTTTCGGGTAGCAGACCCCTTTTTCATAGCATAGGGAAACCTCCCGGTGCAAACTCTGGTATTTCTCGTGACCCTTTAGCTCTTCTAAGACTTCTTTCCAACTATTCATTTTCTTTTACTCAAACTTCAAAGATAAGAACTACTAGAAAAAAAGGATTTACAAAGGGTAGAAAAAGAGAGAAGTGATTTTTGTATTTTTGCCTTGTGCAAATTCAATCAGACGACTTAAAGGAATTAGAGTTTCCTCAATTACTAGAAGAGATTGCTCCTTTGGCCTACTCTCCGGTGGTGGCGCAAGGGATCTTAAAACTTCTACCCATGGAATTCTCTCGGGCTAAAGATTCTCTAGAGAAAACCGCGGAATACCTCACGAGCTTAGAGAGCAAGAACGCGATACCGTTTTCTCCCTACCCCGATATTCGGGAAGAACTCAAAGTGATGGGGATAGAAAACTACCGACTTGCGAACGAATCCTTTATAAAAATCAAGGCCTTAAGCGAGCAGTTCTTTCGTTTAAGAAAATACTTTCCTACTTATAGAGAGCTTTATCCTCTTTTATCTAAAGAGGTAGAGCGCTTAGAAGTGGAAAAAGAAATTGTCGTAAAAATCGATCAAGTTTTTAATCGCTTTGGGGAGATTAAATCCGAGGCCTCTAGCGAGCTGAAATCGCTGAGGGTGGAGCTGCAGAATTTACAGAAAAATATTTCTCAAAACTTTAGCCGAGCACTGGCAAATTATTCTTCTGGAGATATGCTGGACGAGATTAGAGAATCCATCATTGAAGACCAAAGGGTACTTGCCGTGAAATCCGCTTTTAAAAGAAGAGTACCGGGAAGAGTACTGGGAGAATCCAAAACAGGATCCATTACTTTCATTCAACCCGAATCCGTACTTAAGCATTATTTTCGATTTAGAGAAGCCAAAGAGGAGGAGAAAAAGGAAATCGATCGACTGCTTCGGCATTTAACTGCTCAGCTAAGCGAGCACCAAGACCTACTGAAAGCTTACCAGATTTACCTTTTCAATTTGGATTTACTTCAGGCCAAGGCCCATTTTGCTCAAAGAATTAACGGCGTGCTTCCTAAGCTCAATCCGCATCGAACGCTAAGACTTAAGAATGCGTTTCATCCCCTACTCTATATTCGAAACCAACAGCAAAATCTAGAAATTTTCCCTCAAACCCTAACCCTTACGGAGCAGAATCGCATTCTTTGCATTTCAGGACCCAACGCGGGAGGAAAATCCATCACGTTAAAAACTTTAGGTTTACTTCAACTGATGATTCAAAGTGGGATTCTTGTACCGGTCCATCCAAAAAGTGAGATGTTTTTCTTTAGTAAGATGCTCACCGATATCGGAGACAACCAATCCATTGAAAACCATCTCTCCACCTACAGCTCTCGTTTAAAGAAAATGGCCTCGATGATTCAGGATTCGGATGAATCCACCCTTTTACTTATCGATGAGTTCGGGACGGGATCGGATCCTGAGTTAGGCGGCGCTCTGGCCGAGAGCTTTCTGGAATTTTTCTACAAAAGGAAAAGTTTTGCCATTATTACTACGCACTACACCAATATTAAACTTTTAGTCGAGCAATTGCCCCACGCGCAAAATGCAGCGATGCTTTTCGACGAAGAGTCCCTCACCCCACTCTACAAGTTGGAAGTAGGACAAGCGGGAAGTTCTTTCACCTTTGAGGTGGCTCAAAAGAACAAAATTCCACCGGCCATTATTGCCTCCGCAAGAAAGAAAGTAGAGAAAGATGTAGTGAATCTGGATAAAACTATTGTTCGATTACAACAGGAAAAGTTCGAAGTAGAAAAACTTCGCTCCAACCTCAAAGAAAGTAGGGATTCCGCCCAGGAAAAAAAGCAAAATCTAGAGAAACTCAACGAGCAACTAGAGCAAAAACTTTTCAATTTCCAAAAGCTCTATGAAAAAGAGCACCGCAAGCTTTCTTATGGAGGGAAAATAGAAGATTTCATTAAGTCCTACGCTTCTGGAAAAGCAAGAAAGGAAGTGGTAAAGGACTTTATAAAACTCCTAGAGCAAGAAAAATTCCGCCATTTGGAATCGAGTCCAAACGATCAAAAGAAACTCCAAGTGGTGAAAAGGAAACTGACTCAAAGTCTAAAAAAGAAAGAGGTACAAGAAAAAATCACCCAGACCCACGAGCGGATTGAGCAAAAGAAAGTTGAGGAGCGCAGTTTATGGCTCGTACCTGGACAAAGGGTTAGAATCCAAGGATCCTCTAGCGTTGGAACGATTGAAAAAATTCAGAAAAACAAGGCGATCGTGAACTTCGGTCATATCAAAACCACGATTTCTACCGATCAGTTGGAAAGAATCTAAACCTGTAATTTTCCTTCTTTTTCCGCTTTTTCGAGTAACTCTTGAAAGAGCTCATAAAGCTCGCTTGAACCTTTTTTCACGGCCTCTCCGACAAGTTCTTCCACTTGAGATTTTTTTACTTGGGCCTCGGTCCAACTGGTTCCTTTAGAAAAAGTATTTAATATAAAAGGCATAATTCGATCAATGGCCGTAGCAAAAATAGCATCTGGGGACTCAACGGCCTCAAATTCTCGCCAGAGACTTAAGTACTCCTCCGATAAGGGAGCCTCTAAAAGACCAAAAAGCTCTATTGCTGCCTGCTCTTCTCGCTCGTATTTCCCTACAGTCGCTTTCTTATCGAAAAGGAAAGTATCTCCCGCTTTGATTTCTACTACATCATGTATTGTTAGCATCTTTATTACTCGTAAGAGATCGATCTCTTCCCGGCGGTTGGCATAAGGAAGTAGTATTTGAGAGAGAAGAACTACCTGCCAAGAATGCTCTGCCGTGTTCTCTCTTCTCGAGTCGTCCAGATTAAAATTTCTTCGGATCACATTTTTTAGTTGATCCATCTCTAATATAAACTGAAGTTCTTTTTCTAAAATCATCCGGCAAAAGTCGTCAAAAATTGGCCTATATGCAAAAAGTCTACGACCTAATTGGACCCCAAACTTCAAAAAAAAAAGATTCTTAAAATTTGGCCTAAAATTTTTACTACTGAAAATCAATACATTACAATTTATTATTAATATTTTCACTACTTTGTATTGCATAATACTATCCTTTTTGCATATGTTTGCATAGTAAAGTTAAAGGTATAACTTTTATCGTCCGAGCTGAAGAGCTGAAAAATTCCTAGGAAAGTTTTTAAGCCGGAGAAAAAACAACAAGTAATTACAACAAAGCACAATGAATACAGAGAACACAAAAGCGCAAATGCGCAAAGGCATTCTGGAGTTCTGTATTTTAAGTCTCATCTCAAGAAAGGAAATGTACGTTTCTGATTTAATGGAAGAACTTAAAAGCGGAAAACTCGACGTGGTGGAAGGAACACTGTATCCACTACTTACCCGATTAAAGAACGGAGAGTTTCTCTCCTACCGTTGGGAAGAGTCCACGGGAGGTCCTCCAAGAAAGTATTATCAGATCACCGAAAAAGGAAAATTATTTCTAGAAGAACTTCAAAACACCTGGAATGAATTAACCAGTTCGGTCAACCAAATCACTACTAAAAATTAGAAAATCATGAACAAAACATTATCAATAGGCCTGGCAGGATTCTCCTTCGTAATTGAGGAACACGCCTACATCAAACTAAGTGACTACCTGCAAGCACTTCGAAACACTTTAGATCCGTTAGAGGCCGATGAAGTCATGCACGACATCGAAATTAGAATGGTAGAAATCTTTAGAGACCACTTAGGCACTAGAGAAGTCATCAACACCGACGATGTAGAACGCGTTATTGCTCAAATCGGACAGCCGGAAGTTATTGAAGAACAAGAAGAAGCGTACTATTCTTCAAAAGAATCCACTGCTTCCCAAAATAAAACGACTGGTAAAGGTCAAAGACAACTCTTTAGAGATCCGGAAAGACAAAAAATTGCTGGAGTTTGCGCAGGACTTGCGCATTACACAGGAATGGATATTACCGCAATGAGAGCTATCTGGCTTGGATTTGCCATCTTAGGCATCTTTACTGCTGCAATTTCCACCTCTGTAATTGTATCGATCTACATCATTCTATGGGTGGTGCTTCCCAAAGCACAAAGCGCATCTGATTTTCTTAAAATGAAGGGAAAGCCTATGAACTTTGACAACTTAAAGGAAGAGTCCAATAAAATAGTTCAGTTCGCAAACGAATCTTCACAAAGAGTAGGAGAAATCTACAACGAGAACAAACCTTACATCAACTCTGCGAGTAACGGCCTATGGAACATCTTTCGTTACTTTTTAGGTGCATTGTTCTTACTGCTAGCCATCTCATGCATCATTGGTACTTTCGCGGTATTTGGATTTATGGGCTCTGCAACCATCACCGGAACTGGGTTCAATGAACTGGATTTTCTTTTTGATGGAGACGGTATGGGTTGGTCTGTAAAAGCCATGGCTGTTCTAGGAACCTTGATCCCTGCACTGCTCTTTGGATTTTTTGCCATCAAACTCCTTTCTCCTAAAACACAAATGAAAAATGTGGGATACGTCCTACTGGCCCTTTTCATTGCTCTGATTGGTTTAGGGACTTACTTTGGAATCAACATGGCTAAAAAAGACATGATCTACAAAGGCCACAAAGAAGACACCGAAAACATCGCTGTAACTGCCCTAGGAGACACTCTTTTCGTAGACCTTAAAAAAGTGGAGATTCCTGAGAATTTCACCGCATACGATAACGATCTTTTCTCCGATAAAGACCGAGTATTTGAACAGGAGCATCCTTATGTAGAGGTTAGTAGAAGACCTGACATCAAAGAACCTTACCTGATTGTAAAAAAAGAAGCGGAAGGGTACAATGTACCGCTTGATTTGAAAGTACCGGTGGAGGTAGTAGAAGGAAAAATCCTTTTACCGAATTTCATCCAATATCCTTACCAGCACCGTTTCAGAGATTACGATGTTTCTTACGAGCTAATGCTTCCGATGACCACTAAAGTGATATCTTTAGACAAAGGGCAGATTCGTTATGATGGAGATTTAAACGCCAACGGAATCGACGACGACGATGAAGAAAAAGAAGCCGAGTATACTCAGCGCGAACAGGTGAATATGAACATCAATGGAAACCGCATCTCCATGGGATCTCAAGAGGGCGACTCAGTGATAATTAACAATAAGAAATATTCCAAAAAAGAAGCGGATCGCATTTTAGACTCTTTAGATCTTGATATTGGAAAAATGACGGATCTTGAAATCAGAAGCGGAAAGAAAGAAATCATCATAAAAACAAAATAAAAAGAGAAAGGGGGAAGTCTTTCCAAAAAGAGGTTTAGTTCATGTTCCTTAATTTAAAAGCTTCCTCTACTCTCTTAGAGTCAAATGGTTAGTTAATAAAAAATTAATCAATGTAATAAAGATATATCTAAAATTGTCTTATATTTACACCGCGAGGAAAACACCACTTGAATCCTAATCACAAAATTGAAATCATGGTCCAGTTAGTTATCGAAATCGTCATCAAAGTGATTGAATTGATCACAAACCTTTTTTAGAAATCATTTTTAAAGTATATTTGAAAAGTATAGCCAAAGAATTGGTTATACTTTTTTGTTTATTAATTAGCGATAGAACATGAAAAAATTACTGGGCAGCCTCATACTGAAAATTTTAGGATGGAAAGTCGTCCTCCACGGAGATAAAGAAAACCTAAGACGTTGCGTCCTTGTGGTAACGCCTCATACCCACAACTCGGAGTACATCCTAGGAAACTTCGCCTATTGGAAACTCGGCATGCCCTTAAAAATCATAATCAAAGACCAACACACCAAAGCTTGGTACGGAGGGATCGTTAAGGCTTTAGGGGGCATAGGTATCAACCGCGCACAGAAAAACAATTTGGTGCAATTCGTTAGCGACGAGTTCAAGAAAGACGATTTCTCTTTGGTCATCACTCCGGAAGGCACAAGAAGTCGTGTGGAAAAATGGAGAAAAGGATTTTACCATATGGCCATGTCGGCAAAAGTACCTATTGTAATGGCGGTTGGAGATTTCAACACCAAAACAATGTTCCTCGGCTATAAAATTCCCTACGAGAGGCTCCAAGAGATCTCTTACGAAGAAGTGCTCCAAGAGATCAGCGATTATTTAATTGAGCACAACATCCAACCTAAAATTCCAGAAAATTGGAATCCTAACATTCAATAATCATGACCGAGATAGAGAAAAAACAAAAGCTCGACGAGCTGAACCATTGGAGTAAAGAAACTCTAGGAAATACCTTAGGCATTGTATTTACGGATATTGATGATAGCAGCCTTTCGGCCACTATGCCGGTAAATGCGCGCGTTCACCAACCCTTTGGCATCCTTCATGGCGGCGCCTCAGTAGCCTTAGCAGAAACCTTAGGATCCTGCCTTTCGGTACTTCATGTGGACACCGAGAAATTTGCTCCTGTAGGAACCAATATCAACTCCAATCACTTAAGAAGTATAAGAAAAGGAGAGGTAACAGGAAAAGCTACTTTCATTCGCAAAGGCTCTACACTTCACGTTTCTCAAATCGAAATCCGTGACGAAAGAGGAAATTTAATCAATCATACAACGATGACCAATAACATCGTTCCGCTCTCTAAAATTCAGTAATGGTTTTCTTTCAACTACCCGATACTCTTGAAATCTTAACGCTTAACGAAAATAAGGGGCAGGACGAGTTTTCACTGATTTCTTTTGATGCAAAAGAAAAACTTTCTTTCTCGGGCACACTTCAATCGATTTCAGAAGAAGAGCTAAGGTCCTATCCGCTTTCCATTAAAGACTTAAGCCCCTCGCCACCCCTTCGAGAAGAAACAAAAGAGGATTATCTCCTTAAAACTCAGAAGGCCATCGAGTGGACGAAGAAAAACCAATTGGAAAAACTAGTACTTTCGAGAAGAAAAATAGTTTCTATAGATTCACTCTCTTTAGCAGAGAGTTTCTTAAGCCTAAAAGCGGCCTACCCTTCCGCCCTAACTTATTTAATTATTAAAGATAAAGAGTGCTGGATGGGAGCTTTCTCGGAACTTCTAGGCTCGTACGATCAAAAGAGTAAAGAGTTTAAAACCATGGCCCTGGCCGGCACGCTCCCACTGGAGCATGAATGGAGTGAAAAAGAGATTAAGGAGCAAGCTGCGGTAACCTCTTACGTAAGAGACGTAGTCTCAAAGGAAAATTCTGAGTTTAAGGAATCTCAGCCCTATTCTCATCCTTCCGGCAGAATCAAGCATTTAAGAGTGGACTTCTCAACGACTTTAGAAAAGGAGCAAGTAGAACCTTTAATTAAGGAGCTCCATCCAACCCCTGCCGTTTTAGGAAGACCCAAAGAACTTTGTTTAGAGGCAATCCATACCTTTGAACCTTACCCAAGGGAATACTACGCGGGTTACCTACTGATCAAACAAAAGGAAAAGACCCTAGCCTACGTCAACCTACGCTGCGCCAGAATATATATCGATAAGGCTCATTTGTTCGTGGGTGGTGGAATCACTCCACAAAGCAATCCAGAAACAGAATGGGAAGAGACCGAATTAAAAAGCAGGGCTGTATTAGATCACCTAAAGAAAGGCTAAATCTTAACCTCTTTTTGAAGCGAGTTTCGACCAAGTACTTAAGACAAAGGTAAGAAGTCCTCCTACGATGGTTCCTGCTAAAGAAACCAAGTACTTCGTGTTGTCCTCATGAAGCCATCCTTTTTCCCACTCAAAAGCGTAAAGAATAACGGCAAAAAATACGATGAAAAGAATCAAAAATACTTTATAGAAAGTCTGCATAAGAATTATTAAAAATGGATGTAAGTTTGAATAAGTTCAGCAAAGTTACTCGTAAATAATTTAATGGAGATGGCCAGAAGGATGATTCCAAAAACTTTCTCAATAACTTTTAGGGTGGAGCGTCCAATTTTCTTTTCGATCCAACCGGCTGAGCGTAATACTAAAAAAACAAAAACAACATTTAAAAGAATACCAAAAATGATATTAATATCATGGTACTGAGCTTTTAAGGAAAGTGTTGTGGTTAATGTCCCCGCACCTGCAATAAGTGGAAAAGCGATGGGAACAATGGAGGCGGCTTTGGCTTCTTCGTGCCTTTGAATTTGGATCCCAAGAATCATCTCGAGTGCAATGACAAAAATCACAAAGGCTCCCGCAATGGCGAAGGAGTTCACGTCCACCCCGATAAAGCCTAGAATTTTATTTCCTACGAAGAGAAAAACTATCATAATTAGTCCTGCTACAATAGAGGCTTTTCCCGATTCAATCTCACCAAACTTCTGCTTTAAACTGACAATAATTGGAATGGATCCAATAATATCAATAACGGCGAAAAGAACCATTGAACAAGTCAGAATTTCCTTAAATGAGAAGTATTGAAAAATTTCCATAGGCCAGAGAAAAAACTAGATATCGCAAAAGTAGAAATTCTTTTTTACAAACTACTGCAGTTTTGAAAAGATTGTTTCCGTCTTTTCGTAAAGTTCAAGTAAAGCCTCCGTACTAAGGGAAGGAGCGTATTTCTCCATACGGATCTTTTCATTGAATTTGTGCAGCGCCTCTCTTTCCGACTTTCCGTAAGTGGCTTCTACATAAGAATTTAAATCTTTCCCGTGCCTTGCTTGGACCTCATTACATATCTGAGCATAAAAAGCCTCGAAACTAGAGAAAAATTCATTTTTATCTCCCCTTTCTGCAGCTAGCTTAAGATCAGAAAGCTCGACTTTAGATTCTTCTTTAAGTAATTCTCGAATTTCTTCTTCCTTCTCTCGTACGGTCCCTAAATTTCGATCGGCGGTTTTAGGCCCAGAGCTTCTCATTCGACGAACCAGCGTGTAGAACAAAAGAAGAAGGATGATAAATACGGCGATCAGTATGTAGTTCGAGAGTAGCGCTTTCCAACTTAAGGTATCTTCCTTTTTGACTTTGTAGGCAGATGTTTCGATAACGGGCGTATTAACTGTTTCTAATACGTTGTTGGTGTACTCGTTTACTTTATCCAGGGTGGATTTTGCGTTCTCGATTTCTTCTGGAGTCATTACCGTTAATCGTAGTGAACGAGCCGAGAGCTCACTGAAGAGTTCTTTTTCTGGATCTAAATAGGCAAAGGTTTCGGTGTGTAAATCAAAAGAGCCGGGCTTTTTGGGTACTATAAGGTACTTCGCTTTTACCTCACCTTCCATAGTACTCGAACCCTTTGTAAAGGAGGTAGAGACTTCAGGTTTAAACACATTGTAGTTATCGGTTTCTTTTAGTCGCGGTAAAATGGAAGGATCCAATTGACCTTTTCCAGAAACTTTAAGTTCTACTTCAATGGGTTTTCCCACTTCTAAAGGTCCTTCTATAATCTTAGGATCCAGTCGAAGTTCGTAGTTTCCTACCGCCCCTCTATATGCTTTTGGGGGAGCCGTAGGGTACTCTTTCACCTGCAGCTTTACTGCATTACTTCTAATTTTTTTCTCACTCTTGCCTTCTGTTTTCAGCTCTGCACTTACAGGTGGAACCGTATGGGTTCCGGGTTCGTGTGCGATAACTACGGCAAGCGCAATGACCTGGGAAGAGCGCCCAGAGGTTTTCTGTTCAATATTACCCTTATTAAGGGAGACCGTTCGAAAGCTAACATGTTCTGCTTTTGGAAAGTGTACCTTTCCGACGCGACGCAGTTGATTGAAGTCTTCACTGTAAGCTCGAATAATTGCTAGAGTGGGCTCGTTGGGGAACAGCTCCTTTTCGTCAATATTCATATCGAGTTTAACGTTTTGTGCTCTTGACTCCGGACGAACCACCTCGGCACCTTCCTCCTCTTTTACAATCACATCAAAAGGTTCGGTCTTATAAATCTTGCCGTTGACGGTTACAAGAAAGGATCCAATTTTATGGACTCCTGGATTTTTGGGTTCAAGTAAAAACTCATAGATGAGTTGATTGATTAAGGTATTGGTCGCAGGATCTCCGTAGGTTTGCTTGACCGAGCCTTGTCCTATTACATTGAATCTCGAAAGGTCCGGTGTACGCAGGGGAGTTTCCTGGATGAGCTCGTTACCATTGATTTCTTGGATCACAAACAGCGTAAATCTTTCCTTCTCTTTTACGGTCTTTTTGTCCGTATCGGCCAATAGACTGACCTGACCGTAGGAAACTACGGCCAAAATAAGAAATAAGAAAAAAGGAACCTTTCTATACATCACCAATCCTTTGCGTTACTCTGAGGAACGGAAAAGGTATTTTTATTTAATATTCTTCTTGCCGTCTCGGACTCTCTACCCTCAACGCGGTTTAATAAAGCCTTCTGTTTTTCTTTAGGCATGGAAGGTCCAACAGGCGCTTTATTGTCCTCTCCAGGATTAGATCCTGCTCCACCTTGAGTTCCTCCCGGACTAGAGCCACCGTCCTGAGACTTTCCATTAGGATCTTTTTCATTTCCTTCCTGAGGGTTTTCTCCTCCCCCTCCTTGGCCTCCACTTTGATTCTGCTCCTTTTCTTTTTCTTTGAGCATCGCGATTTCGTAATTCCTACGGGCCTGTTCATTGTAAGCATCTATCCTAAGTGCTTTTTTATACTCATCGGCTGCCTTTTGAAAATCGCCCCCTTTTATAAGTGCATTCCCTAAGTTGTAATGCGCAGCCATTTTTTCCTTCTTCGAGCTCGCTAAGGCCAAAGCTTTACTAAACTCCTGCTCCGCCTCTTCAAATTTCCCTTCTTTGTAAAGTGAATTCCCTAAGTTGTAATGACCTGCAAAATCCTTAGGATTTTCTTTCGTGACAGAAGAAAAATCACCACTGGCCCCGGAGAAATCTCCGCGGTCAAATTTCTTATTTCCCTCATGCATGAGCGATTTGTAAGAAGTCTGTGCAAAGGGCAATGAATATGCAAGCAGGGAAAATAGAATGGAAAAGAAAATACGTCTAGACATACCGCTACAAAAATATTTCTTTTCCTCTTAATATATTCTCATCGATTCGTTAAAGTTTGGTTAAAAACGCTGAATTTAAGGCAGAAAGCACCCTTTTCTTAGAGATTGGTCTCTCCTTTTGGATTGAAAAAGTAAATTAGTAGGAGAAGAACCACTGCGGGCAAAAGAAAATAAACAAAATAATGCTCCGCTCCTTCGCTTTGAACCGAGTAGGTGGTTTTTCCTTCCTGCTCCTGTAAAGCCGTAAGAATTTGACGCGAAGCCTCTTCTAAATGATTGCCGTCAATGTAGCGTCCCGAAGTCCCTTCCGCTAGGGAGCGAAGGGCTTTTTCTTGCCTCTGACTCAATACGCTTTGTCCTGTCGTAGGATCTACTTTATATCCTAAAAGCTGACCGTAAAGGTACTCAGGAACCGGAGCTCCTTCAGGCGTTCCTACCCCTACTGTTATCAATCGTATGCCTTCTTTCTGTGCTAGCTTAAGGGCCTGCTGATCGTTTCCTTCATTGTCCTCACCATCGGAAACCAGTACAATTTGTCGCGATCCTTTAGGAACAGAAGAAAACTTCTTTACCGCTTCTTCAACGGCCTTCAAAAAATCGGTTCCCTGCACTTGAATCGTAGAAGACTCCATGGCTCCTACATAAGGTCCAATGGCTGAAAAATCGGTCGTAAGCGGCATTAAAGACCTAGCGTCCCCGGCAAAAGCAATAAGCCCGACCCTTCCTTCTTGGTAGCGGTCCATGGTTTGAAGCACAATATTTCTTGCCATTACCAATCGACTTGGCTCAGTATCCTCGGCATTCATCGAATTGGAAACGTCCAAAACAAAGATCACATTACTGAGTCTTTGTGAGCTTTCTCTCTCCTGTCTTCCTCCAATGGGATCGGCCAGTGCAATAACGATTAACGTAAGGGCCAAAAGAAAGGCAATGGGCACCCATACTCCCCCTTTCTTCTCAGTAAAGAAAACCTCTAAAAACCTTTTATCGGCAAAACTTCTTTTTTTCTCCTCTTGCCACTTCTTAAAGCGGTACATCCCGATTCCTAAAAGGGGAATCAATAGCAACAAAAGCAAATACCATGGATGGGCAAATGAAAAATCGATCATAAGAAAATAACTTACCGGATGGTTTTAAAAACGACCCATCGGACCAGGGCTTCTAATAAAATAAGGCCTAGGACCAAAAAGAGTAATATTTTATAGTGTTCTTTATAATTATACAATTTGGTTGAAGAGAGCTCGGATTTCTCTAGTTGATTAATCTCTGAATACACTTCTTCTAATGCAGAATTAGAGGTTGCTCTAAAGTACTTTCCTCCAGTTTTTCGTGCGATATCGAGAAGCGTAGGCTCATCTATTTTCACTTCAGCCTCAGTAAAAACAAGCTCTCCAAAAATATTTATACTCGTAGGCATTAACGCGTAACCATTCGTTCCAATTCCGATGGTATACACCTTAATACCAAGACTTTGAGCTAAATCAGCCGCCACTAAGGGCGAAAGTGAATTTTCAATGGTATTAACGCCATCGGTCATTAAAATGATGACTTTGCTTTTGGTTTTCGAATGCCTTAAATGGCTCGCTGCCACAGAAAGTCCTTCTCCAATAGCCGTTCCGGGTTGCAGCTCAATGGGATCAATATTTTTAATCTCATCTACGACAATTTTATGATCCGAAGTTACTGGAACTTTTGAAATGGCTTCACCACTATAGGTGACAAGGCCAATTCGATCTCCTGGTCTTTCCTGTACAAAACGCGTGGCAATTTCTTGAAGTGCCTGCAAGCGATCGGGCTCTAAATCTTTTGAAAGCATACTTAGCGAGACATCGACTGCTAAAATAATATCAATTCCTTTGGAATCGTCCCTGTCCTCACTAATAGTGAAGGTTCTCGGTCGAGCTAAGGCCAAAATAAGAAGACTAAGAACCAAATATTTGGTGTATTTTAATAAAAATTCCACTTTCTCACCCCAAGCGCTTTTCTTCACCTCCTGAGTGGTAGGCACCTTTACTCCCTCTCTCTTTGCTTTTCTTAAGTCCCAAATAAAAAGAGGAACCAAAAGCAAAAACAGCAAAAGCAAATAGGGATAATGAAATTCGAAATTCAAATTAAACATCCGTCCTCAAATTTTCAAATTCTAAATCCTTTTTTGAGTTCTTTACCCAGGATTCTATAAGAGCGTAGTCCGTTTCCATGGTATTTTGATCCGGAAACGTTTTGGCAAATTTGACCAAATCTCCTGTTCTAAATACCTTTCCAATGATTTGTTCGTTTTCTAAAGAAAGGGTTTGATTGAGCTTCATATAATCGAGCAAATCTTCGGTCAAAAGCACATCCGCTGGAATCTGGTATTGTTTCTTTAGAAAGCCTCTGGAGAGATCAATTAACTCTACATAAAAGCTTCTAAAGTCTCCTGACTCGATATAACCTTTCTTTTTAAGCAGTTTTAGTGCCTTTAAAGTCTCGTTTGTTCTTACTTTGGGATCCTGTTTTCTTTTCTTTCCGTAACGAATGAACTGAACGATAATAAAGATAATGGCAAGAAGTAAAAGCAGTAGCAAAAGATAGAATTTGTACTGATTCCAATAATCGGCTAAAGTAAACTCTACTTTTTCATTGGGCAAAATATCATGAATCTCATCGCCTTTTTGAGCCGTATTAATCACCTTTAATTGATAAGGTATCGTTTTAAGCAGTTTTCCACCGGTTCTAAATTCGTAGGCCGGTACCCGAAACTCGCCTTCTTCAAAAACGGTAAACGTGATGATTCTCTCGTAATGATCCCCCTTAAAAACAATAGAATCGCTTATTTCTTCAAAATGAAATGGCAATAGCTCTCCTTTGGGCGCAGACTCCACTACCTTCCCTCCGGTCTGATCAATACGAACTTTATAGGTATTAGGTTCCCCAAGAGCAATGGTGGATTTCTCGAGTACGGAATACAGCGTTTGGGCCTTTGCTAAGGGTGCAAAGAAGAAAATAAACAAAAAAAGAGGTACTATTCTACTCATTCTAACGGCTTTGAAAATAACGGTACAAAGGTCTTAAATAATCGTCTCCACTTTCCAGTTCAATTAGTCCTGCATTATTACGATCTACCAGTTCTTTTAATTCTTTGGCTTTTTTTCGTTGGGCCTCTACATACTCATAACGCCACCTTTTACTTGAAGTATTAACCCACACTTTTTGCTCGGTTTCCGAGTCCTTTAATAAAGCGTAGCCAATATCTGGGATTTTTTTTTCTTTAGAGTCGGTGATTCGAAAGCAAAGCACTTCGTTTTTTCTACTAGCGACGCCAAAAATCTTCTCTTCCAAAGGATCATGAAAATCAGAAAACACAAAAACAAAAGAGCGTTTTTTAAAGACCCGCATTAGGTATTGTAAAGCCTCAGAAGTCCGTGAGACTGTTGGCTCGTAAGGATAAGAAAGTATTTGAGAGAGTAGTGAAAGCAAATGTTTTCTTCCTCCTGCAGGAGGAATCACCTTCTTCACTGTATCGGAATAAAGAATAAGTCCTACTTTATCGTTGTTTCCCACAGCAGAAAACCCAATGCTCGCTGCAATTTCAGCGACGTATTCTCTTTTCAGCGCCTGAAAGGTTCCATAATCCATCGAAGCGGAAACATCCACCATAAGCATGACGGTGAGTTGCCTCTCTTCCTCCATCACCTTTACGTAAGGCTCTTGAAATCGAGCGGTTTTATTCCAATCAAATCGACGAATGTCGTCTCCGTCTTGGTAAGGCCTTACTTCAGAAAACGTCATCCCCTGGCCCTTAAAGGCACTATGGTACTGCCCCATAAGGGAAGCTTGAGTTCGCCGATTGCTACGAATCTCGAGTTGTTTTACTTTTCGAACAAGGTCTTTAATGTCCACTAAATACTTCTCTTCTCTTTAAGGATTAAGGCGCCTGAATTTTGGCTAAAATACGATCAATAAGTGATTCTGCGTCCACTTCTTCAGCTTCTGCCTCAAAGCTGAGCCCGATCCGGTGTCGAAGTACGTCCATTGCAATGGCCTTAACGTCTTCAGGCACCACAAAAGCGCGATTGCTTAATAAAGCATGAGCTCTCGAGGCAATCGCCAAATTAATCGAAGCTCTTGGAGAGGCTCCAAAAGTGATGTATTCTTTTATTTCCGATAGGCCGTAGCGCTCAGGAAAGCGCGTTGCAAAAACCATATCCAAAATATACTTTTCAATTTTTTCGTCCAGGTAAATCGATTGCACGAGGTCTTTCGCCTCCTGAATATCCTCTAAAGTGAGTACTGGACGGATGGTTTCTTGAGAAGAAGTAGAAACCCTTCTTAAAACTTCTCTTTCGTCTTCAAAATCCGGATAATCGATTTTGCATTTAAGCATAAAACGGTCGCTTTGCGCTTCTGGAAGAAGGTAAGTCCCTTCTTGATCGATTGGGTTTTGGGTAGCAAGAACTAAAAAGGGTCTAGGAAGATCGAGGGTAGTTTCCCCAATGGTTACCTGACGCTCTTGCATCGCTTCAAGCAAGGCAGACTGCACTTTGGAAGGCGCACGGTTGATCTCATCAGCCAAAACAAAATTCGCAAATACAGGTCCTGTTTTAATTTGAAAATCGTTATCCCTAACACTATAAATTTGTGTTCCAATCACATCGGCCGGAAGCAAATCCGGAGTGAACTGTATTCTGGAAAATTGCCCATGAACCGCTTGAGCCAAGGATTTAATTGCAAGGGTTTTTGCCAGTCCTGGTACTCCCTCCAGTAGGACGTGACCTCCTCCTAAAAGCCCAATCAAAAGCCGGTCGATCATATAGGTTTGACCAACAATGGCTTTGTTTATTTCATTACGAAGTCCTTGGAGCTGAATATTCTTTCGCTGAAGTTTTTCGGTGAGCATCCTTAGATCCTCCGCCTGCGTAAGTTCTGACATAGTCGATAATGGGTATAAAAATGTAAAATTGCGATAAATCCGCCCACAAGTCAACACAATTAATGCCAAGAACGAGTTAAAATTTGTTAAAAACCCAGAACCCCAGAGGCCAGAGCTCCTTATAATTTAACATTTGAAAGAAGATTCCTTATAATTTAAAACTAGCAACTACTGATACTGAGTAGTTTAACTGTACAACCTCCCTTCTATAAGGGATTAAGTTCTTACGGACGCACCGCCGTTCCCCTATTTTGTACTTTTCAATTAATTGAAGTACTTTTGAGCTTTAAATTCCCCTAGAATGAACTATCATTTTCAGGCCCACCGACAAATTCGTCAGAACCTTTTGGACGTTTTAAAAACGACCTCCTACGAGGATCTTATGCTCATTCCGGACGGGTTTAACAATAATATTTACTGGAACATTGCCCATTGTGTGGCCACCCAACAATTACTGCATTATTATTTAAGTGAAAATCAATTTAGAATCGATAAGTATTGGGTAGAAACTTATAAGAAAGGAACACTTCCTAATTTAGAAGTTCCCTTAAGCGAAATTGAAGATTTAGAATTTTTACTAACAGAAACCTCTAAAATCTTAGCTCGAGACTTTGACGCGCAGTTCTTTACCGAGTATAAAACCTATTCCACCAGTTTTGGAATGAACTTATCGAGCATCCAGGATGCCATCATATTTAACAACATTCACGAAGGCCTGCACTACGGTTACATCCTAGCGCAAAAACGAGCTATTATCGGAGAAAAATACGGATAAATGAAATCAAACCCTAAAGAAAAAGAAGACCTTATTTTTGGAATTCATCCTGTGATGGAAGCCATTGAGTCAGGCAAAACCATAGACAAAATCTTTTTACAAAATCAGGTTCAAGGAAACAATATTCAGCAGCTAAAAGCCCTATTAGCCAAACATAAAATACGGCCTAATTATGTTCCTGTAGAAAAATTGGACCGACTCACTAGAGGAAACCACCAAGGCGTGGTTGCCTTTATTGCTCAACTTCCTATCTATTCTATAGAAGAAGTTTTGCCTGAGTTACTTGAAAGCGAAAAAACGCCTTTTCTTCTTATTTTGGATCGTCTAACCGACGTAAGAAATTTTGGAGCCATTTGTAGAACGGCCGAATGCGTTGGAATCGACGCCGTGATTATTCCAGAAAAAGGAGGTGCTCCACTCTCTTCGGATGCGATTAGAACTTCTGCTGGCGCTTTACTGAATCTAAAGATTTGTAAGGAGAAAAACCTTGCGCACACGGTGGATTACCTTCAACAAAACGGAGTACTGGTTTACGCCGCAACAGAAAAAGCGCAGCAACTCATCTACGACGTGGATTTCAAAGAACCTTGCGCCCTTGTGATGGGAAATGAGGAAACAGGAATTTCAAAAGAAGTTTTGCACCACGCAGACGAAAAAATAAAACTTCCTATTGAAGGAAAAACACAATCTTTAAACGTGTCGGTTGCGTGTGGAGCCATTCTCTACGAAGCCATCCGTCAAAAACTAACACTTTAATTATTAAAGAATTTATTTCTATTCTTTAAAGTGTACTAATTATTTTATTTATGAAAAAATTGACTTTAATAGCCCTTGTAACATTGGGCCTTACTGCTTGTAAAAAAGAAAATTCAACTTCAACTACTACAGAGAAGGACTCTCTAGCTCAAGTTCAAAACCCAGGAGATTCCCTTTCTTCTCCTGCTTTAGAAAAGGCCTTGGCCATTGAGGAAAAGAATGGAGTTTATACCCAAAGTTTTCAATTAGTTAAAGGAGCTACTTATCCCTTAACTACGTTCCAAAGAAGCATCCAGAAGTTGACCGGTCCGGACGGTAAATCCCAGACGGCTACCTCTCAATCCACCGATGTAATGAATTTCTCAGTGGAAGACTTCAAAGACGGAGTCTATGACATTAAAATTCATTTGGAAGGAAAATCCAGTTCTCAAACGGCTGGAGGAAAAACAGTTGGAGTAGATACGAAAGGAAAAGCACCTTCGGATCCTCAACTTAAAATGATGTGGAACATTAACAAGGCCTTAACAGGAAATACCCTTGCTATGAAAATGAAATCCACAGGAGAAGTAATTTCCATCGCTGGATTTGATCCGATTTACGATAAAATCAGTACGGTCGCTGCTAAAGAGATCAAAGATGCAGAGCAGAGAAAAGGATTTTTAGCAAGCTTTAAAGACAGCTTCAATGAAGAGGCAATTAAAACCCAGTTCTCTACCAATCTTATGGTTCTTCCTAAGGAAGGAGCCAAGATCGGTCAGCAGTGGAGCGAAACTGAAAATGCATCGCCGGACGGAAAAGTAAAACTAACAACGCGCTACACGCTAGAGAGCGTAAAAGACGGATTGGTTACCATTAAAGTTGCGGGAGGTATTCCGAAAAAATCGGACGAGAGAACCAATGAAGGAGTAACGCACAAAGTCTCCTCTGAACTTTCTCAGTCGGGAACCGTTACTCTAGATCAAAAAACCGGATGGATCAAAAACCAAAACGTGAGCGTGAAAACAACGCAAAACGAGAGCCTTTCCGATGGAAAGCAGTCCGAATCCATGAAAAGCGAAGCCACTACGACCGTTATTGTTAACCCTGAAAAATAAAAAGAGCCTTTAGCTCGAACAAAAATGAAATTCATTCTACTTACTATACTCTCTACGATCATAATCTTCTTTGTTTGGAACATTTTAAAAAGAATGTTCTTTCGCAATTTTTATCAGTTTCCCACGCCGGGAAAACCAAAAGAGGCACCTAAAAAAAACAAAGTGGATCAAAAAGTCAATTGGGACGCTGAAACAGTAGAGTACGAAGAAATAAAGGACTCTTTCCATGGAGAAAAGAAATAAGTATATCGGAATTGGGATTTCGCTTTTGGTCCTACTTCTCTTGGCCCTATCTTATGCGGCCCCAGTGATCAGTGGAAAAACTTTAATTCAACCTGATATTGTCCATTACCGAGGAGGAGCCGAGGAGCTTTTGGACTATAGAGCTGAAAAAGGGGAAGAAACCTATTGGAGTAATGCCATGTTCTCTGGAATGCCGACCTACCAAAGTGGGGCGCAGTTCAAAGGAGATGTGATTAAAAAGCTCGATGGAGTGATCCAGTTCGTCTCTCGTCCGGCCTCTTATCTCTTTATGCTCTTTGCGGGCTTTTTCTTCCTAGGAATGGTGGCGACCAAAAGCTGGAAGTACGCTCTTTTAGGAGCTACCTTCTTCGGCCTTTCCACTTATTTCTATATTATCATTGCGGCGGGTCACAACGGAAAAGTTCACACCATCGCTTATTTCGCACCTTTAGTAGCGGGAATTCTTCTTGTTTATTTAAGGAAAAACTACGTTTGGGGCTTTATTACTACGGGTCTTTTTATGGGACTGCAGATTGCGGCCAACCATCCCCAAATGACCTATTATCTTTTTATTGGTCTGTTTTTCCTATTCCTCTCAGAGCTTTACCGGGCCATTAAAAAACCCGAGCTAAGAGCCCATTTTTTCCGCTCCACAGGAATCATAGCGCTTGCCTGTGTTTTAGGGGTAGGAATGAACGCCCAAAGGCTTTTGGCCAACATGGAGTACGTGAAAGAAACCACACGTGGAAAACAAATTTTAGATTCTAATAGGCATTCGAGTGACAAATCCGGACTCGATAAAGAATCCATCACCATGTGGAGTTACGGAAAGCTCGAAACCCTAAATCTTATGATTCCAAGACTTATGGGTGGAGGTTCTAATGAAAAAGCCTCAGAAGCTATGCTTCCGGAGCTTCAAGCTTTAGTGGAGCAAAACGTAAAATCGCAAAGCGAATGGGACCAAATTTCTAAAGGCCTAGGCAGCCTCTCCTATTGGGGAGACCAGCCCGGAACTTCCGGACCTGCCTATCAAGGAGCGGTGGTCGTCTACTTAGCGATTCTAGGGTTCGTCTTTGCAGAGAGAAAATACCGCTATTGGATCTTGGGCGCTTCGGTTCTTACTATTCTTTTAGCGTGGGGGCATCACTTTGCGCCCCTAACGAATTTCTTTATCGACTACGTTCCGCTTTACAATAAATTTAGAGCGCCTTCTTCCATTTTAGTAGTGGTAGAACTGCTCTTCCCACTCATTGCCATCTTAGGTCTTTATTCGCTCTTCCAGCAAAAAGAAGAGGCAAAAGAGAAAAAAACAAAAACGCTCCTTACCGTTACAGGAGTCGTAGCGGGAGTTTTACTACTTCTATTACTTTTCGCTCGTCCTTTACTAGGATTTACCACGGCAAGTGAAAGAGCCTACCTTCCCTCCTACTTACTGGATTTTCTAGTGAGTCACCGCTCAGAATGGTTTAAAACAGATACCCTAAAGGCGCTGGTTTATATCGGTATTACCTTTGCCGCGATTTATTTTGCTTTAAAAAATAAGCTAAAAACGAACCTTGCCCTTCTATTGATTGGACTTGTAAGTTTAGTGGATTTATGGAGCGTCAACAAAAGGTATTTGAACGAGGAGAATTTTGTAGATAAGGCTTTCGCGGAGCAGCCCTTCTTAACGGAAGAATCGGATTTTCTTTACGAGAAAGCTGCAGGAAATCCTTTTGTTCAAGGTCTAGTAGGACAAATTCCGGTGAATCAGACTTTAGATAAGATCACTCAGGAGGATAAAGGCCACTACCGAATTTACAATCAGACCTTAGGCACTTTTAGCGAAACCAATACTTCTTATTTCAAATCCTCCATCGGAGGCTATAGCGCCGCTAAATTAAGACGTTACGACGATGTAATTAATCATTACTTTTCGCGCATGGACACCGTTCAAATGCCAAGAATCCTTAACCTACTCAATGCGAAATACTTTGTAGTGGGCGATCCTTCTTCTCCGGGAGTGCTAAAAAATGAAGAGGCCAACGGTCCCGCGCATTTGGTCTCCCAGGTAAAATTTGTAAATACGCCTAACGAAGAGATTGAAGCCATTGGACAAATTGATAGCAAGAAGCTAGCGGTACTTGGTAAAGAGGACGAGTCGTATCTTAAAGGCAAAACCCTCGCCCTAGACTCAGCGGCAACGATTGAGCTTACCCATTACGAGCCTAGTCTTTTGACCTATGAGTCCAAATCTTCCACTCCTCAATTGGCTGTCTTCTCAGAGATCTATTATCCTTACGGATGGGAAGTATTAGTTGATGGAAAACCTTCCTCTTTAGTGAAAGTAAACTACCTACTTCGTGGACTCTATTTACCCGAAGGAAACCATAAAATTGAGATGCGTTTTGCGCCCAAAGTAATTGAGCAAGGAAAAACCTATTCGCTTCTCTCTACGGGCGTTTTTGCACTCCTTTCGCTTTTTGGACTTTTTCAATTGTTTAAAAAGCGTAAAGAAGAAAAAGATTCTCTAGAGCAGTAGAAAGCCCTTAAGAATGGAAAAGAAAAAAATACTGATCGTCTCTTATTACTGGCCTCCTAGTGGAGGGCCAGGCGTTCAGCGCTGGTTAAAATTCGCTAAATACCTTCCGGAATTTGGTTTTGAGCCCATTATTTATACTCCTGAAAACCCAAGTTATCCCCTAGAGGACAAAAGCCTTGAAAAAGAGATCCCTAAGGGTATTACAATAGTAAAAACACGCATCTGGGAACCCTACGCTCTGGCTGAAAAATTCAGCTCAAAAAACAAAAAATTTAAAGGGGGTCAATTTGATGTAGGAAAAAACCAAAGCCTTCTCTCCAAACTCTCCATCTGGGTTAGAGGGAATTTCTTTATTCCGGACGCAAGAGTTTTTTGGGTGAAGCCCAGCATTAAATTTCTGTCCTCTTACTTAAAAGAACATAATATTGATCTTTTGGTCACCACAGGACCTCCCCATTCCATGCATCTTATCGGACTAGGACTTAAAAAAAAGCTCCCTCAGCTCCAATGGATTGCTGATTTTAGAGATCCCTGGACCGAAATCTCCTACCACAAACATTTAAAGCTAAGTAAGGCTTCAGAGAAGAAACATTTAGATCTCGAATCTCAGGTCTTTAGGACTGCAGACCTCACGATTGCCACTAGCTACCTCGATGCCCAGAAGTTTCGTCAAAAAGGCGCCCGAGCCCTGACTATTACCAACGGATTTGATAAGGATCTTGGGGAAATCGAAAAGCAGGGGGAAAAGTCACCTAGCGACCGCTTTACCCTTACCTACGCCGGAGTATTAGAACAATTAAGAAATCCTTCCCTTCTATGGCAGGTGCTTTCGGAGCTTTCGAAAGAAGACCAAGAGTTTAAAAAAGACCTTCTTATTCGTGTTGCCGGAAGAATGGATGAAAAAATAGTAGAAGAGATTCAGAATTTAGGACTCTCCAGCTCCCTAGAACTTCTAGGCTACCTCTCGCACGAGAAGGCCGTAGAGGAAATGAATCGAGCAGACCTTTTAGTTTTAACCAATTTCCCAAAAGAGGAGTCGAGAGGAATTATTCCAGGAAAACTCTTTGAATACCTCGCAGCAGCTGCTCAAATTTTAAGCTTTGGACCTTCGGATAGCGATGTAGAAAAAATTCTTGAAGAAACGGAAAAAGGAAAACACTTTACTTTTACTGAAAGAAAAGAATTAAAGGAATTTCTTCTGAAATCTTATAGCCAGTTCAAAAGTGCTCAGAAGTATAACTCTATTTCCATTGAAAAAATTAAGCCTTTCTCAAGACGTGCCTTAACGGAATCTCTCGCTAGGGAACTTAAAAAATTGGGGTGAAAAAAAGCCCTCCTTTTTAGTAAAGAAGGGCCTTTATAGTAAAAAACCTTTTTTATTTTTCTTCGCTGGATTCTTCTAACCAACCCATTTCTTTCATCCACTCATCGTTGTAGATTTTCCCTACGTAACGAGAACCGTGATCGTGAAGAAGAACAACAACTACATCGTCCTTTGTGAATTTATCTTGCATTTGCTTTAAAGCTGCAATAGCACTTCCAGCGCTGTATCCACAAAAGATTCCTTCTTCTAATGCGAGTTTTCTAGCATAGATCGCTCCGTCTTTATCGGTCACTTTTTCAAAGTGATCGATTACATCCATGTTGTAGTTTTCAGGAATGATGTCCTCCCCAATACCTTCCGTGATATAGGAGTAAGCGTTTTCTAAATGAATTTCGCCCGTCTCATGGTATTCCTTTAAAATGGATCCGTAAGTGTCCACTCCATAGATTTGAACTTCAGGATTTTGCTCTTTGAAATAAGTAGCGCACCCCGTAATGGTTCCTCCTGTTCCAGCTCCCACCACAAAATGAGTCATTTTGCCTTCGGTTTGCTTCCAAATCTCAGGTGCCGTACTCTCGTAATGGGCCTGACGATTGGAAAGGTTGTCGTATTGGTTAACATACCATCCATTTGGAGTCTCAGTAGCAAGACGCTTAGAAACCGAATAATAAGATCTCGGATCCGTAGGTTTAACATCGGTAGGACAAACAATGACCTGAGCTCCTACAGCGCGAAGAATATCGCATTTTTCTTTGGATTGCTTGGAGTTGGTTACAAAAATACATTTGTATCCTTTCACAATTGCGGCCAAAGCCAGTCCCATCCCCGTGTTTCCGCTGGTACCTTCAATGATGGTTCCTCCCGGTTTTAGTTTTCCGTCCTTCTCTGCATCCTCAATCATCTTTAAAGCCATACGGTCTTTAACAGAATTTCCGGGATTAAAGGTTTCGACTTTTGCTAGAACTAGGGCTGGAAAATCTTCTCCTAGCACTTTGTTCAATTTAACCAGCGGCGTGTTTCCGATGGTTTCTAATATATTATTTGCGTAGTTCATCCTTCTTTTTTTGCTCGTGCAAAGATAAGGATTTCCTCTTAGTTGTACTTGATGGATCGCACCGGAGAAATTTTAGAAATCAGCATACTTGGCAATAGTAGCGCTAGTGCAGAAATCGCTAGGATCCCAATAGAAATACCAAATATATAAAGTGGGTTGAGATCCACCGGTACCTGCGACACATAATAGTTTTCTGGATTGAGCCTAATAATCCCCGTGTATTTTTGAAGTACTAAAAACCCTAGACCTACTAGATTCCCAACGATTAGACCTGGGATCATAATAAGCAAGGTGTAATTAATAAAAATCGTTCGAATCTGCCTATTGGTCGCTCCCAAAGTTTTTAACAGGCCAATGGACGGAGTCCGCTCAATAATAAGAATCAGAAGAACCATCACAATATTAATGACCACCACCACGAGCATGATGGTAATAATGAGTCCAATGTTGGTATCAAAAATAGTGATCCAGTCCACAATCTGCGGATAACGATCGGTCACTTTTTCGGCAAAATTAAAGTTACCCACCGCCTGGTTCACCGCAGGGTAAACCAAATCGATATCGTCGTTATCTTTCAAAAAGACTTCGTAGCCTCCCACCTCTTGTTCTGAAAAATCTTGGATTTTTCTTGCATGGGTAATGTCTCCTAAAACAAAAAGGTCATCAATCATTTTGATGTCTGTTTTGTAGACCCCAGAGATTTCAAACTTTCGGTACAAAAGCTTACTATCTGCTTTTGAAAATATAACCACAATGCTGTCCCCTACCTTTCGATGAAGATCCTTACTGATTTTCTCCGAAATAACGACCTGAGAATTGTAGCCTTCTTCCGTAATTTTGGGAACTTTTCCTTCGGTTAGAAAAGTGGAAAACCTTTGGGCATTAAAATCCTTACCTATCCCTTTGTAAATGATTCCGGCAAAACTGCTATCGGTCCGAATGATACCGCTCACGGTAACAAACTTTTGAACGTCTTGAATTCTTGGATCTTTTTGAATCTGATCCAAATGAAATCCACTCGAGCTAACCACGCTTGAGTTGTACGATGCATTGGACTGTTCGCTTCGAATTTGAATCGCACCTGCAAAATCCGCCATTCGATCTTTGATCGCATTTTTCGATCCCACTCCTGTTGAAACGGTGATTAAAGAAACGATTACCCCTAGGGCTACGGAAAGTCTCCCAATGAAGATGATAATCCTTGAGAGGTTATTTTTATTATCTTTGGCAAACGCGATTTTCTTCGAAAAATATAAAGGAAACTTCAATCCAATGAATTTAAGCCTCAAAATTAAAAATTTAACTCTGATCAGCCTAATGTTTTGTGCTGTGGCTTTTTTTAAGTCCCAAACAGTAAATTATACGAAAGAATTTTTAGTCGCAGCAGACCGCCCTGAGCTCTACCTTCCTCTTTTGGAAGGCAAAAAAGTCTCTGTGGTTACTAATGCAACTGGACTTCTAAAGGACGGAACTCATTTGGTTGATTTTCTTCTTTCGAAGGACGTAGAAGTAAAAAACATTTTTGCTCCCGAGCACGGTTTTCGAGGAGACGCGGATGCCGGAGCGGTAATTAAAAATTCTAAAGATTCAAAAACGGGTCTTTCGGTACTTTCTCTGTACGGTTCCAATAAAAAACCCACGCCGGAACAATTAAAAAATACAGAAGTTCTGCTTTTTGATATTCAAGACGTAGGAGTACGTTTCTATACCTACATCTCTACTCTTTCCTACCTGCTTGAAGCAGCAGGAGAAAATGGTCTATCAGTGATTGTTCTTGACCGTCCCAATCCCCACGACGGGTACATTGATGGACCGGTATTAAAAAAAGGATTTGAAAGTTTTGTAGGCCTACATCCAGTACCTGTTGTCTACGGTCTTACCATCGGAGAATACGGAAAAATGGTCATTGGAGAAGGATGGCTGAAAGGAAAAGTAAAACCTAAGTACACAGTCATTCCTATGAAAGGCTATCACAAAACTAAGCGTTACACTCTTTCGAATAAACCTTCGCCTAACCTTCCGAACGATAAGAGCATTAACCTTTACCCCTCGCTGTGTTTCTTTGAAGGCACTCAGGTGTCAGTGGGTAGAGGAACTCCCCTTCCTTTTCAGATCTATGGAAGTCCTTGGACTCCATCGCTTCCTTATACTTTTACTCCTAAACCTTCTAAGGGCGCAAGCGATCCTTTTTTAAACGGAAGGCTTTGTTATGGAGAAAACCTTTCTAAAACCGCTGAGGACCTAAGAAAACTAGATCTTCGATTCCTTTTAACGGCGTATCAAAATTTTCAGCACAATAAAACTTCCTTTTTCCTAAAAAATGGATTCTTTGATAAATTGGCGGGCAGCGATCAATTAAGAAAACAACTTATCGCTGGATTCTCGGAAGAGAAAATACGTCAAAGCTGGAAAAAAGATTTAGAGGATTTTCAAATCGTAAGAGTCAAATACCTTATGTATCCGAATTAATCGAAGGACTCGGGAGGATTCTTATCGTCTTTGTTTTTATAAAGAATGAACATCCCTGCGGTAAGCCCCACTACGGCCGCTACAGAATTCAAAAGGGCTCTAGAGAGCTTATCGTCCTGCTCATTGCCCAGGTAATTCATTAGAAAAATCACTACAAAAGTGATGGCTGAAAAAATAAGGTGGTATTTGCCAAAAAGTTTCATAACTATTTAATTTGATAGGAGATCATAAGTCCGCCTCGGTAAGGTAGCCATTCTCCGCTTTTATTCCAATCTTTCGCTCCATCGTAACGAATCCAATGATCCGGCGGCACCTCTTCGTATCCATGGTACAATCCCTGGCTCGTCCCTCCTCCTAAAAAAGCTTCCATCCGCCACCGCTCAGAAAGTTCCCATTGGTAGCCCACTGTGGCCCCGAACATAAAATTATACCCTCTTTGAAACTTATCGGTTCCAACGTAATTCCATTTGGTTAAATCGTAGAGTCCAAAACCGGTGTTCAGACCTAAAAACCACCCATCAAACGCTTCTTTAAAGTAATAGCGTCCTTCCAGATGGGCCATATACACCTGCATATGGTTTCCGGCAAAGGATTTCCATGGTGAAATCAGTCCATCGACCTGGAGGGTATATTTATCCGCAAGCTCTAGTTCTAAACCAATGTTGGTTATTAATACGGTGGCTAAAAGGGGATTTCCTTTTACGTAAAGCGCTTTAGATTCCTTTTCATTTTGGGCCTGAACCGGTCCCACAAGGCAAAGAAAAAGACCAAAGCCAAGAAATTTTTTTATGCTCATTTCTCTAAAGAGTCAATTAGGGTTTGGGCTAAATCCGGATCTTTCCCCACTTCTTTTAACAAGCGAAAAGACTCCTTTGCAAACTCAAGGGCTTTCTCTTTTTGTCCTAACTTTTGATGCAAAAGACCGGCGAGGTAATAATTCTCGTAGGAAGGTGAAATTTCAATGGATTCTTTGGACCACAAGGCTGCTCTTTCTAAAGACTCCGGGGACTCAATATGCTCTACAAAAAGATACACGGCTCGATCCAAATCAATGCTTTCGAATCCTTCCCCACTTCCATAGTAAAGAAGGGCCGCTTTTTCATAATCTTTAAAATTATCAACGGTTGGGAAGTAATTGACTTCAAATCGCAAGAGCTCCTCTTGGGCTTTTTCTTCTCCGAGCATTTGGGTTGCCTTTTCTAAGAAATAAGCCTCATCAATTTTCCCCTCCTGCTCAATCATGGACTCCATCGCAATGGAATTAAGCTCTATTTTTTGAACAAAAGATTCGTAAATATCTACGGGAAGCAGTTTAATAATCTCTTCTTTATCCCTTTTTAAGACCGTAAAGTTCTTGTCCTCACTACTACTTACAAAATAAAGCAAAAGGGCAATTTCATCGTGCGTATAGCCAGTAGAGGTTTTCTCTTCAAAATAGGCCTCAGACGCTTGCCGAGAAAATTCAGGGTTGCTATTGAGGTATACCTTACTGGCTTCCATCAAAAAGCTTAAATCTCTCTCTCCCTGGTTAAAGCGCTCTACAATGCTTCCTCCTTCTTTCTTCTTGACCGCTTCCTGGCCGAGGGCAACCAATCGCTCCGCCTCCAAGTAACCGTACCCACGGTGAACCAATTCGCCTAACGAGTTGATAAACAAGTAATGAGGAAAGGTAGAGACCTCATACTGTAGGGCGAGCTGTTTGCCTTCCCCCTTTTCCATGTCAATACGGGCATTAATAAAATTCTCATTAAAATAATCCCCAACGATTGTGGTAGGAAAGACATTTTTTTCCATTAGTTTACACGGTCCGCACCAAACAGCATACGCGTCAACAAAAACCAATTTGTTTTCTTTTTCTGCTTTTTCTAAAAGTTGCGAAAAGGATCCCTCAGAAAACTGAATTCCGCTCTGCGCAAAAGAAAAAATTGCAATAAAAAAGAATAATAGGTTTATCCCTCTTCTCATAATTTGTAAACAATTGCGAGGTAAAGATAAATAAAACTTTCAAAGGTAATGGTGATACGCATTGCGATATTTATGATTTTTCAGTTTCCTTAAGCTAAGGTCGTAGGAACTAGATTCTTCTGTTTTGCTTTTTTTAAAATCACCTTATTTTAGTTTCCCACTCCTTTCTTTTGTACTATCAACTAGAAAAAATCATAAGAAAAAAGGCAAATAATATACAATTACCAATAACACAAAAATAGTATATTGCAATGTATAAACCCTTCTATCCTTAGTGAATGATACTCATTGTCGACGACTCGCCGGAAAACATTATATCTCTTAAAAAAGTACTGGAAAAGAACCACTTTGAAGTGGATACCGCTCAATCTGGGCAAGAAGCGCTAAAGAAGATCCTGATAAGCTCCTACGTTCTGATTATTCTTGATGTACAAATGCCAGAAATGGACGGGTTTGAAGTGGCAGAAGCCATCTCGGGATTCTCCAAAGCCAAAGACACCGCCATTATTTTCCTCTCTGCCGCCAGTGCGAACGTGAATCTAATTACTAAAGGCTATTCTTCAGGAGGTCTGGACTACATCTCCAAGCCTGTGGACATGAACATTCTGCTTCTAAAGGTGAAAACTTTCTATCGAATCTATGAGCAAAGCCGTGCACTTAATGTAATGCAGAGCACACTGAGAGAAGAAATTGAAATTAGAAAAGCGGCAGAAAGAAAAAAAGACGAGTTCATCTCCATAGCCAGCCATGAACTAAAAACTCCAATGACCAGCGTAAAAGGCTACATTCAATTAATGGAGCGAAGTCTTGCAAAGGGGGATTTAGAGACGACAAAAGTTAGATTAGAAAAGGTTCAAAATCAAATCGATAAACTAAACCATTTGATCGCTGATCTATTGGACATCTCAAAAATAGAAAGCGGCAAAATGCAGCTCTCAACAAACCTTTTCTCTTTGAATGATTTGATTGATCACGTTCTAGAAGTCATGCAACCCTCGAACCCCCACATTGAATTTGAATTCGTAGAGCGGTTTGAGACCAAGATCTTCGGTGACGAGAACCGCATTGAGCAGGTCATCATTAACTTTTTAACCAATGCCATTAAATACGCACCTGGGAGCAAGAAAGTAGTATTAAAAACCTTTGAAAAAGAAGGAATGCTTTATTTCTCAGTCCAAGACTTTGGTATTGGGATGAGTGAAGAAAACCGTAAAAAAGTTTTTGACAAATTTTACCGTATCGAAGAATCCTCTGAAAGATTCCAGGGTCTGGGCATTGGTTTATTCATTTGCCAAGAAATCATCGAGCGGCACCACGGAATTATTGGCGTCAACTCCAAGATCGGTGAAGGCTCAGAATTCTATTTTGCATTACCATTAAATTCTCCATTAAATTAAGAACCTCTATACCTCCAAATCAATGAATTTTCGTTCCAACCTTGTTTTTGGCTTAGGTCTTTCCCTAGCAATTCTTATTCTGACTTCTCTTGCTTCTTTTGTAAGCATTAGGGGACTCATCGATTCTACGAAAACGGTGAGGACCAGCAACCAAACCATGGACCAAATTGCAGAGGTCTTGTCTCTAGTCAAAGATGCAGAAACCGGACAGAGAGGGTATTTGCTTACCAGAGATCCTTTATTCTTAGAACCCTACAACTCAACCAAATCTCAACTCCGTACCACTCTAGAGAACTTGAGCCAAACGGTTGCACAGTCTCCTACGCAAGTAACCAACCTAAAAGACCTTCAAAATGCAGTAAGTGAACGGATTTCGGTTTTGGATGAGAACTTAAATAACGGCCGAAGTGAGCAGGTTCAAAGTGAAGACCTATTACAAGGAAAAAGACAGATGGATCGATTGCGCTCCGTGGTCAGACGTATGCAAAACGAAGAGCGCTCACTACTTACTTTTAGAACAGAGAAAATGCAAAATTTTGCATCGTACCTTCCTGCACTTATTATCATTTCTGCGATTCTAGCTGTACTCATTACGCTTTATTTTTTCCGTAAAGTAGCTCGCAGCTTTAACCAATCGGTAGAGCTCGCCCAAGAACTGGAAGACAAAAATGTAGAGACCCAAAACCGCCTACTCGCCATCGAGAAAGTAGCGGGCCAGATTAGTAATGGGGATTACAATATCAATTGGGATGAAAACTCTCAAATGACACTAGGAGCTTTAGCTCTCCCATTAAATCGAATGGCCAGCTCTCTAGAGACTTCGTTTGGACTACTGGAAGAGAAAGAATGGATGAGCTCTTCTGTGGCTCAATTAAACCAGCGAATGATTGGAGAAAAATCAATTGAATCCCTTTCAAAAGCAGTACTCGAGTTCCTATCTAAAAAAACCAATAGTGTGGTGGGTGCCATTTATTTGCAAGAAGAGGATAATATTCTGCACCGTGTAGGGGGTTACGCTTTAGACTTAAGTCATGCTCCTTTAAAATTTAAAGTGGGTGAATCTGTTGTTGGGCAAGCCTTTGAGTCGAGAAAGGAACTTTTGGTTTCTACTCCAGAAAAGAGTCCCTTAAAAATCAGTTATGCAACCGGATCTCAAGGACCAACAAGCATCATCGCTTTTCCAATTTCAAGGCACAATAGGCCTCTAGGGGTTATTGAACTTGGAGCAATGGGTGATTACAGTGAAAAGGAAATCGAGTTCTTGAAAACAGTAGGACCCCTCATTGGCCTTTCTTACTACGAACTGCAAAGTAGGACAAAACTTCAAGAACTATTAGAAGAAACCCAGGCCCAAAGTGAGGAACTTATGACTCAGCAAAGCGAACTGGAAAACATTAACTCCGAACTCGAGGCCCAAAGTCAAAAACTTTTAGCCAGCGAAGAAGAACTTCGAGTACAGCAGGAAGAACTATTACAATCCAACCAAGAACTAGAAGAAAGAACCAGCCTACTAGAAGAGAAAAACACGCTCATTGAACACCGCAATCAAGAGATTCAGAAAAAATCGATAGAGCTAGAGCAAAGCACTAGATACAAATCAGAGTTTTTGGCCAATATGTCCCACGAACTGCGCACGCCACTGAATTCTATTTTGCTGCTTTCGAAACTGATGGCCGATTCCAAAGATATCGATGCCGAACACGTGGAATACTCAGAGGTGATTCATTCCTCTGGTCAAGGTCTGTTGACCCTGATCGATGAGATTCTGGACCTTTCAAAAATCGAATCCGGTAAAATGCAACTGGAATTCGATAAAATAGAATTGCAGGATATTACTACTTCAATGAAAATGCTCTTTGAACCACAAGCCAAAGAGAAAAAATTAGATCTGATTATCGACACTTCCAATCTTGAGGTCGAGCAAATCACTTCAGACAAATTAAGAGTAGAACAAATCCTAAGAAACCTACTTTCCAATGCTATTAAATTCACCTCAGAAGGAAGTGTGTGCTTAGATGTAAGCGCCTCATCGGAGGATCGCAACATTGTATTTAAAGTAAAAGACACCGGAATCGGAATTGCAAAAGAAAAGCTTTCCATGGTTTTTGAAGCTTTCCAACAAGCTGATGGCTCTACGCAAAGAAAATACGGAGGTACAGGACTTGGACTCTCCATTAGTCGGGAGTTAGCTCGTCTTTTAGGCGGAGAGATTGGTCTTTCGTCAGAGGAAGGAAAAGGAAGTGAATTTACTCTCACCCTTCCTAAGATTCCTACGGAAACTGCCGAAGATACGATCAGAGAGGAAATCATTCTCCCACCGATCGTAGAGCAGTCTACAAAAACCACGATATCGGAAGACTCGGAGCAACTACCTCGGTACATTTCCGATAAAATACCAGAACCTGTAGAAGACGATCGAGATCATATTACTCTTGAGGATAAAGTGATACTCATTGTTGAAGATGATACTTCATTTGCAAAGATTCTACTGGACTTCACTCGCAAGAAAAATTACAAGGGAATCGTTGCAGTTAGAGGGGATCACGGAGTTGAAATGGCGCAAAAATTCCGACCGGCCGCAATTCTTCTAGACATCCAATTGCCAGTAATGGATGGATGGCAGGTCATGGAGGCCTTAAAATCAAGCCCTTTGACTAAGCCAATTCCTGTTCATATGATGTCGTCTATGAAATTCAAACATGAAAGCTTACTAAGAGGTGCGGTAGACTTCATCAACAAGCCTTTTGCACTAGAGCACATGCAGGAAATATTTGAAACCTTGGAATCGGCCATGAACCGCTCGCCTAAAAAGGTTCTAATTGTTGAAGAAAACGAACAGCACGCCAAAGCCTTAAGCTACTTCTTAAATACGAATTCGATCTCCAACAATATTACTCGAAACATTGAAGACAGTATTGAGACGCTAAACAGCAATGAGGTGGATTGTGTGATCTTAGATATGGGAGTTCCCGATCAAAGCGCGTACGAAACCTTGGAAGTGATCAAGCAAAATAAAGGTTTGGAGAAACTACCCATCATTGTTTTCACGGGGAAAAACCTATCCAAAGGGGAAGAAAGTCGAATCAAACAATACGCCGATTCTATTGTGGTAAAAACCGCGCACTCCTATCAGAGGATATTAGATGAAGCGGGACTCTTTTTACACCTGGTGGAAGAAAAATCTAAGAAGTCGAAATCGGCACCTAAAGAACAGGAAATTACTCTTCGTAACATTCTTAAAGAGAAAACCGTACTCATTGCGGACGATGATGTTAGAAACATCTTCTCATTGACCAAAGCACTTGAGGCACATGGAATGAATATTGTGACCGCCATGGACGGAAAAGAAGCCTTGCAAAGACTGGAAGAAGGAAATAAAATTGATGTCGTCCTAATGGACATGATGATGCCCAATATGGACGGTTATGAATCCATCCGTCAGATTCGATCCAAGAACCAGTTTAAAAATCTTCCGGTACTGGCTGTAACAGCCAAAGCCATGATGGGAGACAGAGAAAAATGTATTGCCGCAGGAGCGTCGGATTACATTTCTAAACCGGTGGATGTGGACCAACTGATTTCTCTACTTCGTGTTTGGCTTTACAATCAATATTAATAACCACAAGATGAAAACAAATAAAACCATTCTAGTCATAGACGACGATGCAAAAAACATTTACGCCTTAAGCGCTGTATTAAAGGCACACCAGTACAAAAGTGTTTCTGCTCTTTCTGCAAAGCAAGGGATCGAAATGCTTAACAATGATCCTTCCATTGCTCTGGTACTTATGGATATGATGATGCCGGAAATGGACGGCTATCAAGCGCTCGCGCATCTACGTCAGAATCCACAATTTGAAAAGCTTCCCATTATCTGCGTCACCGCACAAGCGATGACGGGAGACAAAGAAAAATGCCTACAAGCGGGCGCAAACGACTACCTATCCAAGCCGGTGGAAATTCCGAAGTTACTTGAAGTATTAGAAAAACACCTTTAAATACTAGCTTGTGGAAGAGTTCACTGATGAGCAAATAGAAACCCTTTTGTCCGATGTCTTGGAAGTTTACGGTTATGATTTTACCGGATATTCCCGCGCGTCGCTTCGCCGTCGTATTCAAAGGCTCTACCGTTTAGACCAGCACGTCAGCTACGCAGAATACCGCTATAGAATAAGAACGGACGAAAACTATTTTGCACGCTTTCTTGAAGAAATTACCATAAACGTAACCGAAATGTTTCGGGATCCGGAGTTCTATAAATCGCTTCGAGAAGAAATATTACCCCGGCTGGGCACCTATCCTTTCATAAGAATTTGGATTGCGGGATGCTCCACAGGAGAAGAAGCCTATTCTGTAGCTATCCTATTAAAGGAACTTCGACTCTTGCATAAATCCTTAATCTACGCAACGGATATTAACTCAACCGTTCTAGAGACGGCCTCACAAGCCCTCATTCCTTTGAGTAAAATTCAGCTTTATACCGAGAATTACTTAGCCTCAGGTGGAAAAGAATCCTTTTCAGAGTATTATTCAGCAAACTACTCACTAGGAAGGCTTAATTCAGAGTTAAAAGAAAAAATCATTTTCTCTACTCATAATCTTGTCACCGACAATTCGTTCAATGAATTTCAACTCATTCTCTGTAGAAATGTGATTATTTATTTTGATCGAGAGCTACAGAATACCGTGTTCAACCTGTTCGATTCCAGTTTAGAAAAATTAGGTTATCTTGCTTTAGGCACCAAGGAGACACTTGATTTTTCTCAGATTTCTAAGAATTACGAACGTCTTTCGGGAGCTAAAATTTGGAAAAAAATTACGTAAATGAAAAAATGCAGTTTAGTTGTGATTGGAGGCAGCGCTGGAAGCGTCAATGTTCTACTAAAGATCATGAGCGGGCTTTCTGCGGATTTATCCTTTCCAATTGTAATTGTACTGCATAGAAAATCGGGACACGATTCCCTTTTAGGAGACATCCTCTCGGTTAGAACTACTCTTCGAGTAAAGGAAATTGAAGAAAAAGAATTTTTGCAGCCCGCAACCATTTATCTGGCTCCACCCGCCTACCACACTTTAATTGAAAAAGACGGTAGCTTTTCTTTGGACGCTTCGGAGAAAGTGAATTTTTCAAGGCCTGCCATTGATGTAACATTTGAATCGGCTGCAGAGGTCTATGAAAGAGAACTTTTTGCGCTGCTTCTTTCCGGAGCAAATAGCGACGGAACCTTAGGACTGGAGTACATCCTTAAGAAAAAAGGAATGGCGGCTGTCCAAGATCCTTCTACAGCCATTGTGAGTTTCATGCCCCAACATGCACTAGAGCACGCTGAGGTACCCCTGCAATTAAAGCCAAGCGAAATGGCAGAATTCATTAATAATCTAAGTAACCTTTAAGGTTAATACCATGGCAAATAAAAGAGTCTTTCTGTTTGACGATAACGAAGAAATACTAGAGCTCTGCAAAGAGATTCTGCAGGATTTAGGCTGTGAGGTGAAAAGTTCACCAACCACTGAGAATCTTTTAGAACAACTCGATGACTTTACTCCAGATCTCATTTTCATGGACAATTGGCTTCCCGACAAAAGTGGTGTAGAAGCAACACAAATGATAAAATCTTCCAAAAAATTCTCCCATATTCCAGTAATTTACTTTTCTGCAAATACCAATATAGATGCGCTTGCAAGAGAAGCTGGTTCCGACGCCTACCTTGCTAAACCTTTTGATTTAGATGAGTTTGAAGCGATTGTAAGTAATTACTTGAGCTAAACAAATCTCTTTGTTGCCAAAAATAAGAGGAGCTAGTTTCCAATCAAAGGATTTTTGCCAATTATCTCCAAACATAAAAATCAAAATACCTAAAGTTTTGTTTTTGAACCATTTTGACCTCCTCTAACCCAATAATTAGGCACAAAAAAACCGCCCTATAAATAAGGCGGTGGTGGTTTCTCCAGGAATATGTATATCTTTCTAAACACCGATTGATAGGTGATTTTTTAGAAAAGGAGATTTTCAAGGTAACCGAATATTCCACCATGTGAAATACAACAATTTTTATCTTAAATCTTAGAATGTAAATTTATGAATATATTTTGAATTAATTGCACTTGAAATTAATTTCTTTATCTCATTTTATATTCCAATTTCCTGTGGTGGGTAGTTCCTCTTTTTAAATTATTTATTCAAAAGTATGTTTTACAAAATCATCTTTCAAAAAATAAAAACGAGTCCCGAGTTTTTTCAACTCCATTTCGATAAGAATGGCAAGAATTCTTTGGAAACTCAATTTGAAAAATTGTGGGTACAAAGACACATCTTGCAGCAAAAATTTTGTAGTAAAGTCCGAATTTTTTAGAGGTCTGAAAACGCAATATGGACCGGCGTTCTAGAGGTTTTATACATTGTTAGGACGGATTTGCTTTTTAAAGAAAAAAACAGGAAAAGATATAGGTTTAGATTGTATCTTTTTTACCCAGGTTATAGGATTGGGTGTATCTAATTTACTCTGGTTAATGAGAAACCTGTGGTTAAATTACGCAGGTAAATTCGTACCAATATATTATTTTCGCAGGTTGTAAGAATTTTGATTTTTTAGGATTTTATAAGTTAACTTCAAGACTTTCTTAACAATTTTCAATCCTTCAAATAAACTTTCACTAACTCACTCTGCAACATCAAATCGTATCTACTTTTTATTAAGTTGTAATTCGCTTGAAGCCAAGAGTTTCTAACCATAAAAAAAGTGTAGGCGTCCATCATTCCTTCCTTGTATTTTTCCTCGGATTTTTGAAAGGACAGTTTTTGATTTTCAAAGTTTTCTTCGAGAGCGTTATACTTTTCTTGTGCGTTTCGGTATTGAATCTCAATGGTTTTAAGATTTTTTGTGAGTTCTAAGACGATTTTGTCTTTTTCCAAAGAAGTATTTTCCTCAGAAAGTTTTGCGAGTTCTACCCTATTTTTGGTTTGAAAGCGATTGAAAATGGGAACATCCAAACCGAAAGAAACGTAATTATTTTTGTTCTGCTTAAACTGCTCTGAAAATTGAAACGCAGGTTCTTTTCCCAGCTCTTTACTGAAAAATGTCGACCATTGGTACATTCCTGAAAGTCTTGGATAATAATCCGATTTTGCAAGTTCTATACTTTTCTTTGCGATTTCATTCAGTTTGATTGCATTTTGATAAAGCGGATTTTTATCCAATAATTTTTGTACGAAATCTTCATTATTGAACAGGATGTTTTCAGGATTTTCTTCACTCAAAATAAAGTCAATTTTGTCGTCCAACAAACTAATGGCGTTTTGAAGGTTGTTTTTTGAAAGTTCTTTTTGGTTTTGCGCAGAAATCCATTGTTCCTTTATCGTTCCGAGATTGGCTTTAATGTCGTAAATGTCGCTTTTCGGACGGTTTCCAATTTCCACTTCTTTTTCGGTACGCTTGATTTGTTCCTCAATTCCTGAAATTTGAGTTTGTAGAACTTCCAACCACGCTTTATCGTATTGGTATTGGAAAAACTGTTGAATCACATTTAAAGAAATATCATTTTGCGCAGATTTTAATCGGTATTCGGAACTTTCTTTGTTGAGTTTACTCAAACTGATTTCAGTATAATTTTTCCAATTGAATAGTTCAACCGGAGCTATAATCCTGAATTGGTCGTATTGTGTGTTCAAGGTTTTTCTTGAATTTGTGGATGGATCAATCGTAGAACCAAAACTGTAATTGTGATTGACTCCTGCGTTAACAGAAGGCAAAAGATTTCCTTTTGCAATAGCAATATTGCGATCGGATTTCTGAACTTCAAGAATGCTTTGCTTGATTAACGGATGATTCTTTAATGCATAATCTAAGGATTGTTGCAAAGTCCAATTTTGGGAAAAAATTGATGAAGAGATGAATATTAAAATATACTTTAAACTTTTCATAGATTTCTTTTTTGACACATTAGTCACATAAGTTTTTTAGACAGTCATTCTTCTTGTTTTAGAAAAATTAGTTCGAAAATTTGTGATTTTATCTTTTGTGAACTTTTTTGCGTCCTATCTTCTTTCTAATGTGACTAATGTGTTTGAAAATTATTCGTATTTCAGATATTTAACCAAGTTCACTTGCGTTGCACGATACGCCTTAATGCTCACAACAGCGAAAGTTAAAAGCAGTAAAATCACAAAACTTAACACATACGGAAACCAAGGCATCTCTATTCGATAAGCGAAATCTTTCAGCCATTCATTCATAAAATAATAAATTATTGGAATGCTTATCAATACAGCAAATGCAGAAATAATTAAGAACTTTTTAGTTAAGTCCAAAACAATTGATTTTTCTGATGCTCCTAATGTTTTTTTAATGGCGACGTCTTTTAATTTTTGTTCGATTAATAAAGAAGAAAGTGCAAACAAACCGAGTAATGCCACTATTAACACCACAGAATTCAAAATTGTGAACAATGTTCTTTGTTTCTGAACGTGTTCAAAAGTTTTAGCAAAATGTTTATCAACAAAATAGTAATCAAAAGGATACCCCGGTTCTGCTTTTTCTTTCCAAAAGTTCTCGATTCTTTTCAAAGTGCCATCTATATCATCTTTTGAAACTTTGATTTGGAGATTATTCATATTGTTTTTCGCCCAATTTCGGTCGTAGTTGAAAAATGCAACCGGAACAACAGGCGCGTGAACGCCTTGAAAATAGAAATCCTTTACCACACCTATAATTTTATATTTTTTCTTCTCTTCCCAACCTGTAAGAATTTCTTTTTCTAATGCACTGTCATTATTCCAACCCATTTGTTTAGCAAAAGTTTCATTAATAACCACTCCTGAAATCGTATCGGACGCTTTTCGCAAATCAAAATCACGACCTGAAGCAAATTTTATTTTATAGAATTTAAAGAAATTCAATTCTATCGCTCCCAAACCAACACTATTAATGACCTTCGTTGTATCCGCAGCATTTTTTACTGACGACATATTGGTGTAGCCATTCCCAATCGTAAGCACAGAACCTGTTACATCGGTAACGCCACGAATATTTTTAACTTCGTTTCTTAGTCTCTCGTATTTATTTTTATTGAAATCTTTTTGTCGCCAATCGGTTTTCTTGAAATCTATTTGAACGGTTTGGTCGCCTTTGAATCCCAAATCTTTATTCATCATATGATTCACTTGTGAATTGATAATCAATGAAGAAATAATGAAAAAAGAAGATATAATTAATTGTAAAGTTAGAATTGAATTTCTTAGAAAAACACCGTGACTGCTTCTTGAAAAGTTTCCCTTCAAAGTATTAATAGGTTTAAAATTGGAAAGATAAATTGCCGGAATAATTCCTGAAAGCAACGAAAGGAATATCACTATTAGTAACGCATAACCATATAAATTAAGATTTTCAATTTGGATTTCCTTACCTAAAAATTTGCTGTAAAACGGTAGTAAAAGTTCGACCAAAGCGAAAGCAAGAAAACAGGAAAATACACAAAGGATAAATGTTTCCAACAAAAATTGTAGAATCAATTGATTTTTGGTGCTTCCAATCGCTTTTCTGACGCCAACTTCTTTCGCACGTTGTGAACTATGAGCGGTTTTTAAGTTTATTAAATTGATTGCAGATAAAACCAAAATCAACACCGAAAGTCCCATTAAAATCAAAATATTTTTCTTGTCGCCTTTATCAATTCCTCCGCCTTGTGCATCCAATTTCATCGTGCTTAAAGATGTCAAGAAAACTTCGGTTTTATTCTTTTCACCATACTTTTCTCCCCATTTCTCAGACATTATTTTTTCCTCTTTCTGCAATTGGTTTGATAATTTGTCTTGTAAAGCAACAACATCTGTATTGGGTTTCAGTTTAAAAAATCCGATGTAACTAAAGTTCAACCATTGGTCTTTATTGTCTTTAATGCCTTCAGGACGCGTAAGATAACCCGGTTTAAAAACCGTGTTTGAATTTGGCAACTTATATACCGCAGAAATGAGATAGGACTTACCATTATTGTCCTGAACAACGGTCTTTCCAATACAATTTTTATAATTTTTACCAAAAAGTAGTTTTGCAGTTTCTTCGGAGAGGGCAATTTGATTGTCATTTTGCAATGCATCCTTATAATTTCCTGCAATTTTTTCGTATGGAAAAAACTCAAAATATGAACTTGTAGCACTTCCCGCATCTACATAACAGGAAATATTTCCATAATTAAGGCGTTGCTTATTTCCATACCAAATGTTACCGATAGCGAAATCCTCAATTTCCTTAAATCTTTCCTTAGAAACCTCCAACATTGGGTAACTTGAACTTGTCATATATCCAAATGCAGAATTTTTGTATTCCAACATAAAGATATTTTCTTTGTTCGGAACCCATTTCTCGTAAGATTTTTCATCCAACCAATTGATGAAAACCAATAGAAAAATTGCCAATCCAAAACTTAAACCGAGAATGTTAATGAGCGTCGAAAGCCAATTTTTCTTATAGTTTGCAAATGCTATTTTTAGCCAATTTAGTAACATATTTTTCTTTGTTTCAAGTTTCAGGTTTTCATGTTGAATCTTCTTTTTAACACATTAGTCACATAAGTTCTTTTTAATTCTCATACTTCTGATTTAGAACACATTAGTTTGAAATCTTCGATTTTTTACCTTATGTGAACTTTTTTGCGCATTGTATTTCTTCTAATGTGACTAATGTGTTGAGAAACTATTCGTATTTAAGATATTTAACCAAGTTCACTTGCGTTGCACGATACGCTTTGATGCTCACAACTGCAAAAGTCAAAAGCAGTAAAATCACAAAACTCAAAACATACGGAAACCAAGGCATTTCAATTCTGTAAGCGAAATCTTTCAGCCACTTATTCATAAAATAATAACTGATAGGAATACTGATTAACACGGCGATTGCAGAAATTACCAAGAATTTTTTCGTTAAATCTAAAACGATTGATTTTTCGGAAGCACCCAATATTTTTTTGATGGCGACGTCTTTAAGTTTTTGTTCGATTAATAATGATGAAAGTGCGAATAAACCGAGTAATGCGACGGTGAGAACGATGATGTTTAGTATCTTGAAAAGTGTTTGTTGTTTTTGATATTTCTCAAAGGTTTTGGCGAATTCTTTATTTACAAATGAGTAATTGAAAGGATATCCTGGTTCTGCTTTTGTTTCCCAAAAATTTTTGATTCTTGAAACGGTTCCATCAATATCATTTTTATTGAGTTTTACTTCCATAAAATACATATTATTCCTTTTCCATTCGGTTACAAAATAGTGGAAGAAAACTACTGCAGGCGTTTCACCCTTTACATTCCATAAATTGTAATCTTTCACTATGCCAATGATTTTATATTGTTTATCGTCAAATCCCGGTTTCAGTTCATTTTTCAACGCATCATCCGCTGTCCAACCCATTTGTTTAACAAAAGTTTCATTAACCAAAACTGTATTTATGGTGTCCGACGAATATTTTGGCGAAATATTTCTTCCTTTTACCAATTTCATATCAAAGAAATCTAGGAAGTTATAATCCATTGCACCGTGTTGTGCGGTTACGCTTTTATTGCGCCAATCCATATTAGAGGAACTTCCTCCTGTTGTCGGTGTTGCTTCTCCAAAAGTCACATCTTCTACTCCGTTTATTTTTTTGAGTTCGGTTTTTAGACGTTCATATTTTTTATAACTCAAATCTTTTGTACTGTAATAAATGGTAATAACCTGATTTCCATTGAATCCTAAATCTTTATTCATCATATATTTCACCTGTTGATGAATGATGATTCCGCCAATGATGAAGAATGAAGAAATAATCAATTGTAAAGTGAGGATTCCGTTTCGCAACCAAACACCGTGACTGCTTCTTGAGAAATTTCCCTTCAAAGTATTAATTGGTTTAAAATTAGAAAGGTAAATCGCAGGAATTAACCCCGAAAACAAGACTACAAGAAAAGTCATTATCGCAGAATAAGAATAAATTGTCCAATCATTCATCGCCATTTCTTTATCCAAAAACTTGTTGTAGGAAGGTAAAAGCAACTCCACTAAAACCAATGAAAGGAAGTAAGCGAAGACGCAAATCAGCATTGCTTCAACCAAAAACTGAAAAATCAATTGGGTTTTCGTGCTTCCAATCGCTTTTTTCACACCGACTTCTTTTGCGCGTTGCGAACCTTGAGCGGTTTTTAGATTGATGAAATTAATGGCTGAAAGAATCAAAATCAAGACTGATAATCCAAATAATATTTTGATGGTTTTATAATCTGCTTTACCCTTGAAACCTGATTTTGCCTCTAATCTTGTCTTATCTAAACGAGTGAGATAAAATTCGTTCGGACCGTATTTAGTAAGCATTTCTTCAAGCGTTACATTTTCTTTTTGCAACTGTTCTTTCGGGTATCTTTTCTTAATAAGAACTTTTTCAAAAATATCTTTTTCAACATTTGTAATATTTGAATTCGGCTTTATTTTGACCAATGCTTGATATGAATTATTTCCCCAATTTTGATAACCTTTCTTAATGTTTTCGCGGTCATCTTTCATCGTTTGCGAAAGCACGACATAATTTGGCTTCACTACAGAATTACCTTTTGGCAAAGTATAAACTGCAGTTACGATGTATTTTGCATCGCTCAATGTCAATTCTTTTCCTACAGGATTTTCGTCCCCAAAAAGTTGTTGGCTCAATTTATCCGACAATGTAATTTTGTTGTAATCACTCAAAGCACCTTTGTAAGAGCCAAACTTTAGTTTAAAAGGGAAAAAATTAAAGAAACTTTCCGAAGTTGATTCACCTTCTTTTACATACTGACTTTTACCGCTATTAGTTTTCATCAAACCTTCTCTATTGTCATAAGCAAACATTACAAAATCTTCAATTTCGGGAAGTTCGTCGGTTGCGGTTTTTGTCATTTGGTAAGACATATTATTGTTCGTCCAATCTTCCGTTTTATAATATTGTTGAAGAAAATAAATATCTTTTCTCTGAGGATTCCACTGTTCGTAACTTGCTTCATCATTCCAATGAAGCAGAATCAGCATAAATCCGGTCAAGCCCAAAGTCAATCCAAAAAGATTGATGAATGTGGAAAGCCAATTCTTTTTATAGTTGATGAATGCTATTTTGAGCCAATTTTTAAGCATAACAATTTTTGCTTTTTAGTTTTTTTTGAAACCTAACAAGTTTCAGAAACTTGTTAGGTTTACTTTAGTATATAGAATGAATGTTTGATTTTAAAGTGCCAAATCTTCCTGAGATTTTTCAAAATAATCCTTTGTTCTATCCGAAATTTGCTCGTTGAAAATTTCGCCGTCCTTCATATTGATAATTCTTGAGGAAAAACCTGCATCGTAAGAAGAGTGCGTCACCATAACAATTGTAGAACCTTCTCTGTGCAATTCTGCGAGTAGATTCATCACTTCGTTTCCGTTGTTGCTGTCCAAGTTTCCCGTTGGTTCGTCGGCAAGAATGAGTTTTGGTTTCGTTACCAATGCTCTTGCAACCGCAACTCTCTGTTGTTGACCGCCTGAAAGTTGTTGTGGACAATGTTTTCCGCGATGGTCTATTTGGATTTTCTGCATAATTTCATTGACACGCTTTTTTCTTTCGGAAGAAGGAACGCCGTTGTAAAGCAATGGCAACTCAATGTTTTCAAAAACAGAAAGTTCATCAATCAAATTAAAATTTTGAAAGATAAAACCAATGTTTTTCTTCCTTAGAACCGATTTTGTCTTTTCGGTTGTTCCTACAATCTCGTTGTTTAAAAACTTGTATGAACCGTTTGACGCTTTATCCAAAAGTCCCAAAATATTGAGCAAAGTAGATTTTCCGCAACCTGAAGGTCCCATTATTGCGACAAATTCGCCTTCATTGATTTTTAAACTTACTTTATTTAACGCTGTCGTTTGCACTTCGTCGGTGCGGTATATTTTTGATAGGTTTTCTGTTGTAATCATATTATTTGAAATTTGAAGTTTATGATTTGAAATTTATTTTTTGACACATTAGTCACATTAGTTTTTTAAAATTTTTTGCCTCATATTTTAGAACACTTTAGTTTTGAAAATCTTTGATTTTCACTCTTTGTGAACTTTTTAGATTTGTATTATTTCTTCTAATATGACTTATGTGTTTAAATTCATTTTTTTATTTCGTGTACACTTTTGCAAGGGAGGTTACTTCCTGATTTAGATTTTGATATTTTAAGTTTTCAAGATATACTTTTGCGGTACTTGTTGCTTCTACATTGATTTTGTTAGTGTTTCCACTCAATTTTACTTTTGAGGCGGAAGTTGCTTCTACATCAATATTTTTGGCTTGAACATTGGCATCAATTCCCGAAGCGCTCGTTGAAACAATATTCAGTTTATCGGCAAAAATATTTCCCGAAATTTGACCTGCACTATTCAAATTCAGAACTAGTATATCCAATTTAAAATCGTCCGAAATAAAAATTTTCCCTGCACTTGAAGCATCTAATTTTTTCAAATCGTTTGTGTAAACAGTCACTTCAGTTTTTACGTTTTGTAGTGAGTTATTATTGTCATATTTCACTTTCAATATGCCATTTTCAGAAGAAACTACAATTAATCCAAGTGCATTTGAGTTCACGACCACTTTTTGCTTGTCAGATTTTTTAATGAAAAATTTCATTCCTGAATTGGCTCTGATTTCTGAAAAGTGGGAGACAAAAAACTCGCGACTTTCCATCGGTTTTGAGGAATAATTTTCTGCTGAATTATAATCAGAATTTTGATAATTTCCGTAGGAGCCATTTCCATCGGTTTTAATGGTAATGCACGAACTCAGAGTAAGACTTACTAATAAGGTGAGAATAATAGTTTTCATTTTTTTAATTTTATTTTAGAAATATATTGACGATGTAGAGAATGGCTTCAAGAATTAGGGTGATCATATTTTTTTGAATTTTTAAAAAGTTGCCGCAGGCGCAGTAGAATTTTCCAATTTCTTTTGAATCTGCAGTTTTTTACCGCTTGAAAGATCGTAACTCAAACCGAGAACAAACATATTTTTGTTGTTAAAAATTTGAGTGTGTTGCGTGTAATTAACCAAACTTTCAGACTGACTTTTGGTTTTGTATTCTGATGGCATTCCAATCCAATACATTCCTGCTGTAAAAGACCATTCCCTCAATTTATAACTTGCAAAGAAATGACTCGCATTTTCGTTTGTTGAAAGAAATGCACCATTAATTGTGTAATAAGGAATGTTGAACTGATATTGTGCGGAAAACGATTTATACTCTGTTGAAATATTAAAATAATTTCCGATATAATTATTTTTGAATGTGTATCCTCTGCTTGTCGTCAATTGTTCAGTAACAGGAGCAACAACCATTTTTACAACCAAGAGATTATTACCGAAAGGTTTTACCGAACCTGTTAATTGAATTCCGTATTGCTGTGAATTTTTTGCATTTTCATAAGTCAGTAAATAACCGTCGACATTTTGATTTAAAACATAATATTGATTGCTTGCACGATTTCTAAACCAATAAAAAGCATTTGCATTCAGGTCAAAATACTTTGAATTGAAGGAATAAACCAAATTATTTCCAAAGGAATGCTGCGATTTCAAATATGGATTTCCTGTTCTTACAATATTCGGAACTACTTGCACAACATTACTGCTCAAAGCATCACTGCTCGGACTTTGTGGAATATAACTGCTCGAAAATCGAATACTCTGATTATTTTTCAATTGATATCCTAAAACAATTTTCGGAGTGAAAGCCCATTCATCAAAAGTAGTTTCCGCACTTTTATTGTGAATATTGGTCAATCCTAAACCAAGTCTGTAAGTGAATTTATCTTTCTTCCCTGAATATTCGGTGTAAAGATATTGTTGAAGATAATTTACGGTGTAATTTGAATTTCCCGACAAATTCTGCAAATCGTTCGAAATGGAATTATTGGAAATTCGATATCCCGAATTTAATTTTCCTTTTTCAAAACTGTGGGAATGTGCTACTTCTGCCACAATTCCATTTTGTTTCGCTTTCAAAATCATATCGTTGTTGAAAACATCTTGATTGGAATTTAAAATCCATTCTCTGTCAAATTGTGTGGAATTGGTGTCGTAATGCGAACCAACTAAATTCAAACTCAATTCATCTTTTTTACCGATATTTTTAGAATAGTATAAATCCAAAGTCGGATTCAAGTAATTGGAGGCACGATTGTGAACAGTTCCGTGCTCATTTTGTAGATTTCCCTGCGAGAAAACACTTTGTCCGTTTCCATTGCTGAAAGAATCACTAATATTTAAGTTCAGTTTGGCTTGAAAAGCATATTTTCCTGTTTCTGCATTGGTGTATCTTGCGGTAATGTTTTGGTCGGTGTATCCAAAATGGTCTTTCTGTTGTTCAGCAGAGCGATAACGAAGATTATTTAGGTCGTATTCGTAGATTTTATCAACAATCCGGTTGTCGTAATCTCGGAGATTGATATTGTATTCCAATCCGAAATCATTTTTGCCTTTGGTATAATTTCCATAAGCAGAGCCATTTACAAAACCCGTTATAAAAGCCGAAGTAATATCTGCGCCGTAACTGTAACCATTTTCAGGATTTCTCGTCACAATATTGACCACGGTATCTGCTCTTGTCACAAACCTTGTTGGTGGAATGTCAAAATATTCTACTCTCACCACATTGGTTGGTGCAATGCTTTTTATTTGGTTGTCGCTTGCTTCGATTCCGTTTATCAAAAACAAGATTTTTCCGCCTTTAATGCTTGTTACAGTATTTGAAATCGGGTCTAATTGCAATTCGGGAAGTGTTGTCAACAAATCTTTGGAATGTCTCGCTTTTTCCAATGCTTCTTTATCGAAAGTGTAATTAGCGTGATCAGAAAATTGTTTTTTCTTTTGAGATTTCAATAAAACTTCCTGAATTTCTTTCGTTTTTAAAATAGAATCGGAAGGATTTCTTTCTTGGGAATATCCCAAAAATGGGGCTAAACCAATGGCAAGTATAAGTAGTTTTTTCATAATTCTTTTTTAATAAAGACAATACAGTTAGCGGTATTATTACAATTACTTTTTAATATTAAGTTCTTCATAATTTTTAAAATCACCATAATCCGACACGATTACTTTTTCGCCCGCTTTTAATCCCAAAGTTACTTCGTAATACATTTGGTTTTCACGGTTTAGTTGAATATTTCGTTTTACTGCGTTGTCACCTTGAATCACGAAAATCCATTTCCCTGAGGTGTCTTTGTAGAAATTTCCTTTGGAAATCATTTCGCTTTGCGTGTCTTGCGAAAGTTTCAATTTTACGCCGAAAGTCATCCCGATTTTCAAATTATTTGGCTTTTCATCCACAAATCCGAGTTCGGCAGAAAACTGTCCGTATTTTACTTCAGGCAGAATTTTAGTGACTATGATTTCGTAAGTTTTATCATTGCTTTCCAAAGTCCCTTTGATTCCGACTTGAAGTTTATTGATGTAGTATTCATCCACTTTTGCAACGAGTTTATAACCGTCCATCAAATCAATTTTTCCGATACTTTCACCGCTTGTCAAATTTTGTCCCAATGAAATGTTGAATGAAGACAACCTTCCGGAAACAGGCGCTAAAATCAAGAAATTGTTCTTGTTGTTCTTCAAAACATTCAGACTTTTCTGCATTTGATTGATGGAATTACTAATTGCGGAAATTTGCTGATTTCGGGAGTTTCTTTCGTTTACTAATCCTTGTTCTGTAATATTTTTTCTTTTTTGCTGATAGTTCAGGTTTTGAGAAGCCATATCGTAATCGGTTTTTTTGCCAATTTCAGCATCATAAAGTCGCTTTTGAAGATTAAAATTTTGCAAAGCCACATTATAATCGTTTTGTGCTTGAAGCAATTCTTTATTTTGGTTGAATTCTTGGTTTTTCAGTTCTAAAAGTGAATTTCTCATCTGCGAAATCTGTTGCATAATTCCCGTCTCTTGATTCAGATAATTAAATTCCGTATTCGGATTGTATACTCTCGCCAAAGGTGCTCCTTTGTTGACCAATTGTCCGTCTTCTGCATAAATTTCCTTTACAGCACCACCTTCCAAAACATTTACCAAAGAAGAATTCAGCGATTGCGTTTGAGCGGTAATCAGCATTACATCTTCAAATTTACCGAAAGTGACTTCCGAAATTTGAATGTCTTCCGCTTTCACATTATAGGTTTTCTTTTGTTTCAAAAAATAAAAAGCAGAAATCCCCAAAAAAGCCAAAGCCAAAACGCCAATTAAAATTATTTTGAATTTAGATTGTTTTTTCTCTATTTTCGTATCCATTATACGTTTCTGATTTATAAATAATTACACTATTGTTATACCATTAAAAAATGAGTTTGTAAGTTATTGATTTATAAGATGTACAAAAATTGAATGAGACAAAAAGTGTTCATTTTCGGACAGTAGGTGTACAGAAACGGACAATGAAAGTTTAAATGAGAAAGAAAGAAGCCACTATTTTAATTGTTGACGACGACGAAGACATTCTTTTTTCGGCGAGAGTTTGGTTGAAAAAATTCTTTGAGGAAGTGATTACCATCAATTCACCAAAGAAAATAATTTCCGCTCTTAATGAAAATAATGTTGATGTCATTCTTTTGGATATGAACTTTCGTCGCGGTTTTGAGGACGGAAAAGAAGGTTTATATTGGCTAAGAGAAATTCAGGAAATCAACAAAAATATTCCTGTGATTTTAATGACGGCTTATGGAGAAGTGGAACTCGCTGTGGAAGCTCTGAAAAAGGGCGCAACCGATTTTATACTAAAACCGTGGAACAATGAAAAACTTTATGCTTCTGTAAATCTTGCCGTAGATATTTCCCGAAAAAACAAGAAACTTCAACAGTGGGAAAACCTGCAAACCTCAATTTCTGAATACAATTTGGAAACGAAATCCCCAAAAATGCAGGAAGTGATGAAAACTTTGAAAAAAGTTTCGCCAACCGACGCCAACATTTTGCTTTTGGGCGAAAATGGAACCGGAAAATTTGTTTTGGCAGAATACATTCACAAAAATTCTAAACGAAATAGTGAACCTTTTGTTCATATCGATTTAGGTTCTCTTTCTGAAAATTTGTTTGAAGCAGAACTTTTCGGCTATGCGAAAGGTGCATTTACAGATGCAAAAACAGATACAGCAGGAAAAATAGAAAATGCCAATGGCGGAACAGTTTTTCTAGATGAAATTGGGAATCTTTCGCCTCAATTACAGCAAAAAATCCTGACTTTAATTCAAACCAAAAAACTGACGAGAATTGGCGAGAACAAAGAACGGTTTTTAGATATTCGATTTATTTTTGCAACCAATGCAGATTTGAAAAAGTTTGTTGGTGAAGGTAAGTTCCGAGAAGATTTGTATTATAGAATCAATACCGTAGAAATTGAAATTCCACCGTTGAGGGAAAGAAAGGAAGATTTGCAAAATTTGTCTGAATTTTTCATTCAAAAATATCAGAAAAAATACGCGAGAGAAGATTTGGAATTTGAAAATGATGAGGAACTTACAAATTATCATTTTCCGGGAAATATTCGTGAATTGGAACACACTATTGAACGAGCGATTATTCTTTCGGAAGATGGAAAAATTAATCTCGCATTGCAAAACAATCCTATTTCAGCATCCGAAAATTTAACTTCATTAAATTTGGAGGAAATGGAAGAAAAAATGATTGCAAACGCCTTGAAAAAATACAAAGGAAACATCTCTCTTGCTTCTGAAGCGTTGGGATTGACGAGAGCATCGCTTTATAGAAGAATGGAAAAATTTGGTTTATAATCCCGAAAAACTCCGAGAAATGTCAAATTATTATGCTACTAAAGTGAAAAAATTCCATTATTTTGACAATTTGAAAGTTTTTTTTATGCCACGAATACACGAATAAGAATATTTGTGCATTCGTGGCATTTTTTAGTTCTAAAAATATTCTGATTTATTTTATATGAAAATGGCGGTTTCTTTTCAGTGGATAATTTTGGTGCTTTTATGCATTGTTTTTCTGTTTTTCGGATATGATTTTTTCATTGTTAAAAAATATATTACCGCTTTACTTTTTTCGGGAATTGGATTTTTGTTTTTGGGATATTCTTGGATTTTAATCAATAAAAAAATTGCTGAAACCGAGAAAATAATTACTTCCATTCGTAGAAAAGATTTTTCACTTTTTCCAAAAGAAGATGATACCAATGAACTGAAAACCGAAGCCGTAAAACTTTATTACCAAGCCAAAAACGAGAATACCCAACTTACATCCTTCAAACTATTGTATGAAAATATTTTGGCGAAACAGGAAATTGGTTTCCTAATTCTAAATAAAACTTCAACAGAAAACGATTGGAAAGTTTTCTTTTGCAATCCTACATTTCTCAACATTTTGCAAGTTCCGAAATACAATGATTGGAATTTCTACAAAGAAAAATCTCCTAATTTTTATACTTTAATTGAAAGTACAAATTATCGAGATTCTCAAGAATTCATTGATATTTCCGTGAAGGAAAGTTCAAAACAATCCTTTTCAATCCGCACAACGAGAATTGAAAGTCCTGACCAAATTTTCTGCGTAGTTTCATTGGAATCGGTTCAGAAAATCATCGATAAAAAAGAAAAATTAGCTTGGAATAATTTAATGAAAGTGATTTCTCACGAACTTTTAAACACTTTGACACCCGTAAACAGTTTGATTCAAAATTTGGAATATCTCGCCGAACAAGATGAGTTGAATAAAGATGACCAAGATGAAATGAAAGGCAGTCTGCAAATCATCAACTCCAAATCACAGCAATTACTCCATTTCATCGACAGTTATAGACAAGTTGCAGAATTACCAAAACCAAAAAAATCACTCTTCAATCTGAAAATCACGATTGAAAATGTGCTGAAAATTTTTGATAGTGAGTTTAACAGTAAAAATATCAAAACGCATCTCAACATCGCCGAACTCAATCTGAATGCAGACGAAAAAATGTTGGAAAGGGTTTTGGTAAATCTTTTAACCAATTCAATGAACGCTTTAATTCGTGCTGATAAAAAAGAAATCTCCATTGAAACTCAATATCTGAACAACCGAACCGTCATAAGAATTCAGGATTCAGGAGAAGGAATAAACGATAAAATTCAGGACAAAATTTTCCTGCCTTTTTTCACAACAAGACAGAATGGTTCCGGAATCGGTTTGACCTTGGCGAAATCCATTATGGAAGCGCATAACGGATATATTGTGTACAGAAATGTGGAAGGAGGAAGTGTGTTTGAGGCTTGGTTTGTTTAGAGAATTTCCTTGGGAAATTATAACTAATTACATGGTGTTGTGGTATCAGAAAAATGCGAAATATAAAATTTTTTGTGTCAAGCTTGTCTTATGGAAAAAGCAAAGGAAGTTCATCATAAATCATATAGATATTGGAAAAATGAGCCTTTATTTAATCTTGTTGCTGTTTGTGTAAAATGCCACGCTGAGATTACATCAATGAATAGATCGGTGTTAAATTACGATTTCATTATTAGTAATTCCCGTGAAAAATAAATTTTTCTGTAAAAAAAGAATTTTGTTTTACATAATCTGAACATCCAAATTTATTTTTCTTGAATTAGAAAATATTTTCTAAAACTAGTTGGGAAAGAGTTGTAAAAGTAATATCTTTATAAACTTCTACAAATTTTACTGGTAAAACACTTGAGGAGACAATAATAGATTTCACTTTAAATCCGCTTACATCCTTATTAATTCTTTGAGAAACAACTGATAGATTATTTGATAACCATTTCTCCCTGTTAATATGTTTTGGAAGTTGTTTTTCAGTAAAGTTTTTAATGTCTTTCCAAAAATCATAGATAATTTTAGCTTGTTTTGTATTCTTACACTCTATTGAATATAGAATTTTTCGTTTCTCATCCAAAGCCAATACATCAACATCTCCATAGTTTTTATCTGCAATTTTTGTGGTAATATCAAATTCGTAGTCCAGTACAAATAAATTTGTATTGTCTCTAATCCAATCCCTCACTTCTACTGTGAATTCATCACCTTTTTCGGTAGAGTTTCTTTTTACAAACTCCCTAATTTGCATACAATCATCATCTACTTTTAATGTTCCATCAAAAAATATTGCCAAAAGGTTTTGTCCAGCAATATAAAGATGTCTTGCGCTAAAACAGATTATAAAGTTATTGTTGACTTTGTCGTTTATTCTTAATATTGGCTTTAATAAATATGAAAGTCTTCTATTGTATCTCCAAGGTATTATTTCAGCATATTCATAACCATCTACTTTTTCATCAAATTTCCCTCTACTATTTAAAACTAATAATGTATAAATGCTTTTAACCTCTTCCTCTGAAATATTAATTTCATTTTTTAAAAGTGATATGAAGTCATCTTCTTTCATAAACATACAAGAGCGTTTACTCTCTAGACAATAATGCGCTATTAAGTTTAAAACTCCAACAATATTTGGCAAAGTCATTCCCCAGTCGTTTAAAAAGGCTGAATCTAATAATTGATAATAATCTTCATTATCATTTTCAATGGTATTACTCCTTTCTCTCTGTTTTGTAGTTATATAATTTGTTTTAAATGACTTTACATAATGACCTAATTCGTCTTTACGTGTTTCTAAATTGAATTTAGACATTGTATCATCAAAAAATTCTTTACTTACACCAATTCTTCCAGATGCCAACAATCCAACTTTTGGATTGTCTAAATCAAAAAAAATTAAATCTCTAATAGTACCAAAATAGGTTAACTCATCCATTAATGCTAACAAAAAATCTAAATCATCCTCATTTATTGGCTTTTCTCCAAAATAAGGTTCAGCAGTAACAAATTCAATTAAACATCTTGAAGAAAGAGAAAGCCTAACTGCTTGCACATCAGAATTATGATATTCCTCTAATATATCTCTATATTCTCCAAAACATTTTAGTTGGGTTACAACTTTGATACTTCTAAAGGCTCTAAAATTTAGAGTCGATTCGTATCTCAGCATCAAATATTCTAAAACCGCAAAGCAATTATAATTTTGTAACTCTTCTCTGATTTTTTTTATTAGACTTGATATTATTACATCACATAGCTTAACTTTATCACTTTTATTATCAATATTTTCAGGAATTTTATTTGGAACCCAATTTTTTAATTCCTCCAAAACAATTGAACCATCAGCTTTTGGAATATATCTTACCTTTGGAATGTGCCTTTCATCCAAGTCAATTTTTAGTTCTGAAGTAGCACTAAGTAACATCTTAGTATTGTCATTAGGAATATTCTCTAATATTGCGTGAATATTTTCAGCAGAAATATTTACTTCTGTTTTTTTCTCAAATAATTTTCCTAAAGACTCTAACAATATTCGAATCAAATAGATTTCACTTGAATTATCATCTCTATTTGTCAAATTAAAAAAAGTATTTGGGATCCTTAAATTTATCCTGTTTGTATCACTATCAATTTGATAATCAATCAAAACAGTATTTTTTTCTATTTTCCTAAATTCTTCTATTGAAAGATTAATAAAATTATCTTCAAAGCTCAAAATTACTTCAATAGGTTCGTGAAAATTTTTAGTAAGAGGATTTAGCAAATAATGAATTCGATTAAACCAATAGGCAATTGCCTCAGCGTATGAACTGCCAATTTTTCTATATTTATTTTCAAAGGTTATCCATAATGGGAAATTATATTTTTCTAAAACCAATCTATATTTTCCGAAAAATATTTCTTCAGACAAATAAATTGGAGCATAAATTTCAGACTTAATTACTGGAAGAAAACCTTTTGTTTTATCTTCATTAATGTAATTTACTAAATGAATGTCCTTTTTTTGAATGGATTTTATTGCCGCATTTCCTTGAACATCAAAACTAAAATTAACAAAATCATACTTTTCATCAGGGTGTAAAAATGTTTCTCCTTGTTTGTTATACCATTCAAAATCAGTCATTATGTTATGAACAGGTGTCGCAAATAAATACAAACCTTTCTCTCTTGCTCTTTCTTTTGCCTTAAACAACTTCCAGAGAGAAAGTTTATCAATATTATAGTTTTGAATAATTCTTTCAAAATCAATTAGACTTAGTGCTGATTGATATTTCGCTGCCTTGACATCAAAAGTATTAATCGCTAACATCTCAATCATTGATATTTGGCTGTAAACAAATAACATTAGAATTTCTGCGTGTGGTGGCAAGACATTTTTTATCTCTTGAACTTTATCATTAACTTTCTTTTGAAGTTTCAGCGAATTATTAAAATCATTTGTTCCCAAATACTGAATAAATGCATATTTGTTTTCATCAAATTTCCATAATGATTGTTCAACATCTAATGAAAACTCTTGATTTTGCTCCCATCCAATCCCAATAAATAACTTTTTAATTTCAAAAATTGAAAACTTATCAAAAAAACCGATTAGATTGTCAAGTTCACCAAATTGTTTAAATTTTTCTACAATGAAATTATTTATCGCAAAAAGTTCACTACTTGGAAGAACAAGAAAATATGTCTTGTTTACTTTAATAAATGGTTTATAGCATAAGAGAGGAATTTCGCTATTTTGATTTTCTTTAATCAAATTAACATCACATAGAAAGTCATTAATAACATCTTTATTAATTCCAAGTTTTTTTAACAATTCAAAAATCATTTTTTCGGGAAACTCAAAAAGTTGCGTGTACTTTAATAAGTCATCTGATGGAAATGTAATATTGTTTTCCAAACTACTACCTGACATATTTCTTGAAAACCCCAAGTTTTTCGCTATTTCATTATGAATTAACAACATAAATAATAAACCATCACTAACATAATTTTTCAGGTCTTCATTGAGATTGTTTGGAGTATGAAAAATTACTCTAATAAGATTTTGAATTATTTCAGTTGCATTGTGATTTATTCCTGTGAAAACAACATTGTTACCATTGTGAAACATTATATTCTCAGTAAAACAATTTTCGGGAGGATCTTCTCTATAGTCATCAGGAAAGTTCTTATCAACTAATTTTTTCAAAATTGAAAGGTCAATGTTTGATTGTGCGTTATTGAGGTTTGAAGCTATAGTTGTCTGAATGTCCTCCAACCTAACAATTTTTCCGTGATTTTCAGGTAAAACTTGAAGTAATGAGAAAAACTTCAATAAAGATGTTGATTTATTATTTTTAACAAATTCTTCAAAGCTATTTTTCCTATTTGAATTTATATTTGAGTGTTGTATTGGCTTATCAATACAACATTTTTTGAATTTTTTCCCACTTCCACAAGGGCAAGGTTGGTTTCGTCCTATCTTTGACATAGCATCAAATATAAGAATTCTCGTGTCATTATTTGGAAAAAGTTATTGAATCAATTTTGCTACAAACTTAATGCTAATATCATTAAGATAATATTGTCCTCGATGTAAAAACTAGGGTCTAAGTTAGGGTTGTTTAATTATTATTAGATTACATCAATGAATCGTTCAGTGTTAAATTACGATTTCATTATTAGTAACTCCCGCGAAAAATAAATTACATTCTATTTTTAAGGATTTCTATCTTTTACAAATTAAATATTTCTCTTTGCTGTTCTCTTTGAATTTCAAAATTAAAGTAAGAATTTTTTTACTATATTTGGACAAATATTGTCCTAATAATATTTTCAAGAATAAATTTTTCAGAAAAATGAAAAAAACTTTTGGAGAAATAATAAGAGAAGGTCGTGAACATGAGGGACTTCCATTAAGAAAAGTTGCCGCTTTTATTGATATTGACCCATCGACATTAAGTAAAATTGAACGCGGAGAACGTTCGGCAAATAAAGAAATGATTCCTGCGCTTGCTGAAATTCTGAAAATATCCGAACACGACCTAACTTTAAGTCTGTTAAGTGATAGTGTTGCAGAATCACTTATTTATGAAAATAATTGTTCCGAGATTTTGAAGGTTGCCGAAGAAAAAATAAAATATTTCAAAAGCAAAAATTATCAACAAGGAAAACTAAGTTTTGAATAGTGGAATTAAGAGATTTAATACAAAGATTTGAAGCCGAAAAGTCAAGATTTACAACTGCTTCATATAACGAAACTCAGCTACGCACTGATTTTCTAGACCCGCTATTCACTATTTTAGGTTGGGATATTACAAATGCTCAAGGAAGACCAACAAACGAAAGAGAAGTTTTGGTTGAGGAAGCTTTACGTGCAGATGCAAACGAAAACACCAAAAAACCTGATTACACTTTCAGATTATTCGCAGATAGAAAATTTTTTGTTGAAGCCAAAAAGCCGTTCGTTAAAATAGAAACCGATCCCGAACCTGCTAAACAGGTTAGAAGATATGGTTTTACAGCGAAACTTAAAATTTCAGTTCTCACAAATTTTGAATATTTAGCAATCTACGATTGTTCAGAAGTTGTTCAACCAAATGATGCTGTTTCGAAACGAAGATTAAGATTGTATCATTTTACTGAATATGAAGAAAAATTAGAGGAAATAAAATCTCTAATAGGAAAAGATTCTGTTTATACAGGACAGTTTGATGAAGTTTGGGAAAATATTGAATTACAAATTCAAAAATATAATATTGACGATTTATTTTTAAATCAAATCAATGAATGGCGAATATTGCTAGGAAATGAGATTGTTGCAAAAAACCCAAACATTGATGAATTTCAGCTGAATGATATTGTCCAAAGTTATATCAACAGCATTGTGTTTTTGAGAGTTTGCGAAGATAGAAATTTGGAAATTTATAAAACCCTGTATAATCTCGCAGAAAATGAAAACTTCACGTTATTAATAGCAAAATTTAGGATTGCAGATTCAAAATATAATGCAGGTCTCTTTACTCAACCATTAAGTGAGGAAATCATTTCCAATGATAGCAAAGCATTTTGGCAAATTATTAAACAACTCTATTTCCCTGAAAGTTCTTATTCGTTTGCAGTTTTCTCATCGGATATTTTAGGACATATCTATGAGATTTTTCTAGGTCAACAATTAAAGCTAGAAAATGGCAGTGTACAACTCAAGAAGAAGCCTGAAATTGAAGATAGAGATGTTGTTACGACACCAACATTTATTGTAAGAGACATTCTTAATGAGACCATTAAGAAGTTTTGCGATGGGAAGTCAGACGAAGAGATTTTTAATTCAAAATTTGCTGATATAGCTTGTGGATCCGGTGCATTTTTGCTCGAAGCGTTTCAGTTATTGCAAGATATTTTGGTGGATTATTATATGGTAAATGATTCTTCGAAATTAATTCAAACAGGAATAAACAACTTTAAACTGAAATTTGAAGTTAAAAAGCATATTCTACTTCGTTGTATTTTCGGAGTTGACAAAGATTTCAATGCAGTTGAAGCATGTAAGTTTGGTTTGCTTCTCAAACTGTTGGAATACGAGGATAATAATAGTATTTCTATTCCTGCTTTGCCTAACCTCGATAACAATATTCAGTATGGAAATAGTTTAATTGAATCTAACCAAACTGATTCGGAAAATCGTGAAGAAATCAATCCGTTCGATTTTGGTAATATCAAATTTGATGTTATTGTAGGAAATCCGCCATATATGGCAACTGAGCATATTAAGCGATTCACCCCCGAAGAGTTACCTATCTATAAACGTGATTATACAACTGCTTTTATGCAGTTTGATAAATATTTTCTATTTATTCAAAGAGGATTTGAATTGCTAAAGCAAAGTGGAATGTTAGGTTACATTATTCCAAGCAAGTTTGCGAAAGTAGGAGCGGGAAAAAATCTACGAAAGTTACTTTCCGAGGAAAAAGCAGTTGAAAAGATTATTTCTTTTGGAGCAAATCAAGTTTTCAAAGACAAAACGACCTATACCTGTATTCTGCTTTTAAAAAAACAAGGAAAAGAATCTTTGCTTTATCATGAAGTAGAAAACATGAACAATTGGAAAGTGAAAAACTACTCTATTGAATTTGATGATGTTGAATATCAAAATCTAGATGAAAACACTTGGGTATTGACACCTAATCATTTAAAGCCAATTTTTAATTCTATTTCGGAGCAAAGCATCAAACTTGCTGATTTGATTGGAAACGAAAATATTTTCAACGGAATACAAACAAGTGATAACCGAATTTATGTTCATTATGCTACAAATGAAAATGATAACTATTTCTATTTCAATTTGGATGATGAAGAATGGAAGGTTGAAAAAGAATTAACAAGACCCTATTTTCAAACTTCAAGAGGAATTGATAATCTTAATACTTATCGTATCCTGAACCCTAATTCATTTGTGATTTATCCTTATAAAAATGAAAACGGACGTATCAACTTTGTAAATATTGAAACTTTACATAGTGAATATCCTGAAACATTTAGGTTTTTCGAAAACTACAGTGAGGAATTAAAAAAGCGAGATATAAAACCCGAACCTGAGACAAATGAAGAATGGTATCGATTCGGAAGGCATCAAAGCTTAGAAAAGTGCGATGTTCCTGCAAAAATTGTTGTTGGTGTGCTTTCACAAGGCGACAAATATGCTATTGATACAAGCCATACTTTTATTTCATCGGGTGGAACTGCGGGATACTGTATGGTTACGTTGCCTGAAAACTTTCCATATTCAATTTATTATATCCAAGCATTACTGAATTCTAAATATTGTGAATGGTTTGCATCACTTTATGGAGAAGTTTTCCGAGGCGGTTTTATTGCAAGAGGAACTAAAGTATTGAAAAAACTTCCGATTAGGAAAATAGATTTTGAAAATGAAGCAGAAAAAGAAATACATGATAATATTTCTAGAACTCAACGTGAGTTGATACAATTGCAAGGAAATATTGATGAAAATCAAAACAACAACCGTAGGTTGACTCCTTTGCAAAGACGGTTTTCCCAAAAGAAAACTGAGTTAGACAATTTATTAAAAGAGCTTTATAACCTTGGAGAAGATGACATTCTAATTCCAAAAATTAATGAAAGTTATGGTACTGATTAAGGATGCAAGTAAAGATAAACTTAGAGGAGGATTTTATACACCAAAAGAAATTGCTGACTTCATGCTGAAATGGGCAATCAATGGTAATAAGTCAATGGACATTTTGGAACCAAGTTGTGGTGATGGAATTTTTCTTCAAATTGCTAAAGAAAGGAAAATATCTTATCATTCATTTACGGCAGTTGAGTTTGACGAATATGAGTATGAAAAAGCTAAGTCAATTGGTTTAGAAAATTCCAACCTAATTAACGATGATTTTCATAATTATTGTCTAAATACAGATGATAGATTTGATTTAGTTATTGGTAATCCGCCATATATAAGATACCAATATTTTAGCAAGGAACAGCAACAACTTGCTGAAAAGATTTTTAAAAAATCTAAATTAAAATATTCAAAATTAACCAATGCGTGGGTTTCATTTGTAGTAGGCTCAAGTCAATTATTGAAAGAAAAAGGAAAAATTGCATTTGTGCTTCCTGCAGAGGTCTTACAAGTTTCTTATGCACAACAATTGAGGGAATTTTTAGCACACTTCTACAACAAAATTAATATCGTTTCTTTTGAAAAACTTGTTTTTCCTGAAATTCAACAAGAGGTAGTTTTACTTCTTTGCGAGAAAGATGGAACAAACTCTCACAAAATTGAACATTTAGAGTTAAGAAATGCTGATGATTTGAAAGACTTAGATATTTCAAAACTGAAAAATCCTCAAAAGACAATCGATTTCAAATCAAACAAATGGACTTTTTATTTTTTAGACCAAGATGAAATAGATTTCCTTGAAGGTTTGCAGGAAAACAAAACAGTTCCGAAACTTGGAAAGTTCGCTGATGTGGAAGTAGGTATTACTACTGGCTCAAATCCATTTTTTACCGTTCCGTTATCAACAGTACAATTCTACGGATTAGAAAAATATGCAAAACCATTGGTTGGGCGAAGTGTTCAGGTTCCAAGTCTGATTTTTACTGAGGAAGATTGGGAAAAAAATAGGGATAGTCAAGCAAGAACCCATTTGCTCTCTTTTCCAAAAATGAAAGACTTGAATGGTTCTGTAGGTGCTAGAGATTATTTGGAGTTTGGTGTCGAGCAAGGCATTAACAAAGGCTATAAATGCGGAATTCGAGATGAGTGGCAGATAATACCTTCACAAAAATTGTCAGATGCTTTATTCATCAGAAGAAATCATTTGTATCCCAAGTTAATTATCAACGAAGCAGATGTATACACAACAGATACAATGCATAGAGTGAATATCAAAAAAGATGTAAATTTAGATGCACTTGTAGCAAGTTATTATAATTCATTGTCGTTAGCATTTGCTGAAATTTCAGGTAGAAGTCATGGCGGAGGTGTTTTAGAGTTAATGCCAAGTGAAGTTGAAAACATTATGCTTCCATATCACGATTCAAACAAAAATCTTGTAGAAACTATTGACAAGATGATTCGTGCTAACGAAAGTATTGATAAAATACTTGAAATCACAAATAAAAAAATCTTAATTGAAAATTACGGTTTTACTGAAAAGGAGGTTCAAATTGCGGATAGAATTTGGAAGAAGTTGTCGAATAGGAGGTTGAATAGGAATTAAAAAAAGATATCATGGGAATAAGGTTAGAATCCATAAGAATAAAAGGTTTTAGAGGGTTTAGAAATATAGAGATGGATTTTGAAAATACTTCTGTTCTTGTGGGCGCCAACAATTCAGGAAAAACCACTATTTTAAAGGCTCTGCAAATAGCTTTGACAAATACACATTTTATTTCTAATGATGATTTTTTTTATTGTGATGATTACATCGATGACACAATTATTATTGACGTTTTGTTTAAACCCATTGATGCGGAAGAAAAAGCAATAAGCGAATTTGACGATAATTGGAGTGATGTTTTCAAAACTGAACGCATAGGAATTGATTCTGAAGGAAATCAAATAATGGCGTTTAGAACAATTATTAAAGAAAATAACAAAACCTTTCGAAAAAAGCAATATTATATAGATCAGTGGGAATCATTTATTGACGGAGAGACAAATTGGTATGACTATCATTACGAAAGTGAATTAAGCTTTTACTTCGATGAAATTCCATTTGTTTACATCGAAGCAAATAGAGACATCTTGGATGATATCAAGTCTAAATCTTCATATTTAGGTAGAATTTTATCGTCTTTAGAATTTACAGCTGAGGCAAAGCAAACAATTGAAAAATTAATTTCTGAACTTAACACTGCGACAATTGATAGTTCTGCTGTATTAACTGATTTACAAAAAACCCTGATGGAATTGGATACAGCAATGGATAATCCTCGAAACAATGTTCAGCTTACACCTTTTACCAAAAAAATTAGAGATTTAAATAAGGGAATTAGAATTAATTACTCTGAATTTTCAATGGATTATCACGGAATGGGGACTCGTAGTTGGTCATCAATGCTTGTTCTAAAATCATTTCTAAATCTAAATCAAAAATTTCATGTAGAAAATGAAAAATGCTATTTTCCGATAATCGCAATTGAAGAACCCGAATCTCATTTGCATCCTAATGCACAAAAGAAACTTTATCGGCAAATTAATGATATAGTTGGACAAAAGATTATTTCTACTCACTCTAACTATATAGCTTCCAATGCCAAACTCAACCAAATAAGGTCTTTGTCCAAAATAAATGATCTTATCAAGATTGGAAAAGTTCATGTTGAAAAACTTAGTAAGGAAGAACTTAGGCAAGTTAATAGACAAGTTATTAATACAAGAGGAGAATTATTTTTCTCAAAAGTTGTTGTTTTATTTGAAGGCGAGACCGAAGAACAATCTTTGCCACTTTTAGTTTCAAAACATTTTGGGTACGACTATGTTGAACTAGGTGTCAATTTTATAGGAGTTGGCGGTGCTGGAAATTATCTACCTTTTATAAGATTTTGCGAAGCATTTAATATAGAATACTTAATATTTAGTGATAATGAACCAGATATCAATACTAAAGTTTTGAAGCAAATATCACAATCTAAGTCTAAAGACAGTTCGAAAGTAGTCTTTGTATCAACTGGTAATGATTTTGAAAAAGAATTGTGTGAAAAAGGATATCTCGATGAAGTGAAATTAGCATATCACAAAATAGAATTGGAAAAATGCAATACCGATCAGCACAAAGATGCTAAGAAAATAGAATTGGGAAAAATATCAAATACTGACTATTACGAAATAATTACTAAAATGAAGACAGAATGCGCTCCCGAAATTGCTATCGCGATTCTATCAAGCTCAAAACCGCTGCCTGATAAAATTATTGAATTATTTGAAAAGGTCAAAAATATCTTAAATCCGACTACACATGCATAAAATTAATCTATCTCCCAAGCAATCCCAAATTGTAAATTTAGGAAGTGGCTCTTATTTAATTGAAGCAAGTGCTGGAAGTGGAAAAACAAGAGTACTTACCGAAAGAGTGAAAAAACTATTGGAAGACAATTCGTCTAAGATTCTTGCAATTACTTTTACAAATAAAGCCAGTGAAGAACTTAAGGAGCGTCTGGAATTTGAAAAATTGAAAAATAAGAATGTATTTATTGGAACTTTTCATTCTTTTTGTCAATCCATTTTGGAATCAAGATTTAAGTTATTAGGGTTTCAAAAAATGCCTCACGTTTTTGAAGATGAAAGTGACAGGATTGAAATTGTGGAAGATGTAATAAAATCCATACCTTATTTTACAGAACTTTATAAAAAAAAGGATGCTAAACAAAGAAATTCCTACAAAGCAAAAATTTTAGAATTTATTTCGCAAGTAAAGAGAGATCTAGTAGATCCAGAGGAATTATTAACTGAAGACGCGGAAGAGGAGCAATTTTTACTTTTGTTTAATGAATATCAAGATAATTTAAGGTCTAACAATGCTATTGATTTTGATGACTTGATTCTCTTGGTTTATAAATTATTTGAAAACAATCCTGCAGTACAAAGTTTATATTCAAAGTCTTTTAATTATATTTTTATAGATGAAGGACAAGACCTAAATAAAGCGCAATATTTCCTGATTAAATCTCTATGTGGAACTTTGATTAAAAATGTAATGATTGTTGGCGACCCAAATCAATCAATATATGGCTTCAATGGATCCTCTACTGAATATATGGAGAAATGTTTTCCAAATGATTTTGATGCAAAAAAAATAGTTTTAGAAGAAAATTTTCGCAGTTCCAGAGAAGTAATTAAGGCATCAAACAAACTGATGAATCTAAATGTAGAGCCTGTTAATTACGTAATTGAAGGAAGGTTTGAAATCCATGGAAAAAGTTCCGAGGTTGACGAAGCTAATTTTGTTGTAAAAAAAATTAATGAAATGATACAGGAAAAAACACATCCTGATATAGAAGGAGAAATTGATTATAACAAAATATCAATCTTGGGTAGGAATCGGTTTGTATTCAAATATATCGAAGAAATATTTGTCAAAAATAATATACCCCATTATTTTAAATCTGGAAATATAGGAGTAAAGTTTGAGACAGATTTTATGAAACTTCTTGACAATTATTTTAGAATCAAAATAAATCCTGATGATAAAATTCGCACCAGAAGATTATATAATATTTTGAAAATTTCGGACCTTAATGAATATAGCATAAACCAATTGTCAAAGTACAGTTACTTCCCATTCATTAAGAGGGTTGTTGATGATTTAACAGTAGATAATTTTAGATTATCAATTAAGTCACTTGAGGATTTTATCAGAGAAGATATGCAATTTGGAGAGGAAGATAAGGTTCAAATTTCAAATGAGATTGAAGGTTTCTCGAATCTATGGAAGTTATATTCCAAAAGTAATCTTAAACCAACCTTAACTGGGTTTAAAAATTCAATTTCACTTGGCATTGTTGCAAAAAATCTAAAAGAAGAAGGAGTATGTATTAGTACAGTCCACACAATGAAGGGGCAAGAAAGCGATATTGTATTTCTAATAGGATTAGATGACGGAACTTTTCCTTATTACCTTGCAATTGAAAAGGGAGGTGAAGAATTACATCAAGAAAAGAATAATTTATACGTAGCGTTTACAAGGGCTAAAAGATTCCTTTATGTCACTTATCCTATGAGTAGAATGATGCCTTGGGGAGATAGAAAGTCAAGGAAGAAGTCACGCTTTTTGGTTAACTTTTCTAATTAATAATTATGCTGGCTTCCAAATCACTACCTAAACCACAAAATTGGCAAGATTTTGAAACGCTCTGTAAAAAATTATGGGGAGAAATTTGGGATTGTCCAGAAATAAAGAAAAATGGAAGACAAGGACAATCCCAAAATGGGGTTGATGTTTACGGGATGCCTAAAAACGATAATGGATATTACGGTATTCAATGCAAAGGAAAAGATGAATATGTACATAAATCCTTTACCGAGAAAGAGATTGAAAAAGAAATTGAGAAAGCAATAGATTTTGAACCGAAACTTAAAAAATTATACTTTACAACAACTGCTAATAAAGACGCTAAGATTGAGGCTTTTGTCCGTAAAGAAAATTTGAAAAGTATTGAAAAAGGTTTATTTGAGATTCATTTGTTTTGTTGGGAGGATATCGTAGATTTAATTTTTGAAAATCAACGAACGCATGATTATTATGTAAATAGCATCAGTTTTAAAAACAACCATTCTGCTGAAATCAGTATTATTGAAACTACATTCTTCCCTAAATTTAAAAAGGAGCAAATTACCAAGGTTGGTAAAATTCAAAAACCATATAACCCTCGTGGAAACAATGTCTTGGATCTCTTAGGTCCATCTTTCGGAGATAATAGAGTGAAGACTAATAACATTAAGCTAAAAAACACAGGTATAAAAGATATTACAAACTTTAGAATAATCTTAAAGTTTGACGGCGATGTTGAAGATATCTCAAAAGACAATGTGAAAATTAGCGCCAAGAGAATTGTGTCTTCTTCACTAATTAATATTCAAAAAGAGGAAAATGCAGTGGAGATAATTCCTGCTAAAAATATTGTTGTGGGAGATGAAGAATTTTTTTTCGAGGAATTTTATTTCAAGACTCCTCCACACGAAACCTCCATTAAAATAAATTGGAAGTTTTTGTCTAGTAATTATAAGAATGAAGGTGAGTTTCTTATTAATGTATTTCCCGAAATAATCAAAAAAGAATCAACTTCTGAAACAATGTACTACGATGAAATTGGCAGGGTAATCGAAAAGGAGATTGAAGATTATTGGGAATGAAAAATAGCTGAATTTTAAATAATGTTTAGTTAATAAATTTGGAAATTTATCATTATTTCTTATCAAAAAAATGAAAAATGGCAGTTAAAAGACCAACATTGTCAGGTGAAATCTTAGAAGGCTTAAGCAAAGTGCTTGGTGACACAAGCAACGGATTAAGTAATAACGAAATAACAAAATATTTAAAAGAGGTTGATTTGCCTAATGTTTTTCCCGAAGGAACAAAATGGAAGAGAATTTACAATGCATTTGTTACTTATCAGAATAATAAGAATATCTCGAATAATATATTAAGATTTATTAATAAAAGTTTACATCCAGCAAGATTTGTGGGTCGTAATCAACAATACGAAGACACTAGAATTGAGTTAAATAAAAGATTATGCTTTGCTGGATTAGAATTAAGTGAGTCTGGTAAGTTTAGAGAGATTGAATCAATTTTTACAATTACTGATGCAGAGTATAGAGCAAGCCGTTTTAGAAAAAAGTTGGAGCAAAGAGAGACTCATTATAGAATTTATGAATTTTGCAACGCAGAATTACTAAATGAAAATTATTTTCATAGTGTTTTTGAAGCAGTAAAAAGCGTTTTTGAAGTTATTAGGATGAAGTCAGGCTTATCTGTTGATGGGAATCAATTAATTGAACAGGCATTTTCTATTAACAATCCCTTAATTCAAATAAATTCTTTATCCAACGAAACCGAAATAAGCGAACATAGGGGCTTTGTTAACCTATTGAAAGGAGTAACAGGAATGTTTAGAAATACAACTGCACATGCACCTAAGATAACTTGGCAAATGTCAGAAATTGATGCACTCGATATTTTGACAACTTTATCACTCATACATCGGAAGCTTGATTAGAAAATATACGCGTAGGTTATATTCGCATTTTATTATCATCTAAATTTTATGTTTTGTCACAAATATTTACAAAATTTGTGACAAATTTGAACTTATAAAAGCTCAAAAACTAATTAATAATAGGCAATATGGAGGATTTTTAAATTACGCACCTAAAAATAATTTTCGCAAAAAGAAAAATAATCTTCCAGAAATATGTTCAATGAATTCCTCTGTTCATTATCATTGAACAATACTTTTTATTGAACAGAGCATTTAAAATAATCTGTTTATTTAGCCTTTGGTTTTGATTTTTTAAGATGATTAATATTAAATTCGTTTTTTCAAGAACCCAAACCCTTAACTTTATCACATAATCTCCATCAATGAAAATTCAAATTATCAGCGATTTACATCAAGAATTCGGTATTTCAGAATTGTGTTTTGATAATGCTGATTTGGTGATTTTTGCAGGAGATACCAACCTCGGCACAAAAGGAATTGAGTGGATTAAGACAAAAATCAAAAAATATTCCTGTGATTTATATTCTTGGAAATCATGAGTATTATAAAGGCTCATATCCGAAAACGCTCAATAAAATTAAGTCTGCCGCAGAAAATACCAATATTCGTGTTTTAGAGGATTCCTTTTTAGACATTGAAGACATTAGATTTCATGGCTGTACTTTATGGACGGATTTTGCACTTTTTGGAAATTCAGTAGAAGCAGGAATGTACTGTCAACCGAAAATGAACGATTACAAAATGATCAAGAGAGATCCTTCCTATTCTAAAATGAGAACTGTGGATACGTTTAAGATTCATCAATTTTCAAAACATTGGCTGAATGAAAGTTTAGAAAATTCAACAAAAGAGAAATATATTGTGGTGACGCATCATGCGCCAAGTTTGCTTTCAGTTCCCGATAATTTTAAGAATGATCTATTAACTTCAGCATATGCTTCCAATCTTGATGATTTCATAACAAAACATCAACCTGATTTTTGGATTCATGGGCACATTCATGCACCTAGTCGTTATTCAATTGGTAAAACAGAAGTAATATGCAATCCACATGGATATCTTGATGATCCCGACAATGGTTACGATAGAGAACTTATTATTGAAACATAATCTGTAAATTTTTCAATAGATAATCGGAGATCTTTCGATTACCTATTGAAATTATAACACCTTCGAAGTGAACATAACTTCAACTTCATTAAAGCTTCCTGAACCTGAAAAAAACTCGGCTATGAACCGAGTTTTTTATCATTTTCCTTTTGAACCTCATTTTTTTTCTCTAAAACAAGTTTCAAACTCCCCATATCTTGGCTCACTTTAGAATCCAATATTTTTGCATAATGCTGTGTAGTCTTAATGCTTTTATGTCCAAGCATTTTACTTACACTTTCCATTGAAACATTATTTCCTAAAGTTACAGTCGTGGCAAAAGTATGTCTTGCACAGTGAAACGTAAGTTTCTTATTGATACCACAATTTTCTGCAATAGTTTTCAGATATTCATTTACTTTTTGATTGGTATAAACTGGGAGCAGTTTTCCCGAATTGGAAGATACTGGATGATTTTCGTATTTCTTGATGATTTCTTCAGCAACAGGAAGCAAGGGAATATTTGATGCACTTCCTGTCTTCTGTCGGTTCGTAATAATCCACAGATTTCCATCAATTCCTTTTGATAGTTGGTCTTTTGTAAGATTAAAAATATCGATGTAAGCCAAACCTGTATAGCAACTGAAAACAAACATATCACGTACGAGTTCCAAACCTTTTCCCGAAAATTCTTTTTCGCGAATTGATGAAAGTTCTTCATCGGTGAGGAAATTCACGTTCACTTCATTAAATCTCCCTTTGTAGAAAATAACCAAATCCTTTTCTATCCAATTGTTATGATAACAAATTTTTAAAATCTTACTCAAGTTTTTGGTGTGCTTCACCGCAGAATTATTGTTGATATTCGCTTTTGTTCGTAGAAAGAAATCAAAATCATTGAGAAAAGACGGTTCCAATTTCTGAATGTTGATGTCTGTTTTTTTGTGAAATGTCCACAAAAACTCTTTCAAATGTGATAAACAAGTTCTGAAATTTTTGAGTGTCGCAATCGCGTACTCTTTGCCAAGAAGTTTTTCCATTTTGGAATTGTGTTCCTCAAAAATTGGGATCAAGAATCTTTCCGCTGTTTTTGTTCCTGTGAGCAAATTCTTAATATCCGTAGCGTCGAAAGGGTCGCCTAAAAAAACGAGTCTATTTTCAATTTCAAGGACTTTTGCTTGCAGAATATCAAAATGCTTGTTTATTACGCGCGCCTCTTCAGAATTGCCCTTTAAACGACTTTGAGCAGGATTCCATTTGCTACCTTCAACAAATTTTCCCGTTGAAAATTCTGCACGTTGTCCATCTACGGTAATCCGCATATAAATCGGGATTTTGGAACTAGATTTCGCTTTAGACTTTCTGGCATAAAATAATACCGAAACTTTTGCATTCATATTGATGACTTTAGGGGTTAAAATTACCTTTTGGTGACCTATCAGACAAGATGTTCAATTGCTCTACACCTTTATTGATAGGCTTTTAAAAAGAATTCGGTTACCTATAAAGTTCAAAAAATGGCAGGTCACCGAGAAGGTCACCTAATTTTTGAGAATATTTGTATTATTTTGAAATTCTCAAAAAACAAAAAAGCCCTTAAATACTAGGATTTAAGGGCTTTTGTAAGAAATTGTTGTTGTTTCTCGTGGTTTCTCCAGGAATCGAACCAGGGACACACGGATTTTCAGTCCGTTGCTCTAC
>JAEXBS010000014.1 GCA_023393915.1 Bacteroidota bacterium | reverse complement strand
ACGTTCTTCGGCGCAACTTCCTTGTCAGCGGACATCACCTCTTCAAGCGCGCTCTTGGCGAGCACGGGGCTGATCGTGAGCGTGCCGTTGGCGGTGGCGACGAGATTTTCTTTTTTGATATTCGTCGTATTAGAGATATCGTCTTTCGCGTCCTCAGTCGCTTCCTTAATGGCCGGTGTCGCCGCCTCTACGTTTTCAGGCTTGTCTTTTTCGTTGTTGACGGGGTTTTTCTCTTTCCCTACAGTACCCGGGTCGACGGGGGCCGGAGTCGGAGTCGGATCAGGGGTAACCGGATCAATGACCGTCAGCGTGCAGGCCGCGGAGGTATACAGTCCCTTGGCAGTGATGATAGCAACTCCCGCTTTTTTGCCGGCCGTCACTGTGCCGTCTTTGACGGTGGCGACATCTTCATTGCTGCTGCTCCAAGATACGCTGTCTTCTACGTAATATTTGGCTTTTACTTTACCGGTCTCGCCGATCTTCAATTCCATATTGGCGGGAGTCACGCTTACGGGGTCCGTTTTGCGTACCGTAACCACGCACTTACCGACAGACCCGCTTGATTTACCGGTCGCCGTTACATTGGCCGTACCCGCTCTTACTCCAACGACGGTGATCTTGCCATTGTTGTTTTCAAGAGTCACGACGCTGTCATCATCCAAGGCCCACGTGAAATCTTCAATAATTTCGCTGGAAGCCGTTAATTCTGCCCTCGGTGCAAAGTCAAGTACAAGTTCCGCGGTGTCCGGAGTGACAAAAACACCAGCTCGCTTCACGGTAAACGTATCTCCTGTTGGCTCTACGACATATGGCTCCCTGACATAATTTTTAGGATCACTGCTGTAGGTGCCGCCGGTGATGGTAATAACTTCTTCTATGCCTTGCGAAGTAAATGAAAGAGCGTCGCCACTAGAGATAAGGGTGCCGCTGGAGACAGCGAACTTTTTCAGTTCGCTTGCAGATGAGGTCTCTCCTTTTTTTTCATGAATTCCTTCATAAACAGCAGACGCGTCCTTCCCCGTCGCTTCAAGTTTCGCCGTTCCGGCAATTACGACATCCATACTACCTATATACGCAGAACTTGTGATGAGTGACAACGCCGCCCCTGTGCCGACAGCTCCATCATTGTTTGCGACAGGATCAAGTTTGTCTCCGGTGGCGGTAATTGTTCCGCCCAACAGTTTCAAAGTGCCGGATTTAAGCTGAATACCGTCGTAACCGCTTAACTCACCGTCTGAGATAGTGAGCGTGCCTAACTGCGGGTGGTAGATGGCATTTCCGCCACTCTTTGTTCCGCCGATAAGTTTACCGCCTGTGATGTTAATTTCAGTTCCGCCATTGTTCACTCCACCGTCTTTTACGCGTCCATTACCTGAAATAGCGCATCCAATATCATCTGTTGCCTCGATAGTACCGCCGTTTACTGTAAGGACAGCTCCTTTACCCTTAACAACTACACTATAATATGGGCTTACTATAGTGCCGCTTTCAATCGTAACGGATACGTTGTTAGGGCTATTATGTTCAACAGTAGTATCCCCTATGAGGCGAACTACACCATAATAATTGCTATCTGATTCGCGAGTAATTTTACCTGTTTTAGCAGGAGAAGAGTCCGTTATAATCAAAGAGCTATTGTCTTGATCAACAAGAATAACTCCATCTTTATGATCTTCGGCACTGATTGTAAATCCTGCTAAATCGAGCGTCAGTGATTTATCAGCAGACAAGTTAAGTGTTTCTGTTCCCATAGCAATATCGCTGTCAAGGGTTATTTTTCCACCCTCATTGAAAGCTGCTTTTAAATCCTCGCTGGTTACCGCTAGCGCACTTGATGCAAACACCGTGACCAGCGCCATCAGCAACACAAGAAAAATTATTCCGTACTTTCTTAGCTTCGTCATTCTCATATTTCCCCTTTCATTTGTTTGGGAACCCCTTCTTCAATGTAAAAAATCCGCGTGGTCAAACGTCGCAAAAATCACTTTTATCCTTTCCTCCCCCTTTACTGGCAAATGGTCTGGATATACCTTCACTTACAAACAGCGTATAACCCGCTCATATCCCTGAGCAGGAAAAAGAGCAGAGCCACGAAGGCGCACAATGAGATAAAAATGCTGCGGTCAGTTTTTGGATACTATGCCAATCTCCCCTTTTAATGGTCCGATATTTGATATTTTTGGTGATAAAAATATTTTGTTCGCTGATACGTTTTTATTGACAGCCTATTTTTGATGTCGTTATTCTATCCCATTAGAATACGTATGTCTACTGTTGCAGCCAATTTATTATGTCTATAAATATTCATGCCATTCATGTAGCCTATTCGTATGGTAGGTGAGAAAAATGGCAATTGGCGATAGACTTAAGATCAGCAGGGAACGTTTGGGATGGAGTCAGTACCGGATGGAGGAGGAGTCTGGGTATTCGCGGAACTCAATCATCAACTGGGAGACCGGGGTGCGCGTACCCCGGGCAGATATATTGGCCGAACTTGCAAAGCTGCTCAACACCACCTCCGCTTACCTTGTGGGAGAGACGGACGACCACCTGCCGCCGGCGCCGAAGGCACAAACCGCTGCAAGGAGGGACGAATATACGGGCATAACGCG
>JAEXBS010000081.1 GCA_023393915.1 Bacteroidota bacterium | reverse complement strand
CCGCTGGAGGGCCGGGAGCCCCTCGGGTTTCTGAGCCCGAGGGGCTCTTCCGTGCTTTATCGGCCTTCCCTCATGATTCGCTCTGCGGCCGCGATGACGCGGCCTAGCTGGTCGGAGAAGTTCTTCTTCGAGGATGCGTCCATCGATTCGTCGTTCTCGTCGCAATCGAGCAGCTCGGAGAAGGTGGCCCCGCCGAACTTCTCCACGGCGATCCTCTCTACTTCCGCGATGAAAGCCTCGGCATGCACTGCGGGAATCGCGACGCCGGCTTGGACCTCGTAATCCTCGGGGTCGTCGTACATGTCGATCACGACGAACTGCTTGTTGAGCTTGGAGTAGTCCATCATAGTCAAGCAACCTTCCTAAAACGGCGCAATGCCGCAATTGACTCCGGGCATAGTCTTACACGAATTAAACCCTATCCGCTACTGACAAACCTCATCCGTTGGCTAACTCAATTGATACAAAAACGTATCAGTCTGTGATGCAATCGGTAATACAGGATGGAAACTGCGTTCAAGGAACCCATCCAGCCAACCGAATACGCAGCCCCTCACTTCCACGACCTCGGGGCTGCAAGACGCGAAGGAGCTTCCCATGCGCACCCTTGCAGTGAGCAACTACAAGGGCGGGGTGGGCAAGACGACCACGGCCGTTAACCTCGCCGCAATCTACGCGGCGCGAGGCCTGAGGGTCCTGCTCATTGACCTGGATCCCCAGGCATCCGCCACCGACTACTTCGGCCTCTATGACCGCGCGGCCGCGGACGGCAGGACGTCCATCCAGCTTCTCTACGAGAACGCCCCCGTCTCCGAAGTCGCCTACGAGACCGAGATTCCCAACCTTTCCGTCGTCCCGTCCATCATCGAGCTGACCGACCAGAACGAGCTGATGCTGCGAGAGCAGAGGCTCCGCTTCGCGCTGGACGACTGCGCGGGGGACTACGACGTGGCCATCATCGACTGCAGCCCGACCATGAAGAGGCTGGCCTTCAACGCCTACCTTGCCGCAGCCGACTCCGGCATGGTGGTCATCCCCGTGAAGCTCGACTCAACCGTCATGCGCGGAACCGCACTGACGGTAAACGCCATCCAGGCGATCGCTGACGCGCTCCGCATGCCGGTGCCAACCTTCAGGATCCTGCGCACCTGCGTGCCCGGCCGCATGACCAATGCCGAGAAGACCGGCGAGGCGGTGCTGGAAAGGTTCTTCCCGGATCAGCAGCTAGCCAACGTCATCCACGCATCCTCGAAGGTCTGCGAGGGAAGTTGGCAGTGGAAGCCCGTATCCGTGTTCGAGCCCGGAAGCAGGCCGGCGAAGGACTACGAGGCCCTTGCGGACGAGTTGTGGGAGGCGATGGCATGAGCGCCATGGAAGTAGCCAACGGGTTCAGCATCAGCGGGCTTCTCGATGCCAGCGCCCAAACCGCAAGCAGGTTCCCCGTGAAGGAGATTCCCCTCGACGACATCAGCGAGCATCCTGGCAACGTCGCGTACTCGATGGACGAGGAGGGGATTGCGAGGCTCGCGGAGTCAATCGAGAGAGACGGCCTGACGGACCTTCCCCTGGTGCGCAGGCTGCAGGGCGGGGGATTCCAGATGATCTCGGGCCATCGAAGGATGGCCGCATTCAGGCTGCTTGCCCAACGGGATCCCTCCTATTCCAAGCTGCCCTGCAGGGTCATCGCCGACATCTCGGACGAACAGGCCCTCGTCCTGCTCCATACCGCAAACTTCTTTACGAGGGCGCTGACCGTCACCGAGCGCGCCGCTGCGACAAAGGCCCTGGGCATCCAGGTCGAGCAGATGCGCGCCACCGACCCGACCGTCGCGGGCATGCGCACCGAGGACGTCAAGGCGCGCATCGTGGAGGAGATGACCGGCCGCAAGGTCAGCGGCAAGACCATCAAACGCGAGGAGGCCTTGGCCGACAAGGTCGCAAAGCTCATCCCGGAGTGGCGCGAGGTCGCAGACTCGGGCGAGCTGTCCGCCAAGGCTATCGATGCGCTGGAGAAGTCGGGAGAGGCGACGCAGAGATCGGCGTTCGACAAATGGGCGGAGTCGCCGAGAACAAAGGCGGCGACAACTGAGCTGGTCGTCTCGATGACAGCTTCCGAGCCCGCCGCCGACAAGCGGCTTGTAAGCGCTGAGAAGGCGCTCCGCCGCTTCGTCGCGAACCTTCCCAAGAACCCTAGTGCGGCGGACTCCGAGGCAATAGACCGCATCGCGGAGCTGGCCCGCCAGGCCGCGAATGCGGTCTCAGGGTTCACCGATGCCCATGGGGCTCGGTAGAACCCGTCATATTCGAATCGTAGCGAGTAACTCATTGCGTATTACAACGCAATGACTCGTGTCGGAGGTGGGTTGGGGCGCTTCCACCCCGGATGAAAGCAGCATCCGGGAAACCCTCCCCGACCTCCGACAACCGGAAGCGGCAATACGACTTCCACCGTCGCCGCTCCCTTCACGGGGGATCCCCCGTGGCCCCTACAAGACGCAAGGAGTCAACGATGGGCGAATACACGCGCACCGTGAGCTGCCGCATGACAGAGGAGGACAGGCAGCTCCTGGACAAGAGAGCGGAGGCCCTGGAGCTAGCGAACTCCGAGGCAATCCGCGCCCTCCTCAGGCTTCCCATATCGGACCCCGACGAGCTTGCCGCAATAGACGCAGGCAGCCGCGTCGTCGTCATCGACGCGAAGACCATGGGCCGCATCAACCGTGAGCTCATCCGATGGGGACGCCACTACAACCAGGCGGTCAGGGCCCTGAACACCATCGCCATGTTCGTGAGGAACAAGGGCGGCATCGACCCGCAGGTCGCAAAGGAGCAGCTGACCAAGGCAGCCACCGAGCTCGAGCTCGTCCAAGGCTCCGTCGAAGAGATCAAGGACATGGTCCAGGCGATCCACGAGTCCGAGAGGTTCTGGCGGTAGCCATGGCGGTGCTCAAGGCGATCAACGGGCACACAGGATGCGGCCGCATAAAGGGCTACCTGGAGAAGGGCGGAAGGGCGCTGATGCGGGACTTCTTCAACCTGTCCTGGGACGAGGTCGAGGACAGGGGCTTGGACGAAGCCCTCAAAGACGAAGTGGAGTGGGCTCTTGAGATGGACGCGCTTCGTCACGACTACGGAAACGACGAGCCGTGGAAAGGGAAGCGCGCCATTACCTTCCGTCACTACGTCATCTCGCCAGACCCTGGCGACAACATCGACCTCGAAGGATTACGTGAGCTAACTCGTGCCTGGGTGAGGAAGCATTTCTCCGACTATCAGGTGGCCGTCGTCTACCACGACGACAACAGGCAAAGGATTCCGCATGCCCACATCGTGGTGAACAACACGAACCTCGAGACGGGAAAGAGGCTGCACATCCCGAACGCGTTGGACATGAACCGCAGCCTCCAGGAGGTGGCGAAGGCCAGGGGGCTGACGGCCTTCGACAACGAGATGCCGAAGGGCAGGGTGGGGCAGAGCGACCCCAAAGCCCCTCCCCGACCTCGAACACGGTGGGCCTCGTACATCAACAAAGCCGAGCGCGGAATCCTCGACGCCGGCGCGTACTCGTGGGTCAGCGACATCAGGAACAGGGTGTCAGTCGCGAAGGTACTGTCCCGCAACGAGGGGGAGTTCATGCGGATCCTGGAGCTCATGGAGGTCGAGGTCGCGGAGAACTCGCCCCACGCCCCAAGGGAGGACTGGATCTTCTCCCTTGCCGACCAGCCGTCGAAGAAGGTGTCTGGAGAGCGCCTGGGCATGACGTTCGGGAAGATTGCGCTGACGGAGCGCTTCGAGCGCATTGGCTCCTACCATCCGGACGCAGCATCATCCAGGGCGATCCTGTCACAGGCAACCGATGCGGTTGAGATCAACGACTTGGCAGAGCTTGGAAACCTGGCAAAGACCGTCGAGACGAACGCTAGGTACTCCATCGGGTCAGGCGCCGACTACGGCAGGCGAATCGAGACCCTGCAAAGGCGTATGGAGCGCGAAAC
>JAEXBS010000096.1 GCA_023393915.1 Bacteroidota bacterium | reverse complement strand
CATCTTTTGGTGTTTTTTAATAATCATACTACGCAATTTTCTTTTATAAAAGGAAATATTGTAAACTAAATACGAAATGGTATCTTCATTAAATCATATCATCTCGGAGATACAGCGAAAAGAAAATGCTATTTCGCTGTCTGCATCTAATGAAATTGATGAAGCATATCAAACGACGATATACCTGCAAGAATACTTATGGTCAATAAGAGAGGATATTACCCAGCAGGGCTTTAAAAACCATTGGGAGGAAATCAATTTCTTTCGCAACATTAAGCCATACATTCTCTCCAAACTCATTTACCACAATAAAATATTTCGCATACAGACAGCTTGTCCTGTTGATGGAGGAAAGATGTACGCAAGTTATTTTTCAGAACAATTAAGGGAATTAAAACAGGAATACAGGGAGCATATCTATAATTCCGATTTTTACAGATATTACCGTTCAGGAAGAACAGACCGTGATGAAACTTACTTTAGGTTGGGCAACATTAATTTCCACGATGGACTGAATAGCTTCGTCTTTGAAATTGACCCTCTGTTTTCAACCTACTATGATTACAAAGTGGCTCGGATAATAGCAAATGAGCTACTCTATACCTACATACTCCAAAAAATCAATAATGATGAAATAGCAGGCTCTCTTTCTGCAAGGGATATTTCATCCGATGGTATTCTTTGGACGGACAGTAAAAATGCCTTGATAGAACTGATTTATGCTCTGTATGCGAACGGCTCTCTTTCATACGGTAAAGTAGGAATACGAAAAATCAGTTTGGTTTTAGAAAAACTGTTTCAGATTACCTTAGGGGATTTACATAATGCTTTCCATCGAATGAAATATCGTGCCAATTCACGAACCGCATTTTTAGACCAACTGAAATCTTCTTTGGAGGAATATATGGACAAGGATTTATAGAGTTATCAAAACAAACAAAAAGGGAAGCAAAGATAATGGATAACGATAACTGCGCACGCATAATGGCTTCGCCACCCTTCGGGACTTACAGTGCTTCGTTATCTTATATCCGTTAGCATAAAGGCTTTCTTTTTTTTCTGTTTTTTTCTTTTGGAATGAATTTTAGTTTTTAATATTCCATAGCAGTAACTTCCGCACTTAGGGAGGTTAGCCTTTCTAAATCCTCAAGAAAATGTTTCGAGATTTGTTCGGTTTCGGCTACCAAAAAAATCTGCAAATATTGCAGATTTTTTTTGTTCCTACTATTTCTATTCGGAAGCTTGTAAACCGCAAGACAGCTCCCCTATTTATGCTAAATTTTGATCTCCTTCCCAGACCAGAAATTAACACAAAAGGAGTTATGATCTATTTTAAGTAAATCGAATTTAATACAAAGTATCAATACCAAAGAAAGATTCGCCTGTAAAATTACATACAAGATTTCAACCCTTCCAGGTAGGGAGTTGGCTTAAAATCAAATTTTTCACAAAACTTACTACTATCAAAAAAGTAATCTTGCGTATTTTGATATTGCATTTCAACAAGCTCGGCAACGGACTGATTAAACAATCCCCCCACCCTCATGAGTAGCGTACTTAGAAGTACATATTTTGCGGGTTTTCTACTTAATTCGGCTGCGTTTGATATAAAATCGTTTCCTGTCCATCGCTCATTAGAAGTAGGCAAGTGCCAAACTTCTCCAAAAGCGGAATCCGTATTTCCCAAAAGCGCTACTGCTCTTGCAGCATCGGTTGTGAGAGTAAATGAATGAACTTTGCTTTTATCATTTTGCCAACGCATTTTCTTTCCCCTCATTAGAGGATCCAATACCAAAATATTGAGAATCCCATTCTTCGATTTAGGACCATAGAAATCAGCGCTTCTTGCAATAAGTGCTTTAAGTCCCTTCGATCCCATTGCATCCAGAATCTTCTTTTCTACCTCTTGTCTAACTCTTCCTTTTTCTGAGGGAGCATTCCTTTCACTCTCTTCGGTCATATGGGGCACTGCGTCCTTTGAATACATATATACATTATCAAAAAACACTAGTTTTGAATTGTGCTTAATGCAGGCACGAATCACATTATCTATTACAAGGGGCCATTGTTTCTTCCACAGTTTTAAACTATACTTCAGACCAACTGTAAGGTATACCACTTCAGCTCCTTCAATCGCTCTTTCCACCGATGGCCCATGTAATAAATCTGCCTTAAAGAGTTCGTCATCAGGATTTACCTGAACGGGAGTCCTTGAGACCAAACGAACGTTCTTTGTATGAGCTTTCAGCTCTTTTGCCAATAAGTCTCCAATGCTTCCCCCGCTTCCTAAAATCACTTGTACCATAATATATTTACTTAGTGACAAAAATACTTTAGCTAGGAGCTCAAAAAAGATGATTTGGGTTAAGAGATCCTTTAGGAAAAAAGCATCCGCTTTCTGATACGGCTAAGGCTCTCTGGGGCCACTCCTAAATACTGAGCAATATACCTTTGAGAAACACGTTGCATGATCATGGGATGTTCCTTCATTATTCTTTCTAACTGTTTTTCAACGGAAAGTGAAAGAAGCGATTGAATCCTCTGGATATTAGAGGTTGCTATTTTTTCTACTAAAGAACTAAAAAAAGAAGCAATTGCAGGGGAACTAGACATAAAAGCAGTTAAATCAGAACAATTTGCTACAAGACAGTCTGTTATTTCTAAACTTGAAATGCTTGTTGTAGCTACGGTTTTATTAGCAAAACTATCCAAATCAGTAATAAAATCTCCCTCAAAAGCAAAATTACAAGTTTTCACATCCCCATTTTCCGTGATGAAGAACTGCCGGACGGCACCCCTAGTAACAAAAAAGACTTCCGTAGATACCTTGCCCGATTCTAAAGGTATTTCGTTCTTGGCGAAGTGCTTCTTCGCAAATATGGCGTAAAACTTTTCAAGCTCTTCTCTTGGAACTTGATGGACTTTATTAATTGATGAAAAAAAAAAATTCCATAATCGAATATACTACAAAATTAAACCTCAAACCATTGAAATTCAGAATAAAATGAAGATTAATTTACTGTTAATTTCACACTAACGAGTAGAAAATCTGAAAAACATGATGTATCTTACTACAATAGAGTAATCAAGTACTCGGACTACCCCATAATGCAAAAGTCTAAAGATTAAAAAATGATTGCTGCTGTTTACAAAATGTACGGTTCGCCAAATGTAGTTCACTTGAAAGAACTGCCAAAGCCTGTAACTACAGCAGGTCAAATTCTGGTAAAAATACATACTACGACGGTTAACCGAACAGACACTGGATTCCGAAGTGCTTATTACGTAATTTCTAGATTGTTTAGTGGGCTTTTTTACCCCAAACAACCCGTGCTGGGTTGTGAGTATAGTGGAATCATTGAATCATTAGGAAATTGTGTTAATGGATTTTCGGTAGGTGATGCTGTATTTGGTTACGATGATCAAAATTTTGGTGGACATGCTGAATACAAACTTGTGGATAGAAATTCATTAATATCCAAAATACCCACTTCTATAAACATTTCACACGCCGCCGCTCTTACAGAGGGAAGTCATTATGCCCTCTCAAATATACGCGCCGCTAAAGTATCTAAAGCTAGTACGGTTATGGTCTATGGAGCTACAGGCGCAATTGGCTCTGCAAGCGTACAACTGCTTAAACATTTTGGTGCTTTTGTTGTGGCCGTAGCGGGAACGGATCATCAAGAAACAATTAAAAACCTAGGCGCTGATATTGCTATCGATTACCAGACCCAGGATTTTTTGCAAACAAGCTACCGATTCGATTTCATATTTGATGCTGTTGGAAAAACATCCTATGCAAAATGCAAACCTCTACTTAAAAAAACAGGGATTTACGGCTCAACAGAACTCGGAAAGAACTCTCAGAATGTTCTCTTATCCCTTGTTACCTCTTTTAGAAAAGGGAAAAAAGTGATATCCCCTTTCCCAAAATTTGAAATAGAGGATTTGGAACTCCTTAAACAACTTGCTCAGGATGAGAAATTCAAACCCTTAATAGATCGTACTTTTCCTTTTGATCAAATTAGAGACGCCCATATCTATGTAGATGCCGGTCAAAAAATCGGAAATGTACTTGTAAGTGTATCGGAGAACTAAGTTCAAAACTACCAATAGAGAAAACGCCCTATTTCCCACTCCACTTTTGAGAATAACTTCAATAATTGATTAGAAAATCGTTACATTTGAATATGAAAATTCTCATTCTTAACGGTCCAAATCTAAATCTTCTAGGTACGCGTGAACCTGAACTTTATGGGGATGTTACGATGGAAGATATACTAAACGAGCTAACCCAAGAATTTAGCAAGGATAGTATCCTTTATTTTCAATCCAACTCCGAAGCAGAACTCCTAGAAAAGATACATCAAAACGACTTCGACGCCCTAGTAATTAACCCTGGGGCTTTCACGCATTACTCGTACGCACTTGCCGATGCACTTAAAAATTGTAAACAACCTAAAATTGAAGTGCATTTGACCCATATTTACCAAAGAGAAGCCTTTCGTCATAAATCGGTAACTGCTCCTTACACCAATGGAGTTATTACGGGATTTGGAAAAGAAGGTTATCGTTTGGCGTTATTATTTCTTACAGGTCAGAAATAAGAAAAAAAATAATCCTTAGCATCTCATGACACTAAGGATTATCTACTTTTAAAACAATATTAAATACTTGGACCGGCCGCAACCAAACGCTCTCCTTCTGGAGTATCGGTATACTGCTCAAAATACTTTTTGTATTTAGCGGCAAGATCTTTTGCTTTTTCCTCCCACTGCTCCGCTGATTCGTAAGTAGCTCTTGGATCTAAAATACCTTCGCTAACATGCTCAAGACTAGTAGGGATCGTTAAATTCATTACAGGAATTACTTCTGTTGGGGCTTTATCAATGGATCCGTCAATAATAGCATCAATAATAGCACGCGTATCCTTTAGTGAAATTCTTTTTCCTGTTCCGTTCCATCCTGTGTTCACCAAATAAGCTTTTGCACCGTGCTCTTTCATTTTAGCAACAAGGGTTTTGGAATACATTGTTGGATGAAGAGTTAAGAAAGCCTCTCCGAATGCTGGTGAAAAAGAAGGTTGAGGTGAAGTAATCCCACGTTCAGTTCCTGCCAGTTTTGATGTATAACCACATAGGAAATGGTACTGCGCTTGATCATCGCTTAAAATTGAAACGGGAGGAAGTACTCCGAACGCATCAGCAGATAAGTATACTACCTTTTTGGCATGTCCCGCTTTTGAAGGAAGTACAATTTTCGAAATATGTCGAATTGGATAAGAAACACGCGTATTCTCAGTAATCGAATTATCGGTGTAATCAATAATTCCGTCCTCACTTACTACTACATTTTCTAATAACGCATCTCTACGAATAGCCTTAAAAATATCCGGTTCCTTTTCTTCTGAGAGGTCAATTACTTTAGCATAGCATCCCCCTTCGAAGTTAAATACACCATTGTCGTCCCAACCATGCTCATCGTCTCCAATAAGGTAACGTTTTGGATCAGCGGATAGAGTCGTTTTTCCTGTTCCGGAAAGACCGAAGAACAAAGCCACATCCCCTTCTTCACCAACGTTAGCAGAACAGTGCATAGAAGCCATTCCTCTCAAAGGAAGGTAATAATTCATAATGGCAAACATTCCCTTCTTCATTTCACCACCGTACCATGTACCTCCAATAATTTGAATCTTCTCAGTTAAGTCGAACATCACGAAATTTTCGGAATTAAGCCCTTGCGCTTCCCAATTGTCATTCACCGTCTTCGACCCATTGATTACAACAAAATCGGGTTCTCCATAATGTTCTAACTCATATGAGGAAGGTCGAATAAACATATTGGTTACAAAATGTGCTTGCCACGCCACCTCCATTAAAAAACGAACTTTTAATCTCGTATCAGGATTGGTTCCACAGAATGTATCTACAACATATAGTTTTTTTGCTTTCGAGAGTTGATCAATTACTAAATTTTTGCAATGTGAAAAGACCTCTTTAGATGTAGGGAAATTTACTTTTCCGTCCCAGTTAATGGTATCCTTTGTCACCTCATCTAGAACGATATACCGGTCTTTTGGACTTCTACCGGTAAAAACTCCAGTTTGTACAGCTACTGCGCCGGATTCGGAAACAATTCCTTTTTCATAACCTTCATTTTCCGGTGCAATTTCTGCTTGGTAAAGTTGTTCAAAAGAAGGATTGTAAATGATTTCGTCGTATCCTGAGATACCCATTTTTTGCAGCTGCTGAATGATCTGATTGCTGGCCATAAAACTTACTTTTTATTTTCGATTTATTTTTAAGATTCCAAATGTACTATTATATGTAAGGATTCACCTGTGGAAAGTTAATGATATTAATCAGAAATCACAAGAATTCAACAACCTTGTAACTTTTTGTTAATCAAATTATTAACTCCGACCACTGAAAAATATCTGAAAAACCTTTGTCCCGAAAATAGCTCTCATAACCCGGAAATTTGCAGGTCATTACAAAATCTCCACCCCAAGCTCCAAGACTTTTTACAAAGACTGGGGCCTGAGAAAAATAGGTTTCTTTGACCGTTGTAAGTGCTAATAGTTCTGAAACTTTTGCCTCATGAGCAATCATTAATTGGGAGAAATTCTCTAAACTATCACAAGAAACTACTTTCCTTGTTAGTTCGGAAAATTCATGAATATCTTCCCTAGAAATTTGCTTCTCCCGAAATCGTCGAATTCCCTCACGCGAATCTTGCTTTTTTCCAAGATGCAAAAACAACAATTGATCCGTAAAAGGAAAAGAAATATCAATGCTTTCAACTCTTCTTTCATTTCCTTGCAATTGATAAAGTAGAGGAGACTTTTTCTGTGCAACCGCAATATCGTAACCGCTCCCACCTAATGAGACTGCATTAAGGGTAAAGGGATCAATTTCTGCCCACTGGGCTAAATTGTTCATTAGCGTCGAACTGCTTCCTAAGCCAAAATTAGAAGGAAATTCTAGGTTGGTTTCAATTCGATAAGATTCACCAAAAGAGAAGCGGCTACTGGAGAGCCGTTTCGCCTCCAAAAGGACCTTCAGAATAAAAGCAGACGCATTTGCATTGTTGGTACGAAGGACTTTTCCCAAACGGTAATCTACCCAACACTCTAGCCAAAGTGTTCCTTGGTGCTTTGCCACCCAATGCACCACTGAGCTCGACTCAGGTAAATCCTCACAATAAAACGTTTGCCCTAGCCGTGTAGGAACTGCTAGGGCAAGCGCACCGTCTAAGACGAAATATTCGCTGGTGAGCAATAGTTTTCCAGGAGAAAATATCTTACTCATTCGTTTTTATTAAATGGCAGACGAAATACTAACTTCAGAATCAATTTTACGAATCAAGCCTTGAAGTGTCTTTCCTGGTCCTACTTCGACGAAATGTGTAGCACCATCACTAATCATGTTCTGCACGCTCTGTGTCCATTTGACAGGTCCTGTTAACTGCGCAATCAAATTCTTTTTGATTTCCGATTCATCGGTTACTGGCCTTGTTGTAATATTTTGGTAGACTGGAAGCGTTGCTTTTCTAAACTTGGTCCCTTCTATGGCAGCTGCAAGTCGGTCTTGAGCAGGTTGCATTAATGGAGAATGAAACGCTCCATTTACCGGTAATAGAAGTGCTCTTTTCGCACCTTTTTCTTTTAGTAATTCACAAGCTTTCTTAACCGCAGCAGTTTCACCTGAAATAACAAGTTGACCTGGGCAGTTGTAATTTGCAGGTACAACTATTCCCTCAACACTTTGGCAAACCTCTTCAACAAGAGAATCTTCAAGGCCTAAAATAGCAGCCATAGAACTAGGATTCATATCACAAGCTTCTTGCATTGCCTTTGCTCTTTGGGATACCAGCTTAAGTCCATCTTCAAACGATAAAACACCGTTCGCCACTAGTGCTGAAAATTCACCTAATGAATGACCTGCTACCATTTCTGCGCCTACCGCATATATTGCTTTTACAGCTGCAACAGAATGTATGAAAATAGCCGGTTGGGTAACACTGGTTTTTTGTAAATCTTCTTGAGTGCCTGAAAACATGATCTGCAAAATATTGAATCCCAATATCTCATTTGCAGAATCCATTAAATCTTTAATATCTTTCCTTGAATCATACAATTCTTTTCCCATTCCGACAAATTGAGATCCTTGTCCGGGAAACACTAGTGCTTTCTTCATAATTTAATCCAGTAATCTTTTGAAATAATTGAGTGGGTTATTAGTTTTAAGGAATGAGTCTAACCACCCTATATCCAGTATTTATGTAAGCTCCTCCCTTCTGAGCAGGAACGTATTCAAATTTTGTTGCTAGTTGAGTTTGGGATTTGCCTATTTGACGCCATACTTCACCTCGGTTATTCTCACGACTCAAGATATCGCTTAATACATCAAATCCGATAACTGCGTATTTCGAAGGTGCTTTACAGTACTTGTCTTCGTAGGCTTTTAAAACTTCTTTTTCGAAGGAACCCTCTGTATTGATCTTTCTATCCATTAAGTAGACCAGTGAAACTTGGCTAAGGGCATCGATTTGATTTTCGAAAATTGAATTATAATACATACTATAAGCCTTTACCCCTTGAACGTCTTTTGAAATCTCTATCATTCTTCGTCCAAAACTAGCGCCTAATCCATCATTATTGGAAGCTAAAATCGCTATGAGGGGACTTGGTGAACCGGTCATCATATTAGTTGCAGGCACAATATCGGTAGCTGAGGTAACAATCTTAATTTGCGGGTTCTTCAATTCTTTTTCAAGACCCTCACGAATGCGATTTGCGAACGTTTTATCACCGCCACCAAGAATGAAAATTGGTTCGTTATTGTACTTATCTTTAACTTCTTCAACAATACGGTCTGCATAAGTTTCGTCTCTCGTTTCCACAATAATCAGATTACTGTGATCATAGAGGTCATCTGAGTTAGCAAAAGGCGCAACGACAGGGATTTTTTCTGACTTCACATAATCAAGTACATCTAAAACACTTGATTTAAAGAACGGACCTACAATAAGATCGGTATTATCTCGATTAAGCTGTGTTAAACTGTTTTTGAAACTTTGTTCATTTCCAGCATCAACTACATTAATATTTAACTTTTGGCCACCCTTCGCTTGACGTTCAATAGCAAGCTTTGCACCCATTAAAAAATCAGTAGCCATGGAGCGATAACGACTATCTGATGAATCAAAACCGAAAGGCAACATCAGTACTACATTGAGCTCGTCACCTGACTTCTTAATATATTGCGAATCAAGCTTCTTGATATTTAGCACCATTCCTGTCTTAAGACCTGAAGAAAGTGAGGGGTTAAGCTCTAAGAGCTGGTCAAGAGTGATTTTGAAACGATTTAAAATACCAAATACGGTATCGCCCGATCTTACGGTATAGGTCAAATAGTCTCCAGATTGAACTAAATCTTGATCGCTATCTTTATTAGATTCCGTGGAAACTGTAGTTGTTGAAGTTTCACCTTGTTCTGATTGCGAAGTTTCATTCTCTACTTGCGAATCTGAGGTATTAATGTTTCCTCGCACAATAATTTGAGCACCTGGCTGAAGTCCTTTCTCTTCTAACCCAGGGTTCATAGCAAAAAGCTCCTCTTGAGTTAAGTTGTAGCGACGAGTAATTCTATAATAATTGTCTTTTGCTTTTACTTCATAGTACTCAAGCTGCTCAGTAGTGCTATCTATGTTTGCTTCCTGGGCCTCTGAAGTAGCAATTTGTGCGCTCGGATCTGCATATTTCTCAATTAGGTCTAAAGGAAGCGTTACACGATCCCCAATACGCATATGCGAATCTAACTCTGGATTTAGTTTACGCAGCTCTTGTTCTGAAATATGATACTGCTTGGTAATTCCGTAGATGGTCTGTTTTGGTTGGAGTACAATGCTTCCTACTCTATTATTTGTGCTAGCCGATGAAGAGGTAGATCCCTTGGAAACACTAAGAACGTCTCCAATCCTAATTTTCCCCTCTGTAACACTGGGATTCAGCTGATAAAGTTGCGCAATACTCAGCCCATACTTCTTCGAAATATTGTAAGGGGTGTCTCCCTTAATCACCGTGTGGGTACTTTGGGCACTAGAAGGAAGCCCAAACACAAATGCTGAGATCAACAGGAACTTTTTCATCATAATAGGGTCTGTTATTTGCAAAAATAATGCTTTAAAATTAAATCAAAAGTATATTAATACCTGATTTTTCGACATCAATTTGTTGGTAACAATTTTGAAGCCAATCTTTACCTTCGTCTGCGTAGAAGACACTAAAGTTCCATTTCCTTTCTTGCCAACTTCCTCCTGGGTGAACCTCAAGAAACAGAGTTTCAAGCCGGTCCAACTTTTCACTTTGTTTGATTCTTTCTGCTTTTAGCAATCGTTTACGCATCCGTTCATAAGATTTTAGCTGTCTTTTTTTCTCCGCAGCGACCAAATTGGAAAACGTCGCTTCCGTCTCACTAGCCCTCTGCATGATTGCTTCAAACGATTGCTCTACTATCAACCGTTTTTCTTCAAGCAAAATCCTTAATTCAGAATTTTCTAAAATTTCTCTCGCAGTCACCCGTGCAAAATTCCCAAATAAATCTTCTACAGATAAGTTCAGTTTGTGAAGCTTTTTACATTGTTTTTCACTTAATACCAAAAGAGAGTTCCTAGGAATTAATACGGGTAGCCGCTGATTAAGGTATGCAAAATATTCCTTAAGCTCTAACCAGTACATGATTTCTGCATTACCTCCAATATAGGCCAAGTTAGGCAGTACCGTCTCTTGAAATACGGGTCTAAGGAGTGCATTGGGGCTAAAACGCTCTGGGTTAGATCTAAGTTCGTTTTTGAGTTGTTCCATGGACCAATGAATTTCTGTATCAACAGCCCTAAAACCTAATTTATCTTTCTCAATGCGATTCCGGGTTTGAGATAAATAGAAAAGGTTGATTTCACGAGGATTCACTTGCACTTTTCCGTACTTCCCTTTAAGGAAATCCACCTCATTTCGAGTTTCTTCTTCCAGTTTATTTTCAAAAAGCTCCTGCTCAAAAGTTGTAATCATTTGCTCTTTAAGCTCGGATTGGTCCCCGTCAACAATTAATAAACCGTACGAGGCAAAGAGCCATTGAACCAATTTTCTGGTGGCCTCACTCAAAGTATTCCCTTGCTGGTAAGCCTCTTTCATCCACCGTATGAGTTCAGTTCCGTATACAGTATCAGCAAAATCTTTTTCAAACTCATGGATGAAAAATTCGTCTTGCACTTTGATTTTTCCTACAGGGCCTCCTGAAAAGCCTCTAACTTCGTAATAATTTTCCTTAGTTTGAAAATGGTTAATCTCCTCAAAATCGTGATCTTCACTTGCCATCCAAAATACTGGAATAAAATTTTGCTCAGGAAACTCCTTCTTTAAATATTCTGAAGTTTTAATGGTTTGAAGAATTTTATACACAAAATAAAGTGGTCCAGTAAACAAATTGAGTTGATGTCCTGTGATTACTGTATAACAGCCTTCTTGTCCGATTTTTTGTATATTTTCTTTCTGCAGCTCAGAAACTTCGTTTTTTTCGTGCTGCTTTAGGAGCACCTGTTGAAGCGCTTTCCTTTGATCTATTGAAAAGGTACGATTACGGAATTCCATCTGCGAAAGAAAATTCTCTCGATTAAAGCGAAAATCACCATATCTGGAGTTCAGTTCATTGTTCAAGAAATCTTTGATTAATTGAGGTATACTTTCAATTTCTTGAAATGGTATGTGTTTTATTTTTTTCAAACTATTAGTGAAACAAATTCCACAAGATCCCTATATTCAATCTAAAATCATAGATTGGATAATAAGGCGCTGTGTAGGATTGATTTTGTGAGAAAGTCGCTGTCAAATTTTGTCCTTCAATGAAAAACTGCATGGTTTTGACTTTCATATTAAAATAAACATCTATTATGGGTTCTCCACCAATTGGATAAGCCGAAGTTCCTGGCAATAGGAACTCGCTTATTACAGGGGAGAATTCTCTCGAATCAAATTTTGAAAAGTAATAACCTTTTATTCCCGCCATTATTTGCGCAGCCTTTTTAAAAGCAGGTGATTTAAAATAAAGATTTGCTCTAGCTATCAAATCAGGTGAGGGAAAAAGATCCTGAGCTGAAAGATTTTTCTGAAAAACTAAGCGGGTATTAAGATGAAATTTCCCTCGAGAAAAGGTGGCTTCTCCACCTATCTGAGAAATGTTAAGAGATTCACTACTCTGCAAAGGTTGTGCATTCTGATCGAAGTAAGTGAAATGATCAATTTTAAAGTAGCGAGCCATAAGTTTTGCGTCAAACCATTTGACGCCTAGTTCACCTCCAACTTCCAATACATTTTCATTTTGAAAATCAGAAAAGGTATAGTTATAATTAGAAATAGAGGATCTCTTTAATAAATAATTGAAACTAGGAGCTGCTGACTGAAAATTCACTACCGCTTCTAAAAAGTAATCCGGCCAAGGTTCTACTTTAATTTCATTAGCTGAGCGAAGAAAACTTCCAAAGGTTTTCCCGTTAGAAAACTCTAGTACGGAATTGAGATCGAACTTATCCCAAAGGTGAGCTTGCACTCTACCGATTGCGCCAATCCGGTCTTCCTTCCACTCCTGGCCATCATAAAGATCCGTATCCACTATTTTGTTTTCACTACCAAGCACAATATGTTGGTGTCTTACACCCGCATTAAGTTTAAATACTTCTTTATCAAATAATAAACTTATCGTATTGGATAGGTTTTCGAAATAAGTCTTGTTAGATTGCTCTCGATCTAGTGAAACGGCCTCAAAATAGCCAATATCCGCAGAACCTAAATTGAAATATTGTTTATTGCCTTGGTGCATAATTGTATGCTCCAGACGAAATGGAATTTTATCCGGATTAAATGGAGCAAAAGATTGGCTCAGATAGTATCTTCTAGCAGAAAATCTTGAATCTGAATCATTCAATCCCACTTCGAGGTTTTGACGATTCTTAAATCTTGAATCCCCTCCTAAAAAAAGATCTAAGTCGTTTATTCCACCGTACTCTTCATTGTTTACATTCTGATGGACATAATGCCCGAATGCTTCGTATTTTCCATTTTCTGATTGGTAATGCGCCGAAAACACAAAATTATTATTAGCCGCTAGTGAATTCGTGTAAAATCCTTGAGACCTGAGTCCCATGTATTCTACTGCAAAATTCAAGTTCTTTCCTACATTTTGAGTATAGGTGGACTGCAGTGCAGCACCATTTCGCATCGCGGAATGGTAAATAAAAGAAGTGGTAGGTGTCTTGACATCGTAATACTTGATATCGTCTTCTCCTAGATAAAAATGAGATTTATTTGTAGGAAGTAATGCTAAGTTTTTCTCTGGACTTTGCCTGTACATCAAATCTTGAAACCCTGATCCTATATTCGCAAACTGGATCTTACCAAAATTGTCGCGGTTGTTGTATTGGCTAAAACGATAGGTACGGTCTGCTGCAAAGGTAGTGTCAAAAATTTTAGCTTCTGAATACTTTGTCCTGTACTGATAATCGGAAATCACCGGTTTGAAAATTTTCATTGAATCCCTCTCTCCATTGTCAACCACAAGAGTGTCCTCTGGAAGAGTATTTGGATCGGTTTTATTCACCACTTGGGCACTTAGAAAAGAACTGAAAAATATTAATAGTACGATATAGCGCATTCAAAAGGAATCTGAAGCAAATTTACTAAAAGGATTTAAATAACAATTAGAACTTATTTATATATAAACTATCATCTAAAATTTGCTTGTAGAAACAGACAGAATTCGAATTATTAAACAAAATACTCTATATCTAAAAATAAGAGTTTATACTAATTCAGTACCATCCTTTTATCGAAATCAATTAAATTCAAAAAAAAACATATCTTTATATACAAATTATTCTAAAAATGAAAAAACTTTTTTTATTACTCATACCTGGGACATTATGGGCTCAGCAAAAAGAAGATCAAAATGTAGTTCAGGGTTCGGATCTATTGATGTCGAGAAAAGCATCGGCAAATTTAAAAGTAGACGGATCTCCATATATACAGAAAGATTATGAGACTGGTACCACAACCAACAGTACAAAAATGTACCAAATTCGGTATGATGCATTCGCTGACGAAATGGAATTCAAGCAGGATGGCACCATTCTAATAGCAAATAAAATTATCGGCCAGAAATTTAAACTAGATAACAAAACTTATACGACGATACGCTATACGAATGATAAAAACGATCAGACTGTAGGTTATCTAGTCGAATTGATAGCGAATCCAGGTGGTTATTCTTTATACAAAAAAGAACTAGTAACTAAAATTGATGCCATACAAGGATTGAATAGCTACCAAGCTAGTAAAAACAGTTACTATGAAAGGCAAAAAGATCAATTTATAATCTCTTATGATAATAAATTCTACTATGTTCCAAGTAATGCAAGAAAATTTGAAGGGGAATTGAAAAACCTTACAGATGAATATCAAAAAAAGAACAGATTAAAATTAGATGAAAAAGGTCTAATCGATTTTGTGAATTTTATAAATAAGTAATCTATCATATTACTATACACATTATTTAATTAATGACCTGCCAAATCTATTAATTAGAAATATTTTCATTATTCAAAAAAATAGCTGCCTTTGAAAGGCAGCTATTATTGATAAAAATATAATTTTACAAAGAAGCTTATTGATATCCAAAGTTTTGGTCAACGTTAGAGTTTGCCCCACGTTCTGTAGCAGGAATTGGGAAAGCAAATCTATAATCGCCGAATGCTAAATCTGTATCACCAAATGTTTGCTTAAGATCCACTTTAGGAATTGCCATTCCATTACGTGCTAGATCATAGAATCTCAATCCTTCAAAAGCTAATTCCTTTCTCCTTTCAAGTAAAATATTTGAAAGTGTTGCAGAAGCATAAGGAGCGGCTCCTCTATTTGAAGGTATTTTATTCAATTGAACTAAAGCTTCTCCAGCTTTACCATTTCTAGCTAGAGCCTCAGCATAAGTCAATACTATTTCTTCGAAACGAATCACTGGGATATCATCTTTATACGGATCTCTTGAAGGATATTTCCCAACATTTCTATAGGTAGTACCGCTAACTGAAATCATGTCTTTTCTTACATCACCAGCGGCAAAAAGATCGTACACGTTCTTTGTTGCTTCAATATCTCCATAACTGGAGTCCTGATAAATATTTGCAAGTCCATTTATCCCTGCGTTATCGGTAGGGCTAGCAGAAACCGAGAAAATTTGGTTTCCTGTAAGATCAGTACTGAATGTTGATGCAAAATTTGAAGCAGTCGCAACACTAAATTTACCGGAATTCACGACTAATCTTGCAGCCTCTTCTGCCGTAGGATAATCATTAAAATACAACGCAGCTCTTGCTAGGACGGCATCGGCAGCATATGTGCTGAAATAATGCGCATCTCTATTGCCTCCATTGCTCATTAATGCTTTTGCAGCAGCTAAATCTTCCTTAATCATATTGTACACTTCTTGTACCGTATTTCTGGAAGGTAAAAGGTTTTCTGCATCACGGAAGGTAGTCACATAAGGAACACCTAATGCACTCATTCCTCCTCCGTTCACATGTTGCTGTCCATACAGTTTAACTAAGTCAAAATGTCCTAGAGCACGCATAATTAATGCTTCACCTTTAAGTTGATTGATTGCTGCTGGTGCACCTTCAATAGCTGCTGTTTCTTTCCCTATTACAACATTTGCTGTTGCAATAGCGCTATAAATCGCTGCCCATGTATCTGCAGAATAAGCATCGTTTACCGTCATGTTCATCTGTCCAACTGTAACGAATCGGTTTGAATTTGCATTCGAAAAGGCATTATCAGTGCGAACTTCACCGAATATAATGTAATCTCTTCCGTAATATGCAACGGCGCTCATACGGTTGTATCCAGCATTCAACACAGCACTAAGGTCTTCAAGCGTATTAATACTTGTCTCTAAGTCCTTAGATTGCTGTAACGTTGGTTCCAAACTTTCATCTCTACACGAATTAAATACCGGTAGAGCCAAAGCCATTGTTAATACTAAGTATATGGTCTTTTTCATATTGATTATAATAATAAATTAGAATTTTAAATTAACTCCAAAGATGACAGATTTTACTGGCGGTGTTGTTAGAGTTGTATAACCCGCTGCTGAAGTTTCTGGATCAAGTTTCATACCGTCGTCTTTCACCCATGTATAAAGGTTCGTTCCTCTTACCGTAAGAGTTAACCCATCAACTCCTATCGAATTAGTAAAGGAACTTGGAAGGTTATATCCTAAAGTTACATCTTTAAGTCTAGCAAATGTCCCGTCAAATAAATGTCTTGAACTCGTTGCATGGAAATTATCATTACGAGCAAAATCCAATTTTGGAACATCAGTTATATCGCCTGGCTGTTGCCATCTTTCTAATAACTCTTGTGCACCATTATAAGACATTAAACTAAAGTTGTTAGTTCTCATGTAAAACTGTGCATACTGCTCATAAACTTTATGTCCTCCAGCAAAATAAACATTAGCATTTAAGAAGACGTTCTTTACGCTTAATCCTGTTTGGAATCCTCCGGTATACTTTGGAATTGCAGTACCTTGATCGTATCTCTCGGCTAAATTAATATTCGAAGTTCTTTCTCCATCAACACCATTTACATACCATTCAGGCGCACCAGTTTCTGGATTTACACCCGCCCATGTTGGCATATACCAATATCCAATTGATTTTCCAACCTCGGTATTTTTATAACTTGAACCAGCACTAGGGTTTAACGGATTTCCATTTCCATCAAGTGCTAACATTTCCACCTTGTTTTCAAGTGTAGCATAATTAGCAGAAACATTCCATTTTACATCCTCAGTACTGATGATATCAAAACCTAACATTGCCTCGATACCTTTGTTACTAACCTCTCCAACATTCTGTGCTTGAGAAGTAAACCCTGTAGTTCTTGAAAGTGGAACGTTTTGAAGAAGATCATACGTATTCTTATTAAAGTAAGCAAGGGAACCTGTTAATCTTCGGTTTATAGCTTCAAATTCTAACCCAACATCAAAAGTTTTGTTCTTTTCCCATGTCAATTCTGGGTTACCAAAAATACTTGGATAAGCTGCACCGTTCCCATCGTAATCAGCATCGTATGAAAGTAGCGCTTGATAAGCGTTGATTCCGACTCCTGAATTACCTGTCAAACCGTAAGACGCTCTAACACGAAGCAAATCGAAAGTGTCTTGCAATACATCTCTATGAAGGTTATATGCACCCCCTACAGACCAGAATGTACCAAATCTCTTGCCTTTTGCAAATCTAGAAGAACCTTCTCTACGAATCGTTCCATCTAAGATAAAACGGTCTGCAAAACTATAATTTAGCATCCCTAAATAAGAAGTGTTTAACCAATCTGAAAATGCGGAAGACGCATCATAGTTTGCACCTGCTGAAGCTATGTTAGTCAAGCCATCTGCTGGGAAATTCTCACCGTATCCATAAAGAGATTCCGCTTGATATTTTTGATGTTCAAATACTCCAGTTAAATCAAACCTATGGTTGTCACCTAACCTGAAATTATAGTTTAAGGAATTCTGGCTAACCCAAGTATAGTCTGTTGCCATCTGTCTTTCACTATAACCTTTTGTACCATCTCCATCACCGTGGTAACGGTTTTGGTAGTTTCGGTAATCATTAAGGATGTAATCAATATTGAAACGAGTAGAGAAAGTTAAATTACGAAGAATTTTGTAATCTACTTTGGTATTAGATATACCTCTCATCATTTTACTTCTAGTAATATTATTACTAAGAGTATATAAGGTATTATGGATTGACGTGTAATCCATAATATCTACAATATTGTGTGTACCATCTGCATTAAAAGGTGGAGCAAACGGATTCATAAGCACTTTCGTGATAAATGGGTTTCCGAAGAAGCTACCTCCTTCCAAAATTGGATTTTGACTAATCCATGTACCGTTAATGGAAGTTTCAAAATTCACTTTTTCAGTAAGCTTATTAGTGTATTTGAACATCGCGGAGATTCTTTCAAATGCCGGACCAATCACTGTTGCTTCCGTCTTGTTATGGCCTAGTGAGGCATAATAAGTACTCTTTCCTTCTCCTCCAGAAATACTTAAATCTGCAGTTGTAGTTAGCGCATTTTTTCGCTGCAATAAACCTTCCCAGTCATACTCAGAAGTACCGTCCCATAATCCAGCACCACCATCAATTCCGTTTGCTGAAGCAAATGCGATCGCATTTTCTGGTGTAACACCGTAAGCAGCACCATAAGAGTTAACTAATGCTTCTGTTAAAAGTTCGTATTTCTGAGCCGCTGTTAATCCATGGCGTTTCATGAAAGCATCATTCTGAAAACCAATGGTCGTATTTAGATTAAAACGAGCCTTACCGCTACGACCTCTTTTCGTAGTGATTAGAATAACACCATTGGAACCTCTCGCACCGTATGCTGCAGTAGCAGATGCGTCCTTCAAAATCGTAATACTTTCAATATCCTGATTGTTGATAGAAGCTAACGTCGAAAGCGAAGATTGATTTGCTGATGCACTTGAGTTTCCATTAATAACTGGCACACCATCAATTACGAATAACGGCGCATTACTAGCGGTGAGTGATCCTACCCCTCTAATACGAATATCCTGAACAGCACCAGGTGTTCCAGAACTTGCATTCACCTGCACACCAGGTGACTTACCTTGTAGAGCTTGGTCTACACTTATCGCTGACGGAGTACTGATTTGCTCACTAGAAAGCTGAACCGAGTTCCCTGTTACTTCGGTTGCTTTTCTTTGCACATACCCGAGAACGATAACCTCTTCAATATCCTCTGTCTTAATTGTATCAGACTGAGACTGTGCTGAAAAAGTACCTAGACCTATAAAAAAGGCCACACCTGCACTTAAAGCTTTTGATTTCACATTCATATTAACGAAATTTAATATTATATTTCAGCAAATATGTTAAAAATTCCTAACACTCGCAAATATTTTTTACACCAATAATACATTAATCAAATACTTTCTGATATTACTTTACAAGATACTTAAATAAATGTTTGAATTTTATGAAATATGTTAATAGGTTGCCAAAATAAAATTAACACTATATACAATCATTTTTTTTCACTTATTAGATATTTTGAGAAGTAGTTTACAAATAAGTAAAAAGATATTAAAGCAAAAAGTCGGCTTGATGATTAAATCAAACCGACTTCTACGTATGAATTCTTTATACTAATTAAAGCTCATTTTGCTCTACTAGTCCTTTCGAATTGTCAATTTCAGACTGAGGAATCAACCAAGTCCATTTAGGATCTGTACTTGGAACAAACATCACATTATTCACAACAGATTCAACAAAATTTGCATTTCTCCTATCTAAATCAAGATTCAATCTCTTAAGGTCTAGGAATCTGAAGCCTTCACCCCAAAGTTCAAGTCTTCTTGAGTTCATAATTTCATCCAGATAAGCAGCTCCAGTTGCACTCGTAGTTACATATGAAGGATTTCTGTTTTTTTCCAACAAAGTAAATACCGCTTTTGAATCTTGCTCTCTACCACTTCTCGCTAGTGCCTCTGCTTCTATTAAATACATTTCAGCCGCTCTCATAAAAGGTATATCACCTAAACTTACACTTACACTTTGAGATAGAAATTTCTGAGAAGTATATGGAAATTTAGAATAATTACTAGGCAGCCCTAGCGCTGTATGTTGACCAGTTGGATCAATAACTTGCGTTCTTACATCGGTTGACGGAAAGGCCTTGAACAAATTCTCATTAACTACTTTAGGAGCACCTCTAATCTGCGTCGAATTATAATTTCTAGACATGTAGGCCATAAAGTTTCCAAAATAGTCAGACTGATCTTCCTGAATTCTGTAACCCCAAAGCCACTCACCATTTGTATAATCATTAAACCCAGCTTTGTATGCAGAATTTGACATCAATGATGATCCGTCTCTAGCTTCTTTTGCAAAAGCTGCAGCTTCAACGTATTTTCCTTGTGTCAACGCTACTCTTGCTTGTAGTCCCTTAACTACATTATAATTAAAGTGCGATTTATTACTGCTTGCTTTTCCTTTTAATAAAGATTGTGCCTTATCCAGGTCAGAATTGACGCTTGAATAAACCTCTTCTACGGTAGCTCTAGCAATTGCTTCAAAAGACTCATCTAGCCTAAGAGGAACTCCTAATTGAGAGTTATTTCCACCTGGCACATATCTTTTTCCATAAATCTGGGCTAGCATGAAGTAAGAATAAGCTCTAAAAGCATATGCTTCACCTAAAACACGAGCTTTTTCTGCTTCGTCTCCTGTTGCTGCTTCAGCTCTATTAATTACAATATTTGCATTACCAATTTGCTTATAATAAAAATTATAAGGATAATAAAGGTTTCCTGAATTGGGATTATTATTATCTAACCATCGTAATGTAGACACATACCATCCATTACCTGTTGAAGGGAAAATAACATCGTCACCTAGTACATCCATATAAATTAATATTCCTGTACCTCCATTCTGCCCTTGGCTACTGTTCTGACGAACATACATATTTCTATGCATTCCATTTACGATATACGACAAGTTGTCAACCGTTGCAGTTGCCAAATCTGTACTTACACTAGTTGTTGGATCAGTTTCCAAAAACTCGCGTTCACAGGATGTAGTGCTTAGTAATGCAAAAGTTGCAAAAAGCAGTAACATCATTCTTTGTAATATGAATTTTTTCATTTTTATTTCTAATTATTAAAATGTTGTGCTTAAGCCAAAAGTAATAATCCTGGAAGGAGTATATCTATTAGATACCGTACCGTTGAATGATTGGTAAGGCTCTAATCCTTTACGCTTACTTGTTAACCATAAGTTCTCTCCACTCACATATAGCTTTAGGCTATTTAGTCCAATTACGCTTGCAACTTCAGGAGTGAAAGTATATCCTAGGGTTGCATTTCGAAGCAATACATAACTTGCATCTACTAGCCATCTTGAGGACGCTGCTGCTGCAGCTGTTGCACCTCCTCCTGTTGTAAGAACTGGAACATCAGTGATTTGCCCTGGCGTTGTCCATCTATTACGGATATCAGTATGAAGTCCTCCTCCTAATGGATTACTTCCCATTAATCCAGCATAATTGGTATCATAAATTTTCCCTCCAAGTTGCCAGTTGAATGCTGTTGACAACTCCCAATTTTTAAGTCTGATAGTAGTTGATACATTACCAAAATAATCCGGTATTGCAGAACCGTGGTAACCATACTTTGCTTTTGCTTGGTTTGTCGTTACTAAAGTGCCATCAACCGTTCTAACGTCTGCAGCTGCAGTATCTGGGTAAAGTTCCTGATCAAGTATAAACAAAGCAGCACCATCTGTCGGATCTACACCATACCAATCTCTCAGCCAAAAAGCATACAGGTCTTTACCGACCATAAGCTTTTTCGTTCCATTGATGATTTCCTCTTCAGGTAATTTGGTGATTTCGTTTTTGTATGTTGTACCAAACGCATTAATTGTCCAACCGAAATTCTCCTTTTTGATCACATCAACACCTAAAGTTAGTTCTAGTCCTTTATTTACAATATTCCCCACATTACTGTCGATGGAATTGCCCGGAATACCCGCATTTATAGGAGTTGGAATTGGGAATAAAAGGTCTCTTGTTTCAGAGTTAAAATACTCAAAAGTACCTCTAACTCTATTGTTTAATAGAGTAAACTCTAACGCGACATCAGACTGAGCTTTTGTCTCCCAAGTAATAGTTGGGTCAGCAGAATTACTATAAAGAATTCCAGCTTCACCACCATTATTATAACCTAAAGAAAATAATGATTTGTATGCGTACCAGCTTCCTAATGCATCGTTACCAACCTCTCCATAAGAACCTCTCAATTTTAAAAAGTTAATAACATAACTGTCAGCTAAGAAATTTTCTCTAGACAATACCCATCCTGCACCTGCGGACCAGAAAGTTTGCCATCTAACGTCATTATGGAATCTTGAAGAAGCATCTCTCCTTATAGACCCTTCAAGAAGGTATTTCTCTGCAAAATTATAATTTGCTCTACCAAACCATCCTTCTTTGCTTCTAACATTATAACTTGAACTTATGCTTGAATTGGTAATGAAGTTTCCAAATTCAAAGAAATCGTCCAATACTTGATCACGCTTATAACCATATAGGTAGTCATAATTGTATCTACTATTTTCGTGACCTGCCATCAAAGTCACATGATGCAAATCAAAACTTTTATCATAAGTAAGAATTTGATTGAAAGTAAGGTCCTGGTAATGATATGTAGTTCTACCTGCTGCTCCAATTCCAATAGCATCCCCAACTAGACGGTTTGTATAAGTAGAATTCTGTGATCCTGTGTAACCATAACTAGCATTGGTTCTAAAGGTTAGCTCAGGAAGAATTCTAAACTCCGCATATACATTAGATTGTAAGTTATGCGCTTTGGAAATATCATTATTCAATAAAGTTTCCCAAATCACGTTTCTACCACCTGCAGCGTCAGTTCCTCTTTGTCCCCAATCGTACATTAGATTCCCTTGCGCATCATATGCTCTAGCATAGGTTAGTGGATCACGCATGTAGGGACTATAAATAGGGCCCATTCTACGGGACCATGAATATGGATTTATATATGCGGAATTGTTATCTGCACCGTCAACAGAATTTGTTGTATATCTATAACTTCCATTTACACTTGCACCCAATTTCAGCCAATTCCTTACTTGAGAATCGGTATTAATTCTTAATGCAATTCTTTCAAAATCAGACTTAACAATATAACCTTGCTCGTTAGTATAGCCTAGGGATGTATAAAAGGTAGTTTTATCACCTCCACCAGCATAACTAATTGTGTGCTCATTTCTTATTCCAGTATTAACTAGCGGATCAATCCAGTCAAAATCATTATAAAGAAGATTTGCTCCTGGATTAAAGACACCATCAACTACTAACTGATTATCTGCAACGTCATAAACATTAGTTCTTAGATTCCCTGAAATCAGGTTATTTGAAGCCCAAGTGTTAGCCCCTGCTAATCCTTGACCAGGTTGAGCGGTAAACCTTCCGTTCCTCATAGACTCCCAAGTCAAAAGATAATATTCAGAAGGAGATGTTACACGATCATATTCCTGAACAAATCGGTTTACGATTCCTGTAGAAGAGTTAAGAGTTACCCTTTGAGAACCTTTTCTACCTCTTTTAGTCGTTACAAGAATCACCCCATTAGCCGCACTTGATCCATACAGTGATGTGGAAGAAGCATCTTTTAAAATGTTCAATGATTCGATATCATTTGGATTAATTGAGGAAAGGTTACCATTGTATGGCATTCCATCGAGTACGATTAAGGGTTCGTTGGATACAAGATACGAACCTGTACCACGAATTCGCACAGATAGCCCTGAACCTGGCTGCCCAGTTCCAGAAGCCACTTGAATACCAGCTCCAGCACCATCTAATGCCTGAATAACATTAGAGACTGGTCTGTCTTCAATAGCTTTTGCACTAACTTGTACGTTAGAACCCGTAAGAGTAGACTTCTTCTGGGTTCCATAAGCTACAACTACCACCTCGTCGATATCTGCGACTTTGGTAGTATCCACTTGCGCACCAATTCCTTGAGCTAAGAAAAAAAGTGCACCAGCGCTTAATACTTTAAGTTTTACATTCATATTATAGTTTATTATACATTCCGACAAATATGTTAATAAATCTTAAAATACGCAAATGAACAACAACTCAAAACCCTTATAAACAGTGAAGAAATTATGGTTTATTCAATTTAGTTTTGAAATATTATTAAACCAACATTTACAACTGTACTTTCCCGCAGAATTTTCAGAAACAAATAACTAAGACAATTTAAATTAGAATCATTATAAATAAAGTCCGCTTAATTAGCGGACTTTATTTATAATATTTAAAACAATTCTTACTTCAATTTCTTCTTAACAGCAATTTGTTCATAGACTTCGAGATTGTCTCCAATTTCAATGTCATTGTAACCTTTAATATTCAGACCACATTCGTATCCTTTAGTTACTTCCTTAACATCGTCTTTAAATCGCTTCAAGCTTTCAAGCTCTCCATCATGTTTCACGATTCCATCACGAAGTAAACGAATCTTAGAGTTTCTAGTGACCTTACCGCTAGTTACCATACAACCTGCAATCGTACCCACTTTTGAAATCTTAAATACTTCTCTAATCTCAACATTTCCAATCACCTGTTCACGGATTTCTGGAGATAACATACCCTCCATCGCTTCCTTCACATCATCGATCGCGTCATAAATAACAGAATAAGTACGAATTTCAATTTCTTCTCTATCAGCGATTTCCTTCGCACTTACACCGGCGCGAACATTAAATCCAATCATAATAGCATCGGATGCTGTTGCAAGTAGTACGTCTGATTCTGTGATTTGACCTACCCCTTTGTGAAGAATATTGATTTGGATTTCTTCAGTAGACAATCTTTGTAATTGATCAGAAAGTGCTTCCACTGAACCGTCCACATCCCCTTTAAGGATAATGTTGAGTTCTTTAAAGTCTCCTAACGCAATACGTCTACCGATTTCATCTAGAGTCAAGTGTTTTTTAGTTCGAATAGATTGTTCTCTTTGAAGCTGCTCACGTTTGTTAGCAATTCCTTTGGCTTCCTTCTCATCATCAAATACACGGAATTTATCTCCCGCAGTTGGCGCTCCATCAAGTCCTAAAATTGTTACAGGTATAGAAGGTCCCGCTGCTTTCATTGGCTTGCCTCGCTCATCAAGCATCGCTTTCACTTTTCCGTGGTTCTTACCTGCTAGAACATAATCCCCTAACTTCAAGGTTCCAGCTTGTAATAATACAGTGGTAACATAACCACGTCCTTTGTCTAAAGACGCTTCTATTACAACCCCTTGAGCATTTTTATCTGGATTCGCCTTAAGTTCAAGAAGTTCCGCTTGAAGTAGTACTTTCTCTAAAAGCTCATCCACATTAGTACCGAACTTAGCCGAAATCTCTTGAGATTGAACATTACCTCCCCATTCTTCAACTAGTACATTCATCCCAGAAAGTTGTTCACGAATCTTATCTGGGTTCGCTGTAGGCTTATCAACTTTATTGAGTGCTATAATCATTGGAACTCCAGCAGCCTGTGCGTGTGCAATAGCCTCTTTGGTCTGTGGCATTACATCATCGTCCGCAGCAATTACGATAATTGCAATATCGGTAACCTGGGCTCCACGTGCTCTCATTGCTGTAAACGCTTCGTGACCAGGAGTATCTAAGAATGTGATTCTTTGTCCATTTTCAAGCTTCACATTATAGGCTCCAATGTGTTGGGTGATTCCTCCAGACTCTCCTGCAATAACATTCGCTTTACGAATATAGTCAAGAAGGGATGTCTTACCGTGGTCAACGTGTCCCATCACCGTTACAATTGGTGCTCTTGGAAGTAGATCTTCTTCGCGATCTGGAGTTTCCTCTTCTGCCGCTTCCTCTAAATCGGCATCTGCAAATTCAATTTCATAACCGAACTCATCAGCAACCAATTGTAGCGTATCAGCTTCCAATCTTTGGTTCATTGTTACCATCACTCCTAAAGAGAAGCAAGTGGATATCACTTCAGTAGGAGTCACATCCATAAGGGAAGCTAACTCTCCAACTGTGATATATTCAGTAACTCTTAAAGTTCTGTCTTGCGCATCAATTTCTTGCTGAAGCTCGTCTTGCTCCCTTCTAAAGGATCTTTTATCTCTTCTATGTTTCGCACCCTTAGATTTACCTCCCTTATTAGTCAGCTTCTCTAGGGTTTCACGAATCTGATTCTTAACTTGTTCATCGGTAAGTTCAACAGGCATGACCTTATCACCTCTGCGTCCTTGACCTTTTCTTCCTTGTCCTTGGTTGGGACCTCTTTGCCCTCCTTGATTGGGACGGTTACCTTGGTTGGGACGGTTACCTTGTGCAGCAGCTCCTCCAGTGGCAGGCTTTTCAATTCTTTTTCTTTTCTTCTTCTGTCCAGATCCCTCTTTAGATCGAGATTGAAACTGAGAAAGGTCTACTTTTTCTTTTAAGATTTTAGGACCGTCAAGCTTTTGATATTGAGTTTTTATCTTATCCGGGGTAGCTTCTGCTCCTCCAGTTACAGCGCTTGCTGGCTTTTCCTCTACGGGACTCTCTTTAGCGGTAACATTTTTAGCTTCCGGTGCATTTCCCACTTCAGCTTGCTGTGGTTTTGCTTGAGTTGATTGTACTACCTCTGGCTTTTCTTTAGGCGCAGGCTTTTCGGTCTCATTTGATTTGGTCGTTTCTTTGGCACGTTTGGCTTGATCCATTCCTGATAGATCTATTTTTCCTAGAACATTAAGTTCTGGTGCTTTTGCCTTAATAACCTCTTCTTTCTCTTGAACTTTAGGTTCATCTTTAGGCTCCTGCTTTTGAGGCTCAGTTTGTGGTTTACCTTGATCCAAATCAATCTTTCCTAAGATTTTTGCTTCAGGTCTTGCTCCTGATCTAGCACGAATGACTTCCGGTTTCTTTTCCTCCTCAAGTTCCAACTTCTCTTCAGGCACTTTGGAAATCACCACTTCATGTGATGCTTTTCTTTGCGCACCGTCCTTGGCGAATTCGGCCTGCAATGCAGAATATGCCGCTTCATCCAATTGGGCGTTCGGGTTGCTTTCCACCTCAATGCCTTTAGTCTGGAGGAACTCCACCAGTCTTCCCATTGAAATGTTAAACTCCTTTACCGCTTTATTTAATCTAATTTTAGGCATCTACTAATTTTACTGTTTTTTAATTTGATTTGGAAAAGAAAAGGTAACCAACTAAGTTTAGTCCTCGAACTCTTCCTTGAGAATCTGTTTTACTTCCTCGATTGTTTCTTCTTCAAGATCGGTCATATTCAAAAGACTATCGGTGTCTTTATCTAAAACACTCTTTGCTGTAGTTAGACCTACCTTCTTGAATTCATTAAGAATCCACTGTTCAATATCATCTGAGAATTCATCCAGTTCTACATCGTCTTCTTCCTGAGATTCACGGTATACATCAATTTCAAAACCACTTAGCCACGAAGCCAAACGAATGTTCTGTCCTTGCTTACCGATTACTTTGGAAATTTCATCTACCGGGGTATACACTAATGCATATCCTGTTTCTGGATTGATTTCAATTTTATTTACCATAACGTTTCCAAGAGCTCTTTTCACCATGATTTCAGGATTCTTAGACCACTGGATAACGTCAATATTTTCATTTCTTAATTCTCGTACCACTCCGTGAATACGCGAACCTTTTACTCCAACACATGCTCCTACCGGATCTATACGATCATCGTACGCATCAACCGCAATTTTCGCCTTTTCGCCAGGAATACGAACCACTTTCTTAAGCAATATCGTTCCGTCTTGAATCTCAGGAATCTCCAGCTCTAGTAATTTCTCTAGGAACTTAGGCGCCGTTCTTGAAACTATAATCTGTGGCTTAGAGCCCTTGAAGTCAACACTTTCAACAATTGCACGTACATTCTCACCTTTCTTAAAAAAGTCAGAAGGAATCTGATTTTCTTTTGGCAGAATAAATTCATTCCCCTCATCATCTAACAATATTACGTGCTTGTGACGAATATGGTGTACTTCACCAACTACAATTTCTCCAATTCTATCATGAAACTGCTCGTAAAGCATTGCATTGTTATGCTCTTGCAGTTTTGCTGCTAGAATTTGCTTCAAAGTTAGAATATTTCTTCTACCTAACTGAGCAACTGGAATTTCCATTGTATAATCTTCTCCTACCTCAAATGTAGGATCTATTTTGCGTGCTTGCGAAATTTCAATTTCAAGATCATCGTCTTCAGACATTTCATCCTCGACTATTGTTTTGTTTAAGAAGATCTGGAAATCCCCTTTGTCAGGATTCACAATAACATCAAAATGATCATCAGAATCGTATCTTTTACGAAGAAGTGTTTTAAGAGAGTCTTCAATAATCGCCATTAGGTCAATCTTACTGATACTTTTCTCGTCTTTAAAATCTCCGAATGCTTCTATTAAAGCTAAATTATCCATTGGCTTTGTCTTAATTTAAGATAAATGTGTTTCATTAAAGTAGTAAATCGTTTTACTTTAGCACTTTAATTAAAATTTAATAACCACAGTGGCTTTTTTTATCTGGTCTAATGGAATGACTTTTTCTTCTTCAACATCCATTTTTCCTTTTCCCACCTCTTTCGGTTTGCGATAACGCAGTAAAATAGTTACCGATTGCTCCTCCACTTTTATAAGCTCGCCTTGATCCTCCCAGCCATCCTCTGCTATCACTTTGATTTCTCTTCCTAGATTCTTAGCAAATTGTCTAGGCAAAGTAAGGGGCTCAGAAAGTCCAGCAGAACTAACTTGCAGACTAAAATCGTGCGCTTCTCGATCCATATTAAACTCTATGGCTCTAGAGCAATCCAAACAGTCTTGAAGCGAAACACCTTGGTCTCCATCCAATACCACGCTCACCTCATCCGAGGTTGAGATTTTAAGATCAATTAAAAAAAGATCTTTGCGGGTTTCGAGAAACTCATTTAAAAGTTGTTCAATCTGTTTTCTAAATTCCATGCTTCGCATTTTTGAACGAAAAAAGGCTTTCGTCGCGAAGGCCTTTTCATCTGTTCTCTAATTCGTTGCAAATATAGGTATTTTTTCAATACTTACCAAACTCGGCTAACTTCATGAACCTTTACCCTTTACCCTCTTCACTTCTAGAGTTAAGGACACACTACCTTGGCTCTTAAAACAAAGGATGCAACATTAAGCAATGATTTTTTCCTAAATTTGTCAAGTTATAACGACCCAAAATGAATATTACCATTGTAGGAACCGGTTATGTTGGACTGGTAACAGGCACAACCTTAGCAGAACTTGGCAACATCGTTTACTGTGTTGATGTCGACGAGAAAAAGGTGGCCAAAATGAAAAACGGCCAAGTGCCTATTTATGAACCGAATCTTGAAGAGATGTTTTTACGCAACATCCAAGCCGAGCGCCTGCATTTCACAACCGAACTTAAAGAAGCTTTAAAGCAGTGTGAGGTAATTTATTTAGCCCTACCAACCCCTCCAGGAGAGGACGGTTCTGCAGACCTTTCCTATGTTCTGGGAGTCGCAAAAGAGATCGGAGACTTAATGAGGGGATATAAAATGATTGTTAACAAATCAACAGTACCCGTAGGAACTGCCGACAAGGTAAGAGCGATAATAAAGGAAAGAACGGAGCACCCGTTTGATGTGGTTTCCAATCCCGAATTTTTGCGTGAAGGATTTGCTGTCGAGGACTCAATGAATCCAGCCCGAGTCGTGGTAGGAACTTCTTCAGAGAAAGCCCGCGAATTGATGTCAAGGATCTACCAGCCATTCACTAATACTGGGGTGCCAATTATTTTTATGGACGAAAAATCCTCAGAACTAACAAAATACGCAGCCAATTCTTTTCTTGCCGTTAAAATCACTTTTATGAATGAGATTGCCAACTACTGTGAAAAAGTTGGAGCGGATGTAGATAAAGTGAGACTCGGTATGGGATCCGATGACCGGATCGGTCACCGCTTTTTATTCCCAGGAATCGGGTACGGAGGAAGTTGTTTTCCAAAAGACGTCAAAGCCTTAATCAATTCAGGAAAAGAAGATGCCTTCGATTTTCAAATTCTTAAGGCCACGGAACAGGTCAATACCCTACAAAAAGTAATCCTCGTTCCTGAGATGGAAGCGTACTTTGGATCTCTAGAGAATAAGAAAATAGCCGTGTGGGGACTTGCTTTTAAAGCCAATACAGACGATATCCGGGAAGCCTCCTCGTTAGATAATATTGAAATGCTACTTGATAAAGGTGCTAAGATTACCGCTTACGATCCCGCAGCTACCCAGAACGTTCAAAAAATACTAGGTGATAAAATCGCTTATGCCGATTCAATGTACGAAGCGCTAGAAGGTGCTGATGCGCTTTTGATTGCCACCGAATGGCCTGAGTTTAAAAACCCCAACTTTAAACTGATTGGAGAGAAGCTCAATCAGAAAGTGATTTTTGATGGAAGAAACCTCTATCCACTCAATCTTGTGGAAACCCATGGATTCCATTACAACAGCATTGGACGAAGAACATTAAATCCGTAAGTCCAAACCAACAGCTTAATTAAAAATTTATAAAAAGTTGCACTTATGAGCCATTCTTTAGACAACCTCTTTACCAACAACGAAAAGTGGATCCAAGAAAAATTAGGGGAAGACCCGGATTTTTTTAAAAAATTAGCGGCGGGTCAAAGTCCAGAATACCTTTATATTGGTTGTAGTGACTCAAGAGCTACTGCAGAAGAACTCATGGGACTTAAACCTGGTGAACTTTTTGTTCATAGAAACATTGCCAATGTGGTAAATACGCTCGATATGAGTTCTACTGCTGTAATCCAATACGCCGTATCTCACCTGAAAGTCAAACACATCATTGTTTGTGGACATTACGGTTGTGGAGGGGTAAAAGCCGCGATGACTCCGGAAGATTTAGGACTTCTAAACCCTTGGCTTCGTGCCATTAGAGACGTGTACCGAACCCACCAAGGGGAACTGGATTCCATTGAGAACGAGAAGGCTAGGTACGACCGACTCGTGGAGCTCAATGTGCTAGAACAGTGTATAAATGTAATAAAAATGGCCTGTGTTCAGGAACGCTACATCGTGGAAGATTTTCCAATTGTCCACGGGCTGGTATTTGACATGTCCACGGGAAAACTTACTGATCTGGATATTGATTTTGAAGAAATACTTAAGGACATTCAGAAGGTATACGACCTTACCAATTCCTCGTGGGTCATGAGTCGAAAATCCAACCGAAACTTGGAGTAGTACGTAATTATAGATTACTTAAGTTAAATATCGTTAATGTTTAGAAAAAATCTATAATTCTCTTGTGAGAACAATTTCACTCTGTTATTTTTGTCGCTTCAAAAAAAAGCTTGAATAAGTATCTAAACATTGTCGTAGTAATCATTTTTGTCAATTTCATGGCCTTACCTAGTATTGCCACCCTTTGCGATTTTGAAATTCCTACAACGAATGTCGTACTCGCAGAAGAGGAGAATCATGGTTCAGTGAATCTTGTAGAGAAGACCGTTCCAAGGACGTTGAACATTCATGATTTCATCAAGTTTTTTCATTCCCAAAATCAGGAGCGTTACCTACAGATCAGTGACAATCTTGGCAAAAATCCCCATTTGCAAATTTTCTCCCCGCCTCCTGAGGCCTAATTTTTCACTCGATTCGATCAAACTCTTGGCTTTCTCTATTTCAGGTCAGGATCAGATCCCTTATTTACGTTTCACTTATACCTCCTCAAAAAGAAAAAAAGAGGAAGTATCCTTAATCGATTAGAAAAATGAAAAATCTAAAAGCGTGGAGTGGAGAGTTAAAAGACAATTTTTCCTCCTCCGTCGTTGTATTTTTAGTGGCATTGCCCTTATGTTTAGGTATCGCTCTGGCCAGCGGAGCACCTCCTCTCTCAGGAATTATTGCAGGAATCATCGGTGGCGTGGTGATTGGCAGTCTGTCCAATTCTCATCTCTCGGTCTCAGGACCCGCCGCTGGATTAGCGGCTATTGTGCTCGCAGGAATTACAGAGCTTGGAAGCTTTCAAATTTTCCTTTGCGCAGGTCTGATTGCAGGCGTTTTACAACTCCTGTTGGGATTTTTCCGTGCAGGAAGTCTATCCAGTTATTTTCCCAACAGTGTCATTGAAGGCATGCTAGCGGGCATTGGTGTAATTATTATTCTTAAACAGATCCCCAGTGCCTTAGGGTATTCAAAAGACTCCTTTAGCAGTGAGAAAGTCTTTGCCAATGGATATACTCTGGAAAACATTCAACTGTATTTATTTGAAGTCTTCTCCTCCATTCACTTAGGAGTTCTATTTATCACTTTAATTTCACTTGGAATCTTAATTCTCTGGGATAAAATTCCGGCCCTGAAAAGGCTAAGGCTTTTACCTGGAGCTCTTATTGCGGTCGTTGTAGGAATTCTGCTCTCCGAACTATTTCAGTTAAGCGGAGGCATGATTTCTCTAAAAGAGAATCAATTTGTAATGCTACCGGCTCCAGATTCACTTGCAGACCTAAAAGGATATATTACCCTTCCGGATTGGAGCGGATTTCTAAATCCAATGGTCTGGACCCTGGGCGCAACCATAGCAATTGTGGCCTCTATAGAAACTCTTTTGTCCATAGAAGCTGCAGATCGCTTAGATCCAATGCGTCGAATTACAGACACCAATAACGAGCTGCGTGCACAAGGTATTGGCAATCTCTTTAGCTCGCTCATTGGCGGTTTACCCATTACTTCGGTCGTGGTAAGAACTTCCGCAAACGCTGGGGCTGGAGCGAGAAGTAAAGCCTCCACTATCATTCATGGTTTGTTACTCCTTCTTTGCGCTGTTGCCATCCCGATGGTGCTCAACAAAATCCCACTAGCCACTCTGGCCGCAGTGTTACTGCTAGTCGGTTACAAACTGGCTAGTCCTAATAAGATCAAGAAATTTCTCTCTAAGAGCAAGTTTCAATATTTACCTTTTCTCTCGACCTTAGTGGCCGTTGTTGCCACAGATCTACTTACGGGAGTTTTAATTGGTATGGGTGTAGCCGTCTTTTTTATCCTTCAGGGAAATATGAAAAGGGCATACTACTATAGCCGAGAGGAGCTACAGGATGCCGATCAAATCACAATTAAGCTTGCCGAGGAAGTAAGCTTTCTAAATAAGGCGGCCATAAAAAAGACGCTAAAAAACATTCGTCCCCATTCGAAAGTCACCATCGATGCGAAGGGAACCTCGTACATTACTTCTGATGTACTAGAACTTATCCAAGATTTTGCCAACATACGGGCAAAAGAAGAAAAAATCCAAGTTCAGTTGATTGGTTTCCGCACCAATTACTCTTCCTATGCGAGAGACGCTCATTCTCACATTTCAATTCATCACCGTCGTGCGATGTAATGAATCACTTTTAAACCCTATTTCAATATGAAAGCACATACATTAGAAACGCAATCCACCATATCCCCTAGCAAAGCTCTTGAATTCTTAAAAGAGGGGAACCAGCGATTTATCTCCAATTTAAAAATCAACCGAAACCTTTTAGAACAGGTAAATGATACCAGAGAAGGACAATGGCCCTTTGCCACGATTCTTAGCTGCATCGATAGTCGAACCTCTGCAGAACTCCTATTTGACCAAGGGCTTGGCGATATATTCAGCATCCGAATTGCAGGGAATTTTGTGAACACGGATATTCTGGGATCTATGGAGTTTGCCTGCAGAGTTGCGGGATCCAAATTGCTTGTGGTATTAGGGCACTCACATTGTGGCGCGCTTAAAGGCTGCCTAGATTACAAATCAATTGAAAAGTTAGGAACAGAAAACCTAGAATCCTTAGTTCAACGATTTGAACCGTATATTGAGCAGGTTCTTGAAACCAATGAAATTCGATCCAGCAAGAACCTTGAGCTACTGGAACGATTGAATCATCAGAATATTCTTGAGACCCTAAGGGAGATTCGTAGAAAAAGTCCCACCTTAAGAGACATGGAGTCGAAGGGTGAAATTCTTATCGTCGGCGCCAATTATTGTGTCGAGACCGGAGTGGTTTCTTGGCTCGAAGAAAAAGACAAGAAAAATACTGCAAATCAGCTCAGTGAACAAGTAGAAAACTAGAGAAGCGCAGTCTTTTTTAGCTCTCCACCTGCTTAATCAGTAAGCAGGTGGTTTTTATTTGCCGTTGAAAGCGGACATCGTGTTTTGAATGCCTGCAAAGACAAAACTCAGAGCACAAGAAGCAAATTTTTCTAGTCTTTCTGGAAGTCGATCCCTCTCCTCCTGAGTCCAAACACCTAGGACATAATCTACTTGTTTCCCCTCTGAGAAATCCGCAGAAATCCCAAATCGAAGTCGAGGATAGGCCTGGGTGGAAAGAGAAGATTCTATGCTCTTAAGTCCGTTGTGCCCTGCATCCGAACCTTTCCCTTTTAGCCTGAGCGTTCCAAAGGGTAGCTGAAGGTCGTCCGTGACGACTAATAGGTTGGATAACGGGATGTTTTCTTTCTCCATCCAAAACTTAACCGCATTTCCGGAAAGATTCATATAGGTATCGGGCTTTAATAACAGGACCGTTCTGCCTTTGTATTTCCCACGGCAAATCCAACCAAAGCGATCCGTTTGGAAAGAAGACTCCATCTTCTTTGCCATCTCTTCCACCACTTTAAAGCCTACATTGTGACGTGTTTCTTCGTACTCCGCACCTTTGTTGCCTAAGCCTACCACTAAATATTTCATTGGGTCTCTAAAATTTGTTTACTTTTTTTCTATTAACTTACCAGTCTTTCTAAAACTCGGGTGACCTCTTCCACGGATTCCACTTTTTCTTTTCGAAGTAGCAGTTGACTTCCCTCCCTACTTTGCTTTTCCTTAAGGACTCCTTCCAGTGGATTAGAGGTAAGATACTCAATAATTCCTTGAAATTTTTCACTCGAGTAAAATCGGTCCTGAGTACTTGAAGGGAAATACCCTAAAAAGACCCCATTTCGTATCACAATTTTTTCAAACCCTACTCTCTCTGCCAGCCATTTGAGCTCTACGGATTTAAGCAGGTTCTTAGCCTCCTCTGGCAGAGGTCCAAATCGATCGATCAGTTCGTGCTCCACTTTAAGAAGGTCAATCTTATTATTTAGATCTGCTAATTTCTGGTAGAGATGGAGTCTTTCCTCTGTGCTTTGCACATAATAATCCGGAAGCATGAGTTCGAGATCCGTATCGATATTTACGTCTCTTTGCGCTCCTACTAATTTTCTTCGCTCTTCTTCGTTCTCGAACAAATTCTCAAACTCGCTATCGTTTTGTAGTTCTTCCAGCGCTTCTTGCATGATTTTCTGATAAGCCTCGAAACCCATTTCATTGATAAATCCACTCTGCTCAGCCCCTAGAAGATCTCCCGCTCCCCGAATCTCTAAATCCTTCATGGCAATTTGAAATCCACTCCCCAAATCCGAAAATTGCTCTATGGCTTCTAATCTTTTTCGGGCCTCTGAAGATATCAAATCATAAGAAGGCGTAATTAGATAGCAAAAAGCCTTTCGGTTACTCCTTCCCACTCGTCCTCTCATTTGATGCAAATCCGCCATTCCAAACTTCTGCGCATCATTAATGAAGAGTGTATTGGCATTGGGAACATCCACACCACTTTCAATAATAGTTGTAGAAACCAGTACATCGTACTTCCCTTCCATGAAATCCAGCACATTGCGCTCCAGCTCTTTTCCATCCATTTGACCGTGACCGGTGATGACTCTTGCATCAGGAACAAGCCTTTGTATTAGTCCAGCAATCTCTTTAAGGTTTTCGATTCGATTATTGATAAAATACACTTGTCCGTCACGCTGAAGCTCGTAAGTGATAGCGTCACGAATAAGCTCCTCATCAAAACCAACACTTTGTGTTTCCACCGGCTGACGATTTGGTGGAGGTGTTTTGATCACCGACAAATCTCTGGCAGCCATTAAAGAAAACTGCAAAGTTCGAGGAATGGGAGTAGCCGTTAGAGTCAAGGTATCCACATTGCTCTTAAGGGTCTTCAATTTATCTTTCACTCCAACTCCAAACTTATGTTCTTCGTCAATAATTAAAAGACCAAGGTCTTTAAACTCAATATCTTTTCCAACCAGCTGATGGGTACCAATTACAATATCGATCTTCCCTTCGCGTAGTCCTTGTTTGGTCTCTGATTTTTGTTTTGCGGTTCGAAAACGATTAAGGTAAGAAACCGTTACAGGAAATTCCTTTAAGCGCTCCTTAAAACTTCGGTAATGTTGGAAGGCTAAAATAGTCGTCGGCACAAGTACAGCCACTTGCTTTCCATCGGTAGCTGCTTTAAAAGCTGCACGAATAGCAACTTCGGTTTTTCCAAACCCCACATCACCGCAGACCAATCGATCCATGACCTGGGGACTTTCCATATCCATTTTTACATCACGAGTAGCTTTTTCTTGATCAGGAGTGTCCTCATAAAGAAAACTCGCTTCCAATTCGTTTTGTAAGTAAGTGTCGGGAGTAAAAGCAAAGCCTTTCGCTGTTTTTCTTTGGGCGTACAACTGAATAAGATCAAAGGCAATTTCTTTGACTTTTGCTTTGGTTTTCGCTTTTAGTGATTTCCATGCAGGAGACCCTAATTTGGATAGCACTACGGATTTTCCATCGGGCCCGTTGTATTTCGAAATCTTATGCAATGAATGAATACTCACATACAGAAGATCCTGGTTTTTATAAACCAGCTTAAAGCACTCTTGTATCTTCCCATTATTGTTGACTTTGACCAGTCCCATGAATTTTCCAATACCATGATCTATGTGGGTGATGTAATCACCCACCTTTAGAGCCATCAAATCTTTCAGGGTCAGCTGCTCAGATTTAGCAAATTCATTCTTTGCTTTGTAGCGCTGGTAACGATCAAAAATCTGGTGATCAGTGTACACCGAAATTTTTAGTTCTGGATCAATGAAACCTTCGTGGAGTTCCGACCTAAAGCTTTTGAAATGAACCTCTTCATTCAATTCTTCAAGAATGCTTTCAAGTCTTTCCTTCTGCTTGTCCGAACTAAAAGAAATCCATGTTTGGTACCCCTCCTTCTTCTTATCTGATAGATCTTGGGCGAGAAACTGAAAATTTTTATTAAAAGTTGGCTGAACTTTCATAGAGAAGTCCAATACTTTTGCAACTCCCATTCCTTGGCTCGAAAAATCAACCCATTGCATTTTTCCCAGCCCTTCTTCAAGGCCCTGAGGACTGACGAACAGTTCTTGTGGTGAAGAATGCAGCAAGGTCTTACTTAAATTTTCAAAAACCTCTTCTGCTTTTTTATAGAACGCCTCCACCTTTTTTAAACCTAAATAAGCTTCTTTACTTACGATTAACGTATCTTTGGGCAATAGTTCCAAAAAACTTATCTTCTTGGAACTTGACGATTGCGTCATATTAGAAATAAGTTCAAATTCCAATACTTTTTCTTTAGACAACTGAGTTTCAATGTCAAAAGTTCGAATAGAATCAATTTCATTTCCAAATAATGAAATACGATACGGCTCTTCATTAGCGTAAGAGAAAATATCAACAATCCCTCCTCGCACTGCAAATTCTCCTGGTTCAGAGACAAAATCACAATAGGAAAAATGAAACTGCTCTCGAAGTAACGTTTCTAAATCGGACTCTATCGATTCTCCCACTTTAAAAGTTCGGCTAAGACCTTGAAAATCATCTTTCTTTAAAACTTTCTCACAAAGCGCTCTATAGGGAGCTACGATGAGTTGTGGATTTCCATTTCTAGAGAGGCGACTAAGGACTTCAGTTCTTAAAACTAAGTTGGCATTTTGAACTTTTTCAACTTGGTAAGGCTCTAAATAGGAAGGGGGAAAATAAAGCACCTGATCTTCACCTAAAATTTCCTCCAGTTCTGCATTTGCATAAAGTCCTTCTTCTTTATCCTGTACCAAATACAAAAGATTTCTTTTGCCTAGTAAAAAGGCGATGGCGGTCCACAAGGTAATCGAACTCCCTGCAAATCCTTTTACCTGCAATGCCTTATTCTCGGCGAAGGCGTCAAAAATACGCCTTCCCATTTCAAGTGATAAAAGCTGGGGAATCAGGGTGTCTTTCGGGGAATTCATCGGATTTAGAAAAATTAAAAAACGAGGACAAAATCCAGCCGGATTTTTGCACCTCTTTTTTCAAGGGCAAAGGTAACGAATTTGCAAAAAACTTAAGTGTGGAGTGTAAAAATTGCTATTTTTGTTTTCATGATCTCCCTAATTAAAACTTTCATTGCTCGTCAATGGGCAAAGCGACACGTTCAAAAGGCGAAAAATTTTAAAGCTGAGGCTATAAGCGATCAAGAAAAGCTCTTACTTGAGCTCATTCGGACAGCAGAAAAGACGCTCTTTGGTCGCTTGCATAATTTTCAGGACATTCATTCCCTTTCTGACTTCCAATCAAAAGTTCCTGTAGTTGATTATGAAGGATTAAAGTCCTTAATTGAAAAAGTAAAGAGAGGAGAAAACCATATTCTTTGGCCAGGAACTCCAGAGTATTTTGCAAAGACATCAGGCACTACCTCGGGCACCAAATACATTCCACTATCGAAAGAAGGAATCGAATATCAGATCGCGGCCGCTCAAAGTGCTATTTTTCATTATATCGATCAAAAGGACTCGGCCTCTTTTGTTTCAGGAAAGATGATTTTTCTTCAAGGTTCTCCCCAACTCGAAGAAGTCGGTGGAATAAAAACCGGAAGGCTCTCAGGAATTGTGGCGCACCATATTCCTTCTTACTTGCAAAAGAATCGCTTACCGAGTCTTAAGACGAACCTCATCGAGGATTGGGAAACCAAAGTAGATAAAATCGTTGAGGAAACTCAAAACGAAAACATGACGCTGATCTCTGGAATACCGCCTTGGTTAATCATGTATTTTGAAAAACTACAAGAAAAAACGGGGAAGAAAATAACCCAGCTATTCCCAAATCTTAGCCTATTGATCACCGGAGGAGTCAACTACGAACCTTACCGGGAAAAAATGGAAATGCTACTAGGTAAAAAGGTGGATACGATACAAACCTATCCAGCCAGTGAAGGATTTTTTGCTTTTCAAGACGATTACAGAAATGAAGGACTTCTACTATTAACTAATCATGGAATTTTTTATGAGTTCATTCCTTTAGAAGAATATGGGAAATCGGATGCTCGACGTTTGACCCTCTCTGAAGTAGAGCTAGGTCAGGATTACGCCTTAATCCTAACGACCAATTCAGGATTATGGGCTTATTCTATTGGTGATGTGGTACGTTTTATTTCAAAGGACCCACACCGTATTGTTGTTTCAGGAAGGACCAGTCATTTTACCAGTGCGTTTGGTGAACATGTAATCGCTATTGAAATCGAAAAAGCATTGGAAGCCACCCTTCAAAAGTATCCCTGCAGTATTACGGAGTTTCATTTAGCCCCTCAAGTCACAACGGAAATAGGTCTGCCGTATCATGAGTGGCTTATTGAATTTGAGAAGAAGCCAGAGAATTTGGAAGCTTTTGCCAATCACCTCGATAGAGAACTGGCGGGTAGAAATTCCTATTATAAGGACTTAATTGACGGAAATGTTCTAAAAAGGCTTCAAATCACCTTACTAGAAAAAGGAGCTTTTCAAAAATACGCCAAAGCAGAAGGAAAACTTGGAGGACAAAATAAAACGCCACGATTAGCCAATGATCGAAAAACAGCAGAAAAGCTCTTGGTTTTTCAAGAAAATTCGCCCACGTAAATACTAATAATAAACCAACTATTTTTTAACGCTCCTGAGCAAAAAACACCATCCGTTTCTTTACCTTTGCGCAATGATATCTAGAGAGCCGATTAAAACGCTTTTGATTCCTGTATTTCGGCAATTGATTCTAGGGCGTTTTTTCCTAGTGCTATCTTTTAGAATGCTCGCCACACTTTTAGGTTGGTGGATTTATGATTTGACAAAAGATCCTTTTGCCATTGGACTCATTGGACTCTCGGAAGTCATTCCTGCGGTTTCTTCAGCGCTCTATGCGGGACACGTTATTGACAACTCAGAAAAGAAACGACTACTACTTACCTGCAATTACCTATACGTCGCTTTAATCGGTATACTTGCTTTAATAGCTTTTTTCCAAAGTGATTTGCATCATTTTTCGGGAAAAGAATTTTCCTACTTCATTTATGCCACTGTCTTTTTAACGGGATTCTGTCGGGCCTTTTTAGGACCCTTAGTTCCCTCAATGATTCCTAAAATAGTAGGCCCTATCCGACTTCCTGCAGCCATTACAGTAAATCAAGCTACCTTTCTAACCGCTTCAGTATCAGGACATGCGCTAGGAGGATTCTTCATTCATTGGTTTGGAATTCCTGGAACTCTTTTTATCGTTGTGGGATTAATGTTTTTGGCCTCCTTATTCTTTTGGAGACTCCCACTTTTCCCTAGTGAAATCAAAACCACAGAGCGTACCCCAGTACTTAAAAGCATGAAAGAAGGGCTAAGCTATATTTACAAAACGAAAGAAATCTTTGGAGCACAAATCCTTGACATGTTCGCCGTACTATTTGGGGGTGCAGTGGCTATGATCCCGGTCTTTGCTCGAGACCTTTTAGGAGTAGGATCCCAAGGATTTGGCTTCTTAAATGCAGCCTCTGATATTGGAGCTATGATTATTATTGCCACATTAGCTTTTGTGCCACTAAGGAAAAATCAGGGAAAAATACTGCTTGTTGCTGTGGCTGGATTTGGACTTTGCATTATCGGATTTGGACTCTCTCAGTGGTATTGGCTTTCTTTTGTCTTTCTTATGCTCAGTGGCATGCTTGACGGAATCTCTGTAGTCATTCGAGGGACAATTGTCCAATTAAAAACACCGGAACACATTCGAGGAAGAGTCCTTAGCGTAAATTCCATTTTCATTATGTCCAGTAATGAACTAGGCCAATTTGAAAGTGGAGTTGCAGCTAAATTTTTAGGTGTTGCACGGTCTGTCGTTTTTGGAGGCTCCATGACTCTACTCATTGCATTACTCGTGGGTAGAACCAATCCAAAACTTCGAAAAATGAATTACTAATTCTTTAGGAACCATTAGAACCAAAAAGGAAAGAAAACAACTTATTAACAATCCTTAACACTGTTAATCAATAGTTTATATAGCTGCGTCTTGGGATTGTGAATTAAAACTTTTTATTCGGTCATCAAAAAAACTATCTTTGCTTAATGGCACAAAAGGAAACTTTATCTTCACTTATTCACGGAAATTTCGCAAAAGAACTCTCTATTTCACAGGGGAAAATGCCTCCTAATGCAGTGGATTTTGAAAAGCTTGTTTTAGGAACTGTGCTAATTGATAAAAAAGGTCTCGACCATGCGTTCGACCTTTTGCACGCTGAGCACTTTTATGATCCTAGACACCAGGTCATCTATGAAGTGGTTGTACACCTTTTCAACAATCAGAATCCGGTGGATTTAATGACCGTCATTCAGGAGCTAAAGAAACAAGAGAAACTTGCACTAGCTGGAGGTGATCAATACATTATAGAACTGACCTTAGGAGTAAGCTCTTCTGCCCATATTGAATACCACGTTCGAATTATTTTAGAAAAATACATTCTACGCAGTCTAATCAATGTTTCTGGAGAAGTGATTGATCAATCCTATAAGGATTCGACTGATGTTTTCGAATTGCTTGATAAAACAGAGCAAAGTTTTTTTGATATTACAAACGGTACGATAAAAAAAGGATTCGATACAGCCAACACTCTTGTAAAAGAAGCTATTGATAAAATCACTTCCCTCAAAGATAAGGAAGGACTTTCAGGAATTCCTTCTGGATTTACAGCATTGGACCGAGCGACCGGAGGGTGGCAGAATTCTGATTTAATTATTATTGCTGCAAGACCTGCCATGGGTAAAACCGCTTTTTTGCTTTCTATGGCAAGAAACATTTCCGTTCAACATAAAATTCCATTAGCACTGTTTTCCTTAGAAATGGCTTCCGTGCAATTGATCACCAGGATGATTTCTTCCGAAACCGGAATTTCTTCTGAAAAGCTAAGGAAAGGAGATATGTCACAAGAAGAATGGGACCGTTTATACACAAACGTTTCTGAACTAGAGAATGCTCCTTTGTACATAGATGAAACCCCATCTCTTTCTGTTTTTGATTTTCGAGCCAAATGCCGAAGACTCGTGATGCAGCATGGTGTAAAAGTGATCATGGTCGATTATCTTCAGTTAATGACCGCAAGTTCTGGAGGGAAAAATGTAGGGAATCGTGAACAAGAAATCTCGATGATTTCGCGTTCCTTAAAAGCCATTGCAAAGGAACTCAATGTTCCTGTAATTGCTCTTTCTCAGCTTTCCAGAAGTGTGGAGGCTAGAACCAACAAAAGACCTCAATTATCCGACTTAAGAGAATCAGGAGCGATTGAACAGGATGCCGATATCGTTTCCTTTATCTTTAGACCTGAGTACTATAAATTAGAGTTCTGGGACAATGATGAGGTTGGAAACGAAACGAGAACCGAGAACCAAGCAGAAATTATCATAGCGAAACACAGAAACGGAGCTACGGAAGATGTTCGACTGTCTTTTATCAAAAACCTAGGAAAATTTACAGATTTAGATGTAATGGGACAAGATTATTCTTTGGGATACGGCGGTGCTAATTTTGCGAATCAAGACCTTTCAGCAATGAATAACCTAAAAGCTGGTATTGATCCTACGCAAGCATTTGATGCGCCAGACAATAGCAATTATACGGGACTGACCGGTTCTTCAATGAATGATTTCGATGACGACGAAGCTCCTTTTTAATTAAGTTTACACATTGAAAATCAATATCTTCACGGACGGTGCATGCAGTAAGAATCCTGGACCAGGTGGCTACGGAATTTTAATGCGAGCAGAAGAAACGGGACTGGTCAAAACCTTTTCCAAAGGATTTACTTTGACCACAAATAACCGAATGGAACTTTTGGCTGTAATCGTTTCGCTCGAGAATCTAAAATCGAGTGGACACGAGATCCATATTCATACGGACAGCCGCTACGTCGCAGATGCTATAAATAAAGGCTGGCTTCAAAATTGGCAAAAAAGAGGATTTAAAAACGTGAAAAATCCTGATTTATGGAAACGCTTACTTCCGCTTCTTCAACTCCATTCTCCCACCTTTCATTGGATTAAAGGTCATAGTGGGCATATAGAAAATGAAAGATGTGACGCTCTTGCGGTTATCGCCTACAAAAACGGTCCTCTCGAAATCGATGAAGGTTTTGAAAATCCCGATGCTACTACATTATTTTAGTTCTTCTTATTTAAAGACTTAACGAAAATCACGTAATATTTCCTAATTAAATCTATTGCGGTTACTAATTTTAATCTCCTTACATCTTTCATATAACTTTAGTTTCGCGAATTCATTAATGTTTTTAGTTTACTGTTTAACTAAAATCATCTTATCCTGTGGCAATAAAGGTACATAAGTAGAATAATTGGGGCATTTTTGCTCAATATTTACAAGAATATCATTATCTCTCATAAAATATAAAGTCATTTGATTCGTATTCGATTTAGAAACTTCTATGAATACATCTCCACTATCGTTACAATCCGCATTTGCAGCGAAGTACATGACGTAAACTTTGTTTTGCAAATTTGATCCTCTCAAAAATGTTTTTTGATCATCAGCAATATTAATGGTGTTGAAGATTATTTGATTGTCTTTCTTGATGGAAACCCTTCCAATAATTTCATCCCATTTCACAGAGTATGACCCGAAATATTCTCTTTTCACAAATCTAAACTCATAGCTTTTTCCTTCATAACTTCCTTTCCAAGTCCCAGTAAATTGATCCAAGCGTTTATTAATGTCTTTTACATATTGGACGCTCTCAGGTAATCCTTCAGCGGACATGTAATACTTTGAAGCTTCTTCTATCGATATAATAGATTGTGCTTTACAAGAGATAAAAGCAATAAAAGAGAAAAGTAAAGTTATTTTTTTCATTATTCTACATTTTAGAATTAAGGACAGTCTGAAGTGATAATCCGGTTTGGTATGCTCGGATTTAATTTTATTTCTTGAATACTACCACTATCTTTTAATTTAAAGAGGGCTATATTGTTAATTTTCATTTCTTTTGACACAAACCCTAAAAATTTCGCTACTAAGGGTCCTTTTTCTCTAATTATATAGTTGCGGAATTCGATTCGCCATTCTCTGGTTCCAAAACCGGTTTTAATATCAGAAGATCCGCCAGTGAATTTCAGCATGTAAGTGCCGTCTGACGATACCATTGTTGCATAAATATCAGAATAATCCTGATTAGTTCTTTGCTTTGCTATTTCCATTAAAGCGTTAACATCCGCAGGTGAAAATATCCTTATGGGTTTTCTGATTTCAGGGTTATTGTCGCCATCTGTTCTACCTGTTTCGTAATCATTTTGGTGAGTATGAATATAGCCTTTTGTATTCGAATTGATGGGTACTTTAAGACCGTCAGACGAACTTGTTGATTCTGAAGTTTTGAGTTTGGTGAAATTCCCTTGTTTGTCTTCAGAATATCCAGACTCATAGGGTTTGTTCAGTACGCTTGTTTTTTTAAGTTCTGAAATTTTATTTTGATAATTCGCATTTGTAGTTTGTGTTTTGATAATCGAACATGGATTTATTAAGGTAATTGGATTTTGACTGCTACTTCCCCCGCCACCTCCGCCACCAAATTCAATCAATTCGATAGATTCAAAATCTCTCCCGCCAGAATCGATCCAACTACATTCCGAAATCGTATAAGAAACATCGGTACAATCGGTTTGTCCATTTACACATCCCACCGTGATTGTCTTGTAACTGCAGTTGTATTCCATCACTGCTTTCTTTTCGATACTTAAGGATAATAAATCATTGAATGAGTTTGCGCCTCCTTCGTGGAATTTCAGTGAGGTTTTATCTGTGAAAATTAAGTTGCTGAAAAATTCAATAGGATGCGGGTTAGTGACCAATTGTAAATGAATAATATCATCTGTAATAGTCGCTTTCAACAAAAGATTGATCTTATTATTCTTCACTACGGGAATAGCTAAACCTGCCTTCTGAATGTCATTAAAAGTAATAGCATAGTCCCAATAAACATTTCCATACTGACTTACAAAATTTTCAACATTAATTCCCTTAATAAAACTTTTTTGTACATTCTTAACCAGAATCTCATTTTCATTCCAAGGAGAAAGCTTCTTGTAATCCTTTACAGATAACTCAATTAAGCTATCTTCAATCGATTCATTTCTATCATTGATACAACTCAGTAACGTTAAAGACGTGAAAAATATCAGGAAACAACTAACGCATCTCGAAAAATCTAAGGACAGGGTAAAAGTTTTGGCTAAATTTAAAAAATAAAAATCAATTGTTCTACATTTCTTTACAAATTTTTTGTGATAATAGTGTTAATGTCTATGAATAATGGAATTTTGGCTGTGGAATTCTTGACTAATTAATTTGTAGAACTAGCTAGGACAAACGACTTCTTCTGTTTTGGAATTAGGGTTTCATCGTCCTGCGAACCTCATCATGAATTTTGCCCTTATTCCTGCTCCTACACTAACCAAAACGTTAAAAAATCAATGTGTCACGGATTTCTGGAATATCATATATGATCTTGACTCCGATAGGCGTGAATTGGATCTTTTGTCGGCTTATATTTAAAGCAACAGAAAAATTAAAGTATAGACAATTCTATCATCAAAGTGAGAGCAGTTAGCCGTTCTAGCAGTTTATGCCGACACTAACGGACCTCTTGAAATTGGCAAAGATTTTGAAAATCCTGATATAGAAGCATTATTCTAATGCATTTCCTTAAGAATAAATCCTCGCTGATGCAAATCAAAATTGACTAATTTTGTAGCATGGATTACATCAAATCATTAGAAAAAAGATATTCGGCCAAGAAATTTACAGCTGAAAAAGTACCTTCAGAGGTCGTTTCCCGAATTCTTAACGCAGGAAGGCTCTCCGCCTCCAGCCTAGGACTACAACCTTATAAAATATACGTACTGGAATCGAAAGAGGCTTTAGAAAAAGTGGAGCCTGCTTTTTTTAATCCTTCCCAAGTAAAAAGCTGTTCACACCTCTTTGTGATCACTGCCAAAAAAGACATCGAAGACCACTATATTGAAGGTTATTTAAAGCACATTACTCAGGTAAGAGAGCAGTCCATCGAAAGTTTAGAAGGCTTTAAGACAAGCATTCAAGGATTTAGAACTAAAATAGGTGCTGAGCGACTTTGGGACTGGTCTAAGAACCAAACTTATATCGTGCTAGGGCATTTGCTTTTTGCCGCCGCACTTGAGAACATCGATTCGAGTCCCATGGAGGGATTCGACGATAAAATTCTTACGAACGCTCTTCCGATAGATCCAGCGAAAGAATGGCCTTCCGTCACTCTTGCGTTAGGTTATCGATCGCCTGAGGATCCTTTTCAGACGCTCAAAAAAGTGCGTAAGCCTGAAGAAAAGCTTATTGAATTTTTATAAGCAGTAGCCTCTTTTTTTTACCTTTGAGTTAATTATTTAGTTCCACTACTCTATGCAGATAACCGATACGGACGTTCTGGTGATTGGTTCGGGGATTTCCGGACTCTCCTACGCCATTAAAATTTCTGAACAACTTCCTAACGCTAGGATTACCATTGTGACCAAAGCGGACGAAGACGAAAGCAACACGAAATACGCTCAAGGCGGTCTTGCGGTGGTTACGGATTTTGACCAAGACAACTTCGAAAAGCATATCGAGGACACCATGCGGGCGGGCGACGGCGAAAACATAAAAGAAGTCGTTGAAATGGTGATCAAAGAAGGACCTGCTCGTTTTAAGGAGCTTGTCGCTTGGGGAACCCATTTTGATCAAGGTAAAAACGGCGAGTACAAACTTGGAAGAGAGGGGGGACATACGGAAAACCGCATTGTTCATCATAAAGACATTACCGGATTTGAAATTGAAAGAGCTCTTTTAGAAACGGCCAACCGATCGGAAAACATTACCATCCTGGATTACCATTATGTAGTCGACCTGATTACGGAGCACCAGATTCCAGAAAAAGAATTGGACTTAGATAATATTACGTGCTTTGGTGCCTATGTGCTCGACCAAAAAAGCGGGAACATCAAGCGAATTACAGCCAAAATCACCCTAGTGGCTACCGGTGGAGCGGGACACGTGTATAAAAATACGACGAACCCTATCATTGCGACGGGAGACGGTATTGCCTTTGTGCACCGAGCCCGTGGAAAGGTTTCTCATATGCAATATTATCAGTTCCATCCTACAGCACTTTATTCAAAAAGAGACGGTATGCTCTTTCTTATTTCCGAAGCGGTTCGTGGAGATGGGGCTAAGCTAAGAACCAAAAATGGGGAGCCTTTCATGCACAAATACGATCCTAGAGAGGAATTAGCCTCTCGTGATATTGTAGCTCGAGCTATTGACAATGAATTGATTCGAAGTGGAGAGAACTACGTTGGACTGGATTGCCGAGAAATGGAGCAAAAAAAATTCAAAGAACATTTCCCTAACATCTATCAAAAATGCCTAGACGAAGGAATCGATCCGTTCAATGAACTGATTCCAGTGGTTCCCGCTTGTCATTACCTGATGGGAGGAATTGTAATCGACCGGGATGGACAAAGTTCCATTAGAAACCTCTTTGCTGTAGGAGAATGTACCAATTCAGGACTTCACGGAGCCAATCGCCTAGCATCTAATTCCTTACTTGAAGGTTTGGTTTTTGGTCACAACGCAGCAATGAGAACCGTGGAACTACTTAAAAAAGACGCGTTCAACTATGAAGCACTTTCTAAGACGCCAGAATGGAACGAAGAGGGTATGAAAATCATGGACGAAATGGTTTTAATAACCTATTTGCGCAAACAACTTCAAGAACTCATGAGCGATCTGGTGGCAATCGTGCGAAGCAACTCTCGCTTGGAGCTGGCAAAAAAGAAACAAAGAGAAATTTACGAAGCAGTTACAGAACTATACAATTATTCTGTACTCTCCCCAGAACTCTCTGAACTAAGAAATCTAGTGAATATTTCCTACTTAATTATCAAGCACTCTCTATTAATGAAAGAAAACAAAGGTTCCTTCTATAATAAAGATCTAGCTACAGAACCTTTGACACTAAATAACTAACCCAATTCTAAAGCAAAAGACTAGTTATGAAAAGACCTTCCTACGCAACAAAAAACGTTCTCAAGACATTTATTACCAATGCACTAGAAGAAGACCTTGGCGATGGAGATCATTCGACACTCTCCACTATACCTAAAGATCTCAATCAGAGCGCACGCTGCCTAATTAAAGAAGATTGTATACTAGCAGGAGTTGAACTTGCTGAGATTATATTTCAAACTTTTGACCGTAAACTTACAATGGAAGTTCTACTGCAGGACGGCCAACAAGCCAAAAAAGGAGATGTCGCATTTATCGTGCATGGACCCGCTCGTTCTATTTTACAAACTGAGAGACTAGTACTTAATTGTATGCAACGAATGAGTGGCATTGCTACTTTGACCCATGAATGGGATGCACGGTTAGTAGGGACAAAAACGAAACTACTAGACACTAGAAAAACAACCCCAAACTTCCGAGTATGTGAGAAGTGGGCAGTAGCAATTGGAGGAGGGACCAACCACCGCTATGGACTCTACGATATGATTATGCTTAAGGACAATCATATTGATTTCTGCGGAGGAATTTTACCTGCAGTAACGGCATGCAAGGATTATTTAAAAAAAGAAAAGAAAAAACTTAAAATCGAAGTCGAAACTAGAAACCTAAAAGAGGTGGAAGAGGCCCTACAGGCCGGAGTCGATCGGATAATGCTAGACAATATGGACATTCCTACCATGCATAAGGCTGTGGAATTTATCTCTGGAAGATGCGAAAGTGAAGCCTCTGGAAACATGAGCCGAGAAAAGCTGGCACAGGTGGCAGCCTGTGGTGTGGATTACATTTCCGCCGGCGCTCTTACACATTCCGCAAAAAATATTGATATTAGCCTGAAAGCTTACACTGAGAAAAAATCTAATATAGAATAGAGACTAGCATAGTTTTTTTGTTAAATTATGAAAATTACGCAGTCTATCCTAAACAATAGCACAGCAGTCAAGGACCACAAACTAAGGATTTTAGCCCTAAAAATATCTAAGTTTTCAAATATTAACATTTTGTTAATACATCAATTAAAATATAATGTTATTTTTGCAGCGTGAAAATTTAATTTTACCTAATTAAAACCAATATGAATTTTAATCCATTCAAAAAATCGATGCTTGCAACGGTAGTGACTCTATCTACTGCAAGTTTTTATTTTGCTCAAACTTCGGACTCTATCAATAGAGAAAGAGACATCGAGCAAGTTGTACTTACGGGTGTAGCTGACATTGCAAAAGACAGAAAGACCCCGGTAGCAGTATCTACTATTAGAGAAGCAGTGATTGTTGAAAAGCTTGGAAACCAGGAATTCCCTGAAATTCTAAACACTACCCCTTCCGTTTATGCGACTAAAGGAGGAGGTGGTTTCGGAGACTCTAGAATTAACGTAAGAGGTTTCGACCAAAGAAACACTGCAGTTATGATCAATGGGGTACCAGTTAATGACATGGAAAACGGTGCAGTTTACTGGTCTAACTGGGCAGGTCTATCTGACGTAACTTCTGCTATGCAAGTTCAAAGAGGACTAGGTTCTTCTAAACTTGCAATTGCTTCTGTTGGAGGTACAGTTAACGTACTGACACGTTCTGCTGACAAGAAACAAGGAGGAACTGTACGAGTAGGTGTTGGTAACGACGGATACCACAAAGCATTATTCTCATACAATACTGGTAAATACGAATCTGGATGGTCTTCTTCCGTTTTGATGAGTAGAACAGCTGGTGCAATGTATGCAGATGGAACTGACTTTGAAGGATATAACTATTACTTCGCTTTAGGATTTAACCCTAACGCTAAACATGATTTCCAATTTACCATTACTGGAGCTCCACAATGGCACAATCAGAGATCATTCCAATCAAAAATTTCAGATCATATCAAATATGGTGGATCTGAAGACCAACCAAACAGAAAGTACAACCAAAACTGGGGATATTTAGATGGAAAGCAGTATTCTATGACTAGAAACTACTACCACAAACCAGTAATGTCCTTAAACTGGGATTGGAAATTCAACACAGAAACTAAATTAAACTCAGTAGTTTATGCTTCTTTTGGTAGAGGTGGAGGTACTGGAGATGCTGGAGGTATTGATAACAAATCCTACACTGCACTTCCAAGAACTGCTGACGGACTTATCCGTTTCGATGATATCGTAAAATGGAACCAAGGAGGAGCTGTAGCTGACTTCGGTGCTGTGGACGCAAATCCATTCGAGGCTGATGGTAACCGTCGTAACGGTCTGATCAGAAGATCTTCAATTAACTCTCACAACTGGTTTGGTATTATCTCTAGCTTAAACCATAAATTCTCTGAAAACATCAATGCTACCGTAGGGGTAGACGCTAGAAAATACGATGGTATGCACTACCGTATTGTAAGTGATCTATTAGGTAACAGAGGTTACACAGATAACTCTAACATTAATAACAGACCTAACCGTATTACAAATACATTTGGACCTACGGCCAGCTGGAACCCATTTGGAGGTAAAGTAAATGATGTTAACGATAGAATGGCTTATAGTAATGACGGTCTTGTAAACTGGTTCGGAGGATTTGGACAAATTGAATACGATAACGATATTTTATCAGCTTTCGTTCAAGGGTCCGTTTCTAACCAAGGTTTCCAAAGAGTTGACCACATGCTTTACGAGCCAGCTGAACAAGAAAGTGAAAAAGTTAACCTCACTGGGTTCAATATCAAAGGGGGTGCTAACTACAACATCAATGAAAACCACAACGTTTTCGTTAATGCTGGATACTATGAGAGACAACCTTTCTTCGGAGCAGTATTCTTAAACAACAGAAACGACGTAAATCCAGAATTAACAAACGAAAAGATTACTTCATTTGAAATTGGATACGGATTTAGATCAGCATTCTTTAATGCAAACTTAAACCTATACAACACTTCATGGGATGATATCTATAGAAGAGTAAGCTCAAGAGTAAACAACATTTCTTATGTAGCTAACATGCTAGGTATTCAAGAGGTTCACAGAGGAATCGAACTTGACTTCACTGCTAAGCCTGCAACTTTTGTAGATGTATTCGGTATGCTTTCAGTAGGAGATTGGTTCTATAAAGGAAACCCAACTGCATCCTTCATCGATGATAGCACAAGTGAAGTTGTTGCAACTCAAACTCTATACCTAGACGGTCTGAAAGTTGGTGATGCGGCGCAATTTACTGCTGCATTAGGAGCTGACTTCAAAGTAACAGACTGGTTAGGACTTGATGCTCAATACCGTTTCGCAGATAACCTTTACTCGGCTTTCGAACCACAGAACAGAACTTCTGACGACGGTGCATCTGCTGTGAAACTTCCTTCTTATGGTCTTGTTGACTTAGGAGCTTCTCTAAGATGGAAATTCGCTAACAACCAAGGATTAAACTTCAGAGTTAACGTAAATAACGTATTTGATACGACTTACATCGCTGAATCTAGAACCAATATTGCTGCAGATACTAACGCTGCCAACAATTGGAATGGAATCAACAAAAACAATGAAGTATACTTCGGATTTGGTACAACTTGGAACGCATCTGTAGCGTATACATTCTAAGAAATATCAAACGATATAACTTTAAATCCCGACTTTTCAAGTCGGGATTTTTGTTATCTTTGTACGAACTTAAAACCCAGAAAAAATGGACGGATTTTTCATTATCCTTCAGGCACACCGAGGATTTGCCTACCTGATTTTACTATTAACTGCAATTTTTGTGATCTCATTACTTATGGTAATGTTTGGTTATTCAGGAAAGATTACTAAACTGCTTAGAAAGTCTTCACTTTTCACCATGATTTTCTTCCACTTGCAAGCATTAATAGGACTTGTTATGCTTCTATTCTTCTCGCCTGGTTTTAAACAAGCATTAGATGCGGGTACGCTAATGAGTGACTCTTTAACTAGAAATACCTATGTAGAACACCCGACTGCTATGATCATTGCAGCAGTACTACTTACTATAGCTAATAAAAGAATAAAAACAAAAGAACAACTCTCCATGGGCACCTTTGCTTTAGCATTAGTTGCTGTTGTACTTATGATGTGGGCTTTCCAATGGGCTCGTCTTTTCGCCTAATTAAAAAAACTAATTAGAATGAAAGTTGCGGTGGTTGGCGCTACTGGTATGGTAGGCCAAATTATGTTAAAAGTACTTGCGGAAAGAAATTTCCCTGTTTCAGAACTTCTTCCGGTAGCGTCTGAAAAATCCGTAGGAAAGAAAATAAACTTTCAAGGAAAAGAATTTCCTGTCATCTCTTTGGAGCAGGCACTGGAACTTTCTCCAGATGTTGCCCTGTTTTCTGCTGGAGGTGAAATGTCAAAAGAATGGGCACCAAAATTTGCCGAAAAAGGGACTTTTGTCATTGACAATTCGTCCGCATGGCGAATGGATCCAAACAAAAAGCTTGTTGTTCCTGAAATCAATGCCGATGTACTTGAAAAGGACGATAAAATCATTGCTAACCCGAATTGTTCTACCATTCAATTAGTAATGGTACTGAATCCACTGCACCAACTTTACAATATCAAAAGAGTGGTAGTATCCACCTACCAATCGGTAACCGGAACAGGAAAAGCGGCAGTTGATCAACTTAATGAAGAAATCGGTGGGCAAAAAGCTAAAAACCCTGTCTATCCGCATCCGATCTTCAAGAACGCTTTGCCTCATTGTGACGTATTTACTGAAAATGGATACACAAAAGAGGAATTAAAACTAATGACCGAACCTAAAAAAATCATGGGTGACGATTCGTTTGCTTTAACCGCTACTGCAGTTCGAGTTCCCGTACAAGGGGGTCATTCTGAAAGTGTAAACATTGAATTTGAAAACCCTATTGAATTATCGGAAATAAGAGAAACTCTTTCAAATACACCAGGTGTGGTACTTTGTGATAATGTAGAGGAAAACCAATACCCTATGCCTCTGGATTCTGAAGGAAAAGATGAGGTATTTGTAGGGCGATTAAGACTAGACCCCTCACAACCCAACACACTAAACTTGTGGATAGTCGCGGATAATTTGCGCAAAGGAGCCGCCACAAACACGGTGCAAATCGCGGAACACTTGCTAAAAAAGAAATTTATCTAAATAGAACCCTGCATCTCGCAGGGTTTTTTAATTAGAACAACCAAACAATAATGTATTGGCTAATGAAACACAATACACAAAATCAACTTCAAAACTTTCATTTCCAACGCTGGATTGCTTTTGCTGGTGTACTGCTTTTTCTTATAAAGCTACTCGCTTGGCATTTGACTCATTCCGATGCGGTTTTCTCTGATGCTCTTGAAAGTATTGTTAATATCGTAGCTGCCTTTATGGGGCTTTACTCTCTTTACTTAGCGGCTAAACCTAAAGATGAGGATCACCCTTACGGCCATGGAAAAGTAGAATTTGTCACCTCGGGTATTGAAGGTGCACTTATAATTATTGCGGGGGTCATTATCATTCTGCAAGCAATCCACTCGCTTATTCAAGGCAGTCCATTAAAAGAATTGGACTGGGGTATTTATTTGGTTGGCTTTACGGCATTACTTAATTACTTAATGGGTTATCTTTCAATAAGAAAAGGAAAGAAGCAAAACTCTTTGGTGCTCCAAAGTTCAGGAAAACACCTACAAAGTGATACACTCACCACTTTAGGAGTGGTCCTTAGTCTTGTCTTGGTCTCCATAACAGGACTTCGTTGGATTGACTCCGTGGTAGCTATAGCCTTCGGCGCCTATATTATGGTTGTGGGGTACCGAATTATTCGAACCGCATTAGGGGGAATCATGGACGAGGCGGATCTAAGAATGATTGAAAATCTAGCTACTCATTTGGAGAAAAACCGAACCAAGGAATGGGTAGATTTACATAATGTAAAGATACAACAACACGGAAGCACTTTGCATTTGGATGCCCATTTGACTCTACCCTATTATTACTCACTCCGTATGGCCCACGATAAAATGGAAGAAATGATCGAAACCATAGTGACTAACACGGAGCGAACGATTGAATTCAATTTTCACATGGATGATTGCAAATCCTTTTCATGTAAAATTTGTCAAATGGACGACTGCCCGGTCAGGGAGTTCAAATTTGAAAGAAGAGTACCTTGGACAAAGCAAACTATAACAGGTCCAGACAAGCATGATGTGAACAGTTAAACGAACTGCAGTTATAACAAATTCTAGCTTCCATTAACTGAGCCGTTCGAGTTAAAAAATGTATATTTGTTCTAGTTACAAGCTTAAAAACACGTGGAACAGGCCGAAGAATTTATCAAGAAATCCCTATCTACAAAAGCAGTGCTCGAGCCACTGCCTCAAAGCGGTTCTGCGAGAAAGAACTATCTGGTTCTCGACCAACAACGCAAGTACATTCTTACCGTAAATGAAAATTTAGAAGAGAACGAAAGTTTTCTCTATTTCTCTGAACTTTTCCAAAAATTGGAGCTCAACACACCGAAAATAATAAAAGTTTCTAAGGATCGAAGAATGTACCTTCAGCAATACCTCGGGGATCAAACACTCTTTGAAACCCTAACTAAGGATTCCGAGAACCAAGACGTCGAAAACCTATTAAAAACGGTTCTCGATCAATTGTACGAACTACAGTACAAAACCCAAGGACAAGTAGATTACGGAAAAACCTTTGAATACGAAAAGTACGATGAGCTTCCTATTCTTAATGACCTTAATTACTTCAAATTTTTCATCTTAGATCTACTAGAGCTTCCGTACCATAAATCGAGGTTGTTAACGGAATTTCGAGCGCTTAGCCGCATTATAGAACATCTTCATCCAAGGGGTATTATGATCAGGGATTTCCAGAGCAGAAATATTATGATCGATTCTCTTGGACAATCCCACTTTATTGATTACCAATCTGCAATGCACGGCCCCCTACTCTACGATGTGATCTCATTTCTTTATCAAGCCCGTGCTCCGTTTCCTACGAAGCTAAAAAAAACAATGCTTGATTATTATATCGCCAAACATCCAAAGGCCGAGATTCGAAAATCGTTAAGAGAGGCCGTGATGCCGTTACGATTGATCCGAGGTCTGCAAGTGCTTGGTGCTTATGGGCTGCGTGGACTGGTTCAGAGAAAACCCCATTTTCAAAACAGCTTGAAATTAGGAATAAAACAAGTATTTCTACTCTCCAAACAATGGAAGGGAATGGAGCAGTTTCCAGAGCTCTCACAGGTTATTCATGAACTGGGACAAAAGTCTACAAAAGTAAAAATCGATCAAATTTTAAAATCCTAAAATTTACTCAATGAGTCAGCTTAAAATTGAAATCCATAGCTTTTCCTATAAAAAAGGAGGAATCCCAAAAGACACCACCGGAAACGGAGGAGGTTTTACTTTTGACTGTAGAGGAATTCTGAACCCAGGGCGCTTGGACGAGTACAAACCCCTAACGGGTGATGATCTCTCAGTCCAGGAATTCCTTGAAACAAAAACACAAATGCCCGAATTTTTAAAGTGGATTCACAACTTGGTCTCTATTACAGTAGAGAATTACATCGACAGAGGTTTTGAGCACCTACAAATCAATTTTGGATGCACTGGTGGACAACACCGCTCAGTCTATTCTGCAATAAAGACTAAGGAATACCTGGAGCAAAAATACCCTCAAGCTTTAGTTGAAATCAATCACGACGAACAACCTCAGCTGAACTAAATCAAAGTAGGCAATGAAAGCTTTATTATTCGCGGCGGGAAAAGGAACTCGCCTGCAACCCTTCACGCTCCACCATCCGAAAGCATTGGCAAAAGTAAACGGTATCACTCTTTTAGAGCGTAACATTCACTATCTACAATCTTTTGGGATAAAAGATTTTGTAATAAATCTACATCATTTTGGCGATCAAATCAGAGATTTCATATCTGAAAATCAATCTTTTGGATGCACAATTGAGTTTTCGGACGAAAAGGAAGAACTCCTAGAAACTGGAGGTGGTTTAGTTTTTGCAAAGAAATATCTTGAAAATGAGGAACATTTCGTCATTATGAATACGGATATTCTTACCGATTTAGATCTTGGGGAACTAATTAGTTACCATAAGAAAAATAATGATTTAGTAACTCTCGCCGTGTCTGATCGCAAGAGTTCGAGAAAACTACTCTTTAATGAGGAGTTTTATCTAAAGGGTTGGATGAACCAAGATACTGGAGAACAACGATTGGCAGAATTCAACAAAGCCTTTAAACCTCTAGCATTTAGTGGTGTTCACTGCGTTAGCAGTGACATTTTCTATTTAATAAGGCGAAAAGGAAAATTCTCCATTATGGAAGAATATTTGGACTTAATGCTTAGCGAACGGATCCATGGCTTTGAACACAATGCCCATTTGGTAGATGTTGGAAGGCCAGAGAGCGTGATAGAAGCGGAACAATATTTTAAATAATTATGGCAAAAATAAAAAGAGGAAAGGGGCTTACTAAAATGAGTGCTGGTCCGGAGAGTGAAATAGATCAGAGAGTTCAGAAAAGTTTTACTGAAAAAACTTGGGATGAAACGGTGACTAAAGATTCTTGGATGGTGTTCAAAGTGATGTCCGAGTTTGTAGATGGGTACGAAAAACTAGCGAAAATTGGACCCTGTGTTTCCATATTTGGTTCTGCTCGCATGAAGGAAGGTGATCCGTATTTTGAGATGGCAGTAGAAATAGCACAAAAAATAACGGAGATAGGCTTTGGAATTATTACAGGTGGAGGACCCGGAATCATGGAAGCTGGGAACAAAGGAGCGAGGCTTGCAGAAGGAAAATCGATTGGACTTAACATTGAACTTCCTTTTGAACAACATTTTAACCCCTATATTGACAAACATTACTCTATGGATTTCAACTACTTTTTTGTGCGCAAAGTAATGTTTGTAAAATATTCCCAAGGTTTTATAGTAATGCCTGGAGGTTTTGGTACGCTCGATGAGCTCTCGGAAGCCTTAACTTTAATTCAAACTCAAAAAATCGCGCGTTTCCCAATTGTGTTAGTAGGTTCTAAGTTTTGGTCAGGACTTCTTGATTGGTTCAAAGAAACACTGCTAAGTCATGGACTTATCTCTGAGGAGGATTTGTCATTGTACAGAATAGTAGATACCGCTGAAGAAGCAGTTGGTCATATTCAAGCATTTTACGACAAATACTCCATAAATGTCAATTTCTAATATTGGCATATTATTTGAGATTATAGTATATATCTTACATTTGTAGTAAGATCTAAATTAAAAATGAAACTAAAATTATATATTTTCGCCCTATTGGGATTTCTATTTCTAACTAGCGGTAATGGAGCTGATTTTTATTCCTCCATGACTAAGGTTGATTATATTGAGGGCAGTAAAACACTAAAATTTACGACTAAACTAAACACAGAGCATATATCGAGTGCAATCAAAATCCGTCCAGAAACGGTAGGTTTTGAAGCAGAGGTAAAGCGGTATGTCAATAAATCTGTTGATGTTTTTGTGAACGGCTCCCCCGTTAAATTAACTTTTACCGGAAGCCAAGTAAATGGGGAATCTGTTTGGATATACTATGAAACAAAAGGTGTTGCTGAGATTAACCAAATCAAAATTAGAAACGGTATTCTACTTGAAACTTATCCTAGACAATTCAATGTAGTCAATATCGCATACAAGGGTCAACAAAAAACGATGAATTTTACGCGAGGTCGAGAGACCAATCAAGTAGAATTTTAATCTGTCTGACAATACACACGTGTCTAAGAAGTAATTCTAAGGCCTTTTTTGTATCAAATTAATAGCATTTCTTCCCACCACTTCAATGGAATTTTCCCACGAGTACTTTATGAAACTGGCCTTACAAGAGGCTCAATACGCATTAGAAAAGGATGAAGTACCGGTGGGCTGCGTTGTAGTGGCAGGAAATAAAGTCATTTCGCGAACGCACAATTTAACCCAAACATTAAATGATGTGACGGCGCATGCAGAAATGCAAGCCATCACAAGTGCCGCAAATTATTTAGGAGGGAAATATCTGTTAGACTGCACAATGTACATAACCTTAGAGCCATGTGTAATGTGCGCTGGAGCACTTGCATGGAGTCAGATTACCACACTGGTCTATGGCGCGTCCGACCCACAAAGAGGTTACCAAAATAAGGGCCTATCTCTGCATCCAAAGACCAAAGTTGAAAAAGGTATTTTAGAGCAGGAATGCTCCAAAATATTACTTGATTTTTTTAAGTCGAAACGTTAAAACCTACTTAGTAGCGGTGCCCAAGTAGAAAAGCCCTTTAAGGGTGTGAAGTCGATCTGCTACATCAATTTTTTCCGTCAACGGCATGTAAACATGCGACACTCCACCCGTGGCAATGACAAAACAATTCTCTTCAACCTCTTGATTTATACGGTCAATAAAACCTTCAACCATACCTAAATATCCATACACCATTCCACTTTGCATGCAGCTTACTGTATCATGACCCAGAACACGATCAGGCTTTACTAATTCAATCTCAGGCAATTGCGCCGTTTGCACAATCAATGAATTGAGTGAGGTAATGATTCCTGGGGCAATTATAACTCCTAATGTTTGACCTTCCTCATTTATGCAACTTGCCGTCAATGCAGTACCAAAATCCAGGATGATTTTTTTTCTATCGGGGTATAAATGATGGGCAGCTACTAAATTGGCATATATATCCGTTCCCATTTGTTTGCTTTTCGCAATGACTTGTGAAGGAGTATGACGACCCACTAGAACAACTTCGATACCTTGATTTCGATGGATTCTCTCTACGGCTTTAACAATGTCATGAGTCATCTGAGGAACGACAGAACCTACCACAATGCGGCCAATCTCGTCCACAGGAACTTGATAGGACTGATAGTGCATCAAGAATTGAACAAAAAGCTCATCGCGAGTACGGTAAGGTTTGGTGTTAATAATCCATGAAACCTCACAAACTTCTTCTCTAAACAAACCAAAACGGATATTGGTATTCCCTACATTAATTACGATCGTATTCATAAATCCCAAGAATTTGATGGAGCTAAAATACAATTTAGAACTTTAATTCTAAGTTTTGATTCCTTCCAATGAATCGGATGATTTTATTTAACAATTTTCTACTAGAGAAAAAAGGCCCAAATTTGCAAAAAAAAATATGAACTGGATCATTCTTATTATAGCTGGATTATTTGAGGTGGGGTTTACCTTCTGTCTTGGAAAAGCGAAAGAAAGCGCGGGATCGGAAATGTATTACTGGTACAGTGGGTTTGTCGTATGCTTAGTTATAAGTATGGGACTGCTTTTGAAAGCAACTCAAGCGCTTCCAATCGGTACCGCTTACGCGATTTGGACCGGAATTGGTGCGGCTGGCTCAGTACTAGTTGGTATTTTAGTTTTTAAAGAACCTGCAACTCTAATGCGCTTAATTTTTCTCTGCACGCTCATTGCTTCGATTGTTGGATTAAAACTAGTCTCATCCCATTAATGCCTAAGATTAAATAAAGAAGTGCGCGTTTCAATGGACTGTCGACTGCCCCCAAAACGCGCACTTTTTTTATTTATACAAGAGAAGTATTAGTTCGTAGCCTTAGAGGGCAGTTCTACTTCTAGATAATTATCCTCAGGATTTACATCTGCTAAGCGCTGAGAAAAATCAATACCAAGAGCTGAAATCTGCTCTTTTGAGAAAGGTACTTCGAATACATACTCATTTTGCGTCCAAGGCCAATATTTTAAAGTCTGGAAAGGTCCATACAAATCCGTAGATTTCCATTCTCTTGTCATATTGAGTGGAATTTGATAGTTATGAATCTTTTGATCACGAGTTAAAACACTAAAATCAATAGGCATCGGCATCGTACCATTATTGCTTAGGGTAATCCGGGTTTTCCCTTCTAAGTATTCGACGTTTTTAATGCCGTAGTCAATGGTTTTTACGGTATTTATCCAATAGTGGTAAAACCATTTTAAGTCCATTTGTGATAGCTTCTGAGCAATATGCATAAAATCTCGATCCGATGGATGCTTGAGTTTCCATTGATTGAAATACTCTTTCATAATTAATGAAAGCTTTTGCTCTCCAACAATATAGCCTAACTGCACAAGGAACGTCTCTCCTTTAACATAGCTTGCAATACTGTATGCACTCCCTCCATCGTGGTGATCTGCCAGCCAGGAAGCGGGTTCCTCTTTTCCTGTTTTGGCAAAATTGGTATAGCTTCTAATTGTTCCTACAAATGGATTCGGTAATGGTTGTTCAGAAGGAAAAAGTTGGTTCATTACCAAAGTTTCAGCGTAACTAGTAAATCCTTCATCCATCCACGGTTTCGTACTTTCATTTGTGGCAAGCATTTGCTGAAACCACATATGTGCTCCCTCATGAACCATAAGCCCTACTAATCTCTGAAGTGATCCGTGCTCACCTAAAATCATTGTCGTCATACCGTACTCCATTCCCCCGTCTCCACCTTGAACAAAGGAATACGAAGGGTAAGCATAACGACCGAATTGTGCATTCATAATTTGAAAGAACTTCGTAATCAGGGGTTTGCTTTCCTCCCAAAATGCTGTCTTCTCATTCTTTTGATACACATAATAAACTTTTGGACCGTCTAATACAGTGAAAGCTTCCACAGTGTAGTCAGGATCTGCTGCCCATGCGAAATCAAGTAAATTTTCAGCTTTCCAGCGCCATACCGCTTTACCTTCCTTATCTGCTTTTACTTGAGCATTTTCATCGTAGCCCCTAACCTCCTTCTCATTAAGCAAAGTTCCACCAGCACCGATAATATAATCTTTATCAATCTTGATTGTTACATCAAAGTCACTGAAAGGCGCATGAAATTCTCTTCCTATGTAATCAAAGGTCGCCCAACCATCGTAATCGTACTCTGCAATTTTAGGATACCATTGGGTCATGGTCATTTCAATACCTTCACGATTGTTTCTTCCTGCACGTCGAATTTGGTACGGAATCACAGCATCCCATTCCATTGAAAACGTCGTCTTTCCTCCCGGTTTAATCGGTTCACTTAATTGAACCTTCATAATAGTTTCTTGGATTTCAAACGAGAGGTTCTTCCCATCTTGCTTAATCCAACGAATATTTTGAGCACCTTCTTCTTCAGGAGGAATGCTTTGCAATCGTGAAATTCCGCCGCTTTGAAGTCTGCTATCTCCAATCGCACCTTGATTTTGAACCCTCTGATCCATCATTGAGCCGGGCTTAAAAGCATTCCAATACAAATGGAAATAAACCGTTTTTAATTCATCGGGAGAATTATTGGTGTATTCAATAGTTTGCTTCCCTTTGTAGGTATAGTGGGGAGCATCAACATCAATTTCCATTTTGTATTTTGCCTGCTGCTGATAATAAGCGGACTTCTGTGCCAGGGCAAGAAATCCCAAAAAGCTAAAGAGAACTAAAAAACATTTTTTCATTTGCTTAAGAATTTGCTTGAAAGATACGGAAAATGCCTTAATACGGGATATTGCATAGTATACGGCAAGGACTTTCATTTAATAAATTCAAGAATGAAGGAAGTTTCTTACTTTTGCAAAACGAATGAATGCAATATGCTAACAGTAGAAAAAATCGGAGGAACCTCAATGACCCAGTTTGATAAAGTTATTGACAACATTATTAAAACCTCCGGGCCACACATAGATTTAACGCATCAAAGAGTGTTCGTGGTCTCCGCTTATAGTGGAGTCACTGACTGGCTACTAGAGCATAAAAAAACTGGTGATCCAGGCGTCTATTCTCTCTTTGCTTTGGAGAAAAATTACCCCCTAGCCTTGGACCAATTACTAGAAAAACTGTTGCAATTAAACCAACAGTACGAAAAAATAGGTCTAGATCTAATTGAAGCAGAAAGTTTTCTTCGTAACCGAATAGAGCAAGCAAAGACACTACTTTCCAGTTTAAGCCAGGTGCTTGCCTCAGGGTATGTTAACAAAGTGGATATTCAACTGGCTGCTCGCGAGATCTTAGCCTCCATTGGAGAGGCACATTCTGCTTGGAACTCAGTAAACATCCTACAGCATCAGGGAATAAAAGCGAAATTCATCGATCTAAGCGGCTGGAATGACAATGAACCGCTGACTATTGATGAAAGAATAAGAAAAGAATTTTCTGGAATCGATTTAAAAGAAGCCATTGCCATTGCAACGGGATACACAAAAGGTATAGAAGGGATTATGAGAGCATTTGACCGAGGGTACAGTGAGGTGACTTTCAGTAAAATTGCAGTCGAGCTTAAGGTTGATGAAGCCATTATTCACAAAGAGTACCACCTCTCCTCTGCAGACCCTAAAATTGTAGGAATAGAAAACTGTAAACCGGTAGGGAAAACTAATTACATTGTAGCAGATCAGCTCGCAGATATAGGAATGGAGGCTATCCATCCCAAAGCTTCCAAACCGCTTGAACTTGCAGGAATTAACATTCGAATCAAGAATACATTTGAACCTCATCATGAGGGCACTGTGATCTCCCGAGATTATAAATCACCTGAGGCTAAAATTGAACTCGTTTCCGGAAGCACGCATATGCTCGCCGTAGAGGTTCATGATCCTTTGATGGTAAATGAGGTTGGGTACGACGCCCGTATTATGAGTTATTTTCAAAAACACGGGGTGAGTTATGTTTTTAAATCCACCAATGCCAATTCCATTACTATGGTGGTCTGGGATAATAAAAACGCTCACAGTCTTGTTGAAGAATTAAAAGTGAATTTTTATCGCGTTTCTGATCAACCTGTTGCCCTAGTATGCGCAATCGGATCCAATATTCAAGGCCCTGGATTTTTGTACCGTGCGGCTAAGGCGTTTTATGAAAACGGAATCAATATTGAGTGTTATGGACAATCACTAATGCAGGTAAATTTGCAATTTGTCATTTTAAGAGAGCATTACAATGAGGCTATTAAGGCGCTTAACAAAGCCCTTTGCTAAGAAAGCGAAAGGGCTACAGTTTATAAATTCGATAATAATTCTCCTAATAAAATCGGATTTGTTTTTCTTGCCTAGATTATTGAAGAAGACAATATCTTTTCAATAATTCTGCGGGTAATCATATAAGTTGGTTTTACACCCGTAAGACCCAGCCCTCCAGAAGAGAGTGTACTCCCAGACTCCAAAGGGTTATCGGACGCATAATAAGCATAGCAAACGAAAAGATCAGGTGAGATATGGTGTCTTATTTTTGACGCCACCTGAATTGCTTTATGGTAATGGGCACCCTCCATCTCTAATCCTACTGTATTCCAAGTGGAATCCATAAAGTAAGAAAGTATGTCCTTATTTTGAAGCGAGGTTCCCAGTACAGTTAACATAGAACCTTGGTAGGCCTTAATCTCTTCGTCTTGGAAATCCTCTAGTTCTAGGGCATTATCAAACACATAATTATCTGCCGTACCTTCGAAAATATGTGAGGTAGGAATCATGATGTCTCCTTTTCTACCGGTAAGAATTCCAGCTTTCCCCATAATCGAGATTGATTTCACCTTCATTGTATATACCTGATCCTCATGCTGGTAAGGTCTTAGAAGCTCATCCATTACCTCAAATGCTTGTTCACCGAAAGCATAATCAAAAACAAGTATCACATCATCTCCCTTGTAACCTGCACTTTGGAATGGTGTATTTTTTAAATCTACTTTGCTTAGGTCTATAATTTGAACATCAATATTACTTCCGCTATGGTCATTAACGTAGTAGAGTCCTTGCTTTTCAGAATAATTTAAAATCTTTTCCTGTAATGTTTTCTTATGGCTAATTTCCTCATAAAGTGAATAATCGGGTTCCTCTTCAACCTTAATTTTTAAAGCAGGGTTTGCAAACAACATATTTTTGACAGAATGCATATTAGCAGAGACAATATGCAAAGGACGCATATGAAGTTGGTGCTGGCACAATACTTCTTTCACATTATTTGCCCAACGCTCACCAAAGAGATGGTGACCTACTCGTTCTCTTAAAATGGCACTGAAAAAAACTTCTCTTTCTTTCTCTCCTTTCAGATCTTCTAAAGAGTTTTTACCTAAGAAGTAGATGATCTTAAACAAGCGATCGGGATTCTTGTCGTCTCCAAAATTTTGATAGGCGGAAAGTACCTCATCAAAAGTTCGCCCTAACAGCGATGAAAGGTGGATTAAAGCCACTTCTTTTTCTGAACGACTAAATTTTTTAGTCTCAAGAGCAACTTGTTCTATAATATTCCAAGCACGGGAAGGTTTTAAATCTTGATGCTTTGGATAGGCAAGATTTCGGATTTTGTCTGCTTCAATGTAGAGAAAAGTAAGGTGCGTTAGAATATCATAAATCTCAGAGCGACCTAAAAGCACCTCGATATTCATTTGATGCTGATCGATTCTGTAACAGTTTCGTCTTCTCTTTTTTGGAACTATAACCGGGAAACTCCCTTTTTCAAACCCTTCGTCTGAGGTCAGATGAACAAATGCCGTTTCTTCTATTCCTTCAGGAAGTCGATCCAGCACGTAGAGCAATCCATCGAGCTCGACCTTATTGTCGATGCCCATAGATCCATAAATTTCCGGTGAAATGGTGCGTAAAAGATGTCGGATGGTTTCTCCTGAAACACCTCCAGGTTTGAAAAAACCTCTATAGAACAGATGGCGCATGGTCACATACAGCCTTTCAATTGCTTCAGTAGTTTCCCTTGCTCTTAAATTTGTTGCCATAAACTATACTTCTATTGATAAAATTACAATTAATGACGCACAAAGTTAATAAAAAGAAAATTAAAATTTTATTAAATTATTGTTGCGCATCCTAGACTGCATCCACTATTGAGAATTCTCAACATTAATCAGCACTAAATTTCTAAAGCAAAAAAAACACAAATTCACTATTGTTTAGAAAAGCACTAGCTCACCAAAAACAAAGAAACCATTCGGGCACCCCCTCCATTTTACATCCTATTTGTGAAATTTTACACTTTTTCTCTACATACCCCCTATTATTTTTTAAAAATTGATTTAGTTTTCCATTTTTTATATACATTTGCAATATTAAAACCTCTACCCATGTCGACATTAAGATTCAAAGCTTTATCTGAACTTCCTTTTTTGGATTACCGTAGAAACAATTCGGTTGAAGTTCCAAAAAAATTATCTGAACTCTTCTGTGAAAATGTTTTCTCAGAAGAAACCATGCGCTCTTACCTAACTAAAGAAGCATTTACCTTCATTCAAGACGCCATTAAAAAAGGTACAAAAACCCCTAGACCGATTGCAGATCAGATTGCAGTTGCCATGAAAGACTGGGCCTTATCTAAAGGTGCCACCCACTACACACACTGGTTTCAACCCCTTACAGGTTCCACTGCAGAGAAACACGACAGCTTTTTTACACCTTTTGAAACCGACCGAGCTATTGAACGTTTTAGCGGCTCTATGCTCATACAACAAGAACCTGACGCTTCATCATTTCCTAATGGAGGTATTCGAAACACATTTGAAGCTAGAGGGTATACTGCCTGGGATCCAACATCTCCAGCATTCATCATAGGGACTACCCTTTGTATTCCTTCCATATTCATCTCCTATACAGGGGAAACACTAGACTACAAAACTCCTTTATTAAGAGCTTTATCTGCAGTCGATGATGCCGCAACGGAAGTTTGCCGCTCTTATTTTGATAAGAACGTAACAAAAGTTACTGCTACTTTAGGATGGGAACAAGAATATTTCCTTATTGACAGCGCACTCTATCAATCTCGTCCCGACCTCATCTTTACAGGAAGAACGCTTCTAGGACATTCACCTGCAAAAGGTCAACAATTGGACGACCATTACTTCGGGTCGATTCCAACAAGGGTCATGAACTTCATGAAAGAATTAGAAATTGAATGTATGAAGCTGGGGATCCCAGTAACTACAAGACACAATGAAGTGGCTCCGAATCAGTTTGAGTTAGCACCCATGTTTGAAGAAACCAACGTTGCAGTAGACCACAACTCTCTTCTTATGGATATTATGGCGAGAGTCGCACACAAGCACCATTTCCATATCCTTTTTCACGAAAAACCTTTTAAAGGAGTAAACGGAAGCGGGAAACACAATAACTGGTCCTTAGCTACAGATACAGGAGAGAACTTACTAAGTCCGGGAAAGAACCCTAAAAAAAATCTACAGTTTCTTACTTTCTTTATTAATACGTTAAAAGCTGTTTATGAATATTCAGATTTATTACGTGCTAGTATCGCCTCAGCGAGCAACGACCACCGATTGGGCGCGAACGAAGCACCGCCTGCTATCATTTCCGCCTTTATTGGAAGCCAACTTTTTGGTGTGCTCGAAGAGCTAGAAAAGGTAACCGATGGGAAACTCTCTCCTGAAGAAAAAACAGAACTTAAATTAAATGTTGTTGGGAAAATCCCTGAAATCCTTCTAGATAATACGGACAGAAACCGTACCAGCCCATTTGCCTTCACAGGAAACAAATTCGAATTCCGTGCTGTAGGTTCTTCCGCCAATTGCGCAGAACCAATGACCGTGCTCAATGCCATCGTTGCAAGACAGCTAAAATTATTCAAGGCGGAAGTGGATGAACTTATTGGCTCTAAAAAACTAAAGAAAGACGAAGCGCTTTTCAATGTACTAAGAGAATACATTAAGGACTGCAAAGAGATCATGTTTGAAGGCGACGGTTACTCTGAGAAATGGGAGAAAGAAGCTGCGAAAAGAGGATTAAGTAATTTAAAAACTACACCCGAAGCTCTTGAGCAAGAACTGAATCCGAAATTCATAGCCCTGTATGAAGGACTAGGCATCTTTAACCATAGAGAATTCGAAGCGCGTAACGAAATCAAATTAGAAAAATACGCCACCCAAGTGGATATTGAAGCAAAGGTGCTTTCTGATATAGCAAGAAACCATATCATTCCAGCGGCCCTTAACTACCAAAACAGACTAATTGATAACGTAAAAGGAATAAAAGAAATCTTCCCGGAAGAAGAGTTCAACACTTTAGCAAAAGAACAATTGGACCTTATTCGAAGTATCTCTTTAAATGTTTCTCAAATCAAGGTAGGAGTAGATGAACTTTTGGAGGCAAAATCAAAAGCTGAAAATGCAAAATTAGGCTTAGATCAAGCCAAACTGTATAGTCAAGATGTGAAGCCAAGATTTGACAAAATTCGAGAAGCTAGTGACAAACTAGAAATGCTTGTAGACGATGAACTTTGGCCAATGACCAAATACCGTGAATTACTTTTCACTCGATAAGCTTAATTGAAAATAAAATAACAAAAAACTCCGATGTCGGAGTTTTTTTTGTTTGTACACTATACTTATTCTTTGAATGCTACAAATACGCACACGAATTGCAGGATAACAAAAGTAAAACTAATCCAGAAGAGCTCTCTTATGCAATTCTAGGCCTAATTTATATAATTCATATGTCCAAAAACAAAACTGTTAACAAATCTTAATAAAATAAAAAGCCGCAACCCCTAAATAAGGGGATTGCGGTCCTTCTTTCTTTAACATACCTTAGAAATATGTTAAAATGTGTTAAAAAAAGGTTTTTCAAAATTGGAAAACCAGCATGTTCTAGTGCTATTATCTACATTTGTCTAGTCAAAATCAATGTAAATACGTTTTTTAACACAGATAATCAAATATATATGAAGAAAAGAGTTCTCTTTTATCTGACTGTAATTACTTCTATATTCACATTACAATCTTGCGTTTCCAACTACGTTGTCACTCAACCTCTAACATACAAAACAGATGCCAAACTGGCAGCTATTAGTCCTAAAACACTGAATATCTTAAAGGAAGACTTAACACCTTCTCAACAGATTGATATGGCCTTAGCTTCTATAGAAACAGCAAACCGCGCTGCAGAAATAGAAAAGACAATCAAATTTGAAAGAAAGATGGATGAGTTATTAGCGGAAGCAGAATCTTACCTCGGTGTTCCTTACCGGTACGGAGGAACAACTAGAAATGGAATTGACTGCAGCGCTTTTGTACTTTCAGTATTTGGAGCAACAGCAGGAGTTGCACTTCCGAGAGTTGCTGCTTCACAAGCTAAAGAAGGAACAAGAATTGAAAAAGAAAATATCCGAAAAGGTGATTTGGTATTCTTTTCTAGAGGAGGTAGAATTTCTCACGTAGGAATTGTTCACGATGTCGATGAAAATGGAGAAGTTCGATTTATCCATGCCGCTACTTCTAGAGGAGTGATGATTTCTCCACTGAGCGATCGCTATTGGGGCCCTAAATTCCGCTTTGCTACTCGAGTAATCGAGAATGACTACCAAGATCCAAGTCAACTCGCACAGAATTAATTTATAGATTAAATATTGACAAAAATAGATAGAAACCACCCACGAAGGTGGTTTCTTTTTTTGCTCTTCCCAATTAAAAATGGAAAAGCATGACAGAGATCAGCATTCCTCGAGATAAGTTTACAGGCTATAAACTTTGGATAAACCGACATATTATTTACCTTTGCCTAGTTAATGAAGAACCACTTTAAAATAGTACTCCTCCTCCTAACATTAGGGATTCTACTTCTTCCTCAGCAGAAACTCTGGGCGCAATCTATGCCAATGGACTGCTGTCAAGAAATGAGTGCTGCGAACGAGTCTTGCCATTCTTCTGAAACTTCTCAAGAGCCTAACTCCAAACCAGAGCATGACTGTCAGAAGCACTGCATTACCGATTGTGGCTTCTGCTTACATACTTCTCTTACACCAGTACAGGCTGCACAAGAAATCAATACCTTTTCTTCAAAATTAACGGAAAAGAAAATTAGATCGATCTATAAGGATCCCTATATTTCGATTCGCAGTCAAGACATTTGGCAGCCTCCTAAAATAGGATAACCGACAAACAATCGTCTATTACTTATGTTTTTTAACTGGATGATTGCTTGCTGATTAATTCAACCTATTCTAAATCAACTCTTAGACAAGAACGAGAAAGCTTTATAGCTTTCCTTTAAACGAGGCATTTCTGCTCATTCAAACACTTCAGCGACTTGACAAAGCGTATTTTCTGGAACTAATAGATAGCGCAAAAAGTAAGTCTTTTTGATACTAGAGCAGAGTAAGGCCGAAAAAACCAAAAAAATGCAATCAAAACTATTTCAATATATGATGCTATTAAGCTTCCTACTTATTAGCATTTCAATTAGCGCACAAAATCTCGAAAGTGGAAAAGCCTTTGTAAAAGGTAATTGCGAAATGTGCCAAGTAAGAATTCAAAACGCCGCAAAAGCTGCTGGTGCCACCAGTGCTGAATGGTCTATCGAAAACCAAACGCTCTCGCTCACATGGGAACAAGGGAAAAGCAGCCTAGAAGATATACTTAAAGAGGTAGCAAACGTAGGTCACGACAACGAGCTTTATACAGCGGACAATAAAACCTACCGAAATCTTCCATCCTGTTGCCTCTACGACAGATCAGCTCCCCTAGGAAAACCAGGTGAAGGAGTTCATAGCGATCAAAATTCAGCTTCTACTTCCTCAAATGAACTGGAACATAACCATGATCACATAAATAATGCAGATCGTGGAGAGGATCTTGAGACGGTCACTATAGTAAAAGGCCAAGACCCTACAGCACTTTCTAAATCAAGCAGCTCATTAGTTTTTAATATTAATCAAAAAGAACTTTTAAAAGCTGCTTGTTGCAACCTTGCAGAAAGCTTCGAAACCAATGCTACTGTAGATGTTTCCTATTCTAACGCAGTAACTGGAACCAAACAACTAAAGGTACTAGGACTAGATCAGAAATACACTGCCCTAACTAAAGAAGTGCTTCCTGAAATTCGTGGTTTAGCTACTGCCTATGGACTCAACTTCATCCCAGGTAGATGGATAAGCGGAATTCAACTAACTAAGGGGGGAAGTACCGTGACCAGTGGATACGAAAGCATTACCGGTCAGATCAATACTGAGCTTGTTAAATACAAAGACAAACCAGAAACCACACTCAATCTTTTTTTGGATGAAAACGCAAGAACAGAGCTAAACATTACTCACGTATCCGCCTTAAACGACTCTTGGAACCAAAGCATCTTACTGCATTCCAATGCTACTCTAAATAAAACGGATCATAATGATGATGGTTTCCTAGATCAACCTACCGGTCGACAATTCAATGCAACTTACCTTCTTAACTACAATCGTTTGGCGGATAAGGGATGGGCATCGCATTTTGGATTCAACGTAGTAAACGACAGCCGAAATGCTGGGCAAAAGGACTACAACCGGCACCTAGACCAATCTGAACAGTCGGCCTACGGCGTTGGTATTGACATTTCACGCATTCAGTTATGGAATAAAACAGGACATATTTTCAAAGGGAAACCGTATCAGAGTATTGGTTTACAAAATCAATATACCTATCATGAACAAGATAGTTTTTTTGGAAAAAAGAACTATGTAGGAAAACAACATACCTTTTACTCCTCCCTGATTTTTGAAAGTATCTTCGGAAACACTAACCACAAGTACAAAGCAGGTGCAAGTTTCCTGTATGACAAATACGATGAAACCTACATAAACGATACTTACAATAGAGAAGAAACTGTCCCTGGCGTTTTCTTTGAATACACTTTGACCGGCCTTAAATACTCATTGGTCGCTGGAGCGAGAACCGATTTTCATAATCTTGCAGGAACACAGTTTACACCCCGTCTTAACTTCAAATACGATTTCACCCCTTCAACTATTTTTAGATTATCTGCTGGACGAGGATTTAGAACAGCTAATATCTTTGCAGAAAGCCAAGGGTTTTTAGCTTCCAACCGTGAAATAGAAATAATTGATAAGGGAGGAGATATTTACGGACTCAAGCCGGAAATAGCCTGGAACTATGGAGCGAGCCTAAGCCAAGATTTCAAACTTTTTGGACGAAATGCCAGCTTTCTCGTCGATTACTTTCGTACCGATTTTCAAGACCAAGTGCTGCTCGATTTAGACCAATCCGCACAGAAAATAGTTTTCTACAATTTAGAGGGTAAATCACACGCGGGAAGTTTACAATCACAAATAGACTTCACGCCAGTACGAAATTTTGATGTAAGATTAGCATATAAATACTATGATGTTCAAGCGGATTATGAAGCAGGAAGAAGAGAGGTTCCTTTTATGGCAAAGCATAGGGGTTTCCTAAACATGGCTTATGAAACATCCATGAATGAAAAGGGAGGTTTCTGGAGCTTTGATACTACGTTAAATTATGTCGGTAAACAAAGACTTCCTGAGATGACAGGCAACCCTCAAGAATTTCAGTTATCTACTTATTCAGACGACTACATTACCCTTAATGCACAAATCGCTTTAAACTTAACTGATAAAACAAGAGTATATCTCGGAGGAGAAAACTTGACCTCGATGACACAAGACACCCCGATTATTGATGCAAAGAATCCTTTTTCCAATTATTTTGATGGAGGAATAATATACGCACCTATAATGCCTGCCTCTTTCTACGTAGGAGTGGATCTAAAGTTTTAGATTTATCTATATATAATTAAGAGACCAGAAAAATTTTCCGGTCTCTTATTATTTTAAAGTGAAATATTTAATTTCAGTCCTATTGCAGATTCCTAATACCATCCACTAATTAAGCCACTTAGATGAAGCCAAATAGGTCTCATCTGGATAGTAATGGAAAAGAACGCTGCCTTCTTTTATTGTATCAATTATTGAATGTGCTAATTTACTTGGAACAGCAGGACACCCCCAGCTTCTACCAATCCGTTGATGCTTACGACCAAAATCTTCACTCACATAATTAGCACCATGCATAACAATCGCCCGCTCCAATGCGCGATCATTATAACCGGAATCTAGGCCATGAAGCCTTAGCGAATAACCGTTACTACCCTGATAGGTCTGATCGGTGCGATAAAATCCGATACTGCTCTGAAGGGAGCTTTCTCGATTGGAAAAATCTTTAGCAAATTCTTCGCCTGTGTTTTTCCCATGGGCAACCAAACTATTAAAAAGTACGTTTCCACTCTCTACATCGATCACCCAAAAGCGAGGTTCATTAGACGAGAGAGAAAAATCCACAATACTTAAGGTTGAAACTGATAGAGATATTTCGCCTTCTCTCTTCAATTTTTCAAAGCCTTTCAAAGCAAGTTCAAAAACTTCAAAGCGAAGCTCCTTAGAATCTTCAAAATTGATATTCTGATATTTTAAAACGGCAGAACTAAGTTCTGGACTTAAAGGATTTGCGTTAGTCAAGGCGATTGGTGCAGCAGCGGTATCATTTAACGAGACCTGCAGCGAATTTTTAACGAAATTTGGATCCGACGGAACGTAGGAGGTACTCAAAGTAAAAACAGCCGCCAAGCTCAAAAGAATCTTCTTCATTTACTATTTTCTTCTATATTCGGTTGCAAATATAGAAAAACCAAAATAGCAACTACTTATATATTAATAGTTTAACACTTTTTTATAACCATGTTAACACCAGGAAAAGCCCTTTATTCTTTCTTGTCTGCAACAAAATTCAGAGAAACAGAATTCATGCAATAGCGAACCCCCGTAGGCGCTGGACCGTCATTAAATACATGTCCTAAATGCGAATCACAGCGGCGGCATAAAACTTCGATCCGCTCCATTCCATGGGAGCTATCTCTCTTGTAACTGACTCCATTTTTATCTGCCTCAAAGAAACTAGGCCAGCCACAAGTGGAGGCAAATTTTTGATCCGATCGAAAAAGGTGGTTCCCACAGGTGGCACAGCAATATTCTCCTTCTTGATCAAATTCATTGTATTTGCCACTGAAAGGCCGCTCGGTTCCCTTTTCTCTGGCTATATAATAAAGTTCAGGCGAAAGTACTTCTTTCCACTCCTGGTTATCCACTTGTAACGGCGTAGAATCTGATTGTGAATAGTATGGATTGTTTTTTGATGTAGAATCTTGCATAATATGGGTTTGTTTAACGGGAGAATAATTCTGTGTGCAAGAAAATAGTCCTAGCAACAATAAAGTAAATAACTGTTTCATGCGCACTAGATTTTCCACTTTAGTTATTCAAAATTAACAAATTAATTGCAGATGAATCAATTGTCCAAACGACAACAATTAAAACGACATAAACTCTTTGCCACAGGTCTATTCTTACTTATGGCAATTGGCTTTGTTGCCACTACTTATCTGAGCAAATCATCCTCAGCACACTGGATCGGCTACACAAAAGCATTTTGTGAGGCCGCTATGGTAGGCGCTTTAGCTGACTGGTTCGCAGTGACTGCGCTTTTTCATTATCCTCTAGGTCTTAAAATTCCGCATACCAATCTGATCCAAAGCAAAAAAGAACAAATTGGCGACAATTTAGGATCTTTCGTTGTAGATAATTTCCTTTCACCAGAAACCATTCGTCCCTACCTTCTTAAACTCAATGCTTCGGCCTATATTTCCGAGTTTCTTAAAAAACCGAATAATCAAGAAAAAATCCTACTGACTGCTGTCGATCTAGCCAAAAGGTTACTGAATGAGGTAGAAGACTCTCAGTTGAGCGAATTGATTTCTAAAGAATTAGGTAAAATATCAACAGAACTAAAGCCTGGAAAAATAATAGCTGGCGGGATCGAATACGTGAAGGCAAGAGGACTCCATCAACAGATATTAACCACGCTCTCACAAGAGCTACAAAAAGTAACCCTTGAACACAAAGATGAAATTAGACAGAAAGTACATGAAAAAAGTTTTTCGCTCATCCCTTCTTTTGTTGATAACGCCTTGGCAGACCGGATCACTGAAGGAATTGCTTCTTTTTTAATGGAAGTAGAACAAAATCCACTTCATCCCTTCCGAGAAAACATAGACGCGAAAATTTCTACACTTATCACTCAATTAAAAGAAGAAAACCTTTGGAATGAAGAATTGCAAGAAGCAGTGAGCCATTATCTAAATGAGAAAGAACGTTCGCGCTTGTCCAAAAACATTTGGAAATCGATAAAGAACTCTATTGAAAAAGAGCTTCTCGAAGAACACTCCCCCTTAAAAGCTTATTTACAGCGCAGCCTTCAAACCTTTTCCAGCCAACTGGAATCCGATCCCGTATTAAGAGAAAAGATAGACCATTGGCTTCGGGTAACTACCTACCGGTACTTTCTTAAAAACAGACACAAAGCCTCTGAGCTCATTTCTAGCACTGTGGGGAGTTGGGATGGAAAAGAGCTTAGTCAGAAACTTGAACTTGAGGTTGGGAAAGATTTGCAATTTATCCGAGTGAATGGAACCTTAGTCGGAGGATTGGTAGGACTTCTACTCTACACCATCTCGCATTTCTTTATTTAGCTCTTTGCAATATCGCTTGATTGATTTCTCGAATTAACTCTGGACCTTCGTAAATAAAACCGGTATAAAGCTGAATTAAGGACGCTCCAGCATCTAATTTCTCTAAAGCGTCTTTTGCAGAGTGAATTCCTCCCACTCCAATAATTGGAAAAGCCCCCTCACTTTCTTTATGGAGAAATTGAATCACCTCTGTGGACCTTTTTGTTAAGGGTTTACCCGAAAGACCTCCTGATTCTTTTTGATTTGCAGAACGGAGCCCATCTCTGGAAAGTGTTGTATTGGTTGCTATTACTCCCGCGATTTGAGTCTCTTTAACAATTTCAATGATGTCTAGAAGTTGGTCATTGGTTAAATCAGGTGCAATCTTAAGAAGAATTGGCTTAGATTTAGTATACGTGGCGTTGACCTCTTGAAGCTTATGCAGTAGCGCTTTTAGGGGCTCCTTTTCTTGTAATGCCCTTAAGTTAGGAGTGTTTGGAGAACTTACATTCACTACAAAGTAGTCTACAACATCAAATAGAGAATCAAAAGCAAGAACATAATCATTGACTGCGTTTTCGTTAGGTGTAATTTTATTCTTTCCGATGTTTCCTCCTACAATAATCTTTCTTTCTCCACGAAGCCTCTTGACTGCAGCCTCCACACCCTCATTATTAAACCCCATTCGGTTTATAATAGCCGAATCCTCCAACAAGCGGAAAAGCCTTTTCTTATCATTTCCGCTCTGAGCCTTGGGGGTTAGTGTTCCAATCTCTACAAAACCAAACCCTAAATCCCCTAATTCTCTAAAAATCTTCGCATCTTTATCAAGACCAGCGGCAAGACCAATTGGATTCTTAAACTTTAATCCGAACACTTCTCTCTCAAGACTTTTATCTTCTATTGGTTTTTTAAGAAAAATACTAGAAAGGGACCCGAAATTTTTAATGAGCCAAAAGGTAAAATGATGCGCTTTTTCAGCATCCAGTTTAAAGAGAAAGGGTCGTAAGAGAGACTTGTACATAATTGGTTTTTTATCTGTACAAATTTACAGTTTTTCCTAGAGGAAACGAAACTATCAATACGAGACGTATTCTAACAAAAAAACCTTTTCGCACTACTTCTAACCCTATTAATTCTATCATAAAATCAGATATAATTCCCTATTTTTGCTCAAATTATTATTTTGAAATGGCAAAACAAGAGGATGTATTTAAGAAGGTAGTCTCCCACGCAAAAGAGTACGGGTTTATTTTTCCCAGTTCCGAAGTTTACGACGGGCTTTCAGCCGTATACGACTATGGACAGAATGGTGCGGAATTAAAGAACAACTTAAAGCAGTACTGGTGGAAGGCGATGGTTCAATTAAATGAGAATATCGTCGGAATTGATTCAGCTATCCTTATGCATCCTACAACATGGAAAGCTTCTGGACACGTTGACGCTTTCAACGATCCACTCATTGACAATAAAGACAGTAAAAAAAGATTTAGAGCCGACGTTCTTATCGAAGACTATTGTGCAAAATTGGAAGACAAGGCTCAGAAAGAAATCGCAAAGGCTCAAAAACGATTTGGAGAAGCATTCGACCTCTCTACCTTTGAAGCAACCAATGCTAGAGTTCTGGAGTTGAGAGAAAAACAGAGTGCAATTTTAACACGCATGGCTCAATCACTCGACAACAACGACCTTGCGGATGTTAAATCCTTAATCGAAGAACTAGAAATCGCTGATCCAGACACGGGAAGTAAGAATTGGACCGACGTAAGACAGTTCAATCTAATGTTCGGCACCAAGCTAGGAGCTTCAGCAGAAAACGCGATGGATCTTTATTTAAGACCTGAGACTGCGCAGGGTATTTTTGTGAACTTCCTAAATGTTCAAAAAACATCAAGACATAAGCTTCCTTTTGGAATTGCTCAAATTGGAAAAGCATTTAGAAATGAAATCGTAGCGCGTCAGTTCATCTTTAGAATGAGAGAATTCGAACAGATGGAAATGCAGTTCTTTGTTCCACCAGGCACAGAACTTTCTCACTTTAAAGAGTGGAAACAGAAGCGGATGAATTGGCACTTAGCACTAGGACTTGGAGAAGACAACTACCGCTTTCATGATCATGAAAAATTAGCTCACTATGCCAATGCAGCTACTGATATTGAATTTAAGTTTCCTTTTGGACAAAAAGAATTAGAGGGGATTCACTCGAGAACCGACTTTGACCTCTCTGCGCACGAACAACATTCAGGAAGAAAAATTCAATATTTTGATCCCGAACGTAACGAAAGTTATGTGCCTTACGTAGTGGAAACCTCTATAGGACTTGACCGTTTATTTTTAGCAGTATTTTCTCATTGTCTGAGAGATGAAGTATTAGAAGACGGTTCAGAAAGAACGGTTCTTGCCCTACCTCCTGCCATTGCACCAGTCAAAGCTGCCATCCTTCCACTCATGAAAAAAGACGGTTTAGGTGAATATGCAGAGCAGTTATTCAATGATCTGAAGTACGATTTCAACTTAATTTATGAAGAGAAAGACAGTATTGGTAAGCGCTACAGAAGAAATGACGCACTTGGAACCCCGTTCTGTATTACCGTAGATCACGATTCATTAACGGATCACACCGTAACGCTGCGTGATCGAGATACTATGGAGCAAGAAAGAGTAGCGGTCAGCGAACTAAGAAGAATCATTGAAGAAAAAACTAGTTTTAGAACTCTACTATCTAAAATTTAAAGAATAGAAAAATTAGATATCCCTTAGGCTTCCTCATCCAGGAAGCCTTTTGCATTAGTTAAGCGCACCCATCAAGCCTTTGTCATTTTTCTCAATTCACTATTTATTCCGTAAATTTGAAGTCATTTTATATATAGAACATGCTCAATACCGATATTATACGTCAAGAGTTCCCCATACTATCACAAACCATTGGAAATAAGCCACTTATTTACCTAGACAATGCAGCTAGTTCACAAAAACCAACTTCTGTGATCAATAGCCTGGCGACCTACTACCAGCAATACAATGCCAATGTGCATCGTGGTATTCATACCTTAAGCCAAATTGCGACCGAAGCGATGGAAGAAGCAAGGGTGAAAATCCAGAAATTTATTACGGCTAAGCATGCCCATGAAGTCATTTTCACCAAAGGAACCACTGAAGGGCTGAATTTACTGGCTTACTCCTTTACTTCACAGATTAAAAAAGGGGATGAAATTATGATTTCCTATCTCGAACACCATTCCAACATAGTGCCTTGGCAATTACTATGCGAACGAACGGGAGCTGTATTGAAAGTGATTCCGATTGATACTGAGGGAATTCTAGATCTTCAATTTCTTGAAGAGCAATTAAATGAAAGAACTAAAATTATTTCCATCAATCATATATCGAACGCCTTAGGCATTATTAATCCTATCGAAATAATTATCGAAAAGGCGCGTAAACTTTCAAACGCGAAGATCATCATTGATGCAGCACAAAGTTCACCGCACATGAAGCTGGATGTTCAAAAATTGGATTGTGATTTTCTCGTTTTCTCAGCACATAAAATGTACGGACCTATGGGAGTAGGGATCCTCTATGGTAAGGAAGAGAGGTTGGAAGAGCTACCTCCTTTTCATGGCGGTGGGGAAATGATTCACACCTGTAGTTTTGAAAAAACCACTTACGCAGGACTACCTTTTAAATTTGAAGCGGGTACGCCAAATGTGGGAGGAAATATAGCGCTAGGCGCAGCCGTGGATTTCATCAATCGCTTAGGCGTTGAGCAGATTGCACAACACGAAAACGAACTTTTATCTTACGCTCAAGCGCAGCTTTTAGAGCTAGGCAACCTCACAATTTATGGGGAAAAAGCCAATCGAGCAGCTGTCGTTTCCTTTAACTTAAAGAACGCTGGAATCGCATCGGATACAGGAATGATTTTAGATAAAATGGGGATAGCCGTTAGAACAGGGCACCATTGCACCCAACCTTTAATGAATTTCTTTGGAATTGCAGGTACAGTAAGAGCCAGCTTTGCAGTTTATAACACAAAGGATGAAATAGATCAGTTGATTGACGGTGTTAGAAAAGCGCAAAAAATGCTTAGCTAAAGCTATCGAGCATCCGCTGCACTTAACCCTCTCATTCTAAGTCCGTACTTCCAACCCACGTAAGCAAATACTTGGTACAGCTTATAATTAAATGCTTTACCGTAATTTTCATTGGTGTCGTACTGAATTGCAGACTCGATAACTTTTCGGTATCTTCCGGAATAGTAATAACTATTCCATTCCGATACTAGCATAGTATTACGTTGCTCTAAAGTGGCTTCGCTATACATAGATTCCGGCTTAGCAATGGCATTTAGGAAATAATCAAAATCACTGTCAATAACGATTAATTCCCACTCTCCTTCTTCATTTTTCTCGGGTTTCATAACAGCATCATCGCTGCGTTGCGACTGGGGTAAACTACTACAACTGGAAAAAACGATTCCAAAAAGTAGCGTAACCCATAATAACTTTTTCATAGTAATATGGGGCTTTCTTGTCAAAAATGAAGCAAAACAAACGCCAAATCATTCACTGACAAAGAAAATTTTGAACTTTAACAGTATTGATCGCACAATTAAAATAGTATTGGAACGAAAATTGTTGCAAAATTTTGTTGAAATTTTATACGATTATTCACTAAACTAGTTCCTTATTTTTAAAGTTTAAATACGGCTCTTACCTTTTGAATTCTTGATATTTCCAAAGCCAACCTCGTTGTATCATGTGTGTTTTGTCTTCCTTTCTTCGCTACATTAATCAAAGTATTTCTAAAAAGAAAGAAGATCCGTATGCGAGCAAATGGACCTACCTACTTTCATGCATTTTCACTCTCTTTTCACTCACTTTTCTTTATAGTCAAATCACCGTTTATGGTTATCTAAAAGATGAACTCGGAAAACCAGTAGAAAGGGCAAACGTGGATCTCATTCAATCATCACAAGATTTGATTGCAGACAAAATAGGCTATTTCCAATTCGTAAATCAAACCCCAGGAACCTACCAAATAGTGATCTCAAAAGCTGGCCTTGAAACCAAGACCATTGAGTACACTCTCAAGGAAGGCGAAAAAAGGAAAGATTTAGGAGTTATCAGCTTATTCAATGCAAATCAAAGTACCGATCTAGGAATTCTGGTTTTAGACGATGCTATTTCTGACAGTAATGGAAACCTGGTCCAACCTATGACTAGGTTACTAAGTGCCAAGCGCGATGTCTATCAAAAAAACACCACTCTTGAACTTGGGCTTTATAATTTTGTTCCTCGCGGAGTCGATAATCGGTACGAAGAAATCTCGTTCAACGGAGTACCCATGTCAGATCCCGTTGACGGAGTAGTTGATCCCATCCAATGGGGTGGATTGAGTGACATTACCCGAAACCCGTCCGAAGTTTCTGAAAATCTAGGGTTTTCAAAATATGCTTTTGCAAATTTAGCTGGTTCGTTATACTATGACACAAGGGCATCAAACTTCAACAAGCAGACCTCACTTACTTACTCCTTTCTTAATAGAAATTATAAAAATAGACTTATGGCTACCTACGCAAGTGGTCTTAAGCCAAGTGGATGGGCCTTTGCCTTCTCCCTTAGCAAAAGTTGGGGAAAAGACGGCATCATCCAAGGAACTGAACAGGATTCTCATGCTTATTTTGCTTCCATTGAGAAAAAATTAACTTCTCGTGCTTCGATCAACTTAACCACCTTTGGAGCACCAACACAACGAGAATCCTATAGTGCAAATACAAAAGAAGTGTATGAGCTTGGAGGAAAAAACTACAATGCCTATTGGGGCTATGATAATGGAGAGAAACGTAACGCTAGAGTACGCAACTCTTACGTGCCTGTCGTTCAACTTCAATACTATCAAAAGCTTGGAGAATCGAGTCAGTGGAATACGACGCTTTCTTTCCAAAAGGGTCGAGACGCTCAAAGCAGACTTTCCTGGAGAGAGGCTCCCAACCCGTACCCAACCTATTATGCTTTTTTACCTAGCTATGTTTTAAACAAGGGAGGAAGCATTGAAGAGGCTGAAAAAATAAAAAACCGCTGGCTTTCCGATCCCTCTTACTACCAGATTAATTGGGACCGGATGCGACAAATCAATGAAAACCACTTAAATGATGGAGCGAGGTACCTGCTTGTAGATGACGTAAAAGAAAGTTTAAACTTTAATTTCTCATCCCATTTTGAAACAGAATTAACACCTTTCTGGCAACTGAATTTAAACCTGAACTACCAAAATTTTAAAGGGCATCAATTCCAAGAAATTAAAGATCTACTTGGAGCTCGTTACGCCTTGAATACATACCAGCTGACGGGCAATCAAAATTACGATTCCAATCAAGACTCTCCAGAGGTTCAAGTTGAAGACCACTACAAATACGATTACGAACTTTTAAGAGATCAGCTACGCTTCAACACCTCTACTGTAGCGCATCTAGACCAATGGGATTTAATGGCTTCCTTTTTTATTGGATATTCTTCTTCTCAACGAGCAGGAAACTATTTAAATCCTTACTACCTTCAAAATTCGAAAGGAAAAAGCGCGAAAATAGAATCCTTAGACACAGGAGTCAAAGCGCGCATCGCTTATAATTTTTCAAGTAGATCACAGCTTTCTTACAGTGCATTATTATACAATATAGCACCAGAACTTGATAATTTATTCATAAACCCACGCATTCACAACCTAAGAACCCCAAATATTAAAAATCAAGTAGTTAGCTCGAATGAATTGCAATACAAGTACAATCATCCTGATTTAAGAATAAGCGTATCGGCTTTTCACACTTCTATCAAAAATGGCACTGTAGTCAACCGATTCTACAGCGATTTGTATTCGGACGCCATGCCTCTAAGAAACAGTGAGTCGTACGTCACTGAAATACTCTCTGAGGTTCAAAAAAGATATTTAGGAATTGAAGTTGCAGCAGAAGTCCGGCTTTTATCTAATTTAAAAGTATTTGGAATCGGTTCGCTTGGAAAATACACCTATCAAAACGACCCGATTGTTCTTTTATCAACTGAAAACGAAACCTCTGCCTTGGGTTACCAAGATTTAGGAAAGGCTTCAATCAAGGACCTACGTATTGCAGGATCACCACAAAGTACAGCTACACTCGGTTTCCGCTACAGTAACCAGAAACTATGGTGGCTAGGAGGTTCAGCAAACTTCATGGCGGACCATTATATGGACTTTTTTGCTGCCAATAGGACTTCAACATTCTATAAGAATCCTATGATACAATCATCAGGAAACTATACAAATGGTATTTCTCAAGGACAAATGCTTACTCCTAACAACGATCTTAATACACGATTAGATCAAGTGAAGCTCAAAGACAACTGGTTATTCAACGTAGATGCTGGAAAGACATTTAATATTGGTCGTTACACTCTTTCTTTAAGTTTAAGTGTGATTAATCTATTCAATGAGAGAAAATACATAACGGCAGGCTATGAGCAGATACGGAATGCAAATTATCCAGAACTCCAAAGGTACAGTGAAGAAAGTGAGCCTTTATATGATACTAAGTTTTGGTACGATCGAGGACGTAGCTTTTTTGCAAACTTTAATTTTAAGTTCTAAAAATTTCAATCAAAAAAAGGCAAATAGCTGAGAAATGCTTCTTTTGTAATCATTTCTGCGCCTAAAGACTCCAAGTGATTGGAATGTACCTGACAATCAATTAAATCAAAATCATTTCTGTGGTGTTGTACAAAAGTGATAAATCCCGCTTTTGAGGCATTACTCTCTGCAGAAAACATACTTTCACCACAGAAAACACGGCCAATCTTCAAACCGTAAAACCCACCTACCAACTTTTCTTGTTTCCAAACTTCAACACTTTGCGCTATGCCTGAGTGATGCAATTTTAGAAAACTTGAAACAAGCCCTTCAGAGATCCAAGTACCCTCTTGGTCTTTTCTTTGGATTGTTTTACAGTTTCTCATGACCTGTTCAAACGCCTGATTTTCTGTAACACGAAATACATTGGATTTTAAAACTTTCCTCATTGATTTTGATACTTTCAGACGATCGGGAAAAAGTACAAATCGAGGATCTGGACACCACCAAAGAATTTCTTCTCCTGGCTCATACCAGGGAAAAATACCCATTTGATAACTCAATAACAACCGAGAAGCACTTAAATCTCCTCCTGCAGCAATCAATCCTGCAATTGGATGATAGTGTCTAGGATCAGGAAATGAAATTTCGTCGGTAGGCAAATAAACCATAACAAATAATCCTACTTTACAAAAGTAGGATTATATCTAGTTAGATTGTTTCCAAATTAGAACGGAAGATCGTCTTCCTCATCTGTAAAAGGATCAGACTGACCTGCGGCGGTAGAGCTACCGGAAGCTACTGGTCCTGCCTGTGTAGGTTCAGCACCTGCATTATCCTGGAGTTTCTCTACTCTCCAACCTACAATCGAATTAAAATACTTTACTTCGTTCTGAGGACTGGTCCACTCACGACCGCGAATATTAATTCCTACTTTCACCTTTTCACCTTCATTTAGTACATCAAGCAAAGAAATTTTATCTTGCAAAAATTCTATGCTAATAGATTGTGGGTACTGCTCCTCTGTTAATAATATTAATTCTCTTTTTTGAAAACCACTTTGAAAAGTCTGGGTGTCAAAGAGTTTTTTTACTGTTCCTATAAGTTCCATATCCAATTTTCTTTAGGAGTAAAAATAACAAAAACATTCATATAAAAAACTATATACGAAAGGAAATTCATGACCAAAAAAAAAGAATAAAAAATATTTGTTTTTGAATTTAAAAAAACTGTATATTTGCACTCACAAAAAAGAAAAGAAGATCTTATATAATGCGGATGTGGTGTAATTGGTAGCCACGCCAGACTTAGGATCTGGTGCCGCGAGGCGTGGGGGTTCGAGTCCCTTCATCCGCACTTTAAAAAATTTCTAAGCAATTAGAAATTTTTTTTGCGAAAATAGCTCAGCTGGTAGAGCACAACCTTGCCAAGGTTGGGGTCGCGGGTTCGAGTCCCGTTTTTCGCTCATACACTACTAAGCCCTGGTGGTGGAATTGGTAGACACGCAGGACTTAAAATCCTGTGTCCGCAAGGACGTACGGGTTCAAGTCCCGTCTGGGGTACTTAAAAAGACTGTTAATTATTAATTAGCAGTCTTTTATGTTTTAGGGGATAGCTAGAAAGGTGGCCTAATTTCTAGACTTTCCTTCAAGGATAAATAATCGCATGCCCATTACTAACTTAGAGAGAGTAGTTACAACTCTCTGAGGATTCTAATTCGGACCAACATACCGCTTCGATGGTTCCAGTTTTAGCCATGGGAAAACACGCTGAACTTTTCTCAGGAATCTATCCTAATAATCAAATCTATCACAAAATTGTTGAAGCTTTAAAAAAAGAAGGGGTAGACATCCATCCTAGTAAGTAAATATTAGGTATACAAACAACTTTTATATAAGGCCGCAATGCTAAACTAAGAGCATTGCGGCCTTTTTTCATTTTGTAAATAAATTTCTAATCACAAAACAAATTTTTATTCCCAATGCAAATCAGTATTTTTGTTTTCTAATAGTGTCTTATGTCCGATATCATCCAATTACTTCCCCCTCACGTTGCCAATCAAATAGCAGCTGGAGAGGTTGTGCAACGACCCGCTTCAATTGTAAAGGAGCTGATGGAGAATGCAGTGGATGCGCAGGCAACTAAAGTTGAACTTATCGTACGAGATGCTGGAAAGAATTTGGTTCAAGTTGTTGACAATGGACTTGGAATGAGCGAATCGGATGCTCGAATTGCTTTCGAAAGACATGCAACGTCAAAAATCTCTTCTTCGGAAGATTTATTTCGTATTTCCTCAAAAGGTTTTCGTGGCGAAGCGCTTGCATCTATTGCTGCGGTTGCCCAGGTAGAGCTTCGCACACGCAAAAAAGATTCTGAAATAGGAACCAATCTTTATATTGAAGGAGGAGGACTTAAATTTCAAGAACCCATTCAAACGGCAGAAGGCTCCAGTTTTGCAGTAAAAAATTTATTTTATAACATTCCCGCACGTCGAAAATTTCTAAAGAACAACAATGTAGAATTCCGACACATTATTGACGAATTTCAAAGAGTTGCATTAGCCCACCCAGATATTGAATTTGAACTTTATCATAACGATGAAATCATTTTCCGCCTAAGAAAAGCGCCACTCATGCAAAGGGTTATTGAGATTTTTGGAAGAAAGCTCCAGCCCCTACTTTTACCTATAACCGAAGATTTAGATTGGATCAAATTAAACGGTTATGTATCTAAACCTGAGGGGGCAAAAAAAGTTCGAGGGGAACAATTCTTATTTGTTAATAAGCGGTTCTTTAAGAGTCCTTACCTCAATAAAGCGGTTCAAGAAGCCTTTGAAGGGCTCCTTCAGCCTGGATACCTGCCGTCCTTTTTTTTATTCTTAGAACTGGATGCCGAAAAAATTGACATCAACATACATCCGCAAAAAACAGAAGTAAAGTTTGAGGATGAAAATTTGATCTTTGCCCTGATTCGCTCCACAATAAAAAAAGCACTAGGAATATACAATATTACACCAGGACTCGATTTTGATCGGGATCCGCAAATGGATCAGATTTTAGGCCTCGGTACCTCTGGAAGTGCAATGAACAGTAAAAGCGGCATGGTCAAAGTTCCTCAAGATTTCAATCCCTTTAAGGATACCTCGGGTCCACAGAGTTTGGAGCTGGTTCAAATGGAGGAAATCTATCAAACAGATCCAATGGCTAGTCCGTCAAAAATTAATCTCTTTGAGGATGAAGAATTTGATGAAGACCTAATGAGGCTACCCAATGGTTATTGGATTTTTAATCAAGGTGACAAGACACTTTTGCTCGATTTGGGAAGAATGCATCGTACCATAGTCAGCGAAAGAAATCAAGGTAAAAAACAAAATTTCGAGAGCCAAAGTTTACTTTTTTCATTAGAATACCTACTCAATGAGGTGGAGAAGATCAAGTACCGCTCCATAAAAAAATACTTACCAAGTCTTGGTTTTGAAATGACCCTGGCCCATGGCAACACCTTACGGATCGAGGCAGTTCCTCAGGGACTTAAAGAAAGTCAAGTCATTAAATTTCTTGAAAAGCTTTTTGAAGTGCTAGATTATAAAACCGAAGAAGAATTTTTAGCCCAATACCAATACCAATGGAACAAGCTACAATCCAAATCTCGATTTGATTTTCTATATAAATACGAAGCGCAAGAATTAATTAAAGATTTTATCAGAATTGGATTTCCCACTTACACTCCTAATGGAAAAAAATGTTACGTAGAGCTTTCTTTAGAGGAAATCAAAAACAAATTTTAATTCACATATGTTCAAGAACATCCCACCCATAACGAAAAACATTATTTTAATAAACATAGTGGTTTACTTACTTACCAATTTACTTATGGGGGGTAAATTGTACGATATACTATCTGCCTATTATCCCTTTTCACCCAATTTTCATTCTTGGCAAATAATAACCCACATGTTCATGCACGCTCCGATGGGTCAAGGCGTAGGACTAACTCATATCTTATTCAACATGTTTACTTTATGGAGTTTTGGACCCGTCCTAGAGCAATATTTGCGTGAAAAAAGATTCTTACTTCTATATTTTGCCAGTGGACTGGGTGCTTTTCTCCTTTTTAATTTGTGGAACATGTATGAAGTCAATCAAGTAGTTAATAGTTTAACGCAGCAAGGAGTTGACGTAGGTGAAGTATTTCGCAAAAGTGCGCAAGGATATCAGGGAGACATGAGTATTTTCTCCAATCCTGACGCCCTACTTTTAGGACAAATGCTCAACGGTAAAATGCTGGGCGCGTCTGGTGCTATTTTCGGTGTAGTTGCTGCATTTTCCACGTTATTTCCAAACGCTAAACTCGTATTTCTATTTATTCCCTTCCCCATCAAAGCCAAATACCTTTTTCCTATTATTATAGTAGTTTCACTTTATTTGGGATTCACGGGATCCATGGGAGGAATTGCACATTTCGCCCATATTGGTGGAGCTGTGGTCGGATTTTTGATTGCTCTGTACTTTCGTAAAAAACAGATTCAACGATGGTACTAATTCGGTGGTTGCTCATGCTTATGCATTTAGCGGTTTGCCTTTTATTGTTTGGCACTTTTTTAAATGCACACATTGCACCCCAAACTTTTGGATTCTTAAACCTGTTATCGCTATCCTATCCGATTCTACTGATCATTCACGTAGTTCTTACTCTCGTATGGCTAGTTTTAAGAAAGAAAAGAGTGCTTCTGTTTATAGCGATTAGCTTCTTTCTCATTACTCCTACGCGAAGGATTATAAACTATAGTAGTCCAAGTGGAAACACTTCGAACTTAAAAGTTTTATCCTATAACTCAAAAAGCGCAGCTTATGCACCTGAGGGAAGCAAAGACCCTGTGAAGGAATTTATTGAAAGTGAAGATCCTGATATAGTACTGCTACAAGAGGACCGTACTTCTTTAGAGGAAAGCAAAACGGTTAAAGAATCGGGAGCTCAAATCTACACAAAACACAGAATCATTAATTCGGGTACTATTATCACAGACGGTTCCAATTCCCATGGTTTCTATGCGGATATAGAAATTGATGGAAAAATTCTAAGAGTAATTAACGTTTACTTACAACCCTTCAAATTGCAAAAGCATATGGTTAGGCCAACAAGCGACGCTCAGGTAAACAAAGAAAAAGCTAAACGATTAATTTTCAGATTCGTACCCACCTTTAAAGCGCATCAGAGTCAAGTGCAACAAATTCAATCGGCTGTTGAGAATTCTCCTTATCCCGTTGTTTTGGGTGGAGACTTTAATTCGGTTCCCAATTCATGGGAATACTATCAATTTTCAGAAAAATTAGTTGATGCCTTCACAGAAGTTGGTAATGGGAGCGGAACGAGCTTTCACGATTACAAATTTCCAATTCGTATCGATTATATTTTCTCCTCTACTGATCTAAAACCAGTACGTTACGAAGTGGACCGAACCGTCCATCTCTCTGACCACTTTCCCGTCATCGCAGAATTTCAGTTTTAGCCGTATCGATTTAGAGGAATTAAATTTATCGCATAAAAAAGGCCTATACTTTAAAGTAAGGCCTTTCTAAAATACTATCGTTTAACCTTTATATTCAACTACCGCTCGAATAAAGGCCTCTGCATTCTCGAGTGGAATATTAGGCAGAATACCGTGTCCTAAATTCGCGATATAACGCTGAGGAGTGAAGCGATCTATCATTTCGTGCACTTTCTCACGAATTACTTTTGGTGAAGAATGCAATCTTGCAGGATCAAAGTTTCCTTGTAGAGTCATGTTTGGACCCACCAGCTTTCTCGCAATTTCTGGGCTTACAGTCCAATCTACTCCAAGTGCACTGGCTTTGGACTTAGCCATTTCATCCAAAGCAAACCAGCATCCTTTACCAAAAACAATCACTTGCGTAATTTGACTAAGTTCTTCAACGATACGGTTAATGTATTTCCATGAAAATTCCTGATAATCACTTGGGGAAAGCATACCACCCCATGAATCAAAGATTTGTACTGCAGAAACGCCTTTAGTGACTTTTCTTTTCAGATATGTAATGGTAGTTTCAGTAATTTTATCTAATAATAGATGGGCTGATTCAGGATGTTGAAAACAAAAAGATTTGGCAATATCAAAAGCTTTACTTCCTTTTCCTTCCACACAATAACATAGAATGGTCCAAGGAGAACCTGCAAAACCGATGAGCGGAATGGAATTATCCAATTTTTCAAGGGTAAGTTCTATGGCATCCATCACATAACCCAACGTTTCATCAATGTCAGGTACTTGGATATCCTCCACTTGCTTTGTCGTTCTAATAGGATCCTCGAGCCAAGGTCCGACACCTTCCTTCATTTCAAAAGGAATTCCCATGGCTTGAGGCACTACTAATATATCGGAGAATAAAATTGCCGCATCTAAAGGAAATCTACGAATGGGCTGCACTGTAATTTCTGCAGCTAATTCTGGAGTTTGACATCGAGTGAAAAAGTCGTACTTATCTCGAAGTGCCATAAATTCAGGCAAATACCTACCTGCTTGTCTCATCATCCAAACCGGTGGCCTCTCCACGGTTTCTCCTCTTAAAGCCTTGAGGTACAAATCGTTTTTTATCATAATCGAAGGTTTCATAATTTATTAAGCCGGTTTACGATCACTTCCATCAAATCTTGAAAATTGCTTTCTTCACTGGCATAAATCGGCAAGTGTGTATGTTTTTCTAATTCGTTCTGAGTCGTATGTCCTATAGTAAAAAGAATTTTATTGTCAATGGAGTTTTCGGCAATAAAGCTTCTCACTCCACTGGGAGAAAAAAACACGACGGCATCGTAAGGAGTTTGTACTTTAGGATAAAGTAATTGCGTCTCGTAAACAGGAATTTTTCGGTACTGAATGTTTTGCAAGGGTCGCAGTGGATCTAAAATGTCCAATGATAAATTACCACAAAAATGCAAAAGCCTTTCCCCTTGCGCATTTTGAACTAAAAATTCACTTAGTTCTTGTGCATGCCTACAAACTTTAAATGTTCCAAAACCTCTTTTTCGAAGTGCGTTCTTTGTCTTGGGACCTACAACATAGACTTTGTTGTAGTCTTTCTCTGTAAATACCTCATTGAGGTGGAATCCATTATCAAAAAAAGAGTCTACCCCATTAACACTTGTGAAAATTAAAGAGTAGTTCTTCAAAGCAAAAGGCTCAACAGTAAGCGCATTGATTTTGATTACCTCAGTAAAATCGTAGGAATAACGATCTCCAAACAGCTGGGAAATCAGTTTTCGATCCAGACCCTTCTTTGTAAATAAAACATTCATTCCTTCCCCTTTCCTCTTAATTCCCTTAACTCCCTAGCTATAATCTAGGCTTGATCTTTGCCATAATCTCCCGAGCTCCCTGTTCTAAAAAGCGCTCGGCCAATTTTCTACCCTCTAATTCGGTAGCATCGCCAGGCAAAGACTCCTCTATTTCGATGGATTCCCTTCCTTCCAGGGAACAAATTTTTCCATGAAATCGGATTCTATCCCCTAGATATTCAGCATAAGCTCCAATCGGTGCAGTGCAGCCTCCCTCTAATGTAGAGAGAAAAGCTCTTTCTATCTCCACACAGATCTGTGTTTCTTTATGATTTAAATCCGCAAGGATCTCTTTTAATTCTGTATCTGCCTTTCTCCCCGCGAAAGTCACAACACCCTGACCTGGAGCAGATAACATAAAGTCTATATCTTCAAATTCGATGGAAAGATTCAAACGTTCTAATCCCGCCTTGGAAAAAAGTGTCGCATCAGCAATCCCATTTTCCAGCTTATCGAGTCGAGTTTGAACATTACCCCGAATATCGGTGAATTCTGCATTAGGGAATTTTTCTGCCCAAAACGCACGGCGTCTTAGACTGCTTGTAGCTACTTTTAATTCGTTTAGCGATTTATTTTTAGCTTGAGATGCACGCACCAATACATCCTGAGGAAAGTCTCTTTTCAAATAGCCGAAAAGTGCTAATCCCTCGGGCAGTAGCGTCGGTACATCTTTGAGGGAATGGACCGCCAAATCTACTTGGCCATCTAGTAAGGCTTGATCCAAATCACGCGTGAAAACTCCCGTAATACCCATCTGATAGAGTGGCGCATCGAGCTGCTTGTCTCCTGAAGAAACCACCGGTACAATTTCGGTGGTGTAATTCAAGTTCTGCAAGTGTCTTGCGACTTCTCGGGCTTGCCACAGTGCTAGTGGGGAATTACGCGTTCCAATCTTAATGCTTTTCATTGAATTCTTTATTTGGCTGTTCGACAAACATCTCGTGCATCAATTGACTAATTTCTGCAGCTCTTGAAGGATTATCAATAATGTATTTGGCAAATCGATTTGTGATCTTTTGAACAAGCTTATCGCTAAGCTCCATGTCCTCTACTGCAATATAGCGATGCTTTTTGTGTATATTATGCATTTCATTGCGTTCCATATTCTTCAAAACTGCCTTGAAATGATGAATTGCAGGAGCCATCTTACGTTTCTGTTCCCATTCGATAAAATCACTAGTCATATCCCGAATGATTCTTTCAGCTTTAGGAATTTCCTTTTTCCTCTGCGCCATGGTTTGTTCAATATGCTTTGAAAGCATATCGACATCAACTCTCTCTATTCCTGGCAGTTCACCTACCTCTGCTTCCACGTTGTTTGGAATGGAAAGGTCAATGACTAGCATAGGTCGGGACAAGGAGAAATGCTCCTTTTTTATAATAGGGTTTTGGGCTCCCGTTGCAACAATGAGAATATCAGTTTGCTTTAACTCTTCCTCAATACGATCAAACTCCACGTAAGGGATATCGTATTTCAGAGCAATCTTTTCCGCAATTTCACTAGTACGGTTTGCTATTTTAACTTTGGGTTGGTATATGTGCTTTACTAAATTTTCTACCGTATTTTGACCGATTTCTCCCACGCCAAGAAGCAGAATGTTTTTTCCCGAGAGTTGCGTCTGAGAATTAAGTATGTAGTGCACCGCCGCATAAGAAACAGAGGCTGCTCCAATAGAAATTCCCGTTTCGTTTTTTATCCTTTTGGAAATTTGAATCGCAGAGTTTATTGCTCTTTCCAAATAGGGGTTGGACTTCGATTTTTCTTTTTTAAATCGATTGTATGCATTTTTGATTTGACCGATAATCTCAAAATCTCCTAAGATTTGACTCTCTAATCCAGCAGCTACTCGGAAAAGATGATTTAATGCCTGTTCTTCCTTAAGTACATCAGCATATTTCATAAAATCAATCATATCCACATCAACAGCTTTGCAGTACTGCTCAGCAATCTGCAAATAGTTCGGTGTTGTGGTATAGATTTCGGTACGGTTGCATGTGGAAACAACAAAGGCATCACCTAGATTCTCATCATGAATCCGGTTAACGAACTCCTTCACATGTTCGTCAAAGAAGGCGAATTTTCCACGTGTTTTTGCATCTGCCTTTTCGAAACTAACGCTCAAAACTGCAAAATTAGACGTTTGATGTAAATTACTACTGTGTGGCATAATAAACAAACGCAAATTTAGCTCTTTTTAAATTAATACCACTATGAGCAAAGTCATCACAAAACGAAGGCTAAAAGCTTTTGATTTAAGAGTTTTTTTGCTAAAGTTTAATAAAATTTTAACCAAATATTGATTGTATCAATTTCGATAATGGCTCTAAATGTATATCTTTGTAATCTTAAATTTTATTGGAAGAAATGGGTTTATTTGATATGTTCACGCAAGAAATTGCGATTGACTTGGGTACTGCTAACACACTAATTATACATAATAACAAGATCGTTATTGACCAACCCTCTATTGTGGCCATCGAAAGGCAATCGGGAAAACCCATTGCAGTAGGTGAACAAGCCAAACACATGCAAGGGAAAACGCACGAAGATATTAGAACTATCCGTCCATTGAAAGACGGTGTTATTGCAGACTTCCATGCTTCTGAGCACATGATAAAGGAATTCATTAAACAAATTCCAGGAATCAAAGGAAAATTAATTCAACCTGCCTTGAAAATTGTGATCTGTATTCCATCTGGAATCACAGAGGTTGAGAAAAGAGCCGTAAGAGATTCGGCACAAAAAGTTAACGCTAAAGAAGTTCGCTTAATATATGAGCCAATGGCAGCAGCAATCGGAGTAGGTATTGATGTACAAAAGCCAGAAGGTAACATGATTATTGATATAGGTGGAGGAACCACAGAGATTGCAGTGGTTGCTTTAGGAGGAATTGTTTGCGACAAATCTGTTAAAATAGCGGGGGACGTATTTACTAGTGACATTGCCTATTATTTAAGAACCCACCACAATCTTTACATTGGAGAAAGGACGGCGGAAAGGGTGAAAATTGAAGTTGGATCTGCGGTCGAAGAATTGGACGTAGACATTGAGGATATTCCTGTGCAAGGTAGAGACCTAATTACTGGAAAGCCAAAAGAAATCATGGTAGGCTATAAAGAAATTGCCCGGGCACTAGATAAATCCATCATACGAATTGAAGATGCCGTCATGGAGACGCTTTCTTTGACGCCGCCAGAGCTTGCAGCTGATATTTACAAAACGGGCATTTACCTAGCTGGTGGAGGAGCACTTCTAAGAGGCCTAGCAGATCGTTTGCACCGCAAAACTGGACTTCCAGTATTTGTAGCAGAAGACCCACTAAGGGCCGTAGTAAGAGGAACAGGGATAGCCTTGAAAAACATGGATAAGTTCAATTTCCTTATCCGCTAAAACACTAACAAACATTTGACATTTTTGGGATGGGATTTTTGCTGAGATTATTTTCGAAGAATTCACTTTTCTTCTTCTTTATAGTCTTACAAATCATCGCTTTAATTCTGATTTTCACTCGTAATTCCATGCAACAGAGTTGGCTTGCCGCACGAATTACAGCGGCAAACTCCATGGTTTCAGGATATATCGATGAAGGAACCTCGTACCTAAAACTAAAAGAAACGAACGAAGCATTAACCGCCCAGAATAAAGCTCTTCTAGAAGAACTATATGGGAAGCAAGGTAGTACAAAAGCTCGTTTAACTAGGGTCAAAGATACCATGGGATCAGTACAGATGTATTCCATTCTTGACGGTGAGATTGTTTACAATAGTATAAACCGCGGCGACAACTATTTTACGATTAACCGAGGGAAATTACATGGAGTCCGTCCACAAATGGGTGTGATTGCTCCACAGGGAATTGCTGGAATTGTTGTAAACACAACCAACAAATACAGTTTAGTTCAATCCGTTATTAGTACGCGAAAGATAAAAATCAATGCCGCTCTTAAAAAGTCCGGTTATTTTGGTACTCTTTATTGGAAAGGAGAAGATCCACGGATCATGCATTTACAAGATATCCCCAAGTACGTACCTTTAAGTGTTGGCGATACTGTTATTACCGATGGTAAATCAGCGATCTTTCCAAAAGGAATCACTGTAGGGACTGTTGCAGGATACCAGGTAGACCAGAAAACAGGTTATTGGGATATTTCTGTAGAACTCAGTGAGCCCATGGGAAAACTTAACAAAATTTATGTAGTTCGCAATTTGCAAAAGGAAGAAGTAACGCAAATTCAAGATACATTAAAAGCCCAAATCAGACGAGATGATTAGCAAAAGTATTGTTAGCGATATTCTACTCATTGCTTTTTTAGTAGCATTGCAAATATTCTTGCTCAATAGAATTACTTTGTTTGGCAAATACACTCCTGTATTATATCCTGTATTTGTCATGTTCCACCCTTTTTTTCGGAGTAGATATCTTTTCCTTGGACTTAGTTTTATTCTAGGACTTTCTATTGATGCCTTTTTAGGAACTTGGGGCATCAACGCATTTGCTACTACTCTAATTGCCTACTTTAGAACGGTTATTTTTAGAACTTCCACCGAAACATCCACTGATTTCTTTTCCTTTCAATCTTTACAATGGAGTCAGTTTTTGTTTTTTATATTATCCAGCATACTTATTCATCAGCTAGCCGTTCAATCTTTAGAATTCTTTAAACTGAGTCGCCTTCATGAAATTCTTTTCAATATATTAGCTACGAGCTTGATTTCTTTTATTTTCATCCTCCTCTATGCTATGATCTTTAGAATTAAACAGAACGTGTGAAATCTCAGTACCTAAAAATAAGTCTTTTTTTAACTGTTATTGTAACAATTTTTGTTGCAAGGCTTGCCTATTTACAACTACTGACCGATCGGTATGCACTAAACGCAGCAAATACCTCAATAAAAACAGAATACATTATACCTCAACGAGGAATCATTTTTGATAGAAATGGAAAGATTCTAGTTGGGAACCAACCTTCCTACGAGATCTCATTGACGCATGCATTACTAAAACCTGATTTTGACACAATAGCCTTCTGTGACCTTATGCAAATCACACCAGCAAAATTTTCTCATATGCTGGATTCAATAAAACAGGAAAGATACTATTCACGCATGACACCTATGACGTTTATGAAAAACATCAGCCGTGAAAAAATTGCAAGAATACAAGAAATTATTTTCAAATATCCTGCGTTTTCAATTGTTCAAAGACCACAACGTCAATACGAAGTAAGCACTTCTGGAAACCTTCTAGGTTACACTAACGAAGTGAACGACAATGATATTAAAAAAGATTCTCTATACTATTTACCTGGAGATAATATTGGTAAATCGGGCGTTGAAAAATCCTATGAAAAAGAGCTAAGAGGCGTTAAAGGTATTCGGTACATCCAAAAAGACATTAAACTCAGAAGCATTGGCCCGTATAAAGACGGTGAGTTGGACGTTGATGTAGAGACCGGAAAGGACCTTACCTTAACAATCGACTATGATCTCCAACGAATTGCAGAGGAAATGATGGTTAATAAAAGAGGTGCTATTGTTGCATTAGACCCGAATAACGGTGAAATTCTAGTACTTGCTACCGGACCTGATATAGACCCTAACCTTTTTACAGGCCCCGATAAATCAAAGAACATCAACTCTTTACTGGGAGACACATTCAACATGCCCATGTTCGACCGCTCGACACAATCTGCGCACATGCCCGGCTCAACATTTAAAATGTTTACCGCATTGGCCGCTATGCAAATGGGACTTATTGACGAAAACACAATATTCCCTTGCGGAGGTGGATTTAATTACAAAGGTTTAAGAATTAAAGGTCATGGCGGTGCCGATCCATTAATACGCTCGATTCAAGTATCCAGTAACTGTTATTTCTCCTATGCCTTTTTAGCTATCGTAAATAAATATCCAGGAAACCCTTCCAAAGGTGTTAATGAATGGAAAAAAATAATGTTGAGTTTCGGATTTGGAGATTATCTCAACAACGATTTAGCCACCGGAGTTCCAGGGCGAATCCCAAGTGGTGAATTCTACGAAAGAAGAGCGAAGACAAAAAACTGGAGCCCACTTTCGACAGGAGCGGTCTTTAACGGTATGGGACAGGGAGATGTCATGCTCACTCCCCTTCAACTAGCCAATGGGATGGCCGCTATTGCAAACAAAGGATTCTATTATACTCCTCATATAGTTAAGGCGATTGATGGAAAACCCAACCCAGATCCTAGATTTAAAGTGAAGCACAAAACGCTAGTGGATGCTAAACACTTTGAACCGATCTTGAAGGGAATGGAGCAGGTGGTTCTTGCAGGAACAGCACGAGGACTGCAAAGCCCGGACTTCACCCAATTAGCCAAAACTGGAACCGCTCAAGTTCCCCAAGGCAAAGACAATAGTGTTTATGTCATGATAGCTCCTAAAGACAATCCGAAGATTGTTGTAGTAGCTTTATACGAACATGCTGGATTCGGTTCCACCTGGGCTGGACCTGCCAGCACGCTCATTGCAGAGAAGTACCTCACTGGAACAATTAAAAGAACCCACCTTTATGATCGAATGATTAACGCAAGTTTTATGGGCGAGTACCGCAGGCAATGGATAGAAGATCAAAAAAGAAAAGGCGTTTACAAAGAACCAAACAAGGATTCGCTTCGCGTAGCAGGAATTGAAGACAGTTTAAGATTTTTGCCGTCCGGACGCAAAAGAGACCAATTAGTTTATCTCCGGGATTCCTTAAAAACCCGACTAAACGAGCGCAAAACCCCAAAAAAGCAAGGCAGATGAAATGGACTCAAGGACTTGATCGATTAGGTATTCTTCTCTACCTAATGATATGTTTATTTGCGGTAGCTAATATTTACAGTGTAGACCCTGCACTGGGAAAAAAACAATTAATCTTTTTGTGTATCGCGCTAGCATTGGGGATTATCATTTTTGTAATGCGAACCAAGTTCTTTGAGAATATGGCCGGTATTTTCTATTTGGGCGGCGTCCTACTACTTGTCGGATTATTTCCATTTGGAACCGAAATCCTAGGACAAAAGAACTGGTATAAATTTGGATCCATTACCATGCAACCCGTTGAGTTTGCAAAAATAGGCACAGCTCTTATGCTTGCAAATTACGTCAGTGGACCGCATTTCAACATTAAAATACGAAGGAGTCTTTATACTGCAATTGCCATTATCACATTTCCTGCAGTGGTTGTTCTCGCAATACCCGATGTCGGTTCTCTGCTGGTTTTCGGTGCTTTTTTTATTGCTCTATATCGGGAAGGATTAACAGGATGGTTTTTTGGAATCATTGCTATTTTGGCCGCGGTCTTCCTTGTTTCCATAGCTATTAACCCTCTTTACGTAGTAATTACCCTACTTTCCCTGGGAGGACTTTTCCTACTTTTTAACAGTAGAAAAATTCAATGGAACATTATAACAATTATTAAAATAACGGTATCGTTTGCCTTTCTCAGTCTTCTTTCATTCGCCACACCTACTGTACTAGAAAAACTACCGAAGCACCAAAGAGAGCGTATTGAGGTGTTATACAAAGGAGAAAGAGCGTTTCGGGATACCTCAGGTTATAACTTACTCTATTCTAAAACTGCCATAGGATCCGGTGGATTTTGGGGAAAAGGTTACCAGCAGGGATCGGTTACTCAAGGTAAATTTGTACCCGAGCAAGAAACCGACTACATCTTTTGTACCGTGGGAGAAGAATGGGGCTTCTTTGGCAGTGCATTACTATTAATAGCCTACTCCCTATATATTGGAAGAATCTATTATTTAGCGGAAAGGCAAAAAACACACTTCAACAGGGTTTTTGGCTATTGTTTTGCCTCCATACTATTATTGCACTTTTCAATAAACATCGGTATGGTAATGGGACTGTTTCCTACTGTGGGAATCCCTTTACCTTACTTCAGTTATGGTGGATCGTCATTACTTGCTTTCTCCATAATGACAGCCATCTTTTTTAAACTCAACTACACGGACAAAAACAGTTTAGTATAAAAAGCCCGAGTAGAAATTCTTTATTAATTCTTCACCAAAAGTCGGAAGCCTTCACCATGAACGTTGATGATTTCTAAACCTTCGTCGTCTCTTAAAAGTTTACGAAGTTTAGCAATATATACGTCCATACTTCTAGCCGTAAAGTAGTTTTCTTTCTTCCAGATTTTTCTTAACGCAAGGTCTCTCGGCATAAAATCATTACGATGAATGCAAAGTAACTTTAGTAAATCATTTTCTTTTGGAGACAACTTGTATTCTAAATCTCCGACTTTCAGCTGGCGAAGCATAGAGTCAAAATAGGTGTTGGATATTTTGAATTGCTCTTGCTCCTCATTTTCAATGCTCGAGGAGCGCTGAAGAATAGCCTTAATTTTATACAGTAAAAGTTCTGTATCAAAAGGCTTAGTAATGTAATCATCAGCGCCTATTTGATAGCCTTTCAAAATATCTTCACGCATATTTCGCGCGGTAAGAAATATAACTGGAGTATTCTTATCAATTTTTTTCACATCTTCTGCTAAGGAAAAGCCGTCCTTCTTAGGCATCATTACATCGAAAATGCAGATATCAAACTCGTTTTCTGTAAACTCTTTAAGACCTTCTTCGCCATCCGTTGCAAGGGTGACCTCAAAATTATTGATCGTCAAGTAGTCTTTAAGTACGGCTCCAAAACTCTGGTCGTCTTCGACTAATAAAATTCGATTGCTCATAGGTTGATATTTTTTTTATTTATTATTCTATATTAATTAAACTTTGGCCATCGGGAAACGGACTGAAAAAGTGGATCCTTTACCTACAACCGATTCAACTGAGATACTTCCACCATGGAGTTCTACAATTTTTTTCACATAAGACAGTCCAAGTCCCTGCCCTTTTACATTATGGATGTTTCCGGTTTCCTCGCGGAAAAACTTTTCAAATATTTTGCTTTTATTTCCGGTTTCCATTCCCATCCCGTGGTCCTCAATTTCAATTACATACCAAGATCCCTCATTTTTAGTTCTTAGTGTGATCTGTGGAGTTTCCGGCGAATACTTATTTGCGTTATCGAGCAGGTTCACCAGCATATTGGAAAAATGAAATTCATCGATTTTCAAATTATAGTTTTCTGCTCTAAAATCTCCAACAAGCGCTCCACCTCTTTCTTGTACGATCAACTGGAAAGACTCAAGAATTTCCTGAATTAGACCTCTCACATTCGTCTCTTTTAAAAATAGTTGTACTTCATTGCGCTCTAACTTACTCATATTGAGAACGTTTTCAACCTGCTTCTTCATTCTCAAATTTTCCTGCTTTATTAAATGCGAATAATACTTGACTTTCTCAGGGTTCTGCGCAATTTTATCATTTGCTAAAGAATCAGTTGCCACCGAAATAGTTGCTAGTGGCGTTTTGAATTCATGCGACATGTTGTTGATGAAATCCGTTTTTATATCCGCTATTTTTTTCTGCCGCATCATATAATTAATTGAAGTAATGTAAATGCCCAAAATCGTTAAGAGCGAGAGAAAGGTCCCAAGTAGCATCGGCAAGTTATTGCGAACTAGGGAAAAGTTTTTCCGTGGAAAAACTAGAGATAGAGTATATAGTGGGGCATCGTCTACATCTTTAAATAATACCTCATCGTAGAGTGTATTACCTGCTTGATCACTAAAATTTTCATTAGTGATCTTTGTAAGCTTCCCAGAGCGATCAAAAACACCGTAACCAAAATCACTTCTTACTCCATTGGCTTCAAGTGATTTTCTTACAATGGAATCAAGTGCCTTGCCTTCCACTCGTTTCTCTATCGGTCTATTGTTACCTACAATGCGGTAAAATTCTTTCAGATTGTATTCTCCAGAATTAATCGATTGATCAAGAGCAGCGGTAAGTGGCTGCGATTCGACAGAGTCTTTAGTCATTTGAACCAAAACCTCATCGGTCCACATCTTAATGCGATTCAGAGAGTCTCCCGTATTTTCGATAGGAAGGTTTTCTCTTTCAATTATATTTTGCTGATAGGTAATAGTTCTCTGAGTGGCCGAATCCTCTGTCTGCTGGATGATTGTAGAACTAGGCTGATCACTACTGGACGCCACAGTTCTACCAAAATTTTTATACGTCTCGTTGATATATTTATCAAATTCGAGATCATTAAGTTCCCTAACTGATTTCTCAAGAGAAGCTGAAACTTTATTTGAAAAATCTTGATCTAATGCACCGTAGTACTCCTTTAACCATTTAATCTGTAGTGTAACGAATACAACAACAGAAATGGACATCAAGATGGAAATGATCGGAATAAACCGTTTGTTCATAGGTGTACTTTAAATAACCAATGTTAAAATTACTGATTTTAACAATAGTACTACAAAATACACACCAAAATTTTGTGTTAATTTTCTTAAATCACTGTATTTTAATACAATTAAATCATTCCACCCTGTTCCAATTGCTTTAAAACGGAAGAGTCAAATAGATTTTCATCTATAAAATACTGAACCACTGCCTTTTTCATTAAAAGGGTTTGCTCGTTTGGCTTGAGCTCCGGAAGAGGAGCAAGTTCCTCAAAATGTGGATAGCCGTCGTTGTCGTAGTGAGAAAATTTATAGAACCCGAAAGGCTCAAGCAGCCTACACACTGCAATGTGAATCAAATTTAGTTTATCTTCTTTTGAATAAGATTGCTTGCCACTACCTAATTCCTGAATACCTATTAGAAACAAAACCGTCTCTATCGGAACGTTCTTTTCAGTATCAAATTTTTGTTCAAAGAAGCGTTCTACTTCTTGCCAAAGTTCATTTTCTTTCATAATTCTGCCTCTAATTTAAGTAAAAAAGCGACTTCTAACGCTTCATCTTTCAAAGATTCAAATCTTCCAGTCCCTCCATTATGACCTGCATTCATGTCACAATGAAGTAATATTTGGTTCTTAGATGTGGAATGTTCACGAAGCTTTGCCACCCATTTTGCAGGTTCCCAGTAGGGAACTTGCTTATCGTTAATGCCAGTTGTTATCAACAGATTCGGGTAAGGTAAGTACCCTACGTTATCATAAGGTGAGTAGGACTTCATGTAGTTATAATGCTGTTCCACTTGCGGATTCCCCCATTCCTCCAATTCCCCAGCGGTTAAAGGCAAACTTTCATCCATCATGGTTGTGAGCACATCCACGAAAGGAACTTGTGCGATGGCTCCATGAAAAAGCTCTGGCTCTTGATTAATTACAGCGCCTATTAGAAGACCGCCTGCACTGCCTCCCATGGCATATAAGTGAGAAGAAGAAGTGTATCCATTATGAATCAAATGCTTTGCAACCGAAATGAAATCTGTAAAGGTATTCTTCTTATGTAGCATTTTTCCCTTCTCGTACCAGTCCCGACCTAAGTACTCTCCACCCCTAACATGGGCTATCGCATAAATGAAACCTCGGTCTAACAGAGACAACCTCACAATGGAAAAGAAAGCATCTACCGTCTGTCCATAACTCCCGTAACCATACAGTAGAAGAGGAGTTGCTTCAGAAACGGGAGTATCTTTATGTCTTACAAATGAAATAGGAATTTTCTTTCCATCCTCAGCAATAGCCCAAATGCGATCAGAGATGTAATTGTCTGGATGAAAATTTTTCTCCATAACCTGTTGAACCTTTACAATGCTCACTTCTCCGTTATCCATGTTATACGTATAGGTGGTAGTTGGATGGGTGAGTGAGGAATAACTATAACGCAAAAGTGAAGTATTAAATTCCATATTCATCCCTACAAAAGCACTGTAACAAGCTTCTTGGAAAGGCAAATAGTGAGAAGATCCTGTCCTTAAATTAAGAATCCTAATTTTCATAAGCCCTTCCACTCTCTCCTCTAAAACCAAATAGTTTTTAAAAAGCTCAAACCCCTCCAAAAGGACTTCCTTATTTGGAACAATCCAATCAACCCAATAATTTTCACTACATTTTTCAACAGGGGCTTTCATCATTTTAAAATTGCTTGCCCCCGCATGATTGGTAATAATATAAAAATCACCCTCGAAATGTTCTACAGAATATTCTAATCCCTTTGTTCTTTCTTGAATCAAAGTAAAAGAGTCAAAGGGGCAATTACTAGGAAGGAACCAACTTTCATCAGTAACACTGCTCGAAGATTGAATAAGAACATATTTCTGATCTTTGGTCTTAGATACATGTACATCGAAGGCCGTATCTTCTTCCAGAAAAACAACTTTATCTAAAGTTTCTTTGGTTCCCATTTCATGTCTGACCACCTCAAAGGCACGAAAGGATTCGTCTAAACGGACGTAGAATACCTGCTTGGAATCCTCTGACCACACCAATTTTCCTGTACAATCCTTGATGGAATCTTCCAAAAGACGCTCCGAGGTTAAATCTTTAAATGATATCGTATAGCTGCCCTCACCTATTGTATCCCAAGAATAAGCTAGAAACTTTCCACATGGACTCACAGAAATCCGATCTACATCAAAATATTCGTGCCCAACCGCTAAAGGATTCACGTCAAGAAGGATCTCGAACTCTTTATCCTCAAGATTTTTTCTACGAACAAAAACAGGATATTCTTCAGCCTGCCTATATTGCGCAGAGTACCAATAGCCTTCAAAATAGTAAGGTACCGATTCGTCAACGGGGGCATACCTATCTTTCATTTCACGAAACACCTCTTGTTGCAGATCTTTCACCGGCGCCATCACCGATTCAGCATACTGATTCTCAGCCTCTAAATAGGCTACAACGTGAGGGGAATTACGATCATTCAACCAATAATAATCGTCCCTTCTTTGATCTCCATGAAGAGAAATAATTTTTTCTATTTTCTGGGCTTTAGGTGGTTTCATAGAAGAATTACTAGGAATAAAAAACCATCTAATCCTTTTAGGAAAAGACGGTTGGGTGGTTTTCAAGGTCTAAAGCAAGCTACTTTGCTGTTCTAATGAACTTTTCGATGGCCATAGTCATCGAAGGCGACTCTTTAGTTGGTGCCATAACTTGAACGGTCAAACCTAACTCTTGCGCCGTTTGTTGTGTTGTCGAACCGAACACAGCAATGACGGTCTCTCCTTGCTTAAAATCTGGGAAATTTTCAAATAAGGAACGAATTCCTTGAGGCGAAAAAAACACAAGCATTTCGTAATCAGATACCTTGATCTGACTTAAATCAGCACAAACCGTACGGTACATAATTGCTCGGGTCCAATCCACTCCAGACTTGTCTAAGGTAGTTGGAATATCGCCGTTAAGTACGTCCGACGAAGGAAGCAGATACTTTTCATTTGGATACTTCTTAAACAATGGAGCCAAATCTGAAAACACTTTCTCTCCAAAGCTGATTTTTCTTTTCCGATATACGATATGTTTTTGCAGATAATTTGCAATGGCCTCACTTTGGCAAATATAGCGCATGGTATCAGGTACTGAGAACCTCATTTCTTCTGCAAGCCTAAAGTAGTGGTCAATAGCATTTTTACTAGTGAAGATAATACCGGTATATTGAGTTAAGTCAATTTTTTGGCCGCGCAATTCTTTCCCGTCAACCCCCTCGACCAAAATAAATGGCTGGAAGTCAATTTTTATTTTCTCCTTCTTGGCTATCTCCATATAAGGAGACGATTCGTTGGGAGCTGGTTGGGAAACCAGTATAGACTTAATTTTCATCTTGGGTGATTTTATATAAACAGCGTTTTCCATAGTGCTAATATGGGTATAATTTGCAGCGTGCAAATATACAAAATTTTATAATACCAGTTGTTTGGCAGAATATAATTGCGATTAAACAGATAGAAAAATTGCTTAAAAACAAAGAGAACAAAAGCCACTACAAATGAGACTCTTAATAGTAGAAGACCCGAGTAATCAAAAAAATAAATCAAGAGGATTCCACCAATTAAAACAAATGATAAAAACATGTAAAACTTGGAGGTGACAAAGTAGAGTCTTGCCCATTTTTTATCCTCTCCGATGCTTGAATAAAAAAAGAAGGTTAAAAAAAATCGTGCAACATAGTAGAGGCTTGAAATTAAAAGAACATAACCCATCTTATTGAGGGAATAACCCATAACAGAAATCTTTTCAACCTCAGCAGGGATAACGGGTAAAAACTTAGAAACGAAAGTAGCAAAAAGAAGAACATACACTCCAGATACGACAAGCCACGTAGGGAATATGTTCCCGGAGTCAATGAAATTCTGAGAAAAAAATTTCAAAAACCTCGAATCCCTTTGTAAGTATTGAAACACAATAAGAAGCGCTACCACTGAGAGCAGTAACACGACTATGACCCAATCATAATTCTCGGTAACTCGAACCAAAGCTGCTAATTTTCTGCAAAAATAAGACTAATTTTCCGAGCGAAAATATCCATTTGAAAAATAGATTATCTTTGCACACTGATATGGGAAAATTGGTCATCATACCGACGTATAACGAGAAAGAAAACATCGAAAATATAATTCGTGCCGTTTTTTCTCTAGAAGAAAATTTCGAGATTTTAGTCGTTGATGATTCTTCACCAGATGGAACATCTTCTATAGTTGAAAAACTAAAGGTAGAATTCCCCGAGCTCCTTCATCTTAGTGTCCGAAAAATAAAGGACGGCTTAGGAAAAGCCTACATTCACGGTTTCAAATGGGCGCTACAAAGAGATTACGAATACATTTTTGAAATGGACGCTGATTTCTCGCACAATCCTAAAGATCTTATCCGACTCCATGAAGCTTGCAAAGATGCTGATTTAAGTATTGGATCCAGATATTCTCAAGGAGTAAACGTAGTGAACTGGCCAATGGGCAGAGTCCTTCTTTCCTATTTTGCTTCGCTTTACGTAAGAACGGTTTTAGGGGTTTCTATTCGAGATACCACCGCTGGTTTCGTTTGCTTTAAATCATCCACTCTAAGAGCACTAGATTTAGATCGAATCCGCCTGAAAGGATACGGCTTCCAAGTGGAAATGAAATACAGAGTTTTTAAAAAAGGCTTAAAAATTGTGGAAGTTCCTATAATTTTCACAAACAGAGTACTTGGAGAAAGTAAAATGAATGGAGGAATCATTGGCGAGGCCATTTTCGGCATACTAGGGATTCGAATCAAAGCGCTATTGGGTAGACTATGAGAAGATTGTATTTTTATATTACTTTTATTTCCTTACTTTTCTTTTCTTGTAAAGAATCCGGTGCAGTTCATAAACCAAATGACCTGATTCCACCACAGCAGATGTCTGAAATTATTGCTCAATTTGCCATCAGCGATCAAGCTACCTTTCAAAACTCTGGCGGGAATTTGGAAATAAGTACGCGGTACATTCTTAATGAACACAAAGTAAGCGCTAAAAGTTTTGAACAGAGCTATAATTATTATATAGCTTCTCCTAGGTTAATGGAAAATATATTGCGCTCTGCGCAGGAAATTATAATGGAAAAAGATCCAGGTGCGAAGGGGCACATTGAGAAAAAGCTTAAAGAAATTGGACAAACCCCTTATTATTCCAAATAGAACGATGGATAACAAATTTTTTCAAATAGAAAAAACCTCCGAGGGCAAAGCTCGTGCAGGAAAAATATCGACCGATCATGGTGAAATTCAGACGCCTATCTTCATGCCCGTGGGTACGGTTGCGTCAGTAAAAACAGTACACCAAAAAGAACTGAAAGAGGATGTACAAGCCCAAATCATTCTTGGAAATACCTATCATCTTTATTTAAGGCCAGGAATGGAAGTGATGGAAAACGCAGGAGGACTCCACAAATTCATGAATTGGGACCGGCCCATTTTGACCGATTCCGGTGGATACCAAGTATTCTCGCTTTCTAAAAGTAGAAAAATGACCGAAGAAGGGGTGAACTTTAAATCCCATATTGACGGAAGCATGCATTTCATCTCTCCAGAACGCTCTATGGAGATTCAACGTCAAATTGGCGCTGATATTTTTATGGCTTTTGACGAGTGCACTCCTTATCCTTGTGAGTATGCGCTAGCAAAGCAATCGATGGAAATGACCCATCGGTGGCTGAAGAGGTGCATTGATTGGACTAAAAACAACCCTGAAAAATACGGACATTCCCAGCGTTTATTCCCAATCGTTCAAGGTTCCACCTATTCTGACTTACGCAGACAATCTGCAGAATTTATTTCAGAGCAGAATCAAGCAGGAAACGCCATTGGAGGACTTTCAGTTGGCGAGCCTGAGGAAGAAATGTACCGTATTACCGACGAAGTAACCGATATACTTCCTAAAGAAAAGCCGCGGTACCTAATGGGCGTTGGAACACCATGGAATATCCTGGAATCCATTGGGCTAGGAATAGACATGCTGGATTGCGTTATGCCAACTCGCAATGCACGAAACGGAATGATTTTTACTTGGAACGGTGTAATGAACCTTAAAAATGAAAAGTGGAAAAATGATTTTTCTCCTTTGGATCCGCTAGGTGCAAGCTTTGTTGATTATGAATACTCAAAATCCTACGTGAGACACCTATTTGCAGCCCGAGAATACCTTGGCAAGCAGATTGCTTCATTGCACAACCTAGCTTTTTATTTAGATCTTGTAACTAAGGCAAGACAACATATCCTAGAAGGGGATTTTTACGCTTGGAAAGATTCGGTAGTTCCCGCATTAAGACAAAGACTCTAAAAATAGGTAAGAATGTTTACTCTAATCGACAAATACATAATCAAAAAATACCTGGGAACCCTTGGTTTTATGCTTTTGCTTTTGTCGTTGATCGTAGTGGTAATTGACGTCCAGAGTAAATCTCCACGTATTGAGGGAAATGGGTTTAGTGTAGGTTATTTCCTATTAAACTTTTACCCTTATTGGATGATCTATTTGATCATCACTTTTATGTCCATTCTGGTGTTTATTTCAGTCATTTATTTTACTTCAAGAATGGCGAACAACACTGAAATTGTAGCGATTATCAGTAGTGGAGCAAGCTTCCATAGGTTTGCACGACCTTATTTTATTGCTTCGGGCTTCATTGCTATTTTGTCGCTAATGACCAATCATTTTGTACTTCCTTGGGCAAATATTCAAAAAAACAAGCTCGAAGTCTACACCATGGGGGAAGCTTCAAAAGAGAAAATCCTAGGAAATGTCGAAATTGCTACCCAACTCACACCCACCACGTACATTTTCATTAGTAACTACAACCGTAAAGAAAAACGCGGTTCGAGTTTTATGTATCAAAAATTTGACAAAAAACGAAAACTCATTGAAGAAACTGTAGCGAACGAAATATTTTGGGATACCAAGAAGAGTAAGTTCACTATAACAGGGTTTTTGGAAAGAACGATAGATAAAAATGGACAAGTCAAACTCTCTAATGGAGAAACTAAAGATTTAAGTTTTGGCTATCCGCCAGAAGAATTATTTCCGGACGAATATTTGGGTCAAACGAAAACCACACCCAAACTACTAAAGCTGATTGATCAAGAAAAGCGAAAAGGAAACAAGAACTTGAACTACTTTTTGAATGAGTTGCACTTAAGAACTTCAATGCCGGTTTCTATTATTATTCTAACCATCTTAGCACTTTCACTGTCTTCGCAAAAGAAACGTGGAGGGCTGGGAATCAATCTTGCATTAGGTATTGCACTGGCATTTGTTTTTGTATTCTCTTTCGAAGTTCTTAAAGTCGTCTCCCAAAACAACGGCTTACCTCCTCTAATAGCGATGTGGCTACCCAATTTATTTTTTGGCCCCTTAGCACTTTTCCTCTACCTGAAAAGAGCCAATCAGTAAAGCAGCTGTATTTGCTTATGATAAAAGGCTTTTAGTCCTTCCTCTTCTAATTCCACGTGCAGCATACCTGAAGCATCGGCATACCTAATTATGCCATTTTGTCTAGTTCCCCCTTTTTCAAAAACCGAGATCTTGTCTTTTCTAAAAAGTGCTTGATTGAACAGCTCAAGAACTTCGTCTTCCTTTTTTAGCTCAAGCAAATGATGGTACAAAAACCGAGTCAATTCTGTAGTAATGAAATCTAAATCAAACAAATGACCTGTCTGCGAATAGAGCGAACCAGCCTTTACGATCTGCCCGAAACTTCGCTCAGCCACATTCATACCAAATCCTATGACAAAATAAAAATCGTCACTGTGTTTTTGTTTCTCAATTAGAATTCCACCTACTTTTTTACCACGCATAATTAAATCATTGGGCCATTTAATTTCAACAGGAATACTGGTCAAATTGGCAAGAAACTCTCGCAATACAATAGCGGTATGATAATTGAACAATTCAGGACTTAAGGATACAAGGTTCTCAGGAATTCCAAGCGAATAAGCTAGTGATGATCCTTTCTGTGATTCCCAGGAATTCCCGTATTGACCGCGCCCTTGCACCTGATGAAAGGAGTAAAGAGCTACAGGATCCTTTGCTCCCTGAAGATAGGGGGCTATTTCATCCATAGTGGAGGTGACTTTTTCTAGGTAATGGCAAGTGAACATTATAAGCACTTTCTTAGATTAAATCCCTAACTTAGAGGGTAGAAATGAACCAAAAACAATAAATTTGCAGATTAGACTACTATTGAATGAGTAAAAATACAGAAAAAGAACTACTGATTGCAACCATCGTTGATGCGATGCAGGACACTAAAGGGGAGGACATTAAAATATTTGACCTCTCTACGATAGAAAACTCCGTTGCTGAAACGTTCATCATATGCAGCGCTAACTCGAACACTCAAGTGAACGCTATTTCAGGAAACATAGAGAAAAAAGTCAGAAACGAGACGAAAGAGCGTCCTTGGCATGTAGAAGGTACTGACAACGCCATGTGGGTCCTAATGGACTATGTGTCAGTGGTTGTACATATTTTCCAAAAACAAGTCCGTGATTACTATGAGATTGAGGAATTATGGGGTGATGCGAAAATCACAACGATAGAAGAAATATAAAAATAATTTGGGCCTAGCCCACGATACGTAAGAAATAGAGAATGAACAATAAAGGATTTAATTGGTTTTTTCCAATCGCCATTGCTGTGGTGCTGTTTTTGTTTTTACAGCCCATGCTTGGGTCTTCAGAAGGAAAAAAACTAGATGAAGAAGGGTTTTATAAGTTGGTGACCGAAGGTAAAGTTAAAGAAGTACTGGTTTACACGGATGTAAGTAAAGCAGATGTCTTTTTAACCAAAGAGGCTAAAGCAGCACTGGCTCAAAACAATGATAGCCAAACTCCAGGACCACTAGAAATGCTAAGTCCACAGACGGGGCCTGACTACTCTTTCGCCTACGGAGACAAAACCATCATGCTCGAGACTTATCGGGACATTAAAAAATCAAATCCTCAGATAACCACATCGATGGATTACACCACAGCAAAAAACCCTATTTCAGATATGCTGATAACGGTCTTAATCTGGGTGGCTGTGTTAGGGTTATTCTACTTCTTCCTTTTCCGCCGAATGGGTGGTGGAGGCGGAGGTCCTGGAGGTCAAATTTTCTCAATTGGGAAATCCAAAGCAAAACTATTTGATGAAAAAGAGAAGATCCAGGTAACTTTCAAAGACGTTGCAGGATTAGAAGGAGCAAAAGAAGAAGTACAGGAAGTAGTAGATTTCTTGAAGAATTCTGAAAAATACACCCGACTAGGTGGTAAAATCCCAAAAGGAGTACTACTGGTAGGGCCTCCAGGAACAGGTAAAACGTTATTAGCAAAAGCAGTTGCAGGAGAAGCAAAAGTACCTTTCTTTTCACTTTCCGGTTCTGATTTTGTAGAGATGTTTGTCGGAGTAGGAGCTTCGAGAGTTCGTGACCTATTTGCTCAAGCAAAAGCCAAGTCTCCAGCAATTATCTTCATCGATGAGATTGACGCTATTGGTAGAGCCAGAGGAAAAGGAAATATTACCGGAGGTAATGATGAGAGAGAAAATACATTGAACCAGCTTCTAACGGAAATGGACGGTTTTGGTACTGATACCAATGTAATTGTTATGGCGGCAACCAACCGTGCCGATATTCTAGATAAGGCATTAATGCGGGCAGGTCGATTTGACCGATCCATTTATGTAGATCTTCCAGAACTCCATGAAAGACGCCAAATTTTCGATGTCCATTTGTCTAAAATTAAGTTAGACCCAGATGTTGACAGAGATTTCCTAGCAAAACAGACACCAGGATTCAGTGGAGCTGACATTGCCAATGTTTGTAATGAAGCAGCACTAATTGCGGCCCGAAACAACCACAATACCGTTACCAAACAAGATTTCCTTGATGCGGTTGACCGTATTATTGGAGGACTGGAAAAGAAAAACAAAGCCATAAAACCTTCGGAGAAAAGAAGAGTGGCCTACCACGAAGCGGGACACGCGGCGATTTCTTGGCTAGTGGAACACGCTGCACCACTATTAAAGGTGACCATTGTACCAAGAGGACGATCTCTTGGAGCTGCATGGTATTTACCTGAAGAAAGATCGTTAACTACAACAGAACAGATGTATGACGAGATTTGTGCAACTCTAGGAGGAAGAGCAGCAGAGCAAACTGTATTTCAAAACATTTCCACTGGAGCGCTCTCCGATTTAGAAAGAGTTACAAAACAAGCACAAGCCATTGTAACGATCTACGGACTAAGTGAAAAAGTAGGAAATATTTCTTATTATGACTCTTCAGGACAAAGCGAGTACTCTTTGAGCAAGCCTTATTCAGAAGAAACCGCAAAAACGATTGATAAAGAAATCTCTAGAATTATTGAAACTCAATACCAAAGAGCCCTAGAGATTCTTGCTGAAAACAGAGACAAGCTTGATGCTCTAGCCAGCAAACTTTTAGAAAAAGAGGTGATCTTCAGAGAAGATTTAGAAGAAATCTTTGGAAAGCGTGCTTGGGATCCAGAGCTAGTAGAGCAACCGCTCAATACGGCAGAGGAAAAAAGAAAGGAGATTGAAATTGAACCGGAAAAAGTACAGGAACCAAGCCCTTTACCTGAAACGGATAATAAAGAAACTTCAACAGAGACGAACCTCTAGGTTAAAAATAAAGCAAAAATCCTGGCCACAAGAACTACTTTCGGTCAGGATTTTGCATTTTATACTACGCAATACAATTTAATTTATATTTTTGTATTCATTAATCGATTAATCCAGCAAGATTTACGTGAGCTTATTTAGGAAATTTGTAGGGAAAATTCTTAATCAGCCGGAAGTTGATGATGAGAACGATTTGGTCAAACTTGGAGACCAATTGAAAAATGCGGATTTAGACTATAAATTCGCACAACTCTTTACCCATTCCGGTGGTTATTTTAATTACTGTCAAGACGAGGCCGAAGCACTCCAAGTGCTCAATCAAATTGTGAAAATCGAGCAAATAAGCTCGGTGTTCTGTTGTGATGAAGATTTAGGTAATTTTTTAAATGTACTTAAAACTCCACACTCCTCAGAGCTTACTCCACAAAACGATGCGGCCTTCATTACGTGTGAATACCTCATTGCCTATGATGGAAGAATCATGCTCTCACACAACAATATTCTTCACTACCATTCTTCTCGACTGCCCGAGAAAATCATTATTATGGCCAATGTATCTCAAATTGTCACCAATCTTGGGGATGCCATGATGAAAGTAAAACGAAGAGGCACTTTGAAGAACTTAACTTCCATTAGTGGAAACCAATCCAAACTCGATACTCCTGGTAAGGACAATACAAAACTTTTCTTACTTTTGCTCGAAGATTAAACCGACAAAAAAAAAACCGGTAAAACGAGCATTTATTTTGGACAAAAATTTAATACAACGCCTTATATCCGGATTTATTTACGGGATTATCATCGTTATGGGAACCACACCCCTTGGTGAGAGCTTTTTCTCAATAATTGGTCTTAGCGTTCCACAACATCTGATTTTTCTTGTTTTGCTTTCCCTTATTTTACTTCTTGGGGTTTGGGAATGTCTTCAAATTCTGAAATTAAAACAAGGCTGGCAACGGCTACTCACTCTGCCCCTAGCCTTAGGTGTATTTTATTATTTTGCTTCCCTCTATTTGGCTGGAGGTTTTGATCATCAATTCAACTTGACCCATATTCTGGCTCTTTTTCTCTTTTTTTCAGCTTGTATTACACTATTTTACTTTAAAAGTGAGCTTGAAAACGACCTGGGGAAAATGCTCTTTACGGTCCTGTATGTTGGACTTCCCCTTGGTTTTTCCCTAGGGCTCATTACGCTCGATTCTGCAGAAAAGTTTTCATGGGAAGTATTTTGGCTCTTTGTCCTTATTTGGTCCTCTGATTCTTTTGCTTACTTTAGTGGAAGACTTTTTGGAAAGCACTTAATGGCTCCAAAAATTTCTCCGAAAAAAACCTGGGAAGGGCTTATTGGCGGAGTGGTTTTGACCCTGCTTTTCTCTTTCTTTATTGAAAGCAATCTCCCTCAATTACAAGGAAACTGGATTGTAGTGGGATTTTTAGTTGCCATTTCCGCACCATTAGGTGATTTAATTGAATCGCAGCTCAAACGCAACTTTAATGTAAAAGACAGTGGCAAAATAATTCCTGGGCATGGAGGAATTTTAGATCGTTTAGATAGTTTCTTATTTTGTGCTCCTGTGCTCTACTTATACTTTATCATCCATAATTTTATATAATTGAGAGTTATGAAACTACACAAAGAATCAAAAGGAACCCTAATCGTTGCTAGTGCGCTTTTCGCTATTCTGGCTTTTTTAAGTATTTATTTATTGAAAGAATGGTCTTTGCTTATCATAATTCCACTCTTAGTAGTATATGGACTAGTTTTTTGGTTCTTTAGAGTTCCCAATAGAAATTTGGATGAACATGATTTGAATATAGTAGCTCCCGTTGATGGAAAAGTTGTGATGATTAAAGAAGTAAATGAAGAGGAAGTACTGGGAAAGAAAGCAATTCAGGTTTCTATTTTCATGTCCCCTTTAAATGTTCATATCTGTAGATTTCCATTAAGTGGCGTTGTAACCTATAAAAAGTACCACCCTGGAAAATACCTAGTTGCATGGCATGAAAAATCGTCTACCGACAATGAACGTACCACCGTTGCTGTTCAAGCTTCAAATAACCAAGTGGTTGTTTTTCGCCAGATTGCTGGCTATGTAGCTAGACGGATCGTATTTTATTGTAACAAAGGAGATGAAGCTAAAGCTGGACACGAATTTGGATTTATCAAATTTGGTTCCCGGATGGATGTCTTTTTACCTTTAGACTCAGAAATTCTTTGCAAAATAGGAGATCGCACTAAAGGTGGGATCGACTTAATAGCGCAACTTCAACCGGAAAGTAGTAAAGAAAAATAAAAAACACACGTGAATTTTAGGCTTTTTTCTTAACTTATCAACCAAACCCTTTCGCTATGATCTTAAGAAACTTCCTACTTCTCTGTGCATTTTCTCTTTTTTTGGCCTCCTGTCAAGAAGATTTAAGTAAAGAACGACAGCAGCTTGAGCAAAAAGCACAAGAATTAAAAGAGAAGGAAAAAGCACTTCAACTTGTGGAAGCTGAATACACTCAACTCCGCGAGATGAGGGATTCATTAGCCAAAAAGAAAGACACGGTACTTTTAGATCAAAGACTAAGTCAAATTTATGGGAAGTGGAAAGGAAAAATCGTTTGCACTGAAAGTAGTTGCCCAGACTACGTATTAGGGGATGTTCGAATAGATGAATGGATCATTAGTTCACAGGGCACTATGGTCACCGCTCAAAATATTAATAAATCAGGAACAAGTAGAATCTACTCCGGCTCTTTTGAGGGGGAGAATTTGGTACTCACCTTCCAAAGTCCCCCGAACCAAGAAAAAAGACTCAACATCACCTTGAGATTTAATTCTTTAAATCCTACAAAACTCTCTGGCACACGCATTGTAAATATTAATGAGCAATGTCAAAGTAAATTTTCCATTGAACTTACCCGCTAACGATCACCTATGCTCACAGTACTAAGTACCGGCCATTGGGCCCTGCCGATAGAAGATCCTGTGCTAAAGTTTTTGGTCATTCTGATCATTATACTAGCCGCTCCTCTGCTGCTCAATAAAATTAAAGTTCCTCACCTTATTGGACTCATTATTGCGGGAGCACTTGTAGGTCCAAACGGATTTGGAATCCTACCGCGCGATGCAAGCGTTGTGGTCATTGGAACAACAGGATTATTATTCATCATGTTCTTGGCCGGCCTTGAAATCGACCTGCATGAATTCAAAAAGAATAAGTGGAAAAGCCTGGGGTTCGGACTCTTCACATTCAGTATACCGCTAGTTCTTGGTGTCTTAGCAGGGCATTTTATCCTGGGATTCAACTATTTAACTTCTATACTTTTTGCAAGTTTATTTTCCTCTCATACACTTATTTCCTATCCTATTGTTAGTCAACTAGGTATATCTAAAAACCCAGCGGTTAATATAACCATTGGTGGAACAATGATTACCGACCTTCTTGCGCTACTTGTGCTAGCGGTTATTGTAGGAATGTCGCAAGGAGACGTCAGCTCTGCTTTTTGGATGCAATTAAGCATCTCTATTATCGTTTTTGGAGCCATAGTCCTTATAGGGTTTCCGTATATAGCCCGTTGGTTTTTCAAAAATGTGGACGACAAAGTCTCCCATTTTATCTTTGTGATGGTCATGATCTACTTGGCCGGACTATTTGCAGAACTAGCAGGAGTGGAGGCCATAATTGGGGCCTTCCTAGCGGGGCTAGCGCTTAATCGTTTAATTCCTCATACTTCTACGTTAATGAACAGAATAGATTTTGTAGGGAATGCAATCTTTATCCCTTTCTTTCTAATTTCTGTGGGGATGATTATTGATTTTCAAGCTTTTATAAAGGATTTTGAAACAATCAAAGTAGCCCTAATCATGACTCTTTTGGCTATTGGCGGAAAATACCTTGCCAGTGTTGCCACGCAGAAAACCTTTCGCTTAAAAAAGGATGAGGGGCAATTGATTTTTGGTCTGTCCACAGCTTCAGCGGCGGCTACTCTAGCGGCGGTTATGGTGGGATACAATGTGATTTTAGGCGAAACCGAAACGGGAGAGCCTATCCGTCTTCTGAATGAAAGTATTTTGAATGGGAGTATACTGCTAATTTTGGTCTCTTGTACCGTTTCTTCTTTTATTTCACAGAAGAGTGCAGCTCAGATTGCGGAAAGAGAAAGTGAGGAACAATTTAAGGACGATAATCCAGAAGCGGAGCGAATATTACTTGCGCTAAACTACCCAGAAACCGTAGATCCGATGACTAATTTTGCACTTTTAGCAAAAGCAAAATCGAATAAAGACCAAATATTTGCACTAAATGTTATTAATGAAGTAAAAAATGAATCTTCAGATCAAAAAGCAGATAAACTACTTTCCTCTGCAGTTGATATTGGTGCCGGAGCTGAAGTGAAAATCACACCATTAAAACGCCACGACTCTGATATTATCAATGGGATTAATAACGAAATTAAAGAGCACAAAATAACCGATCTCATGATTGGAGTTGATAGAGAAAAAGGCTTCTCTTCCTCTTTTGTATATAACTTATACAACGGCTATTTAAGCAATAACTCAACCAATGTTCTTGTTTATCACGCTGCTCAACCTACCGCAACGATCAAGACTTATCATGCTGTAATTCCTCCTTTAGCTCAAAAAGAAGTAGGTTTCCTAAAGGCTGTTCTGAAAATCTGGAATCTTGCAAGAAATTCTGGAGCACAGATCGTTTTTTATTCTGATGAACTCACCATTTCCCTTCTAGAAAAAATTCAAAAGAAAGCCACTATTGAGGCCTCCTACATCATTTTTAACCGATGGAGTGAAATTCCAAAAATTGCAGAGAAAATGAAAAGCGATGAAGGGCTAATTCTTATCATGGCAAAAAGAGGACAAATCTCTTACCTCCACGATATGGTAAAGGTTCCAACATTCCTTCAAGAAAATTTTATCGAGAAAAATTATTTGCTCATTTATCCTGCCACGATAGACACTTCGCAAGATTCAGGAATATACAATACGATAGGACGGAGCCACAACTCGCCGGACGATTATCGAAAAATTGGTCAAATGATTGCGAAGCTCTTTAAGTAATTTAAGCACTGAAATTCTGTAATTCTACTAATTTGTAGTAAACACCTCGAAGAGATAATAGCTCACTGTGGGTACCCTGCTCAACAATGGCACCTCGATCCATCACGACAATATGATCGGCTTTTTGAATAGTTGAAAGTCGGTGGGCAATAATTAATGAAGTTCGGTTCTCCATCATTTTTTCTAGTGCCTCTTGTACCATTCGCTCACTTTCAGTATCCAGGGCACTGGTCGCTTCATCAAGTATCATTATAGGAGGGTTTTTCAGTACTGCCCTTGCAATTGAAATTCTTTGTCTCTGACCTCCCGAAAGTTTCGAACCGTCGTCCCCAATATTAGTTTGATAACCCTCAGCAAATTGCGTAATAAAGGAATGAGCATTTGCTATTTTTGCTGCCTCTATAACTTCACTTTCTGAGGCAGAAGGTTTTCCCATTAATATATTGTTATAAATGCTATCATTAAAAAGTACAGACTCTTGAGTGACCATACCAATGAGCTGTCGATAATTCTCTAAATGAAGCTCTTTCAAAGAAACCGAATCGATTCGAATTTCCCCAAAAGTAGGATCATAAAATCGGGCTAAAAGATTTGCAATAGTCGTTTTTCCACTTCCCGATTGCCCCACAAGCGCTACAGTCTTGCCTTTTGGTAAAACCAAGGAAAAATTCTGCAATATATCTTGTCCTTTCTCGTAATAAAAAGAAACCTGATCAAATTCGATGGAATTCTTCAATTCAGAAATTGCAACAGGGTTGGCAGCTTCCTCCACCTTCAAATCGTAATCTAAAACTTCAGAAATTCGATCTAAACTGGCCATTCCTCCTTGAATAGAAGAAAATGCATTGGAAAGCTTTTTTGCCGGATCTAATATTTGAAAAAACAATGCGATAAATACGAGAAATGTCTCTGGATCCATACTTCTCTCATTGAGAATTTGATAACCCGCAAACCAAGTAATTAATAATATAGTGACGGATCCTAAAAACTCACTCATGGGAGAGGCCATCTCACGACGTCTACTCATACCAATTGCATAGTTTTGCCATTGATCGGTAGTTTGATCAAATCTTTTAGAAAGAATTTTATCGGCACTAAAAATCTTTATAACCTTGGACGATTTTAGTGTTTCGTCTACTAACGAAAATAGGTTTCCTAGCTCTTCTTGCGCTGCTGTGGCTTTTATTTTTAAACTTTTACCGACAGTGGAAATAAGCCATCCCATTACTGGAAATACCAAGAGAGAAAAAAGAGTTAGTTGTGGCGAGAGAAAGAAAAGAGTTATTAAAGAAGTTAAAATAAGAAAAGGAGCATTAACTACATCGACCAAACTTCCCATAATTCCACTTTCCACTGCACTAATATCATTCGAAATTCGAGACATCATATCTCCCTTTCTTTTTTCAGTAAAAAAAGAAACAGGCAATTTTAAAAACTTCTGATACATTGCGGAGCGCAAATCTCTTGTGATTCCCACACGATAATTCACCAAAAGAAAAGCTCCCAAATACCGAAAAACATTCCTTAGTAAAAAAGCTAGAGCAGTTACAAGACACAGTAGTGCTAAAACTTGAACCGCTCCATTGGTGTCAATCTGGACTTGAATCTGATAATATACCCAATCTTTCAAGTAAGTAAAGTAATCTCCAAGCGATCCACTATAAATAGGTTCTTGTGAAGTGTCAATCCGATCCATGGTACCGAACATAAGACCTAGGATCGGTAGCATTGTGGCTACAGAGAAGATATTGAGTATTGAATACAATATATTGAAAAAGATGCTGAGGTATAGAAACCTTTGGTGTGGAGCAGCAAAATTTAAAATTCTCTTTAACGGATTCATGATATTAATTATTAGGCAAAAGTAAGGAATTCCCAATGGACAGTTACTTTTGAACATAAAAAAACAGCCCCACTAAGCAGGACTGTTTACACTCAAAAAAATCGTTGTCTTGACTACCTGAGTCGATCTACTGATTTTACGAGCTTCTCATCTCGACGAATGTAGTGATTGGCTAAAAACAGACAAATCACTGCAATGAGAGGAAAAATAGGCTCAATACCTTTCTCAGGAAAACTCATTCCTCCAGGTAAATTTAGCAGTTCATAAACAAGTACTCCGATCAACAAAGCGTTTATAATTATGCTGACTCGATTCAGCAATAATTGTCTAATTCTTGATTGGTAACTAAAAACAGAAAATAATCCAATAAGTACAAGGACCATACAAGCCCACTGTATATATTGTAACCAACTTCCTATTTCTAAATCTCCCACAGAGAGATATAAAAACACAGCTCCAAGAACTGCTAGTAGCATCCAAACCGTTTGAATCCGTTGTAACATAGTGCAAAAATAGAATATTTTTTTGCATTTTTCAAAAAATAATGTAGATTTGCATCATAATTGATTCGTTTGACAAAGTCGCCTGACTTGTTTTCTATACAGACGTAAACTACACTTACAAATTCATTTTTACTAAACGATCCTATGTTCAACATTGAAATGTTAAGGTCAAAATCCGAAGCGGACTTGGCTCTTATACTCAAAGAATTCGGTATAAAAGTGTCGAAAAATGCTTCCGAAAATGATAAAATATTTGCGGTTTTGGATTATCAAGCATCCAACCCTAAAGTAGCAAAAGAGTTTTTCTTAACTTCGGAATCTCAGGAACCAAAAGAAGTAGTAGAAGAAGCCAAACCCGATAAACCTACGTCGAGTAAACCCGCCACTAGAACCCCTAGAAAGACGGCTCAAAAAACTACACCTGCCGCAGAAAAATCAAAAACAGAAACCCTAGAAGAGGCCATTGCTGCACCGATTGAGAGTGAGCAAGTGCAAAATCTAGAAGTACAAAAACCGGCAGCTCCTTCTAAAACAAGACGAAAAAGAGTGGCCAACCCACCAGCTGACCTAGCTCTAGAAGCAGATTCTAAATCTATTCCTGAAAAAACCACCCCGACTGTAATTCAAGAACCGGTTCCAGCAGTTGGAGAAGGAGAAGAAACAACAGAAACGAAAGGAACGACAGAAAATACAAAAACGAGCAAAGCTCCTAATCGAACACCGTCTTCGGGACCTTCGAATCAAAAAAACAAAACTGGAGCAAATAAGAATCCAAATTCTTCTAATCAGCAGCATAACAGCAAATCAAATAATCCTGCTCACGAACAGCAAGAATCTAAAAAAGAGTTCAATTTCGATGGTTTAGTTACCATCGAAGGAGTGCTAGAAATTTTGCCGGACAATTACGGGTTCCTACGCTCCTCAGATTTCTCTTATATTTCATCGCCTGATGACGTTTATGTATCAACGGCACAAATCAGAAACTACGGATTAAAAACAGGAGACACCGTAAAGGGAATCGTAAGATTACCGAAAGAAGGTGAAAAATACTTCTCTCTTCAAAAACCTTTGGAAGTAAATGGTAGAGATCTTGGTTTCATCAAAGACAGAGTAGCTTTTGAATACCTTACCCCACTGTTTCCAGAAGAAAAATTTAATTTGGCAGGAAAAGGATCTACTATCTCAACAAGAATTGTTGACCTTTTCGCTCCTATCGGAAAAGGGCAGCGTGCAATGATTGTCGCTCAACCAAAGACGGGTAAAACGATGCTTTTAAAAGACATCGCAAACGCTATATCCGCAAATCACCCAGAGGCCTATATGATGGTACTTCTCATTGATGAAAGACCAGAAGAAGTAACCGACATGGAAAGAAGCGTAAATGCAGAAGTTATTGCTTCGACATTTGATGAAGCTGCGGACAAGCATGTAAAGGTAGCAAACCTAGTTCTAGCAAAAGCGCAACGACTAGTTGAATGCGGACACGATGTTGTTATTCTTTTAGATTCCATCACAAGGCTGGCAAGAGCCTACAATACCGTTACTCCTGCTTCTGGAAAAGTCCTTTCCGGTGGTGTCGATGCTAACGCCCTACACAAACCTAAACGCTTTTTCGGAGCTGCAAGGAATATTGAGGGTGGAGGTTCATTAACTATCATAGCTACCGCACTTATCGACACAGGTTCAAAAATGGATGAGGTTATTTTCGAAGAGTTTAAGGGGACCGGAAACATGGAGCTGCAACTCGACCGTAAAATTGCAAACAAAAGAGTATATCCAGCCATTGATCTGGTGTCCTCCAGCACACGTAGGGATGATCTATTACTAAGCGAAACAACTTCACAGAGAATGTGGATCCTTAGAAAATACTTATCCGATATGAACCCACTTGAAGCAATGGAGTTTGTAGAAAAGAACATCAAAGGCACCCTTTCTAATGAAGAGTTTCTAATGTCTATGAATCGCTAATACCTATAAAGATATATGTTATTTTCATCCACTTTCCATTCAAAAAGTCGATGTTAAAGATATATTAAAGTAATACAGTGATACAAGCTCATGCATGATTTTTGCATAACTTAGAGCATTAACTAAAAAATAAATATTATGTCATTCGAGTTACCAAAATTAAGTTACGCTTACGACGCATTAGAACCAACCATTGATGCAAAAACAATGGAGATCCACCATAGTAAACACCATCAAGGTTACGTTGATAACTTAAACAAAGCAATTCAGGGAACTGACCTTGAAGGGAAAAGCATTGAAGAAGTTTGCAAATCAGGTTCAGACAAAGCAGCGGTTAGAAATAATGGAGGTGGGCACTTCAACCACAGCCTTTTCTGGGAAATCTTAACGCCTGGAGGAAGCAACACTCCAGTAGGAAACGTTAAAGAAGCTCTAGATTCTTTTGGAGGTTTTGATAAATTTAAAACCGACTTCAGTGAAGCTGCTAAAACAAGATTCGGGTCTGGATGGGCTTGGCTTTGCAAGAAAGAAGACGGTTCGCTTGCTGTATGCTCTACACCGAACCAGGACAACCCTTTAATGCCAGTGGCAGACTGTCAAGGGACTCCAATTTTAGGTCTTGACGTATGGGAGCATGCGTACTATTTAAACTACCAAAACAAAAGACCAGACTATGTTTCCGCATTCTTCGATGTGATTAACTGGGATAAGGTAGAAGAACTTTACAATAAATAAATCACAAAATTTTAATACGAAAGGCCGTTCTCATTTTTTGAGAACGGCCTTTTATTTTATCAGATTAAAACTATTCTAATTACGATTTGCTATTTAATGCAAGCAAGGGATCGATGTACTCTCTTTCATTGCTTAGTCGTGGTACTTTATTTTGTCCTCCCAACTTTCCTCTCTTAGACATCCATTCATAGAAAAGTCCTTCACGCGCCTGATGCACTACAGGTCTTTTGAGTGTCATATCCTTGTAACGCTTAGCTTCATAATCCGAATTTAGCGCTTTCAAAGCTTCATCAAAGCAATCAACAAAGCTATCAAGGCTTTGTGGAGATTGAGAGAATTCGATAATCCATTCGTGAGCACCGGACTCCCCTTCACTCATATAAATGGGTGCACCTGAATATTCTTTTATCTGAGCTCCGGTCACTTCACAGGATTTTTCTAAGGCCGCTTCTACATTTTCTATCATCAGTTCTTCACCAAAAGCATTAATGTAATGTTTGGTTCGCCCTGATATTTGAATTCTAAAGGGTGATAAAGATGTGAACCTCACCGTATCCCCAATCAAGTAACGCCAAAGTCCACCATTGGTAGTAATCACTAACGCATAGTTTTTTCCTAGCTCAACATCCTCAAGAGTAAGAACCCGAGGCTCACTCTTTGAGAACTCTTCCATTGGAATGAACTCATAGAATATTCCATAATCTAACATGAGAAGCATTTCGGTACTGCTTGACTGATCCTGAATAGCAAAGAAACCTTCGGAGGCATTGTAGGTCTCATAATAGTTTATTGAAGACCCAATAATTTGTTGGTATTGTTCTCTGTAAGGCTTAAAACTTATTCCTCCATGGAAAAACACTTCCAAGTTTGGCCAGAGCTCACTGATGCTATTATGTCCAGTTTCCTGAAGAATTCTCTGCAAAAGAACAAGCATCCAACTCGGAACTCCCGTTAAACTCCCTACATCCTGATTCTTTACCTCCGCAATGATGGCCTTGAGTTTGGACTCCCACTCGGTCATAAGCGACACTTTTCTACTTGGCACGGTAGTCATATCCACCCAAAACGGTAAATTTTCGATCAAAATTGCTGAAAGGTCTCCATAACGGGTATTATAATCTTGATAGCGCTCAGCACTACCCCCCAATTTTAAATTTTTATTTAGAAACAGTTGATTTTCTGGATGGTTGTTCGCATAGATAGAGAGCAAATCCTTACCTGCTTTAAAATGACAGTCTTCTAAACTATCGTCACTAATAGGAATAAATTTACTTTTTGCGTTAGTTGTTCCCGAAGATTTAGCAAAGTGACGGATCGCACCTGGCCATATTACATCCTTCTCTCCCCTTCTCGCCTGTTCAATAAAAGGCTCAAATTCTTCATATGTGACTATAGGAATTTGATTCTGAAAGTCTTTGACTGAAGAAATGGAATTAAAGCCATGAATTTTCCCATAGTGAGTATTCTCCGCTTTATAGAGTTGCGCTAAAAGTACACCATTCTGGGTATCAATAGGATGATCCATGAAATTCGTGATGGTATCAATCCTTTGTTTGATAAACCAGTTAACGACGGAATTGAATAACGCTTTGGTTGCCATAGGTAACAAAAATAGAAATTTTTTCAGCCCTATTAAAATGGGATCGCAATTTTGTAACAAAAAAAAGAACTTAGCGTCTAATCTACTAAAAGTCTTTATGAAGAATTTGATTCAACTTACCTTTCTTCTCACTGCAAGCCTATTCTTTGCCCAGAAAAAATGGTCCTTGGAGGAGTGCGTACGCTATGCATTAGACCACAATCTCCAGATCATTAATAACACGTATACAAAAGATATCCAAGAATTAAGTTACCAGGCTGCTCAAAAGGAAAAACTTCCTAGTGTATCGGGTAGTTTTTCAAACAATTTGGACTTTGGTCAACAGCGCTATATTAGCGTTGTACAGAGAAACGATAACTTCAACAACAGTGCTAATGTTAGTGCCAACATTCTCTTATATAACAACCACAGACTAGAAAAGGCAGTTCGTAAAGCTTCTTATGAACTGGATGCCAGCCGAATGGATGTTGAAACCGTTAAAAACAATGTTTCCTTACAAATTGCGCAAGAATATCTTACGGCACTATTGAACAAAGAAATCGTTAGAATTAATGTTAGCGCACTTGAAAATGCTCAAAAGCTATTCGATAGAGCTAAAATAACCACCGAAGTAGGTACAACAGCGCAAACCGTTTTAGCAGAAGCGCAAGCAGCGCTCGCAAGAGAAAAGCAAAATGTTATTTCTGCGGAAGTAAATGTAAAAAGAAGTCTGTTCAATCTCGCGCAACTCTTGCAATTACCTGAATTTGATGATTTTGATATTCAAGAGCCTCAAATAACGGAAGAAATTACCCAACCTTTGTATGAGTCCTCTGAAATACTTCAGACTGCATACGCTACGCAACCTCAATTAAAAGCTGCAGAGTATAGAATTAAATCAGCCACAGAGCAAACGGAGATTACCAAAACCTCCTTTTATCCTACAGTAAATCTAAATGCGGGTCTTGGAACATTCTATTTCAATCAACTAAACCATGGAAATGACACTGCCTTTTTCCGTCAATACTCCGAGAATTTCGGGCAGCAAGTAGGGGTTAGTGTTAATGTTCCTATATTCAATAAAGGCATTACTAAACTTCAAGTTGAGCAATCCAAGATTAATGAAAGCATTGCTCTAAACAACTTACTACAAGAAAAAGAACAGCTGAAACAAAACGTTCAAAAAGCCCAATTCGATGCTGCAAGTAACTACGAATCTTATGTTGCTGCATTAGAAGCTGAGCAAAGCTCGGAGCTTGCGCTGGATTTTACACAAAAAAGTTATGAAGCTGGCCGCAGTACTATCTACGATCTTAATGCTGCTCGTAACAATAGTGCTAACGCTAAGGGTTCAGTTGCCCAAGCGAAATACAATTACCTATTTAGCTTGAAGCTACTTAATTTCTATCAAGGCTTACCAATTACCCTTTAAGCCTCTAGAGAATTTAGTATCTTGCTGTTGTTCTTCATAAAAACAAAATGAAGACCCATGTTGTAATTCATGCCACTATCTCAGCTTTCACCCTTCCTGCCTACTGGAGCATTACCCTGGTTAAATCAGTGGTCTAAGCCTTATTCTCTTTACTTAAAGATTACTAAAGACCGCAAAACAAAACTTGGAGATTACCGAGCAATCGCGGGAAGAAAACATCAAATTACAATCAACTCTGGCCTTGATCCTGAGCTTTTCTTTTTTGTTTTCACCCATGAGCTTGCGCACCTTATTGCCTTTAATAAATTTGGACGAGCAATAGCACCTCATGGTTGGGAATGGAAACGGACTTTTGCCATCTTGCTACTAGAAAGTATTGAAGTGTATTCAGTAGATCTTCAACGACTTCTTATTGAATTCTCGAAGAATCCTAAAGCCAATTTTATGGCTTCGCCTGAACTTGTTAGATACTTTCGTCCAAAGCCGATATTAGAACACGAGCTATATATTGAGGATTTAAAACCTACTGAAGGATTTGAGTTCCAAGGTAGAGAGTACATATTGAACAAGAAGCTAAAAAAGAATTACCTTTGCGAAGAACTAGGAAGCGGTAAACTTTACCGTTTCAGCCCATTAGCAAAAGTAAAAAAAACGGTTAAGAAATGAACGCAGGCTCGTTGTATTGTGTCATTATGGCAGGAGGTATTGGAAGCAGGTTTTGGCCATTAAGTACCCAGAAACACCCAAAGCAATTTCAAGATATTTTAGGAACCGGTCGCACTATGGTGCAACAGACCTACGATCGGATAAGTCAAATAATTCCTCGAGAAAATATATTTGTTATTACCTCCAAAGAATATGTGGAGCTAACAGAATCACAACTGCCGGAAATACCTTCGGATCAGATTATTGGGGAACCAGTTATGAAAAACACCGCGGCTTGCAACTTGTATATGGCACAGAAGATCGCCGCTAAAGACCCCAATGCAAAAATAGTTGTGCTTCCTGCAGATCATTTAATTTTAAAAGAAAGAAAGTTTCATGAGAAAATTGAGCTAGCCCTCAATTTGGTATCTGAAAAAGACTACCTCGTTACTCTAGGAATTCGCCCGACACGTCCAGACACCGGATACGGTTATATCCAATACCTTTCGGACACCGAAAATCCTTACAATAAAGTAAAAACCTTCACAGAAAAACCTAACTTGGAGATTGCTAAAGCTTTTCTAGAAAGTGGAGATTTTCTATGGAATGCTGGTATCTTCGTATGGAACGTTAAATCAATAATCTCTGCATTCACAAAATATTTACCTGACATGGTACAAGAGTTTAATTCTTGTGAATACAATACAGGTTCAGAAGAAAAATGCATCGAACTCATTTATCCAAAAGTAGCAAAAGTCTCCATAGACAACGGTATTCTAGAAAAGGCGAAGAATGTTTATGTGATTCCCGCTGATTTAGGATGGAGCGATTTAGGTACATGGACTTCAGTTTACCAAAATGCAGAGAAAGATGAAAACAGTAACGCATTAAATTCTAAAAACATTCTAACCTACAATTCAAAAGGAACGATTGTAAGATTGAAAAATAAAAACAAAGCAACGGTAATTGATGGCCTAAAAAATTACATCGTTGTAGATACAGACAAAGCTCTACTCATCTGCCCTAGAGAGAACGACCAGCTCATTAAAGACTATGTCCTTGATCTCAAAAATCTAAAGAAGGGGGACCGATTTATGTAGTCCTTGCCACTATTGGGCAATAAATGGCTTCACTTGCTTTTGGTGACGTTTTGGCAAACTGTTTTCGCCAAGGTTATAAGTGAATCCAATTCCCAATGTTTGCTTTAATTGCATTTTTTGAACCTGATCGTGATCATACAATAAATCTAGCCCCACTATAGCCGAGACGAATCGATTGACTTTTAAGTTAAGCACTCCTGAGTAATTCATATCAACTCGCTCGAAGTGACTTAAATAGTTAGAGAAAAAATTCAACTGATTGGTAAGAGAGATATCTTTATAAATATTTAAACGATAGAGAATATTTAGGTTTGCTCCAAGTTCTGTTCGCACACTTTGACCGTCCCTTTCTAAACCATAGCGTCCGGCAGTTTGAAGTAGTGGATCGGTGACAAAAGTAAACTTGCCATTAATAGGACGGAAAATTATTTGAAAATTCTCCGTTGGATTGTGAGAGATCCCCACCCCTAAATTCAGATAGCCCGGAGCCATAAAACGCGAAATCCGATCAGCGTAGGTAGGATCTGGTGTTGCAGAATAATTATATCCGGTTGTGAATTGTGAAAGAAACTGATATCCAGCAGATAAATAATAATTACGACCTAACTCATAACCATAATTGGAAGCAATATTGATGAAGTCCTCTGTTTTTCTAGTACTTTGACCTTCTGTTGCGACAAACCCAAATCCCAACTGAATTAAATTTTCTAGGTAATGGCGATTGTTCTTATAACTTAAATTGTAACTCACCTTACCTAAAACACCCATATTGTTATTTCCTCCTGAATTCCAATTTGAAAAAGAGGCTTGATTGAAATGCAGGTTGTTTTGACCGAAGAAAAACCATCTTTTTTCTTGGTGTGAATTTATAAGATTAAAGGGAGTCATCGGTATATCTTCCGGAACTTGAGGTATTATAATCTCATCGCGAATGACCAAAGTATCAGATTCGACAACCTCAAGTGAGTTAATCACCGGATTGGCCAAGGAGTCTAGGTTAGGTTGAATTTTCTGCCATTGTAAAGAATTTAACGAATCTATTAATCTCTGGGATTCTGTTCTCTGGGCATTAAGAAGCAAACTACTAATCAACAATACAAAAAATACGGGATGTTTCAAGACCAAAAAATTTTAAGGGGTAAAAATAGGCATTGCAATTTACCCAAACCTAGTGAATATGCAAAAAAATCGACTTTATGTCATCTTTTTCAATAATTTTAAACGACTTTCCTAAGTAAAACTGCCAATTGATTTTTTGGCCATGGTTTTGAACCAATTGATTTATTATGCTGAGAAACTTTAATATCGAGAAAAATGCCTTACGCATTCCCATTATTTTGGTCCTATTAATGTGGCTTGGCTTCATTTTACAAAATCTCGGGTTTTTCTCTAATTGCTATGGTGCCATAATCCCTTTAGTACCACAAGGGCTAAAGGGCATTGTCTTAAGTCCTTTTCTTCACGGAGGATTAGAACATCTAATTGGAAACACAATACCGATTGCAGCGCTAAGCTTCCTTTTGTTCCAATTCTATTCAAAAGTTGCACCTAAAGTTCTCATTTGGGGAACCTTAATGACGGGGCTTTTAGTTTGGAGTCTCCCTCCTATTGATATATTTACAGGCGAAAGTTACCTTACATGTGTTATTGGTGCAAGCGGAGTTGTCTATGTCCTTGCTTTCTTTCTTTTCTTTAGTGGGATATTTCGGTGGGATCTTCGCCTTTTAGCCGTGAGCTTAGCGGTAGGGTTCTATTATGGTAGTTTGGTTTGGGGCGTGTTTCCAGAGGATTACTTTTATACCTTGCCAGAGCGCAGTCGCATATCTTGGCAATCTCATTTAGCCGGAGCCATAGTGGGTGTAATCCTCGCTTACCATTTTAGAAAAAAAGGAACTACGAGAAAAAAGTATCTCTGGGAATTTCCCAATTACTACAACGAAAAAGACGACCGACTTTGGCAAGAGTACAAAGAAAAAAATCCACAAGATTTTGAGGAACTTCCGAGCAAGAAAAAAGATGAAATTTGGGAAAGACTGGAAGAGCTAAGGAAGAAAAGCCGTGGTGAAAACGAAAATACCAAAGAATGAAACCATTGGGGTACACGACTATTAATCAGTATTTAAAGTAAATTTCTATCTCTGATCCTTATGGTGTGTTTTAATGCGAAGTGCTTCTGAAAACGAACAATAACACCCTGTTGATTCTTCGCTATTCTTCGCTATCTATTTCTTAACTTTCTATAAATTGCTTGATTCAGCAAAACACATCAGTAACCGAGGGCGATTATAAATTTAATGAATCATATCTATTTCACCAGAACATGATAACTTTAACAATCTATTATCGATAATTATACATTTAACAAAATAATAAAGGAATATAGATTGTATTTTTACAAATCAAAATTGAATGCTTGCGAGATTTAAAAATAAATTTAAATTTGTTTATATAATATTTCACCAAAATGGAACACCCCAATATTGAGCAGAAAATTCAGGACTTTATTGACCGAATCGAAGCAAGAAACCCCAACGAACCTGAATTCCTTCAAGCTGTTAAAGAAGTAGCAGTTACCGTAATTCCATTTATCGCTTCACGCAAGGAATACAGCGGTAAAAAATTACTAGAAAGGATGGCAGAAGCAGAACGCATCATTATTTTTAGGGTTCCTTGGATGGATGATAAAGGAGAAATTCATGTCAATAGGGGGTACAGAATTCAAATGAATTCCGCAATTGGCCCCTACAAAGGTGGTATTCGCTTCCATCCTACAGTGAATCTTTCCGTTTTAAAGTTTCTAGCCTTCGAGCAAGTTTTCAAAAACTCCCTTACCACCCTTCCTATGGGTGGAGGCAAAGGAGGAGCTGATTTCGACCCTCAAGGGAAATCCGATATGGAAATCATGCGCTTTTGCCAAGCATTTATGACTGAACTTTGCAAGCACATAGGACCGGAAACAGACGTTCCAGCAGGAGACATAGGTGTGGGAGCAAGGGAAATTGGATATTTGTTTGGACAATACAAAAAAGTTCGCAACGAATTCACTGGTGTTCTAACCGGTAAAGGTTTGGCTTATGGGGGGTCTCTTATTCGTCCTGAAGCTACAGGTTACGGAGTTGTCTATTTCTGTGAGCAAATGCTAAAAACAATTGGAGAGTCAATTCAAGGCAAAACCTTTTCTGTATCAGGATTCGGAAACGTGGCGTGGGGAGTTGTGAAAAAAATCAACGAACTCGGTGGTAAAGTCCTAACGATATCTGGTCCGGACGGTTATGTTTACGACAAAGAAGGAATTTCTGGAGAGAAAGTAGATTACCTTTTAACGATGAGAGCTTCAGGAACCAACCGTGCGGAAGACTTTGTAAAAGAGTTTCCTTCGGCAGAGTTCCATGCAGGAAAACGCCCATGGGAAGTAAAATGTGATGTAGCCATCCCAGCTGCTACACAAAACGAATTGCATTATGAAGACGCAAAAACACTTGTGGAAAACGGTGTACTCTGCGTTACAGAAGCAGCTAATATGCCTTCCACTTTAGAGGCTATTAATTACTTTTTAAAAAACCAAGTACTCTTTAGTCCAGGAAAAGCCTCTAATGCCGGTGGGGTAGCTACCTCAGGATTAGAAATGACCCAAAACTCCATTCGACTGAATTGGACATCCGATGAAGTTGATGCTCGATTAAAAGAAATCATGATTGGAATCCATAAAGCTTGCCAAGACTATGGTAAAGAGGACAACGGTTATGTCAACTACGTAAAAGGTGCTAATATTGCTGGTTTTGTAAAAGTTGCCGAAGCAATGCTCGCTCAAGGAGTGGTATAAATTCTAAATTGATAAAAAAAACAAAATGCACCCTATTCTGTGGTGCATTTCTCGTTTATATCTTAATCGCCTCACCGATATAATCAACGACAAGTGAGGCCGCAGGGCATATTACCGTATTTTTAATGGTAAGGTGATTAATTTGGTGGAATTTTTTTCGGTCCGTGTGAGGAAATTCCCGACAGGCTTTAGGTCTTTGTTGATAAATAGAACAAGTATTGTCTGCAAGTAAAAAGACACAGGGTACTGATTTTAATACCAAGTCTCCCTCTTCATCTCTTCGCAAATAGCGAGATTCGAAATCAGCACTCTTCATTCTCAAATACTTAGAAATCCGCTCTACATCTTTTGGGGTAAACAAGGGACCAGTAGTTGTACAACAATTGGCGCATGAAAGACAGTCAATTTCACAAAAGACTTGATCATGAATCCCCTGCATTAAAGTGTCTAAATTTTTAGGCGGCTTTCGACGAAGTTGATCGAGAATTCTTTTGTGCTCCTTCTGTTTGGCTAGTGCTTCTTTTCTATGCGCTTCAAGATTCATCGTTTCAATTATCTTGCAAATTTAACAAATCCCATCTTATTCATTAGGGGGATTCCGCTTGCCTTTCACTCAATGACAGATATTTACCTAAATTTGCAAGTATGAACAAACTAGAAACCCGGGGCGATATTGAACTTTTAGTTAATAGTTTCTACAAAAAAGTAGCACAGGATCCTACGATTGGATTTTTTTTCACCCAAGTGGCCAAAGTAAACTGGGATGAACACCTTCCAAAAATGTATCAATTCTGGGAAACTTTACTCTTTGGACAAACTTCTTACAAGGGAAACCCTATGGCAAAACATTTCCCCGTAAATGAAGTGATCGCTATAGAACCCCATCATTTTGACCATTGGTTGAAACTATGGACAGAGACTGTAGAAGAACTGTTCATGGGTGAAAAAGCAGACCAAGCAATCTATAAAGCAGGAAACATTGCTCGATTAATGTCTCACAAAATGACCACTGCGAGAAGGCTGTCGTAAAAGTGATTTGCTCCCTACACTAAGGAACAATAACCGTAAAGACATAAGATGCCAAGATCACCAAAAGCACTACCCCATAGAGCATATTGGTTTTCCCTCTGCTAAGAGAGAGCATCACCACACAAATAGATAAAGCCAGCAAAATGATGGATTTAAGGTCTAAGCCCAAGACAAAAGGGATATCGTATAGGATACAAACAACGGATACGGCAGGAATTGTAAGCCCGACTGAAGCAAGGGCGGATCCTAATCCTAAATTTATTGAGGACTGAATCTGATTATTGCGAGCTGCACGAATTGCAGCAAGACCTTCCGGGAGTAGAACAACCGTAGCAATAATTACTCCTACAAGTGCATGCGGCGCTCCGATAATTTGTACAAAGTTTTCTATTGCGGGCGATAATCCCTTAGCCATAAAAATCACCACTGCTAATCCTATGATTAATAGCACTAGACTAACCATTGTTTTTGCTAAAGTAGGTGGATCCGCCTCATGAACCGTATGATTCTCTTCTTCCACTATAAAGAAGTTTCTATGGCGTACGGTTTGAACCATTAAAAAAGTTCCATAGATTACCAAACATGCAATGGAAATAAAGATCAATTGCGCTTCCGTGTAGAAAGGACCTCTAACACTTGAGGTATAATTGGGTAAAATTAGGGTAAGAACAATAATTGCCACTAAAGAAACCAGGTAGGTTGTCGCAGAACTACGCATAAAGAATTGCTCTTTATACTTTACACCTCCCACGAGGATACAAATCCCTAGAATTCCATTAAGAATCAGCATGACCGCTGCAAAAACAGTGTCTCGAGGATAAGTTAAAGAACCGTCACCACCCGAGAGCATAAAGGAAATTATCAGTCCCACTTCTAGAATTGTAATACAGATAGCCAAAATAATGGTTCCGTAAGGTTCTCCCACTTTATGTGCAATTACCTCAGCATGATGAACCGCAGATAATACACTACCGAACAGTAAAGCAGCTCCAATAATATTGGTGGCAATTGACCCTGTTAGCCCTCCTGCAATATAGAATAGTCCTGCTAGGATAGGGACAAGCACATGCCATTTCGTTAAGTATTTCAGCTTCATTTAGAATTTTTCGCAAAATACAAATTATCTATCAAAAACTAGAAAGTCATTAAAAAAATTAATGAAAAATTTATTTAGCGATCCAGGCGTGATAATCTTGAAAATCGGTAATCATATGAAGTAGTAGACCGATAAAGAAAAGACGCAGCCACTTTTTGCTAAAAATAACTCCAACAACATAAATTGCAATGGCAAGATAGGAATGTAGAAAATGAAATCCTACACTGCTTCGATTGGAATCAAAAATAGGTGTTGCAAAAAGGTGATCTAAGTCCACTAGCATAGTAGAGAGAAGAATCAAATATGCTTTTTTCCATTGTTTTCCATAAAAAGCAAGCGCAATGAAAACCGGAAACACGAAATGGAGAAAATAATGGACTGCCGTTCTTAAATCAAAATCGATATTCATTTTGCCGTTCCTTTAAGAAATGACTGGCGAATTTGTTCTTCAAACCTTTCGATTGCATACCGAAGAGTGGTTCGCGGCATGTTTCTGTAATGCTGAGATAAAAACTGTAGCAAAACCTCCTGATCCTTTTTTCCTATTTCTCTTAACATCCAACCATTTGCCTTTTGCATAAGGTCGTGTTTGTGATTCAAATGAGTTCTCACCAATTCCAAAGTTAAATCCAAAGACCCTTGCTTGATGAAATACAGAGTTGACACTACCGCAATTCGGTGCGACCACATATTATTCTGCTGCGCTAAATCTAGCAACAAATCTTGTCTTTTTTCATGGTAACAATATGCACCCAATATTTTATAACAAGAACTGTCGACTAGATCCCAATTGTTCACATTAGGCAGATGCTTTAGATAAAAGTTTACAATCTCTTCCCTCTGGCTTTGATCCTTAGTTTTCTCAAATTTCCGAACTAGTATAAACAGTGCGCACAACCGGTGTTCATGTACCTTGGATTGTAAGAGTAGGGAAACCTCACCGAGCAGGATTAGGTTTGAATAATATTGAGCCACCCTTCTTTGGTCAGGAACACTTACACCAATAAACTCGTCGCCTTCAGAATACTCACCTTTACCTGTTTTAAAATACTTAGGATAAAACAGACGCTTTTCTTCTAAAGAAAGGTCCTGTAAAGCAAGTTTAATTTCCTTGGTAAGAGCTGTATCCCTTATCACACCTCATTATCTTTATTATCTTTATCCTCTTCTTCGTCGTAATATTCAAAAAGGAAATCATTATAAGGAAAACGAGCAATATGCAGTCGATAGACTTCATCATAGATTAACTTTTTCATCTCCGGAAAATTTTCTTTAGTAATTGCTGAGATAAACACTGTTGGAATTTTTGATTTCCCCATCCATGTCCTTTTCCATTCTTCCAGAGAAATATTTTTCCTTGTGCCAGGTGTCAAGTCATCTTCTTCCTTTTTTTCATACGCGAAGGCATCAATCTTGTTAAAAACCATAATAGTGGGCTTTTGATGCGCTCCTATTTCCATTAGTATTTTATTGACCGAATCAATATGATCCTCGAAACTTTCATGTGAAATATCTACCACATGCACAAGAAGGTCTGCTTCTCTAACCTCATCTAAGGTGGACTTGAAACTTTCAACCAATTGCGTTGGAAGTTTACGTATAAAACCTACCGTATCGGTCAATAAAAAAGGCAAATTACCAATAACCACTTTACGAACCGTAGTATCGAGTGTTGCAAACAGTTTATTTTCTGCGAAGACTTCCGATTTTGACAGGGCATTCATAAGAGTAGATTTACCGACGTTGGTATAACCAACTAAAGCAACTCGAACGGTCTTTCCACGATTCTGTCTCTGAGTGTGCATTTGCTTATCGATGGTCTTTATCTTTTCCTTAAGAAGTGAGATCCTATCGCGAATAATTCTTCGGTCGGTTTCAATCTCGGTTTCCCCCGGACCTCTCATTCCAATCCCCCCTCTTTGTCGCTCAAGGTGGGTCCACATTCTAGTTAACCGAGGAAGCAAATATTCATATTGTGCTAATTCTACTTGGGTCCGAGCATAGGAAGTTTGCGCTCTTTGCGCGAAAATGTCTAATATCAGGTTGGTTCGGTCAAGAATTTTGACTTCCAATTCCCTTTCTAAATTTTTAAGTTGAGAAGGAGTTAGTTCGTCATCGAAAATGACGGTTCCTATTTCATTCTCTTTTATATACTCTTTAATTTCATCAGCTTTTCCACTACCAACAAAAGTCTTAGGGTCGGGTTTAGACAATTTCTGAGTAAAGTGCTTTTCTACTTCAGCTCCTGCGGTATAGGCTAGAAACTCCAATTCTTCTAAGTACTCGTTTAATTTTTCTTCATCTTGGTCTTTAGTCACTAGTCCTACCAAAACAGCTTTTTCAAAGCTAAGGTCTTTCTTTTCTATCATGTATCTGGAAAAATTTCTTGAGTCAAAAATACGGTTTAATTCTTTTTAATTAGACCATTAGGCTTAGTTTGTTAACATTCCATTGTGTATACAATTACTTAATCCTCTACCAAAAGGGGCATCTCCCCTCTGTACGTAATAAAGTTTTATTTCTCTTAGACTTTAATAGCTTAATTCATCACCAATGCATAAGTGGTATAAAAATCGTTATTTAATTGCACTAAGCCTTGATTTTTCCACTAAAAATTAAGTAAATTGCGTCCAATTAATTTAATATCAGGAAATGAAAAGATTATTTTTACTGTGCACGTTTCTATTAAGTTTTGTTCAAATGCGAGCGGACGAAGGAATGTGGCTAATGATGCTTGTAAAGCGTTTAAACGGTCAAGACTTACAAAAGAAAGGTTTAAACCTTACAGCTGAAGAGATTTATTCTGTTAACAATTCTAGCCTTAAAGATGCCATCGTTCAGTTTGGTGGAGGTTGTACTGCGGAAATGGTCTCCAAAGAAGGGCTTTTGTTCACCAACCATCACTGTGGTTACGGTCAAATTGCAGCACTTTCTACACCAGAACATGATTACTTAACCAATGGATTCTGGGCAATGAAGAGAAGTGAAGAGCTTCCTGCAAAAGGACTTTCGGTTCGCTTCCTTGTAAGAATGGATGACGTTACGGAAAGAATCAATTCCAAATTAAACAACTCCATGTCTCAACAAGAGAGAAGAGAAGTTATCCGTCAAGAATACAAAGCGATCGAGCAAGAAAATTCTGAAAACGGTAAATATGTAGTTTCTGTTAAGGATTTTTACAATGGAAATGAATTCTATTACTTTGTTTACCAAGATTATAACGATGTTCGTTTAGTGGGAACTCCACCGAACTCTATTGGTAAATTTGGAGGTGATACGGACAACTGGGAGTGGCCTAGACATACGGGAGATTTCTCAGTATTCCGCGTGTATGCAGATGCTTCAAACAATCCGGCAGATTACTCTGCGAAGAACGTTCCACTAAAGCCTAAGCATCACCTTCCGGTTTCTTTGAAATCATTCAAACCAGGCGATTTCTCCATGATTGTAGGATACCCTGGACGCACCAACCGTTACATGACTTCCTACGGGATCGATCAATTAATCAATAAAGACTATCCAGCTTGGGTAGATGCTTCTAAAGTAGCGATGGACGTCATGAAAGGTTTCATGGATAAAGACCAAGAAACAAAGCTTAATTACGCTTCTCAATACGCCGGTGTAGCTAACTACTGGAAAAACCGTCAAGGAACTATTGAATCGGTTAAAAAGAACGGTACTATTGAGGACAAGAAAAAGGTAGAAGAAGTTTTCCAAGCTTGGGCTAATCAAGAAGCTAACAAAGCACTTTACGGGAACGTACTTAGCGAAATGAAAGCTTATTATGACGCAACCGCAGCACGTGGAATTGAGAGGAATTATGCTGCTCAAATGACCAGAAATGCAAAGTATTTACGCTATGCAATGATGCTAGCGCCAATGTACAAGGCGATAATTGCGGAAACAGATAAAGCAAAAAAGGCTGAACTTCAGAAAACGACTCGTGAGAGAATTGAAGCAATGTACGAAAAGTTCAACCCAGAACTAGAACAAGCAATGCTTAAAGAAATGGTTAGCCTGTATCGTAAAAAGGTACCTGCTTCTGCAGCTTCTCCGTATTTCAGAAATGTAAATACAGACCTTCTTAGTGAATTAGCGAAAAATTCCATCTTTGCTTCGAAGGAATCTGCGTTGCATTTCTTGACTTACGCGTACGGACCACGTCTTGAAGCCGACCCAATCTATAGAATGGCAACAGGATATACTCAAAGTGCTGAAGAAATGAGAGGAAAGTACACCGAACTAGATGATCAGTTCGCTGACAACAACCGTCTTTTCTTCGATGGACTAAGAAAATCACATCCAGAAAAGCAATTCTATCCAGACGCGAACTCTACAATGAGAATTACTTTTGGTAAAATCGCTACTCTGCCGTTCCGTGACGATAGAGACTACAATGGAATTACCAATAACTTCTATACCGATCTAGATGGTACGGTGAAGAAATTCAAAGAAGGAGATGAAGAATTTGATCTTCCTAAAAGATTAATGGAACTTAATGCTAAAAAAGACTACGGTCAATACGCAGATCCAGCAGGCTATTTACCTGTTAACTTCTTAACCGATCATGATATTACTGGTGGAAACTCTGGTTCTCCTGTACTTAATGGAAACGGAGAATTAATTGGACTTGCATTTGACGGTAACTCTGAGGCGCTTTCAGGCGATATAGTATTTGAAGAAGAGTGGCAAAAAACCATCAATGTGGATGCTCGTTATGTACTTTGGGTAATTGATAAATTCTCAGGTGCAGGACATCTAATTGAGGAGATGACCATTGTTAAATAAACAAACCTAAATAATGAATACTGCCTTTCGGGGCAGTATTTTTTTTTATGGAAACAGAAAGATTACGATTGCGCCCTACTGATCTTAGCGACGCAAATTTTATGCTTGAACTCCTCAATACACCACAATTCATTGAACATATTGGAGATCGAAGTGTTCGAACATTAGAAGAAGCCCAAGAATACATACAACTGCGTATACTTCCCCAGTTCGAGAGACTTGAATACGGCAATTATACTATAATTGAGAAAGCTACCGGTGAAAAAATAGGGACCTGTGGCCTTTACGACCGCGAGGTACTAGAAATCAATGACATTGGGTTCGCGCTCTTGCCGCCGTTTGAAGGGAAAGCAATGGCTTATGAAGCCTCGAAGGCCGTGATGGATTTTGCTAGCAGAAACTTTGGCATTTCAAAATTTTCAGCCATTACAACAGATACCAACTACCGATCTCAGGCTTTAATTGAGCGCCTTGGACTTTCTTTCAGAAAATACATTCGCTTAACCAACGACCCCGAAGACCTTCGATACTACGAAAACTAATTAACCTCTAATATTTGCTGTGCAGCCGCTTTACTTTGAACCTTATCAATTCTTCTGACAAGAGTTCCTTTCTCATCAAAAACAAAAGTCGTTCGCACGATACCCATATAAGTTTTCCCAAAATTTTTCTTTTCCTTCCACACACCAAACAACTTTGCAATGCTCGCCGATTCATCGGCTAATAGATCAAAGGGCAAATTATTTTTAGTGTGAAAGTTTTTCTGCCTCTTTTCTGAGTCTGCTGATACACCTACCAACTCAAACCCTTCCTTAACTAGGTCTTGAAAGTAATCCCTTAAATTACATACTTCCACAGTACAAGTAGGTGTACTTGCTTTAGGATAGAAAAAAATAATTAATTTTTTACCTATAAAATTTTTAGATGAAACGCTTACTCCCTCTTGGTTAACCGTTGTAAAATCAGGCAATACCGAACCTACTTCTAACATAATACTTAAATTTGTTCAAATTTACCTCGAATATGACAAAAAAGCAAAGAGCTCAGTTAGTGATTGAAGAATTAGAGAAGCTTTACCCTAATCCTCCTATAGCACTAGACCATACGGATCCTTACACACTTCTGGTTGCCGTAGCCCTTTCGGCTCAAACGACGGATAAAAAAGTCAATGAAGTTACTCCTTCTTTATTTCAAGTGGCCGATACACCTCAGAAAATGATGCGATTAGAAGAATGGGAAATCCAAGAGCTTATTAAGGAGATTGGTCTTTCTAATACCAAAGCAAGGAACCTAAAGAAAATGGCGGAACAGCTAGTAACAAAACATGATGGACAAGTTCCTGAATCGTTTGCTGACCTTGAGGATTTAGCAGGTGTAGGTCACAAGACGGCATCCGTTGTAATGAGTCAAGCATTTGGACATCCAGCTTTTCCTGTAGACACTCATATTCACCGATTAATGAAGCAATGGAAACTTTCCTCAGGCAAAAATGTTGTTGAAACTGAAAAGGATGCAAAAAATCTATTTCCAAAAAAAACATGGAATAAACTACACTTACAAATCATTTATTACGGAAGAGAATATTCACCCGCTAGGGGGAAAAAAGATAAGGACTTTCTAACCCAAATGATGTTTAATCCTGATGTTGATCCAGCATCTTCTGAACCAGATTTGAAAACTCATTAACATCAAAAGGTTTAGCAATGTGAGCATCTGCACCCGCAAGCTCACTTTGCTCTTGAGATTTAGGATGTGCGGACATCATTAGTACTTGGATGGTCCGAGTGGATTGATCCGATTTTAATTGTTTTACAATGTCCCGTCCGTCTATTCCCGACATTAGCATATCGGTCACAATGAGTTTGGGTTTGGATTGCTTTATCATCTCAAAAACAATCATTGGATTGGTACAAGTTCTTACCTTATGCCCATCTGAAAGAAGTATTTCTTCAACAAGAGTACAAATCTCTACGTTGTCATCGACAATTATAATGCTCATAGTTATTTCTAGAAATCGCTTTCCACTGCCAAAAGTACACTTTATTTATCTATGTTTTATAAAATTGTTTTGTTTTTATAAAACTCTCACACAAAGACTGTTAAACTTAAATGAAATTCATAAGGAAAGACTTGACCATTTGTGAATCAGCCCACTTTATAATAAATTAGTTATTGCTCTTTAGCATAATAGCGCTCCAATTTTCTTTCTAATATACTTAGAGGAAGACACCCTTGGTTTAGTACCTGATCATGAAAAGTTGCTAAATCAAATTCTCCCTTAAGTTCTTCTTCGTATTTAGTTCTTAATTCTCTAATCTTCAATGCGCCAATTTTATAACTTAAAGCTTGTCCCGGCATGGCCATATAACGTTCCACTTCAGCCTGAGCTCCGAGCTCATCGTAAGCAACATTCTCTAAAAAATAAGTAATGGCCTGCTGCCGATTCATTTTTCCTGTATGAAGGCCCGTATCTATAACCAATCTCACTGCACGAAGCATTTCATCACTCAGAGCTCCTAGTTTTTGGTAGGGATCACTATAGAGTCCTAATTCAGGACCTAGAGACTCTGTGTATAAAGCCCAGCCTTCACCGTACGCTCCTAACCAACCAAAACGCATAAACTTAGGTAAAGCTTCATTCTCTTGTTGAAGAGAAATCTGATAATGATGTCCAGGAATCGCTTCATGGAGAAACAAGGACTCCATACCTGAGCTCACATTAAATCGAGCAGGATCAGGAATCGGAATATAAAAGATACCCGGTCGAGAACCGTCCGGTGTTCCTTGTCTGTACTCTGCTGAGGCCGAAGCTTCCCGATACTTTTCCGTCTGACGAATCTCAAAAGGAGTTTTAGGGGTTTGTTTAAACATGGTTTTTAACTTCGGCGATATTTTATCTAATACGGAATTAAAAGCATTAATCACCTCCTTCTCCGTTTTGTAAGGCATGGCCTTAGGATCGTTTTTTACATGAAGTAAGAATTCATTCAAACTTCCCTCGAAACCCAAGGTATTCTTTACCTTTTCCATTTCTGAGCGAATTCTTGCTACTTCACTAACTCCTAACTGATGGATTTCATCCACTGACTTGTTGGTGGTAGTCCAACTTTTTACATAATACTTATAGATTTCATTTCCTTTTGGAAGTGCATTGTATCCATCCGTGGCTCTCGCTTTTGGCAGGTATTGGGTTTCTAAATATTGCGCCATCTTTAAATAAGATGGAATAATCTTAGTTTCAATCGTTGTTATGTAAGAATCAGTAAACTTTTTCTTAGTTTCTGCAGAAAACCCCTTGGGGAAATTACGTAGTGGGCCGTAAAAAATATTCTTGTCAAAATTTTTGCTTGTGATTTCTTCTGCTCGAAGTTGAGGAATCATTCTTTGAACAAGAATTTTGGGAAGCACATGATTGTTCTTGATTCCTAGATCAAAATTCTCCTTTGCTTTATCCATCCATGCCTCGAACTTCTGCATCCGAAGAAGCCAATTTTCATAGTCCTTTTCTGTTTTGAAGGGTTGAGCTCCCTGCCCACTCCCAAGCATAGGAAAATCTAAAGGCAGTCCCGAGAATTGAGTGAATGGTATATACTCGGGGTTATAGGCGTAGCGCTCCACTTTATCCTTAAGAAGGGTGTCCAGAACATTATATACGACCTTGTCTTCTTCAGAAAGGGATTCATAATCCACTTTTTCTAAATCCTCTTGAATTCTTCTATAAAAATCAATCTCTCCCTTAATAAATTCTTTATCAATATCAACGGGAAGCGCATTATTGTACCGGTCGTCACCTTGGAGAGTGGCCTCTAATGGAAACATTTTAAGGTACTGCTCATAGTATTTGTCTGTAATAGAATCAAAGACCACAGCTGTATTCTTCAATACGGGCGAGTCTTGTTTCTTGCATCCAACCATAAGAGAAAGCGCTACACAAACCGCTAAACTATAGATCCACTTAAAATTCATACCATTGGCTTTTCAGATTGCTAAAGTAATAATTATTTCACGGCACTCCTACACCATAACAAAAGCTTAATTTTCATTAACAGCTCGATAAATTATGGCCAAAAAAAGGCAGTCTTTCATTTAGTTTTCTATCTTTGTCTCTTAGTATTTAATAAGTTTAACCTCAACAATCCTACTTAAACAAACCAATGAAAGGGATTTTAAAAATTTATCATCCGGAAGAGACTTTAAAATACCATATCAAAAACTCCTACTGTAAGGCTGTGTACCTTAACGAGAAGCACTATTTAGAAGTTGAAATCATAACGGATGATAATATGGATCATGTAGAAGACGATTCTCTTCAATATCCGTTTCCTCAATTATCATTTAGAATTTTCGATTTTCCATTAGACTCTCCTGAATTAATTGGGAAAACCTTTTCAATCGAAGATACCGATGAAGTAGTACACAGTGAAGCAGATATTTTCACGGATGACGAAGCATTTCTATACGATAACCAATTAAGTTTTACTGAAAACGAAGAAAAAGAAATTCAGCTGGTTTGGTCCGGTCAAATCGATGACTTCTATACCGAAGGAGACCAAAGCATCCCATTTAAATTAAAATGCCACTTCAAAGACGATCAAATAGAGGTGTCTGACGAGTAAGAACAAAAGTATTTGGGAGCCAAAGAAACCAACCACATAAAAATATATTTATGCAAGATAGCACGAACATAAGCCAATATAGTACCACTGAGGTAATGAGTACACCTGCCAATAACAGTATAGTAGTAGACACTGTAACCTCTGCAACTTCTCAGTCACTTGCACCAGAGCAAGCGCAAGAACAAGTATTTTCCCTTTGGGAAATTCTAACCTCTGGAGGTTGGATCGGTAATACCATCATGATTCTGATTTTCTTACTAGGAGTTATTTCTCTTTATATTTTCCTCGAGAGGTATTTTTTCCTCAAAAGATCCTCAAAAGAAACTCCAGATTTTTTAAATAATATCAAAGATTTTGTTCAAGAAGGAAAAATTCAAACGGCAATCGACTACTGCCGCTCCATTGATTCTCCAGAATCAAGAATGATTGAAAAGGGGATTGCCCGAATCGGTAGACCCATTTCTGACATTTCTAACGCAATGCAAAATCAAGGTCAATTAGAAGTATCTAAACTGGAAAAAAATCTTAATATTCTGGCTTCTGCCTCTGGTGCTGCGCCAATGCTTGGTTTCTTAGGAACCGTAATAGGTATGATTATGGCGTTTTTTGAGATTTCCAATGTGACCGGCGCAGTAAGTCCTAAACTTCTTGCTTCTGGAATTTATACAGCAATGGCCACAACCGCAGCTGGTCTTTTCATTGGGATACCAGCATACTTCTTTTATAATTTCTTAGTTACACAAGTAGATCGAATGGTTCTGAAAATTCAGACCCACGTAAACGATTTTCTTGACACCTTAAATCAGCCTCTATAATGGAACTTAAACGCAGAAACAGAGTCTCTGCTGAGTTCAGCATGGCCTCGATGACGGACATCATCTTTTTATTATTGATCTTTTTCATGATCACTAGTTCTGCCATCGCGCAAAGTTCTATAGATGTAAAACTACCTCAGGCTTCCACTACTAATGCAAGCGCTCAGGATCCTACTACCGTTACAATCAACGAGGAAGGGATATTTTACATTAACGATAAAGAGATCCCAAGAGAAGAATTGGAACAGCATTTGGTGAATGTACTAAAAGGGCAACCCAGTCCAACATTTACAATCCGTGCTGATCAGAACACCAAGCACGGAGATGTAGTATTTGCAATGGAAATTGCTGAAAAGCACAAATTTAACTTGGCTATAGCCACTTTACAAAAAGAATAATGTCTTATAGTATTAATAGGGAAGAAAAAGAGAGGAAAGATCGACAAAAAAGTCTGATCATCACCCTTTTCTTCTCTATCGCAACTCTTATAGCTCTGTATTTCTATAAATTCTCCAGATGGATTCCGGCAGAGCAATTAGTAACCACTATGCTCATTAATTTTGGAGATGAGCAAAACGGTGATGGGCTGGAAGAACCTGCCAATCAAGAAGGTTCTGCCCTAGCTATGGAAAATCCTTTAGAAATAAACGAGGCCCCTGAAAACACATCTACTCCGGTTGAACAGCAAAAAGTTTTACTAGGCACAAGTACGACTTCCTCCGCAAGTAAAATTGAAAATAAAAAATCTACAGTAAAACCTATTACGCCTACGAAATCACCAACCAAGAAAAGCAGCACATCAACCAAAAGCGCAGCTTCAACCTCAGCCAATAAAGGAGATGCGAAAGGAACTGCCGCAATTGGAAACCTTATTCGAGGCAGAGGAAAAGCAACGGGTTCACAAGGAACTCAGGGCAGTACAGGCAACCAAGGAGACCCACTGGGAGGAAGCAGTTCAGGAGACAGTAAAATAGGAGTAGATAGAAAACTAATATCCTTTATCCCTGGAACCATGGGACGAGGCGGAGCTCAACCTTCACACAGCTGTGCCGCCTCTGGAACCATCACCATTGCTTATACGGTTAACAAATCTGGAGATGTAACTTCCGCAAGAAGAAGCTCGGGTATTTCAGATCCATGCATAAGTTCAACCTCCGTTGACTGGGTAAAGAAATACGTGAAAGCTGAAGCGAGCAGTACCTCTTCAACAGGGACCTATCGCATTACTTTTTAATGAAAGCACAAGATCCATTAAATCCTAATAAATTCACTGATAAAGAGTACCAAGCAGAACTAGATTGGCTCTATCAGCAAATGCCAAATTACCAAATTGATGGAAAAAAGGCCTACAAACCAGGTCTTGAAAATATTGAAAAACTGTGCGATTTTTTCGGGAATCCCCATCTTGATCTAAAGATGATCCACATTGGAGGCACCAATGGCAAAGGATCAACGTCTCATATGTTATCGTCTATTTTACAAAAGGCAGGCTACAATGTGGGACTTTACACATCACCCCATTTAATCGAATTTACGGAAAGGATTAAAGTAAATGGTCAAGAGGCTCCAAGAGCGTTTGTATACCGCTTTATTCAACGACTTAAAGAGCTTCCTACTAGCATCCGACCTTCTTTCTTTGAATTCACCACCGTAATGGCTTTTGAATACTTCCGCGAAACAAAAGTGGACTATGCAATAATTGAAGTTGGTCTTGGGGGAAGATTAGATTCAACTAATATCATTACACCTTTACTAACAGCCATTACTAACGTGGCGCTGGATCACACGGACCTCTTAGGCGAGACTAAAGAAAAAATAGCTTTTGAAAAAGCGGGAATTATTAAGCAAGGAATTCCGATTCTTACTGGTGAAAAATCAAGTAACATAAAAACGGTCCTTCAAGATGTTGCCTCAAGTAAAAACGCACCAATCTATTTTACTGATAATATAGAAGCTCCTTTTTCAACCGACCTGAAGGGTAGTTATCAACATATGAATCTTAAGCTCGTATTTGGCTTAGTTCAAGAATTAAAAAAACTAGGCCTTGACATAAGTGACAAAGCTTTAGAACAAGGTTTATTACACGTGCAAGAAACGACCAATTTCTTGGGTCGTTGGCACGAAATATCAAAAGATCCTTTAATTATATGCGATACCGCTCATAACCACGCAGGCTTAATAGAGGTTTTTAAGCAACTAGAATCTTTAAATCGATTCAAGCATATCGTACTAGGTTTTGTAAAGGATAAGGATATTAATGAAGTTTTGATGATTTTACCTTCCAATTCAAAGTACTATTTTGCTCCTCCTGACATTTCTAGAGGTCGAAATCCTAGAGAATATGAAAATCTTCTAAAAATTTCTAAAATTGACTATGAAATTTTTGACTCTGTACAAAACGCCTATCTAGCTGCTTTAAAGAACATTACAGAGAAGGAAATGATTTTTATTGGTGGTAGCAATTTTGTTGTAGGCGAATTTTTGCAAAAAAATTTGTGAAAATTAAAAAAGGTTGTATATTTGCCCAACCAAAAATAAGGGTTCTTAGCTCAGTTGGTTCAGAGCATCTGGTTTACACCCAGAGGGTCGGGGGTTCGAATCCCTCAGGACCCACAAAACTTCAACATAAGTTGAAGTTTTTTTTTGTCCGGGCGGTTAGCTCAGTTGGTTCAGAGCGTTGCGCTGACATCGCAGAGGTCGCTGGTTCGAGCCCAGTACCGCCCACAAATTATAAAATCTCGCAATTTCTGCGAGATTTTGATTTAAAACTGTCGAAACCAGAGACTTATTAAAAAATTTACTATAGGAGTAAAGTGAATTTACAATGAATTTTGCATAATAGTAGCTATTCGCTCACTATCAAGCTCCATCAAACATGCATAATCGCCGCGATAGCACTCTTTATCACCAAAAACAGAGCACGGCCTGCAGGTGAGATCTTGAACCTGGATTACGTCATTTTTACTTTGTCCATAACCTAAGAAACCAGCAAATGGATGAGTAGCGCCCCATATAGAAATACATCGTGTACCCATAAGACTGGCTAAATGCATATTAGCAGAGTCCATTGAAATCATAAATTTCAAGCGAGAAATAACTTCCAATTCTTCGCTTAAAGTAAGCTTTCCTGCCAAGGATTCGGTGTTGGGTAGAGCCCTCTCCCATTCCTTAAGAATCTCCGTTTCCCTCTTTCCTCCTCCAAAAAAATACACCTTTTCATTCTGAGAAAGAATTTCAGCTAATTTATATGATTTCTCGAGTGGCAACATTTTACCTTGGTGCTGCGCAAAAGGTGCCAATCCTATAGCAGACCTCTCAACACTTAGAGGTCGTAAAAGATGCGAAAGTTTCAAGGTAAAGCCTAATGAGCGAAAAACATCTGCGTAACGCTCAGTGGTTTGTTTAAGTTGAGTTTTGTCGATATTCCAAATATCCGTTAATTGCTCTTTCTCTTCCTTTCCTTTATCCAGTACTGCAACATTATAACCCTTAGACTTGAAATAACTACTAATAAACTTACTTCGAATCACATCATGCAAATCCGCTACAAAATCTGGTTGATATTCTAAACGAAGCTTTTTTGAAAGTTGACGAAGGCCAAAAAAACCCTTATATTCCTCTAGGTTAACTCCAACGAATCTTACTCCTGGAACTTTTTCAAAAAGTGGCGCAAAGCTTTTTCTGGAAACAAAAATTACCTCAACAGTAGGATTCTGTTCAATTAATTCTTGCAGAACGGGAACGCACATCGCAACATCACCGAATGCAGAAAAGCGATATGAAAGAATGGTCGTCAAGACTTTAATTGATAAGCTACAGCATAAAATTTAATCTGCTTAGTCATGGCCATAAGTCCATTGGCTCTTGACGGAGAAAGAAATTCCTGCAGTCCAATCTCTGAAATAAAATCAAAATCAGAAGCTAAGATATCTTCCACTTTCTGTCCACTATATATTGAAACGAGCATCGATACGATTCCTCGAGGAAGTATGCCGTCACTATCTGCATTAAAATAAAGTTTTCCTTCAGAATATTCTGCATCGATCCATACCTGGCTTTGGCAGCCTTTAATTAAATTTTCTTCCGTCTTTTTTTCCTCGGGAAGACCTTTTAACTCCTTTCCTAGATCGATGATGTATTCATATTTTTGTTCCCAATCCTCTAAGAACTGGAAATCTTCCACTACTTCATTTTGTTTTTCTTTAATCGTCATAAGGCAAAATTACAAAAGTTTACACTTTAATACGCTCACTCCTTCATCTCTAGGACCTTTTTCTCTGTAATAGATAATATACTTGAATAAAGCATAAAAGTAAATTAGGAATAATAACTGGCCACAGGTAACCGCTATAGACTCCATAGATTACAAAGCATATACATCCTAATAAGTTGACAATTCGCACTTGATATAGCTTATGCAGCGCAAAACTAAGAACGATAAAAAACGAGGCAGCATAGCCAATATACGTCGCGATTTCAGGACTCATAAATAGATTTCTAGAGTTCTCAAAGTTAATGCTTTCTCATGGGAATTATACAACCAATCGGACAGAAAGTCATTAAACTACTTTTGGTAAAGTATTTGTAACTTTGATTGTAGTTAGGTGGTAATCACCTATAATAATTTGGAGAATCAATTATGGATTATAAATTTTCAGAAGGTTTGGACAAAGTTTTCAAACAAAGTAAAAAAGATGCTCTAAGACTTAAAAGTGAGCATCTAAGTACCGAACATTTCCTTCTCGGAATGATTAAAACGGACAATTCGGCACGCGAGATCCTTCAAAACCTAGATGCTGATTTAGCACAGATTAGAAGAAAAATAGAATCACTTCATGCCGCAGCTATCAATCCGCTTAAGGAAGATACCCCAGCAATTTCACTTACAAAATTGGCGGATCAATCAGTAAAACGTGCTGAATTAGAATGCAGACAATACCGTAGCGAAGAGATTAATACGGTTCATCTTTTACTTGGTATACTGTATAAATTTGAAGATCCGACTTCTAGTATATTAAGCGCATACGATGTAGATTATGAAAGAGTTTCAAGGGAATACCAAACACTTTTAAAGAATTCAGGGCAAGCACCAAAAATGAGCGCATACGACGATGACGATGAAAGAGAGGAATACGGACAAATGCGCAAACCAACTGGGAATTTAGGTAGCGCTAAAAGTAAAACACCAACATTAGACAATTTTGGTCGAGATCTTACTTCCCTAGCTCGTGACGGAAAGCTTGACCCGGTTATTGGTCGTGAAAAAGAGATTGAACGTGTTAGCCAAATTCTTTCGAGAAGAAAGAAAAACAATCCCCTTCTCATTGGAGAACCTGGAGTAGGTAAATCAGCGATCGCTGAAGGGCTTGCGCTTCGAATTCATCAAAAGAAAGTTTCCCGCGTTCTCTATGGAAAAAGAGTGATCACCCTAGATTTAGCGTCGCTCGTAGCAGGAACAAAATACCGTGGTCAATTTGAAGAAAGAATGAAAGCGATAATGACGGAACTCGAAAAAAACCGAGACGTCATACTTTTCATTGACGAGCTGCATACAATCGTTGGAGCGGGAAGTTCCACTGGAAGCTTAGATGCATCTAATATGTTTAAGCCCGCGTTAGCTCGTGGAGAAATTCAATGCATTGGAGCTACCACATTGGACGAATACCGACAATACATTGAAAAAGACGGAGCATTAGAGAGAAGGTTCCAAAAGGTCATGGTGGAACCTACTTCCATAGAAGAAACCGTACTCATATTAAATCAGATTAAAGACAAATACGAAGAACATCATAATGTCACTTACACACCGGAAGCTATAAACGCTTGCGTTAATTTGACTTCACGATACATCACTGATCGTTTTTTACCGGATAAAGCTATTGATGCGATGGATGAAGCCGGAAGCCGGGTCTACATTAAAAACATGAAGGTTCCTACAGAAATCATCGAACACGAAAAAAACATCGAAGAAATCAAGGAAAAGAAGCAGAACGCTGTGAAAGCGCAGGATTACCTAGAAGCTCGTAAACTTAAAGATGAAGAAGAGCGATTAACTATGGAGCTTGCTTCAGCTCAAGACCAGTGGGATAAAGAAGTTAAAGAAAAGAAAGAGGTCGTTACTGAAGAAAACGTGGCAGAAGTGGTTTCTATGATGTCTGGAGTTCCTGTAACCAAAGTCGGGAAAAACGAACTAGATAAGCTAGCCCAAATGGATGAAAAGCTTAATGGTAAGGTAATTGGACAAGAGGAAGCAGTGAAGAAAGTAGTAAAAGCAATTCAAAGAAATCGTGCAGGTTTAAAAGATCCCAATCGACCTATTGGAACTTTTATCTTCTTAGGAACTACAGGAGTCGGAAAGACTGAACTTGCAAAAGTAATGGCCAGAGAATTATTCGATTCCGATGAAGCACTCATTCGAATTGATATGAGTGAATACATGGAAAAATTCGCTGTGTCAAGATTAGTAGGAGCGCCTCCGGGGTATGTTGGCTATGAAGAAGGTGGTCAACTTACTGAAGCTGTAAGAAGAAAACCTTATGCGGTATTACTTTTAGATGAAATCGAGAAAGCGCATCCTGATGTATTCAACATCCTGCTGCAAATCCTTGACGAAGGTCATGTTACTGATTCACTAGGCAGAAAGATTGATTTTAGAAACACGATCATCATTTTGACCTCTAATATCGGAACCAGAGATATCAAAGATTTTGGTGACGGCGTTGGTTTTGGAACTTTAGCTAAAAAATCGACATCCGATGCAAGAGCAAGAGCCACGATTGAAAATGCACTTAAGAAGGCATTTGCCCCAGAGTTTTTGAATCGTATTGATGATATTGTCATCTTTAATTCTCTAAACAAGGAAGATATTAGTAAGATCATCGAACTTGAGCTTAGTAAACTCTATGCAAGAATTGAGAAGCTTGGATATAAGATTCAACTCACTGATGAAGCTAAGGAATTCATTGCTGACAAAGGATGGGATAAAGATTTTGGTGCACGACCGCTGAAAAGAGCCATTCAAAAATACATTGAAGATCTTATAGCTGACCTTTTAGTAAACAAACAAATTAAAGAGAATGAAACGATTACTCTTGATTTGAATGAACAAAAAGACGGTTTAGAGAAAACAAAAAAAGATTCAAAGATCAAAAAAGAGAAAGTATAAATCGTAAATATATTTTTTAAATCCGCGTTTTTAAGAGCGCGGTTTTTTTTTATTATTGTTTTTTGCAAAACGCAATGAAACTCTACCCAATTTTTTTCTAAAGGCCTTAAAAACTACTACATTTGTCACTATGAAAAAATACTCCTCCATAAGAAGTGTGCAACTTATTACTCATATTCTAAAAGAGTATGGAATACACAATGTGGTCATCTCACCAGGATCAAGAAATGCACCGCTTGCCATTCAGTTTGGAGAAATGGAGGGGTTTAATTCCTATAGCATTGTGGACGAAAGAAGCGCTGGATTTGTAGCTCTAGGAATGGCTAAATCTACCAATATGCCTGTAGTCCTAACTTGTACTTCAGGTTCTGCAGCAGCCAACTATTACCCAGCGGTTACAGAAGCTTTTTATCAAAACGTCCCTTTACTACTTATCACAGCGGACCGCCCAAAAGATTACATCGATATATTTGACGGTCAAACAATTCGACAAAACGAATTGTTTTCTCAACATTCGTACGGTGATTTTCAACTGCAAGAAGAGGAGGATACAGAGGCACAAGAGTCCAACTGGGACATGTTAAAAAAAGCTATCGAACTATGTTTTGAGAAAAAAGGACCAGTGCATATCAATGTGCCCCTAGCCGAGCCTTTATACGACTTGGTCAACGAACTCCCCTTTTACCCGAGCATTGATTCAGTGCATCCTGAAAGAAAATTCGAATTAGGTGCCCCACTAATCGCAAAGTGGAACCTTTCTAAAAGGATTCTCATTCTTGTTGGAACCAAGGACCCTAGCGAACAATTAGAAAGTTATTTATCACTGCTTGTTAAAAACCATTCTGTTGTAGTGCTTTGTGAAACCACTTCGAATTTAAAGAACGTGAAGTTTTTTCATCACATTGATCGATACATCTATAACTTCACTCAGGAAGATTACGCTCAATTTAAGCCTGATTTATTAATAACTATCGGACAAAACGTAGTCTCCAAAAAGGTAAAACAATTCCTACGTTCCAATCCCATACCTGAGCATTGGCATGTGGATGAGCATTGGCACCCCGATACCTATTTCTCGCTTTCCCACTCGATCAAAGTGAAACCCGAGCTGTTTTTTTCCAAACTGATACCTTCGGTAAGTCTGGAACCCGCCGCGTACTATAACCTGTGGGACCAACTACGTGAAAAGAAAGATCAGAAACATAGTAATTTTCTTCCCAAAGCACCTTATTCCGATTTTCAAATATTTTCAAATCTATCTACAAGCATTCCTAAAGAATACCACGTCCATTTCTCTAACAGTTCTGCCATTCGCTATGCTCAATTATTTGATTTTTCTTCTTGGCCAGTACATTGTAATAGAGGCACAAGTGGAATCGATGGCTCAAGCTCCACAGCCATGGGCTACGCAATAAAATCGGATTCACCTACCCTATTAATTACAGGTGAACTTGGTTTCTTTTATGATATCAATGCTTTATGGAATCAATACATTCCTCCTTACACAAGAATCATTGTTATCAACAATGGTGAAGGAAATATATTTAAAATTATTCCTGGTCCAGATAGAGCAAATGAAAACGTCCTTGATGAGTTCATTGCAACAAAGCATACAAAAAACGCTAAGCATTTGGCTGCACATTTCAATTTTGAGTATAGTTTCGTAGAAAATGAAGAATCTTTAGAAAGAGTACTGGACCTATTTTTCCAGCCCTCAACACGACCAAAAATTCTAGAAATTAATACGCGCGAAAACGAAAATGCACAAGTATTAAGAAACTACTTCCTTGAAATGAACTAAAGCACTACCTATTGCCTATTCCTCGGGAACCAGGTTTTCAATAGCAGACAAGGGATATTCCACAGCATTATCTATGGAATTCAGAGCATTAATCAACACGAAATGCGAATAGTTAACTAAATCATCTCGATGTATAGGACGCTCTTTTATTTTCCCGCTTTCTAATAAACACCTTCTTTGGACTCCATTCAAAAGATGAGTAATCGGGGTGTACCAAACATTTGCTTGCTTAAAAATGAGGTTGGAATAGCTAGAATCTGTTAACCATCCTTCTTGTGTAAACAAAGCTTCTACTCCTGCATTGTTTCGCTTGTATCGATTCAAAGAAGAGCGGTCTTCACCCTTAAACTGGTAATTAATTTCAGGAGCTTCTATAATTAAGAACTTTTCGTGACTTCTTTTCTCAAATCTTGTAAAACTAAACTCCAAGCCTCCATCTAAATCATAAACTACCCTCCATTTACTTTTGTAATGGGTATGAGGCAATTGACTCATTAGTTGATGCAAATTTAATGAGCAGGGCTGATGAAAAGCGGCAAAGGTTTCTTCTACCCTTCTCTGATGAAAAGAAAGTAAAGGAGCTAAGCCCTCTGTAACTTCAATAGTTTCAATGAATCGGGACATATATCTTTTGAATCATTTCTTGGTATTCTTCTTCTAATTTGCTTTGGTGTGTAATACCTCCTCCACTTCTGAAAAAATATTGGTCCTTATTCTTCTCAATAAAACGAATAAGAACACAAGAATCGAGATTTTGGCCATCAAACCAGCCTGCCACCCCAGTATACCAACCTCTTTTATTTCTTTCCGCTTTACTAATGATCTCTTTTGTTTTAACTTTGGGTGCACCTAAAATAGATCCAGCGGGCAGGAGCTCACGAAAAATACTTCCTATTTTTCCAATAAATTGAGGTTTAATAACGCCTGAAATCTGTGAACTCATGGCTAGAAGATCTTTCTGACTGGTTCTAAGATAATCAATCCTTTGAAACTCATCCACTTCCACTAAATCAGCCACTTGACTCAAATCATTACGTAAGAGATCAACTACGGTATAATGCTCTGCTTTTTCCTTTGGGTTTTCACGAAGCGCTCTAGCTGCATTGGGAAGCGAAGCATCGATGGTTCCCTTCATTGGATAGGTGAATATTTTATTCCCTTTTATTTCAACGAAGGTCTCTGGGGAAAAACTAACAAAATGATCTTGATAATAAACCTTGTATTTCGCCTTGGATTGGTAAAAAAAATCTTCGAGATTATAATTAGTGTCAACCGGAGTCTTGCACGTATAATTAGCTAAGTAAGAGTTTCCTAACTGCAAATTATTCTGAACAATGTCAAACCCTTTCTTAAAACTTTCTAAATCTTCTGGATGCGATAATAGCTCTAATTTTTTCGGCTCTACTTCATGTAGAGAAACCTGCTTGTTATCTTTGAATTCGAACATGATCCCTTTTTCAAGCGCCTCGCGCTTTGGTAGTACCACGATTTGCTCTATGTCGAAATCGATCATAAAAAAGAAAGGACATCCCGAGAGGGAAAGTTCATCCATGTAGTCGAAATTCATATCTCCAAACAATTTACTAAGCAAAAGTAATTTTTTTAAGCTTATTTTTGCAAAAACAAAATTTAAATGCAGCCTCCTTATCCGCCGAAGGCCGGAATTCCTTTCCTTTTAAATCAAGCTTTTTCCTATTGGATCAGAACTCTTTTATACCAAGTGCTCTTCAGTCTAATTACTTTTTCTCTCTTTTTTGCAGTTGCCTATTACGCTTCCGTTCGCTATGGTGTTCTCGGACCGTATCTCGAGTTATCCGAGAAATTAGCTATTAGTATGGAAGCTTACCAAGGAGGAGTTCAAGAAATCATGAAATTACCCGGATTTACCACCTTTTATTGGATACTAATTGGTTGCGCGGTTTTCTTGTTTCCTCTTAATCTGGGGTTGTTTACCCTCTATAGAAAATTAGATAATGGAGAGAAGCTACAGGTTTCTGATTTATTTGAAGGCTACAGAGGGGCTCGCTTTTTTTCCTTTGCAAGTTTTTATTTGTTCTGGATTATGGTGTACCTCTTCACTCTTCCCACCCTCTTCCTCGGAGTCTTTTGGGTTCTTCTCACTCTATTTACTGCGCCCCTTATGCTCTTTGCAAAAAGAAGACTGTTTGAAACACTTTCATTAAATTTTACTGCTCTAAAGCGGTTTCCTTTAGAAATTATAGCCTGCTGTCTTGTTGCAATCCTATTTAAATATGCCGGTATGTTCACTATCATTGGAGCTGTTTTCACGTATCCTTTTTTCACGGCGGTCATCTATGTTTTATATCGTAAAATATTTTACGAATCCTAGAAGAATTACTATTCCGTTTATCGTTTATTTGTCCAAATAGTTTAAATTTGATGGAAACATCATAAACTATGGAAAATTACGGTGAAGTGGGCCAACTAAAAATGCCCGAAAGAAACACTAGCAGTGTCATTGGGCATGCTTTCGAAATGTTTAAAGGAGTATTTTGGTACAGTTTACTTGCTGTGATCATTTATATTCTGGGAGGATGGTTTCTTGAAATGATTTCAGGCCTGGACTCTCAACTCATTTACGACGAAATGATGAGTTCTGGAGAAGGTTTCGCTACCGCAGATATTTTTGCAATCAAAGGCGTTAAAACGTATTATGCTGCTTCCGGTCTTTTTGGCATTTTGATTTCCCCGTTATTTGTTGGGCTAATTTATTTGGCAAATAAATACAACAACGGTCAACCACATTCGTGGCAAGATTTGTTTATCGGGTACCGTCAAAATTGGATCAACATTATGCTTTATTCGCTAATCTCTTCCATAATAATTGGAATCAGCTTTGCTTTATGTTTCTTACCTGGTTTATTTGTTGCCCCTTTATTTTTATTTGGGTTTCCTGTCCTTTTGTTTGAGAACGCAAACGCTATTGAGGCCATTCAGAAATCCTTTGCTATTGCTAAGGAAAATTATGCTACCGTATTAGGAATCTTTTTACTTGGATTTCTTATAAGTATTGCAGGGATTATTTTCTGCTTCATTGGAATTCTATTGACCTTTCCATTTATCTATGTTGTTATGTACTCAGCGTATTGTGCATTTGTAGGAAAACCTCGAGCATTGATCAATCAATAGACCTTAACTTGTAAAAAACTCTTCACCGATTACAAATAATTCACACACATCTAAATGGGTTTTATGGGCAAAAGAAATCAAATTATCAGCGGGGTCAAGATTAAACAGGTATTCCTTATTTTAATCATTACTGCCTTACTGGCCATCATTGTATTTAATCTTAGCCTATTTATCCCCTCTCTTTTAGGTGCTTTGACCCTTTATATTGTATGCCGGAATTTTAATTTTTATCTCCAAGAGGAAAAAAATTGGAAGCCCATGTGGTCCGCTTTCTTAATTATATTAATCTCATTGGTGGTCCTTATTATCCCTTTGTATCTTTTAGGTGATATGATTATTGAAAACCTAGGAGCCTCCGAAGTCTATCTTCAGAAGTTTAATGTTTTTATTGACAAAATCCATGATTACGTCTTTGAAAAAACAAAAATAGATCTGTTAAGCAAGGACAACTTAGAGGGGATCAAAGCAAGTGCTGCGAAATATTCCACAACTGCATTAAGTGGAACCTTTAACACGCTGTCCGTAATTGCTTCACTTTTCTTTATGCTCTATTTTATGCTTGAAAAACCAAGACAATTTGAAAGAATTGTTCAGGATGCTATGCCTTTAAAAAGAGCTAATATCAATCTGATAGGATACAAATTCAGAAAACTTGTTCTAGCAAACGCTGTTGGGATACCGGTCGTTGCACTAGGACAAGGAATCGTAGCACTTATTGGTTATTTTATTTTTGGAGCGCCTAGCCCCGTTCTACTTTTTGCACTGACGGCTATTGCCTCGATGATTCCAATTGTAGGGGCCGCTATTGTATATGTTCCTGTAGGTATATTTATGATTGCAGAAGGAAATTCGACGGGTGGAATTGGAATTCTGATATATTGTTTAATCGCAGTAGGACTTACCGACAATATCTTACGATTCACTTTACTAAAACGATTGGAGAACATACACCCCTTAAATACCGTTTTTGGTATCATCATGGGGATGAATTTATTTGGGTTTATGGGTCTAATTTTCGGCCCAATCCTGGTTTCTATGACCGTTCTATTAATCCAAGTTTACCATAATGAATTCAGTACTGACAATAATGAACTCATTCTAAATGAACCTGACGAGCTCGAAGAAAAAATCGATTTAAGTCTTTAATTACTAATGGATCCTCGTATTCTTATCGAACTATTCAAAACAGAAATGCCCTTTGGAAAATATAAAGGGAGACTCGTTGGAGAACTACCTGTATCCTATTTAGAATGGCTAGCGAAAAAGGGAATGCCAAAAGGTAAGTTAGGAATGCTTCTATCAACGATTTACGAAATTAAAATTAATGGACTAAACCACTTATTAATTCCAATCCGAGAAAAAGCTCTTCAAGAAAAATGCAACTTATAGAGTACCTTTTAGAGCTTTTATTTCATCTCTATATTGAGCTGCCAAAATGAAATCCAAGTTCTTAGCAGCATCCTCCATTTTTTTCTGTTTCTCATTAATGAGTTGATCAAGCTCCTGAGCAGAATATTGGTTTATAATCTGTTCAGCCTCTTTAACAATCGATCTTTGCGTATATTTTTGTTCAGGAAAATCCTTGGCTCTGCCCACTAAGGCTTCAGAAATCTTCTTAGAAATTTGTCGAGGCTGAAGATTGTGCTCCTGGTTGTAATTCATTTGCTTTTCCCGACGGTAATTGGTCTCATCAATGGTTGCCTGCATACTTTTCGTCATTTTATCTGCGTAGAGGATGGCCATTCCGTTAATATTCCTAGCAGCGCGACCAACCGTTTGAATCATTGATCTTCTGGAGCGAAGCATACCTTCTTTATCAGCATCTAATATTGCCACAAGAGAAACTTCAGGTAAATCTAGACCCTCTCTGAGTAAATTCACTCCAATTAGTACATCGAAAAGACCCGTTCTTAGGTCTTGCATAATTTGAATACGTTCTAACGTTTCAACATCAGAATGGATATAGCGGCATCTTATTCCAAACTTAGTAAAGTACTTGGTAAGCTCTTCCGCCATCTTCTTAGTTAAAGTCGTCACTAGGACACGTTCATCTACCTCGCTTCTTTTATGAATCTCTTCCATTAAATCATCAATCTGATTCTCAGTAGGACGAACCTCAATGATGGGATCTAATAATCCGGTAGGACGAATGATTTGCTCGATATATTCTCCACCTGTTCTTTCAAGTTCATAATCTGCAGGAGTAGCAGAAACGTAAATTACTTGGTTCTGCATGGATTCGAACTCGTCAAATTTAAGAGGCCGGTTATCCATGGCTGCTGGAAGTCGAAAGCCAAACTCAACTAAAGATTCTTTTCTGCTTCGATCTCCTCCAAACATAGCATGCACTTGAGGAATGGTCGCGTGGCTTTCATCGATTACCATTAGGTAGTCCTTTGGAAAGTAATCCAATAGGCAGAAAGGTCTTGTACCTGGTTCTCGACCGTCCAAATACCTGGAGTAATTTTCTATTCCTGAGCAATAGCCCAATTCTTTAATCATCTCTAAATCCAACTCAGTTCGCTCTTGGAGTCTTTTGGCCTCTAACGGCTTCTCAATTTTCTGAAAAAAAGCGACTTGTTTTACAAGATCGTCTTGGATGTGTCGAATGGCATCGTTTAGCGTCTCTTTGGAAGTCACAAATAAATTAGCCGGGTAGATCTGAATACTTTCAAAATCAGAAATCACATTCCCTGATACTGGGTCAAAGGACTGAATCTTCTCAATTTCATTTCCGTAAAAATGAATGCGGATGGCTGTATCTGCATAGGCAGGATAAACATCCACTAAGTCCCCTTTAACACGGAACGTTCCTCTTTGGAATTCATTTAAAGTCCTTGAATAAAGGGCAATTACTAGTGCGTGCAAGAGCGCTGTACGAGTGATCTTTTCACCTACTTCTGCTCGAACCAGAGTCTTGTGGAATTCCGTTGGATTCCCAATACCGTATATGCAGGAAACGGATGCTACAATAAGAACATCCTTGCGTCCTGAAAGCAAGCTTGCAGTTGCTGCCAGACGTAATTTCTCTACCTCTTCATTTATACTAAGGTCCTTTTCTATGTAAGTGCCGGTCGATGCAATATAGGCCTCTGGTTGGTAGTAATCGTAATAAGAGACAAAATACTCTACAGCATTCTCTGGAAAAAACTCCTTGAACTCCATATAGAGCTGTGCAGCCAAAGTTTTATTGTGAGCCAGCACTATGGTTGGTCTTTGAATCTTTTCTACCACATTTGCAATCGTAAAGGTCTTACCTGATCCAGTAACTCCTAAGAGCGTTTGATACTTTTCTCCCTGCTCAATTCCTTTGGATAGTTTTTCAATCGCTTGGGGCTGATCGCCAGTTGGCTGAAATTCAGATTGAATTTTAAAGTTCATAAAAAAAGTTTAGTCCGACATTAAAGTGTAGGCTCTTCTCTACAAAAATACAAAAATGAGATGGCAATCTAGCTTGCTAGGTAATTGAAAAAGGCTACAGATAAAATACCTGCAGCCTTTTACATTTTAATGAATTGAGGATTTACTTACGAAATCTTTCTACGTCGGTTAGATAGAGCCCTCTAGCAGCACTTACAGGCTTACTTAAAAGCTTACTTCCTCCCCGGTTTGTAAGTATAGCTCTACTTCTTGTGGTTTTTGCAGTAGCAGCATTACCCGTAATTAATGCTAAAGCCCTACCCAGCTCCGGATCTGAAGGATTTCCGAACTCTTTAACTTTCCCTACCCATTCAAAAGGGTGAATTAGGTTATCTTGGGTTGCAGGGATAATTCCTGGAACTACACTTCCATCATTCAAATTCACTGTCGGATGAGGATCTTTTGCATTATTATAGTAAGCAAAAGTAATGGGTTGCATTTGCCACTTATGGTTTTTATTTCTTTCCTCATAACTTAAAAAGTCTTGATTTGGCGAATCATAAAGTGTATTGGACCCAACAAATTTTCCAACGGTCAAATAACCTATTACTTCCACATCAATAAATTTCTTTAATGCAATAATGGTAAGCTCACTTGCAGATGCCGATTGAAAAGAAGCTAATATATAAACTTTCGGAAGGTTTAAACTATTGATTGTTTGAACTTCACCTGTTGCTTCCTGATGACCGTCCACAACATTATAGATTTGGATCTTGTTTGAAAGCAAATCGTATCCATCGTAATTGTTGTGTTTATCATTAAAGTCCATGAAAATATAATTTGATCCCGCAAAAGCGCCAGTAATCATTTGACCTAGCCCTAATGCAGTGCTCACAGAACCTCCTCCATTGTATCTAAGATCAAGGATAAGTTCATTTACTCCATCTTGCTTCATCTGACCAAATACAGCATTAAGCTCGTCATTATAATCAATGTCGAACCCATTGAAAACCAAATATCCAATATTTTTTCCTCCTTGTTTAATGACTTCATAATGCGCAATTGGGTTCTCGTCAATCTGCGTTTGAGAAATCGCAATGTTTTCAGCACGATCGGTCGTTGTAATTCGAGTACCGTCATAACTAGCGGTCTGAGCTCTTGTGATAGAAAAACTTGTTCCAAATAATTGAGAATAGTTTGACTGCGTTAGGTACTGCCCATTTACTTTGGTAATTACATCTCCTCTTTTCACCCCTTCCTTGTCCGCAATGGATCCAGGAACTACATAATTTACTAGCGCTACATAATTTGAAGAGCCTCCTCCTTTGCCAAAAACAGCTATATCGAGGCCAGTAGTAGCCTCCACTTCAGCCATATACTGGGCGCTGGAGACAATGGAATTATCGTTCTCAATCCAGGAAAATTGATCCGTTGTTCCGTAACCGTGCAATAAACTATAAAATAATTTATCTGGAGATTTTCCATTTATTAGTTTAACATACTCTGCCTCATCGGCTGCTTTACTATCTGCTAAGTTAGCGACATCTTTTTGCCAGTAATACCAAGAATTAAGTCCTTTCCAAACAAAATCATTGATCTCATCCGGTTTCTCCGTGACTACAGGTGGTTCAGGTGTTGGAGTTGGAGTTGGGGTCGGATCTGGCGTTGGGTCTTCACGAGAACATCCTACAAGTAGTAAACTTGTAAAAATTAATGTTAATGCATATTTCGAAAGAATTTTTCTACTCATAATTATATTTTATTAGTTTTGTAACATTATCCGTAGTCCGTAAAAATATGAAAATATCTAAAACAAAAAGCCTTCCTCTTCTTTTTCTTGCTTTAATTTCCGCGATTTCTTGTCAAACAGCAAAAGCACCACAGGTTGCCGATGCCACTTATGAATCTTTTAGTACCAATCAAGAAAAAGGTTATTTAGTGAATTTTACTCTTAGCGACGACAATATGTGGCCTAAAGCCGTCGTTTTAAACAAAATTCAGCATGAAATTCAACCAGGAGAAAAGAACGGACTAAACTACTCAGTCCGAATGCTTGCAGAATCAAGAGCTCTTATGGGATTCAGGCCTCAAATTTCGGATCGAAATAATGGAATCCTGTTCAAAAAGGACAGTACAGAGATCTACAAAGAAGTAGAGTTTAAGCTAAAAGATTAACTAATTTTTGGTCAATAACACTTTTTCTATGGCCGCTTAGAGTGCGCCATGAAGTTGTATGTCTGCCTTTCTTTAAAAACCTTTCCCTCTAAAGCAGGTGCATTGCGTTTTATTTGCTAATTTTAAAGTATCAAAATCCACCAAAATGAAATACTTTACCACCCTTTTGACTATCGCTACTTTATCACTCGTTTCTTGTAAAAATGGAAATTCTTCATCTCATAAAATAGATATCAGCTCACAAAATCCTGAAACAGGAGAAGCCAACACCCAGATTTCGCCCGCTTTTTCTGGTCAAACCAGAATCAAAGGTGTAAAAACCTCGACAGCGTATACTACCGATATACTTTCTGTGGGACTTGGAAGGCCTTGGGCGATTATTGACTTTCCTGGTTCACGTTTTTTAGTAACCGATAAAAATGGAGAAATGCTTCTGGTCTCGAATGATGGTAAAACGATCAAGAAAATAGCTGGTTTACCTGAAGTGGACACCCAAAGTCAAGGAGGCCTATTGGATGTTGCTCTTGATCCGGACTTTAGTTCGAACCGCACGATCTTTTGGGTATATTCCGAACCCTACCAGGACGGCAATCATACGGCAGTCGCTAAAGGAGTTTTATCTGAGGATGAGACAAAACTAGAACAAGTTCAAGTAATTTTCAGGGCAACACCTACCTACGATGGAAAATTACATTATGGAAGCAGATTGGCTTTTGACAAGAACAAAGACCTATTCGTAAGTACCGGTGAGCGTTCTGACAAACAAACGAGACCTCTGGCCCAGGATCCAAATACTTATCTTGGAAAAATCATAAAAATCACCCGTGATGGCAGTCCAGCAGCAGGCAACCCCAATTTAGACGGCTGGAAATCGGAAATTTATTCGATTGGACATCGGAATCCTCAAGGTCTTGTTTTTCATCCAGAAACAGGTGAATTATGGGAAACAGAATTCGGCCCTAGAGGAGGCGATGAAGTAAATGTAATTCGACCTGGAGAAAATTACGGCTGGCCTACGATTACTTATGGAATAGAATACGCTGGACAAACGATAGGCGAAGGCATCGGACAGAAAGAAGGGTTACAACAGCCCGTATATTATTGGGATCCGGTCGTTTCTCCTAGTGGAATTGATTTCTATTCCGGAAACATTGAAGAGTGGAAAAACAATCTGATGATCGCTTGTTTGAGTGGAGAAAAAATTATTCGACTAGTCCTGCAACAAGGAAAAGTAAGTGGGGAAGAATGGCTACTTACTGATGCAAAAGAGCGTTTCAGAGACTTGGTTAGTTCTAGCGATGGTAACTTATATGCGGTAACTGACAGCGGAAAACTCTTTAGAATTAAAAAGAAATAATACCAATTCTTCCTAGAATAAAAGCCTTAGTTTAACTAGGGCTTTTTTGATTCTTCGCCTTTTTTAATTCCCTGGAATTCTTTCAGGTAAAAAGGTTCAAAATAGGCCACATCCTCAAACTCTTTATTTTTAAATTTCTTTTCCGCTTGGGTGATCATGTACTTTGCGCTAGGATAAATTTCCTCATCAAATTTTGCATTAGGTAATCTGAGAATTTCCTTTGCTTTCTTCGCACCGTCCCCAACAAACAAAACCTTTTTATCTTGATATTCGCTAAAGGAGTTCTCAGAAAGGATAAGGTTTGTGGTAGGTTCTAGTTTTTGACCCGTTTTACCATCGTACACAGAAGTATATACTTCCATTCTTCTTGCGTCGATAAGGGGAATAATAACATCCACTTCTTCGCTCATAACGGGAGGAATCATGGATTCCAAAGACTGCACTCCAATAAGCGGTAGGTTCAAGGCAAAACAGAATCCTTTTGCAGCTGACGCTCCTATTCTCAGTCCTGTATACGAACCTGGACCTTTACCTAGAACTATTGCATCCAGATCTTTAAATCCAATTTGCGCACCTTCTAAAGCCCACGAAACAAACTGATGAAGATTTTCGCTCTGCTTGTAATCAAGAGATCTTTTCTCGCATAAACAAAGTAATTCCGAATTATGAGATATACTTACAGAGCAGTTTTTTGAAGAAGTTTCGATGTGCAATAAGGTCATGCAACAAAATTACAGTTTTTTATGTATAGTCCTAGCTTCGCTTTGTGCAGTTGGATACAGGGTCATCTCTGACACACTCACGTGCGCCGGAGCTTCAATGCAATAACGAATGGCATCAGCGATATCATTGGCATTTAAAGGAGTAAATCCCTGATACACTTGACTGGCTCTAAATTCGTCGCCTTTAAATCTTACTATCGAAAAATCAGTCTCTACCGCACCCGGTCTAATATTAGAAACCTTAATTCCTAAGGAGGTTAACTCTAGTCTCATCCCTTCGGAAATTACATCCACTGCTTTTTTACTTGCACAATAAACAACACCGCCAGCATAGGTCTGCAATGCAGCGACGGAGCTAATATTGATCACATGACCGCAGCTTCTTCGCGCCATTCCAGGTATTACCATCCGGGATACGTAAAGTAGCCCTTTCACGTTTCCGTCAATCATTTGATCCCAATCCTCAACATTTCCTTCTAAGAGGGAATCGAGACCATGGGCATTTCCTGCGTTATTAACGAGGACATCTATATTCTTAAAATCTTCCGGTAATTCTTGAAATGCTTTTTCTACATCCTTATAATCACTAACATCAAAACATAAAGTATGAACAGGAACATGGCGTTCTAATTCACTTTTTAATTGCTGAAGCTTTTCCTTTCTTCGTCCGCAAAGAATAAGAGAATAGGGTGCTTTGGCTAAAAGTTGGGCTGTAGCCATTCCAATACCAGAACTTGCTCCAGTTATTAATATAATTTTGGTGGAATCTGAGCTCATAATACAATTAGAGTACGAACTTTAAGCGTTAGTTTTAAGTTCAGAGATGATATTAATGGCCTCTTTTAAATAAATATCTCTTTTCAGATTCTTGATCCAATTTTCCGATTTCTTTTTAAAGGCTTCGTCTGTTTTTTCTCGCTCTAATTCTTCAGAGTAACGGATAAAGTTTAAACCATTTTCCATTTTCTCTAAAGCCTCAAACTTTTTAATTTGCTCTTTCCTATCTTTCATTAATTGAGAAAACTTATCTATATGCAAGGTAATCGTCTCTTCTTTATCTAGCGTTTCTTTCCACTGAGCAGATTCCTGGATAAGCTGATAAGCTTTATCATTGGAAAGTCTTAGCGCGCTACTAGCTTGTAAAGCTGCTATATCGTACGCTCTTCTTTTTTGGATCCCATCAACAGAAGGGATTTTATCCCACGCAAGAACATAGTCTTCGAAACGCTCACCAATTTCTGAGTGGGTAAAGAAATCATTCATTTTAATATCCGATTCGATTCCCTTCTTTTGTGTAGATTCACCAGTTACACGGTAGAATTTTTGAATTGTAAGTTTCAGTGATCCAAAATCATCGCTTGTATTTAAGAAACGATTTAAATCTACAAAGGTTTGTACGGTTCCTTTTCCAAAAGTCTGTGGAGAGCCTACTACCACACCACGTCCGTAATCCTGGATCATACCTGACAGAATCTCTGAAGCTGAAGCTGAGAGTTCATTTTGCATAATAACCAGTGGTCCGTCCCATAAAGGCTTATTGGTTTTACTTCTTAGTGTCTGAATCTTTCCGTCTCCATTCTTTACTTGAACATATGCTCCTTCATTCATGAACAAACTCATCAAATCTCCTACCTCAGTAAGTGAACCTCCTCCGTTGTTTCTCAGATCTAAAATAATACCGGAAATACCTTGCTTTTTGAGTTTAATAATTTCGTTCTTCACATCATCCGAAGCATTTCTACCTTTTTCATCTTCGAAATCAGCATTAAAACTAGGCAGATTTATGTACCCGTATTTTTGACCGTTTGGACTGTCCACAACAATACTTCGAGCAAAGGTATCTTCAATCGCAACCTCTTCACGGACCATCGTCACGTCTCTAATAGTTTTATCCTTTTTCTCAACCGTAAGAGTTACCTTGCTGCCTTTCTCTCCACGAATCAATCGAACCGCTTCATCGGCTAGCATTCCTACCACATTAACAGGCTCCTCTCCAGGTTTAGATCTAACTTTTAATATTTTATCTCCTTCATCCAATTGCTTAGATTTCCACGCAGGAGCTCCAATGGTCAATTGGCCTAAATAGAGATAGCCCTTCTTTTCTTGAATAATAGCACCGATACCGATCACTTTTCCTTTGAAAACTAAATCAAAATCATCCTTTTCCTTTGGTGAGTAATAATTAGTATGGGGGTCAAAAACTTGAGTATAAGCGTTCATATAGACCGTAAACCAATCCATTTTCTTACGCTTTTTGAATCGCTTAAAAGACTCGGCTACCAAATCCTTCACTTCTTCGGTTGCCTTGAGTTGTTTTTGCTCTGGCGAAAGAATTTCTAGTTTAATGGTATCTTTTAAGTTATGCTTAATAACTGAATCTTTCTTTTTTCTTTGAGACTCCTCTTTTGCATTTAAGGTCTCAATCTCTTGCAGAATATTGTATTTAATATATTTTTTCCATTCTGAATACAACTCTGATTCAGACTTAGAAAAATTCTTTTTTTCCGGATCCAAAACCAAATGCTCGTCTTGAGTTAAATCAATCGGGTTTTTAAAAACCTCTTGTGTTGCTTTATCGATTTGATCTATGCGTTGAAACAATCGGTTATAAGTCAAGTTGTAGAAAGTTAAATCTCCTTGATTCAAATAGTTATCTAGTTTCATTTGATGTGCAGAAAACTCATCAATATCCGATTGTAAAAAATATCTTTTTGCCGGGTCAATCATTTTTAAATAGGTGTCATACACATTCTTTGAATACGCATCGTTGATTGGTTTCGGACTATAATGAAGGTAACTAAGAGTATTTTTTACACTCACCATAATGGTCTGCATTTTTTCATCGTCGTTTTTTGGAGAATTAAAGCAAAACACCAAAGTAGTGAGGGGAATGAAAAATAATAATTTGTTGATTTTAAATCTTTTAAACATAGTAAAAGTTCGAGTTTCTATAGTTGTGTTCTGTTAGAGATTAACCTAGCGTGAACATTGAAGAATCAAATTTAATACCTATTTTAGAATTTGGCACTCAAAATTTCATTAATTTTGTTAAAATGAAGGACTCAGTAAAAAAACCACTAATATTAGTTACAAACGATGATGGCATAACCGCTCCAGGAATCCGCAAGTTAGTTGAATTTATGAACGAAATTGGAGATGTTGTAGTGGTTGCACCCAATTCACCTCAAAGCGGAAAAGGACATGCTATTACCATTAATTCTACACTAACTTTCGAAGAAATTAATTTAGAAGGACCACAAAGTGATTACTCCTTAAGCGGGACTCCGGTGGATTGCATCAAATTTGCATTAGATAAAATATTGACCTGTCGACCTGACATCGTGGTTTCAGGTATTAATCATGGCGCCAATTCTTCTATCAATGTAATTTATTCAGGTACGATGTCTGCAGCAGTGGAGGCGGGAGTAGAAGGATTGCCTGCTATTGGTTTTTCTTTGCTTGATTTTAGTTGGGAAGCCGATTTTGACCAGGCAAAAGAACATATACAAGAAATTGTTCGTAAATCAATTGATAACCCAATGCCAAAAGGAGTAGTACTCAATGTAAATATTCCAAAGCTTAAGAAAGATGAACTAAAAGGAATCAAAGTTTGTCGACAAGCCAAGGCAAAATGGGAAGAGAGCTTTGATGAAAGGGTCAGCCCACACGGAAAAAAATATTATTGGTTAACCGGTTATTTCAACAATATGGATGAAGGGGAAGATGCGGATGAAACGGCCTTAGCTCAGGGATACATTTCCGTGGTGCCAGTGAAATTTGATTTAACCGCCCATGAAATGATTGACTTTTTTGGAAATGTCCTAAATACAGACCAATAAAGCTAATGCTCTATTAAGTTATTCTATAAATTTTTGTCTATGCGTATCGAATCAGAACTAAAATTAGGGTTTAAAGATGTTATGTTTCGCCCAAAAAGATCCACTCTTAAATCTCGATCACAAGTCGATTTGCGTAGGGAATATACCTTTTTACATACTGGTAAAAAATGGCAGGGTGTACCTGTAATTGCAGCAAATATGGATACGGTCGGGACCTTTGAAATGGCCCAGGCCTTGTCCCAACATCAAATGCTTACTGCTGTTCACAAGCACTATTCCGTGGAAGATTGGTACGAATTCCTTAAAGATAAACCTAGTAGCATTTATCAAAACCTTGCCCTTAGTACAGGAACCGGCGAGGCAGATGAACAAAAAATTGAAATATTATTAGATCAACACCCACAACTGGATTTTCTATGCATTGATGTTGCAAATGGCTACAGTGAGCACTTTGTCGAATTTGTAAGAACCATCAGAAATAAATACCCCGATAAGATCATTATGGCGGGAAACGTGGTTACAGGGGAAATGGTTGAAGAACTCCTTCTAGCAGGGGCTGACATGATCAAAGTAGGGATAGGACCCGGCTCGGTTTGTACTACGAGAATAAAGACGGGTGTTGGATATCCACAGCTTTCAGCAATCATTGAATGTGCAGATGCAGCGCATGGACTTAAAGGCCATATCATCGGAGATGGTGGATGCAAGGTTCCAGGCGACGTAGCCAAAGCGTTTGGAGGAGGTGCTGACTTTGTTATGCTTGGAGGAATGTTAGCTGGTCATGAAGAAAGTGGTGGACTTCTTATTGAAGAAAACGGTAAAAAATACAGACAGTTTTATGGTATGAGCTCCAAGACCGCTATGGACCGACATTCGGGAGGTGTAGCCGAATACCGAGCCTCGGAGGGCAAAACTGTGAAAGTGCCTTACAAAGGTAAAGTAGACACTACAGTTCTAGATATTTTAGGAGGAGTACGATCAACGTGTACATATGTCGGTGCCGCCTCCTTAAAAGAACTTTCAAAAAGAACCACCTTTATTCGCGTACAAGAACAGGAAAATCAAGTATTTAACAACCAGTAACCTTAGTTTTCACCCTAGGATTAACAGAGTTGTTTTAGGTTAATTTCCATTGATTCAAAATGTTACTAAGTGATTTTGCAGCTAAGCGTAGTGCCTCTTTCCAATCCGTTGCTGCCTTATCGTTTGCTCCGTCAGATATAAATTTTAGACACAAAAAAGGAATTTTCTCCTTTCGACTAATTAGAGCAAGGGCATAAGCTTCCATATCCACAGTGTCAAATAACTGTGAAGTATGAGCGGTTTCAAAATTATCACCAGAACCACAAACACAACTCTCTAACTCACTAATACTAAGACCATAAGTCAATAGTTCACCTTCTGATTCAAATGGAGTCACATAGGGAGGTACCCCTAACCCTGTAACGTCCATGTCACGTTGGACAAAGGCCGTTGCATTTACGACAGCTCCTGTTTCGAATTTGGAGCTTCCCGCAGTCCCCAGATTAAGAACGAGGTCTGGGCGATCTAGAGCAAGTCTTTTACTTAGGTGGTAAGACGCGTTAATTTTACCAACACCCGTAAATAGAAGCTCAAAATCTTCAAACTGATCTTGAGCTTCCTCTTTTAAAGCAAAAACCAACAGTGGTCTATGGTAGACCACTCCATTTATTAACAGTGCCATAGACTTAAGTTAACATCCCTCCGTCAACATTTAATACTTGTCCTGTCACATAAGTAGAGAGATCACTAGACAAATACACACAGGCATTAGCAACATCCTCGGGCTGCCCTCCTCTCTTCAAAGGGATCGCTTCTCTCCAACCTGCAACCGTCTTTTCATCTAAGGCAGCGGTCATTTCGGTTTCAATAAAACCTGGCGCAATGGCATTACAACGAATATTTCGACTTCCAAGCTCTAGAGCAATCGATTTACTAAATCCTATTACTCCTGCTTTAGAGGCTGCATAGTTAGCTTGGCCCGCATTTCCTTTAACTCCCACAACAGAAGTCATGTTAATAATGGAGCCACTTTTGGCCTTCATCATCGGTTTAATAACCGCCTTGGTTAAATTGAATACAGAATCTAAATTGACCTTAATAATAGTATCCCAATCCTCTTTACTCATTCTAAGCATCAAATTGTCTCTAGTGATACCCGCATTATTAATTAATATGTCAATTTTACCAAAATCAGCGATTACCTGATCGACAAGGGACTGGGCCGCATCAAAATCAGAAGCATCGGATTGATAAGATTTTATCTTTACTTTGCCGCTCAATGCATCCTCGAGTTGTTTCGCTTTATCAACCGAACCGGCATAAGTAAAAGCGATCTCTGCTCCATGCTCTGCAAAGACCTCAACAATTCCTTTTCCAATTCCTCTGGTTCCTCCTGTAATTAGGGCTACTTTGCCTTCTAGTAATTTCATAGTTCAATATTTATTGGATATGAGTTCTAACCCTCATTTCCGGTTTTAGCTATTTTGTTATTAATTATCAAAACAATTTCTCCTTTGAGCTCCTTTGTTTCAGAAAAGGCTATAACTTCTCCAATGTTGCCTCTTATCGTTTGCTCAAATTTTTTCGATATTTCTCGACTGAGGCTGACCTGAGTCTCTGCTCCAAAAAACTCTTGAATTTGCTTTAACGTAGTTTTTATTTTATGTGGGCTTTCATAAAGCACAATTGTAGTTCCCATTTGTGCCAGCTGCATTAATCGAGTTTGTCTGCCTTTTTTAGGTGGAAGAAATCCAGCGAAAAAGAATTCGTTATTTGGAAGACCTGAAACCACCAATGCCGGCACTAATGCCGTAGCTCCAGGTAAACAAGACATTTCAATATTTTCCTCAGCGCAAGCCCTAGCTAAAAGATAACCCGGGTCTGATATTCCTGGAGTTCCTGCATCTGTAATAATCGCAACTTTTGATCCATTTTTAAGGTCTTCAACAATTCGTGCGGTAGTTCCATGTTCATTATGAAGATGGTAAGAGCGTGTCGGCTTAGAAATATTGTAATGCTTTAATAGAATACCTGAAGTTCTAGTATCCTCACACAAGATGTAATCTACTTCCTCAAGTACTTTTAAGGCCCTTAGAGTGATGTCATCTAAATTTCCTATCGGGGTGGGAACAAAATATAAAAAACCACTCATACTACAAGTTTTGATAGAATTCTCGAGCAAAACTTTCTAATCCTGGATCTCTAGCTCCCATCAGTAGAATAACAGAATCTTCTGTTATGTGGCTGCGCATGGAGGAAAGAAGCTCTTCTCGATTTTCAATGAAATAGGCATTTTTACCCTCTGCTTGAATATCTAATATCAAATCCTTAGCAGAAATATCCTTTTTTGCACTTCCTCCTGCATAATAAATTTCACTCATCCATATTTCATCATCCCCTCGAAGGATATTTGAAATCTGCTTAACAAATTCATCACGTAGAAATCGTGTAGGTCCGTATCCATGGGGCTGAAACCATGCAATTACTTTTTTTGCCACAGGTTGACACGCCGCAATTGAAGCAGCACATTTAGCTGGGTTATGTGCATAATCATCGATCACCCAAACTCCATTTTTTTCCCCTAATATCTGATGTCTCCTGTAAATACCCTCGTATTGAGCAATGCTTCGTGCGCAAATATTAAGATCTACTCCAATGCTTTGAGCTACGGCAATAGCAGCCGTGGCATTTTCTACACTATGCTGCCCTAAAGCATTCATTGTAAAATTTACTCCTCTTAATTGAAATTCAATTTTAAACTGCTCCTGCTTAAGATCTGTTGCGTTAAAATAGGCTTCTGGAGTTTCAAACCCAAAGTCCCTATGTTCTCCACTACTCAATAACTTAGAATTGTCATTAGAAAGATTGGTTATAAATAAACCTTTAGTATTCGACTTAAAGGTATTGAACAAAGGAAATAACTCTTCTAAAGGTTGGTGATCTTTGTCTATGTTTAAAAGTAATCCAATTTCTGGACGGTACTGAACTATTGATCCATCGCTTTCATCTGCTTCTATAATCAACCAATCTCCTTTACCTACTTTTGCATTTCCAATTTTACCTTCTTTTATCAATGAAGTTAGGCCAGCGCCCGTAATTATACTAGGATCTAGTCCCGCAGATTCTAAAACATGATACAACATACCTGCAGTGCTACTTTTTCCAGACGTCCCGGCAACGGCAATGGTTTTTTTGCTTTCACAAATCAAAGCAAGAAGTTCACTGCGTTTCATTAGGGGTATCCCTAATTCTTTAGCTTTTACAACTTCATCTACTGTATCTTCAATTGCAGTAGATACAATCACTAACTGGGTTTCTTTTGTTATACCACTTCCGTCTTGAGAAAAACATTGAATTCCTTCCGCCTCAAGCTTTGATCGAATCTCATTGGGTTCAGTAGGTAAGAAATACCGGTCACTACCAGATATTACCTTGCCAATTCCCTTAAGGTATTGTGCTAATGCACTCATTCCCGCACCTGCAATACCAATAAAAAATATATGATTAAAGTCGGTTAATTTTATACTCATAAAAAAGAAGGTGAAAACTATTAATTAGGTTGACCTTAATTCAACTCAGTTACTGAAATTTACTCTCTACTAGATTCCACAATCTTTGTGCATATTCATCTACCTTTTTCCAATTTCGTTGGTAATAGACTTCACTTAAATAGGATTTTGCTTCCTCTAAAGTTTTAAATTCATTTAATGAATTCACAGTATGGTTCAGCTCAGACTGGCTGCCATTAAAAAGAGTTTTGGTAAAGGCAATTCGATCATTCAGATCTAACTTAAAACCCATTCGGGTTGAACCCGAGTGACTAAGAGTTTGATTTTCAGGCAAAACTGCTGAAATGGGTTCGCGCTGCTCTTGGACTTCTTCATTTTGCGAATCTTCAAACAATGAATGTACCGAGGAGCCTAGTCCCTTAATGCTTGCCAGCTTGAATTTCTTTTCTTGACGATGGGGTGCATTGTAATCTACGGGTTCAAAAAGTTCTGGAATTATTTCCTGAGATTTAGCGTGCATTTCAATGACCTCTTCCAAAGACTCTTCTGCTTCAGTATCAATTTCTATGCTCTCCTCATAATGTTCAATATTGTCCGGAGTTTGCTCATTCGTATCCTCATTTTTCTGCAACTCAATTTGATCTTCTTCGATAGGAGATTCTTCAGATTCTTCAAATTTCTCACTAGACAAATTCTGCTCCTCATCTTCCTCTACCTGCAGACTTTCTTCTGCTCTACCTGCCAGTTCAAAATTAATGGGCGAGGCAAAACTTTCATATGATTCAACGTCTTTTTCATTGGTCAACTCTTCCTCACTAACTACCTCTAAATCAGCCTCCACAACACTATCATTATTATAAGAGGCTAGCAAAGGAATATGTTTTAAAACCGATGACAACTCCAAGAGTTGTTCAAGCTTATATTGACTATCAACCAATTCCTCCTGTGTTGTAACCTCTTTCAAATCAGCGATAATATCAAGACACTGCTGAAAGTAATTTAATCGGATATCCTCTATATCCCCCATAGCCTACGCTTATTAATTTTTAGTATTTTTGACTGTTCAAAACTACGGCTAATTTAACAAATGTTTTTAGAAAATACAATTAATCATGCCAAGCAGAGCGGTTGGATGGAAGTGATTTGTGGCTCTATGTTCTCGGGAAAAACCGAAGAATTAATTCGTCGTTTACGACGAGCAGAAATGGCAGGGCAAAATGTAGAAATTTTTAAACCTAAAATTGATACTCGATACGATGATCAACAAGTAGTATCCCATAATGATAATAAAATTTTAAGCACACCGGTTGAAAGTTCGAATGAAATTCTATTATTGGGATCGCGATGTGATGTGGTTGGAATAGACGAGGCACAATTCTTTGATATGGGTATTGTTGAAGTAGCTAATACTTTAGCAAATAATGGAGTCCGCATTGTTATTGCCGGATTAGACATGGATTTCCTTGGACGCCCTTTTGGTCCTATGCCCTACCTCATGGCAACAGCAGAATATGTGACCAAAGTTCATGCTATATGCCGCCGAACAGGTAACCTTGCAAATTATTCGTTGCGTACAACGCAAAGCCAAAGCTTAGTAGAGTTAGGCGAAACAGAAAACTATGAAGCAGTCAGCCGAAAAGTGTTTGTAGAAGAGGTTATAAATAAAAAATAAATAGATCTTATAAATTACTAATCAATGAATTACACGGCCAAAGAATTAGCTGAAATTACAAACTCCACTTTAAAAGGAAATGGAGAACTAACCGTAAAAAAAATTGCATTCGACAGCCGTATTATTTATTCTTCAAATGAAACTGCATTTCTTGCAATCAATACTTCCAAAAACTCTGGTGAGAAGTTTATTGTTTCTGCTATAGAAAAAGGAATTAAAGTAATAATTACCCAAAAAGCTTTGAATGATTATTCAGATATTGCGTGGATCATCGTACAAGACCCAATAGAATTTATTCAAAAACTAGCACAATTCCACAAAAATTCAAACGGAGAATTAAGAACGATTGGTATAACGGGAAGTAATGGAAAAACGGTAGTAAAGGAATGGCTTTACCAATGTTTATGGGATAGGCAAAAAACAGTCAAAAGCCCGAAAAGTTATAATTCTCAACTAGGCTTACCCATTTCACTACTGGAAATTAGTCCTGATGATCGGCTCGGTCTTTTTGAGGTTGGGATCTCAAAACCTGGTGAAATGCAAAAACTAGAGCATATTTTCTCTCCAGAGATTGGTGTTCTAACGCATATTGGTTCAGCTCACCTCAATCATTTTGAAAACATTGAGCAACTTATCGAGGAGAAATTAATTCTATTTGCTCGATCAAATACAATCATTTATTCAGCAGATCATCCTTTGGTTCGTGAAATAATGGAAAGAAAGTTTAATGATAGGAATCTAATTTCTTTCGGTTTTGATACGCGTAATGACATTAGCTTTTTGGGAGATTGGAAAGATCCTAATAAGGAAATAACAATTCAGTATAATAATCATTTAGTTTCTCTTCCTGCAAAAAACAGGGACACTTCAACCTTAAGCAACGTACTATGTCTCTTTGCTGTAATGAAGCATCTAGGTCTTTCTGATGAGGAAATCGTTAATAAAATAAATTCACTGCGAGCTGTCGAAATGCGATTAGAAAGTATTCATGGTCAACGCGATAACCTTATTATTAATGATTCTTTTAATTTGGATCTTGATTCTCTTACTTCCGCTTTTCAGTTTATCAATGAATATCAAAAATCAAATCGCTCGTTAGTTCTTACCGATTTTGCTGAGGGAACCGATTCACCTGAATTTTATCCTCAGATTGCTAAACTTACCAACGAACAAAATTTTGGTTCCGTTTTTCTTGTGGGTTCAGAGATCAGTCGTTTCGCATCCCTTTTTAAGAATCAAGTTTATACGTTTGAGACTACCGAACAATTATTGCAAGATTCTGTGCTTCAAAAGATCGAAAATGAGCTAATTCTATTGAAAGGAGCTCGAAAATTCGAAATTGAAAGAATAAAAAACGTGCTGGAACTTCAAAAACATGATACCGTTCTTGAAGTCAACTTAAATGCGATATTGACTAACATCAATGTTCATAAGTCTCTAGTTAAGCCTTCGACCAAAATGATGGCAATGGTGAAGGCGCACGCCTATGGACTCGGCGGATATGAAGTTGCTGAGTTCCTTCAACATCATCACATCGATTACCTTGGTGTTGCTTATGCTGATGAAGGAATGGAACTTAGAAAAAAGGGAATTACCACACCCATTATGGTGATGAATCCAGAGCAGCATAGCTTTTCAACGATTATTGATTACAACCTTGAACCAGAAATTTATAGTTTTCGTGTACTAGAACGCTTTATAGAAGAATTGGAGCTCAAAGGCTATTCTGAAAATTATTCTATCCATATTAAACTAGAAACAGGCATGCATCGCTTAGGGTTTAAAGATCATGAGATGGAAGAGCTGGCTAAGCGATTGGTTCGTTTACCCGTAAAAGTTGAATCCATCTTTAGTCACCTTTCTACTTCAGATGATCCGAGTCAGTCCAACTATGTTCATGAGCAAGCCGAGCGGTTCCATACTAATTCATCCTTACTAGTTCAGAAACTTAATTACCGACCGATACTTCATATCTTAAACTCCTCAGGAATTACTCATTTTCCAGAATATCAATACGATATGGTAAGAATTGGCATCGGTATGGTAGGTATAACGCCTGATAGGAAAATTAAAGAAAGCTTGCAAAGTGCGGTTCGCTTTATAACTGTCATCTCTCAAATTTCAGAAATTCAATCAGGTGAATCGGTAGGTTACGGTAGAACCTATATTGCTGATAAGCCTACAAGAGTCGCAACTATCCCCGTGGGATATGCAGATGGAATACCTCGACGAATCACAAATACTAAAGCTTGCGTTGGAATTGCAGGAGAAAAACGTCCCATCATAGGAAATATATGTATGGACATGCTTATGGTGGATTTAGGGGATCTTCGTTGCAATGAAGGTGATCCAGTAGTCTTATTTAATTCCAGTCCATCATTAGAAGAATTTTCAAATTATTGTCAAACAATTCCCTATGAAGTATTAACTTCAATTTCAAGGAGAGTTAAGAGAATCTATATTAAGAACTAAATGAAACGAATCCTACTATCTTTCTTTTTCCTTATACCTTGGATTGTATTGAATTCTCAGGTAAAACATCCTATTCCCAAGGGGGATGATGTCCGAATAGGTCTATCCCTTTCTGGGGGTGGTGCAAAGGGATTTGCCCATATAGGGGTACTTAAAGTGATTGATTCTTTAGGTGTTAAAATTGATTATATCTCGGGAACCAGTATGGGCGCTATTGTAGGTGGACTCTATGCTGCTGGATACAGAGCAAAAGATATAGAACAAATCGTAATGGAAACCGATTTTTACACCCTTATTGCTAATGAAAAATCACGTCAGGAATCTTCATTTTTTAATAAATCTGTCGATAAATACCTATTAAGTATTCCTATTAAAGATGGGAAGATAAATGTGTTGCCTACAGCTATTTCCACTGGCCAGAAGAACATCTATATTCTTCGGGAACTTTTCAAAAATGTCTCTAATGTCGATGATTTTTCGAAATTGCCTATTCCCTTCATGTGTGTGGCTACCAATCTCGAATCTGGAAAGATGGAGCTCTTTGAAAAAGGAGACCTTGTAAGTGCCATAATGGCTAGTTCTGCTTTCCCTTCTTTAATGGATCCTGTAAAAATCGGCGATTCTCTATATATTGATGGAGCCATGACAGTGAATTATCCATCGAAACCACTGAAAGACAAAGGAATGGATGTGGTTATTGGAGTTGATCTAAGTCAGGGATTGGCCACTCGCGACCAACTTAATTCACTTATTGATATATTAAATCAAGTAACGGACTATTCTATTCAGAAAGAGACAAAAAATCAATATCAATACACGGATATCAATATTCATCCCAACTTAAAAGGAATGAGTGCGACGAGTTATGGAGATAAACAGCAAATCTTAGATTCAGGCTACCGAGAAGCTTTAAAATACACTTCCACTTTGGATCAGCTTCCTAAAGCGGAAGATCGTCTACTTAGAGCACCAAGTAGTACTATCTTTAGTGATTTATATAAAATCGACAGAATCGCATTAGAGAATAACAATTTATTTAGTGAGAATTATGTTCTAGGTAAAATGAATCTCACCCTTCCTTCCTTACAAAGTTACCGATCAATTAATAAAATGATTGATAAACTTTATGCTACCAACAACTACCGACTGATTAACTACGATATCATTAAAGAAAACGATCAAAATACATTAAAACTATTTGTTAATGAGGATGATACGAGATTCTTTTTGAAATTTGGACTGCATTACGATGAAATATTTAAGACAGGACTTTTGGTTAATCTAACTGCAAAGCGATTGTTACTAAAGAATTCTACTATTTCCTTGGATATGATCATTGGCGACTCCCCAAGATACTATCTTAATTATTCAATGGATAACGGATACATTCCTGGCTTTGGATTTTACTCCTCTGGAATGTCTTATGATCAAAAAGATTTAAAAGGAACAATTACAGCAGACGAACTTTGGTTTAGGAATGAATTATTCATTCAATCAATCTGGCGAGACCGCTATGCGCTAGGGGCTGGCGTAAGTTCTGATTATGTTGAGACGGAATATGCACTTACTCAAGCTACACTTACTGATCGATTTTTTAATCCTTATGCCTTCATAAAGAGCGACACACAAAATGATCGTAGTTTTCCTACAAAAGGAGTACAATTATCACTAGAAGGTAAGATAATAGATTTATTTGATGACACCACTAACAACTCCACTTTTCAATTAAAAGGTGATTTTAGAATTAATATACCTATTACATCATTCTATACACATAGAGTTAAAATTTTCGGTGGAACAACGATAGGAACCAACCTACCCGATTTTTATCGATTTAAACTAGGTGGCGAATTTGAACAAAATCTGGGAAATCATGTTTCATTTTATGGTTACCAACTAGGTCAACATTCCGGTCAACACATATTATCAATAACTAACGAGGTACAGTTCAAACTTCTCAAAAACTTGTTCTTAATACCTAATTTGTCTTTTGCATCAACTTTGGAAGAAAACCATTCCATGGAAGATATATTTCATTTTGAACATAGTTCCTTAGGCATTGGCGCAGGTTACCGCTCTCCTTTTGGGCAAATAAGTATGAACTATAGTAAGTCTTTTAATAAAGAACAAAATGGAATTTTTAATGTGGCTTTAGGCCATTGGTTTTAAATTATGATCGAATTTTTCTTTGAAGATGTGGAAGGTTTTGACATTCAGGCTCCACTTATTAAATGGTTAGAAAATCTTATTACCTCAGAAGGATATCATCTGGGACCAATAACATATATTCTTTGTAGCGATTCGTACTTGCTTGATATTAATAAAACCTATTTAAATCACAATTACTATACGGACATAATTACATTTGATTACGTAAAGGGTAAAACCATCAGCGGTGATATTTTTGTATCTTTGCACCGCATTTTGGATAATTCTGATTCATTATCAACCTCTTACGAAGAAGAATTACATCGAGTACTTGCCCATGGACTACTACATTTATGTGGCTACAAAGACAAAACAGAGGAGGAAAAATCCTTAATGCGAGAAAAAGAGAATTGGTATCTCGCTAAAAGATGATTAATAAATCTAGGTTTACTTCAGAGTCTATGCGAGTAGTAAACAAATAAAAAAGCAGATATCGCGCTCAACAAGCGAAAATGGACCAATGTTTCACGTGAAACATTACCATGAAAAATTAATACAAAGACAGTTATGTTTACTGAAATATACGATGTAATAGTTGTCGGCGGTGGTCACGCTGGTTGTGAGGCCGCAGCGGCGGCAGCAAATCTAGGCTCGAAAACCCTGCTAATTACAATGAATATGCAAACCATCGGACAAATGAGTTGCAACCCAGCAATGGGAGGAATAGCAAAAGGTCAAATAGTCCGAGAAATTGATGCTATAGGCGGATATAGCGGAATTATCGCAGATAAATCAGCGATACAGTTCAAAATGCTCAATCTATCAAAAGGTCCAGCTATGTGGTCTCCACGAACCCAAAACGATAGAATGTTATTTGCACACGAATGGCGAATGGCGCTAGAAAACACCAAAAATCTTGATTTCTTTCAAGATATGGTGAAGCAACTTATTATTAAAGACCATAAAGTTTGCGGTGTAATAACTTCACTTGGTATCGAAATCAAAGCTAAATCTGTTGTATTGACCAACGGTACATTTTTAAATGGACTTATCCACGTAGGCGACAAGCAACTTGGAGGCGGAAGAATGGGAGAACCTCGTGCATTCGGCATTACAGAACAACTATCATCGATTGGATTTGATGCTGGCCGAATGAAGACCGGTACACCACCAAGGGTTGATGGAAGAAGCCTTGATTACTCAAAAATGGAAGAGCAAAAAGGTGATGAAAACCCCGGTAAATTTTCTTATTTGGATAGTCCTCAACTAACGAATCAAAAAAGTTGTCATATTACCTATACAAACGAAACAGTACATGAAATTCTAAGAGAAGGATTTGATAGAAGTCCTATGTTTAATGGGACTATCCAGAGTATTGGACCCCGTTACTGCCCTAGTATAGAGGATAAAATCAATAGATTTGCCGAAAGAACAAGACATCAGTTATTTGTAGAACCTGAGGGTTGGCAAACCATCGAAATATACGTGAACGGCTTTAGCTCATCCCTTCCTGAGGAAATACAATTAAAGGCAATGAAGCATATTCCAGGATTCGAAAGTGCAAAAGTCTTCAGACCTGGATACGCGATCGAATACGACTACTTCCCTCCTACTCAATTAAATCACACCTTAGAAACAAAGCTAGTTGAAAACCTGTATTTCGCAGGACAGATAAATGGAACTACTGGTTATGAAGAAGCAGCAGGTCAAGGCTTAATTGCCGGTATCAATGCACACAATAAGGTACACGAAAAGGACGCATTTATACTGAGCAGAGACGAAGCATACATCGGAGTACTAATTGATGATCTTATAACCAAAGGTACAGAAGAACCCTACCGAATGTTTACTTCCAGAGCCGAATACCGTCTACTTTTAAGACAAGACAATGCGGACATTAGATTAACTGAAAAATCCTTTAATATAGGTCTAGCTACTGAAGAAAGACTGATGAAAGTTCAACAGAAAATAGAGAGATCTCAAGAATTAGAGGAGTTTTTACGGTCTACATCGCTTAAGCCAGGTATCATCAATCCGGTCCTAGCAACTATTGATTCTTCACCAGTCGATCAGGCTTACCGTGCTGCACAAATACTAACTAGACCTAACGTTAGCCTTGAACTTCTAGAAAGTATCGATACAATAAAGGAAACAAGCTCACAGTATTCTGATGAGCAAAGAGAACAAGCTCAAATTAATATAAAATACAAAGGATACATAGACAAAGAGAGAGAAAATGTAGCCAAACTTCAAAGAATGGAGAACATCAAAATTGCAGAGGATTTTGATTATTCAAAAATAGTATCTATTTCCGCTGAGGCCAAAAATAAATTAAGTACAATAAAACCACGAACCATCGCACAAGCGTCTAGAATAAGTGGTGTATCCCCGGCGGATATAAACGTTCTATTAATCTACTTGGGTAGATAATATTGTTTCACGTGAAACATTTCAAGAAGTTACTATGAAAATTAAAGATCATTTTCTAACAGGCGAACATTTCGAATTAGTATCTACCGAAATAAAAGGAGTATTAAAAACAGAGCCAGTCCCCTCTCAACTTAACAGATATTATCAAAGTAAAGAATACATATCCCATCACCAAGATGGAAAAAGTATAAAACAAAGAATATATAAATGGGCTCAATCCTTTAACCTCAATTTTAAAAGAAATATACTTGCTCAATATTTACCAAAAAATGCAAACGTACTTGACTACGGATGTGGTGTAGGTGATTTCTTGGGTTTCATTGAGAACGATTATATCACCTACGGATTTGAACCTTCTCTCGAAGCACAAAGCATTGCAAGTACAAAATTACAGAAAACAAGAATTTTAGCAGAACTTAATGAAATTCCAAATCATTCATTGGATGCCATAACCTTATGGCATGTGCTAGAACACATTGAAAATCAAGATGATATATTAAATGAATTTTATAATAAGTTAAAAACCAACGGTTTACTAATTTTAGCTCTCCCCAATCACGAGTCCTATGATGCTCAATATTACAAATCAGATTGGGCAGCTTATGACGTACCTAGACATCTCTACCATTATTCAAGACAAGGAGCAATCACGAAATTTAATTCCACTAAATGGCATCTATTAAAAATCAAACCTCTCCTACTCGACTCCATCTATATTTCTCTGTTAAGTGAAAAATACAGAAAAAATCCTTTTGGTTTCTTCTTTGCACCTATAATTGGAACGATTTCGAATTTTAAAGCATTAAAATCAGGAGATTTTTCATCTTTGGTATATATACTTGAAAAAAAATAGTTAAGCGATTTTAGACCTATTTCAGAGATCCAAATTTTTATATAAAAATTAAAAAAGCTACATCATTTGCACGATGTAGCTTAATTTACCTTCAAGTGTTATATTACTAAATCTATTTAAGAAGAAGGTAATTTAATAATGTTATAGATTTAATTTTCATTCCTTATCGCTGCCACTCCAGGCAATTCGATACCTTCTAAACTTTCAAGCATCGCTCCCCCACCTGTTGAAACATATGACACTTTATCTTCATAATTATTCTGCTTTACAAAAGCAACACTATCTCCCCCACCCACTAAAGAAAAAGCACCATGTGCGGTTGCTTGCGCTATACTTTCACCTAATGCTATCGTACCTGCTGCAAAGTTCGACATTTCAAAAACACCTATTGGGCCGTTCCATAAAATGGTTCTTGAATCCATAATAGCATCATGAAAAATATCTCTAGTCCTTGGTCCGGCATCCAATCCCATCCATCCTTCAGGAATTTCATATATATCTACAATCTGTGTAGTTGCTTCATTCTTAAATTCTTCGGCTATAACCACATCAACAGGCAGTAAAATATCAACGTTATTAGCTTTCGCCTTAGAAATAATCTCAAGTGCAAGGTTCATTTTATCTTCTTCAACAATTGAAGTTCCTATACTTCCTCCTAAGGCCTTTACAAAAGTAAAAGCCATTCCTCCGCCAATTATTAAATTATCAATCGCCGGAAGCATATTTTCTATAATGGTTATTTTAGAAGATACTTTGGATCCTCCGATAATTGCAGTAACAGGTCTATCTCCATCTCCAAGTACTTTATCAATAGCTTCTAACTCCTTATTTAATAGTAAACCGAAAAACTTAGTTTTAGGAAAGAACTTAGAAATAACTGCTGTTGAAGCATGTGCTCTATGAGCAGTTCCAAAAGCATCATTTACATATGCATCTCCTAACATGGCCAATTCCTTAGCAAAAGCTTCATCGCCTTTTTCTTCTCCTTCGTTAAAACGCAAATTCTCCAGAAGTAAAATCTCTCCTGCCTTCAAATTTCTACTAAACTCCTGAGCACTCTCTCCGATACTTTGCTCCGAAAAAATAACCTCTTTTCCCAATACACTCTCTATCTCGGACTTGATATGTTTTAGCGAGAATTCATCAGAAGGCTTTCCTTTAGGTCTTCCTAAATGAGTCATTAAAATAACAGATCCACCATCGTTCAAAATCTTATCGATCGTTGGTTTTGCAGCATGTATTCTAGTACTATCTGTCACTTTTAATTCATTATCTTGAGGTACATTAAAATCCACACGGACTAGGACTTTCTTACCTTGAAAATTAAAATCATTGATGGTTTTCATTATTGGCTTTTTAGATTAGAATGATGTTAACAAAAATACTGAATTCAATCGCTTAAAAAAAACAAAAGAAATGTTTTTCCTCACAAACTTGATGTCCTCAACATTATACAATATTCACAGTATTTCTATTTTTAATAAAAAGATTAATTGTTGTATGTTGTTATATATTGTGAGTTTTGGGGATAAAATAGATTTTTGTATTTACCATAAGTTACTATCGCATTTGTTCATATATAATTCACATTACATCTTATTGATTTTAAACAATTAATGCTATTTATCCACAGGTGTTTATAAGTTGATTGTTATATTTTTGAAGATAGTTTATTTATGGATAACCTTTGCGTAAGTCAGTAAATAATTTTAGTAACTATAGCTAGATAAATTTTTTCTGTAAATCTGATAGGCAATATTATTGATTTACGCAACAACTATTTTTTTTAACTTATCCACAGTAAAATTAAGATTCATTAACAAAACTATTAACAATAAGTTAACTATTACACGATCAGTGAATTACTATTTGGTCATAACATGTATTAGTTTTAAATTCAGTTGATTATAATCAGTATAAATACAAATTCAATATTTGCATTTGTGGAGAATTATATCAGTTAATATTAATACTTAACTTTGATCCCAATAAACTTCTTAAAATTATGAAAATAGCGATAGCTGCAGACCATGCCGGATATGAATACAAAGAATACATTAAGGCACAATTAGATGGAAAATACGAATTAACAGATTATGGAACCCATTCATCTGATAGTGTAGACTATCCGGATTTTGTACATCCCGCTGCCGCTTCGGTTGAAAACGAAGAAAATTCATTCGGAATCTTGATTTGTGGTAGTGGTCAGGGTGTACAATTAACTGCCAATAAACATGAAAAGATTCGTTGTGCTTTATGTTGGATGCCAGAATTAGCAGAGTTAGCCCGGGGGCACAACAATTGCAATATGATTGCTATTCCAGCCCGATTTATTTCTAAAGAATTGGCATTGGAAATTATTGAAAAATTTTTAACCACTGATTTCGAAGCGGGCAGACACAGTCGACGGGTAGATAAAATCAGTTGTTAATATTATAAACACCCCATCGCCTATGTCCAAAAAGAAATCCCGATTTATAAGTCACAAGCATAATCATAAATTGCAAGAAACTGGTCGAAAGATCCATGCATTTATGAATGAGAAATCCACTAAAATATATAACTATAAGCAAATTGCTGATGGAATAGATTATAAGAATCCTAGGCAAAGAGAAATGGTTATTCAAGCTCTGCATAAACTTATTGCAGAAGATCGAATTAAAGAAGTTGAAAAGGGTAAATATGCTTTGAATCTAAAAATTCAAGGTACGTTAACTGGAATCATTGATTTCAACCAGTCTGGCAATGCATACGTTGATGTAGAGGGTATTGAAGATGATATTTTCGTTCATTCGAAAAATGTAAAAGATGCACTGCAAGGGGATAAAGTAATGATTGTTACTTATAATTATAAGGGCAAAAAATTGGAGGCTAGCGTACTTGAAGTTCTGGAGCGAAATAAAACTGAGTTTGTAGGAACTTTTGATCCAATAGCACATAAAGATTTTGGTTTTGTCATAGCAGACAAAAAAGCTATTCATACTGACATTTTCGTTAAGAAGGAAAATTTTGGCGGTGCTCAGAAAGGAGATAAAGTTGTTGTTCGTATGATTGATTGGAAAAAAGGGGATAAAAACCCTGAAGGTACCATTGTGCAGATTCTAGGACAACCTGGTGAACATGAAACTGAAATCCACTCAATTCTTGCAGAATACGGATTACCTTATGAGTTCCCTGATAATGTGCAACAAGCTGCAGATGAAATCAATCGAGAAATCAATGCTGAGGAAGTTAATAAGCGAAGGGATATGCGCTCAGTACTTACCTTTACAATTGATCCAAAGGACGCAAAAGATTTCGATGACGCACTGTCCATCCAAAAGTTAGAGAACGGGTTATGGGAAATAGGTGTTCATATTGCCGATGTATCCCATTATGTACAACCAGGTGGAATTATTGATCAAGAGGCCTATCAAAGAGCTACTTCAGTGTATTTAGTGGACCGTGTCGTACCAATGTTACCCGAAGTATTAAGTAATGATGTTTGTTCCTTACGACCAAACGAGGACAAATTTACTTTCTCAGCTGTTTTTCAATTAAATGATCAGGCTGAAGTGCAGTCTCAATGGTTTGGAAGAACTGTGATTCACTCTGACCGTCGTTTTACTTACGAGGAAGCACAAGAGCGTCTTGAAAAAAGTGAAGGTGACTTATTCGAAGAAATACAAACATTAGATCGTCTAGCTAAAATCTTACGTTCAGATAGAATTAAAAATGGTGCGATTACTTTCGATCGGAGCGAAGTTCGGTTCAATTTGGATGAACAAAATAATCCTATCGGTGTTTATTTTAAAATAAGTAAAGATTCCAATCATTTGATTGAAGAGTTTATGTTACTAGCCAATCGAAAAGTATCGGAATACGTTTCACTGACTAGAAAAGGAGAGGCTACTGGCAATACTTTTATTTATCGTATTCATGATGACCCTGATCCAGCTAAGCTTGAAGCATTAAGAGAATTTGTTACGACTTTTGGTTACCGTATGAATATTTCTTCTACAAAGAAAACAACCGAAAGTATGAATGCTTTGCTTAAAGGAGTTAAAGGTAAACCAGAAGAAAATATGATTGAAACTTTAGCAATGAGAAGTATGAGTAAAGCAGTTTATTCTACTGAGCCCATAGGTCATTATGGATTAGGTTTTGAGTACTATAGCCATTTTACTTCTCCAATTCGAAGGTATCCTGATTTAATAGCACACCGACTCCTACAACACTACCTCGATGGGGGCCGATCACCAAATAAGGCAGAAGTGGAAGAAGAAGCAAAACATTGCTCTTCAATGGAAAGGCTTGCCAGCGATGCGGAAAGAGACAGTATCAAATATATGCAGGTGAAATTTATGGAGAAGCATTTAGGAGAAGTTTTTGAAGGCATTATTTCTGGAGTAGCGGAATTTGGTTTTTGGGTTCAAATACCGGAGAATGGTGCCGAAGGATTAATAAAACTCCGAGATCTCATCGATGATAATTATACGTACGATGCTAAATCGCATGCTGTCTACGGAATGAATACTGGTAAACAATATCAGTTAGGTGATAGTGTAAAAATAAAAGTAATGAAAGCCAATTTAATTCAAAAGCAGTTAGATTTTAAAATTGTAGAGACTCAGGAGTAATATTACACCATGCTAGAACTTATAATTTCTGCTATTGGATTGGGAATCATGCTTAGCTTGGTTTTGATTGGCCCTATATTCTTTCTTTTGATTGAGACGAGTTTTCTTCGAGGTCCAAGACATGCCTTGGCGTTAGACATCGGGGTTATTACTGCTGACATTTTATGCATTGTAGCTGCTTATTACGCCAGTAGCGATATAATACATTTAATCGATCAACATCCTAGTTTTTATAGAATTACAGCACTATTTCTTTTTCTTTATGGTATTTTCATGCTCGTGACTAAGACGAAAATGCACATTAAAGGGGAGGAAAAGTTAATAGCACAGAATTATTGGAAAACTGTAGTTAATGGCTTTTTAATGAATCTATTAAATATAGGTGTAGTATTGTTTTGGCTTGTAACGGTGATATCTGTCAGAAATCAATATCCCGATGAAAGTAATGTAATTCTTTACCTCGCCATAGTAATTTTGACCTACTTATGTATCGATCTAATCAAAATATTTTTGGCAAAGCAGTTCCACTATAAGTTAAATCAGAATATAGCTAACTTTATCAGAAGAGGTGTTGGTATTTGTCTTTTGCTTTTTAGTGTAGCGATATTTTTACAGAGCTTCCAAAAATTCAACCAGTTGGACAATCAGCTTCAGGAAGCAGAAAACATGGAAGTCAGGTACCAAACCAATTAAAACTTATTTTATTCAATCAAGGAAAATTCTTTTATGAGCCGAAACCAAATAACCAATCCTTCACCTATTCCTCAGCACGCTCGTATTGCTGTTATTTCTCCTGCTGGATCTATTAAAATTGATCAAATCAGCACTACCTTAGATATAATAGAATCTAAAGGTTTTAAGCCTGTATTAGGACGCTATGCACAAGGAGAATTTAACAATGGCTACTCGTACTCGGGTACACCTACGGAGCGATTAGAGGATTTGAACTGGGCACTTAATGATCCAAAGATTGATGCGGTATGGGCAACTAGAGGAGGGTACGGTTGTCAACACCTTTTATCAGGCATAAATCTCTCAGGTTTCAGAAATAAACCTAAGTGGTATATAGGATATTCTGATAATACAGTTATACAAAGCTATTTATTGAGAAAAAATTTTACGTCGCTTCACGGCCAAACTTTAAAAACTTCCTCTTTTGGAATAGATCCAAATTCTTATGAGTTAATATTTGATGTGTTAAATGGATCTAAACCGAGTTATTTAGTGGAGCACCATGCACTTAACAGAGCAGGTTCTGCTGAGGGACGATTGGTCGGAGGGAACTTGGCTTTGATATACGCACTTCTTGGTACCAAATACGGTTTTAAATTTGATGATTCTATTCTTTTTATTGAAGAAGTCGGAGAGAATTTTTATGCATTGGATCGTATGATTACAAGCCTTAAGTTAGCTGGAGTTTTCACTAAAATAAATGGTTTAATTGTAGGAGGAATGACTACAATGGGGAAAGAAAAGGAAAATAAAGAATACGATGGAAGTTATGATTCTTTCGCCTATCAACTTATCTCCAGCTACGTAGCAGAATTTGATTTTCCAGTACTTTTTGGCTTTCCTAATGGCCATATTTTTGACAATAGACCACTGATAATAGGAGCAGAGTGCAAGTTAAGTGTAGGAAAAAAATCTCAGTTGAAATTTGGATAAAGTTAAAGGTCATCTCAATGAAGAAATGACCTTTTAAATTGAAAGAATAGTACACTAGTTTACTTGATTTCAACGCATCCAACTCGTCCACCTGCGTTTCCAGTAGGTTGAGTGGTGAAATCATCCGCTCCAGCGTGAATTATAATAGCTTTTCCTAGAATGTTTTTACTTTCATCTGCACATCCCATACACCATTTATCGGTTTTCATAACTAGCCTTGCAGTTCCGTTTGCATCTGTATTTAAATTGCCTAAATCTCCTGCATGGTGAGAAGAAGCTCCCCATTTTCCATGAGATTCTGAGGTAGGATTCCAGTGGCCACCAGCGGAACTTCCATCGGCAGCGGAACAATCTCCATTCTCATGAATATGCGCTGCATGAATGCTGTTAGGCTTTAACTGGTAAACATTTAAGTCCATTTCAACTTCACCTGCTTTTTCTGTAAACTTAACGGTTCCTTGTGTATTAGTATTACTTTTTGAGTCAATTGTGTAGGTTTTCATTGTACCGCAAGAAAGGGCAGTACAAGCAACAGCGGATGTTAACAAGAATAGTGGGAATGCTTTCATAATGTTTTAGAATTGAGTTAGTATTTTAAGAGGTCTAAAGTTAAGAATAGTAATTCAATTCTTTTAACCGAGATTGTCACTTTACAACATTTGTTAGGTATTATATAAAACTGACGGTTCAGTCAAGAAATTCTACGGTTCGGTAAGCTATTTTTTTAATTATAAACTGTCTTTGTGAACTTTGAACCACAAAATCACCTAAATACCTACCTGTAATGAAAGAATTAATTATTGCTATGCTACTATTCTTGAGCACCTTTTTGATTAAAGCTCAAGCAACTTATGACACTATGATGGAAAAGTCGGTTTCTAAGTTGAATTACCTAGTTTCAGTTGAAGAATTGGATTCATTAACTCTTAATTTTGAACAGATTGGAGTTGCTTCAGAAGAAAAATGGCTACCGTATTATTACGCATCTTATTCCCAATTAATGAAAGGAAGGAAGATAATCATGGAAGGGAAAACGAGCGAGCTCGATCCAATTGCAGATCGGGCGCAAAAGTATCTAGACCAAGCCTCGCGAGTAGAGAGAGAAAATGCAGAACTTTATATTTTGCAGAAAATGATACATGTACTAAGATTAATGGCTAATCCAATGGAGCGTTTTCAAACGGAACGGGCTTTGGGTAATGAGAGTCTTCAAAAAGCAATAGAACTTTCTCCTAATAATCCTAGAGTAACCTTACTTGAAGCACAAGATCTATATTTTACACCAGAAGAATTTGGCGGAAGTAAGATAGAAGCAAGAAAGCTGTTTGAAAGATCAATTGAGCAGTTTAGTACGTATTTATCCCCTTCTAAAATGACATTCTATCCCAAATGGGGTAGAGCAGAAGCGGAGTATTTTCTCAAACTGAAACCTTGATCTTTTTTGATGATCATAAGGCTTCCTTAGACAAAATTAAAAATGCATAATTCAGTATATTTAACAAATGGTTTATAAAAAACACTTACAACCTTTACTGCTTGTTACTCTGATTTGTACCGTTCTATTCTTTGGTTTTTTCACTGACGAAAAAACGATTGAAAATTTAGTATTAACCATGGCTATTTGCCTTGTTTATTCGATAATTATTGGAGGAGGAAATGTACTGTTGAATGAAGAACTTAATCGGCGATTTTCATGGGCTACTGAAACAAGAAGAAGAACAATTTACGGAGTCATAGGCACTATAATATTAGACGTTGTTCTTGTTCTAGTCTGTAATTATATCAATTTTGTAGTACTTCAAGGTGAAGATCCTAGCTTGTTTTTTAGTAGTCAAATGAACTTTGTTCACTGGCTAACGATTAATATTTCATTACTTATTTCAGCAGTACTTCACGCTCGGGGATTTATGGTGGCCTTGCAAAGAACAACACGTTCGCAAGTGGTTGAACAGAAGTTAATAGCAAAAACGGCAAACGCTCAATTTGAAAGCTTAAAAAATCAATTAGATCCCCATTTTTTGTTTAATTCTTTGAATGTTCTTAGCTCTTTAATTGATGAAAATACGGAATCAGCACAGGAATTTACTTCATCAATGTCTAAGGTTTATCGCTACGTGTTAGAGCAAAAAGATAAAGAACTTGTGAGCGTGGAGGAGGAGCTGGAATTTGCACGGACTTATAGTGAACTACTAAAAACACGATTTGAGGACAGTGTAAATTTCAATTTTAATGTTCAACAGGAGGATTTAAAAGCATTGGTTGTTCCACTATCTCTACAATTACTTTTAGAGAATTGCATTAAGCATAATTTCGCGACTCAGGCAAAACCATTAATAGTAAAAATTTCTTCCAATGGTGAATATTTATGCATTGAAAATAATTTTCAACCCCGTGAACTTGCAAAGGAAAGACAAGGTATTGGTCTCACTAATATTGTACAACGCTACAATCTAGTGACTAAAAGAAATGTATATATCGAAAAATCAGAACAATCTTTTCAAGTAAAGATTCCCTTATTAAAAGAAAAAATTAACACAATGAAATCAAAAGAATTATCCGATCTAACTGCTTATGAGAGAGCAAGTAAAAGAGTAGAAGAGCTAAAAGGGTTTTATGGAAATCTTATCTCTTTCTGTATATTTATTCCCTTTTTATTTTTTATTAATTGGCGTACTTCCCCTGAATATTGGTGGGCATTTTGGCCATTGCTAGGATGGGGTATCGGAGTAATCTTCCATGCTATTCAGACCTTTGGGATCGGTAGAGAATGGGAGGAGAAACAAATCAGGAAGTACATGGAAAAAGAAGAAGAATCAAGCTCAAAATGGAATTAATTATGAAAGACACAGAACAAGCATTAGCCTACCAAAAGGCAAAAACACGTGTAAAGTCTTTGAAAGCATATTACATTATGTTACTTGTCTATTTTGCGCTATTCGTTTATTATTTAATTCAGAAAGGTGATCAAGAATTTCTTTTCTTAGGACCCTTTTTAAACGGCTGGTTATTTAGCATCTGGGGTATTTTCTTAGTTCTTTACGGTTTGTACCTTTATGTTCCCTACTTTCGTAATTGGGAAGAAAAGCAACTGTATAAAGAACTTGATAGAATTCAGAAACACCAAAAATAAAGAACTCTATGACTCAAGATAAGCTATACAGAAAGGCAAAGAAAAGGGTAAGGGAGATAAAAGGATTTTATATCCATTTATTAGTTTACTTATTGGTCTTGTGTCTACGATTGGTTTTACAAGAAATGCGAAACTCATCTATTGATGGGGTTTCCTTTTGGGGAATGGGTTTTTGGGCAGTAGGATTAATCGCGCACGGATGTTCTGTGTTTCTACCCCATATGATTCTTGGAAAAAATTGGCAGGCTAATAAAATTAGAGAATTGATTGAAAAGGAAGAAGAAGTAAGAAAATGGCAGTAAATAGGACTCTGATACGAACGGTAATTATCGAAGACGAAAAGCCAGCAGCGCGGAAGCTAGAAAGGCTACTTTCAGAGTTTTCGGAACTTGAAATTGTAGCCGTTCTGCACTCGGTGGAAGAGGGTAAATCGTTTTTTTCCTCGCAGGAACATCCGGATTTAATTTTTTCTGATATTGTATTAGGGGACGGCGTCTCATTTGATATTTTTGATCAGATTCCTACAGAGAGTTTTGTTATTTATACGACCGCTTTTGATAATTACACGTTGAGGGCTTTTAAATTAAACTCAATTGATTATTTATTGAAGCCTATTGGAAAATCTGAACTTGAGCAAGCGCTTGATAAGTTCCGTAGATATATGCCCCGTGATCAACATTATCAAGAATTGAATTTCAAGGATTTAATTACGGAGCCTAAATCTCATCTATCTAGAATTCTAGTGAAGCTAGGATACCACTTAAAAGTTGTTAGGGTAGAGGAGGTGAGTTATTTCTATAGCGAAAACAAAATTGTTTACTTAAAGACAAACGATAGACCTTACCCTACTGATTTAACGTTAGAGGAGCTCCAAGAATCACTTGATCCTAAAGAGTTTTTCAGAGTAAATCGGCAGGTAATAATAAGGTTATCTGCGATAGAAAGTATACACACTTCCCCCTATTACAAGCTGACGATGCAATATCAAAACTTAGAAGAAATTACCGTAAGTAGGGAACGAATAAAAGAGTTCAAAATGTGGCTTGAATCCTAATTTTCAGCGTGTTATCCAATTACACCACTTCCTAAAAGCTCTTCGTTTTGATACCATGCCGCGAATTGCCCCTCTGCTACCGAAGATTGAGGATTAACAAACTCGATGTAGAGTCCATCTTCCAATTGATGTAAGGTTGCTTTTTCTAAAGGTTGTCTGTAGCGTATACGTGCCATCACTTCCATTGTAGCGCCTTTTTCAAGTTTTAAATCTTCACGTATCCAATGAACTTCCGCTTTATTTATTTTAATGACCTTTTGGAAAAGACCTGGAAAATTTTTCCCTTCACCAACGTAGAGTGTATTGTTTTCCATGTCGCGCGAAATAACGAAACAACTTTCCTTATGTCCTCCAATTCCTAGTCCTTTGCTCTGTCCAATGGTATAATACTGAGCGCCTTGATGGCTTCCAATAACTTTTCCATCCTCTTGACTATAAGTGATTTTTTTGCTCAAGTACTTGAGTTCCTCCTCTTTAGTTTCAAAACGGGGCACAGCATCGCGGTACGCATGAAAGTCTCCAAAAATTTCAACGATGTTACCGGTTTTTGGTTCTAGTTGCTGTTTTAGAAATTCAGGTAGGCTAACTTTTCCAATAAAACAAAGTCCCTGAGAATCTTTTTTATTAGCCGTTACGAGGTCTAATTTTTTTGCTATCTCTCTCACTTCAGGCTTTGTTAATTCACCGATAGGGAAAAGCGCTTTTGAGAGTTGGTTTTGATTTAGTTGGCAGAGGAAATAACTTTGATCTTTATTATAGTCTTTCCCTTCTAATAAACGGTAAACTTCGTCACCCTGCTCATTGGTTATCGAATCAAGTCTTGCATAATGTCCCGTAGCAACTTTATCTGCTCCAAGAGAAAGTGCCGTTTCAAGAAAAACATCAAATTTAACTTCACGATTACACAAAACATCAGGATTTGGAGTACGACCTTTTTTGTATTCATCGAACATATAATCGACAATTCGTTCTTTATATAATTCACTCATGTCGATCACCTGAAATGGAATGCCCAGCTTTTGAGCTACCAAAAGAGCGTCGTTACTATCTTCTATCCATGGACATTCATCTTCCAAAGTTACTGAGGCATCATTCCAATTACGCATAAAAAGGCCAACTACCTCGTGCCCTTGTTGTTGCAAAAGGTAGGCTGCCACTGAGGAATCTACTCCTCCGGAAAGTCCTACTACAATTTTCATTGATAAAAGAATATTTTTTGCAAATTTACAACTAAATAAATGATGATCAGCAATATGAATTCTATTAGAGCAACAGATAAAAATGATAATTGGCCTATGGTGAAAAGAATCCTTTCACGTTTTGGATTTGTTTTACTACTACTTATTTCAATAGAATATAAGGGACAAACCTCAAATGAACTTGACTCAGAACCTGTCAAGGAATCAAGGTGGCGAATTGGAGGTTCTCTGGGACTCGGAGGATCTTTTGGATCGGGCGGATCCCAAATGGTTTTGGGCGTGTCTCCTAGGATTGGATATCGAATAGGTGAAAACTTAGAGCTTGGTGTAAAAGTAAGTGGAACTTGGCAGAACTCCAAATATTATACTTCTTCATTATATAGCTTCGGACCCTATTTACATTATGATTTGATTGAAAACCTTTACTTAAATTCTTCCTTTATGATGAACTTTCTTAATCAAAAAGATAAACTTAGTCAATCCAAATATACAGACAATGAGCCTGCACTCTGGCTAGGTCTTGGGTATGCACTTCCGATGGGAAATACAATGTATATGCATTTTGGAGCTCAGTACAATATCCTTTATAAGAAGACCGATTCTATGTTTTCGAGTGGTTTTCAACCTTCAGTTGGATTTAGTATAGGTCTGTAAAAAAGAGAATTTGAATAATAAATAGTATTATTGGACGTGCAGATATTCAACGCCGTGTTGAAAGTCCTCACGAGAAGCATTTGCGTTAAATTGCTTATGGAAATCGTCGTAGTAGCAAAATTCAAGATCTTTTTTCCACCATTTTCTTTTTGCAAACCATAGCCCTAAAGCAACAATTGCACCTATTCCTCCTGCAAATAATACTTTTGTTTCGTTTTTCATATCCTTCTATTCTGTAAGTGGAACTTGCAAAAGCCGTTCCCTTATTGGTTCCTTTAATAATAAAAATTGTTAAAAAAAGCCTATTTTTGGGAAAATGAATTTTTATGAAATCAACTTTTCCAGTGCTTGCTATTTTGACCCTTGGTCTAAGCTCTTGTGCTACAACACCTACAAATGAAACCGGTACAGCTTTGAACTACCCAGAAACAAAAAAGACAAATACGGTTGACACCTATTTTGGTGAGTCGGTTGCAGATCCTTACCGTTGGCTTGAGGACGACAGAGCAGAGGACACAAAGCAATGGGTGAAATCGCAAGTTGCATTCACAAATGATTATCTTTCTAAAATACCATTTAGAGATCAGATTAAAGGTCAGTTAGAAGAGATATGGAACTACGAACGAGTAGGAGCACCTTTTAAAGAAGGAAACTATACGTATTTTTACAAAAATGACGGACTTCAAGCTCAATCGGTATTATATAGAACAGATAGTAAGGGCAATACTGAAGTGTTTTTGGATCCCAATACCTTTTCTAAAGACGGAACTACTTCACTTGCAGGTTTATCTTTCTCCAAAGATGGATCATTAGTAGCGTATTCAATTTCTGAAGGAGGAAGTGATTGGAACAAAATCATTATCCTTGATGCAGAATCCAAAAAGCAAATCGATCAAGCAATTGTTGATGTGAAGTTTAGTGGCGCGTCATGGTTAAAGAATGAAGGGTTCTTTTATTCAAGTTATGACAAGCCTGAAGGAAGTGTACTTTCCGCCAAGACCGATACTCATAAGGTGTATTTCCATAAGCTAGGAACCAGCCAGAAAGAAGATCAGCTTATTATTGGTGGCGAGGACTTCAAAAGAAGATATATGGGAATTGGGGTTTCTGATGATCAAAACTACCTGATTCTAAGTGCTTCCAATGCAACTAATGGAAATGAACTTTATATCAAGGATCTAAGAGGGAACTCAGATTTTGTTCCGATTCAAACAGGATTTGAAGTAAATACTGATTTTGTGGATTCCAAAGGGGATGAAATCTATTTAATCACAGATAAAAATGCACCCAATAAAAGACTCGTAAAAACTAACATCGGTAATCTTGCCCAATGGAGCGATGTGGTGCCTGAGAGTGAAAATGTACTAAGTATTTCAACGGGTGGAGGGTATCTGTTTGCACGCTATATGCAGGATGCCGTTTCTGTTGTAAAGCAACTGGATTATCAAGGAAAATTAATCAGAGAAATTTCACTTCCAGGTAAAGGTACTGCCGGAGGATTTTACGGTAAAGAGAACGAAAAAGAATTGTATTACTCTTTCAGTAATTACATTACTCCAGGAAGCACTTTTAAATACAATGTAGAGTCCGGTTCCTCTGAGTTGTATTACCAACCTCAAGTGAAATTTAATCCAGCAGATTATGTTTCTGAGCAAGTATTCTATACTTCGAAAGACGGGACTAGGGTTCCTATGATGATTTCTTATAAAAAAGGACTTAAGAAAGATGGAAAAAATCCAACAATTCTTTATTCTTATGGAGGATTTAATATTAGCTTGATGCCTTCTTTTTCGGTTGTAAATGCAGTTTGGATGGATAATGGAGGGATCTATGCGGTTCCAAACATTCGAGGTGGTGGAGAGTACGGTAAAAAGTGGCATGATGCAGGAACTAAACAGCAAAAAATTAATGTATTTGAAGATTTTATTGCGGCTGCTCAGTACCTAAAAGACCAAGGTTATACTTCAAAAGAATATTTAGCACTTTCAGGTGGATCCAACGGAGGACTTCTTGTAGGAGCAACAATGACAATGAGACCTGATTTAGCTCAAGTTGCACTTCCTGCTGTAGGAGTTTTAGATATGCTTCGATATAATAAATTTACTGCTGGAGCGGGATGGGCTTACGATTACGGAACCGCAGAAGACAGCAAAGAAATGTTTAAGTATTTAAAATCGTATTCGCCACTTCATAATGTAAAAGAAGGCACTTGCTATCCATCTACTATGATCACCACTGGAGATCATGACGATAGAGTAGTGCCAGCACATTCATTTAAATTTGGAGCTGAACTTCAAGCTATGCAAAAGTGTAGTAACCCTATTTTACTTAGAGTAGAAACTAGTGGTGGACACGGAGCTGGTAAATCCACGGAGCAGTTAATAAATGAAAATGCAGACAAATTGAGTTTCACTTTAAGTGAAATGGGAATTTCAGCTTTGTAAGAGAGAAAAAGAAATCCTATTAGTTTTATAATCAAAGCACCTCAGAAGTGGGGTGCTTTGTCATTTCACGATTTGATGAAAATTTTTCAATTTTCTCCCTCTGTTTTGATACTTGCACGGTATTTGATGTTGATAATTAAACATTTAAAATCGTAGATTATGTCTGATCAAAAGCCAATGAAAACCCTTAGTCAAGTAATGGAAACTCTTAGAGCAAGAGGAATCGTAGAAGAATTTAGAATGAATGAAAAGGGAGAAATGTGTTTTGCTCAAGAAGATGAGATTCTTCAGCCACAAGACATGCAAATTCTCAGATCCTATCGCTTCGAAGGCGACAGTAGTCCAGATGACAATGCTGTGTTGTATGTGGTAAAAGACAAGAACGATAATCTAGGTATGATTATCGACTCTTATGGTGCAGAAAGTAATTATGAGGGGGAAAAATTCGACAAATTTATCCGCGCAATTCCTGTGGATGAAGACGATAGCTTAAAAATAGATTAGGTAATTGTTCCTTTTTAGTTAGAGGGTTATTCTTCTTTCTTCTCTTTTTTTCGAAATAGGTTTCTAAGGCCCGATCTTTTCTTTTGAGCTTGGGCTTTTTCCTTTTTCTCAGAAACTTTCTGTTGAACCTGTTCTTTTGCTGTTGAGAGGTCTGATTTAATTTGTTCGACCGTTTCTTTCGTTGTCTCTACAGTATTTTTAGCAGCAGCCTCCGTTTTCTCAACATTATTGCCTATTAATGTTTTCTTAAGTCCAAGCTCAACACCCTTCCAAAAGAAATTAAAGAATGATTTACTGGTGTCGCGCTCAATGGCTTCAATCGATACACTTTCAGGATAAGGATTAGAATTGGATTTTACCACAAGATTTGCGACTGCAGAAAGTAAAACATTGGTCTCTCCAGTTTCTTTAAGCACTTCTACTTTTAGATCCTTGTGTTTCATTTTTACTGTCCCGCCAAGAGTGGAGCGGTTTCCGTTAAAGTCAAAGGCAAGTTGTTCAATATAGCCCGTCGTTCTTATTTTTAAATAGGGTTCAACAAAAGCATTGATATGCTCTGCTGGAAGATTTTTCACATCCCCTTCGATAGTAAATTGATCCGTCTTCGAAGCGGTATTAAGTGCCCAGTTTACTTCCATTGGCGAGACATCCATGAATTTTGTGGTTATTTGAATAGGTATTTCAAACGGTGCTTTTTTCCCGGAGTTCAAATTGCTTAACTCAAGATTGAGATCACTAAATACGAGTTTTCCCGGTCCATCACTTTTCCGAGTATCCTCTTCGTAAACCAATTTTGAATTGGCGATTTTCATCGTTTTGATTCTCAAAGGCATTTTTATTTCTCGGAGCATCTGAGAGTACATCGGTTTTACTTTCTTATCATCAGGTGGGATTTTACTACGAAAGATTTGTGCATTTAAACCTGAAATGAGTAGTGAATTAGCATCGATATACTTTTGATCTGCCAGAAGTTCCATAGGACCCAACAAACGAATTTCTTTGGCTTTTAAGGAATACAAATCACGCTCGGTTGGGATTTTGCGAATAAATTCCTGTCTTGACATCAAGGGAGAAAGTTCTAGACCCGAAAGTACAATACTGTTTTTCTTTAATTGGAAATTATTAATTGCCAGTTTATAAAATTCGTTAAGTCGATTATCGTAATTTTTAAACTCAACTAAGTAATCTTCTGCAATTATAGGAAAGCCACTGCTGCTACTTTGCTCAGTGATTTTCAGGTTTCTACCAGTGATCTTAACCTGTTGTAGTTTTTGGCTTTTCACTCCTGAAAAAATCTGGATCTCTGGGCCGCTAATATATAGTTGATTAAGAGTTAAAGGAAAATGAAAACCTTGGATTCCCTTCCTTTTTTTATTTGGTTGTTTGTTGGATGAGCTGGTATTGATTTTAAGACGAGCTCCGTGTGCCGAAAGTCTCGAAGCATCTAATTGCAATTCCCCATGGGTATAGGACCATTTATTAATCAATAATTGGAGCTTGTCTACTTTACCTTGAATCGAGGCTGATTTTGAAGAGGTATTAAGTGCAGAAAAATTAATGGAGTTTGTTTCAATTAATTCCGGTGTAATTTGGAGCTGTTTTAGTTGGATTTTTTGGTTCTTTGTGAATAGAGAAAGGTTTTGACCGTTAATCTCAAATTTATTGTAGGAAAATGGAATTGAGGCTTGTGTTGTTTTTTCATCCACCAAAATATTATCAGCAACAAGATCTAGGTCCTCAGCTTGAAACATGGCAGAACCGTCTTTTTTTAGTAGTTGAATTTTTGCATTGTTAAGTTCAAGACCCTTAAGATCAAATATATACTTGAATTTTTTATTATCTGATTTACTTTTTTTTGCGTTACCCGATTGAATGATTAGTTCCGGACTTTCTAAAACTGCTTGTGAGAGTGCTAGCTTGTTTTTATTGAGCGCTATATCAGTGAAATTTAATTCTTTTGCTATTAAGTGAATGTAGTTGCTTTTATTTGGATAGTTTGTAATAAATTGATTGTAAGGTATTTGAGGTTGTATCTCAAAGAGTTTTATACTCATTTTCCCTTCCTCTGTAGTGACCTCTTTCGCGGCTATACGATAGAGGTCGTCAGCCCAAAAGGCGAAGTTTTTTCCTGCAATAGAGTAGTTATCAAATACGACTGGAAGTTCAGACTTAATTCCCTGCTCCGATAGTTTTAATCCCGAAACCTCGAGGTCAAGATTACTAACCTTTAGAAAATTTTGCTTAGTATGCCGAAAGATTTCAATTTTTCCATTGCTAATCAAAATGTTTCGAAAAGGCATCGGACTGCGCTTTTTTCCTGTCTTGCTATCAACGGGTTTTGCAAGGGTCAGGGTTAAATTTGGAGAATGAAGTATTAAATCACTTGCCTGAAAACGCCCCTTAGTGACTAATCTTATTAGGCCAAGGTTTTTAATTGAAAGCTCTTCTACACTTCCCTCGAGTCCGATTACTTCATTATTCGATGGATTCTTGGATTTTACTTGAACCTTTTTTGCTAGAATCGCACCGCTACCCAGTTCAACATCAAGAGAAGAATAATTTATTGAGTAATGGCTGTTTTTCTTTATTAAATTAGGGAGTTCATGACGTAAGAATAAAGTAAAAATAAGGTTCCCTAATGCAGAAAGAAGCATTATTATAGAAAGTGCTAGAACCAGAATTCGTGAGTAACGGGGATTCATCATTTGTATTAAATCCTTAAGTTAGTGTTTTCTACAAAAATAGATGGTTTTCTGGTTTGTACCTATATTTTTTTTAATTCATACTATCTAGTGATATTTAATGGGTTATCAAATCAACGAGATAACCTTCATGATTTCTAATATTCATGACTTTTCCTTCTTCAAAAAGAAGATATTGTCCTTTAATACCCTTTAATGTAGAACTGAAGTTTGGTTCTTTATCTAATGTAAAGGATTGAACTTTATCCGGTGCAGTATAGGGATAATCTAGACGCCAGATGTCATTAGCTGTAGAGTAAAACTCCAACATTTCTTGTGGGAAGTACTCCTTTACCTTTTCCCTGAAATCCGCAAGGTCTAAATCGTCTTCGTATTCATCTTTGAGCATTTTCTTGTAATTCGTTTTGTCTGCAAGTTTTTCTTTTAATGCCACTTCAATGAGTCCAGCTTCATAACGGTTTTTCGTTCGCGCAATCTCTAAGGCAAAAGTAGCACCTTGGTCAATCCATCGAGTAGGAATTTGGTGCACCCGTGTTACTCCAACCTTTACGTCTCCAGTATAAGCTAGGTAGACGATATGAGGTACCAACTGAATTTCTCTCTCAATCTCTAAATTCCGTTCTTCAATCCCTAAATGAGCTTTTGAAAGTTCAGGTCGAATAATAGATTCACTCGCGTAGGGGCTTTCAAAAAAACAATTCTTGCAGAATCCCATTCGATAGAGAGGTTTTTCTTCATTGCAATTGATGCACTGATAGCCCTTGAGCTTGAATTCAATCTTTTTATCTATGAGAGCGTTAATATGTAACAAATCGCCTGATAGATTTAAATAGTATTGAATAGGAGCCTTAAATACTGTAGTCATTTTTCTGACTTGTCCTGAAAATAACATAGTGTAGATATTTAAGCCAAAAATAAGGAATTACCTAGAGCCAAACTAAATTTGGTAAATTTGCAGTTAAACATTATCGTCTATGACTTATCTTGTTACAGGTGGCAGCGGATTTATCGGATCCCACTTAATTGAGCAACTACTCAAAAACGGACATTCTGTCATTAATGTTGACAACTTTGATCAGTTCTACGATTATCGCATAAAGATTCAAAATACATTGCAATCCGTCGATGAGAAATTAGATTTTAAGTTTGAAGGTATTGAGAAAGATCTCCAATCCTTAAAAGCACAAATAAATAAAGGTAGTTATCGTCTTGAGGTAGTAGATATCCGAGATAAGCAAGGCTTAGAACATGTTTTTAAGACTAATTCCATTGACCAAGTCATCCATTTGGCAGCACTGGCAGGAGTACGCCCCAGTCTAGAGCGACCGTTAGAGTACGAAGAGGTCAATATTCGTGGAACTCAAAATCTTTGGGAACTCTGTCGTGAATTTGGAATAAATAAGTTTTTAAACGCTTCATCTTCTAGCGTTTATGGGAATAACGAGAAGGTTCCGTTTTCAGAAGCGGATGCCGTCGATCGACCAATTTCCCCTTATGCAGCAACCAAACGATGTACAGAGATTCTAGGGCATGTTTACCATCATCTTTATAAGATCGATATGATCCATTTACGGTTTTTCACAGTATATGGACCACGCCAGAGACCGGATTTAGCGATTCATAAGTTCGCTAGTCATATATCAGAATCAAGACCTGTACCTTTTTACGGAGTTGGAGATTCAAAGCGTGATTATACTTTTGTCTCGGATATTATTCAAGGAATACGAAGCGCCATAGATTACCTTGAGAATCATACAGATGTGTATGAGATCATAAATCTTGGAGAAAATCAAGTGGTTTCTTTACAAGAAATGTTAAGCTCTATTGAAAGAGAACTGGGAAGAGAGGCTCAAAAAGACGCCCAACCTGTCCCTCCTGGAGATGTACGTCAAACCCATGCTGATATTTCTAAAGCTCAGGATCTTTTAGGTTATCAACCGACGACAAAGTTCCAAAATGGCATAAAAATTTTTGTGGAATGGTTTTTGAGAAAACCACGCCAATAGCAGGGCGCAGATTAATCGGTAAGCCCAATGAAAATAGTCGGGTTTCTAATTGGCAGATACCCAGAAAGTAAAAAGATTGAAAATCAGAGGAAAAAAGACTTTGGTGTCATCTAATTTTTTACTTTTGCAAAAATTTTAATAAATACCAAAACTATGTACTGGACATTAGAACTAGCTTCTTACCTGAGTGATGCACCTTGGCCAATGACCAAGGCAGAACTTATTGATTACGCCATCAGAACAGGCGCACCTATGGAGGTAGTTGAAAACCTTCAGGCCATCGAAGACGAAGGTGAGATTTATGAATCTATCGAGGAAGTTTGGAGTGATTATCCAACCGACGAAGATTTCCTTTGGAACGAGGACGAATACTAAGCGAATAAAGCTTTGGGCAAAATGCCTAAAGCTTTTTTATATTTCAAATTTGATAGGGTGCTTCCACGCCCTGCATGAGTGCGGAAATAAGATCCGCCATAAATAAAAATTATATGAGTTTTTTAGACCAAGTACTGAAAGGGTTTTTAGGAGATAAAAATGCGAAAGACCTAAAAGAAGTAAAAAAAGTAGTTGCAAAAATTAAGGCAGTAGAATCTTCAATCCAAGAGCTTAGTGATGATGGTTTACGCCAGAAGACCAATGAGTTTAAGGAGAAAATTAAATTAGCAACTAAAACCCAAACAGATCAAATTGCTGGTCTGCAGGAAAAGATTTCTGCTTCTCAAAATGTAGATGAGAAGGAAGCTTTATTTGGACAAATTGAGCAACTCAAAAAAGAAGCTTATCAAAATGAAGAAATAGTTCTTGAACAAATTCTTCCCGAAGCTTTTTCTTTAGTAAAAGAAACCGCAAAGCGATGGGCTCAAAACGGTGAGATTCGTGTAAGCGCGACTGATTGGGATCGTGAACTAGCTCAAAGCAGAGATTTTGTAGAAATCCAAGGAGATCAAGCTGTTTGGAAAAACCAGTGGAACGCGCATGGAACCCAAGTGGTATGGGATATGGTACACTATGATGTACAGTTCATCGGAGGGGTAGTACTTCACAGTGGAAAAATTGCTGAAATGGCTACTGGGGAAGGAAAGACCTTAGTTGGTACCTTACCGATTTACCTCAATGCCTTACCTGGAAGAGGAGTTCATGTGGTAACAGTGAATGATTATCTTGCGAAAAGAGACTCAGCATGGATGGGACCTATTTATCAATTCCATGGAATGTCAATTGATTGTATCGACAATCACCAACCCAATTCCGATGGAAGACGTAAAGCCTACAACTCCGATATTACCTACGGGACGAATAATGAATTTGGCTTTGACTACCTTAGAGATAACATGGTTACCAATCCAGGTGAACTGGTTCAAAGAGAATTGAATTTTGCAATTGTGGATGAGGTGGACTCTGTACTTGTTGACGATGCGAGAACACCACTGATTATCTCTGGACCTGTACCGCAAGGAGACCGCCAAGAATACGATGTGCTGCGTCCTGCAGTCGATCGAATTGTTGCAGTCCAAAAACAAACCATTTCTCAAGTATTTAACGAAGCAAAGAAACTGATTGCGGCAGGAAAAACGAAAGAAGGAGGATTTAAATTACTCCAGGCTTATCGTGGATTACCTAAGTCTCGCCCATTAATTAAGTTTTTATCAGAAACTGGAAATAAAGCGCTTTTACAGAAAACAGAGGCGCAGTATATGCAAGATAACAATAGAGATATGCCAATCGTTGATAAGGACCTCTATTTTGTAATTGATGAAAAGAACAATCAAATCGATTTGACCGACAAAGGGGTCGAATATATGAGTACCGGGATTGAAGACAAAGATTTCTTTGTACTAGAAGATTTAGGAACTCAAATAGCGGAATTAGAAGCGAAAAATCTAGATAAAGAGGCTGAATTTGCAGCAAAAGAGGAGTTGTTTAGAAGTTTTGCAGAAAAATCTGAACGAGTTCACACATTAAGTCAGTTACTTAAAGCCTATACTTTATTCGAAAAAGATGACGAATATGTAGTTATTGATGGTGAAGTAAAAATTGTTGATGAGCAGACCGGTCGTATTATGGAGGGTCGAAGATATTCGGATGGACTTCACCAAGCCATTGAAGCGAAAGAAAATGTAAAAATTGAAGCTGCTACACAGACGTTTGCTACTATTACTTTACAGAATTATTTCCGTATGTATAATAAGCTGGCAGGGATGACCGGTACAGCTGAAACAGAGGCGGGTGAACTTTGGGAAATCTACAAGTTAGATGTGGTGGTGATTCCTACGAATCGTCCGATTCAGCGCGATGACCGCCAAGATTTAGTCTTCAAAACCAATCGTGAGAAGTATAATGCGGTAATTGAAGAAATAGAAAAATTAACCAGTAACGGTAGACCTGTGCTAGTGGGAACCACCTCAGTGGAAATTTCTCAGTTACTTTCTCGAGCTATGCAGCTTAGAAAAATCAAGCACCAAGTTCTAAATGCGAAATTGCATAAGAAAGAAGCAGAGATTGTTGCAGAAGCTGGAAGACCAGGTCAAGTAACCATTGCCACCAATATGGCGGGTAGAGGTACCGACATTAAATTGAGCGAAGAAGTGAAAAATAGTGGAGGACTAGCGATTATTGGTACAGAAAGACACGACTCTCGCCGAGTGGACCGCCAGTTAAGAGGGCGTGCTGGACGTCAAGGTGATCCAGGAAGCTCCCAATTTTATGTGTCTTTAGAAGACAATCTAATGCGTCTTTTTGGTTCAGAGAGAATTGCAAAGATGATGGATAGAATGGGGCATAAAGATGGAGAAGTAATCCAGCACTCTATGATTACGAAGTCTATTGAGAGAGCTCAAAAGAAAGTAGAAGAGAATAATTTCGGAATACGGAAAAGACTTCTTGAGTATGATGATGTTATGAACAAGCAAAGAGACGTTATCTACAAGAAAAGAAAGAACGCTTTATTTGGAGACCACCTGAAATTCGATATCGCAAATATGATCTTTGATGTGGCGCAGTCTATAGTCAATAAAGGAAAGGTGCAAGGGAACTTCAAAGATTTTGAATTCGAAGTAGTGAAAAACTTCACGATGGAATCTCCTTTTAATGAAGAGGAATTCAAAAACAAAGGAGTTGAGGAACTAACAAAAAGACTATTTAAAGCTGCAGAGGAGGATTACAAAAACCGACTTGAACTGTTGAAAGAAAAGACTTTCCCAATCATTGAAAACGTGTTCAAAAATCAAGGAAATATGTTTAAAATGATTCAGGTTCCTTTCTCCGACGGGCAGAAAACAATTACAATTGTTACGGATCTTGAAAAAGCCTATACGACACAATGCCAGAGCTTAGTAGATGATTTTGAAAAGAATATTACGCTCTCACTAATTGATGAAAACTGGAAGCTGCACTTACGTGAGATGGATGATCTTCGTCGTTCCTCTCAAGGTGCCGTGTATGAGCAGAAAGATCCGCTTGTTATTTATAAGCAAGAATCCTTCTTCCTCTTTAGTGAAATGGTCGAAAAGATTAATAAAGAAACGATTTCATTTCTTTATAAAGGAGAAATCCCGAGCTAAAAAGAAGAAGCTTAAATATCATAAGAGTCCGCATAGAATTATCTGCGGACTCTTTTATTTTTTTTAAACCTTAGGATATTTTCTCCCGGGCTAGCGAGTTAGACTAATTTTTTAGTAAATTTATTGTCTAATTATCTTAAAAATGGCATTAGTAGATTTATCAAAGCAGGTTGCCTTGGGTATCGACATCGGAGGAACAAACACAAAGTACGGCATAGTAAACCATAGAGGAGAAATTTTAGCAAAAGGCCGAATAAAAACAGAAGCGTATAATGATCCTCAAACTTTTGTAGATGCGCTTTTTGAAGAAGTAAATCCTTTGATTAAGCAGTATTGCGAGGGTAAAACATTGGAAGGAATTGGAATTGGAGCACCTAATGCAAATTATTATAGGGGCACCATAGAGCATGCTCCTAATCTCAATTGGAAAGGTGTTATTCCGTTTGGAGAAATGATCAGTAAAAAGTTTGATTTACCTTCTAAATTGACTAATGATGCTAATGCTGCAGCACTAGGCGAGCTACTGTACGGAGCAGCTAGAGGAATGAAAGATTTTATCATGATTACTCTTGGAACCGGAGTTGGAAGTGGAATTGTTTGTGGAGGTAAATTGGTATATGGACACGATGGCTTTGCTGGTGAACTTGGACATACCATTGTAAAGCCTAACGGTCGGAAGCACTGGAGTACAGGATCTGAAGGTTCACTGGAGTCTTATGCTTCCGCAACAGGTATAACAATTACTGCAAAAAAGATGAGAGCAGAATTTCCCGAATCGCTCCTGAATCGCTTTAAAGAAGACGAGATTAATTCTAAGACTGTTCATCAATGTGCACTAGAAGGAGACCCTACTGCCATTGAAGTTTTTCGCTATACTGGACAAAAATTAGGAGAAGCACTGGCCAATTTTGTGATGTTTTCTTCTCCTGAAGCGATACTTCTTTTCGGAGGAGTAATTCAAGCTGGTGATTTTATTTTGAAACCCACCAAACTTCATATGGAAAGGAACTTACTTCCTATTTTTCGAGGAAAGGTTCAATTGGTTTTTAGTGAACTCAATGAAGCTGATGCTGCAATTTTAGGAGCCAGTGCACTTGTTTGGGAAAACCGAAATTAAGAGGAAATAAAAGACTTCTCAATTCAATTAATAATGTAGAATAATGCCGTGAGGGTTTTTGTGATACTTTTCACATTTTTACTTACTTCTTGCTTTCAAACTCAAGAAAACAATAGACCTCTTGCGCAAAAATCAAATTCAATGGAAAATAGTTCTTTAAAAACACTCGTGTTTGGAGGAGGGTGCTTTTGGTGCGTAGAAAGTTGCTTTAATATGCTTAAAGGTGTGGATAAAGCAATTTCTGGATACAGCGGTGGACATACCACAAACCCAACGTACGAAGAAGTTTGTACAGGGGAAACGGGCCATGCAGAAGTGGTAGAGATTTATTACGATCCCAAGGTAATATCTTTTGAAAAACTCATGGAGGTCTTTTTCTTTTTACATGATCCCACTCAGTTAAATAGACAAGGTAATGATATAGGAACCCAGTACCGCTCTATTGTTTTTTATGACAGTATAGAGGAAAAAAAGAAAATAGAAGAAGCAATTAAAAGATCTGAACAAGAAGGAAGATGGCAAGGGACTTATGTTACTCAAATAGTGGAGCGTCAGACATTTTATCCTGCAGAGACCTATCATCAGGGCTATTATTGGGATAATCCTAATACGCCGTATTGCAGTGCTGTGGTCGGTCCAAAAATTGCCAAATTTAAAACGTATTTTGGAGAAAAAGGAGATTTAAAAGAATAGTTATAGAGGGGCTATTCCAAATACAGCCAGAAGCCGGCATCGGTAGGGTGATCTTTCACTCTGTAATTCTTTGGAATTTTTCGAATTAAGTTATAGATCATCAGATCACCCGCGGCGCCTGCGCACAAGATAATGGCTACTAGTAAAAGGAAATAGTCTCCTATTATAAGAGCATAAAGCGCAGGGACGAGGCCTGTTACTACGAGGGGTGAGAGTAAAGCAATCGTATATTGTGGCACTCTAAGGGGTTCTTTGCAATGGGCATAGGGAGCAAGATATTTCCAAAGTACTCCAAATTTTACGCTTTTAAATCCTTCTTTAGCAAAGAGGGCAAAGAAGACACCATGAACCGCTTCATGAAGTAGGATACCGAAAATAAAGTACAGCGGATACCAAAGGAAGTGCCAGAAAGAATAAGAAACCGCAGGAGACTCTGTTCCCCAAATTAGCAGGTATATTGCGGAGAAAAAGACAAAAAATCCGAGCCAATAAATTAGCGCAACTTTATTTGCCTTGTGGAGATCAATTGTATGAAGTTGTTTATTTCCGTTAAATTCTCGGGGCATAATTTATTTTTTGCGGAGCATTTCTGAATGTGGAATTCCGTCCTCAAGGTAAGAATTCCCGGTAGTGACAAATCCAAAATCTTGATAGAAATCCAGTAGATAATCTTGTGCAGAGATGCGTATGGATGAAAAATTGAAATTGCTTTCTATAATTTCAATGGATTCTTTCAAAAGCTTTCTTCCTAGCCCTTTGCCTCTCGCATTTGCCGAAGTAAGAACACGACCTATAGAAGCTTCTTTGTATTGGATGCCTGGAGCAAAGATGCGACAATAAGCCTGAATTTCACCATTGGTTTGTGTCCAAAGATGTAAAGCCTCGGGATCTTTTCCATCGGGATCTAAGTAAGAGCAGTTTTGTTCTACAACAAATACTTCGGTTCTAACTTTTAATATGGAATATAATTCAGATGTAGTAAGTTCACTGAATTTTTTACTGTTCCACTCTCTATTCCCCATCAAAACGTACTTTGTTTCTTTTTAATTCGTCATTTGTTGCCTCAATGTAGTCGAGTAGGTCCTCAGTTCCACTTTTGGCAGAAGCTGAAGTAACGAAATAGGGTGGTAATTCTTCCCAATACTCCAGAAGGGAATCGAGGTAGGTCGTAATATTCTTTTCTAGGGCGTTTTTACCTAGCTTATCGGCTTTCGTAAAAACCAATGAAAAAGGAATGCTGCTTTCTCCCAGCCATTGCATAAATTCAATATCAATTTTCTGTGCAGAGTGCCTAGAGTCTACCAATACAAATAAGGTGACCAAATTGGTTTTGTTCAGAATGTAATTGGTAATAAGTTTTTCAAAATCCTTTCGATGAACCTTGCTTACTTTTGCGTAGCCATATCCTGGAAGGTCGGTTAAATACCATTCTTCATTCACTAGAAAGTGATTAATAAGTTGCGTTTTTCCAGGAGTTTGTGAGGTTTTTGCAAGGTCTTTGCGACTCAGTAGTGCATTGATAAGTGAGGACTTACCTACATTAGATCTTCCGATAAAGGCGTATTCGGCACGATCTGCTTTCGGAGTATCTTGCCAGCGCGCTGAGCTTTTGATGAATTCTGCACTTTTTATTACCATTTTTCTACTCAATTTTGCAAGAGGTATTTCTTTCCTAAGCATTATAAAAAAAGGAAGCAAATACTTCCTTTCTATTCAATTACTATTTTTCTCTTTTGGTTAGCCATTCATGAAGAATCTTGTTAAACTCATCGGGTTTTTCCATCATTGCGGCGTGTCCGCACTGATCCATCCAATGTAATTCTGAATCAGGAATAAGTCGATCCATCTCTACTGCTACTTCAGGCGGGGTGACATTGTCTTGCTTTCCCCAAATGATTAATGTAGGAACACTGATTTTGTGAAGTTCAGGCTCCATGTTATGTTTGATCGCACTTCGTGCTAGTATTACCGTTTTAATTCCTTTACCTCGATCATTAACAATAGAAAACACCTCATCAACCAATTCTTCGGTTGCAACCTCAGGATCATAAAAAACTTCTTGGGCCTTCTTTTTTATATAATTGCGGTCACTTTTTCTGGGGAAACTGTCACCGAAAGATCGTTCATAAAGACCAGAACTTCCTGTAAGTACTAAATGCTTTACTAAATCAGGTCTTGACAAAGTTAAGATAAGTCCAATATGTCCTCCCATAGAATTTCCAACGACGGTAGCAGGCTCACCCACTTCTTCTTCTATGAACTTAGCCACATATTTTGCAATATTGGTTAGGTTGGTATTTAAGACAGGTAAATCGTAGATAGGTAGTTCAGGAAAATACACTCGGTAACCTCGCGAGGAAAAGTAATTAATCAAGCTCGTGAAATTACTCAGACCTCCCATTAGACCCTGTAATAGTACAATAGGCTGGCCTTCGCCTTCCTGAATGTAGCTAAATTTTTTTTCTTTTTTGGTTTTAAATAACATATAGCGCTCTATAGCAAAGGCAAAAATACAAATTTCGAAAAACATAGGAGAGAAAATCTCCTAATGATTAAAAATAAGAAAATTTAGAGAAATGAGTTGCCTCTACTTCCTAAATCTTTTAAGGAGGTTGAATGGTTTTATATAAGCTATTTTAAATCAATCGCTTACCTTCCGTTCGAAAAGTTATTCACATTAAGTCAAAAAGTGGGAAAAAGTGGGAGCTTTTGGAATTATTTATATAAATTTGTCCCAAATGAAGAATTTTATTGGGACATACGAATGCAAAATAGACGACAAGGGTCGCCTCAAAGTGCCTTCATCTCTTGTAAAACAGATGGAAGGATTTGGAGAGGAGCTCTTTGTGGTTAAGCGTTCGGTGTTTCAATCCTGCCTAGAAGTTTATCCAATGAAACATTGGGAAGAGCTTATGCAGCAAATTAACGGTCTGAATCGTTTCGTTAAGAAGAACGCGGATTTCATAAGGATGTTTACTGCAGGTGTAAAAACGTTGTCTCTGGATAGCGCAGGTAGGATACAGATTTCCAAAGACCTAACCCTATTTGCCAAGTTAACAAAGGAAGTAGTTGTTACCAGTGCGGGTGAGCTATTTGAAATCTGGGATAAAGATTTATACGAGGAAGTGATTTCTACTACAGAAGAGGATTTCGCTAAACTTGCAGAAGAGGTAATGGGGGCTTCAAACTTAGCGCCTAAGGAATAATAAGAACACGGAAACTCCAAGAGTTCACACACGATGAAAAATACTTACCACAGTCCAGTCCTTTTAAAACAAAGTGTTCAGGAGTTAATCACGAATCCTGAAGGGATCTATGTTGACTGTACGTTTGGAGGTGGTGGACATTCGAAAGAAATCCTCGATAATCTAAATGAAAGTGCAAGACTCTATAGTTTTGATCAGGATCTTGATGCGCTCGCCAACCGAATTGAAGATCCACGCTTCACTCTGGTGAATCAAAATTTTCGCTATTTAGAAAACGCTCTTCTAATGTACGGTGTTGATCAAGTTCATGGAATTTTAGCGGATTTAGGAGTATCCTCTCATCAGTTTGATCAAGCAGAACGAGGCTTTTCGACCCGTACAGATGGGCCTTTAGATATGCGAATGAATGTACTGCAAAGTTTGGATGCGAAGAAGGTAATTGAGCAGTACGATGAGGAAGCGCTTGCTGATATTTTTTATTACTACGGTGAGCTGCGTGAAGCGAGAAAGCTTGCGAGAGCTATAGTGCATGAGAGAAAAACTAGGTCAATTGAAACGACAGAGGATCTGAAAAGTCTCTTTTCTTTTATTCCTCCACATAAACAAAATAAGTTTTTCGCACAGGTGTTCCAAGCTATTAGAATAGAAGTGAATGCGGAGTTAGACGCGTTGAAAGAGATGCTCCAGCAGGCCTACAGATTATTAAAGCCGGGAGGTCGTTTGGTAGTCATCTCATACCACTCTTTGGAGGATAGGTTAGTTAAGAGGTTTTTAAAAAATGGAATGTTTGAAGGAGAGCCTAAACGTGATATTTATGGAAACTACGATAAAGCCTTTGAACTACTGCACTCCAAGGCAATCATTCCTGAAAAGGATGAGATAGAAGATAATTCAAGAGCTCGAAGTGCAAAATTGAGAACTGGGATAAAATTGTAGGGACATATGGCGAAAAGGAAAACACATCAACCTAATAAGAAGCTCACTTTTATTGATATCATAAAAGGGAACTTTTTGAATCGTGATGAAATCGGTGTCCACTATAAATACTTCTTGCTTCTTTTTTCACTGATGATGATCATGATTTATTCCAACCACTTGGTCAATCAGAAAATCGAGCAGGTAAATGAATTGAAAGAAGCTAGTGAAGAGTATAAATCAAGAAATGCTTATGCACAAAGCCGGTTAATAAAAGTTAAGATGGAGTCCGAACTGGGAAAAGAAATGATATCGGATTCTTTAATGACTCTAGAGAGTCACCCTCACAAACTACTAATTAAATTAGAAGAGAAAGATGCAACCAAGAAATGATTATGACAAAAAACGCAAAAAGACCTTAGGGTGCGGATACCTTTTCGCTCTCGTGGCTGCTGCGCTTTTTTGCGTTTTCATTGTTCGGATATTGTATTTACAGAGTGCTGATCAAGAAGATACAAGCATTACTATAAAAAATAATTATCGTGAGGCAACCCTAAAAGCAGCAAGAGGTAATTTGTTTGCGACCGATGGATCTATTTTAGCGACTACAGTGATGCGTTACGATATTTATTTGGACTTTAAGGTCGTTCGCGATACTACCTATCAAAATAACATTGGACCCTTGACGGACTCTTTAAGTCTCATGTTTAATAAGCCTCGTAAATATTTTCGGCAGAATTTTGACGCCCAAAGAAAAAAAGGGAATCAGTATTATAGTCTAGTCCGCGGTCTGGATTTCGATGAGTACGATCGAATTCGAAAATTCCCACTTTTCAATAAAGGAAAAAACAGAGGTGGTTTTATTGTAGAGCGTAAGTTTCGTCGAGAGTTAGCAACTACTGAGATTGGTGCTGGAACTATTGGTATGGATAATGGAAAGTATCAAAGTGGACTTGAAGGTGCTTTTTCAGAGTATTTAACAGGTACTGATGGAAAAAGACTAGAGCAAAGAATTAACTCCGCGCAGTGGAAGCCCATTGATTTTTGGAAAATACAAGAGCCCGTTGACGGTAAAGATGTATATACAACCTTAGATCTTAGGATTCAAGATATTGCGAATTCGGCTTTGGAAAAGCAGCTTATAGAGTACGATGCGGATCATGGAAGTGTGATTGTAATGGAAGTGAAAACTGGAAAGGTCAGAGCAATGGTAAATCTACGTCGTACGGAGCCTGGGGTTTATGTTGATGCCTACAATTATGCTTTGAAAGATGCAACGGAACCTGGTTCAACGTTTAAGACGGTTTCCCTTCTTGCGGCTATGGATGACGGATTTATTACGGAAGATACTCAGGTGGATGTAGGTAATGGATCTTGGGTGTATGCAAAGCAACCCGTTAGTGATGATCACGGCGGAGGTATTTATGACATTAGTGATGTACTTGCGAAGTCAAGTAATGTAGGTAGTGCAAAATTAATTACTAAATATTACGCTGATAAGCCCGAAGTCTTTTTTAATCATTTACGAAGATGGAAACTCTTTGACAAGATGGATATTGAACTTCCAGGCATAACAAAACCTTTTATTCAAACTCCGGATAGCGAACGGTGGAGTGCTGGAGCGCTTGCTTCTATTTCCTTTGGGTATGCAGTTAGACAAAACTTATTGCAACTGACCACTTTTTATAATGGAATAGCTAACGGAGGTCAAATGCTTAAGCCTATTTTCATTGATAAAATCATGAAAGACGGAAAAGTATTATATACCGGCGAGCCTGAAATAATGGTAAACAAGATGGCATCGGATAAAGCCATTCGCATGATGACCTCGGCGCTAACCAAAGCTGTTGAGAAAGGAACCGCACGAAGTATTTTTACTCCTAACCTCACCATGGCAGGTAAAACCGGAACAACTCGGTTTGAATATTGGAAAAGTGGACCTGCAAAATACCAAGCTTCGTTTGCAGGATTTTATCCGGTAGACAATCCGAAGTACACCTGCTTTGTTATGGTGAATCAACCAAATACGGGGAAAAGCTATTATGGTAGTACTGTCGCTGCACCTGTATTTAAAGAGATCGCTGGTAAAACGTTTTTGAAAACTCCGCAGAATATAGAAAAAGAACTTCTTGTTGATAAGAAAGTTAATTTGAATAAGTTGACCCGACCTGATCCGAAGATAAAAATAGATGATCAGCGCATGCCTAATGTTTTAGGTCAAGTTGGAAAGAACGTAATTGCTCAATTAGAGAACCTAGGATACCGAGTGGAGTATAGTGGGGTAGGAAGAGTAAAAGATCAATTTCCTTTAGAAGGAAAAACAATTAATAAGAACCAAAGAATATACCTGCAATTGCAGAATTAGAAAGTAGATAAAAGCATGAAGTTAAGTAAGCTGGTTGAGAATCTTTCCGTAATAGAAATCTTAGGCTCCTTGGAGCATGAGATAGGTCGTGTTGATTTCGACAGCAGAAAAGTTGAATCCGATTCGATTTACATTGCACAACGAGGGCATCTGGTTGATGGACATAAGTTTATCGAAGACTGTATTGATAAGGGAGCAACTGCAATTGTTTGTGAAGAGTTACCAACAATTGTTAATGAAGAAGTGACCTTTATTGTAGTTCAAGACTCAGCAAAAGCGTTAGGTGAGATCGCTTCTACATTTTTTGGTAATCCCTCTGAGACGCTAACCCTAATTGGTATAACTGGAACAAACGGTAAAACATCTGTTGCTACTCTTCTCTACCAGGTTTTTACAAAAATGGGACATCCTAGTGCCTTAATTTCAACCGTCGAAAATAAGATTTTCGACAAAGTGATTCCTTCAACCCATACCACACCTGATCCCGTTAAGATAAACGAGATATTAGCTGAAGCTGTAACTCTAGGATGCCAGTATGCTTTTATGGAAGTTAGTTCTCACGCGGTGGTTCAAAAAAGAATTGCAGGATTGAACTTCAAGGTTGCTGGCTTTACAAACATCACTCATGATCATTTAGACTATCATGGTACGTTTCAGGAGTACATCAAGGCAAAGAAACTATTCTTTGACTTACTCTCAACTAAGGCAATTGCAATATCCAATGCTGATGATCGGAATAGTAAAATCATGGTTCAAAATTCTTCTGCGAGGAAAGTGACCTATGGACTAAAGAATTTAGCGGATTATTCGGGTAAAATACTAGAAGCGGACTTTAATGGAATGCTTTTGAAGTTTTGTGGAAAAGAGGTATGGACCACGCTTACTGGAAAATTTAACGCATCGAATTTACTTTTGGTGTACAGTATTGCTATGGAACTCGGAAAAGATTCAGAGGAAGTATTAAAAGCTATTTCACTGCTAACGCGAGTAAAGGGGCGCTTTGAAACTTACAAGTCTCCTATGGGAATTTTCTTTATAATAGATTACGCCCATACGCCAGATGCACTTGCGAATGTTTTAGACAGTATTAATGAAATTCGGACACAAAATGAACGACTCCTTACTGTCTTTGGATGTGGCGGGGATCGTGACAAAAGCAAGCGCCCTGAAATGGGAAGCATCGCAACAAAGAAATCAACTCTGTCGATTCTTACATCCGATAATCCTCGGAGGGAGGATCCCGTGGCGATCATCAAAGATATTGAAGAGGGAGTGAGTCCTGAGTATTTTAGTAAGTATACGGTCACACCGGATCGTAAGGAGGCAATCAAAATGGCTATCAAGTTTGCCGAGCCAGGTGACATTGTTCTGGTTGCAGGCAAAGGTCATGAAACGTACCAAGAAGTTAATGGTGTAAAACACCATTTTGACGATAAAGAGACCATCATTGAATTAGTAACCCTCATGGATAAATAAAGAGGATATGTTGTACTACCTATACGAATATTTAACAGCTAACGGAATACATATTCCAGGACTTAACCTATTGAGGTATATCTCTTTTAGAGCTTCAATCAGTGTCTTGATGTCCCTCGGTATTGCCCTTGTTTTTGGTAAAAAAATAATTAATTTTTTACGTAGAAGACAAATGGGAGAATTGGTTCGCGACTTAGGACTTGAAGGGCAAAAGCAGAAAGAGGGGACGCCTACTATGGGGGGATTAATCATCATTATTGCAACCATAATCCCAGTCCTTTTATTTACAGAAATTTTCAATGTATATATTTTATTGCTCTTAATTGCAGTGGTTTGGATGGGAGCGATTGGTTTTATTGATGATTATTTGAAAAAGGTAAAAAAGAATAAAGACGGCCTAAGTGGAAAGTTTAAAATTATCGGTCAAGTCGGTCTGGGACTTATCGTTGGAGTAACAATGTTCTTTCACCCTGACGTAACAGTTAAAAGAAAGTATGCCGATGCTCAAGTTCTAAATAGAAATAATGTTGAGCAAAATTTCATGGAAACGGAAAAATCAACGGTGTCGACAGTTCCCTTCGTGAAAAATAATGAATTCGATTATACGGGAATACTTTTTTGGATGGAGCAAGAGGACGCAGAAAAGTGGTCTTGGATTGTGTTTATTCCTATCGTAATTTTCATTGTTACAGCAGTTTCTAACGGAGCAAATATAACCGACGGCATAGATGGACTTGCTGCCGGTACAAGTGCGGTCATATTACTCACGCTGGCTTTCTTTGCCTACTTGTCAGGAAATATGATTTTTGCTGATTATTTGAATATAATGTACTTACCTGATATGAGTGAGACAACCATTTTCGCTGTTGCCATGGTGGGTGCGGTGATTGGTTTTTTCTGGTACAATACCTACCCCGCTCAGGTCTTTATGGGAGATACCGGAAGTCTTATGCTTGGAGGTGTTATTGCGGTACTTGCCGTGATTCTCCGCAAAGAACTTTTGATACCGGTACTGTGTGGGATTTTTGTTATAGAGAACCTTTCGGTAGTCCTTCAAGTTTCGGTATTTAAATACAGAAAAAAGAAGTTTGGTTTGGAGTACGCGCAAAACAACCGCCTATTTAAAATGTCGCCATTGCACCACCATTATCAAAAGAGTGGCTATCATGAAAGTAAAATTGTAAACCGCATGATCATTATTGGGGTTATGCTTGCTATAGTGTGTTTAATTACCTTAAAAGTTAGATAGATAAATGAAAGTGGTCGTATTAGGAGGAGGAGAAAGCGGATTTGGGGCAGCCTATCTTGCTAAAAAGAGAGGAATGGAGGTGTTCCTTTCTGACAGTGGTGAAATACGTGAAAAGTACCGTGCTCAACTAATTGAGCAGGGAATCCCTTTTGAGGAAAATGGTCATTCTGTAGATAAAATTCTTAAAGCGGATTGGGCGGTTAAGAGTCCCGGAATTCCTAAGAAATCAACTATAGTTCAGCAGATTGTTGATAAAGGCATTAGATTGTCTTCAGAAATAGAATTCGCTTCTGAGTTTACTCAAGCAAAAATCATTGCTATTACAGGAAGCAATGGAAAAACTACTACAACCTCAATGATATATCATTTACTGAAAAATGATGGTTTCAATGTTGGTCTTGGTGGAAATATTGGCGATAGCTTCGCCCGCCTCGTGGCAGATTCAAATTTCGACTATTATGTTTTGGAAGTAAGTTCATTCCAGCTGGATGATATTCAACAGTTTAGGCCGTATATTTCGCTTTTACTTAATCTCTCACAAGATCATTTAGATCAATACAATTACAATTACGAAGAGTATGCATTAGCGAAGTTTAGGATTGCGGAGAATCAGGAAAACGATAACTTCTTCATTTACAATCGTGATGACCAAATGAGCATATCGCTTTTGGAAAAGCTCTCGATTCGAGCCAAAAAGCTAACATTTTCTGTTAAGCATACTTCTGGAGTGGATGCCTTCGTGCAAGAGGATAGTTTACATGTGAAATACGGTGAAAATTTCTCAATGCAAATTGAAGATCTTTCATTAATGGGGAACCATAATGTTGCAAACAGTTTGGCAGCTTCATTAGCCGGTAAAATTCTAAATATCAGTAATGAGAGTATTCGAAACTCACTAATGACTTTTCAAGCGGTAGAGCACAGGTTAGAGGAAGTCGGTGTTTTTAATGGAGTGAGGTACATAAATGATTCAAAGGCAACAAATGTAAATGCGACCTATTATGCGTTGGAGAGCATGGTTTCTCCTACCGTTTGGATCGTCGGAGGGACGGATAAAGGAAATGATTACTCAGAGATTGAGTCACTGGTTCATCGAAAAGTAAAGGCGATCGTTTGTATGGGACTGGATAATTCCAAAATCATCGAGTTTTTTCAAGATAAAGTAGAGTTCATTTACGATACCATGAGCATGAAGCAGGCCGTTCAGTTGGCCAGCGATTTGGCCGAGAAAAATGATACGGTATTGCTTTCCCCTTGTTGCGCAAGTTTTGATTTGTTTGAAAACTATCAAGACCGTGGTAATCAATTTAAGAAAGAAGTAAGTGCACGATTTAATAATAAGCAGAAGTAATGAGCCAGGTAAAACAAGAATCAAAAATTGAATACTTTAAGGGCGATAAGGTCCTTTGGGGAGTCATTATTTTGATTTCTGCCTTTTCGGTTTTTCCAGTTTATAGCGCTAGTTCCAACCTTGAATACATTGTCAATTCAGGAACCACGACTGGGCACTTAACACGTCACGTCAGTTTTGTAATACTAGGTCTTATAATCATGCGATTGGTAGGGATAGTGAAATACGAACACATCGGAAAGCTTTCCACTATCTTACTCGGTATTTCCGTTGGTCTTTTGGTATTAACAATACTATCGGGAAACACCATTGATGGTGCGAGTGCTGCCCGCTGGCTGACTATTCCTGGAACATCGTTGTCCTTTCAGCCTTCTTCTGTCGCTTATCTTACGCTTATTATTTACCTCTGTAGATACCTAACCAAAAAGATCAACAGGGAGAGATCGCCACTTGAAAATATTGCCTACATATTTGGGCCTATACTTTTGGTATTTATGTTAGTAATGAGAGACAACGGATCAACTGCATTAATGATTCTAATGGTTTCCGTACTAGTTTTAATTATAGGACAGTTGAACTGGAAGTATATTCTAGGCTTTATGGCTTCGGCCTTTACTCTAGGTTCCTTATTCTTAATCATAGCGACTACCACGGATTTGATTGGTAATAACCGTGTAGACACTTGGAAAAGTAGAGTTACCACCTTTCTTGAGCCAAGCGAGAAAATTGAGACCGAAGAAATGAAGGCCAAAAATTACCAGGTAATGCAAGCAAAGGCGGCAATCGTACATGGAGGCATAACCGGTATGGGGCCTGGAAAAAGTGCATTGAAGCAAATGCTTCCACAAAGTGCTTCGGATTTTATTTTTGCCATCATTGTGGAGGAATATGGACTTATTGGCGCTTCGGGTTTGATCTTCCTTTACTTGCTACTGATCATTAGGATTGTAATTATTGCGAGTAAAATGCCAGCTTTCTTTGGCTCTTTGCTAGTCTTGGCGATTGGCCTAATGATTTTTGTGCAGCTAAGTGTAAATATTGCTGTAGCCGTCAATCTGATACCGGTAACGGGACAACCCCTACCTTTAATTAGTTATGGGGGAACCTCCATGTTAGTAACCTATATGCAGCTGGGAATCGTTTTAAACGTAAGTTCTCGAGTACAGGTATTCGATGAAGAGGGGCTTGGCAAGAAACAAAGTGTTAATGAAATAAATGACATCGCTTAATATGGAGAAAAGGGTAAAAATTCTAATTAGCGGTGGGGGAACTGGAGGGCACATTTTCCCTGCAGTTGCCATTGCAGAAGAACTTCAAAAAGTTTTTCCTTCATGTGAATTTCTTTTCATTGGAGCCAATGGAAAAATGGAAATGGAAAAAATCCCTCAGTTAGGTTATCGAATTGAAGGAATCGATATAGCGGGATTTAACCGTAGTAAGCTTTTAAGTAACCTTAGACTTCCCTTTATGCTTTTGGAAAGTTTAAAGAAAGTTAAACGACTGATAAAAGAATTTCAGCCAGATTTTGCAATTGGGACCGGAGGTTTTGCCAGTGGTCCTGCATTATACGCTGCATCAAAATCTGGGATACCGACTTTCATTCAGGAACAGAATGCACACGCTGGAATTACCAATAAGATCCTAAGTAAAAAGGCCAAGCTTATTTTTACGGCCTATCCAAAGGTAGAGGGTCTAGAAGGAAGTAAAACTCGATTTTTAGGAAATCCAATACGTCGAAGTATTCTCTCAGGATTAAAAGATACGAAAGCGGCTAAAGCGGAGCTTGGGCTCGACCCAAACAAACTTACCGTTCTCTCTGTTGGCGGTTCGCTTGGCTCAAGAACTTTGAATAAGGCCTGGCTTCAACATAGTAATTCTTTACTAGATAAGGATTACCAACTAATATGGCAAACAGGGAATCTGGAGTATAAAACGATGTTAAACCAAACTCAACATGTGATGAGCCGAAATTTACAGGTGGTTGAGTTTATTAAAAATATGGAGCTTGCTTATTCTGCAGCAGATATCATTGTGTCTAGGGCAGGAGCTATTGCGATTTCAGAATTAGCGGTGGTTGGAAAGCCTGTTATTTTAGTTCCCTTTCCATTTGCTGCAGAAGATCATCAAACGGTTAATGCTCAGAATTTAGTCGATCGTAATGCAGCACTGATGGTTAAGGATATTGAAATGGAAGATAAATTTTGGTCTAGTCTAATGACTTTAACTGAAGACTCTAATAAAAGAAAAGAGATGTCAGAGAATCTGGAATTTTTTGCAAGAGAAAATGCTGCAGAAGAGATTGTAAAAGAAATAGTTAACCATTTAAGTATTGGTAAGTAAATGGAAGGGTTTGATAAATATAGTACCTTTTATTTCGTAGGAATCGGTGGTATTGGAATGAGTGCCATGGCGAGGTATTTTCATAATTCAGGGGCAAAAGTTCTTGGGTACGACCGTACATCTACAAAACTAACTAAGCAGCTCATAAATGAGGGTATTGAGGTTCAGTTGGAAGATGAGATTACAAGCATCATTCAGCAACTATCACCTGAGAATACCCTAGTGATCTATACCCCTGCAATAAAGTCTTTGGGAATTATGAATTACTTCGCCGAAAATAATTTTAAGGTCCTTAAGCGAGCGAAAGTCTTAGGAATTATCACCCAGGCAACAGAGTCTATTGCGATTGCTGGAACGCATGGAAAAACGACAACTTCCGCACTAGTAGCACACTTATGTAAAGAGGCAGATTTACCTTTTTCCTGTTTCTTAGGAGGTATCGCTGAGAATTTTAATTCAAATTTCTATCAACAAGGAACCAAGTATTCTGTTGTAGAAGCGGATGAGTTTGATCGTAGCTTTTTGAATCTCTCTCCTTCTTGGGCTATAATAACTTCTAACGATGCGGACCATCTCGATATCTATGGTGATCGAGCGCAGATAGAGGAAAGCTTTAGAGAATTTGCTTCATTAGTGGATGAAGACAGACAACTTTTTGTTCGTAAAGGAGTGGAGGTAGGTAGAGGATGCAAAACCTACGCAGTGAACGAAGAGGCTGATTTTTATTCTGATAACCTCAGGATTGAAGACGGACTCATGAAATTTGATTTTCATCAAGGAGATCAAATGGAAGTCTTTTCTTGGGGACTTCCTGGTACTCATAATGTTGAGAATGCAACCGCTGCAATCGCTTTGTTACGTAGCGTAGGGGTTGACTATGAAGTATTGAAGAAGGCATTAGTAAAGTTCAAAGGAATTAAACGGAGGTATACCATGCATGAATTTTCTTCAGGAAAAATTTATGTTGATGACTATGCCCATCATCCAACAGAACTCAATGCAGTGCTAGGTAGTATCCGAACCTTCTATCCAGATAAAAAATTACTTGTTGTTTTCCAACCGCATCTATTCAGTCGGACTCGTGATTTTGAAAAGGAGTTTGCAAGCAGTCTAGAAAACTCTGATGAGCTGTTATTGTTAGATATTTATCCGGCAAGAGAAAAAGGAGAGGATTTTCCGGGAGTAAGCTCACAACATTTATTGGATCGGATTAACCATTCTAGTAAAGAGCTTAGTTCTTTGGAAGAGAGTTTAGAAAAAATAAAACAGAAGGAATTTGATATTCTTCTGACCGTAGGTGCAGGAAATATTGATACGCTCTATGAACCATTGAAAAGCTGGCTAGAGCAAGAGGCCTAAAAAAGGAGCAATAGATTATGAAGAATAAGTGGAGAATATTGAAGATAGCCGTTACAGTAGTCCTTTTTGGATTTTTACTGAGCTTCTCCCTTAATCGTTTTAATCAAGCGGATATGAAGAAAGTTACCGTCAGATTACTTGAAGAACCGGGAAAAGACAAAGTCTATTTTATTGACGAAAAGAATGTGATTGATTTTATACAGAGTAGCAATCAGAGTGGGAAAATTGGAGATATCAATATCCCTGAATTAGAGCGGGAGGTTCGTTTTTTTCCTTCAGTAGATTCTGCTAATGTTTATTTGAATCTCAATGGGGAATTGAATGTAGATATAAGACAAAGGATTCCTGCCTTCCGAATGAAAAGAGGAGAACAAGACTTTTACGTAGATCAGAAAGGGAACGAATTTCCTGTCTCAAAGATTTATAGCCATCCAGTAATCTTAGTTATGGGTGATGTAAAAAGAAGCGAATATATCGAAGTAGTAAAGTTGACTGAAGAAATAAATAAAGATGAATTTGCACGGAACTACTTTATTGGAATCTCCAAAAAACGAGGGAGTTACCATTTAATTACAAGTGAAGGAAATTTCAAAGTAGAACTTGGGGATTTAAACAATATTGAATTTAAGCTAAAAGGATTCAAATCGTTTGTAGAAAAATTTTTAGTGTATCAGAATCCATTAAAATACAATAAAATTTCTGTGAGATACGATAATCAGATTGTTACAAGTTTGAATCCGGATTTTAAGGAAAACGATAGTATACTTTCGGTCAGATTAAAGGAATTTGAGAAAATTCCAGAAAAGGCGCGAAAGAAAGCTTTAGCAGAGGCAAGTTTAAGAAATGCAGCAAGTTCAGGTAATTAACGAGAATAAATAAAATCAAATCAGCATAGAATGGAAAATCAACAGTATTCAGTAGGACTGGACATCGGAACGACCAAGATCGTAGCCATTGTAGGTCGACGCAATGCTCATGGTAAAATCGAAGTCATGGGCGTCGGTAAGGCAAAGAGTTTGGGTGTCCATAAAGGGATTGTGAATAACATTTCGCAAACGATCAGTTCAATTAAAACAGCCATTGAACAAGCAGAAAAATCTGCAGGTGTTTCAATACATAACGTAACAGTTGGTATTGCAGGCAAACATATTCGTTCACTTCAACATTCGGATTATATTATGCGGGAACATCCTGATAAATACATTACCGAAGAGGATATTGAAACTCTGAAAGAGCAAGTAAAAAAGTTGGTAATGCTTCCAGGAGAAGAAATTATCCATGTTTTACCTCAGGAATACAAAGTTGATTCTGAAGGTGAGATTCAAGAACCTATTGGAATGCATGGGAAGCGACTTGAAGCCAATTTTCATGTGGTGGTAGGTCAGATGGGAAGTATCAGAAATATCGCAAGATGTGTGCGTGAAGCGGGTCTTGAGATGGAAGCTCTTACTTTAGAGCCCCTCGCATCGTCTGAAGCGGTTTTGACCAAAGAAGAAAAAGAAGCAGGAGTTGCAATTGTCGATATAGGAGGAGGTACAACAGATATTGCCATATTTAAAGACAATATTATTAGACATACTTGTGTTATTCCTTATGGAGGTGGTATTATTACTGACGACATTAAGGAAGGATGTTCAATTATTGAAAAGCACGCAGAGCAACTAAAAGTGAAATTTGGTTCCGCAGTTCCTGAAATGGAAAAGGATTCCACCTTTGTTACAATTCCGGGACTTCATGGGAGAGCAGATAAAGAAATCTCACTAAAGACCTTAGCTCAAGTCATTAATGCTCGAGTTGAGGAAATACTTGAAATGGTGAATACTGAGCTTAAAGCTTACGGCGCATTCGATCAAAAGAAGAAACTAATAGCAGGTATTGTGCTCACTGGAGGCGGATCCAATTTAAAGCACATTCGCCAATTGACCAACTATGTCACGGGGTTTGATTCTCGTTTAGGATTCGCAAATGAGTACGTTTCAAACGATAAAAACCAGTTTCTTAAAGGTCCTGAGTTTGCAACCGCTATTGGTTTACTTATGGAGAGTTTAAAGATTCGTGATAAAAAGAATGGATCCACTCCGGAAGAGGAGTCTACTATTGATTTAAAAATGGAAACTCGAACTGAAAATTCGGTCGATGCCCATGAGCAAAATCAAGAGGAGTACCAAGAAGATGACGTAGCTCAAGTAGAGAAAAAATCTAAACTGACTTTAGGTCAAAAGATTATGGAGAGCGTTAAGAAATTTTTTGAAGAAGTTGAATAATAAATAACACAAAAGATATGGAAAGTTTAAATACACAAGGATTTACATTTGATTTACCAAAGGGGAACTCCTCCATTATAAAAGTAATCGGTGTCGGTGGTGGTGGAAATAACGCCCTAAGACACATGTACGAAACAGGTATTCATGGAGTTGATTTTATTATATGCAATACCGACGCGCAAACCCTAGATAACAACCCAGTAGCAAATAAAGTTCAATTAGGAGCTTCTACCACAGAAGGATTAGGTGCAGGTGCAGATCCAGAGGTAGGGGAAAAAGCAGCCATTGAAAGTATTGACGAGATCAAGGCTGCATTAGGTCAGAACACTAAAATGGTGTTTATTACTGCTGGAATGGGAGGCGGTACTGGTACTGGAGCCGCTCCAGTGATTGCGAAAGTAGCTAAGGAAATGGGTGTTCTAACAATTGGAATTGTAACTGTCCCTTTTAGCTTTGAAGGAAGAAGAAGATTAGAACAAGCAGAAAATGGGTTAGATAAGCTAAGAAGCAACGTTGACTCGCTGATTGTTATAAATAATGATAAACTTAGACAGCAATTTGGTGATTTAGGCTTCAAGCAAGGATTTGCAAAAGCCGATGAAGTTCTAACTAACGCAGCCAAAGGTATGGCGGAAGTAATTACAGGATATTTTGATGTGAATATCGACTTCCGGGATGCAAAATCAGTACTTCAAAATTCTGGAACGGCCCTAATGTCTACCGGAACAGCGGAAGGTAAGAATAAAGCAGAGGAGGCCGTTAAGCTTGCGCTAGATTCTCCTTTATTGAACGATAATAAGATTACAGGAGCTAAAAACGTTCTTCTTCTAATTAGAAGCGGAAACGAGGAAGTCACTATGGATGAGATTGGAATTATCATGGATCACATTCAAAAAGAAGCGGGTCATACGGCCGATATTATATTTGGTGTTGGAACAGATGAAGAGCTCGGTGATTCTGTAAGTGTTCTAGTTATTGCTACAGGTTTTGCAAAGGAGAATCGTAAATACGATGGTCCAACTGAAACCATTAAATATCCACTGCTCGATCCACGTGAAGAATCGGAAAAAAAGGAATCTCCATTTAAAACTAGATTAGAGCGACTAGAGGAAAAGGAACAAGAAAAAAGAAATCTTTTCAGATTAGATGACGAAGAAGATCATGCTTCCTCAACTAATAGAAGTGGTATTTCTTTTCCTAATACAGGAGGAACCCAAGGTTCTAATACGGAAATGCAATTCGAATCAGGTTATTCTCAAAGGGAAACAGAGTATGAAGTTTCTTTAGGAGGTGAGGATGAGATGGAAGAATTTAAAGGATTTGACCTTTTTAGCTATAATGAATCTGCAACGGATCTTGAAGCAGAATCTTTCGAGTTTGAGGTAGAAAAACCTGAACCGCTACCCACTGAAAATATTGAAGAAAAAGTAGAATTCAGATTTGAAGTAAAGGAAGTTGATGAAACATCTCAAGCTCCACAAATAGAAGAACCCGCTGAAGAAAACAAAGTAGAACGAAGTAGTCCTATAGCTGAGAGTAAGCCCGTAGTTGACGTTAATGAAAGTGAAAATTTCGAGCAAATTCAAGAGAACGAAGAGGAAGATACTTTTACTTTTGAATCTAAATCTACGAACCAAGAGAAAGTTAATGAGAGAAGAAACAAATTAAAAGAATTTAATTCTCGCTATCAAAACTTTAATGAAAGTGATGAGTTTGAAACGGTTCCAGCATTCAAAAGGAAAAACATTACTATTGACGGATTAAACGCATCGAAGGAAAATATCAGTTCCTTTTTATCTGATGAAAACGGTAGAACACAATTACGTGAGAATCGGTTTTTGAATCGTGATGTTGATTAATACTTAAATTGATAAAAAATGAGTTTAGAGCTTAAAATAAATGAGGCGATTAAAACGGCAATGAGGGAAAAAGATAAAGTTGCCCTTGATTCTCTTCGTGCGGTTAAATCTCAAATTATGTTACTTAAGACCGAAGTAAAAGGTGCAGAGGTAACTGAGGAGCAGGAAATCGCAATCGTGCAAAGAATGATTAAGCAAAGAAAAGATTCCTATGAGCAGTTTTCTGCGCAGAATCGTAATGATTTGGCTGAAGTGGAGGTAGCACAAATGAAAATAATTGAGCAATTCTTGCCTCAGCAATTAAGTAGTGAAGAATTGGAAGCAAAAATGAAAGAGATAATTTCAAAAGTAGGAGCAGAGTCTATTAAGGATCTTGGTAAGGTCATGGGAATTGCCTCCAAAGATCTTAACGGACAGTCTGATGGAAAAAGTATTTCGGAAATGGCTAAGAAGCTACTTTCGTAATTTTAAGGTGCTCATAGGCACTGTTATATAGGATATCCAACCTTTGCATATCGATTTGATTTGAAGCCCAAGGCGTTATTGCTTTGGGCTTTTTTTGCCAAATTGTCATTAATAGATTTTTGGTATAGAATTGATGGGTAATATAAGTAGTATAAAAGAAAGATATTCTTTAACTTTGAAGGAATTAATTTTAACTATTAAATAAAAACGATATGTATCCAGAAGAATTAGTAACGCCTATGAAGGCGGAACTTACCGATAATGGTTTTGCAGATTTAACTACTCCAGAAGCAGTTAGCGATGCTTTAAAGAAAGAAGGAACGACACTAGTAATGGTTAACTCAGTTTGTGGATGTGCAGCGGGAGCTGCTCGCCCAGGAGTTGTTGACTCATTAAGCGGTAGCAAGAAACCAGATCACCTAGTTACAGTGTTTGCTGGTTTTGATAATGAAGCGGTTGCAGAAGCAAGAAGACATTTTGCACCCTTTCCACCAAGCTCACCAAGTGTAGCTCTTTTCAAAGATGGTGAACTTGTACACATGTTAGAGCGTCACCACATTGAAGGAAACCCTGCAGGTGCAATCGCTGCAAATTTACAAGCAGCTTACGAAGAATACTGCTAAGTAAAAATTTGTAAATAAGCCCAATCCATTCTAAGTACAATCTTGGAATGGATTTTTTATTTTTACCTTAATCTTGTCCTTCTTTCAACTCTGAAATTCGGTTTTGAATTACCATAGAAAAGATTTGACTCTCAAGGGTCCATTTCGTATAAAAATAGAGCGCTTTATCTCTTGCTAATTCGCATGGGTTAACAGAGTAGGTTGTAAAGAAAAAATGACCTAGCGCGTAATAGAACTCTATTTTATTGTTGGGAGCAACCTCATCAATATAAGCGTTTAAATCCGCAATTTGCCAATCCAATAATTCTTCCTCTGAACATTTAAATATGGACTTTATTAAAGTGGAAACAGCGAGTTCTTCTTCTTGAGGTATTCCCTCATTGTTGCCTAATAGTAGTCTTGAAAGCAAATCCGAGAGTTGCTTTACTTGCCTCATTAAGTAGTCTTTGTTAAGTATCATAGTTAACCAAAAAATAAATAGGCAAGAGAAATTGCGGTAATTATTCCAACTAGGTCAGCTAGGAGCATAGCTCCTACAGTATAACGAATATTTCGAATACCTACGGATCCAAAATAGACTGCAATAACATAGAAAGTTGTATCAGAACTTCCTTGAAGCACTCCAGCCAAACGGGAAGGAAAACTATCCGGGCCAAAAGTAGCCATTGTATCTACCATCATTCCACGAGCGCCAGATCCTGAGAGGGGTTTAATAAGCGCAGTGGGTAGTCCATCTACAAACCGAGTATCACTTGCAAGGTGACTTGCGATCCATTTCATACCATCAATAATAATGTCAAATACACCTGAAGTTCTTAATAGCGAAATGGCGATTAACATTCCCACTAAATAGGGGATGATCTTAACACAGGTCCAGAATCCTTCTTTTGCACCTTCAATAAAAGATCCAAAAATGTCAATTTTTTTATAAATCCCCCCTAGGACAATTGCCAAAAATATGAATAGGATGATTCCGTTGCTAAGGACCATGCTGAACTGACTTAATTCATCTTTACTCAATCGAACCAGATAAACTACTAAAAGAGCTATAATTGCGCAGATGCCTCCGACATACATTAGAACAATAGGTTGAAATAAATTGATTTTCTGCTTTATAGAAACTATCGTCATTGAAGCGAGAGTTGCAGCAAAAGTGGCGATTAGACAGGGTAAGAAAATATCGGTTGGATTTTGGGCTCCCATCGAGGCTCGAATGGCAATGATAGAGACCGGAATCAGTGTGAGTCCACTCGCGTGTAAGCAGAGAAACATCACTTGTGCATTACTTGCTTTTTCTTTCGACGGATTAAGCGTTTGTAGGCTTTCCATAGCCTTGAGGCCAAAGGGTGTTGCAGCATTGTCTAGTCCTAGAAGATTAGCGCTAAAATTTAACATCATATGACCAAAGGAAGGGTGGTTCTTGGGGATTTCTGGAAATAGCTTTGCGAAAAAGGGTTGAATCATTCTTGAAAGAACATTTATACCCCCTGCTTTTTCAGCAATGCTCATAAATCCCATAAATAGGGTCATAATGCCAATGAGCCCTATACAGATATTTACTGCTGTTTCTGAGGTGCCTATAACACCGTCTGTAGATTGGATTCGGTACTTTTGAACTTCACTAGTTTCAGGTAAAACCTTATATCCTACTCCACCCTCTACAAAATTTCCAGAGGTTGCTAACTTAGCTTGGATTTCAGGACTGGTTTCTCCTATCGTTTGAGTAGCTATTTGTACGGTGTCGCCTCCTTTCCCTACAACCATATCGTTGTATATGGTTTTATAGTTAGGTGAAAAAAGATACTTCAGACTTGCCACCACAATCGCTACCAAGATGAAGGCAGACCAGATTCTACTCAATACCATAAAAGAAAAATTTGGATAAATTTAACTAGAATTATTTTCACAAGCACAAAATGACCCATAAAACAGATGTGGAAGGTGCATTTATATTGAAAAATTAATTCTTTGAGCTATAAATGTCAAGGAGTAATTATAAAATTCTAGCGACCGGATACCTTAAGAAAGAGGATTCAAAATAAATCGAGTTGCGGTAAATCCAATCCAATTGCATTCTAGGGTTTTTGCTTATTTCTGGGTTTGCTCTTTTTTGAAGCTCAAAAGCAGTTTTCAATGCTTTGTCGCTGGTCAGTAGCTCTGCTGCAGTGTCTTCAAAAATATAATCGGAATAATGCTCCTTCTGAGTTAAGATAGCATCAAAGAAGTTCCAATTAAAGAAGCTGTCCACCGCCTCAGGTTCAAGCGTTTCAAGAAGGTATTTAACTCCTGGTTGATCCGTAGAGATAAGATAGTCGCCTTTAAAGAATTTAACTTGCACCATCTCTGCTTTCATTACTGTATTAAAATGATTGTAATGACCTTCATAGGGAGTTTTTGCTGTTTCATAGCTAGCGATGGAATAGATTTCTGCAACGACCGTGCTATCCTTCTTTAATTGAGACATTTGTATACGGTTCCTTTTCAGCTCCTCAACTACTTTCCATTCTGCTTGGGGAACTATATAATATCGAGGGATTACAACCGAAAGTTCTGCTTTGTACCGATTGTAAAAGTTAATGTTTTTTGTGAAGGGTTTATTTCGGTCATAGGAAAGTCGAAGTTCTCCTGTAACCTTACTTTTGACCTTTTGTCCCTCGTAACCTTTGAATTCTATTTTCTCGATCTTTTCTTTGTCTAAGGTCCATTGAAGTGGATAATTTTTTCCCGGTAAATATTGTGCTAGATTTTCTTTTCTTTTGGCTTTGATGGTTTTGTAATTAGCATCTGTAAATTTTAAGTAGGAAAGCATGTTTTGGTAAGTTGCCTCGACCCGCTCTGCATAAGGTTTCAGCATGTGTGTTTCTGGAACTTGACCAATGGTGTTAAATAAAGAAGTATATCCAGTAGCATATCTTGGGGAGTCCATAAATTGGCCATAACCTTGGTCTGGTGTACCGTTCCATACATTAACATAAGGAATTGGTGGAATTCCTTTGCTAGTCAAGTCCTTATTTATCGAAACATTCATTTGGTCATGGTAGTACGTTCCTAAGACATTCCCTAGTCTTTCTCTATTCGTTGCAATATAGGTTAAGGTGTACTGGTAATCTGCTCCATTGGAAACATGGTTATCAATAAAAACATCTGGATTTAAAGTGTGGTAAATTTCTTGGAATGTGCGAGCGTTATGAGTGTCCGTTTTGATGAAATCACGATTTAGATCAAAATTTCTTGCATTTCCTCGAAAACCATAGGCTTCTGGTCCATTTTGGTTGGCTCTTGAAAAGGAGTTTCTATTAAGCATTCCTCCAATATTATAAGCTGCGATAACGGCAATGAGTGTGTTTTTAGGCGTTTCAATTCTTCCCTCAGCTAGATCTCTAAGTAGCATCATCGAGGCGTCGATCCCGTCCGGTTCCCCAGGATGAATTCCATTGTTGATAAGTAAGACAGCCTTCTTTTGTGGTTTTGAGTAATCCCATTTGCTCCCTTTATTATAAAAGATAACTTGGATAGGGCGCCCACTATCAGTTAGTCCGAATTCACGAATATTAATCTCGGAGTATTTGTTATCGAGTACTGAATAAAACTCATTCATTTCTTCGTAACTAACCGTTTGATTGCGGTTTCCTTTCTCATAAGGAGTAAGCAGGCTTTGCGCACTGATTAATGTACATGTAAGTAAGGCCAGTAGAGTCAATTTATTCATAGAATATGTGTGTTTAGTTGTGAACAATCAATTTTACTTATAAATATGATGTTCAAAAAGGATACTCGTTTTTTTTCGAAACTTAATGCTTTTTTGTTTCTGAAGTATTTATAGAATAGGTTCCTTCTAAAATAAAGGTAAGAATTATTCGCTTAAGTAAACGAGCTCATTATCTAGTGTTTGGTTTAAGTCCGTTAAAAGCTGTGCGGATTTGGTTTTTTCTAGTAGTTGGTCAACAAAAAAACTAGTTTCAAAAAATTGACGGTGTACCCCATGCAACAATTCCTTGAAAAGGTCAATTCCAATTTTGTTATTGTGAAGATCCATTCTTTTTTCCAGGGGTCTATTGGGAAAAAGTTCCTCGTGCATATCGGTGAACTTTTGTGTGTACAATATTGCTTTTTTGGGGGATGAAATCTTACAACAATACATAAGTATTAAGCAAGTCCATAATGCATGTCGAAATGCATTACCAACTCCACTAGTGGAGTTCGTTTCCGAAAAAAGTTTCCGCGCAATTGAATATGTTTTTAAAGTTGCATAAAGACTCAGCATTGAAAAATGAGGATAACGTAGTGCAAGCCCAATAAGCTTCAGTATTTTTTCGGTACTGAGGCTTTGAAGGGACCGCATGATAATGGTAAGACCGTTTCTCATAAAGCAAATCTCACTTGAAGGAAGTGAGATTTAATTAGTATTTATTTGAATTTCTTTGTTACTGTGCTACTAGAAGGTTAAGTGTTTTTGCAACCTTTTCTTTAGCTTCTGTCCTTTTAACAATAAAATCTACAAAACCTTTCTCTAAAAGGAATTCTGATGTTTGGAAACCTTCAGGTAAATCTTTACCAATGGTTTCTCTAATGACTCTAGGTCCAGCGAATCCGATTAACGCTCCTGGTTCGGCCATAATGATGTCAGCGGTCATTGCAAAGGAAGCGGTGATTCCTCCAAAAGTCGGATCACATAGGTAAGCAATGTAAGGAAGTCCTTCTTCTGAAAGTTGAGAAAGTTTTGCTTGCACCTTAGCGAGTTGCATTAATGAAAAAGCGGCTTCTTGCATTCTTGCACCACCTGATTGACAAATAATCATATAGGGAAGCTTATTTTTGATACAATAATCAATGGCACGTCGAATTTTCTCACCCATTGCTGAGCCAAGGGATCCACCAATAAAGGCAAAATCCATACAAGAAATTACCATCTCGGTTCCACCTACTTTTCCAACCGCATTTCTAATGGAATCGTTTAAGTTAGTTTTAGACTTCACCTCCTTAAGACGATCTGTATAAGACTTGGTATCCTTAAAGTTAAGCATGTCCACACTCTCCACTCCAGCATCTAGTTCTTTGTAACGAGAATCATCGAAAAACATTTCAAAAAATTCTTGACTACCAATTCTTACGTGAAAGCCATCTTCTGGAGATACGTAATGGTTTCGTCTTAATTCATCATGTTCAACGATCTTCCCTGACGGAGTTTTATGCCAAAGTCCTTTGGGAACATCCTTCTTCTCCTCTGTTGAGGTAGTAATATTTTTTGTTTTTCTTCTAAACCAATCAAATGCCATCAGCTAAAATTTAAAGCACAAAGGTAATTATTATTTCAGAAAGAATTTTAAAGGCAGCTGTTAGGCCGCCTTTAAAACAATCTACTATAGAGTATTGATGTTGTTTAGATCCTCAAATGCTTGTGTGAGTCTCGCTGAGAACGTTTCTTCACCTTTGCGAATCCAAACTCTAGGATCATAAAATTTCTTGTTTGGCACGTCTGCTCCTTCCGGATTACCAATCTGACCTCTTAAATAGTCAACTTTATTCAATATGTAATCACGGATTCCTTCTGTGTAGGCATATTGAAGATCTGTGTCAATATTCATTTTTACTACTCCGTAATCAATTGCTTCTCTAATTTCTTCTAAAGAAGAACCAGATCCTCCATGGAAAACAAAGTTGATTGGTTTTTCAGTGGTTGCAAATTTCTCTTGAACAAACTTTTGAGAGTTGTCTAGGATTTTAGGAGTAAGTTTAACGTTTCCTGGTTTGTAAACACCATGTACATTTCCAAAGGCTGCAGCAATAGTGAAATGATCAGAAATAGCTTTAAGTCTTTCATAAGCGTAGGCCACTTCTTCGGGTTGAGTGTATAGTTTTGAAGAATCTACGCCTGTATTGTCAACTCCGTCTTCTTCACCACCGGTAACACCAAGTTCGATTTCAAGAGTCATACCCATTTTAGCCATTCTTTCAAAGTACTGGGCAGAAATATCCATGTTTTCTTCTAGAGGTTCTTCAGAAAGATCTAACATGTGCGATGAGTAAAGTGACTTTCCAGTTTGTTTATAGAAAGTTTCACTTGCATCAAGAAGTCCATCAATCCATGGTAGAAGTTTTTTTGCACAGTGGTCTGTATGTAAAATTACAGTTGCTCCGTATGCTTCTGCTAGAGTATGAATATGTCTTGCTCCCGCAATACCTCCTAGAATTGCTGATTTTTGGTTATCTGAACTCATTCCTTTACCTGCATTGAATGCTGCACCTCCATTCGAAAATTGAATGATAACTGGAGAATTCAATTTTGCTGCAGTTTCCATCGTTGCATTGACGTTACTCGAACCAATGACGTTTACAGCTGGTAAAGCAAATCGATTCTCTTTTGCATATTGAAAGATATCAGTAACCATTTGACCTGTGGCGACTCCCGCCGGAAACTTTCTGCTCATTTGTTTTATTATTTTCTAATTAGTTATATAGCTGTTGTAAAGTTAACCATTTTTACGCAAAAGAATTAGTTTCTTTTGTCCTTTCCCCAAAGTAGCTTTTGCCTTATAGTTTCATAAAAACTTAAATTATTAGGCTGCACGAGTAATAAAGGGAATTTCGCTTTGCGAATCTTAAGCTCTATCTCCGTATCAATATGAATCAAACGAGAATCAAGGGAAAGAGAGTATTGTGGGACTCTACTTTCTACTTTAAGTCTAAACTCTGCATCATCTTTAACAATCAATGGCCTAACGTTTAAATTATGCGGTGCAATTGGGGTAATCACAAAATTGTCGTTATCTGGGGTCATAATTGGACCTCCGCAACTTAAAGAATAGGCAGTTGACCCCGTAGGAGTAGAAATGATCACCCCATCACCCCAGAAGTAGTTAAGAAACTCATCATTGATAAAGGATTCTACTGTGATCATTGAAGTCGTTTCTTTTCTAGAAATTACAATATCGTTTAAAGCATAGGGAAAGAAATTTTTGCTGGCAGGGCATTGAACTTCAATAACCGAACGTCTTGAAATCTTGTACGCACCATTTAGAATGGAGTCCAGTTCCTTGAATACTTCTTCTTTTGTGAAGCTTGCTAAAAAACCTAGTCTTCCGGTATTAACTCCCACGACAGGTATCTCTGTGTCTTGCACATAAAGCAATGAACTTACTAACGTTCCGTCCCCTCCAAAGGTGAAAAACAGCTCAGTTTCTTTATCAATTAAGTCCTGTTTAGAAGAAAAGGTTTGAAAGTCCTTCGAAAATTGCATTTCTTCTGCCATTCCCTGGTAAAGGATAGCATTCACTCCACGCTTGTCAAGCTCCGAGATGAATTTGCTTAGATACAGGAAAGTATCGAGATCATTTTTTTGAGTATAGATCGCAGCATTCATAATTAAAACTCTAAGTATTTCTGAAAGAATCCAAACCGATCTTTTAATAGATCCTCTTTTTCGTCATCGTAGTGCTTGTGGATAACCGTATATCCGTACCTTTCAAATGTTTCATCAATGGAGCTAAGGTTTTCTCCCTGAATTTTCATTGTGATCTCTACATTGTCTTCATTGACGCTACTAACATAGATTCCATATAGTTTCACGTTGTTTGATTCTACGATTGAAGTGATTTCGGAAATAGAGTAATGGATCGTATGGGTTTGAACAGTAAGGATGGCTCCGTTTTCTGAAAATAGTGGATACTTGGAGAATTCGCTAAAAAGATCATCGCTTGAAACGTAACCTAAATACTTTTCAGTTTTACCAATAATGGGAACAATATTCGAGTTGAAGATATAGAATAGTCGAACAGAATCTAAAATGTTTCCGTCTTCATAGACTGCAAATTTCTCATAATGAATGTCAAGAGAGTCTAAAGTGCCTTCTGGACTACTTTCGAGAAAGCTTTGGCTTAAAGCTCCAACATAGATGCCTTTTTTTCTGATGAATACATGAGAATATCCAAATTCTTTTGCGGTCTCACTAGCCAACTCAATTTTGGCTGAGTGTTCGAACGCAGGGTAATCCTTAGAAATATACTCTTTGATAAACATCATGCTAATTTAGGAAAAATAAAAAAATACCGAAGTTAAAATTCTATTAACCTCAGCTTTAAAAATTGTAGTTGTGTAGGATAAAAAATAATTTTATCTTTGCAGGCTTTCATTTTTACTTTTTATTAGATTTATTACTATCCGCACTGTCTATCAAGACTTTGCGGATTGTTGTTTTTAGCAATATTTTCTAGTAAATTAGTAAATAGCTAAATGAGAGCCTATTTTGGGTTTTTTTGCTATCGCAGTTGTTTGTATAATTCCCAAAGTGCAATTCCTGCGCAAACCGAAACATTGAGTGAATGTTTGGTTCCCTCTTGAGGTACTTCTAAAAAATGATCGTAAAGAGAAAATGCATTTTCGTCCAATCCATCTACTTCATTTCCAAGCACCATTGCATAGGGTTTTTTATTGTCGCAATGAAATGTTTCTATGGACTTACTTGAATTGGTTTGTTCGATGCCTACAATGTTATATCCTTCTGCTTTTAAGTGGGAAAGCGCCGTAGTGATATCCTTTTCATAAATCCAGTCGACACTGTCCGTTGCCCCCAATGCAGCTTTGTGAATTTCCCGGTGAGGAGGAGTGGGAGTGATTCCACAAAGGATAATCTTTTCAACTAAAAAGGCATCACTAGTACGAAATATTGCTCCTACATTGTGCATGCTGCGTACGTTATCTAAGACAACGACTATCGGAGTTTTTTTTGCATTTTTAAATGTAGCGATGTCTATTCGGTTGAGCTCCTCGAGTTTAAGTTTTTTTGTGGAAGACATTTTTGTATTTTTGGCAAAATTAAACATTTTCTACATCCAAGCGATTCAGATCTAGGCAGTATGGCGAAAGAGCAAAAGAAGAAGATTACACCTCTCATGACCCAGTATAATGGGATTAAAGCAAAGTATCCTGATGCTTTACTGCTCTTTAGAGTGGGTGATTTTTACGAAACGTTTGGTGCTGATGCAGTTACAGCTTCCAAGATTCTTGGTATTGTGCTTACCAATAGGAACAATGGTGATTCGCGGACCGAATTAGCAGGGTTTCCACATCATTCGATTGACACTTATTTGCCTAAACTTGTTCGCAGTGGCCTTCGTGTCGCTATTTGTGATCAGCTCGAAGATCCAAAAATGGTGAAAGGAATTGTGAAAAGGGGGGTAACGGAACTTGTGACACCTGGTGTGACCTTCAATGATCAAGTTCTTTCTTCAAAGAAGAATAACTTCTTAATGTCCATTCACCAACATAAAGACGGGTACGGATATGCGTTAGTAGATGTTTCCACGGGCGAATTCCTTGTTGGAGAGGGGAAGGAAAACGATTTAATGCATGTGGTGGACACGTTTTCGCCTAGTGAAATTCTTTCACAGCGGTTAAAAAGCCTCCCTAGTAATCTAAAGATTAAAACAACTAAACTTGAGGATTGGGCTTATCAAGATTCCTATGCGCAGGATAAGTTAACTACCCATTTCAAGACGAAATCTTTGAAAGGGTTCGGAGTCGAAGAGTTACGCCTCGGAGTCATCGCTGCAGGATCCATTTTTGCTTATCTAGTTGAAGATACGCACCACCAGTTACTATCTCACATCACTCGAATTCAAGCCTTACCGCAAGATTCCTATATGGTTTTAGACCGCTTTACTTTAAGAAATTTGGAGATTGTCTATCCAAGTTCCAGAGAAGGAAAAAGCCTTTTGGATATTGTAGACCATACAAAAACTCCAATGGGTGGGCGTTTACTTCGAAGAAGGATAATGCTTCCTCTAAAGGATTTAACTCAAATAAACCATCGCTTATCTCTAGTTGAATTTTTTAATCAGAACGATGCCCTAAAATGGGAATTACAGGGACTATTACCGCTTGTTTCCGACTTGGATCGTTTAGTTGGTAAACTAGCGGCAGAACGGATTTCGCCAAAAGAACTTGGTAACCTACGGGAAAGCTTAACGATAATAGAAGCTATTTCTGAAAAATTAAGTTCATATTCTGAAATAGAAGTACTCCTCCCATCCTTTCAGGATTTGAAAGAATTAATAGAATATCTTAATGTCCAATTGAATGAAGAACTCCCTGTTCATATTTCGAAAGGAAACACAATTAGAGAAGGAGTTTCAGAGGAACTTGATCGCCTAAGAAATCTTCAATCTAGCGGTAAGGGCTATTTAGATCAAATGTGCCAAAGAGAAATTGAAAGAACGGGAATAAGTTCTTTGAAAATCGATTTTAATAATGTATTTGGTTATTATATAGAAGTTCGCAACGCCCACAAAGATCGCGTGCCTGAGGAATGGATTAGAAAGCAAACGCTGGTGAATGCAGAGAGGTACATCACTACGGAGCTGAAAGAGTACGAGTCACAAATTCTTGGAGCAGAGGAAAAGATTGCTCAGCTTGAGTTCGCGCTTTATAGAGAGGTGACCAGCCATGTATTAAAAGAGATGACCTCTATTCAGCACAACGCTAGTGTTTTAGCTCAGATTGATGTGGCTGTTGGGTTTTCAGAGCTGTCTCAACAGGAAAATTACACCCGGCCAGCCATTAATGAGGGATACAACATTGAGCTTAAAGAAGCAAGGCATCCGATCATTGAAAAGTCACTTCCTTTAGGTGAAAAGTACATTTCAAATGATTTGTATCTTGATAGGGATTCGCAGCAGATCCTAATGGTAACGGGTCCGAATATGGCCGGTAAATCAGCTCTATTAAGACAAACGGCATTAATATGTTTATTGGCACAAATCGGTTGTTTTGTACCTGCAATGCATGCGAAAATTGGCATTTTAGATCGTATTTTCACTAGAGTAGGAGCTTCTGACAACTTAGCAGCAGGTGAGTCTACTTTCATGGTAGAAATGAACGAGGCAGCCAGCATTCTAAACAACCGAACGGATCGAAGTTTAATTCTTTTAGACGAAATTGGGAGAGGAACTTCCACTTATGATGGAGTATCGATTGCTTGGGCCATTGCTGAGTTTTTACATGAAGATGAAAAACGGGCAAAAACACTATTTGCAACCCATTATCATGAGTTGAATGAGATGACACACGAATTTGAAAGAATAAAGAATTTCCATGTTTCGATTCAAGAACATGACGGATCGATTGTTTTTTTAAGAAAACTCCTGCCTGGAGGAAGCGAACATAGTTTCGGAATTCATGTGGCTAAACTAGCAGGTATGCCAGTGAAAGTTTTACATCGAGCAAATGAGATGTTAAAGACCTTAGAGTTAAAACATCGGGATAAGGAAGAAAAGAAGAAAAATAAAACCTCTAGTAGCGACCCTGATTTACAATTATCTTTCTTTCAACTTGAAGATCCGGTACTTGAAAATATTCGTGAAGAATTAACAAAGATTGATATCGATTCATTGACTCCTTTGGAGGCGCTAATGAAATTAAATGCAATCAAAAAAATGATTGGAAAATAATTAATGTGAATTCAGATGTTGGGAAATGAGAAATCCTTCGCTCCAGCATGCCTGAAAATTGAATCCGCCCGTCACTGCATCGATATTTAATACTTCTCCACCCAGGTAAAGTCCTTGAATCTTACGGGACTGCATAGTTTTAAAATCAATTTCTTTTAAATCCACACCCCCTGCCGACACAAATTCTTCTTTAAATGTGGATTTTCCCTTCACTGAAAATGTTTTTTGCGTTAGATTTTCCACAATCTGTTGAGCTTCTTTTTTTGTAAGATGCCCAATGGGCTTGTTTGGGTCTTCCACTGACAGATCAACTATTTTGGCCCAAAAACGTTGTGTAATTTCAAAAGGTTTGGATTGAATTAGTTTTTTGCTTGGCTGTTGAGCTTTGTTCTTTAGTAACAATTCCATTGCATCAGAGAAACTAAGTCCTACAAAATTAATTTTAAGGTTAAATTGGTAGTCTAGTTCTCCTAATTCACGCGCTTTCCATGCAGAAGATTTAAGAATTGCTGGCCCAGAAAGCCCCCAATGAGTAATTAGTAAAGGTCCTTGCTCAAATGAATTAAGGGAAGGAATTTCTACTTGTGCGAGGGTAAAAGAAGTGCCTGCTAAACCTTCGAGTAAAGGATCTTCAATATTAAAAGTAAAGAGGGAGGGTACTTGTGGAATAATAGTATGACCAAAGGAATGAAGTATATTTAAAGATTTAGGGGTACTTCCAGTGGCATAAACTAGATAATCGGCGTAGATTGATTCGGGGCCAACCTTTACGATGAAGCCTGGATTTTGATATAAAATTTCTGTGACTTTCGTCTTTGTTCTAATTTCAAATCCTTTTTGAAGTACTTCTTTTTTAAAACATTCAATAATGGTACTCGAGCTATTAGACTCCGGAAACATTCGCCCGTCTTGCTCCGTTTTAAGATGGACGCCCCTTTGCTCAAACCATTCAATAGTATCTGCTGGTTGGAATTTAGAAAAGACGCTTCTTAATTCTTTATTTCCTCTAGGATAATACTCACAAAGGATTCTAGGATCAAATTCTGCATGCGTGACATTGCATCGACCTCCCCCTGAAATTTTAACTTTTTGTAAAACATCTGCATTCTGCTCTAAGAGGGTTACGTGGCATTTCTCAGGGTCTAAGTTGGCTGCAGTGAAAAAGCCACAAGCCCCTGCACCTACAATTACAACGTGTTTTTTCATTTCTCAACGGTAGTTTTGCTCGGGGCAAAAGTACAATTTTTCTCTCCGCCTATTTATCCGTAATTTTGAGCTTTCTTTTGAACCATTAATAATAAAATTATGTCAGTATATTATTGTCCATTTGATGTACGTTGGAGTGACATCGATGCCAACCGTCATTTGGCTAATTCTTCTTATATGCAGTATTGTGCGCAGACCAGAATGGCTTTTATGACAGAAAAGAAAATCGGACTCAAGGAACTTAATCGTTGGGGAATAGGTCCGGTGATTTTACATGAGAGGTATTCCTTTTTCAAGGAAATCTATATGAGTCAGAAAATTTTTGTTAGTCTGGAAATTGATGGAGCATCAAGCGATGGAGCAATTTATCGTTTCCGTCATAAATTCTATTTAGAAGACGGCACCCATTGTGCTACGGCCGAAGCCATGGGAGTTTGGATTGATATGATGCTGCGCAAAACAACAACTCCGCCTTCAGAAATTCTAGAGGTACTTAATAACTACAAAAGTGACGATACGGTTACTTTAAGTAGGGATGATATAAAAAATCTACCTTTTAAGCCAGAAAATTTGGATCCTTCACTATTCCAATTATAAAAATTCCTTATTAAGCGCTCACCCTTATGTTAGAAGATAAAAGCCCACAACTTACGCCCATATCCAAATACGGAGAATTTGGATTGATAAAACATCTAACCGAAAACTTTAGTTTAAACAATCCCTCGTCGGTTTTGGGAGTGGGGGACGATGCCGCGATTATTAATCCTGATGGCAAGCAAGTCGTTGTCAGTACAGATACGCTCTTTGAAGGAGTGCATTTTAATTTAGGATACGTTCCTTTAAAGCATTTGGGATACAAAGCTGCTGTTGTTGCTCTAAGTGATATAGTCGCGATGAATGCCTTACCCACTCAACTTTTAGTATCCGTCGCGCTTTCCAATCGTTTTCCAGTGGAAGCGATCGAGGAAATCTATTTGGGGCTGCAGCTCGCTGCACAGAAGTATGGTGTTGATGTAGTTGGTGGAGACACCACAAGTTCTACAAGTGGGTTAGTGTTAACATTAACTGCAGTGGGAATGGAGCAAAGCCAGGAGTTGGTCTCAAGAAGTGGAGCTAAGGAGCATGATTTATTGGTGGTCACTGGAGACCTTGGTGCGGCTTACTTAGGTCTGCAAATCTTGGAGCGAGAACATGCTGTGTTTTTAGCAAATCCACAAATGCAACCAGAGATGGAAGGGTATGATTATCTTTTGCAACGCCAATTAAAGCCTGAAGCTAGATCGGACATTAAAGAAATATTAAAAACTTTAGAAGTACAGCCAACATCTATGATTGATATTTCTGATGGTCTCGCCTCCGAAATTCTTCATCTATCCGACCGTTCTCAGGTGGGGTTTCGATTATATGAAGAGAAGATTCCACTCGATACTTTAACGATTACTACTGCTGATGAATTTAATTTAAATCCGGCAATGTGCGCGTTAAGTGGAGGTGAAGACTATGAGCTCCTCTTTACCATTCCATCGGACCAATACGATCGGTTAAAAAATCATCCTGACTTTACTGTGATCGGACATGCGGTCTCTAGGGATCAAGGTAATCATATGGTACTAAGAGGTAGTGGTGAACTCTCACCTATTACCGCTCAAGGTTGGGACGCCTTTCTTAAAAGGAATGAGAGTTAATGAATTTTAGTAGCCGTAAAAGCTGCAAAAGAAGGGGGTTTGATTAAATCTTGTATATCTAAGTTGACCGAATAGGATTCTATTACTGGTTTTTTAAATTTTGATTCATCAAAGTAGTTTAAACTCCATTGACCGAGGTCGTATTCTAACCAAGAGAGATTTTCAATCCAGTCTCCAGAATTTAGATAGTGTGTTTGTCCATGATCCGTTTTTATTATTCGGTCGGCAGGCATATGTATGTGACCACAAATTACATAATCGTATTTATTGTCAATTGCAAGTTCAATTGCTTTCTCTTCAAAATCTGCAATAAATTTAACTGCTTTTTTAACGGAGTTTTTAATCTTTTTAGATAAGGAGACTTTCTGGTGCCCCATTAATTTCAATAACCAGTTGATACCTCGGTTTAACAATATTAGCCAGTCGTATCCAATACCTCCTATTTTCGCTATAATTTTCGCACCGCCTTTTGTAGTATGATCGAAAATATCTCCATGGAAAATCCAATGTTTCTTTCCATGAATTTCAAGTAAATACTTATCGGTTAAAAATAGATTCCCCATAGCCAAATCAGAGTATTTGCGAAGGAATTCATCATGGTTTCCAGTAATGTAGATGACTTTTGTGTCTCTTTGCATCATTTTAAATATTTCACTAATTACGGCCATGTGCGAATTAGGGAAGTATCTTTTTGAAAATGCCCAGCCGTCAATAATATCTCCGTTTAAAATGAGAAGTTTAGGATTGACACTTTTAAGATAGGAAAGTAGTTCAGTAGCATGACATCCGTAGGTTCCTAAGTGGATATCAGAAAGAATTGCTATTTCAACGTCTCGTCTTTCAGTCATTTATGAGTTTTTCCAAAGTTAATGGCTGAATGTGAACTAGGCGTTAAGTAAAGATTAAATTTAAAAAGGTTGCCTCAATGGGACCATGAGGCAACCTTCTAGAAGTGTTTTAGAGAGGTTATTTCTGCATAGAAATATTGATAATTACATTAACCGCCTTAAGCATAGTTTCCACTGAAACGTACTCATAAGGCCCGTGAAAATTCATTCCTCCCGCGAAAATGTTTGGACAAGGAAGTCCCATATAGGACAGCTGCGCCCCATCGGTTCCACCTCGTATCGCTTTGATTTTTGGCTCTACGTTAGCCATTTCCATCGCTTTGGAGGCCAATTCAATAATGTGCATTTTTCCTTCGAATTGTTGTTTCATATTGCGATATTGCTCTTTGATTTCTACTTGAGCTGTGCCTTCGCCATGTTTTTGATTAAAATCAGCTACCAATTGTGATAGTAAATTTTTTCTGTCTTCAAATTTATTGGCATCGTGATCACGAATAATGTACTGAAGTTTCGCCTCCGAAATATCTGCATGAATATCCATTAGATGGAAAAAACCTTCGTATCCTTTTGTTGTAGCAGGGGTCTCATTTGCTGGAAGTAGCGATGCAAATTCAGCTGCAAGTAGGGCGGCGTTAATCATTTTTCCGTAGGCATACCCAGGATGAACACTAAGACCTTGAATTCTAACTACGGCCCCGGCAGCATTAAAGTTTTCAAATTCTAACTCACCCGCTTCGCTACCGTCCATAGTGTAGGCCCATTCTGCTCCAAATTTTTCAACATCAAATTTATGAGCACCACGACCGATTTCCTCATCAGGAGTAAAGCCAATAACGATTTTTCCGTGCTTAATCTCAGGATGAGCTAATAGATATTCTGCAGCGGTTACTATTTCCGCAACACCAGCCTTATCGTCTGCTCCTAAGAGGGAAGTACCATCGGTTGTAATTAATGTATCTCCGATGTATTTTTTTAAGCTTTCAAATTTCTCTGGTGAGAGTGTAAATCCAGTTTCTTTATTAAGTAGTAGTTCTTTTCCGTCGTACGATTCCCAGATTTGGGGATTAACATTCTCTCCATTGAAGTCTGGAGAAGTGTCGTAATGTGCAATGAATCCTATTGTAGGAAGTTCTTCTGCTTCTAAGTTTGAAGGTAGAGTGGCATAAATGTATCCATTCCCATCAAGTTCGACATCAGAAAGACCAAGTTCTTGTAATTCTTCAAAAATGTATTTAGCGATGTTCCATTGTTGGGGCGTTGAGGGGGTTGTGTTGCTGTCAGGATCACTAGTTGAATAAATCTTAACATAATTTAGAAATCGGTTTTGGAGCTTAAGCTTCCAATCTTTATTGAATTCGATGGTTTGCATATCGTATATAATATAAAATAATGAATAACAAAGGTAGCATTTTTACAGGGATCTCTTCGTTTATAGCTCACAGGTTAACACTCACTTTCCATGAAGTTTTTTGGGCAATGGACAAAATGTTTATCTTTACCTCAAAGCAATATTCACATGTTTTTAACCGAATGTCCTAGGGACGCAATGCAAGGATGGGGAACTTTTATACCTACAGATCAAAAGATTGATTACATTAATTCTCTGATGACTGTAGGCTTTGATGTACTCGATTGTGGAAGCTTTGTTTCGCCTAAAGCGATTCCTCAAATGGCGGATTCTGGTCAAGTGATTGATCAGATCGATAGAAGTGGTTCTTCCACAAAATTATCTGTGATTGTAGCAAATATTCGAGGAGCAGAAAAAGCGTTGGCCCACAATAATGTAGATATACTTGGATTCCCTTTCTCTATTTCGGAGACCTTTCAATTTAGAAATACGAATAAAGATCAACAAGAAGCCTTTCGACAAATAAAAGAGATCAAGTCAATGGCGGATAAAGAAGGAAGGAAATTGAATATCTATTTTTCGATGGCCTTTGGAAATCCCTATGGCGAGCAGTGGAAGATTGAAAATGTAGAGCAGTGGGTAGAAAGCTTTTTAGAGATTGGAGTTAGTGAGTTGCAATTAGCGGATACAACTGGTGTTGCTACGCCTGAGCTTATTGGTCAAGTTTTCGACGTGCTCATCACAAAGTATCCACAAGTCACTTTCGGAGCTCATTTCCATAACCGTTATGAGGATTCTTACTTAAAAATTGATGCGGCCTATCTAAAGGGATGTCGAAGTTTTGATACTGCGATTAAAGGGATTGGAGGGTGCCCAATGGCTAAGGATGATCTCGTTGGAAATTTGCCTACCGAGCAGCTTATTAATTATATGCAATTAAAAGGAGTCACGCATTCTCTGAACCTGCTTCATTTTGAAAGTGCTTACAATAAGGCAAAAGATATATTTCACTTTTAGTACTTCTCGATGCAAAAGAGTTCCCCAATAATAGACGCGTGTGAGCTTAAAAAGCTCATGAATGAAGAGGAAACGCTCGTATTGTTAGATGCGCGCAGTGGAACTCATGCTAAAAGGATCTATTTAGAGAGTCATATTAAAGGTGCAAGATTTATTGCTTTAGAATCGGATTTGAGTAAAGGAGCAAATCACCCAGAGCTGGGGGGAAGACATCCTTTACCAGATATCTCTGATTTTGCCAGAACGCTTCAGAGACTTGGAATCCAAAGAAACTCAAAAATTGTAGTTTACGACGATCTTTCAGGAGCGAATGCTGCTGCTAGAACGTGGTGGATGCTTCGTGCTGCTGGCCTTAGTAATGTCCAAGTTCTAGACGGTGGAATACAGAAGGCAATTGACCAGGATATTGATACAGAATCCGGTCAAATACAAGTTGAGCCAGGTGAGCCTCTAACACTTACGGATTGGCGGTTGCCCCTTATTGACAGAAACCAGGTTGAAGAGAAATTAGAAACGGGTGAGCTGCAGTTAATTGATGTACGTGAAGAAGAACGTTTTAATGGCCATAGAGAGCCAATAGATCCTATAGCTGGACATATTCAAGGTGCAGTAAATATTCCTTTTGTAGAAAATCTAAATGATAAGGGGACTTTTTTGACCAAAGAGGAACTACAAAAGAAGTATTCTTTATTTACTGAGAGCTCCTATCAAAACACAGCTGTCCATTGTGGCTCTGGAGTTACAGCTTGCCATACACTGCTTGCTTTCGAAATCGAAGATTTACCTTTACCTGCTCTTTATGTAGGATCATGGAGTGAATGGTGTAGAAATTTAGATGATCAACAGACCTAGTAAGACAAGTCTGCTGGAAATAGAAACGAAAAAAGAGCTTAAAATAGCTCTTTTACCTCTTATAGAATATTTTGAATTAAAATAAAATTCCTAACTCAAATTTAGCCTCCTCACTCATCATTTCTTTGTTCCAAGCGGGTTCAAATGTAAGTTCAAGGTCAACTTCCTTAACCCCATCAACAGCGGATACTTTATCTTTTACCTCTTGAGGCAGCGATTCCGCAACCGGGCAATTGGGAGTGGTTAGGGTCATGATAATTTTAACTTCTGCTTCCTGAGAAATCTGAACATCATAAATCAGCCCTAATTCATAGATATCCACTGGGATTTCTGGATCGTATACCGTTTTCAAAGTTAAAATAATACTTTCGCCAATTGATGCGATTTGATCGTCAGTAAGTGCCATATTTTTAATTACTCTCTCGTTAATAAATCCTCTTGCCTAAGACGGCAAAATACGTTTGCCAAAGTTAAGACATCTTTTTCACAATAATTTACAATTCGTTTTAAATCTTTCTCTATATGATAGATAGATGAAACCATGGAACCGTCGATATCATCTTTTGGTGAAGGAATACCAAGGACGTGGGCAAGTAGCTCCAAAGAAGTTGTTGATTTGAAATTGCCAAATTTCCATAGTTCAAGCGTGTCAATGTGAGGTATTTCCCATGGTTTCTTTCCATAAGATTGAAAGGGTACAGGAGGAGTCATACCATTAATGATATACCTTTTAGAAATCCATGGAAAATCAAATTCTTTTCCATTGTGAGCACAAAGTAAAATGTTTTGCATTCTTGGATGGTTAAACATTTCACCAAATTCGGATAGAAGCGTTTTCTCGTCAGAAGAATCAAAACTTTTTATTCTAAGTTTTCCTGATTTTTCTAATAGTCCGCATGAAATACAAACAATTTTACCAAATTCAGCGTAGAGACCCGCTTTCTCAAAGTAGGCTTCTTCTGAAGTCTGTTCAGGAGAAAGAGTAAAATGGACTTTTTTATCCCATAGTTTCTGACCCATCTCTGAGAGATCGTTCCACTTAGGAAATTGAGAAACCGTTTCAATATCTAAGAATAGTACATTACTTAAAGGAATCGATTTTATCATACGTTTTGAACTATATAAGTGAATACAATTTTAAATGTACGTTAATTACTACTAAAATCTAAAGGTTAATCAAAATAAAACTTTTAACTTCGATGAACCCTAATGCTAAATCTGAAACGAGAACCCACTTTATTGTTTTCAATTTCACCTTTGCTAGTAGGAGCTCCCTTTTATAAATAGATTATTAAAGTTCCTCAAATAGAAATAAACATAAGAATATGGTAAATGTTCAATCACAAGCTGAGTATAAAGGAAATGACCGGTTATTATTCGGTATTATTCTCGGTGTACTAACCTTTTGGCTTTTTGCACAAACAACACTAAACATCAATGTAGAAATGGCTAAAGATTTAGGTATTAAGCAAAATCTTATCAACATTGCGGTGTCTATAACATCCTTGTTTTCAGGGGTTCTCAATGTTGTTCTAGGGGGCTCGCGGACCGGGTAGGTCGAGTTAAGATGGTTCTTATTGGATTTGTCCTAAGTATGTTAGGATCTCTATTGGTTGCAATTACCCCTACTGGGCCTTTGTCAGGTCCGGTACTTTTATCAGGTCGGATTCTTCAAGGGCTTTCAGGTGCTTGTTTGATGCCCGCTAGCTTAGCTTTAGTAAAAGCTTATTGGGATGGGAAAGGCAGGCAACGTGCGGTCAGCCTGTGGTCAGCTTGTGGTCTATAGGTTCATGGGGTGGTTCAGGATTCTGTGCACTTTTTGGAGGACTTGTCGCATCTAATCTTGGATGGAGATGGATTTTTTGGTTTGCTGTACTGGTTTCTGTAATTGGGTTTTTTATGGTAAAAGGAACACCTGAAAGTAAATCAGAAAGCAATGCAAATTATAAGTTTGATTACATAGGCGTATTGATATTTATGGTGTCCATAATCGGACTTCAGCTCTATTTAACAAAAGGTAGTGACTGGGGTTGGACAAGTCCCCTATCACTAGGACTAATCGCAGTGTTTGTGGTTTTTGGACTAATATTTTATAAAATTGAAACCAAGAGTTTAAATGTATTTGTAGATTTTGATCTGTTTAAAAACCTGACTTATACAGGTGCTACGATTTCAAATTTTCTTTTGAATGCAAGCGCAGGAATCATAATTATTTCTCTTTCTCTTGTACAATTAGGAGCTGGTTTTACGTCGCAAGAGGCCGGCTTATTAACCTTAGGTTATGCTATTGCAATTGTTGCTTTTATTCGAGTGGGCGAGAAACTACTTCAGAGGTTTGGTGCTCGGAAACCCATGTTATGGGGAAGTATCATAGTTTGTATTGCTATCGCACTTCTTATGGGAACTCATGTGATGACGGGAACCTATAAGATTCTTGGTTTAATTGGGTTCACCTTATTTGGTTTGGGACTTGCGTTTTATGCGACTCCATCTACGGATGCAGCCTTAGCAAATTTACCTGATTCTCAATCAGGATCTGGAGCCGGAATTTACAAGATGGCTTCTTCTTTAGGTGCAGCAATCGGTGTTGCGGTTTCTGCTAGTCTTTTTACTGCTTTAAGTGGCAGTACAGAGGCGTACGAATGGATGAATGGACTAATTACATTTCAAGGAAGGCAGGATAATTTAGTCATTCGCCAGGCGGCCTCTATCGCCTTAGGTGTTAATTTTCTCATGGTGCTTTTGGCCATTATCACTATTATTTTAACTATACCAAAACACAAAAAAAAGTAATTTAACATGGAAGTATTAAATATTTTACAGCAAAGAAGTGAGGAGATGAACGAATGGATGGAGTCCATGCATCGTAATCCAGAACTTTCTATGCAAGAAGAAAAGACTGCCGATTATATAAATTCGGTATTGGAATCCTTCGGTGAATTTAAGATTACTCGAGGAATTGGAAAGTACGGGATCGTAGCCTCTCTTACTAACGGGGACTCAACGAAATCCATAGGCTTAAGAGCGGATTTTGATGCGCTTCCGATCCAGGAAGATAATTCACTAGATTACAAGAGTACGATCGAGGGAAAGGCTCATCTGTGTGGGCATGATGGACATACAACAATGCTATTGGCTGCTGGAAAGTATCTAGCGGAGACAAAAAATTTTAATGGGACGGTTCATTTAATATTTCAACCTGGAGAAGAAACAATGCAGGGAGGACCCGCAATGATTCAAGACGGTCTTTTTGATAAATTTTCTATGGATGCAGTTTTCGGAATGCATAATATGCCCGGTATGAAGAAGGGGGAGTTTTATTTTTCCGAAGGTGAGTTTATGGCGGCAGTTGATAATTGGGAAATTGTATTGGAAGGAAAAGGAGGACATGGTTCAATGCCCGAGAAGGCAATTGATCCAGTGGTTGCTGGCAGTGCTCTTGTCATGGCCTTGCAAACCATTGTTAGTCGAAATATGAATCCGTGGAACAGTGCTGTTGTTACCATTGGAGCCTTTAATGCGGGAAACGCAGGAAATGTAATTCCGCAGACTGCTTCCCTTAAGGTATGTACTCGAACTATGAGAGAGGAAGATCGTAAGATGGTGTTAGATAAAATTCGCACTATTGTGAAAACTCAAGCAGAGAGTTTCGGTGTTCAATACGAAATTATAGAAGGGGTTCCTGGTGCTGTACTGGTAAACAGTACTGAGGAAACAAATTTTGCAAAAGAGGTAGCTACTAATCATTTTGGGCAAGAGAAAGTTCATTATCCAACTCAGCCTTTTATGGGTAGCGAGGATTTTGCTTTTATGCTACAAAAGAAGAAGGGCAACTACTGCATGATTGGAAATGGTGAAACTTTCATGGTTCATCATCCTAAGTATGTTTTTGATCAAGAGATTCTCCCTGTTGGGGCAAGTTACTGGGTTCATTTGGTAGGGGACTACTTGAAGTAACGTCTTTACCTGTGTCCTGGTTAATTATGCCTAGGAGTAGTTGCTCGACCTTAGATTTTTGCTCCTTATACTTCGATTGTAATGGATTATTTATGCCCATTCTTTTGTAGTACTCTAATGCTTTTTTTGCAAATTGAATTCGATAGAAATTCGAGGCATTGGGAACTTGAGGAAATCGTTCGTGGAAGAGCATTTCATAGTAAGCTTGCCATTCTCTTTCATTTTTATCAAAGACCGTCCTTACTGAGCTTTTCTGTTCAACATGAAGCATCTCATGTGCTAACATGTTTATCACAAGCTTTAAGTCAAAATCTAAAAGGTTGGATGGGATTGTAATAGTTTGTTTGCCCCCTAGGACTCCTTCAACGGTGAGTAGAAGATTATTATTGTCTGTTGTACTTTGCACTTTGAACTGTCCAAAATTTGGATTCTCAAGCTCAAACACATCAAGAATCATTTCAACAGCTTCTATTAATTGTCCGTGCTCATTATAAGCCCGCAAATGTTTTTCAATTTCAGATAAATCCATGCGCTGAACTTAAAAAAAATCTGCCCTCTTTGAAAGGGCAGAAATGAATAGACTATCTATTAAAAATCGATATCAACCTCTAGCTTTTCAGCTAAGAGTTTAGATATTTTATCTCTCAGTGGCTCGATGTCAATGTTTTCCATTGCATCGTTTGCAAACGCATAAAGTAGTAAGGCTTGTGCCTCTTTATGAGAGATGCCTCGCTGTCTTAAATAGAACAATGCATCCCGGTCTAACTGACCCACAGTACAACCATGTGAACACTTCACATCGTCTGCAAAAATCTCTAACTGAGGTTTGGTGTCAATTTGTGCCCCTTCCGAGAGTAGAATGTTGTTGTTCTGCTGATAAGCATTGGTTTTTTGCGCTATTTTGTCTACGAAAACCTTCCCATTGAAAACTCCATGAGCTTGGTCTTTAAAAATACCCTTGTAGTTTTGATAGCTTTCACAATTAGGTTGGTTGTGATGAACAGCGGTATGGTGATCAACTAGCTGTTCGTCACCAATGATTGTAATACCATTCATAAAGGAATTAATGTTGCTTCCATTTTGAATGAAGTCTAGGTTGTTTCTAATGATTTTTCCTCCAAATGAAAAGGTATTAACAGTGGTAAGACTGTCTTTTTCCTGTTTTGCAAAGGTATGATCTACCAGGTAAGAAGTATCACTGTCGTTTTGAACTTTATGCCAATCTGCTTTGGCATTTGGATAAGTGAAAATTTCAGTAACCGAATTGGTAAATACATAATGGGAATCAAAATTATGGTGACTCTCGATCACCTCTACCTTGGCTCCATCCTCAACAATCAGTAGATTTCTGGTATTATAAAAAGTGTTCTCTGATTGATTGTCCGAAATGTAAAATACATGTATAGGCTTTTCAATTACTACATTCTTAGGAACTTTCAAAAAGAAGCCCGTTTTTAAGTATGCACGATTCAAATTAGGAAAAGCCAGCTCCTTATTGGTAATAGTATCGAAATACTTTTCGAAAACTTCTTTATAACTTGGGTCGTTTAATGCATGTTTGAAAGTCATGAATTCAACGTTCTCAATGGAGACTTTTGAAAGTTCTTTATGTAGTTCACCGTTAATAAATACAATCCAGTCAAAGTTTTCTTCTCCTAAATGAAGTTCTTCTAGAGTTTTCGTAGAAACTTTATGCTCCTTCACAGGAAAAAGCGAATACTCTTTCTCAGTTATTTCTTTTAAGTTGGTGTATTTGTACTCTTCGTCTTTCTTACCAGGAAACCCCAAAGCAGAAAATTGCTTTAGTCCTTCTTTTCTAGCATCATCTAGAAATCGGTGCTCGAGACTCTGTAAAAATTCCTCGTGTTTTTCTTGTAAGGTATTTAATAGTGGCATGTTAAAATGGTCAATTTATTTTCTACTCGAAAGTAGATTCAGTGAGGGAATAGATCTTCAATTAGTTGAGTAACCAATCGTATCCTTTTTCTTCTAGCTCTAAAGCCAGGTTTTTATCCCCAGTTTTAATGATTTTCCCGTCGGCAAGAACATGAACAAAATCTGGCTGAATATAATCGAGCAAACGTTGGTAATGCGTAATTAGTAAAACGGCATTTCCTTCGTTTTTAAATGAATTTACTCCATCGGCAACAATTCTAAGAGCGTCAATATCCAATCCGGAATCCGTCTCATCAAGAATTGCTAGTTTAGGATTGAGCATTAACATCTGGAAGATTTCGTTTCTTTTCTTTTCACCTCCTGAAAAACCATCGTTAAGAGAGCGTCCAAGAAAATCCTTTTTAATATTTAATTTTTGTGAATTTTCTCTTACGAGTGCAAGTAGTTCTTTTGCTGGCATTTCTTCTAACCCCTGGGCTTTGCGAGTTTCATTAATTGCCGCCTTGATAAAGTTAGTGACAGTTACCCCTGGAATCTCTACGGGATATTGGAAAGACATGAAAATTCCTTTGTGGGCTCTTTCTTCTGGAGCGTCTTCTGAGATATTCTCTCCTTCGAAAAGAATTTCTCCTTCTGTAACTTCATAGTCCTCTTTTCCAGCAACTACAGACGATAGTGTGGATTTTCCAGCACCATTCGGTCCCATAATAGCATGAACCTCTCCGGGTTTAATTTCCAGATTAATTCCTTTCAGTATTTCAACACCCTCTTCGATCTGCGCGTGCAGGTTGTTAATTTTTAGCATAATTGTTTAGCTTCTATTAAAGTCCAATTTATATTGGATCAATGGTTTATAATGAATTAGTTACAATGTTATCCTACTGATCCTTCTAGCGAAATTTCAAGTAGTTTTTGTGCTTCAATTGCGAATTCCATAGGAAGTTTATTTAGAACTTCTTTACTAAATCCGTTAACAATTAGAGCAATTGCTTTTTCAGTGTCTATTCCTCTTTGGTTGCAATAGAATATTTGATCTTCCCCAATTTTAGATGTAGTTGCTTCGTGTTCTAATTGCGCTGAAGGGTCTTTGATTTCAATGTAAGGGAAGGTATGGGCTCCGCATTCATTACCCATAAGTAATGAATCACATTGAGAAAAGTTTCTAGCGCCTTTTGCACTTGGCATTACTTTTACAAGTCCTCGATAAGAGTTGTTGGACTTACCAGCGGATATTCCTTTTGAAATAATGGTAGAGCGGGTGTTTTTTCCGATGTGAATCATCTTAGTACCCGTATCAGCGTATTGGTGGTTATTTGTTACCGCAATAGAGTAAAATTCACCAATAGAATTATCTCCTTTTAGAATACAACTTGGGTATTTCCAAGTTACTGCTGATCCCGTTTCAACTTGTGTCCAGGAAATTTTTGCGTCCTTCTCACATAGTCCTCTTTTGGTTACAAAATTAAATACTCCACCTTTACCTTGATCGTCACCTGGATACCAGTTTTGTACAGTTGAATATTTGATTTCTGCACCTTCCATAGCAATTAATTCTACTACAGCGGCGTGCAGTTGATTCTCATCTCTCGAGGGAGCGGTACAGCCTTCCAAGTAGGAAACGTAACTTCCTTCGTCAGCAATTACCAAAGTTCTCTCAAATTGACCAGTCCCTGCTTGATTAATTCTAAAGTAGGTAGAAAGTTCCATTGGACATTTTACCCCTTTTGGAATATAACAGAAACTACCGTCAGAAAATACGGCTGAGTTTAAAGCGGAATAGAAATTATCACCTCTTGGAACCACTTTACCAATGTATTTTCTTACCAAATCTCCGTGCTCACGAATGGCTTCAGAGATAGAACAGAAAATAATTCCTTTTTCTTTTAAGGTCTCTTGGAAGGTGGTTTTCACCGATACAGAGTCCATTACAATGTCAACTGCTACACCAGAAAGTCTTTTTTGTTCTTCTATGTTGATGCCTAGCTTCTCAAATGTTTTTAAAAGCTCAGGATCCACTTGATCCAAACTATCAAGTTGAGGCTTCTTTTTGGGTGCTGCGTAGTAGCGGATGGATTGAAAATCGGGCTTTTCATAGCGAATATTAGCCCAAGATGGCTCAGTCATTTTTTGCCAAACTCTGAAGGCTTCCAGCCTCCATTGCGTCATCCACTCAGGCTCTTCTTTTTTTTCTGAAATGAGCCTGACAATCTCTTCATTGAGCCCTATTGGGAACTCTTCATACTCGATGTCGGTGTAAAATCCCGCTTCGTATTCCTTCGTCTTTAGATCTTCTCGAAGATCGTCTTCAGTATATTTTGCCATAATATTAAGTTTTTTGGGGCAGATGATTCCATAAAAGAATTAAATGCCTAAGCTTTATAACCTTATAGGCTAAAGCTTTCCCCGCATCCACATGTTCGTGATGCATTAGGGTTGTTAAAAACAAACCCTTTTCCATTCAGCCCTCCACTGTATTCCAAAACGGTTCCGGCCAGATAGAGGATTGATTTTTTATCAACAATAATTTTAATGCCATTATCCTCAAATACTTGATCCTGCTCGTTTATCTCACGGTCGAATCCAAGTACGTATTCTAGTCCAGAACATCCGCCGCTTTTTACCCCAACACGAATGTAATCTGTAGAGGCATCAAATCCGTCTTCGGTCATCAGTTGGACAGCTTTAATTTTTGCTTGATCGCTTACTTTAACCATGAATGTTATTTAGAATGATTTTAGATTGCAAAAGTACGAACAAAAGAATGGATAATCAAATTTAACTCGTTATTTTACCTATCATTACAATTGATAGTATATAGTAAAGCCGTCGGGAAGAAAGCAATTTTTTTTTCCTATTTTTTATTTAACCTTACGGCCCATTTTCTATCCAAAAGATAAATTATCCGATGCGAAACACTATTTTCATTCTCCTTTTTGGAGCTTTTTCATTTTTAAATGCGCAAGTATCTCGTTTTGTCTATGAAGTAGAGATGCGTCCTAATGCGCAAGCTCCCGATGAAGTAAAGAGAGAAGAAGCCTTTCTTGATATCACAGATCAAAAATCTGTTTTTCAGTCTGCCAATTCCCTTAAGAGAGACTCTATTATGCAAAGAATGAGGGAGACAAGAAATTTTGATCGATCCGCGATGGGTGAATTAAGTAGTGTGATTAATTATCAAGTGGAAAAAGATCTACTAGCTCAAAGCATCGGGTACAAAGAAAGGATTGGAAGAGACCAGTACGAATACATTGAGGACCGAGAGATGGTGTGGTCCATCCAGCCTGAGACACAAAAGATTGGAGATTATACTGCACAGAAAGCAATTACTAAATTTGGCGGCAGGGACTGGACTGCTTGGTTTACTTCTGATGTTCCATTGCAGGACGGCCCGTATAAGTTTTCAGGGCTACCAGGATTAATTATTAAAGTGGAAGACGCTTCGGGAAGTTATAGCTTTGACTTGAAGGAAACTAAAAATATTGCTAAGATTAGTAGTTCACAGCCAAATCCAATGAGGGGAACAGTGGTTAAAGTAAAAAGAGCTGATTTTGTAAAGCAAAAAAATCGCTTTTTAAAAGATCCTGTTGCATTTATGTCAAGCGCGAGCAATTCAGGAAGAGGAGGCTTTAGGGGAGGTGCCCGATCGATCGACCCTCAAAGACAGAGAGCTATGCAGGAGCGATTTAAGGAGGAACTTCTCAATGAAACGAATCCTATTGAAAAAGAATAAAATATAGAGTTAATTTATAAATAAAAATCCGTCTTGAAATTTCAAGACGGATTTTATTATTTTCAACTTTGCTTCTTATTTATTCAGCAGCTGGAGCTTCTGGAGCTTGTTCTGCACCTTCAGCTGGAGTTTCTTCTTCATCATCATCGTCAGCAATAGCACCACCTTTCATTGCAGTTCTAGACATCTTAACAGCTACAACAACTGCATTGTCTGGGTGCATGAATGAGAAGTCAGTAGCTTTAATATCTCCAACATAAAGTTTGTTACCAATACGTAAAGGAGTTACATCTACAACGATTTCATCTGGTAAGTTAGCTGGAAGAGCTTTGATTTTCAGTTTTCTGAAAGATTGTCTAAGAACACCTCCGGCAACAACCCCTTTTGCACGACCTGTTACACGTACAGGAACTTCCATAATGACTGGTTTGTCATCAGATAAACGGTAAAAATCCACGTGCAGAATTTTGTCCGTAATTGGATGGAACTGGATGTCCTGAAGAACTGCTGGAATGGTCTCACCATCGATAACAAGTTCTGCCGTGTGTGCGTCTGGAGTGTAAACTAAATTCTTGAAAGACTTCTCTTCTGTAGAGAAGTTAAGAGGTTCACCACCACCATAAACAACACAAGGAACTAGTTCAGCATCACGTAAAGCTTGAGTAGACTTCTTGCCCACGTTTTCTCTTTTTGTACCTTGAATTGTAATTGATTTCATTGTTAATTGTTTGAATTTAAGGGTGCAAAGATAAGTAAATAATTGAAATAATGAAAAACAATTTTATTGGTAAGCGGATCGGCATCAAGTAGTAAGCAGAGTCTCTACAGTAATAAATTACCTTATTGTTTTATCTAATCTTTAGATTTCTATAGGACCCTATAATTGATTGCTATTAAATGAAGAGCCTTTCAATCCATCCGATTGAAAGGCTCTTGAAAATCTTTTACAAGTTGATTTAACTACGGGGAATCAGGTTAAATAATAAATTTATCGCTGATCGATTGGTGTTCGTGAACCATTTTCATCACATCAGCAAAAAGCTCTGCACTGGAAAGAACCTTGATTTTAGAGCTAAGATCTTGTTTTACTGGAATGGTATCTGTTACAATAACTTCCTGAAGTGCTGATTTTTCAATATTCTCATAAGCCTTACCTGATAATACAGCATGAGTAGCCATCGCACGCACAGACTTAGCTCCATTCTTTATTAAAATTTCAGCGGCTTTACATAGGGTACCTGCGGTATCGATCATGTCATCGATAAGAATTACGTTTCTATTGGTTACATCTCCAATAAGAAACATTTCTTCAACAACATTAGCTTTCTTTCTTTCCTTATACGCGATTACGACCTCTGCACCTAAATGTCCTGCATAATTTTTTGCTCTTTTTGCACCTCCCATATCTGGAGAAGCGATGGTCAAATTATCTAGATTTAAAGAGGTTATGTAATCAACGAAAATGGTAGATGCATACAGATGGTCTACAGGAATCTCAAAAAATCCTTGAATTTGATCCGCATGAAGATCCATAGTCATAATTCTTGTGGCTCCAGCCGCTGTAAGTAGGTTTGCCACTAATTTCGCACCAATAGGTGCTCTTGGCTTATCCTTGCGGTCTTGTCTAGCTAGTCCGTAATAAGGAATAACAACCGTTATGCTTTTTGCTGATGCTCTCTTTGCGGCATCAATCATTAATAAGAGCTCTAATAAATTGTCGGCAGGAGGGAAAGTAGATCCAATTAAAAAAACCCGTCCTCCACGAACCGATTGGTCTAGTACGGGTTCAAATTCACCATCACTAAATTGTTGAAAGTTAATCTTTCCCATGGATTGACCGTAATGCTCAGCAATTTTTTCTGCTAAATCTTTGCTGGTACGAGTCGAAAATAAATAACTTAGTTGAGCCGCCATTTTTTCTTTTTAATTTTCAGACAAATTTACGTAAATTTTAACTCAACATGAATTTCCTACTGTTAATTCTTGTTTTGAAATGGTATCTGCATCAAGATTGCTCTTCCATATAATTTTTCCGTGGAGAAGTAAAAGCCACCTAAGAGATTAAATAATAACATTTTTTATCTATTGATTTACAGGAGGTTGAAGGTATTTTTAGTTTATCGGTGCAAGATTTTCATTTTTTTTCTGTTTATCGATTGAGTACTCCTATCAAATATTATACTGATTTAATAAATTCAAAATTTAAAAAAATGAACAGAAAAATTAAATGGTTCCAATGCTTCGCGATACTTACTGTATTTAGCCTTTTGCTAACCTCTTGTCGAATGGATGATTCAGATTATGAGCCACTGCTTCCTGTTGAGGTAGCTGACGTACCTGGGGACTATCAAGGGAAAACCGTAGTTAAGAGCGGACAGATCAACAAAACATTCGATGCGCAGTATTCAGCCCAAGCGCAAGATATTTCAATATCTAAATTGCCGCTTGAGCCAATTTTAAGAGAGGTGATTACTGATGAATTGGATTTAAAAGCAGCCCTTGAGTCTATGGAAGAGGTGACTTTTACGATGCCATATACTGGAAAGTTATTGGAGCACGGTAAAGAAGTGATTTTAACACTTAAGCCAGCCGATTTACTTTTAACGGTTCCCGTTGCTGATCAAGAGAAGGTCGTTTCCGTGAAATTTAAAGAAGCTTCCTTCGGTTCTTATTATGCTACTGCGAAAGGAGAAGAGCTGTTTTTAGCGTTTAGTGTTGAAGAAATCAAAGTCGATGGAGAGGAAGTCCCACTTAAGAGCGAGATCTCCTATTTAATTGGTGGCTTCAAAAAATAAGTAAGAATCTTTATTTAAAGCAAGGGTTGTACATTTGTCTAACCCTTGCTTTCTTGCATGGTGTAAGTACTAATGAATGGCCGAAATCAATTTGAAGAAAATTTACTGCGTTCCCTTAAAAAGAAGGAGCCGGGTAGTTGGAAGCGGTGGTACGATCAGGTTTCTCCAGGTCTTTTTAGTCTGACACTTCGCTACGTCCACGATTACGATACCGCTTGTGATGTCCTTCAAAATAGTTTTTTAAAGATCATGGATTCATTGCCTCAATTTCAGTTCCGTGGTGAGGGGTCTTTAAGAGCATGGGCTAGTCGTATCGTTATTAATGAATCATTAGGTGAGCTGAAAAAGCGAGGAAAGCTGGATCGTTTTGATGATTTAAGTCTTATTGAGCAAGAACAAGAGGAGCCGCAGGTTCAAAACCTTAGTTCAGAAGAAATTATAGAATTGGTTGGAGTATTACCAGACGGTTACCGTGTTGTTTTTAACCTATTTGTGATCGAGAATAAAAGTCACAAGGAAATTGCTCAATTACTTGGGATTTCTGAAAGCACTTCTGCATCTCAATTTTATAGAGCTCGCAAGATGCTATCTAGACTGATTAAAGAATATCAAACAATTAATGACTAAGCCCTATGAAAGAAAATTGGATCGATCAGATTAGGGAGAAGGTAAATGCCCATCAGGAGCATCCCCCAATTGAAATTTGGGAAAAGATAGAGAAGTCCAAGGAGTTCACCCAATGGGAAGGAGGAGCTCTAATAGAAGCGAATGAAAAAAGCAAAAACTTATTTCGTAAAGGAATGTGGGCTGCCAGCCTGGTTGGGATTGGACTAGTTAGTTCTGCTTTGATTTATTATGGCACCGATTGGGATAAAGATTCTCGAGGAAAAGAAGCTGTAGCCCATCCTGAAGTAACTTCGGATTACAACAATAAGATTGCAGAGAATAAGAATAACCAGTTAAATTCTTTATTATCTAATAATAACTCTAAAGATGTAGCTTTTGATTCATTATTGGTAAACGAAAAGCTTTTTGTTGGCTTTAGAGGTGCATACAAACAACATGTGAAAGAACTTCACTTCGGTGAAGGCGAAGAAATCCGGGTGTTCTCGAGCTCGCATTATGAGAATAGTCCTATCCAGATCGCTACTAATAAAGTAAATTTCCCCGACTTTGAAGACGAAGTGCTGAAACTTTATTCAAAGAGAACTTCTAACCCTAGCACTGTTAAAAGAGAAAATAGAATATCTATTGGACCACTTTTCGGGCAAGGTACAGGGCAGAATGGGTTCCACAGCCCTGGTTACTATGCTATGAATGGTTTGGCAATGCCTTCTGTTGCTTTATTGGATTCTAGAGGTGATTTCTCTAAAATATTTGTTTCCAATTTGGAAGAGATTGTGGAGACAAAAGTAAATCATAAAATGCCCTTGAGTGTTGGAGTGGGAGTAAATTATACTCTAAAGGAACGTTGGTCTTTAAGTTCCGGAGTGAATTACACTCATTTGTCCTCTGAATTGAATGCGGGAACTTCCTCGAATTACTTAAAGACAAAACAAGATCTTCATTATATTGGAGTTCCTCTACAACTTAACTACCAATTATCTAAAAGTGATAAAGTCACTTCCTACGGTTTTGCAGGTGGTGAAGTTAAAAAGGTCGTAGCAGGTGAGCAGCAAACACAGTACTATATTAATAATCGCTTGACAGATCAATATATCGAAACAGAAACGGAGAAGCCTATCCAAGTTTCCTTGCGCGCAGGTGTTGGAGTGGAAGTTCCAGTATACAAATCCATTAGTTTTTTTGTGGAGCCTGCAGTAGAATACCATCTCGATGATGGGACTTCTTTAGAGACTGTATATAAAGAGAACCCGCTAAATTTAACCATCATAGGGGGGCTGCGGTTCACAATCGATTCACACAGAGAGTAACATCTTAGTTAGCTCTTAATAAAAAAACGCTCGAATAGGATATTCGAGCGTTTTTTTTGCTTAGAGTTCTTCCTTAAGGAAAAGTAACTCCTGAATAATTGTTCACATTTACTTGTGGAAGTGAAGATTTATAAGTCTTATTAATTGCCTTAATGAATTCGTTTGCCATCAGAGCGTATCCTCTTCCAGTTAAATGTACACCGTCTAAAGAAAACGTTCCACCGGTAACGAAAGTAGTAGTGTATTTCACTCCATCGTAGTAGATACCAGAGTTTCTACCCAATTCTGCCATTTTTGCATTGGCATCAACAAAAGCTAAACCTTTTGCACTTGCAGCAGCTTTAATAATCGCATTAAACTCGTCTGTTGCTTTTAGTACCTCAGCGGTTTCAGTAGAAGTAAGAACATGTTTATCTTCTAATGGGAAAGTGACCCCATATTTATCAAAAGGTGCTATTGCCATAGGAGAAGAAGGTGTAGCTCCAATTGCAGCGCGAGTTGTTAATGGGATAAGATCGGCTGAAGTTGCATGTCGTGCTTGACCAAACACCATTCCAATAAGTCCAGCTTGTTGAGCAGGAACTTTGTTCATTACAAGGGCTGTTGTAATTTGAGCAGATAGGTCTGTCAACGATTCGTCTTTAAGTAAAAGAGGATTGTTTGCAAGTCCTAGCATTTTAAGGCGACTTCCTTGTCCGTAAGATGTAAGAATCTGAATCAGTGGTCCAAAAACTTGCTGATTTAATTGAGAGACACTAGCTTGATCAAGTGGTACCGGATTGTGTGGAACGGTTGTAAAAAACGGAATAGCAGAAACATTCGGTAAATTCGCTACTACTCCTTTTGCCCCTTGCGAAGTTAAGGTCGCAATTAAGCCGTTGTAAGCTTGTGTGAAAAGCGCTTTATCTGTAATAGGATTGGATCCATCTCCCCCAGATGTTGCGTATCCAAGTACATCATTATTTCCAATCCAAAGTGAGAAAAACGTTGGACTTTGTGCCATCGCATCTCCAACTACTGTTGCAGTAGAGGAGGAAGCGAAACGTACGAAATAAGGATTCGCTGTCCCGTTTTGAAGCCCTGCGGCACTTCCGTATCCAGGTGCTAATAAATGGAAAGATTTGGCACCCGGAACTCCCATGTTTTGATAAGGCCCGGATCCATAAATGTTGGCAAGCGTATTTGATGCGGATCCGCTTTCCATGACGGGACCTAAAGCACCGTTCTGATCAACTGCCAGAACTAATTTATTTCCAACTCCAATAGATGGGATACCTCCAAGGTTATCGGACATCATTGGTTGTTTGAAATCCCCACCACCTGCCATTTTCATCTGTGCTGCAAGCATATTTGGGTATGATTCTGTTTGCCCATCGACGTAAAGAGCATTATCACGGTACCCTGCAGTTAAGGAGTTACCTAATGCTACATAGCGACTAAAGTCTGCTTCACCTTGTGAAACCGATAAAGCTTCAACATCTTGGTCAAAATCTGTGTCACAACTATTCGTTAAAAATAAAGCGGAGACAGCAAAAGCTGATATAAATAGTTTCTTCATTGTCCTAAGTTATTTGATATTGTAGTTTAGACCTAAACCGAAATAGTACGTGCTAGCCTTAGCTTGACCTGCAAAATGCGTGTTCAGATTGTTAAATGTTCTTGCTTTTGGAAATGATTTAGCTGCGGCTAGATCAACTCCAAGTCCTCCGAAATTAAGGCCTAAACCTGCTGTTATTACGTGCGCATCGAACGATGGAGTTTCTGGAATGAAATTCTCATCGGTATAAGGAGCCTCATCAAAGTACCATCCTGCTCTACCTGAAATGATTTCACTGAATTTGTATTCTGTACCTAGACGGAATGTACGTGTGTTGTGGAAATTCTTAGGGTTGGTAAGAACCGTAGGATCTTCTTGGTTACCCACCGGGGCATTCTCAAAGTCTAATGTTAGAGATTGGTATTTTTCCCATCCTGTGTAATTGAAATCAGCAGAAATTCTCCATCTTTCAGTGGCTGCGAAGGTAGCTCCAATTGTATATTCATCAACTAGCGGTAGAGTAGCTTTAAATTTATCTTGACCTGAAGCGCTAAGACCTAAGTTAGGATAAAGTGCTGGCGAAATATCAAATGTTGCCGTACCATTGCTTGCCTCCATTTTAACAGGCCCTCTATAGGCTAAACTAACATCGAGTCTATCACTTGGACGTAAATAGAAACCGATAGAGTAACCACTTCCTTTCGCCTTGCTGTCATTGATGTTGAGGGTTCCACCAAGTTGAGTTACTGCTTTATCCCAGTCCACTTCTCCAGTTGCATGGATGTAACTGGCTCCTACTGAAGCCCAAGGAGCAAGTTTCACAGATACCATTGGTTGAAAGAACATTGCTTTAAGAGACATTTTTTGAACGATTTCTCTTCCCGACCATTGTTCACCCCAATCGATAGTACTTCCGAACGGTGTTGCAAAACTGAAACCAACAGAAAGGTTTTCAATAGGTTTATATGCTACCGCAGCATATATTGGCGTTCCGATTGGATTATCCGTTTCGTACGATTCGTTTGTGTTTGGATTTTGGTAGGTTACCGAAGAAAGAGCTCCGAAACCTCCTGCTGCAACACTTAATTTAGCTGGTATAAATGAAATACCGGCTGGATTAAAAAATGCTATACTAGCATCCTGTGCGTGAGCACTTGTATGTGCCATAGCTAATTGCTTAACGCCTTGCAGGGAAACTCTGAATCCTCCAGCATAGGCGGTAAAACCTGCAAGAAGAGACATAGTAATGATTACTTTTTTCATAGAACAGTTATTATTGCTTTCAAATTTAGAATTTATTTGTAAACTAATGTTAATTTTTCTTAACAAATTTAAACCAATTGCTATTTTGTGCATTGGTTTAATTTATTTTTTGTAATCATTATATTGCTATTAAATACAAAATGAAGCGAATAGAATATTTATCGATTTATTTCTTAAATGTTTGTTTAATATTAAACAGTGCTTTAATCTTCCCCGTTTGTTCATTTGATCGCTGGATAAGGCTTATTTTCTTAAAGTCTGATATAAGCTTAAGTAAGACGGGAAGAAAAGGGATGTTAAAAATTATTCTAAATTTGCAAGAATCTAAATATTAAAACATATGAGTTGTGGATGTAAAACATCCGGCACTTCAGGACATTCTTGCGGAACAAAATCTGCTACTGGATGTGAGAGTGTAGATACTTGTGGAAATAGTTATAAATTAAGTGTGTTTGATTGGTTGTCGGATGTAGCAAGCCCTAGCAAGCCGTCTGAAAACCTGTTTGTAGAGGTTCGGTTTAAAAATGACCGTAAGAGCTTTTTCAAAAATTCTGACAACCTGCCTCTCCATATTGGTAGTATTGTAACTGTAGAATCAAGTCCCGGGCATGATGTAGGTGTGGTGTCGCTCACAGGCGAATTAGTAAAGATCCAAATGAAAAAGAAAAGATTTTCAACGGATCACGCACTTAAAATTTATAGAATTTCTAATCAGAAAGATGTCGAGACCTGGCAAGAAGCTAGAAAAAAAGAAGACGGAATCAAAACGCAAGCGAAAATTATTGCTTCGCGATTAGGTCTGGCAATGAAAATTACCGACGTTGAATTCCAAGGCGATGGTGCTAAAGCAACCTTTTATTATACTGCAGATAGTCGAGTGGATTTCAGGCAGTTGATCAAGGAATATGCAGCCACTTTTCGCACAAAAATAGACATGAAGCAGATTGGGTTCCGTCAGGAATCTGCAAAGATTGGTGGAATTGGATCTTGTGGTCGCGAGCTTTGTTGTTCTTCTTGGCTTACAGATTTTAGAAGTGTTAATACCAATGCAGCGCGATACCAGCAATTGAGTATTAATCCACAGAAATTAGCAGGACAATGCGGTAAACTTAAGTGTTGTCTTAATTTTGAGTTGGACAGTTACATGGATGCATTGTCCGATTTTCCGTCTTCCAATACAACTCTTGATACAGAAAAAGGAAAAGCGTTTTGTATAAAAATAGATGTGTTCAAGTACAAAATGTGGTTTGCCTACGCTGAAAATCCTGTGACCTGGTACGATATCGATACCACCAAGGTAAAAGAACAAATCCAGCGAAATAAGAAGGGACAGAAAGCTCAGTTGCTAGAAGAGTTGATTTCAGGAGAGAATTTATCGGTTAAAACAGTAGATTTGATTCAGGAGAATAACCCTGATCGGTTTGAACGACGTTCTAGGGGGAGCAACAAGAAGTCGAACAATAGAAAAGGAAATAATTCTTCACGTCCTTCAGGTCAGGAGCAAAAACCTAAAACCCAAGTTGATAATCCCGCTTCAAAAGGAGCCCAAAAGTCAAAAAATAATAGAGCGCCAGTTTCTCAGAAGAACCATGCTTCTGGAGATAAAAAGAAATCCTATCGCCCAAAATCAGCACCAAGAGGAAAAGGAGGTAATCAAGGTACCCAATCTTAGAAGTATGAAACGACTAGGGTTTTGCTTATATTTCTTCATTTTATTCTTATTATCCCTATCTTGTAGTTCGTCAGGAGATAAGATCGTAATGCAGCCTATAAATGGAGTTTGGTTGAACAAGCAGCCAGTGAAGTTTGCTTTGCAAATTACTGAGGTACAGAATCCGAAAAATATTATATTTGTTGTACGTAATAATGATCAATATCCTTATTTAGTGTTACCTCTAGAGGTGGTATTGAAAAATAAAGAGGGAGAAAAACTCTTGCAAGAGCGATTAGAGTTGGTCCTAGCAGATGAAAAAGGGAAATGGTTGGGCCAAGGATTCGGCGATACCAAAGAGCGGTCTTTTAATTTTAAGAAAAATTATATATTCGCCTCGCAAGGCCTTTATACTTTGGAGCTAAAGCAGGCTACTCGTAGGCCTACCTTAGAAGGTATAGAAGATCTAGGGGTAATGATTCAAACAGTAGATCCAAATAATGGAGAATAAAAAAACACAAAAATCCAAAAGTACCTTCCCACTCCCACCGAAAAAAAAAGAAAGTGGGGTGAAGCGTTGGGTTAAATTTGTATGGGTAGCTCTAGTTGCTGTGATCCTTGGTATTTCTGCATTGTTTTTCGCAGTATCACAGGGTTTTTTAGGGGATATGCCTGAAGTAACAGAACTAGAAAATCCAGATATTTATGTTGCTTCCGAGATCATTTCTGCAGACGGTGTAGTTCTTGGGAAATTTGAGAAAGAAAAAACAGAGCCGGTAACCTACCAAGAATTACCCCCTTATTTGGTTTATGCATTGCAAGCTAAAGAAGATGAGCGTTTCAAAGAACATTCTGGAATTGATGTAAAATCTTTTGCAAGGGCCGTATGGTTTCGAGGAGATCGTGGCGGTGGTTCAACAATTACTCAGCAGTTAGCTAAATTACTATTCACCAAGAAGCCTTCCTCAAATCCGCTTTTTAGAGTGGTACAGAAATTAAAGGAATGGGTTGTTGCTGTAAGTTTAGAAAAGAGGTATACTAAAGAAGAAATTGTTACTTTATATTTCAATAAGTTCGATTTTACTTACAATGCCAACGGGATTGAAATGGCATCTAGAGTATATTTCAATAAAAAAACAAAGGATCTAACTCTGCCTGAATCTGCGATGTTTGTCGCGATGTTAGAAGCGCCTGTTGCGAATAATCCTTTAAGAAACCCCGAACGAGCGAAAAGAAGAAGAGATGTGGTATTGGATCAAATGCTTCAAACAGGATACATCGATCAATCAACCCATGCTCAGGCGGTAGCAGCTGAAATAGTTACTGATTATCAGCCGATTAGGACAATCGATGAGGGTTATAGTGCTTATTACAAGTACTATCTACGTAAAGAAGTTGAGAAGTATCTTGAGGAGCATGAAAAGAAAACAGGTAAACCTTTAAACTTATACAAAGACGGGTTAAAGATTTATGTTACCCTGGACTCCAAGATGCAGAGATTTGCAGAAGAAGCAATTAAAGAGCACCTTACAGAACTTCAAAAAAGTTTTGATGCGGAGCAGCGTGGAAGAAAAGACCGACCTTTTTATTTGATATCAAAAACGGAAGCGGATAAAATCATGCTTCAAGCCATGAAGCGTACAGGTAGGTATAGACAACTAGAAGCTGCCGGGGTGCCCCAAGATTCAATCATTGCGGAATTTCATAAGCCTATTAAAACTACACGTTTCACGTGGAACGGAGAAGAAGAGGTTGAGATGTCTCCCTATGATTCAATTCGTTACCATAAGCAAATCGCGCAAGCTGGACTTATGTCTATGACTCCTGGGACCGGAGAGATTAAAGCTTGGGTAGGAGGAATTAACTGGCAACATTTTCAATACGATCATATTAAGCAAGGGAAAAGGCAAGTTGGTTCAACCTTCAAACCGTTTGTTTATGCTGCTGCTATTATGAACTTAGGAATGACTCCATGTTCAAGAGTTTCCAATGCGACCTTTGATGAGCGTGGGTACCGTGTCGTAGGTACGGGAGGTGAATTAACACTTCGTGACGCTTTAGCACATTCTAGAAACCCTGTAGCTGTTCGACTTATGGACATGACAGGAACAGATAAAGTAATTCAGTTAGCTAGAGAACTTGGGGTAACTCAAGAAATACCTAGAGGGCAACTTGCGGTAGCGCTTGGGTCTTCGGATATTACGATCTACGAAATGCTTGGCGCGTATAGTACTTTTGCTAATTTTGGTAACTACATTAAACCTGAAATGATTTGGAGAATAGAAGATGCCAATTCGAGAGTAATTAAAGAGGTTAAAAACGAAACGCGGGAAGTAATGAATGAGCTATATGCCTACACCATGGTAGAGCTTATGAAGGGAGTTGCTGAGTTTGGAACTGCTTCTGGAGAATTAGGCCGTAGGGGAGTACCAAAAGGAATTGAAATTGCGGCGAAAACGGGAACCACACAAAACAACTCAGATGGTTGGTTTATCGGAATGACTCCTAATCTAGCTACTGGCGTTTGGGTTGGTTGGGAAGATCGTGCCACTCACTTCCGTAGAACTGGAGAGGGTCAAGGTGCTAAAATGGCTCTGCCAATATGGGCGATTTTTATGAAGAAAGTTTGGGCAGATAAATCGCTAGGTGTGCTCATGGAAGATAAATTTATTCGTCCTTCTAACTGGACCGGCGACTGTGGTGCCTTGCAAGGTTTAGGAGGTTATGGAGACGAAGGTGGTTTACAGACTTTAGAGCAATTGAGAAATCCAACACCACCGCCGGCAAAAGCGCCAGAACCAGAAGAAAAAGAAGTGAATCTAAACGAGAATCTTAATAAGGATTCGAATGTAGACTTTAATCAATAATATACAAAGAAGCCTTAATTACAGGGCTTCTTTGTTAATTAAACCCGATCGCATGAATACGGATGCAATCACTCAACCTTTTCTAAAGAGTTTTCCCGGAGATCAATCGTTAAGTACGCAGCAAAGGCAGACCCCTGGATTTTTATATGCCTTAGTCAATCCTGTAGGATTCGAGAAGGCAAAACTTCTTGACTTCAATAGTTCTCACTCTTTAGAAATTGGATTAGGTAAAGTTTCCAAAAGTGAAGATGTTGAATTCTTGAATGCAAATTGGTGGCCCAAATCACTTTCGCCGTACGCTACAGCTTACGCCGGACACCAATTTGGTGTCTGGGCTGGGCAATTGGGTGATGGTAGGGCAATATTTGCGGGTCAGATTCAAAACTCCCAAGGAGCAATTACAGAGTTGCAGTGGAAAGGAGCTGGAGCAACTCCCTATTCGAGATCTGCAGACGGAAGAGCAGTTCTAAGGTCTACACTTCGAGAATATTTAATGAGTGAAGCTTTGCATCATTTGGGGATTCCCACAACGCGATCCCTTAGTATTAGCTTAACCGGAGAGCAAGTCTGGAGAGATAAATTGTATTCAGGTCAAATTGCGGCAGAACCAGGTGCAGTGATGATGCGAACTGCGCCAAGCTTTATTCGCTTTGGCCATTTTGAACTATTGTCAGCGCAAGGAAGAAATGATTTACTGAAGCAATTACTTGATTCATTAATTAATGAACCGAAGGAGAAAAGAGACTCAAAAGATGATATCTATCTAAACTGGTTTCAGCAGGTATGCGAAAAAACAGCTTCCCTTGTTGTCCATTGGTATCGAGTTGGATTTACCCATGGTGTACTCAATACGGATAATATGTCTGCATTGGGTCTAACTATAGATTATGGTCCGTTTTCTATGCTAGATGAATATTCAATGACGTTTACTCCTAATACAACCGATTTGCCTGGACGAAGGTATGCATTTGGTAATCAAGCTCGCATGGTTCAGTGGAATTTGTGGCAATTGGCCAATGCTATTGCACCGATTATAGAAGATCAAGTAGGCCTTCAGAGCGCAGTAGACCAGTTTTCTCAGATCTTTTGGACTCAGTACGATGCAATGATGTCTAGTAAGTTAGGATGGGGAAGTCAACTCGATGAAGACAGCCAACTAATTGACCAGTGGCAGGAGTTAATGCAAAAGCTAGAAATTGATTATACTTTATTTTTTGTATGCTTAGAAGAGTATAAGGAAACAAGCCAAAACATTGAGGTTTTTGAGAAAGCGTTCTATCGCCGCTTAAGTTCTAATGATAGAAAGGAGTTTGAGGATTTCCTTCAAAGATATAATGAAAGGAGCACGCTAGACCAATTAAGTACTCAAGAATCCATTCAACTTATGGAGCAAACCAACCCTAAATTTATTCTGCGAAATTATTTACTATTAGATTGTATAGAAGAAATAGAGAGCGGAGATTACAATTTGTTTGAGCGGTTGAAACAAGCGGTTCAAAGACCTTATGAACGTGTGGAGGCAGATTTGATGCAGAAGAGGCCAGATGGGTACGAAGGAAGGTTTGGGAGTTCAATGCTATCTTGTAGTTCTTAATGAGAAAGAGATTGGGAAGTTTTGATATTTTTGCAGACTAATTCGGGTGTTTTGACTTTCAATAAAAAAATTCAGTTTTTTCTTGCCACCTTCTTTCCTCAGGGCAGAATGGAATGGGGTCTTATGATCGTGTTTACGCTATTGTACGGAACTTTAGCTTCCTACATAAGTCTGAATTACGCGATTGTGTTTGACAATCGTATTCCTTGGGATGCTTATTTTAGTTTTGACAATCGCGCGATTGTCATGACAGGTGGAGGATTTGAAAGACATCCACTAGCCAACTATTTTTTTGATTTCATCCGGAAATTTGCGCTACTGATATCAGGAGGCCAGATGAATTCTATATTCCGCTTAGTGCTTTCTTTTTTAAGTAGTCTTGCTGTTAGCTTGGTGCTTGTTCAAATCTATAAGTATTTGAAGAATATTATTGAGCTTCCTACGAAGTTGGGTCTTTTAATTGTTGTTTTCTTTTCTTTGTTTTCGACGAACCTGTTATTGTCATTTACGCCAGAAACCTATACTTATACCTTATTGTTTTTGTGTGTATTTAATTATTATGCAGGACTAAAACTTAAGAAATCGCAGCCCCTTTCCTTTGGAGCTTTGACTTCAGCTACTATTGCGATTGGGGGACTTACTATTACAAACGCGTCAAAGGTTTTTTTACCCATCCTTTTTGAAAAAGGGCTATTTTATTCCTGGAGAAAAATTCTAAATGCTGCCATTCGTTCGGTTTTGGCTGCTAGTATCTTTCTTTTTCTTTATTTAGCGCGACTTAAGTTTGATTTAAGCCGAATTTTTGAAAAGACTGTTTCTCAGTACGAAAAATTTTCTCAACCTAAAGTCACACCCTTTTGGGATATGGTAGCTTCTTGGTTTTTTGGAGGAAATGTCCTTTTTCCAAGTTTTTTCCTTCGTGATTATCACAATAAGAAGGGGTTTGAATACAAAGCAATATTCATGGATGTCTATACATCATTTGTTCCCTATTTATTTATTGCTGTTTTGGTGGGTTTACTTATTTGGAGTACAATAAAAAACCGTAAAAACCCTTTAGTCCAAGTTTTGTTTTGGTCATTTGTCATCGACATTATCATCCACTGTATCCTAAAATTTGGGCTACATACTTCGTATATTTACGGTGGACATTTTATTTTCGTCTATCCATTGCTGATTGGATGGATGCTCCATGCTTATCAAGATAAAAAAGGGATGCAAAGTCTCCTTTTATCTCTTTTGGGAATAATGGTCGTGTATTTATTCCTAAATAACTTATTTAGGATGCAAGAATTTTTTGAGTTCCTTCAACTCTATTACCTGGTAAAATAAAAAAATTATTGCGCTTCTTCACAGAATACTCTGTACTGAACGCTACGCGCTTGGTTAAAGTGCTGTCGAATTCTACTTAAATCACCGGCAGCCGATTGTTTCGAAACATAAGAACCTGCTAGAATTCTATAATTTGGTCGTAATGCAGCATTGGTTTCCACCTTGATTGCCGGAAATCTTCTACGAAAATAAGCCTTTACCTCGTTGGCTTCTTTATTAGATTTAACTACTGCGATCTGGATTTTATATCCTAGTATAGTTGGATTTTGGCGGCAAATTTCTGCGCGAGTCAAAGGTCGGGTAGTAGTGTTTTTCCTCACCGCTAGCTCCTCATTTCCAGTTGTGTTACTCGATGATGACGTGCTTTCTCTCAAGCATTTACCTTCAAGGTCTTCCATTAAATTGCTTATTCTTTGGTCCATTGAAAGCCGCAGTGGAGTGCCTGAAATGGTGTCCGATTCAGTTACAATTTGGCCATTAATGGATGCTGTAATAAATACAAAAATAAGAAGGGAGTATTTGAAAATGAGGTTCATTCGGTTTGTTTTAGGCAAATTTAGTATAAATAAAAATCATACCAAAAGCAATTATTTAGAACAATTATAAATTAAAGAAAAGCCGCAAAGTCTAAATTCAATGGTTGTTAATGTAGTGTTAAAAACCTTACTTTTGCAGAATTGAATGTATACTCACTCAAGTTTTACTAACCCAAGATTATTTAAATGATTAGTTGGAGAAAGCATTACAAAAAGGGTCTGCTAGCATTGAGCCTAATGTTTGCAACCACTGTTTCAGTCCAAGCTCAGGACGGAGATCCCAAGAATGGAGAAACACTATTTAAAGCCAATTGTACAGCCTGTCACACTTTAGACAAGCCAAGTATTGGACCCGCTTTAGGAGGTGTGGTTGAGCGATTAAAGCAAGATCAGAATCTTGATACCGATTGGTTACACAAGTGGATTAAGGATAACGAGGCGTTGAGAGCTTCAGGAGATGCTTATGCGAATCAAGTATTCGAAGAGTACAATAAGGTTGCTATGCTTCCTTTCCCGAACCTAACGGATCAAGACATTGATGATATCCTTGCGTATACCAGCAATCCTCCTGCACCAGAACCTGTTGCAGCGGAAGGAGGGGCTACTACCGAGAATTCTCTAGCTCTTTTGGAGCAACAAAAGCAGCAAAGCACAAATTCAAAAATTCTAGTAGTTTCTCTACTAGCTATTGTTGGTTTATTGGTTTGGTTACTGATTAAACTTCAACAATTAGTTAAACTGAATCAAACAGATGAGCTCGCTGCTCTAAATAAGACTCGCGTTTATTCTTTCGCAGATCTCTATCAAAAGTACAGTTACGTAGGTAAAGGACTATTAGGTGTTTTAGCGCTGCTAGCATTTTACGGCGTATGGAATGCGTTGATGGGAATTGGTGTTTATAAAGGATACAAGCCTGAACAACCGATCCATTTCTCGCATAAGATCCACGCGGGAGAGAATAAAATCGACTGTCAGATGTGTCATACTTCTGCAAAATACGGTAAGGTTTCAGAAATCCCTTCTATGAACGTTTGTATGAACTGTCACAGAAATATATCGGAATATACCGGTACGTACATGGAGCCAGGAAAAGATAAGGCATTCTACGATGCAGAGATCCAGAAGATTTATGCAGCGACCGGGTGGGATCCTGGAAGTCAGTCGTATAAAAATGAGCAAAAACCTGTGGAGTGGGTGAGAATTCACAACATGCCAGATTTTGTATACTTTAATCACGCACAACACGTGGTGGCAGGAGAGCAAGCAATTATTAGCTCTCATAACAAGAAAAATCCTGATCAACAAATTGATGTGGTTTGTAAGGCTTGTCACGGTGCGGTAGATACGATGAATGTTGTTTCAATGGCAAATGATTTCACGATGGGATGGTGTATTGAATGTCACCGTACGACAGAAGTGGATTTGAATAACGGATACAACAAGGAGTATTTTACGAATCTTCACGAGAAGCTTAAAAAGCAGTATCCTAAATCAGAAGGTAAAATTACTGTGGATGCAATCGGGGGATTGGAGTGTGGTAAGTGTCATTATTAATAACGAAAAACTAGAAGTATAAATGGCTTCAAACAAAATACAATTCAGAAGTATTCATGAACTAAAAGATCCAACTCTCAATGCGAAGTTGGCTCAGAAGGAGTTCCAGAATGAAATTCCAGTGGATGAGATTTTGGAAGAGTCTCAAAACGGTTCCGGAACCTCAAGAAGAGATTTCCTAAAGTTATTAGGATTCTCAACTGCTGCTGTGACTTTAGCAGCATGTGAGGCGCCTGTAATTAAAACAATTCCTTATGTGGTTAAGCCGCATGATATCATCCCAGGAGTGCCTAATTACTATGCAACGTCCTACTTTGATGGAAGTGATTTTGCTAGTGTTTTAGTTAAAACTAGAGAGGGAAGACCAATCAAGATTGAACCGAACAAATTAGCAGGTGATTTAGGTAAAACCAGTGCTCGTGTTCAAGCAGGTGTTCTTTCACTATATGATAATGATAAAATCAAGCAACCTAAACTTGATGGTAAAGATGAAACTTACGATAAAGTAGACGATTATGTGCTTACTGCATTGACGCAAAGTCAATCTATCGGTAAGAGAATTGTACTTCTTTCTCATTCTTATCCTTCACCAACGTTTAAGAAACTTTTTGAAGAGTTTAAAGGGAAATATCCTACTGCTGAATTAGTAACATACGATGCGATGCCTCATGCAGCTGCTCTAGATGCAGCAGAAGAAGTATTTGGACAACGTCATCTTCCAGTTTACGATTTGAGTTCAACTGAACTTGTCGTATCCTTTCAAGCAGACTTCCTAGGAGATTACAATGGAGGGGGTCTTGAAAGTTCTTATGCCCAGGCTAAGAAGCCAGGAGCTACAATGCTGAGACACATTCAGGTTGAATCCAATATGTCCCTGACAGGTGCTAATGCGGACGAAAGAATTCGTATGAAGCCAAGTGCGGCAAATCAGCTACTTCTTGATGTGTATAATGCTCTGAACGGTGGTTCTTCAAGTTCAGAAGGAGTACGAATTGCAAAAGAGTTACAAGAGAAAGGAAATAAAGCAGTGGTTTTTGCTGAAGGTAGTAAAGGTGCTTATGTTCTTGCTCACTTAATTAACCAAAAGTTAGGTTCTGTTGCATTCACAGGAAAGGCAAACTTTACAAAAGAGTACAACACAGCTCGCTACGAAGAGTTCGTTTCGTGGATGAATAATGGTGAGGTTGGAACTCTAATTGTAAATAGAGTAGATCCTTTATATTCTTCTAATAAGGCAGCACAGTTTAAAAACGCGTTGGCTCGAGTACCTCATATTATTGCAGTTACAGATAAGAAGAATGAAATTTATAAGGCGGCTAAAGTAACCATTCCGGCTACTCACTGGTTGGAATCTTGGGCTGATTTAACGCCACAGTCTGGTGTTTATGCTTTGATGCAGCCGACCATTTCCAAAGTTTATAAGCCAAGACAAATTGAAGAGTCGTTGCTTGTATGGATTAACGGAAAGGAATCCGAAGCAACTTTCTATGAATATCTAAAAGCTAACGCGCAAACACAACTCGGCGGAGTTTCCTTTAATAAAGCGTTATACAATGGGTTTAATGTAGTTGAAGGAGGTACTTCTCTTTCTTATGCAGGAGGCAACGCGGAGGGAGCTATCGCTGATCTTAAAGCGTTTAAGGCTTCTGATTTAGAACTCTCGCTTTATACAAGTGTTGCTATCGGAGACGGTACGCAAGCAAACAATCCTTGGTTGCAAGAACTTCCAGATCCAGTTACTCGTTTATCTTGGGACAATTATCTAACGATTTCTCCTAAGGATGCAGAGCGTTTAGGAATTGAGAATGATCTTAACGCAAGAATGCAATTAGATGGTTCTAAAGTTGATTTAACTGTAGGTAACGTTTCTCTTAAAGATGTTCCAGTGTTTATTCAGCCAGGACAGGCTGATGGATCTTTAGGGCTTGCTTTAGGTTATGGTAAAACAGGAAGCGGTAAAGTTGCTGAAACAGGAATCAATGCCTATCCATTATTCGATGTGAAGTCGAGAATGGTTTCAGGGGTTAAAATAGAAAAAGTAAAAGGCTCGCACGAATTTGCGGGTATGCAGCTTCAAAATACGTTAATGGGACGTTATGATATTGCCAAAGAGGTTTCTCTAGCAGATTTCATTAATGTGCCTTTCGATGATCCACAAAAAGGTTGGAACAAACCACTCGAGTATCATACTTTAACAGAATCCACACCAGCAGGGAAAATCACTCTGTGGGATGAGTTCGATGACACCGATGGACCTCATTTTAATCTATCAATTGACTTGAATGCTTGTACGGGTTGTGGAGCTTGTGTTATTGCATGTCAGGCTGAAAATAACGTGCCGGTAGTAGGTAAAGAGGAAATCAGAATGTCTAGAGACATGTACTGGCTTCGTATTGACCGTTACTATTCTGCTAGAGAAAGAATTACTCCACATCAACAAGTGGATAGAGGGCTTAACGTTCCTCAGGTATACGATATCTTAATTGATCCAGCAGAAAATCCTGATGTGATTTTCCAACCAGTAATGTGTCAACATTGTAACCATGCTCCTTGTGAAACTGTTTGTCCAGTTGCAGCAACTTCACACGGGAAGCAAGGTCAGAACCAAATGGCTTACAACCGTTGTGTAGGAACTCGTTATTGTGCAAATAACTGTCCTTACAAAGTAAGACGTTTCAACTGGTTCAACTATGCACAGAATGACAAGTTTGATTACAATATGAATAACGACTTAGGTCGTATGGTACTTAATCCTGATGTAGTTGTTAGAACTCGTGGGGTAATGGAAAAATGTTCTATGTGTATTCAAATGACTCAGACCACTATTCTTGAAGCTAAGAAAGAAGGTAGAAAAGTTGAAGACGGAGAGTTCCAAACTGCTTGTTCAAAAGCATGTGGTACTGGAGCAATGAAGTTCGGTGATATGAATGATAAGGACTCAGAAGTTAGAAAACTATTCACTAACAATCGTCGTTACATGCTTCTTGAAGAGATTGGAACGAAACCGAACGTATTCTATCACGCAAAAGTGAGAAATAGAAAAGAAAACAAAGTTTAAGTAATAATTAGGTAAAAGATGTCACATTACGAAGCCCCGATCAGGGAACCTTTAATTATTGGTCACAAAACTTATCACGATATCACCGAAGATATCGCGAGACCTATCGAGGAAAGAGCAGGAAAACTATGGTGGATTTCCTTTTATGCTGCTCTGGTACTTTTTATCTATGGATTTGGCTGTATAGCTTATACTATTGGAACAGGTATTGGTGCCTGGGGACTAAACCGTACTATCAACTGGGGTTGGGATATTACTAACTTCGTATGGTGGGTAGGTATTGGTCACGCAGGAACACTGATTTCAGCTGTATTGCTACTTTTTAGACAACGTTGGAGAATGTCCGTTAACCGTTCTGCTGAGGCGATGACGATTTTCGCGGTTGTTCAAGCGGCAATCTTCCCAGTTATTCACATGGGTCGTGTATGGGTTGGATATTGGGTGTTCCCAATTCCTAACCAATACGGTTCATTATGGACAAACTTTAACTCGCCACTTCTTTGGGACGTATTTGCGATTTCTACATATTTCTCTGTTTCAACCGTATTTTGGTTTATGGGATTAATTCCGGATTTCGCAATGATTCGTGATAGAGCAAAGACACCTTGGACCAAGAAGATTTATACATTCCTTTCATTTGGATGGGGTGGAAAAGCAAAACACTGGCAAAGATTTGAAGAACTGTCATTGGTGTTAGCAGGACTTGCTACTCCATTAGTTTTCTCGGTTCACACCACTGTATCTTTTGACTTTGCAACGTCGGTAATTAAAGGGTGGCACTCCACTATTTATCCTCCTTATTTTGTTGCCGGTGCAATTTTCTCTGGATTTGCCATGGTACAAACCTTATTGCTGGTTGCGCGTAAAGTTTGTCAGTTGGAAGATTACATTACAATGTACCACATCGAGATTATGAATATCGTTATTATAGTAACTGGTGGTATGGTAACTGTTGCTTATGCAGTTGAGTACTTTATCGCTTGGTATTCTGGTAGCCGATTCGAGGATTTTGTGTACTTAAGCCCTGGTGCTGCCACCGGACCTTACTGGTGGGCGTTCTGGTCTTTAATTATATGTAACCTTGTAGTTCCAGCTACCTTCTGGTTTAAGAAGTTAAGAACCAACATTATTTGGACATTTATTGTAGCTCTAATTATTAACATCGGTATGTGGTTTGAGCGTTTTGATATTATTGTTATCAACTTATCAAGAGATTATTTGCCAAGTGCATGGACAATGTTTAAACCTACTATCATCGATGTTGGGGTTTATTTAGGAACCATTGGATTCTTCGGGGTACTCTTCCTCTTGTATGCAAGAACTTTCCCAGTAATTGCACAAGCGGAGTTGAAGTCGATATTGAAAATTTCAGGTGAAACTTATAAAGCAAAAGAAGGAGATGAGCACCACTAAAATAATTTACGGGCTTTACGCTGATGACGATGATTTAATGACCGGCGTAAAAGCTTTTAGAGAAAAAGGAATCGAAATCGGTGAAGTTTACACCCCGTTTCCAGTTCACGGATTAGATAAAGCTTTAGGTCTTAAAAAGACTAGGATTTCAGATGCTGCATTTATCTATGCAGTTTATGGAGTAACCATTGGTGCGTTGACAACATGGTACATGATGAACTATGATTGGCCGCAGAATATTGGTGGAAAGCCCGCTTTTTCTTGGGCCTATAACATGCCAGCTTTCGTAGTGCCGATGTTTGAACTTATGGTGTTCTGTGCCGCTCACATGATGTCCTTGACCTATTTGATTAGAAACAAAATGTATCCTGGTGCTAAGCCTCAGAATCCAGATCCAAGAACAACAGATGATAAATTTATGATGGAGTTCGTTAGTGATGACGTGGATAGAATAAAGGAGCTTCTTGTAGAAACAGGGGCTGAAGAAATCACAATTAAAGATGCATAGTATGAAGAAAGATATTTTTAAAGCCGCTGCTGCGATCGCATTAGTCAGTTTTGTATTTACTTCCTGCGGAAAGTCAAATCCACCTTTAGTGTATTTTCCAGATATGTATTTTCCAGTTGCTTATGATCCACTTCAAAAGGCAGACGATGCGTATTCTGATCATGAAAATGAGATCCCTGCTTTCGTTAAGCAAGGATATGCGACAGGTTTACGTCCTGTTGAAGGTACGGTTGCGCAAAATAAGGATGGAATTTTTGAAGAAGAATTACTTCCAAAAAATGTGGATGAATATAATGCTCGTTACGATGCCTCTAAGTCCATCGTGAATTCTCCATTAGATCCGGCAAACCGCGAAGCTGATATAGAAAGAGGGAAATTACTTTATGGTCAGACTTGTGCTGCTTGTCATGGTGATGCAGGAGACGGGCAAGGTTCAATTGTACAAAGCGGTGCCTATAGTGGGGTGCCAAATTATAAAGATCGTGAAATAACAGTGGGCTCTGTACATTACGTACTAACTCATGGTAGAAACGCAATGGGGTCTTTTGCTGGACAGTTAATGCCAGGTGACCGATGGAGAGTTGCTATGTATGTTATGGATGCATTTAAGGGAGGTCTTACCACCTCAGAAGCTGCAGTAACCGATTCAACCGCTACGAATTAATTAAAAGAAAGAAAATGTATAGTTTTTCACCAAAATTAAGATTAACTTCTATTATTCTTATTGTTGCAGGGCTTGTTCTTTTTGCAGCAGGGTACTTTATAAATAAAAGTTACGATGCTACCGCAGTGGAGCATATGATGGAGAGTGTTCATTCTGCAGGTCATGAAGCGCCAACGCACTCAAGTGAAATGGTTGGTCCACAAGACCACCAAGCTCATTTAGATCATGCGACACTTCAAGTAGGAAATCAGCCGTTAGCTTCATTGCATTCTATAGCAGTGTTCTTTTTCGCTGCTGCTTGTTGTGCTCTCTTCTTTTACTCGATACAGCATGCCGCTCATGCGGGATGGTCTATCATTATTACCAGAGTAATGGAAGCTATCGCTTCGTATATTCCTTGGGTAGGTGCATTTTTAGTGCTTATCATGATTCTGAATATCACGCACTTTGGGCATTTGTTCCACTGGATGGATTCCTCATTGACCGATCCAAATGATCCTCACTTTGACGTTATTCTTTACGAGAAAAAGAAGTTCTTAAATGTGCCATGGTACGCGTTTAGAACTATCCTATATGTAGTAGGGGCTTCTTTCTTTGCTTGGAAGCTAAGAAGTATGTCCAAAAAGGTGGATCAGACGAAGTCAGCTCGTGATTATCAAATGCTTTACCGTTGGAACGTAGGTTATATTGTGTTCTTTGGTTTTGCCTCTGTGGGATGGGCTTGGGATTGGTTGATGTCAATTGACCCTCACTGGTATTCTACAATGTACGTTTGGTATGCGATGGTTAGTAGTTTAGCTACCTCTATTGCCTTGATTATTTTAGTAAGTGTTTATTTAAAGAAGAAAGGATTTTTACCTGAATTTAATGATAACCATTTACACGACTTAGGTAAGTTCCTTTTTGCTACAAGTATGCTTTGGACGTATACCTGGTTCTGTCAGTTCATGCTTTATTGGTATGCGAACGTACCGGAAGAAGTTAATTATTTCTTTGGAAGATTTGAACATTACCAAGAAACCTTCTTACCAATGTTGATCCTTAACTTCTTGGTTCCTTTGTTAGTTCTTGTAAGCTCAAGTATTAAAAGAAATTACAAAGTAGTTACGGCCATGGCAGTATTAGTAGTTATAGGTCATATTGTTGATTACTTTAATATGGTGATGCCAGGTACAGTTGGACCGTACTGGAGAAATGGAGCTGTTCTTTTTTCACTATTGGGTGCAATTGCATTTTTCAGTGGCCTTTTCATCTTCGCAGTAATGACTCAGTTAACAAAACTCAAGTTAATACCAGAAGGAAACCCATTTATACATGAATCCAAAATTTATGAATATCCATTCTAAATTTTGAGCATATAAGAATGATCCCGGCAACATTGTCGGGATTTTTTTATTTTTGTAGTTAAATCACACAAATTATGAGACCCCTCTCCCTTTTAGTAGCTATATTTCTTTTTTTAGTTTCTTGTAAAAAAGATTATGTCGATGCTACTAGCACACAGACTTTTCAAGCCAGTATCAATGACATGGCGTCTTCACTCACTACTTTAGAACAAGTGAAGTTTAATGAAGCCTTGTACATTCTGAAAACATTTGGGGTAGATGGAGATAATGAAATAGTCAAACTTGATTTACTTGGAAAGATGCTAAGTGGAAAAAAGGTGCCGGAAATTTTGGCTTTAGCTGATCAAGTTGCTCGGGAAAATGAAGTAGATTGGACAAGTACAGGTCCACCTTCCTTAGGAGAGATGAATATTTTTGCAAGCACTCAGCCGACGGAGTTTGATCCTAACGACATTTCTGCTTCAGGGTTAACTTTAGCTACAATCGAGATACAGAAAGACAGTGTACTGGGTCCTAAAGCACTTCAAGTAGTTCCTCGATTAGTTGACAGTCAAAGCCGACCAATTGAGTTTTCAGGTGCTGCTTTAGAAGCCATTTTAGAGGTAACTAGTGGAGGAAGAACGCTGCAAAGATCTAAGAACTTGATGTTAGATAACGATTTTAAAGGGTTTACTGTTCGTTTGAATACACTATCTATGGACCAAGTGATTGGTGGAGAAGTTGATATACATGTAACTGTACGTACGACAGACAAAGATTATAAAATGTCTAAGATCGGAGTGCCTGTTAATACAATGGCTCTTAAAACTCCACAGGTGAGTGAACCAATAGCTGATTCGACGGAATTAGTTGATGTGCAAGAACCCATCTTAGGTAATGGTGATTCAGCACCGTCTTCTTCCGCGGGAGAGCCAAGAACGACTGTCATTAGGTTCCTCAATCAGTTGGGCGCCCAAAACTTAAGGGGGGCATATGAAGTTTCAGCCAATCCTAGTTGGGGCTCGTATGAGAGCTTTGCCAATCCTACCACAGGGTTTGGTGCTTTGAAAAGTGTAAAAGTTAATAATATATCTTCCGTATCTTCCGGGCCAAACAGTGCAGTAATTAGTGCAACTTACGATGTTACTAGTAAAGATGGGTCAACTACAGCTTTACAAGTGCATTTTGGTCTTAAGAATGTAAAAGATCAATGGAAGATAACAAGCTACACTATTAAACCTTAGAAAGAATGGCAAATCAAAAACTGATTGATCAGCTTGAACAAACGATTGAGAATATCCCTGATTTCCCGAAAGATGGCATTCAGTTCAAGGATATTACTCCTATTTTTCTTAAACCCAAGCTTTATGAAGAAGTAATTGAGGATCTCACTTCTTTTTCTAAGGGAAAGGTGGATGCGGTCTGTGGAATAGAGAGTCGTGGGTACCTGTTCGGTATTGCTATTGCCGTGGCATTGGAAGTACCCTTTATTCTCATAAGAAAAAAAGGAAAACTTCCCCCGCCATTTATTGCTCAATCGTATGATCTGGAGTATGGATCTTCTGAAATTGAAATGAGGGAAGGCCAATTAGAGCCGGGAATGAGGGTACTAATTCATGATGATTTACTCGCGACAGGAGGAACTACAGAGGCAGCAGCTAAGCTAGTAGAGAAACAAGGAGCAACGGTAGCTCAGTTTAGTTTTCTTATTGAGCTTTTAGGATTGGGCGCAGAGGACAAGTTAAGTCCTTATAATGCAGAATTGTATAGTGTTCTAAAGTATTGATTAGTTCCAGGTTAAATATCTTTTTACTGCATTAAATACACCCACATATAACAGAATTTTATTTTCAAAGTAGAATTTTGTAAATCAGGAAGAAACAATTAAATTTGCACCTTACTTTAAATCAATTATGGCTAAAAATAAACACAACAGTAAAAACCAGTTGGAAGGAAAAGAAACCGTTGAGTTCTTTAAAGATCTTGACCGTGAAGCGCTACAGACCGAACGCTTTTTAGAGCGTAACGCGAAATTACTTTCCATTATTTTTGGAGCTCTTGTGCTGGCCGTTTTAGGATACTTTGCATACCAACAATTTTACATTGCTCCAAAGAACGAAGAGGCAACAAAAAGTTATCTTTCTGCTATGGCCAAGCTTTCTCAAGGCAATGATGCGGATGCGATGGGCGGAAAATCTGCGGCGAATCCAGGGTTTTTAGGAACCTATAAGAACTATGGAAATACCGATGCAGGGAAGCTTTCAGGTTACCAGGCAGGCCTGGTTCGTTTTCAGGAAGGAAAGTATCAGGAAGCTTACGATCTTTTAGATCAATTTAGCTCCGACAATAAAATACTTATGGCTCTGAAGTTCGGTGCGATGGCGGATGCTGCATCTAATCTTAACCGAAATGACGAAGCTTTAACGCTTTTGGGCAAAGCGGCTAATGCTTCTGAAGATCCTTACACGACTTATTATTTCACTCGTAAATCGGGGGTACTTGCTTTGTCGTTAAAAAAGAATGACGTAGCTAAGAAATCTTTTGAAGCAATTGACAAGAACTACAAGGAGTACGATAACGGACAAAGCGACGCCTATATTGAATTGGTGAAAAATCTTTAATAAATATAATAATACATATGGCTACGGTTAATCTTTCAGCTTACCAGCCACTTGAACTAAAAGGTGCCGATGAATTTTCCATCGGCATTGTAGTTTCTGAGTGGAACCAGCATATCACCTTTAGTTTAAGGGATGCAGCACTTCAAACTCTAGAAAAGGAAGGAGTTTTAAAGGAAAATATAAAAGTTTTTTATGTTCCAGGAGCTTTTGAGTTGAGCTACGGCTGTATGCAGTTAGCTCAATCGGATCAATGGGATGCGGTTATTGGAATCGGGTGTGTAATTCGAGGAGAAACCCCTCATTTTGACTATGTCTGTTCTGCTGTTGCACATGGAATTAAAGACTGCAACACGCTCACTGATACACCAACGCTATTTTGTGTTCTTACGGATGATACTGAAGCGCAATCTTTGGCACGAAGCGGTGGAGATTTAGGAAATAAAGGAGTTGAGGCCGCGGTAAGTGCGCTGAAAATGGTTGATTTTAGAAGGAAAAAATAAGCTTCTGGAATTTATTGACTCTGTTCAAGTCTTAGAAAGCCATATTGTATTACAATACCTATAAATCTTATAAAAATCTGATTCACTGATTGTGATATTTTTGTATTTTAGAGTACTAATACTTGAGTTTTAATCTAACCTGTAAAATGAGTTTATTATGAAATGGACAGAAGACCGTAGTGGAAATGTAGAAGATCGACGTGGCTCTGGAGGAGGCGGAGGACTCCTAGGTGGAGGACTCGTTACTTTAATTATTGCGGCCGTTGTCTTTTTCCTGGGAGGAGATCCTTCGGCTATACTATCTAGTGGTTCAATGGGATCCTCGGTAGGAACGGAACAAAGAGAACTCAGTGCAGAGGAGTTGCAGACTCAGGAGTTTATTAAGATGCTGACGGCTGAGAATGAGCAGTCTTGGACTCGAATTTTCCAAGAGAATGGTATGCAGTATTCTCCAGCCCGGGTGGTGATGTTCAATGATATTACCCAATCAGGATGTGGTACTGCTCAAGCAGCAATGGGTCCGTTCTATTGTCCAAGTGACCAAACGGTTTATATGGATTTGAGTTTCTTTAGTGAATTAGAACGACGCTTTGGAGCTAAGGTGACGGAATTTTCTGTGGCCTATGTACTGGCACATGAAATGGGGCACCACGTTCAAAATTTGTTAGGTACTTTACAAAAAACCGAGCAGTTAAGACGGAGTGGTCAATATTCGCAAGCAGAGATGAATAGAGTTTCGGTTGCAACTGAACTCCAAGCGGATTTTTATGCTGGATTGTGGTCTCGCTATACTGATGAGAGAGAAAAATTTCTTGAACCAGGCGATTTAGAAGCCGCGATAGAAGCCGCCGAAGCAGTAGGTGATGACAATATTATGCAACGGTCTCAAGGACATGTAAACCAAGAAGGGTTTACTCACGGTAGCTCTGCTCAGCGCAAAGAATGGTTTATGAAGGGATATCAAAGTGGAGATATTCGCCAAGGCAATACTTTCGACCAATTGCTTCGATAATAGGTTTTTAACCCATTTTTCCTCTTTATTATTATTTGAATAGTAGGACAGGGGAGTTCTGTTCATAAAGTGTTCTGGTTCTCAAATGAAAAAATTCTTACGCGTTCTTGCGGCCTGTTTCTCTCTATTTTTCACGAAGATAGAAGCTCAGCAAAATCATGAGTTTCAAGTTGTACAAAAATATTTTGACTCGCAGAAAAATATGATTTTTTCGGCTTTCCAGAGCGAAGTTAATCAAAGTACTAATTTGGATCGAAAAGAACTCTATCGACAATTAGAGCAATTGATATCAAAGGTTGATAGCTTAGAGAACGAAGCTTATATTTTGGCACTTGTTAAAGTGAAAATCAATGAAGATCTGTCGTTAGTTTTATCTGATCTACACCAGGACGGCGGTATTGGCCTAGAGAAAGATCCACAGGGAAAACTTACGTTGCCACTCTATCCCGGAGGAATGGATAAGTTTCGGCAAGAATTAATTGATTTGTTTTATTATTCGGGTAAATTAGGGAGTGATTCGGAGCTGCAAACGCAGTTGAGTTTTGTGGTTAATAATAAAGGGGTCATTACTAAGGTTAACGCCAAAGGAGATAACCCTTTTTTTAATCGCCAAGCATTGATCGCGACCTACCGTATGCGACAATTTTTCTTACCCGCTCAATTTAATCAAGTGCCTGTGGCCTATGAGTACCAAATTCCAATTCGGTTTACCAGGAAGTAAGATGGAGGAGAACAAAAACGAGAAATGGATTCTGCTACTTATTTTAGCATTGATTTGGGGATCTTCCTTTATTTTGATTAAGAAATCCTTAATCTATTACTCCCCTTATGAAGTGGGAAGCTTGAGGATTTTGATTTCCTCCCTACTGCTACTCCCTTATGCTCTCAAAAACATCAGAAAGTTTCCCAGAAAGCAAATAAAGTACTTGGTTATTGCTGCACTATGTGGAAACTTCTTGCCCATGTACCTTTTTCCGTTGGCAGAAACACAGATCTCTAGTGCGGTGGCTGGGATTCTTAACTCCATGGTTCCAATATTCGTTATTATTTTGGGAAGTCTTTTCTGGAATACCCAAACCTCTAAAGTCCAAATTACAGGAACTTTAATTAGCTTTTTTGGTGTCGTGCTATTGACATTAGGAGCTGGAGACGCAGGTGAATTGAAAATTATTCCTATCCTTTTGCTTCTATTAGCCACACTGCTCTATGCGATAAACGGATTGACTGTTAAAACCCATTTAACCCGAGTAGAGCCCAAGTTGCTCTCGGCTTACATTTTCGGATTGGTGCTTTTTTTCCCATCCTTAATTGCTCTTTTTCTAACCGGTTTTTTTGGTTCCAGCAGCTATGTGGGTATCGAGTGGACTGGATTACTTTATGTTTGTTTGTTGTCGGTTTTTGGAACTGGGTTAGCTATGATGTTAAATTATCGTCTTCTGCGAGTTTCTTCTGCCCTTTTCACCTCAACTGTAACACTGCTCATCCCGGTTGTTGCTATTCTTTGGGGGATCTTAGACGGTGAAAAATTAGGGGCGTTGCAAATGATTGGTGCTGCAGTAATTGTCGGCGGTCTCGTTTTTTTAAGACAAGGAAAAACGACCTAAGAATAACAATAGGCCCCGAAAAGGACCTATTGGAAATAAATGAATTTTAGGGGAATCCCTTTTATTTTTTGCGAGTTTTCACTCGATTTACCGCCTCAATGATGAAGGGGTACTTCTCTTTCATGTTGGAAAGAAGCGTAGCATCTAAAGTAATGGCTATCTCCAAGGATTCGATGCCTTTGTCTTCCATTTTGAGTTGATAGAAGCAATTAGATAACTGATAGTACAATTCTGCTTTTTGATGAATTTGAATTGCATGCGTCAGTACTTCAATTGATTGTTCGTACTCCCCAAGAAGCATCAAGACCTCAATGTAGGCGTACCAATTGTAGAAACGATTAGGTTCCTTTTCGACAAGTTTCTTTAAGCACTCCAAGCTCTCTTCAAATCTTCCTGAATTAATGTAAAGGTAAGCCAGCCTTTTTTGAAGAGCGAGGTTGCCACTGCTGTAATGAGCAGCTTCCTTGGCATAATGAAGCGCCTCTTTTATAGATCCCATATGCTCATAAAGGTCACTTAGTTCGATCATGGAGAGATGAAACTGAGGGTCCTGCAAGAGCGATTGCTGGAAATGGGCTAAAGCTTTGGGCGTTTGTTTTAGTTCCTTATAGTTAAGGCCGATTTTATAATGTGTATACGCTTTGGTATCTTCCAATTCGAGCATTTCATGATACACTTCAATGGCTTTCTCAAACTCTTCCATGGCCTCAAGACACGAAGCTTTGCTTGCATAGACTCCGATAAGTGTGCTATTAATGGCTAAAGCAAAATCAAATCCGCGAAGTGCTTGTTGGTAATTTTTACGATGAAAGAAGAACTGGCCGTATTCAATCCAAGCGGATTCATTAAAGGCAAAATCGTCTAAGTAGTGATTGATGAAGGCTTCCGCTTCCTCAAACTTCTTAAGCTGCACGTAGCATTTCATCGTATTTTCTAGAGAATAATCGTCTGTAGGGTCGTGTTTTAGCGCCAAACGATAATGCTTTAAAGCTAGAAATGGATCTCCTAAGTTTGTGTACTCGTCAGCAATGAAATTATGAAGGAAGTTTTCCTCTTCGTTCAAATCCAGTGCTTTTTGGCAATATTCAATTGATTTATGAGGATTGCCTAAATTGGAGTAATATTTTGCACAGCATACAAGGTAGTCAGTGTTTTCCTGTGAGCTGTTGGCTAGCTCTTCGATGATAGGTCGAGCCTGCTCGTAGTCTTCCATTTCTAAAAGAACTTCAAGTAGTTTGGTCTTAATCTCCAAAGATCCAGGATGTAGTGCTAGTCCGTATTGAACCGCTTTTTCAGCGAATGTAATATCGCCTAATTCTAGGTAATAAATAATGATGTCTTCAAGTTGTTCACTGTCAAAGTAAAACTGATCCTTGTTTTCAATCATTTCTTCGAACCGTTGTACCAGTTCATTATCAAAAAAATCTTCCAATCGTTTTCTCTCCGTACATTCAATGTAAAAAATATGCTTCTTTACTTTGAAATAACTAATTAATTATACAGTATTGCTCAAGCAAAAATTAGGCCTAAATAAAAGACTGAATTTTGCTAATCATTTGATCTGCTAGTTGGTTTGCTTCTTCTTGGGAGAAGGCCTCCGTATAGATGCGAATAATAGGTTCCGTATTTGATTTTCTCAAATGAACCCAAGAATCCTTAAAGTCAATCTTTACTCCATCTATTGTTGAGATTTCTTCCTCCTTATAATGGGCTTGAACTTTTTTAAGGAGTTCATCCACATTGATTTCTGGTGTGAGTTCTATCTTTTTCTTCCCCATGAAATAGGCAGGATAAGTAGCTCTTAACTCAGAGACTGTTAGTGATTTCTTCGCAAGTAAACTTAAGAATAGGGCTACACCAACCAACGAATCTCTTCCGTAATGAAGTTTTGGGAAAATAATTCCTCCATTTCCTTCTCCACCAATGACCGCATTCTTCTCCTTCATTAATTCAACCACATTAACTTCACCTACTGCACTAGCATAATAAGGTGAATCGTGTCTTTGCGCAACATCTCTAAGGGCTCTACTTGAAGACAGGTTGGAAACGGCAGCCCCCTTTTCAAGGGAAAGTAAATAATCAGCAACCGCTACCAAAGTATATTCTTCTCCAAACATTTCACCCTTTTCATCGATGAGCGCAAGGCGATCTACGTCAGGATCTACAACAATTCCCAAATCCGCATTTTGCTTTTTCACCTCACTACAAATGTCGCCAAGGTGCTCTTTTAAAGGTTCAGGATTATGAGGGAAATGTCCATTGGGTTCACAATAAATGGGAATTACTTCACAACCCAATTTTTCTAATAAAGGAGGAAGTGCAATACCTCCCGTAGAATTTACTGCGTCAAGGACTACTTTGAATTTTTTACTCTGAACAGCTTTTGCATCCACTTCTTTTAGCTCCAGTACTTTTTCGATGTGTAAATCGATAGTACCTTCTTCTATTCGGTACGAACCCAAATGGTCTACTTCAGCATACTGAAAGGATTCTTCCTGAGCAATTTTTAAAACTTCAGCTCCATTTTCTCCACTTATAAATTCTCCTTTTTCATTGAGAAGTTTTAATGCGTTCCATTCTTTTGGGTTATGGGACGCGGTTAGGATAATTCCACCTGCAGCATTAAAATGAGGAACCATCATTTCAACCGTTGGTGTTGTTGATAATCCGAGGTCAATGACATGGATGCCCAGTCCCTGAAGGGTAGAGCAAACCAGTGCGCTTACCATGCTTCCAGAAATACGAGCATCTCGTCCCACGACAACAGAAAGGTCTTTTTTGTCTTGATTGTTTTGCAGCCACGATCCATAGGCCGAAGTGAATTTAACCACATCTAGCGGCGTAAGGTTGTCCCCAACATTCCCTCCAATGGTTCCACGAATTCCAGATATACTTTTAATTAAAGACATGTAAAGTTTGGTTTTGTTAACTCTAAATTTAGTGCAAATTTACGGTTTTCACTATGAACCTTAGGTCAAATTTTTTCCACAGCGATTTTTCTTTTAGGAGCAACAACTGCTTTCGCAGCCCTGAGCTTCGGAAGTTTTTTTATTCTTTTTGAACTTCTTGTAGAAAATATTAAAAAGGCGATAAAGAGCGAATAATACTAGTAATCCGACAATTATGTATTGAATAAGTAGAGAAAATCCCATCTTTAAATTGTTTTTTTCTTATTATTATCGTAACATCTGGTAAGCCACCATTGCAAGTAGGTAAGCCAAGGCTGACATGGCCACTACTTGAAACAAGGTCCATCTCCAACTTTTAGTCTCTTGATAAACGACCGCAATAGTGGAGATGCACTGCATTGCAAATGCGTAGTAAATCAATATAGAAACTCCCGTTGCTAAGGTAAAGACTTTTTCGCCGTTGGGATGAACATCATTTCGCATTTTATCAATGATACGCTGTTCTTCGACATCATCATCTAAACTATAAAGGGTAGCCATGGTTCCAACAAATACTTCACGTGCAGCAAAACTTGCAATAACCGATACACCCATTTTCCAATCGTATCCTAAAGGAGCAACCACCGGTTCAATTACTTTTCCCATTTGGGCTAAGTACGAATGATCTAAATGTACATCGGATTCTACCCATTTATCGCTGGATTGCGAAGGACCCAAGTAACTAAGTCCCCAGAGTAATATACTAACAGCAAAAATCACTTTACCGGCACCATTGATGAACTCCCACATTTTCCCCAAAGTGAGCTTGAAATCATAAGCAAACTGCGGTCTTTTGTAAGGAGGCAGATCCATGATCATAAAGCTTTTTACGTTTTGCTTGATTGTTTTCTTAAGAGCAAATGCTGAAATTAATGCGGCAGCAAACCCAAGTAAGTACATAGCTAAGAGCGCAATCGCACGATTGGAGAAAAACAGCGCATTTCCTTCCGGAATTACAAGTGCTATAATAACACTATATACGGGTAATCTTGCAGCGCATGTAACGAATGGAGTTACTAAGATAGTAATCAGTCTTTCCTTTACATTTTCTATGTTTCGGGTACTTTTGATTGCTGGAATGGCGCAGGCGATTCCCGATATGAGGGGAACCACACTTTTACCGTTCAGTCCAAAAGGTTTTAGAAATCGATCCAGTAGAAAAACCACTCTGGACATATAGCCAGAGTCTTCCAGCAGATAAAGGAAGTAGAGTAAAATTCCAATTTGTGGTGCAAATATTACGATCCCTCCAATCCCTGGTAGTATTCCCGTTGATATAAGACTGTTTAATGGGCCGGGAGGAAGTAACTCAGAGCTCCACTCGGCTAGCCATACGAAAAAGCCATCAATCCAATTCATTGGATATTCTGCCATGTAGAATACCATTTGGAAGAGTACGAGCATGATTCCTAAAAAGACTACATAACCCCAGAACTTATGAACCAGGATTTTATCTAATCTTTCAGTTAGAAGTTCTTTTAACTGAGGTTTTTTGGTGACGACTTGGGAAACTATTTTTTCAATGGCTTGGTACCTTCGAATCGTCTCCTGAGTTTGCAATCTTTTAGGTACAATGCATTTCGCTTCTGATTCATTGAGTTTCTCATGCACCGAATTTAGTTTTCCTAAATAGGTGTCCGAAGAGAGTAGGGTCCAAATTTTATAAGGGTTTTTTTCCTGAGTTTGCTCGGTAATCTTCATGACGACCGATTTTTGCTCCAAAGGAATTTCAAACTGGATTTTATTGGACTGAGTGAACTCAGAATTGAAGATACTGCTTTTTAATTCTTCTAGCCCTTCTTTCTTTTTTGCATTGGTTCTAAGAACCTTCACTCCTAAAAGATGGGAGAGTTTTTCAAAATCAATTTCAATTCCTCGTTTTTGAGCCTCATCAATTTGATTGACAACGACTAGAACAGGAATTCCTAAATCTTGAATCTGCTGAAATAACAAAAGGCCTCTTTTGAGGTTCATGGCATCCATCATATAGACTACCCCTGAATAATTCCCTTGCTCTTGAATTAGGTATTTAGAGAAAATGGCCTCGTCTTCTGCATCAGGATAGATTGAATAGGATCCTGGCAAATCGATGATTTCGATAGAGTGGCCTTCATAGGAGAAAATTCCTGAATGACTTGCGACAGTAACTCCGGCATAGTTTCCTGTCTTTTGTTTACGATTGCATAGTGCATTGAATAAGGTAGATTTCCCTACGTTAGGGTTTCCCACTAATAGCACTTGTTTTTTAGGTGCGGTATCTGACATTATCGAACGGGTTCTACAATGATGAAACGAGCTTCTTCTTCGCGCAGCGCGATGCGACTTTTCTCTTCTCCAAATTCAACATATAATGGACCTTTAAAAGGAGCTTGATACAGAATGGAAAATTTTGTATCAGGGAGTAGTCCCATCTCGATAATTTTGTTCGGCATTTTTAATGTAGCATTGTCGTAATCTACGATTACACCTGTTTTTTTAATAGGAAAACAGCACAGCTTGTTAGAGTCGTCTCGTTTCAAATTTATAGGTTTTAATCCAGTGCAAATGTACGCTATTTAAATTAAATCTAAATAAGGAACATGGGAGTTAGAAAAAAATTAGCAGAGCTGAAATAGGCTCTGCTAATGCAAAAGGCGATTTAGGATTAATTAAATCTTCTATTTCTTGGAAGAAGAAACTTCAATAGCATTGTTGTTTTCATTAAGGTATTTCTTAAGCATTTCCTCTTGATCGCGCATCATTTTTGCGACAGAGGTTCCGTCAGGCATTTTTGCGTTGGCTGGAATCTGAGAGAGTTGAGTGCGAATACTGCCAAAAGGATCCTTTCGATAGGCTTCATAAAGTTTTTCGAATTTTTCTCTACTCACTTCTAGAACATCTCCTTTACCTCCTCCAAATTGCTCTTGCAGTTTTTCAGAATAGGATTTTTCTTGAAAATCAGGTTCAACTTTATTGCCTTTTAGTTGCCAATGGTAATGGTTTTGGCTGTCGACAAGCTCTACAATTAACCCAGGTAGGCCGTGAAACTTATAAGGGCCGTCTTGGAAAGGAATCGCACTAGAGAACCATGCGGTCCAATCTCTTCCTCCGTAACTAACGGTAGCTTTTTGAGTTTCGTATTCACCAATCGTTTTCTTTTCTGGTAGAATTTTCCAGTTTAGGCTTACTTTTTCTTTATACGATACTCGGTCCTGTAAAATTTGGTCTTGATATACGATGTCCATCTCTGGGTAATTCTTAAAGATCTTGTAGCTGAACTTGGGTTGTTTCAGTGTTTTTGAAAGGTCTTTAAAGCTCCCAGACTTTTGCATCAATTCCACTTCGACTTTTAATAATGAATCTTGAGAAACCATAAGGTAATCCTGATACAGTGATTTTTTATCCGTTATATCTAAAATCGTCATTTCTTTAACCAAGGAATCCGATTCTTTTCCAGGTTTAAAAGTTAGCTCATAGAAAAAGCGATTGGCTGAGGTTTGCGCAAAAACTAAAGCCGAAGCAAGCATTAATAAAATCGAGATATATTTTTTCATTAGAAAGGTTTACTCAATTAGTTTATAGTTTTAGTATTTCGTTACAAAAGATTAGTCTTAATTTAACGTTAGAATTTTTCTATTGTAATGAAACTAGACTAAATTTGTTTCCTATCAATGCCAAAAAATATTTAAAATGAACACTTTAGAAAATCTTCGCAAAGAATTAGATCAAGAGTATGAGATCACAAAAAACTTTTTAGCGCTCTATCCAGAAGATAAAGAGGATTATGCACCTCATGAGAAAAGCATGAAGTTAAAACCCTTAGCTGTTCATATTGCTGAAATTGTAGGATGGCCCGATTTTATGTTGAAGACAGAGAAGCTTGATTTCGCAGCAGATGATTACAAACCAACTGAGGTGTCTGGCAAAGACCAGCTGCTGGAGCTTTTTGAAAAAGGATATAAGGGTTCTAAGCAAACCTTGGCAGAAATATCTGAGGAGGATTTAGAAAACCGTTGGGTAATGAAAAACGGAGAGTATGTTATAGCTGATTTTAACAAGTACGAAGCCATGCGCCATGCACTTTCTCAACTAACTCACCACCGTGCACAATTAGGAGTTTATTATCGAATGAACGATATTGCACTGCCCGCAAGTTACGGTCCGTCAGCAGACGCATAGGATAAATATAACAATCTTTATTATTGATCCAGTCCGTACATTTCTTGTATGGACTGGTTTAGTATTTGGTAGAGCTTTTTTTGAAGCGGATCATGTATTAATTCTTCGTGTAATTTGAGTACTCGAGTATCTCCTCTTCGCGCGGGTCCTGTTTGAACCTCTTTAGGATCGCTTGTTTCTATTTTGCTGAAGGTTTCTTTGATTAGTGGAAGAAAATATTCAAAAGGGAGATCGTGCGTGTCGGAAATTTCTTTTGCTCTTGCGATGAGGTGATTCACAAAATTACAAGAAAAGACTGCGGTTAAGTGAATGTATTTCCTTTGCTCGTAATGGGCCATTTGTACGTGTTTGGAAAGATTTTTTGCCAAATTAAGTAGAATCTCGGTGTCCTTGGGATTTTGCGATTCGACGAAAAGAGGAATTTCTTTAAAATCCAACTCTTTTTCACGACTGAACGTTTGCAGTGGATAAAAGGAACCCTTTCTGTAATTTCCTTGGAGCACTTCCATAGGAAGTGAACCAGAGGTATGGACTACTAACGCCTTAGGATTGCTTATTTTTTTTGATACCTCTTCAATAGAGGAATCACTAACGCAAATAATATAAAGGTCTGCTTTTTGTAGTTCTTCTGTTGAGTAAGGAACTTCCAGCTTCTGAGCAATTTCACTTAGAGCAGAGGAATTCCTTCCAAAAATTTGAATTAAAGGAAGGTTTTCTTTTTTTAGTGCCTTTGCTAGATGGTAGGCGACATTGCCCGAGCCGATAATAACAATCTCCATACTCAAAGGTACGTCTTTAAAAGAATCGAGACAAATCGCTGGAAATCAAATAAAGAGATGAATTGCAGGAGTGTAGAAAAAATTCAAATTAATTTTTAACTTTAACCAACTTAAATAATCCAACAAACGTAAGGAGCTGATGAAAATAAAAGATCAGGAAATCATTACACTAATGTCCGATTCGAAAAATAACGAAAAGGGAGTGCGGTTAATGATGGATACCTATCAAAGTAGGCTCTATTGGCATATTAGACGTCTTATTGTAGATCATGATCTAGCGCAAGACGTGCTACAAGATACTTTTATCAAGGCCTACGAGAACTTTCATCAATTCAAACAAGACAGTCAGCTCTATACTTGGCTTTATAGGATTGCTACCAACCAAGCCTTACAAGAGTTAGCTAAGATGAAGAAAATGCAAAAGACGGATGGTGATGTGCAAACGCACTTGCAAAATTTAGTAGCAGATAATGCCTCTCCAGAAGCTGAAGAAATTCAGGTCTTGCTACAAGCAGCGATCCAAAGTTTGCCAGAGAAACAGAAACTGGTTTTTACTATGCGGTATTATGATGAACTTCCCTATGAAGAGCTGAGTAAGATTTTAGATATGTCCGTAGGGACGCTAAAAACAAATTACCACTATGCAAAACAGAAAATTGAAGACTATATAAAAGAAAATTACAAAGAGGTCTAAGAAGAAGGTTAGGGATGCTTAGGACACCGCTTACTTTCGAAAAAAAACATATAATGAAGAATTTTAATTTAGAAGAACTAGAACGTAAGACGATCTACTCTCGTCCAGAGTCCAGTTTTGAAAAGGTACAAGAAAATGTACTGGCTAGGATTCAGGCGGATAAAGATAAAAAGTCCTCTCCTACCCCCCAAGGAAAAGTGGTTTTCCTTCCTAAGCGATGGAGTTACGCAGCTGCAGCAGCAGTAGTGCTTTTAGCGGCTTTAGGGATTGTTATTAAAACAGGTACAATGGATCAGCTCAACATGGAAAAGCAGGCGACTGTATCTAGTGAGCCTAGAGTAATTAACGAAAATCAAAAGCAGGCTTTAGCGCTCTCAGCAATAGATGATTCGGTAGAGAATGCTATTGGAAGCTCTACTTTAGCTGAGGCTACAACTAAGGAGAGAGGGCAGGAAAAAGAAATTTTAAGTGAACCGGTAATAAAGTCCAATAGACAATCTCTGAGAAGTGGCGGGGTGATTAGTACAGCAGTAATGCAAAGTGAAATCACAGCAGATCAAATTCTAACCTCTCTTTCAAGTAAAGATTTAGCCGAACTTTCACGGGATGCAGAATTGGATGTTTATTTGGATTTGTATTAGAAAAAAAAGTTTATTCATGAATAGAGCATTATTTACCTTTTGTTTAGTTCTTGCTTTTTCCCTAGGGGTTAATGGGCAGGAGCGCACGCAACTCGATTTAAAAAAGGTGTCGCCAGAAAAGCGTAAGGAGCTTATAAGTAAACTATCTCCAGAACAGAAAAGAGAGCTTTATCGAGATTATCGAAAAAATGCGCTCATGGAAGAATTGAAAATACGTAAAGAAGATCAAGCTGCTTTTGGAAAAATATACAGTGATTACCAGGAATCTCAACGTAGGATAAAAGATCGTTTCGATGGAAATTTTGATCCCGATCAACTCTCTGAAGAACAAGCTCGAAAGAGATTAGAAGACAGTTTCCAGTACGGAGAGCAATTGATTAATAATCGCCGAGAGTATGCGAAGAAAATGCAGCAAGTGGTGAAGCCTCAACAGGTGATCAAGATGTTCCGTGTAGAAGGTCAAATGCGTGATCGTATGTTGGAGAGAAGAATGAATATGAAAAATACGCCGGAGCAATCAAGCAATCGAGCGAGCGCGCCGTCAAGAAACGCACCTATTTCTTCGGGGGGAAGAGGTAGTAGATAAAAAACCCCATAATAGTTTATTTTTTTAATGTTAGGCGACCTCCATTTTTTTTAATGGGGGTCGTTTAGTTTTTAAGGAAACGCTTTTTATTTATGTAGCGGGGTGGTGAAATAAAAATGCAAAGGCAATCAATTAAAAATGTTAAATTTGCACCCTACTGAGAATAGAATGAAGAATATTAGAAACTTTTGCATCATTGCACATATTGACCACGGTAAGAGCACACTGGCTGACCGTTTACTTGAGTACACCGCTACGGTAAGTAAAAGGGAGCTTCAGACTCAAACTCTGGACAATATGGACCTTGAAAGAGAGCGTGGTATTACCATCAAATCACACGCGATACAAATGGATTACGAGCTCAATGGAGAAAAGTATATTTTAAACCTGATAGATACACCAGGCCACGTAGACTTTTCTTATGAAGTATCAAGATCTATAGCTGCTTGTGAGGGTGCGCTTCTTATCGTTGATGCAGCGCAAAGTATTCAAGCACAAACCATTTCCAACTTGTATTTAGCATTGGAGAATGATCTTGAGATCATTCCTATTTTAAATAAAATCGATCTCCCTTCCGCAAACCCTGAAGAGGTAACGGATGAGATTGTGAGTCTACTTGGATGTAGTCCGGAGGATGTATTACGGGTTTCAGGAAAGACTGGAGAAGGGGTACTTGAGCTTTTAGAGCAAATTGTAAATAGAATTCCAGCTCCTAAAGGAGACCCCGACGCACCATTACAGGCCTTAATTTTCGATTCTGTTTACAATCCTTTTAGAGGAATTGAAGCATACTTTAAAGTAGTTAATGGTTCGATAAAGAAGGGACAGAAAGTCAAATTCATGGCAACTGGTAAGACCTACGACGCAGACGAAGTAGGTACCCTGAAATTAAAACAAGCACCGAAAGGCGCCATTCCTACTGGTGATGTAGGATATATTATTTCAGGTATCAAAGATGCACGAGAAGTAAAGGTAGGAGATACCATTACTTCTACTGAGAATCCTGCAGAAAATGCAATTGAAGGTTTCGAGGAGGTGAAACCAATGGTTTTTGCGGGGATCTATCCAGTGGAAAGTGAAGACTTCGAAGAACTTAGAACCTCTCTAGAAAAACTACAACTAAATGATGCTTCATTAGTGTTTGAAGCGGAGAGTTCGGCGGCGTTAGGCTTTGGATTCCGATGCGGTTTCTTAGGAATGCTGCACATGGAAATTATTCAGGAGCGCTTAGACCGTGAGTTCGATATGAACGTGATTACAACGGTACCTAACGTATCGTACCTAGGATACAGTAAAAAAGAGCCTGATACTGCTATACTGATTAATAATCCTTCGGAAATGATCGACCCTTCGGTTCTAGATCGCGTAGAAGAGCCGTATATTAAAGCTTCAATTATTACAAAATCCGATTTTGTTGGAGCTGTAATGACACTTTGTATTGAGAAGAGAGGAGAGATTGTAAATCAAAGCTATCTGACATCAGACAGAGTGGAGCTCGTTTTCAATATGCCGCTTTCTGAAGTCGTTTTTGATTTTTATGATCGATTAAAGTCCGTTTCAAAAGGATACGCTTCTTTTGATTACCATCCTATTGGATTTAGAGAATCCAAATTAGTAAAAATGGACATTTTGATCAATGGAGACATGGTTGATGCTTTGTCCTCGCTAATCCATGACAGTAACGCCTATTATATCGGAAAAAAAATGTGCGAGAAATTGAGAGAACTCATTCCGCGACAACAGTTTGATATTGCTGTACAGGCAGCTCTTGGAACCAAAGTGATTGCTCGTGAGACTATTAAGGCACTAAGAAAGGACGTGACGGCAAAATGTTACGGAGGGGATATTTCGAGAAAACGTAAATTACTTGAAAAGCAAAAGGAAGGAAAGAAAAAAATGAAGCAGATTGGACGTGTGGAAGTGCCACAATCAGCCTTTATGGCGGTTCTAAAGTTGAATGATTAATCTTCTTAGAATTTTAATTCCAAGCTGGACTCCGTTTGAGTTATAACTAAAATTTCCCACCATTTGGTGGGAAATTTTGTTTCATTGTATGATGTTTGGATTTACTTCGTGTCCTTTTTTAGTGCATTTAGAGCCCGAGCTACCGCTTTTTTTTCTTTCCAGTCCATGTAGCGCTTCTTGTATTTCTTTTTTAAGAAATTATCTATGCTGCGCTGAACGGTGAGATTCCAAAGCGATTTGGCCTTCACAGCCCAGGATTTATCCCATGCCCGAAGTGAGATGGAAAAGCTTCCATCTAGGTATTTCATCCAATGCCAATAGCCTGTGGGCATAAATAAAGTGTCACCATGTTCTAAGTAGCAGTCAATTCCTTCGATTCCCTTAAGTGCGGGAAATTTCTCAAAGTCAGGGTTTTCGATATCGTAGTATTCTAGGGCGTATGTGGCCATAGGCATGGAGTAAAGCCTTTTTTTCCATTTGTATTCAAAGAGAATGACTCGTTTTCTACCTGAGAAATGAGTGTGGAATATGTGGGCAAGATCAATATCGTAATGCAAAAAAGTTACGGACCCTTTGCCTCCAAAAAACATATTAGGATACTTATCCAAAAATCCTCCCATTAGTTCTTTAGGAGGACGGTAATCTTCAAGAATTTTGGGTGCATGTTTGATGGGATCAAACAGGAAAATCCTTAAATCGGTTGGGGTTTCTTTAATCAAATCAATGTACTCTGCGAATTTCATTTTGGTCGCTGATGCATTGATCGGTGCACTAGGATCTGCTTTAGATGAATCGTACAAAGGAACCTCCACATCACCCACACTTTGCTTCATGTAATCCAATGTCCACTTTTGATATGCAGGCCAGCCTTTCGATAGGTTTTTAATTACTACGGGGCGGCGAGGCTTTAAATAGTTCTTGTAGAAATCCTCAGGACTAATCTCCTGGACTACATCGATCGGTTTAAGTCTAAGTGCCATGGGCTTCAAAAATAATAAGCAAAATTATAAAAAAAACACATCGATTGTTGAACTTTCACTTCCTATAGTATGAATTTGTTACTCTTCACCGGTAAACGTGTAACAAAAGGTGCCAACAGCCTACTAATGAAGTAAATTATTATCCAAAATGAAAAAGCTTTTCGCACTTTTTTTGATGCTGTTTTGTAGTACCGTACTGTTTGCCCAGAGCACACTCTCAGGCAAGGTACTTGATCAAGATGGCTTTCCAGTCCCTAGTGCATCAGTGACCATCGAAGAACCTGGTAAGGACGCTATTATCGCTTACGGTATTTCTAATTCCAAAGGGGAATATAAGGTCAATTTCACCTCCAGTCTTGAGAATGTTGATGTAAAGGTAAAAGCCTTTAATCACCGTGAATTAGTGCAGCAAGTTTCCAATAAAACTCAGAATCAGAATTTCACTCTGCAAGGTGAAGCTACTGAAATTAAAGAGGTTAAGTTAAAAACACGACTTATCACGAAACGAGGAGATACGATCACTTATGATCTTAAAGCCTTTGATTCCCAAAGCGATAGAACTTTATCGGATGTACTAAAGAAGATTCCTGGAATTGAAGTGAATTCCAGTGGTGCGATTCTTTATCAAGGAGAGCCTATCAATAAGTTTTACGTTAATGGTAAGGATTTAATGGAAGGAGGTTACGGCTCGGTAGTCAACGCCCTACCTAAAGATGCGGTTCAGAAGATGGAAGTCCTTGAGAACCACCAGCCGGTTAAGATTCTCCAAGACAAGGTGCCAAGTGAGAACGCTGCCATTAATATTAAGCTCAAGAATCAGGTGACCATGACCGGTCGTGGAGAAGTAGGTGTAGGACTTTCACCTTTTCTTTGGAACGTGAAATTAACACCAATGTTCTTTGGACAAAAAAACCAATGGGTGGTGAATTACAAAGCCAACAATAACGGAGAGGCCGTAGAGAACGAAAGGAATATATTAGCCTTCGGTAACCGATGGGAAGGAATTAGACGTCAAGCCTCACAGCGCAATTGGCTGAGTGTCGATCAGGCCCAAACCCCTAATGTACCGGAAAAGAGGTACCTGATGAACAATGTGCATTATTTTTCTGCCAACCTCCTTACCAGCCCATTTAAGAATAAGGAATGGGAACTTAAGGTGAACGCAAATTATTCTAATAATGCGGTAGAAAGAGAGTCTATGGTGGAGACTATTTATGAGCCTTCCGAGTTTTTTCCTGAGGGTGCAAAAGCGTCAACCAACCTAGCGAATCAATTTTACAGCAATCAAGCCAAAGGAGAGGTGATATTCACCAAGAATGCAAAAAAAGGATTCTTCAAGAATACAACCACTTGGAATGGTTTCTGGAATGACGATCGTGGGGATTCAAGGATTGTAGATTCAAGAAGTGGAGCCATCCAAATGGATCAAAGCCTAAATTCTCCTAGCGGAATGATTCAAAACTCTTTAAGTACGATTATTCCTTTTAAAGAGAAAATGGTGAATGTGATGAGTTACATCAGTTACCAGAAAGACCGACAAAATCTAGAAACACTCTATGATAATTTCCAGGATTTTGATGATCTATTTGGTCAGCGCTATTCTCGTTTAAATCAAGATCTAGAGCTCAGTACTCTCAATGCCAATCATTCAGCTTCTGTCGGGTTTAGTGTAAAGAATTGGACCTTCACGCCAGAAGTTGGAATCAACTTATCCTTCAATCAGATGGAATCTGACCTTTTTGGAGAAGGTACGGCTTTAGGAAACGACTACCGAAACGATATGAAGTGGAACGAAGTGAATCCATACACCAGAGTAGGGGTCAACTTTAAAAAATCCGGATTGAATTTGAATGTTTCCCTGCCTCTTAACTTCTACGGAATGGATTATACGGATCTTTTGCGAGGTGAAAGTAGAGAGATCAGTAAAACAGTTTTTGAACCGAGTTTCTGGGCCAATTATGAGTTCGCGTCCTTCTGGAAGATTTGGGCTTTTGGAAATATAAGCTACAACTACGGAAACTTTGGATCTCTTTATACGGGTAATATCCTCACTTCGCCAAGAAACATTGGAAATAACGACAACTTACTTCCAGAGAATAAGACAATGGTCCTTTCTCCAAGATTGGAATATAGAAATCCACTAAACAACTTATTTTTTAATATTAGATACCAGTACACCTCTAATGAGAGCAATCTAATTCAAAGAACTACGATATTCTCTTCCGGAGCGACCATTGGAGAATTGGCCTATTTTGATAATACGACGACTAGTCAAACAGAAAGTGCTGAAATCGGAAAGTATTTTCCTTCCATTAAATCCAATGTTTCCGTAAGTTTTTCCAATAGCGACTCGAATGCTTATTCGATGCTAGTGAACCAGCAAGATGGGCAATCCGATTTAATAGAGACAGACATCAACCGTCAGAGTTTAGGATTTAAGTTCAACAATATGATGTTCTCTTGGTTAAGCCTAGATTATAACCTTTCGATGAACTGGAATCAAAATCAAAACCTTTATTACGGTTCAGAAACGAAAACTTCAGGATGGAATCATAATCTAGCCGCTTATCTTTATCCAATAGAAAACCATACCATTGGATTCTTCTGGGATGACATCTCTACTTCAAGAATCGATGAAACCTACCGAAATTCATTCTATGACCTTAGCTACCAATTCACTTGGGCAAAAAAGAAAATTGATTTTGAGCTTAAATGGTTGAATATTGCCAATAAGAAAGTGTACGAAACTATATCCTACAATCCAAGTTTACTTGCTACAACTAGAAGTTCTATGGAAATTCGTCCTAGTCAATTTATGTTTACTGTGAAGTTTAATTTTAAATAAGAATCATGAAATATTTTAGTTTGTTTTTGTTTTGTTTCACTTGTCTTTTTCAGTCGCAAACTAGAGCAATTTACGAGTACCGATTTTCCCTCGATTCAACCAAAGTAGATAGCTTGAGTTCAGAATGGATGTATTTGGACATCTCGGAAAAGGGTTCGAGGTTTTATAGCAAACTGGCCTATGAAAGTGATTCATTAGCTGCCGTTTCACTTCAAAAACAGGTGGCCTCAGGTTCTACTAGTTTTTCGATAACTCGTGGAAACGCAGGAAAGGTGGGGGATCGTGTGGAGAAGAGTTATCCCGATTATAAGGTTGTGTTAGTAACTCGAATAGGATCAGAAAAGTATCGAGTAGTTGAGGATCGTAGAATCGAGTGGCAGATACTTCCAGAGCAAAAAACCTTTGGAGAGTTTAAAGCACAGAAAGCAGTTGGATCGTTTGCTGGACGAAATTGGACGGCCTGGTTTAGTACTGAAGTTCCTATTCAAGATGGCCCTTATAAATTGCATGGACTTCCTGGGCTCATTGTAAGTGCGCAAGATGATTCAGGTACCCATAATTTTGAGTTGAAAGGAATTAAGAAGATGGAGATTGAAGTGGGTCAAGAGGTAAAGATGGCAGACGGATCAACTATTCCTCTATTATCGGATAAGGCATTAGAGATTTCTCGTGATGTATATAAAAAGCAGTACGAGCAATACAAGAAAGACCCGGTGAAAGATATGAGAGAAATGCTCGCTAGGCCCAATACAAAAGTGGTGGTTAATATGAACGGTCGAGAACTCAGTAATTCGGCAGATATATTACGTCAAATGGAGCAAAACAGGAAGAAGTCTTTAAACTCGCAGAATAATCCTATTGAACTTGAGCTTTAGTAATAAAGGCACTTTTTTTGAAAGATTTGGCGCCGCAATTATTTTTTACCTTTGCCCTATTAAGTAAAGTAGTTAATTGATGTCCTATAAATTTAAATTATCTCAAGTAAAAGCTTTTGTTTTTGATGTCGATGGAGTTTTCACTGATGGAAAAGTGTATTTAATGCCCGGTGGGCACATGACTCGGGTGATGAACGTTCTCGATGGGTTCGCAGTACAAAAGGCTCTAAAAAAGGGGTTTCAAATTGGGATTATTACTGGCGGTAATGACCTGATGGTGAAACACCGAATGGAGTACCTAGGGATCCGAGATTATTATCCTAAATCTCACAATAAACTAGCGGACTTAGAATCCTTCAAAAAAAAATATTCTTTGCAGGATCAGGACCTGTTAATGATGGGGGATGATGTGCCTGATTTGGGGATTTTAAGAAGAGTGCTTCTTGCGTGTTGCCCCAAAAATGCAGTACCTGAAGTGAAAGCAATTTGTGATTATATTTCACCTGTAAAGGGCGGAGAAGGAGCCGTTCGCGACGTAATTGAGCAGGTGCTTAAAGTTCAGGGGCTTTGGGAAGAAGACTTAACCCAATCTCGATAGCATGCAAAAGCAACTAAAACTACTACTAGGAACCGCTTCTCCAAGACGACAGTCATTGCTTCAAGAAATGGGATTTTCTTTTAAAAAAGTCACTATTGATTGTGAGGAAGTCTATCCAAAAGATTTAGCTCCCAGTAAGGTTGCTGGGTATTTAGCGGAACTAAAAGCCGGCTGTTTTCGTGAGTTGCAATCCAATGAAGTGCTTCTTACTGCCGATACGATTGTAGCCTTGGAGGATGAAATACTAGGGAAGCCTATAAATGCAGCTGAGGCAGAAAACATGCTTTCATCTCTTTCGGGGAAAAAGCACCAAGTGTATACCTCTTTTTCGTTAAAGACTAATGATTCTTCAAAAACCTTTACGGACTTTGCCGAGGTAGAGTTTTTGGATATTAGCCCTGAAGAAATTGAGTACTATATTACTTGCTGCCAGCCTTTTGATAAAGCAGGGAGTTACGGCATTCAAGAATGGCTTGGGATGACCAAAATTAAGAGCTTGCAAGGAAGCTATTATACCATAATGGGACTTCCATGTCATCTAGTTTATAGTAAGCTCGTTCAACTAGGATTTACCTTTTCAAAGTAGAAACTAATCTGCAGGTTCTAATTGCACAGTGAAGTGTCTCATAATGGGAGCTTCCTTCTTTATTTTGTACCCTTTAGCGATTTTATCTCTTGCATCAAATAGATTTTTCAGTGCTACCGCGATGTATTCCATGTGGTTGTTCGTATAGGTCCTTCTAGGAATGGCTAGTCGAAGGAACTCCGTGGCTGGATAGCGGTTCTCTCTTGTGCTAGGATCTCGGTCGGCTAAGATGGCACCGATCTCAACACCACGAATACCTGCCTCTTTATAAAGCTCAATTCCTAACGTTTGTGCGGGGAATTCTTCTCTTTTTAAATGCGGATAGAATTTTATTGCATCAACAAATACCGCATGTCCTCCTACGGGCTGTTGAATTGGTATTCCCAGTTCGATCAGACGGTTACCAAGATACTCCACTTGCGCTATTCGACTCTTTAAATAACCTTGCTCTGTAGCTTCATCTAACCCTACTGCTAAAGCGGCCATATCTCTTCCGCTCATTCCTCCGTAGGTAATGTAACCTTCGTAGATGATGGTAAAAGTAGAGGCTTTATCGTAAATCTCTTGACTTTTAAGCGCGATAAACCCGCCAATATTCACTAGGCCGTCTTTTTTTGAGCTCATGGTCATGCCATCGGCCTGAGAGAATATCTCTTTGCAAATATCTTTTATCGAATGGTCTTCAAAACCCTTTTCTCTTTCTTTTATGAAATAGGCGTTTTCGGCAAAGCGGGCTCCATCTATATAGACGGGTATCCCAAAACGATCCGATAGTTTTTTTACTTCCTTTATATTTTCTAGTGATACGGGCTGTCCGCCAGAACTATTGCAGGTTAATGTGATTAGGCAAAAAGGAATCTTTTCTTTTGGATGGGATTGGTAAACTTTTTCTAATTTGTTTAAATCAATATTTCCTTTAAAAGGGTGAATAAGTTCTGTATCAAACGCCTCATCGATAGTACAGTCTATCGCTTCTGCTTTTCTGAATTCTATATGTCCCTTGGTCGTATCAAAATGAGAGTTTCCAGGGATTACATCTCCGGACTTTACTAAAACGGAAAACAGCACATTTTCAGCTGCTCTTCCTTGGTGAGTAGGCAAGAGATAAGCAAATCCAGTAATTCGCTGTACGCATTCTTTTAATTCATAAAAGGACCGAGATCCGGCATAGCTTTCATCTCCTTTCATTAGGGCCGACCATTGTCTATCGCTCATTGCACCCGTACCACTGTCGGTAAGCAGATCAATAAAAACTTTATGGCTTTCCAAATTAAAAAGATTGTAGGACGCCTTTTTTATCCATTCTTCTCGCTCTTGTTTAGTGGACTGCTCAAGAGGTTCCACCATTTTTATTCTAAAGGGTTCTGCGTAAGGTAAATTCATAGAGGAAGTTTTAGCCGTGAATCGTTTCTTTTTTTCCGTAACTCTGTATCACCTTCGCTTCATGCTCGAGCCACTCCTCCCAACGTTTGTTCACCTTTTCCACCTTTCCAAGCTCCCTTGCGAATCCAATAAAGGTAGTGTAGTGATTGGCTTCAGAGATCATGAGTTCGTGGTAAAATTCTTTTAACTTCTCATCTTTAATGGTCTCCGTTAGTACTTTAAAACGCTCACAACTTCTGGCTTCAATCATAGCTGCAAAAAGCATACGATCGATAATTAAAGCCTCACGACTCCCTTGAATAATGAATTTAGCTAGATCGTTTACATAATCGTCTTTACGTGCACGTCCTAAAACATAACCACGTTCTTTTATAATTTCATGTACTTGTCCAAAATGATCAAGCTCCTCTTGTGCTATGGCAAGAAGTTCAGTTACAATTTCCGTATGTTCGGGAAGCATCGTGATCAAAGTAATTGCGTTGGTTGCTGCCTTTTGCTCGCACCAAGCATGATCGGTTAGAATTTCCTCGATGTTTTCTTCTGCAATATTTGCCCAACGTGGATCGGTTGGTAATTTTAATTTGAACATAGTTAAGATTTGATTTGGGTAAAAATATGAAATTGATTTTCATAATCTTCAAGCAAAGTTATAAAATTAAACCCTCTTTAGAGTGGCAGAAGGTTTTGGCATTCAGATTGAATACTGGGAAGAAGTACAAAAAAGATAAATTATGGATACAAAACTAACCCTATTAACATCGAAATGCGATAAGTTTTTGCTTTTTGTTTTTACAATAATGGCAAATGCAATTGCCTTCGCACAGGAGACTACCGAACCACTTGATGTAGATATTACTACTACGAAAACGACTACAACCACGACAGAGGAATGGATGACTAATCCTCTTTATTGGGTAATTGGTGCACTTTTTCTTGTCATTATCATTGCTATCATTGCAAGAGGAAACCGTAAATAATTTTTTTCTTCTATATATTTTTGGAGCCGCCCTATTGATTTGGGGCGGTTCTTCCTTTTAGCCACCGTAAGAGGTTCCAACCCCATTGGTCCCATTTCTTTAAAAATAGTGCAATAGAATAGGCGAGCACTAGGTTGATAATAAATATAAGGGGAAGCAGTAGCGACCAGTGCATATGATCCTTTAAAGGAACGACTAAAAAATAGATCAAAGAGGAACTAATGCCCTGCGCAAAATAAAAGAAAATAGCGTTCTCACCAATGAAAGTGATCACAGATCGTTTATTTATTTTCAATCTGTTGTAAAAGGTGAAAAGAAGGCTAATGGAAAGTAGGGTCCAGATGAGGTAAGGTATTTTCGGTGGAAATTTTTGACGATTGATTTGATAGAATATTTCGCTGCCATAAGATAGGAACATCCAGGCGAGGGCAAGGACGGTTCCCAAAAACATCAAAAAGACGGTCCTTGTAGACAATTTCTTGCCTTTGATTTGGTGTGCTAGGAGAAATAGAGCTAGGTAGGCAGTAACGTATCCTACTTGACCTTTTGGATAATAATGAGGATAAAAGTGGAAAAGTAAGGTGAGTCCTAAACAAAATAGAATGAACCAATTAATGTGTTTGGAAAAAAAGCGAAGGATCAGAACGCCCAGCAAGGTTAAAATAAAATAAACTTTTAGGTACCAAAAGCTTCCCATCACTACGGGAAACGTATCGGCATTGGTGTAGCGATGTAGAAACCAATTGCCCAGGTTCTGCCATTGAGGATATGAGCTGATCGACTGAGGGGTATACTTGGTACCGAAAGTGGAATAAAACTCATTCAATACATTGCGTCCCACTAAGGAGAGGCCTACTGCTTTGAACAGATAATCCAAAACAAAGAGTAAAATTAAGAAAAGCATGAAAGTAATCTGAAGCTTTACTAAGCGAAAAAGGGTTTTTTCAACTTTTCCACTGGAAGTAAGTCCACTCAATGCGTAGAAGAGCGGAACGTCAAATAGTAAAGAGAGGATTCTCACCTCTGAAGGTACATAAAACTGTCCCGACCAGAACACGGTATGAATAAATATTACAGAGATTGTAGCTAAACCTTTAGCAAAATCAATATACAGGTCTCTAGTCATGGCGTATTTTTAATCAAATATACAATTCTTGCCTTTCTATTTATCAATTGTCTTTATTGAAAATTCCATAGTCTTTCTTGACCTAGGAACTTGGAAATTAAGTGTAATTTTGTCATAAAGTAAAATAAATACAATGGATCCACGAAATTTGACCCGAGAGTTTGAACTAACCCAAGAAGACAGAACACTTCAATATAAAGTTGACTACGATATTACTAGTCATAGTTTTAACATCACAGAAAACGAAAAGGAGCCTTACCGTCTAGTGTTTCATATGGAAACAAAAACTTGGAGTATTCAGCCGGAAGGGGCAGGGTCTCTACCTGCAGAGGAGCTTGCTATGCACGTTCAAAAGAGTTTTGGAATTTACGTATAGGTTCTGATTTTCAGTAGTAAATTGCGTAGCGATAAAAGAATCAATGAATTAGCTGAAGTTTTTTGATCTTAAGGCTTTGCTATTTGGAAAAATTTCTTAATTTTGCAGACTCAAAACAAGATTATTAACAAATAAATTTATAAACAATGTTTGCAATTGTAGAGATAGCAGGGCTTCAGTACAAAGTTGAGCAAGACCAGAAGTTGTTTGTAAACCGTTTAGAAGGAGATAAAGGTGCAAAAGTATCTTTTGATAAAGTACTTCTTACTGTAAACGGTACTACAACTGTTGGCGCCCCGGCTGTAAGCGGTATCACTGTTGATGCTGAAATTTTAGATCACCTCCAAGCCGATAAGGTAATCGTCTTCAAAAAGAAAAGAAGAAAAGGTTACGCTAAGAAAAACGGTCACAGACAACAATTAACTCAGATTGTTATTACTGGGATTACGGGTTTTGAAGGAACTAAAAAATCAGCTAAGAAGGAAGCTTCTGAACCAAAAGCAGTGAAAGCTGAAACAAAGGCGGAAGAAAAAACTGGAAATGCTGATAGAGATACAGTGAACTTCAGTGAAGACCACGAACTTAACTATCATTTGAAGAAGAACGGTCTTTCTCAGTCTAAAGACAACAGAGAAACCCTTGTAACTTTAGGTAAAGAACTTAAAGACGAGTTAGGAAAGAATATTCTTTCACACGAAGAAGTAGATGGACTTATTGAAAAGAACATCGCTCAATTCAAAGAAATTAAAAAATAACAAACCTTTTAAAAACCTAGAATAAAATGGCACACAAAAAAGGAGTTGGTAGTTCCAAAAACGGTAGAGAATCTCATTCCAAGAGACTTGGAGTAAAGATTTTCGGAGGACAAGAAGCGATTGCTGGAAACATCATCGTTAGACAAAGAGGTACGCAACACCACCCAGGTGAAAACGTTGGGATCGGTAAAGATCACACTTTGTTCGCTCTTGTAGACGGAAAAGTAGTTTTCAGAAAAAAAGCAAACAACAGGTCTTTTGTTTCTGTAGAACCTAACGCATAGTCAAGATTTTAATCTTGAAAAATAAGAAAACCGCCTTAATATTAGGGCGGTTTTTGTGTTTGAGGTTGTGGATCCTACCTTATTTAAAGTCGAGCATCTACAAGGTCTCTATTGAGTTTTGCTTTAATATCAAAGACGACGCTAGGAGAATTAGTAATCTGTTCAATGTCGATAGTAAAAAACTCATTATGGGCAACGGCAAGAATGACAGCATCGTATTTTTCGTTTTGGATATCTGGCAAGAGTTGAGTTCCAAAGGCTTTTTCCACTTCCTTAGGATCCGCCCAAGGATCGTATAGACCTACAGTAGCTCCGTATTGGGTAAGCTCGTTGTATACATCAACGATTTTCGTATTCCTTAAATCAGGACAATTTTCCTTGAAAGTTACTCCAAGAATTAGGATTTTAGAATCTTTAACTGAAATGTTCTTTTGAATCATCAGCTTAACTACCTTAGCGGCAACGAATTCTGGAATGGAATCGTTCACTCGTCTTCCCGAAAGAATGACGTTGGGATGGTATCCAAGTTGTACTGCTTTATGGGCTAAGTAGTAGGGGTCAACCGAAATACAGTGGCCACCCACCAGCCCCGGCTGGTATTTTAAGAAATTGAATTTTGTTCCTGCAGCTTCTAGTACTTCGTTGGTGTCAATTCCTACTCGATCGAAGATGAGAGCCAGCTCATTGATAAAGGAAATATTAACGTCTCGCTGGGCGTTTTCAATGGCTTTACTCGCTTCCGCTACTTTTATGGAGGTTGCTTTATGAGTACCTGCCGTAATGATCTGACGGTAAAGTGCATCGATCTCTTCCGCTGCAAAGTCGCAAGATCCTGAAGTAACCTTCTTTATTTGGGTTAAGGTATTGACCTTATCCCCCGGAATAATTCGTTCAGGAGAATAGCCCACATAAAAATCACGGTTTAAAACCATTGAACTTCCTTCTTCTAAGATGGGAATGCATTCCTCTTCTGTACAACCAGGATACACCGTAGATTCATAAATGACAATATCTCCAGGACTTAGGTATTCTGCTATCATTTTAGAGGCTTTACGCAAAGGCTCCAAGTTGGGTGCATTAAATTCATTAATCGGAGTAGGTACGGTGACAATGTAGATTTGTGCCTGTTGTAGATCTTCCATTTGTGAGGAGGCTATGTATCCCAGAGTGAAATCTGTTTTTCTTGCCTGATCAATGGCTCTATCTAATTCTTTTTCATCCACTTCTTTAGTTCGGTCCAGTGATTGATTTAGTTCTTCTACTCGAGTTTCATTGATATCAAATCCAATGACAGGATGGTATTTTGAAAGCTCGAGGGCCAAGGGGAGTCCGACGTATCCTTGGCCTATTACAGCTATTTTTTTCAATTTAATTACTTTTTTTTAGGTTTAACGTGTTAACCAACCTCCATTCTTTACCGTTGCAATTGCAAAAGGAGAAATCCAGAAGAGTCCGAAGAGGTAGAATACGCTGTAAGGGTAAGCCCAAAGAGCGTCTTTGAAACTGTATCTGCGACTGTAGAAAAGCATCTGGATGCTTGAGAATATAAAAGTTCCGACCAGAGCACTGCCTAAGAAGATCAGTGGGTGAGTGAAAACCAAATACAGCATGACCAGAGTAAGTGGAATCGCAAATAGTATACGCATCCATTGGTTCATATAAAGAATTCTTGGACCGGCTTTGCTACCTTCTCTAAAGTTTTGAAAGATGAATTTATTCATCATCCAGGTTTCTCGAACATTGCTTCTGCCCCAACGGGTAAACATTTTGTGTAAGTTTTTATAGCCAACAGGGGTATTGGTTAATACCGGTGCGTTTCTTTGAAACTTAACCTCATATCCTTGTTCGAGGATAAAATTGGTCATAGCACGGTCTTCTCCAATAGTTGCAGTTTCTCCTAGGAATTTTTGATCAATCCACTTGGGTAGTGCTGCTAAAGCGGCTTCTTTTCGGTAGGCCGATAAAGCGCCAGGAGTACAAAGTACAAAGCCTAAAGAACTCTGCGCAGCACGCATAAATTCAAAACTAAATACAAAACTTACATTAAGCATTTTAGGAATAATCCCTTGCTTTTTGTTTAGCACTTTTACGTTTCCAGCCACCGCTCCACACTTAGGATTAACCACAAAGGGACTAACCAAGTTACGTAGGGTGTTTGTTTCTACTACAGAATCACTATCGATGGTGACAAAAACTTCTCCTTTTCCAATGTTAAACCCTCGGTACAAAGCTTGTCGTTTCCCTCGGTTTTCTGGTTGTTGCAGGATTTGAACTCTTCCTTTTAGTTCTTTTTCAGCTTGCTGAATCCAATGCCAAGTATCGTCTGTACTTCCATCATCAATGGCAATGATTTCTAGTTTTTCACTAGGATAGTCGGTACTTACAATGCTTTTTAAAGTATGGTAAACCAAGTTTCCTTCATTGTACGCGGGTACAATTACCGTAGTGGTAGGTAACTCTTCATCCATAACGGATGGGATTGCTTTATAACGGAAGTAGTTGTATAGAATGTATAGTAGAAAAAGCACTTGAAAGACCAGTAGTCCTACTACAACCAGAGAGGTTATTTTCCCAAGGGGAGTCTCTAGCCTCTGTAAGTGAAACTCTTCAAAGTAATCCCTAAAATAGGTGACGGAAAATAGGGCCCCAAGCATAAGAATCTGGACACCAACTAGGATAAATATTTCTTTATTTATAGGTTTTTTTCCTTTGCTGGAACGGCTAGCTTCGTAACTAAGAGTGCCTGTTTGTGAAATTTCATTATTCATTTTCTTCGTATTTATATAATGAGTTACTATGCTCACTACAAAGAAAATGCAAAAGAGGTCCGTTTTACTAGAGTGGATGTAGAACTATTTCGATAGGATAGTAGAAGTATATCTACAAGGAGGGACCCGCGTCTAAATCGTGCTTTTGTACCAGTTCCACTAGTTCTAGTAATGAATTCACACCAAGTTTGGTAATAATCCGTGATTTAAACGTACTTACTGTATTTTGTTTTAGATCCAGACTGTTGGCAATTTCAAGGTTGCCTAGTCCTTGGGCAAGGAGTTTTGCGATTTCTAGTTCTCTTGCACTTAGAGCATTTAGAGGACTCAGTAGGATAGGGTTCTGTTCTGATATTTTAAGCAGCGCCTTAGTAAGAGGTGAGTGATGTTCCCCTAGGGTAGTCATGTTCTTTAAAGCAAGAGTAATTTCGGTATCAGAGCTTTCCTTGCTGAGGAATCCATTGGCACCTACATCTAGAAATTTAAGTGCATGATCTTCTTCTTTGAAACTAGTAAAAACGAGAATTTTAGCCCTCGTTTGATTTTCGCGAATTTTCGGAATAGCTTGCAGTGCATTTCCATCTGGAAATTGCGCATCTAGAACAATTAAATCAAAAAGATAAGTATTTGAAATACTCAATAACTGCTTGACACTTGAAGCTTGGTGAAGTTCGTAAGAGTCAATAATCTCATCCAAAATCCAGCGTAAACCCTGGCGCACGATTTGGTGGTCATCTGCTAATAGGATTCGATATTTAGAAGATTCTTTGCTCATAGTATTCTATCGATTGGAATTTGTATCCGTACTTTTGTTCCTTCACCCTGTCTACTTTCAACCGAAATTTGTCCTCCTAAAAACTCAATGATTTCTTTGCAAAGGTTTAAACCTAGACCTGCGCCAAAATTCTGTAATGTATTTGCGGACGAACCTTGAAAATAGGGTTCAAAAATACTTTTTAGATCTGCAGAAGATATGCCAATACCACTGTCTTCTACTTCTACTTCCAGGGAAATTTTCTTATTGCTTTTTTCTTTGCTCTTTAGATTCACTCGAATATCACCTGAATCCGTGAATTTATTGGCATTTGCAAGAAGGTTGGTTAGAACTTGATGGATTTTTATTCGATCTGCTGAAACCTGAAGACTTGGATCAAGCTCATTGTTTAGTGTAAAGCGATTTCCTTTGGACTCTATGTACGGACCAAAGCTATCCATTAACCGCGATAAATCTTGATGTAAATTGAATTCTTCCTTGAGAGTTTTTGGCTTTTGGTTTTGATTTTTAGCGTATTCAAGGATTTGATCGGCTTGGATTAAAAGGGATTGATTTGTAAACTCGATCGTCTGTAAAGCCTCTAATGTGCTAGGGTCATCTGTTCTTTGCGCAATGCGTTTAGTAAACAGGTTGATGATTTTTAAGGGAGCTCGAACCTCATGACTAAGCATACCTAGAATTCTGTTTTTGAATTTCAAGTTTTGACTAATGGTCTCATTGGCTTTCGAGAGTCTTTTTTCATATTCAAAGGACTGTCTTGTGAAGTACAGCACTACAATTAAAACAACGAACATAATAATCGCTAAGGCCAAAATGCTATACCTACGAAATTTATTGTTTTTTGAGTTTTGTTCATTATATTGTGCTTCAAGTCCCTGACTGACTTTACTCACCGTGGATTCATAAAGTGTCATTAATTCATTACTAAGCCGATTCAAATGGGCATAGTTTTTTAGAAGCGGGTTATTGGATGTTTTGCGTTGGTTTAATTGAGATTGAATTTTTTGCATCTCCGATCGGTAGTGCTGATCAACAGCTTGCAATGTACTATCAATGTCCGATTTGATTTTGGTCGTGTCCATTCGACGTTCAACAATAGATTCAACGTACACGGTATCAGTTTTCACTTCGGTTTGGCCTGTAATGGCATCCTTTAGGCGCGGTAGTAATTTTTTCTTTGTACCTGTGGTATCAGGTTGACTTCGATGGAGTTCTATGTTTAAAGTTTGCTCAGGTAGGTCAAAGTCGTAATTTTTGATTTCAATTGGATCTGCTTTAATCTTTGGAATTTGACTGACTTGGTAAGCCGAATCGATTAAAAGTACCAATTGATCTGTTATTTTTTTTCTTTCGTTCTCGTCCTGTTGCAGCTGTGCTGCAAGACTAGGGTGCTTGCTTATGCTATCTAATGTAGTAGTTAATGAACGAAGGTTATCAAAGTAAGATTTTAAATCATGTTTATCATTCCTCTCAATAAACTTTTGCAAATACTGCTGAGAGCTTAATAGTTCACTTCGGGACTGATCCATTAGCTTCGTTAAGGATTGCGTTTGCTTCATTTGTACTTGAATGTCTTCAAGTTTTTTTGAATTGAAATATTCATTGTAAAAAAACAGAAGAATAAATCCCCAAGTCAGCACGAGGCAGGCAATAAGAGAATATTGTATGAAAGGTCTGAATCGTTTTGGTGAGCTAATCATCATTAGGGCTAAGAAGTCAAAAATACAAATTTGAAATTCAGTGGTATTCTTTTTAAGAAAGCTTAACAAGGGAAAATAGTATTGCAATCTGTTTGAAGGTTCAATTCGAATTACTATTCTTATTTAATAGCAAATAAATTACAAAATCATTTGCTATTTGCTTTGACTGGAGAAAGGCAAGCATTCTATTCTTCTTATGCTTCAAAGTTAATGGGTCTAGTAATAAAGAACAAGTTTACCTATTAACAATTAGTTTTCTGTACTATTTTCCCTAGTAGTATTGTGAAATTGCAGTTATCAGTGTTTAGCTCTGCATTTGGGTTGTCGAGATCTACGGACTCGTCAACTTCCAATAGTAAATCTTTTACTTCAACAATCATTTGTGGAGCTCCTTTAGAGTAACCGTTCTGAAATTTAACAGTATCATATTTTCTTAGGCCAATGATTTCTCCTTCTTTGTTCGTTATCGCTAATCTGCTGATATTGTGGTCTGTAAATGCTCTGTACTCCTCTGTTTTAGTACCTGAATGGATTTCGTCAAAGTATTCCTTTTTAAGAACAAGGTAAAGTTGGTCATTAAGTTTTTTTTCATGGTGCATGTTTTTGAATCTTTATTGTGTTAATATCTGACTAACATTTTACATATTAGATCATTCAACAATACTAATGCTTTTTTGAGAAACAAGTGATTTAGAAATTAAGTAAATTTCTAAAATAGTCTCACGTAGGGTAAAAATGAGGGTATCCCTAAAACAAAAAAAACACCTACATTTTACTGTAAGTGTTTGATTTTTATTGCTCCTCCTCTTGGGCTCGAACCAAGGACCCTCTGATTAACAGTAGGCAAAATTGCTTTATCATTTCTTTTCATTTATCTGTAATTCAATGATTTGAGGATTTTATTCTATCCTTCTTTTTCAATGATTTTCATTCTATTTTATCAAATGTTTCAGTATTGTTTCAGGGAAAAAATTAGAAGATAGAGTTCCTTGCAAGGTTGCAATATCTGCAGTTTCTGCAAAATCATTACATTTGTCCATCGATATATATTAATGGACAATGGACAATTTTGTCTATTTGAATTTCCCAAAATATGGCCGAAAAACCACCATTCAAACTTAAACCAACCAAAGCAGTTATTGATGATGTGGAAATTATTCCTCTGTCGGATATCATTCCGGATTTAGAGATTCAAAATCCGCCTAAAATTCACAATTCTTTCTCCGACCATAAGTATTCCGGGTCAGAACTGTACAACTTCGACCATCAAGAACTGCCTAAACTTGTTGATCCGATTTTTCCAAAAAGCGGACTTGCTTCTTTAGTCGGTTCATCAGATACTGGAAAATCTACGATTCTGAGGCAGTTGGCTTTGTCAGTAGCTTTCGGAATGGATAGTTTTGTAGGATATAAATTGAATCCATCAACACGCAACGTAATTTACATCAGTACAGAGGATGACCCGGTATCAACAAGTGTTTCCATCAAAAAAGTAGTTAACCATCTTGTTGCAAAATATAAGATAGATACAAATGGACTAGACCACCTCAAATTTTATTTTGAAGCTGATCTAAGTCCTGACAGTCCTAACTATCTTATTAAACTTTTGGAAGATGACTTAAAGAAAGTCAAAACAGATCTTATTATCGTAGATGCTTTCACGGATATTTTCAGTGGTGACATAAATTCCAGCACTAAAGTACGTGAGTTTTTGGGGCTTTTTAGTAAGATATCAAAAAAGCATGATTTGCTTGTTTTGTTTTTACACCATACCGGTAAGGGTAAGGATAAACTTTCTGCTTCTAAAGACAATGTGCTGGGATCACAAGCGTTTGAAGCCAAAATGAGGGTTCTTGTAGAATTGCGAAAACATCCGACAAACGAAAATCAAAGAATCTTAGCAATTACAAAAGGAAATTATCTGTCTTCAGAAATCAAGAGAAAATCAAAAGTCATAAATTTCATCGAAGAGAATCTACTCTTTGAGGATATTGGGGTAGACTTGGAAACTGCTACTTTGAATGCATTAGCAAAAAACCATCCACAAAAAGAACAAATACTTCAGCAAATCCAGGTTATGCCAAAAGGAATTTCAATTCGAAAAATTGAATCAGATTTAAAAGCTAAAGGTTTTAACGTAAGTAAGTCAACTGTTGCGAACTATCTCTCTGAACTAAAAACCTCTAACGTAATTGAAAATGCGAAGGATGAAGCAATTGATATGTTAGAAAATATGGATTTTCCTGTTGACAAGTCCGAGGCTCCTAAGTTTTCACTGTAGAAGCCCCTCATCTGCAAAGCTGAAATAGCCATTATTTGTAATAATCAGGTGATCTAAAAGTTCAATTCCCATTATTTCACAAGACTTTTTAAGTTGCTCGGTAATCTGTTTGTCATCCCTGCTTGGATTCAAGCTCCCGCTGGGATGATTATGAATAAGAATTATTCCTGTTGAAAGTGTTTTGAGTGCTATGGAAAGTATAATTCTCACATCTACTACGCACGATGTAATCCCACCTTTAGCAAGGCTGTATATCCCAAGTACTTTATTTTTCCTGTTCAACAAAATGACCTTCACTTCTTCCTGCATTTCAATGATGTTCTTATCCCAATGTTCCATCATCAGTTCAAAAGATTTTCTGCTGTTGCTAATGCTGTAGTCTACTAGCATCTTAGGTTTGTAGGAAACTTCTACTTCTGCTATTTTATTTACCATAATTCTGATTTTAAATTTAAAAGCCTGCATAAATTGCAGGCTTAGTTTGTATTTTTTGTAAGTATTTTATTCTGATGCAGCAGCAAGGTTAGATTGCCCTCGTAATCAAAACTTAACTGAAGCGTTAACTCCTTTGGTAAGTTAACCTTCAGCGATTCTAACTTGTGGATTAACTGCTTGGTTATGTCACCTCTGTAAAACACCTTCACACGCATAAGGATATCGGCATTGTAATACAGTATAATTTGGCTTGGTTTGAATCCTAGGATATCGTCTATCTCACCAAAGTATTCGTAAGGCTCTAATGACAAGCCATTCTCTATTATTTCAAAAGGTGGAATGGGTATAATGTCAAATTCCCTGTCATAGGATCCTTCACCTATCTTAAACTTTAGGTGTTTATAGATTTCATTTTTCATTTTGGGTCTGGGTATAAAAAAGAGCCGCCTCAAAAGAGACAGCTCAAAATAATTATGACTTGTTCAGTTTTATTTACCGAATTTAAAATATGCACTAATTTGAAAAATCGAATTTTTTGCAATATATCCTTCAGTTGAATCCTTGTATAGATCTGTCAGTCCCGCAACATATCTTGCATTAATACCGATATTCTTAGTTATATCAAACCCTAAGCCTGCACCTATGCCAATATCCAATGTTCTATATTCGTCTTTTACATCATATGTTCCGGCTTCATATTCATACTGGGCTGTTTCCTTACCGTTAAACTTATCTTTTGCTGAAAGTAAAACACTGAATTCAGGACCTGCTTCTAAGTAAAATCTTTCAACGATGTTATATTGAAACATAATGGGAATCGATAAATAGCCATAATCTTCTTTACCTGTCGCATATTTTAATCCCTTTTGATTATATAATATCTCGGGTTGAATATGAAATTCATCAATTACAGGAATATTCACGAATGCTCCTGCATTAAAACCCGCCTTTGAGCTTGTGCCAGTTTCATACAAATTACTAACATTTGCAACATTAACACCTGCCTTTAAACCAAATGTTTGGGCATTAATTGTTGCTGCGACTAGTAGTGCAGTTGAAAATAAAAACTTTTTCATAAATTTAAATATTTTTAATAATAATTAGTTCCCTCTTTTTGAGTCCACTTGATATTGAGAGAATTCGTTAGAATCTATTTCAACTAAATTTACTCTCGCTTTCCACACGCCCATAGAATAATCAAGTTTATAGTAATATTTTTTATCAGGTGCAAAATTGACTTGTAGATTACCTGTATTCTCTGCTTTTGCAGAAAGCGTATGATTACCTGGTTCAGATTCCCAACAAATGTAGTTTGCATGACCAACTTTCCCAACAGTTTTGCCGTCTATAGTTATATAGCTGCCAACCATAGATCCAAATGTAGTTTTAGGTCTAATAACACAAACGGTTGATTTACCTTCTGTAGGATTTTCCATAGGCGATCTGAAAATTGCACTTTGCTTTGTTGTTGCACAAGATGTTAAAGTAATTGCACAACCAAAAAAGAATAATTTTCTCATAGTTTTAATTTTTTACAAATATATAAAAGTTATCACGAATGATAACGATTAAATTTCACCTCTGTATTTAGCGACATAGTAAACATTATCCCAAAAAAACTGCCTAAAAGCTTCAGAGTACCGTATTTCGATATAGTCTACTGCCAAGTCATTTGGCTTCTCTAAAAAACTTTTTTCTCCTAACTCTTCGTATTTCATAACCCATTTTACTACTGCCATCTTACCGTCTTTTACCTCCAGAAATTCTTCCACGATTTTTTTATATTGTTCTTGATCTCTTACGGCTTCATACCACTCTTCTAAGGTTTTATAGTCATCTGCAAACCTACAGTCCCTCTTATAACGCTGGTTTGTACAATAGTATAAAACCCCCATTACACAGGATTTACCATTCACTCTGCATTCCAGAGATTCATTTACATATTTATAAAGGTTCCGGTACTTATTGAGCCATTCTCCAAGTACCTTCAGTGAACAAGGAGTGTCTTGGGGAAGGCGAATTTCAGCAAAAGGATCTTCAAGGTTTATCATAGTATTAATCTTTAGTTTAAGTTATCACAATTGATAACCACATAAATATCATTAATGACCACTTTTGAAAGTTAAAGTAAAGAGTGACTAAAAAAGAACTTCAAATATTAATTGGCAGGAGAATTAGAGAGATTCGTGAGGGCAAGAGCATCTCTCAAATTGACCTTGCTTCTGCTTGCAACTTTGAGAAATCAAATATGTCGAGAATTGAACACGGAAATACAAGTCCCAACATTATGACATTGTTTATTATTTCTCAAGCCTTAGAAGTTCCTTTAAAAGATTTGTTTGATTTTCCTAACGCTTAGGAACATAGGTTTTGTTTCCATTCCGGTTAATATAATACTGTCCACCTCTGCTACCTGTGTAAATCGTCTTGCCAATGCCATAATTTCTTGCTTCTACAGAATAATCTCTCGCTTTGGTTCCTGACCGTCCTGTATAAGGATTTAAATTTCCTTTTGTGGAATAGTTATCATGGTTGGTAGAATTAGGAGTTGATTTATAGAAGGACTGAACATAGGTTCTAGTGCTAGGCTTATAGTATCCTTGGGTTCTAACTGTCTGTGAAAAACCAAGTGCTGTTCCTGCAAAAATTCCTAAGACTAATGCTATTTTTTTCATGTTGCTCATATTTGCTACGAAGGTAGCACCTATGTGAATATCATTAGAAGTGTTGCAACGTTGCAGACCTAGAATTGCAACGGCATCTCAAAAAGAATTTTGCTTTTATCAATCTCAATACCTTTAGGTTTCCCTTTATCACCGCGTATATAGTAGTGCATAGCAAAATCATCGGCAATCACTCTTAAAAAGGCTGATTTTACCCTTGAATAGTGCACAAAGAGTTCATTGTTATTGTTTTCAAGCAACTTATCGATGGTTTCTTCCAACTGCTCGGTATCATTTCTATAGGAAACCGTCTTATAAAGGTTATGCAAAGCCTTGCGTTTACCTCTAATATCTTCCAGATTTAATTCTCCATTTAACAGGTGTAGGAAATAAAGGGCTTTGGTAAGATGATTCATCTTGATTTCCTTGTTGCCATAATCTGTAAGGTAAATGCGAAAGTCCTTATCAATTAGCAATTGACTTATCTCTGGTTTTTGCATTTGAGCAAATTTCTTCAAATGGCGTTGTATATCGGGAAGTGCAAATAAGAATTTACCTGTACTGTTTAGTTCTCTTAATTTATGTGCAATCTCATCTACAATCTTTTGGGTTTCCTCATCTAATGGATAACTCTCTTCATGTGAAATAAATGGACTATAAAGAGGAGAATTATTTAGTTTACAATGCTCGAAGTAAAGTTGCACCAACTCTTTAAATGTTCCGGTACTTAAATCGGCATAATAAAAATTTCTCCAATTCCTGAAAACAACAGTACTTCTGGGTTTGAAATTTTCCGGTAAGATTCCATTAAACCTTAGGGCGGAAAGCCACCTGTGGGATGGTGCCAACTCATCCTCTTGCAAATAGGGTAGATAATAAGTTAACAAGCCCTTAATTTCATCCCAGTTAACCTCTGGTGAAATGAGTTCAGAATTTATAGCACTTGTATGCTTTCTAAAACGACTAAACAGATCCAAATCGAAGAAATAGATCATAAGCCCGTGAAGGATAAACGGTAGTTGCTGGTTATCTATTGGCTGTTGATGGAATTTCATGCTACAAATTAATAAATTTTCACTATGCCTTGGAACCAGTTCAGAATAAAACTTAAATATAAAGCTATTTATTATATATTGACCATTTTTAAAAGGTAGAATTAGTAGTGATTTTGGAATGAATTAAGGTGGTTTGTGAACATCTCTATACCATAAATCTTTAATAAATTTTAAGTGAAAGTAAATCTTTGTGGTATATATCTGCGGATAATCTGCAATATACCTTCAAGCTAATATATCTTATGGCACTGAAGGTTTTCCGCCTCTGCACTCCAAAAAACCAAAAAGTATCCGAGATTCACTTTCGACTCTTATACAGAGAAGTAGTAAATACGGATACTTGTTCGTCTTATCAGTCAGCCATTGCAAAGGCTTTTTCCTTTGCAGGAACTTCCACATCATCTGGAACGTAAGAATTTCTGTGGCTAAGAACCAAGACTTCTCCTGTTTCCTGTAGAGTGTATTCGTAAGGCTCGCATTCTACCTTTTCGATTCTACCTGGCATTTCCATACCGATTAATGAAATACAGGTTTCCTCGTCAAATGTAGAGGTCACGGTTGCTTTCTTGGCAGTGGCATAATACATTCCTGTGGCTTTTGATTTTACCATTTCAATTCCACCTGACACTTCCAACACAAAGAATTCTCCGTCTGCGGATTCTCTTCTTTTGTAATTGATAATTTTTACCATTTCTTTTGGTTTTTGAGTTAGTTAATGGTCTCAATTTAAATTCTCTCACTTTCGGGGTTACAGCTATCACCTTGAACCTGGAAATGCTTTAAGATTTATTCTGAAACAGAAATGACTCTACATTTCCCAAAATCTGTGAGGGTTTTTCGTTTGGGTAGGAATACTTTTAAAAGGAATGTTTGTAAGAATTGTTGGATTGAGCAATACCTTCAGAATAAAAAGACTGTACAGCATCAATTTTAGATCAACCTTAGAATTCGATTCAGTTGACGTTCAGATTTAGTTCTTCCGTTAGATGCTGATTCTCATTTTGTAAAAGAATTATTTTCACCGCTTGAAAAATTACCTGTTTGTTTTAAGGGGGCGGGATTGCCCTTTTCAAACATTGGCGGGGGGTATCTGTTCAGGGGATGTACGTGGGAATAAATGAAGTGCTAATTTTTTTTTCTAAAAAAATTTTATCTTAGTGCTTCTATAGAGATTGACTATGCCCTTGGCTTAAAATACAAATCCTGAATGTGTAGATTTTGCTAAACAGATTTTAAAAGATGCAGTATCCAAGGGTTACTATGTAGATTGGAATACAGGAAGTTTTGCTGTAAAAGTCCTAGATCCAAATGGAAGTGGACTTAAAGTCTCTCTTTTTGTAGTAGATAGAAAAGGATTAACATATTTGATGCAGTCAGGAGAACAACTGAAAAGATTAGGTTTAGTTCCTCAATTGTCAAGAGATTATGCCCAAAGAACAGCACAACTTTTCCAAAAATTAAGTGCTTATCAAAAGTAGGGGGACACTTGGAGCAGATACCTAAAAACGCTTGAAATAAAACCTGTGTATGCAGATTTTTTAAAAGAAGTTGCAAGATATGTTCAAGAAATTCAAAAAGCGTCTTTATCAAAAGAGTAATTTTATATATTTAATAAATGTCCCTATTCCAAAAAACTATAATTTCCAAATACCTCAAAACTCAAAACCCTGAAATTTTAAATCAGAAATGGGAACTGTTTAAAACCCATTTTCATAATCCTGTAATTCAGGAAAACATCAGGAACAGTAAAGAGGAACAATATCAGGGTGAATTTCTAATTGACCTGTTTGTAAATGTACTGGGATATACCAAGAATCCTACACCAGATTTTA
>JAEXBS010000037.1 GCA_023393915.1 Bacteroidota bacterium | reverse complement strand
CTGTTCCCATTCCGAACACAGAAGTTAAGCCCTCTAGCGCCGATGGTACTGCTAACGCGGGAGAGTAGGTCGCCGCCAGTTTTTTTTGAATCCTCAATCACGTAGTGGTTGAGGATTTTTTTTGCTTTAATATTTGCTTCTTTATACTAGTATGAGGTAGTGTTGTAAAGGCAATACACAAAAAAACTACCCCTTGAAACATAGGAGTAGCTGTTATTGGTGTTTTATTTCTTTTAATGAAACTTTAGTTATCTATTTTGTTGTATTTTCTCATTAGTGATTCATAGAAATTTTGGGGAAGGATCCATTTTAATGGAACTCCGATCTTTTGTCCAAATGCACCAAAATAGTAATGGGCTTTCCAATTTCGTTTACTGATTAGCTTTTCTATATATTGGGCTACCTCTTGTGGTTCTGTACCTTTATCAACATGTGCGTTCATGAGTTCATAGACTTTGCTGTAGACCACCTGGTAGGGTTTAGAAACTTCACTTTTTACTCTGGAGTCTGCAATTGAAGTTTTGATGTCACCTAGATGTAATGAGCATATCTCGATGTTCCATGGTCTTACTTCATATCTAATAGCTTCTGTTACTCGATCTAAGGCTGCTTTAGAGGCGGAATAGAATCCTCGGAACGGAAGTCCCATTTCTGATCCAATACTAGAAATATTGATGATTTTCCCGTATTTCTGTTGTCTCATGCTAGGTAGTACTGATGAAATTAGGTGTACACTTCCTGTGAGATTTAAATTAAATAGTTTAGCTATTTCATCCTTTGTCGCATCTTCAACAGGTCCGACCATACCCATACCAGCATTATTCACTAATAAATCAATTTTAGTTTCTTTTGATAGGATAAGATTCATTGCTTCCTGCACCTGGTCTTTGTCCGTTATATCTGTAGGAATGGAAGTGAATAAAGTAGATTCTGATGGTTTTCGACTTAGCCCATATACACTATGTCCTTTTGAGGCAAAATGTTCAGCAAGGGTTTTCCCAATGCCTGTTGAACTGCCGGTGATGATTATTGTCTTTTTCATTGTATTGGTTCCAATATTTTTTTGAGATCCTCCCAAAATTTCGGGTATGATTTTTCTACAACCTCAGGATTTTCAATTTGTAAATTATTTTTTAGTACGACAGGAGCAAAACTCATAGCCATTCGATGGTCTTCATAGGTTTTTATTTTAATAGGATCCAGCGGCTCTTTGAACGAAATTGATTCGATACTGTGCGGAGTTATTATAGTTTCACAACCTATTTTTGCTAGTTCTTGATGAAGGGCAAACAATCGATCTGTCTCCTTTATTTTAAGAGTGGAAAGACCTTTTAAATGAAAAGGTATCTTTAATAATGTTGCCGTTACGGCAATGGTTTGTGCAATATCAGGCGCATCATTCAAATCCAAATCTATTTTCTTTGGGTATGAAAAAAATTCAGGAAGTAATGTGATTTGGTTTTCTTGAATATCGGTGACCGTATTGACTCCAAAACATTCCCAATAGATCTCTTTTAAGATAGAGTCTCCTTGATACGATCTATTTTGAAAGCTTTTCAACACCATTGGAGTTCTAGAAACTGCGACAAAAGAATAATAATAGGAGGCAGACGACCAATCGCTCTCTACCTCCATATAGTGGGAGGAAGAAGGTTTTTCATCCGATTTAAAGGGTTTTATTTGAATCTTATTTTCCTCTATCCTAGCTTCAATCCCTACAGACTGCAATAGCCGTAAGCTCATTAGTATATAAGGTTTAGAAGTAATTTCTCCGATTAGTTCTATGTTCATTCCGTTAGGTAACTTGGCTCCAATAAGCATTAAAGAGGTAATGAATTGACTTGATAGATTAGCATCAACTTTTACATTGCTTTTCTGAAGCTTTTTGCCCACAATTTTAACCGGTGGATACCCTTCTTTCTCAGTGTATTCAATCGAGGCTCCTAATTGTTGTAAAGCCTCAACTAAGGGATAAATAGGACGCTCTTTCATGCGAGACGACCCAGTAAGGGTAACTTCCTTACCTTCTTGAATGGAAAAGTAGGAAGTTAAAAAACGCATCGCTGTTCCAGCATGGTGTATATCAACCAAATTGTTAGTAGTCCTTACCGCATTTAAAAGAACTTCTGTGTCCTTCGAATCCGATAAGTTTTCCATTTTTATATTTTGAAATAAAGAGTGAAGAATAATAAGGCGGTTAGAAATGCTTTTTGATCCGCTTATTTTTATGATTTGGTTAGACAGGAGTCTGGATTTCTTTAGGTGCATAGTAGGGTAGAAAAACAATAGTATGATTTATTTTAACTTCGGATTGTTCTTATGTCGTTCTTTATCTCGAACTGTCTTTAATTCCATTTTTTTATCAAATGCGCTTTGCAAGTCTACTCCTGTTTGATTGGCAAGACAGAGCAAAACAAAAAGAACATCCGAGAGTTCCTCACCTAAGTCTTTGTCCTTATCCGTAGGTTTCTCGCTTTGTTGTCCGTAGCGCCGAGCAATAATGCGGGCGACTTCACCTACTTCTTCCGATAGTAGTGCAAGATTAGTTAGTTCATCGAAGTACCGGATCCCATAGGTTTGAATCCACTGATCAACTTGTTTCTGCAGTGTTGAAATTTCATTCATTCTAGTAAATTATCAGGAAGGTGAAAAGTAGGACAATACACTAATAAATTGACTCCTAAACCTTATTAAATCAGCATTTTTTCAAATGTACTAAAAACCCGCGATTTATGTGTTAAATTTTATTCAAAATCATTTTGCTTAAACAAAAAAAAGTTATAATTTTGCAGTCTAAATTTTAGCAGAGGAATATCCATTACTATTTCTGAAGCAGACCTTTAATTTATTTTAAATATTTAATTATGAAACAAGGAATTCACCCAGAAAATTATAGACTTGTTGTTTTCAAAGATATGAGTAACGACGAGATGTTTCTTTGCAAATCTACTGCAGAAACAAAAGACACAATCGAGTACGAAGGAGAAACGTATCCATTAATCAAAATGGAGATATCTTCAACATCTCACCCTTTTTACACAGGTAAAGTAAAGTTAGTTGACACCGCTGGACGTGTAGATAAATTCATGAACAAGTATAAAAAGTTCGCGAAGTAATCAATTATCTCCCAAAGGGATCTAAGAAAATACAAGCCGGCATCAAGCCGGCTTTTTTATGCTTTGTAAAAAATAAAATACGAGAATTATTGTACATTTGAGAAGTATTAATAATTCGTATTTTCATGCTACAATTGGTTTTTTCTGACGCACAGTATTGGGAAGATTTTCTTCCACTTACTTTCACTAAACCTGTATCCGAGATGCGCTGCGGAATTCTGAGCTTTTCAGAGCGCTGGCAAAAGCTTCTAGAAATTGATACAGTTTCTTATATCACAGAAGATTATCTTCAGATAAAATTTCCTAAACCACAATTAGAAGAAAGTCTTTTTATTGTGCCCAATTTTTTACCTAGTGATTCTGTGCTGAGTCAAATTAAGCAGCTCCAATTGGGAGAAGCCTTGGTGTACGAGAATGAACTTTTGGCAGCACGCATCCACATGAAAGATTTTTCACTTCAAAGTATCGAGAAGATGATCGATATTCATGAGGAGCTGTTGTTTTTTACAAGGCCCACCGATTTGTTCTCTTATAATAAAGAGGCTATTGACTTTGATTTTGAATTATTAACGCGCAACAGAACATCACAATCGTTGTCTAAAACTAATGGGCTTATTGGGGCGGTCGAAGACCTATTTATTGAAGAAGGAGCTGAAGTCGAGTATTCCACTTTGAATACAAAGACCGGTAAAATTTATATTGGTAAAGATTCTGAAGTAATGGAAGGGTGTCATTTGCGAGGCCCCATTACCTTAGGGGAAGGTTCCAAGTTCAACCTTGGGGCAAAAGTCTATGGGCCAACAACAATTGGCCCCCACTGTAAGGTGGGAGGAGAGGTAAACAATATTGTCATTTTTGGGTATTCCAATAAAGGGCATGATGGTTTTGTAGGAAATTCTGTTATCGGTGAATGGTGCAATTTGGGGGCAGATACCAATTCTTCTAATCTTAAAAACAATTACGCTGAAGTGAAAATGTGGAATTATAGAACGAAACGTTTTCAGAATACAGGACTTCAATTTGCCGGACTTATCATGGGAGATCATTCAAAAACAGCAATAAACACCCAATTGAATACAGGCACTGTGGTAGGTGTCGCTGCTAATATTTTTAAAAATGGCTTTCCACCCAATTTAATAGAGAGTTTTTCTTGGGGTGGATTTAAGGGAGATGAAAAATTCAAATTGGATAAGGCCTATGAAGTTGCCGAGAAGGCTATGGCAAGGCGTAAAGTACCTCTTTTAGATACAGATAAAGAAATTTTAAAACATATCTATGAGAACGGTTAAACAATGTTTTTTATAGAAAAAAGAATCCGCTAAGCTTAAAGTTTTGCGGATTTTTTCTGAGAGATGTAATAGAATAAAGATTCTAGTTGTTTATTAATTAAAACTTCCTCTATGACTCAAAAGTGGTTTCAAGAAACGGTATTTGTTCTAAAGGACGAGATGTATCGTTTTGCCAAATCGTACTTATTATCAATGGAGGAGGCTCAGGATGTTGTTCAAGAACTAATGCTTAAGTTTTGGCAAAAAAAAGAGACCCTGAATACCTACGAGAACTTGAAATCTTATGTTCTTACTTGTGTTCGAAATGAATGTCTCAATAGGCTAAAGCATGAGAAAGTAAAGAAGGCTTACGCAGGACTAATGATAAGTAACGCCGAATATTACCGGCCAGAAGTCAATAACTTGAGAGATCAAATTATTGAGTACATCAACGAATTACCTGAAAAACAAAGACTGGTGATTCACATGAAAGATGTTGAAGAATACAGTGTCGCGGAAATATCAGAAGTTCTAGAAATGGAACAGAATGCGGTTCGAGTAAACCTAATGAGAGCGAGAGAAAAGATCAAAACTCAAATAACTCAATTAATGAATTATGAAAAAAGACAACTTTCATGATCCCTACAATAAGGCATTAGAGAAGATGCGAAGTGATTCCATGGAGTGGAGTTATCAAGAATTCTTAGAGGAGCTAGAATCTAAGGGAGAAGTAATTCCTGTTGAAAGCAAAAAACGAGCATTTTCAATCCGGCCATTCTATGGAGTTGCCGCAAGTTTAGCCCTAGTTGTAGCAGTTGTGGCAGGATACTTTATATCCACTAAAGAGTCGACTGAGGGACATATGGTAAATCAGAATCACGCACATCAAGTTAAGGTACAGCCCTCGCTAGCCATTGAGGATACTAAAACTAAGGAGGCTTCCCAAAGCAGTACAGAAAAGGATGCCTTTTTGGAATCTTCAGAATCTTTTAACCAACCTAGACTAGTTAGTAAAAGTGCAGAGGAGCAAGTGAGTGAACTTTTACCTTCAAGAGGAAGGATGAAGAGAGCCCCTAAAGAACGATATGTTACCAATAGCCTTCAACAGAACAAAACTAAGGAAACAGTTGTTCCAGTAGTACCTAAAAATAAGTACGATGAGTCGTATGTTATTATCAACGGTCAGAAAATCACAAGTGAAGAGGAAGCCAAAGATATTACCACTTATTCCTTAAGAGTGTTAAGTGAGCAAATGAATAATACCATCGCTAAGGCCGATGCCAGTTTTAATACAGTCGAATTATAAATATTAACGAAATGAAACGAACTATACTAACCTTCATGTTTCTATTTGGTTTCTTAACCCAAATTTTCGCTCAAAGAAATCAGATTATAGCACTTTTTGACCAATACCAAGATCAAACAGGAGTTACCTCTATTAAAATAGCAAAACCCATGTTCTCGCTATTAAGCCAGCTAGACATACAAGACGCCGAATTAGAAAGTATTCGCCCCATGCTAGGTAAGATTGACGGCATAAGAATTTTAGTGATTGATAGAGCTGAATTAAGTAGCACTGAAGGCTCTGATTCCAAGTCAAAGATGTCCTACGATAAGTTAAGTAATCAAATTATGTCTTCAATTAAAGGACTTAAATACGAGGAGCTAATTACGGTTAATAGTAACAAAAATAAAGTTCGATTCTTAGCTTCAGATACCTCTGGAGGCGTCTTAGATAATCTTTTATTGAATGTGAATGCTGACGGTAATATGGTCCTTATGATGCTCGATGGAAAAATCAGTATGGAAGACGTCAACCGATTAGCTTCGCAAGCACAGGAAACAACTCGAACTGAGACTAATACCCAGACTGAAACCACAACATCGACCAGCACAATCACCACAGTAGGAGAAGAAAATCGCCGAGTAGGTAGCTTCTCTGGTGTCGAAGTGAGTAGTGGAGTGAAAGTACTCTTGAGTCAAGTTGCGGTTCCTTTTGTCAAAGTTACAGCAGATCAGGATAAATTGGATTATGTGAAAACTGAAGTTAGGGGTGGCTTGTTAAGGATTTATGTTGATGCTCCCAAAGGTAAGGGCACATTTAAAAATCTTCATGTGGAAGTAGGAGCAACAAGCGACCTTAAAGAAATTAAAGTTCAAGCAGGAAGTCGATTGAGCACACTTAATAGAATTTCCAGTGAGGTTATGGAACTGAGTTCGACTTCCGGAGCTAACATGGTTGTAGAACTGGATGCTAATCGATCGGCAAGACTTCAAACTTCGTCGGGCTCCAATACCACCCTAGATGTTTATGCACCACTAGTTGCTATTGAGTCTACAAGTGGATCAAATGTGACGCTTCGAGGCGAAGCAGAGCAAACTCAATTTGATGTGACCAGTGCAGGATCCGTGAATGCTCAAGATTTGAAATCCCGCGTAAGTACGGTAGGCCTATCCTCGGCAGGAAGTCTGAGGATGAACGCCGATAAACAGATCAAAGGATCGGTAAGCTCAGGAGCAAAAGTTAGATATAGAGGAACCGCCAAGCCCTCAATAGATGTGAAAGTAAATTCAGGAGGATCAATTAAGCCCTTTTAATTATGAGAAGTAAAGTCTTAGTAGCGCTATTTTTTTCTTTAGCTCTGCTACTTGAATCATGTATGGTTTCAACTACAAACCATTTGAGTTTTGCAGATACCAAACTAGCATCCGATCAAAATCAAACACAGATGGTGAAAGTAAATGTTCCAATGTGGATTGCAAAACCCGTAGCAAAGAGAGCATTGAAGAAAGATCCTGATGGACAGGCGCTTGCATTGCTTCTCGATAAGGTGAAAGATGTTAAAGTCTATACAGTTGCTAATTCTGATCCCCAGTTTATTAATAGTTATAAGCAAGGACTTAGAAATAGAAATTATGAAGATTGGATGACCATTAAAAAGGATACAGAAGTCGTACAGTTTCAAGCGCAACAAAATGGCAGTACCATTCATCGATTGCTTGTTACCGTTGCAAGTAATAATGAGCTTGTGTTAATCGATGTTAGTGGAAAGTTTTCACCTGAGGACATTTCAAGTATGATTTATTATTCTAAGTCCAACGATCTTACTAAAAAAATGAAAGAAAACTCAAGAGAATTCTGAAAGAATTGTGGTCATCGGATCGAGTATATGGATTTAGGCAAAATTTCATAGGAAGGTATGCAACGAAAGGAATTCTCTTACATCTCTAAAGCCAAATTGCTTTATACTAATATTAAATTTTTGTAACAAAAAGAGGATATTTTCAGATTTCAAATAAAATCTTTAATTTTGCCTAGAAAGAAAAGATGTCTATTCATAACAAAATCGTAGAAAAGGCCATCACTTTCGATGACGTTCTTCTTATCCCTTCTTATAGTGAAGTATTACCTAACCAGGTTTCATTAAAATCCAGACTTTCTGATAAAATTACGCTGAATGTACCGATTGTGTCCGCTGCAATGGATACCGTTACCGAGGCCGATATGGCCATTGCACTAGCAAGAGTCGGAGGCTTAGGGTTCATTCATAAAAATATGCCCATTGAAGAGCAAGCGGCTCAAGTGAACCGCGTAAAGCGATCTGAAAATGGAATGATTGCTGATCCTGTAACTCTTTCTAAGGATCATACTTTAGCTGAGGCCAAAGAGCTGATGGCTCGATTTAAAATTTCAGGTCTTCCGGTGGTAGATGCAGATAATACATTGATTGGAATTATTACCAACCGGGATGTAAAATACCAAGAAAATTTAGCTGCAAAAGTAGAGGAGCTTATGACCAAAGAAGAGCTCATTACTTCTGGAAAAGATACAACCCTTGAGGATGCCAAAAAGATTTTACTAGAAAATCGAGTAGAAAAATTACCTATTGTTGATTCCACATTCAAATTGGTGGGCCTTATCACAATAAAGGATATTGATAATCAATTAGAGTATCCCAATGCAAACAAAGACCAGAGTGGAAGATTACTAGTTGGTGCCGGTGTTGGTGTTGGTGAAGATACAATGGACCGAGTTGCAGCATTAGTGGATGCAGGTGTGGATATTATAGCAGTAGACTCTGCGCACGGACATTCAAAAGGAGTTTTAGATAAAGTAAAACAGATTCGTCAGGCATTTCCTGATCTGGATATTGTAGGAGGAAATATAGTAACTGCCGAAGCTGCAAAAGATTTAATCGAAGCCGGAGCTAATGTTTTGAAAGTAGGAGTAGGTCCAGGTTCTATTTGTACTACTAGAGTAGTAGCAGGGGTGGGTGTTCCGCAACTTTCTGCAATCTACAATGTCTTTGAATATGCAAAAACAAAGAATGTAGCAGTGATAGCTGATGGAGGAATAAAACTTTCTGGTGATATTGTTAAAGCGATCGCTAGTGGTGCCGGTGCGGTTATGCTTGGGTCATTGCTTGCAGGAACCGATGAAGCTCCAGGAGAAGAAATTATTTTCCAGGGAAGAAAATTTAAATCCTATCAAGGAATGGGTAGCCTTTCTGCAATGAAGAGAGGAGGCAAAGAGCGTTATTTCCAAAGTGAAGCTAAAAAATTCGTTCCTGAAGGAATTGAAGGACGCGTTCCTCATAAAGGGAAATTAGAAGATGTGGTGTTCCAGCTAACGGGAGGAATTCGTGCGGGAATGGGGTATTGTGGATCTAAAGATATTCCTGCGCTTCAAAACGAAACGAAGATGGTTATGATCACAGGTTCAGGCCTGAAAGAATCACATCCACATGATGTGATTATTACTCAAGAAGCTCCTAACTATTCATTGTAAAGAATTTGGCTAATAAGCGGTACTTATTTTCTGTCCTTTTTGGAATTTCTGCAATTGTTTTAAGTTGTACAACTCCTGCTCCACTGTATCCTCCAGTGGAGCCTACGATTCCTAAAGTTGTAACTCCAGAAGAAAAAGAACGGTCGGAGTTTGAAGTATTAATGGAGCAGGACTCCATTAGAAAGCATCAGACGGCTGCAGAATCACTTGATATTCTTTTGAACGATCATCCCAATGAAAGTAGGATCTCCCTAATTGTTTACAATGAATCCAATTGCAATATGATTCTTCGTTTCACTGGTCCCGAGGATAGAAGCTTACCGATCTATGCAAACGATAAAAACTTTATTGTTCTTCCGAAAGGAACTTACGCGCTTCGCTCTAAACTGTGTCGGAAAGTTTACGCTTCGACTAAAATTTTCCGAGAAAGTTTAACTCTTAGAATTATTGAATAGAGCTAAGATTTGCTTAAGGAATCCTCCAACGTGGAATCAGTTTCTTTATGTGTACTTCTTGATTTATTTAGTTCGGACGGGTAGTTTTCAATCCTGTACTGTGAAGCCATACTGTTCTTGCTTCTTTTTTCATTGGTATAAATTCGGAACTGGTCTTCGGATTCTTCCAGTAGGTAATCATAAGGTCCTACGGGTGAAATGATTTTCACAAGCACCGGAGAAATTTCTAACGCGATGAACAGTCCCATTATAAACATAGAAGCTATGGCCATAACTTTAGTGTTCTCTCCAAGCTCATCGAGCGCTTGTAGACGTGCGGCAAAACCATTGAAACGCTCTTCGATTCCTTCAGTTTTTTCCCTTTCTGTTTCAATATTAGTGTATACTTTAGATATTTCTTGATCGAGGTAGTCTAATCGAGGTTTTGTTGAAAGTTGATATTGTTCAAGATCTTTTCTTCTCTGTTCCTTTAGTTCACTTTTTCTTTTTGCATTGCTTCCAAATCCTACTTTTCCAGAAGTAAGGGTCGTTTTAGTTCCCAGGATTTCTTTCTCAAGTTCGATTGCTGCAGAATCATAGGCAGCTTGTAGTTCTTGTGATTTTGCTGCAATTTGATTTTTTTCGCTTTCAAATGGGCTACTTTGCTGAAGTATTCGAGCGTTCATTTCAGATTGCAATTGCGTTTTATTTCTTTGAATAATAGTATTGAGTTGTTTGTTTACTTCTTTTTCGAATACTTTTAGTTCCAGTGGTTTCGAAATGATGATTCCAAGAAATGCGGCTAATAGAACTCTAGGTAATGCCATAAGAAATTGATGCCAGAAGGATCCCGTTTTTTTTATAGATGCTACTATATAGCGGTCTAAGTTAAAGATCATAAGTCCCCAGAGAATTCCAAAGCCAATGGAAGCGAAAAGATTGTCAAAAACGGTGTATAATGCGTACGAGGCAGAGACGGTTGCAAATATTGCAGTGAAAAGAATGACTCCTCCAATTCCTGCAAATTTATTCCATTCGCCTGGAGATTTTCTAAGCAAAGACAGGTTAGCTCCTGAACAGATCAAAAGAAATTTTTGCAGTCCATTCATAGAATAATTCTTCGGTTTTTCGATATGATGTTGTTTATTCATTTGTTTCGTGTATAAATAATAAGTGCTATTTTCCACAACAATGTTACAAATAGTATTAGGTTAAGCAAAGTAAAAGAGTTGTAAAATTAATTTACAAAAAATTGTATCTGAAAATCAATTGGTTATTTTAGTCTATCGGGGTTCTTTTTCAAGAATCCTTCCCAACCAGAATAGGATTTTTCACTTGAAATTCCCGTAGAATTGAAATGATGACAAACAGCAACGGCTAATCCATCCGTGGCATCCAGGTATTTTGTCGGGAATTCTTTCATCGCAAATAGGCTTTGAAGCATTTTAGCTACTTGCTCTTTACTCGCATTTCCATTGCCCGTAATGGCCATTTTGACCTTTTTTGGGGAATATTCCGTAATAGGTATCGATCGGTAAAGGGATGCTGCCATAGCAACTCCTTGCGCACGTCCCAGCTTTAACATTGACTGGACATTCTTTCCAAAAAAAGGAGCCTCGAGGGCTACCGCATCAGGGTGGTATTCGTCAATTAAGGCAAGAGTTCGCTCAAAAATGTATTTAAGTTTGGTTTCGTGATTTGGATACTTATGTAGAATAAGCTCATGCAATGAGACTAGTGACATTTTGGATTTTTTTATCGAAATAATCCCAAAACCCATCACGCTGGTCCCTGGATCTATACCCAGTATAATACGTTCATCTTGCATAGTACAAAAATACTTTTTTTTATAGAGAAAACTTCCTAAATTGGCTAACTCGTTGAAAATAATTCAACTATAGGATTAAAATAAAAAAAACTATGGAAAAAAGATCAATTTTGAGTGTTTTCATGGTGCTAATGTTTCTAGTAGCACTACCGCCCTCACTCTATGCACAAAAAGGGAGCCCAGCTAAATTTGTTGGAAACGTAGAAGGAGTAAAGGAATACCATTTAGAAAATGGAATGAAAGTTCTACTCCTCCCCGATGCATCCCAGAGCAATATGGTGGTGAATATCGTGTACAATGTAGGTTCGAAAGACGAAGGCTATGGTGAAAAGGGAATGGCACATTTACTTGAGCATATGCTATTCAAAAGCACTAAGAATTTAGGGGATATTAAAAAGCAATTAACCGATAAAGGGGGTGTTGCCAACGGAACCACTTGGTACGATCGAACGAATTATTATGAGATTTTTCCCTCTAGTGATGAAAATCTAAAGTGGGCTCTAATGATGGAGGCAGATCGAATGATTAATGCAACCATACTCCAAGAGGATTTAGATAAAGAATTTTCCGTTGTCCGCAATGAGTTCGAAATTGGAGAAAATAATCCGGTCCGTGTAATGATGCAGAATGTGTTTTCAAATGCATACACTTGGCACAATTACGGGAATTCAACCATAGGAAGTAAGGAAGACATTGAAAGAGTCAAAGCATCTACTTTACGTGTATTTTACGAGAAATACTACCAGCCGGATAATGCTACCCTGATTGTTGCAGGAAAATTTGATGAGAAGAATGCTCTTAATTATATTTCAGAGTATTTTTCGGTTATTCCTCGCCCAAAAAGAGCATTAGGTGGAACTTACACAGTTGAGCCAGCACAACAGGGTGAGAAATTTTTTGAAATCAAAAGAAATGGTGAAAACCAAATTGTAGCTGCGGGATACCATAGCGCCGCTTATGCAGATAAAGATTACGCTGCATTAGATGCACTAGGAGAAATTTTAACGAGTGATCCTTCAGGGTATTTGTACAAATCTTTAGTCAACTCGAAAGAGGTGAGTTCGGTGTGGTATTTTAATCCTTCTGTTCGCGATCCTGGTTTAATGTATTTTCACTTTGATATTCCTCGAGATAATAATTTAGAGAATACAACCAAAAGAGTTCGTGAAGAACTAGATAAAATAGCCTCTCTTCAATATACAGAAGAGGATCTAAAAAGAGCAAAATCGAAGCTCTTAAAAGGAATCGAAGACCAGAAAAACAATACGATTAATTTTGCCATTGGACTTACTGAGATCGTTGGTGCTGGAAATCATAAGCTAGCCTTCATTTATCGCGATCATGTGGAAGCACTAAGTCTAGAAGATATAAAAAGAGTAGCTGAAAAATATTTCCGATCCAACAATAGAACTTTGGGTGTTTTCCGTCCTTCGGCTCAAGAAATAAGAGTGGTTCCTACAGAGTACAGGGACGAGGATATCTTAGCATTGACAGAAAATTACAAAGGGAAAGCACTTGAAAAAGAAGTAGCCCCTTTTGAAGCATCAATAGCTAATTTAAAAGCTAAAACGCAGGAAGGGCAACTGAGTTCAGGTATGAAGTTCGCCTGGATTGATAAAGAAATTAAGGGAGATAAAATAATGGGTTCATTCCGTTTTAGAGTAGGTAATGAAAAAGACTTAGCAGGAAAATCTGAGGTGGGTTCATTTATGGCTCAATTATTAAAAGCGGGAACAAAGAGCAGATCTAAAGAACAAATTCAAGACCGTCTTGATCAGCTTAAGTCTTCTATCTCTTCCCACATGAGTGGACAAAACTTTATCGTAAACATTAATACCTATAAAAATAGTTACGGCGAGGTGATGGATTTAGTGAAAGAACTACTTTCAGAGGCTACATTCCCAGAAGCAGAATTACAGAAAGCCGTTTTAGAATACAATACTCAGTTAGAAGGTCAATTGAAGGATCCTCAAGCGCTGGCGCAAACAGAAATGATTAGGATTGTATATCCATACGATAAATCCTCATTCTTCTATACTCCAACACTACAAGAATCGATTGACCTAAACAAAAAAGTGACCCGCTCGCAGATTGTTGATTTTTACAATCAGATTTTGGATTCAAGTAATGGGTTCGGAGTGGTTATAGGGAATTTGGATTTTTCAACCGTTCAGAATTCGCTCGAAAAAGCGCTAGCTCCAGTGAAAGGTACCTCTAAGTATGTTGAACTTAAACCTACCCACTTCGCTTCTAAGAAGGTAGATAAAATCATAAACACACCGGACAAAGAGAATGCTGCAGCCTTTGGAGCTATCACACTTCAAATGGATCAAAGTAACAAGGATTATCCGGCGTTGCTCATGGCAAATGAAATTCTAGGTAGTGGAGGTTTCCTTTCTGCAAGACTTCCAATGAGATTAAGAGAAAAAGAAGGGATCTCGTACGGTGTTGGGTCTTATGTTCAAGTACCGGTTTCAAATGAGGTTGCGCTTTGGGGCTATTATGCATTCTTAAATCCGACAAAAAGAGATGCGGTTGAGAAAGCAATAAAAGAGGAGGTTGGAAAAGCACTTACTACTGGCTTCACTCAAGAAGAGCTGGATACTAATAAAAAAAGTTATCAAAACGGACGATTGACCGACCTTGGAAATGATGGAATGCTTATGAACCTAGTGTTACAAAAACTTCAATACGGTATTGCGCTAGAGAATTTTGACCAACATAATCAAAAGGTTCAGAATTTGAAACTAAGTGAAGTGAATAGTGTGATCAAAAAATACTTATCTCTCGATAAGCTAACTTCAGTTTACGGAGGAGACTTTACTAAGAAATAGTTTATTTTGAAATACGAATTGAGCCGATTCTTTAGAATCGGCTTTTTTATATTTGTAATATTTAGAGCCTACTTATTTCCAGTAGATCACAAAATTCCCGCACCTCTTGGTGGATTTCAAAAATATGTTTTTTTCCTAGTCTCTCTTCAACTAAGTTGGAAAGTACAACCACCGAAGTCTGGCTTTTTGGATAGTAAATCAGTAGGGATGCTGAACCCTTCACATAACCGGTATGCATGTGGCTATGAGGTGGGTTTAGTCGGGACATGATTCCATAACCATAGCCAATTTCGTTTAAGATATAATGATGGGTTCGTTGATAGGTTTGCTGCATTAGTTCAAGAAGATTCGGAGGAATTATTTTTCCACCGTACAGGTTTTCGTTCCATGCGTGTAAATCTCGTACTGAAGATAGTACTCCACCTGCGGCCAGTCCTATGCTAGAGGAGAGAAGTCGTTTAGGCATATTGTTTACTTCTACCGGATCCTTGCCCGCCCAAGTGTAGGCAGAAGCAAATCGTCGATTGGTTAATTGATTGGGGGTAGAAGCACTTTTCATTTCTGCTTGAGCAAATAACCCAGAGTAAAGCTCGTCCAAAGTTTTATTTTCTACCTTGCTAGCTATTTCTCCTAGTAGATTGTATCCTTCATTAGAGTATAGGTAATCGGTTCCGGGTTTAAACGCAAGCTTATTGGATCCGTCACTTATTCCAGAGCTATGTGTAAGGAGTTGATGGATCGTGATGTTTTCCCACTGGGCGCTAGGAAGTGGAGCAATGAACTTCGAAAGGGAGTCTGTTAAATCAAGTTTTTGATTTTGAAAAGCCTTTAAAATAAGAGTAGAGGTAAGTTGTTTGCTTACAGAACCTATAGCAAATAAAGAAGCTGAGTCTAACTTTTGGGAATTCTGAAAATTTTCCAGACCTCTCGACTTTTCGTAGAGGATGAATTGCCCTTTCTTGATTGAAATAGTGCCATTAAAACGAAGGTCTTTAATTAAGGAATCGATCTTATGAGAAAGCAGATTACTTTCAAATTGAGAAACCGAATCCATCGTGGCTACAGTTGCTTGAGTCTTTATTTCTTCTGCTTGTTTTTTACAACTGGATAAAGAAATAATTAAGATCAGTACTACGCACCATTTGATCTTAAAAGAGTTCGAAAAGGTAGAAATCATTTTCATTTTGTATTTGTAGGCAAAATATAATGAATGTTTAACAAATCAAAAGACTTATCTTAGGTGAAAATTCAACTATGGATCGTAGAAAATTTTTACAAGTAGGTTCACTTAGTGCACTAGGCCTTTTTTTAGGTGGTGGACTTATGAATCCAGGATTTGCACATTTTACTGCCAGTTTTAACGGCCAGCTCTTACCACTTAGAGGTACAAGTTCTTTGTTTTTTAATAAGGGAGGAAATGTCGGCGTATTTGAGGTAGAGGACGGTTTTGTTATTGTCGATAGTCAGTTTCCTCAGTTCATTGCAGAGCTTCTCTCCACACTAAAGCAAAGCGGCAAGCCTATTTTATATCTCGCCAATACTCACCATCACGGAGATCATACTTCAGGAAATATTGCGTTTACAGATTTGAAGGTAGGAATAGTAGCACACAAAACGGTACCTTCTTCGCAGAAAGAAGCAGCAGCGTTAAGCGGCAGCCTGGATAAACAGAAGTACGCTAATATACTTTTTGATAAAGAATTTAAGTTTGATCTCGGATCAAGTACCTTAAAAGGATACCATTTCGGGAGTGGGCATACCCGAGGCGATGCTATGTATCATTTTGAAGATGACAATGTAGTTCATATGGGAGATTTGATGTTTAAGGATATGATTCCGGTTTTTCGAAAAAAAGATGATGCTTCCCTAACGGGATGGGTGGAAATTCTTAATAGGGCAATAGGTTTTTTTGATAAAGAGACTCTTTTTATTTTCGGCCATGGTCCAGAGGTTAAATCTTCTTACGGCACAAGGGAAGATCTTTTGGAAATGAAAAATTTCCTGGAAGCAAGCCATCAATTTATCCTAAAAAGTATTGAGAAGGGGCAAACTACGCAGGAACTATTAAAAGAGCACAAATATATTCCTGGATTCCCAAACAGAGAAACTCCCCAGCGCTTTGAATCGTTTATAGATGAGGTGCGCTCAACACTCTTATAGGTAGGAAGAAAAATAAAAGCGATCTCTTAGACCGCTTTTACAAATTAGACCATTTCGATTTTTTACATGTTTCGTCTGTATTTTCCTCCTACCTCAAAAAGTGCAATGGTGATTTGACCTAAGGAACAGTATTTTCCTGCTTCCATCATAACTTCAAATAAGTTTTTCTGGTTTATTGCAGCTTCTTGAAGTTGATCTAAAGATTGTTGTGCCTTGCTCTGATTCGCCTTCTGATAAACTTCCAGATTTTTTATCTGAACCTGCTTTTCTTCTTCTGTAGATCGGATGACTTCCCTAGGTAAAATTGTAGGTGATCCGTCTTTACCAAGAAATGTGTTTACTCCAATTAGAGGATATTCTCCTGTATGCTTTAGCCACTCGTAATGCATTGATTCCTCTTGAATTTTTGATCGTTGGTACATTGTTTCCATTGCACCAAGAACACCACCTCTTTCGGTGATTCTTTCAAATTCAGTATAAACAGCTTCCTCAACCAAATCCGTTAACTCTTCAATAATAAAGGATCCTTGTAAAGGATTTTCATTTTTAGCTAGTCCCAGCTCTTTATTGATGATGAGCTGAATGGCCATTGCTCGACGTACGGATTCCTCGGTAGGTGTGGTGATGGCCTCATCATAAGCGTTGGTGTGCAATGAGTTACAGTTGTCGTAGATGGCGTAGAGTGCTTGCAGCGTTGTACGGATATCATTGAAATCAATTTCTTGCGCGTGAAGGGATCTACCTGAGGTCTGAATGTGGTACTTAAGCATCTGAGAGCGCTCATCTGCTCCGTACTTAAGCTTCATAGCTTTGGCCCAAATTCTTCGAGCTACTCTTCCTATAACTGCGTATTCTGGATCAATACCATTCGAAAAGAAGAAAGATAAATTCGGCGCGAACTTATTAATGTCCATTCCTCTAGATAGGTAATACTCTACGTAAGTAAAGCCATTAGCTAGCGTGAAGGCCAATTGAGAGATTGGATTCGCTCCGGCTTCGGCAATATGGTAACCGGAAATGGATACAGAATAGAAGTTTCTTACTTTCTGGTCAATGAAATAACTCTGAACGTCTCCCATTAATCTAAGCGCGAATTCGGTAGAAAAGATACAGGTGTTTTGCGCCTGGTCTTCTTTTAAAATATCGGCCTGTACCGTTCCTCTGACTTGTGCGATGGTTTGGGCCTTTATGTTTTCGTAAACCTCCTGTGGAAGAACCTGGTCTCCTGTAAGTCCAAGAAGCTTTAGTCCTAACCCATTATTTGAAGGAGGGAGTTCTCCTTCATAGGTAGGTCTAGGGAGCCCTTTGTCATCAAATTTTTCTTTTAGCTTTAATTCTACTTGATCCCAAAGGCCGTTTTGTTCAATGTATTTTTCACAGTTTTGATCGATCGCAGCATTCATAAAGAAGGACAATAGCATAGGAGCGGGTCCATTGATTGTCATAGAAACGGAGGTCAAAGGATCGATCAAATCGAAGCCAGAGTATAGTTTTTTCGCATCGTCAAGTGTAGCAATTGAGACCCCTGCATTACCGATTTTACCGTAAATATCCGGTGGTAGGGCAGGGTCTTGTCCGTAAAGTGTAACGGAATCAAATGCTGTAGAGAGGCGTTTTGCTGGCATTTCTTCTGATACATAATGAAATCTTCTATTGGTTCTCTCGGGTCCCCCTTCTCCTGCGAACATACGGGTTGGGTCTTCACCAGTTCTTTTGAAAGGATAAATCCCGGCGGTAAAAGGAAACTGCCCAGGAACATTTTCTTTACTTTTCCAACGAATCAGATCTCCCCAGTCTTGGAATTTAGGTAGTGCGATTTTCGGGATCTCCAGCCCGGATAGGCTGGTTGATTTTGTGTTCACACGTATTTCTTTTCCCCGTACAAGATAGCCGTACTCAGGTGCATTCATGTCTTCCTTGAACTGATGCCAGCCTTTTAAGAATGTTTGGTTCTCTTCTGAGAGTTCTTTTTTTGCTTTAAGAAATACTTTTTCTAAAATTTCGCTTGAATGAACATCGTCAGATACTAATTTTCTAGCTCCATCTGCTAAATACATTTTTCTAGCAGCTAGGGCTTGTTGTTCTGCGTCCTTATCGTACCTATGATTGTTTTCAACAATCTCTGAAAGATATCTAACACGACTTGGAGGAATTACTACCGAATCTTCTGCTGGGTTTTGCTCCACATAAAGCTCGAAACCTTGGAATCCCTCACCTTGTAAAGTAGCTGTGACTTCGTTTAATTTTCCAATGAGTCTGTTAAATAATTCTGTGGTTCCCCAATCACTAAACTGACTGGCCTTGGTAGCAAAAACAGGCATCTCGTCTAGTGGTTTTTCAAACAGCACATGGTTTCGTTGGTATTGTTTTCTCACGGCTTGTAGCGCGTCTAAGGCTCCTCTTTTGTCCGATTTATTTAGTGCAATAAAATCGGCGTAATCCAGCATGTCGATTTTCTCTAGCTGAGTAGAAGCTCCGTACTCTGGAGTCATTACATAAAGAGAAACATCAGCGATTTCTGTAATTTCTGATCCACTTTGTCCAATACCTGAAGTTTCTAGAATAATTAGATCGGGGCCTGAAAGTTTTAGTACATCAAGGGCAGAATGAATATAGGGGGAGACCGATACATTATTCTCTCTTGTGGCCATAGAACGCATATAGACTCTTTCATCATTTATGGAGTTCATACGAATTCGGTCACCTAAAAGCGCCCCTCCTGTTTTCTTCTTCGAGGGGTCTACAGAAATAATAGCGATTCTCCTGCTTGGATTGGCTCTGAGGAAGCGGCGAACAAGTTCATCAGTAAGAGAAGATTTTCCTGCACCTCCAGTTCCGGTAATTCCTAAAACTGGAATCTTTTTTTCTTTTGCCCTAGTTTGTAATGCATCTATGAGCTCCGGCTTTTGCTCGGAGAAGTTCTCTACAGCAGAGATTAGTTCTGCGATTGTTTTTGATTGTTCAAAACTTAAATTTTCCAGATCTTTAGTTTCCGCCGTTGCACCTGTTGCAAAATCAGATTTTTCAACTAGATCGTCAATCATTCCTTGCAGTCCTAATTCTCGTCCATCGTCAGGTGAATATATTCTGTCAATTCCATACTCCATAAGGTCTTTAATTTCTGATGGCAGAATAACACCACCGCCACCACCAAAGATTTTAATCTGAGGGGCACCTTTCTCTCTGAGTAGGTCGTATATATATTTAAAGTATTCATTATGTCCACCTTGGTAAGAGGTCAGTGCGATCGCGTTTGCGTCTTCTTGAATTGCCGTGTTGACTACTTCGCTAGCAGATTTATCATGCCCTAGATGAATGACTTCACATCCGGTCGCTTGGATCATCCGGCGCATAATATTGATAGCGGCATCATGACCATCGAAAAGGGAGGCTGCCGTTACTATTCTTACTTTGTTTTTAGGTTGGTATCGATTGTTTTTCATAGAATTAATGATCGTTTTCACAAGGACTCAAATATAAGGATTTCACTAGTAAGCGCTAAATTTTTACAACTCTCATCGAATCAGATCTTTTCATCAAGATGTGAGAAATGAGCATAATTGGTATCTTTGCAAAAATAAGCACATGCAAAGAGCAATTACCTTTACTCTGTTTGGAACTTTAATAAGCTATCTATTCACCCACTATGTAGCTGGAGGCAATCTATGGGAGGTAGATCTTTATAATGGTTTTTCATTCGGATTGGGGTGGGGGATGGCTTACTGGGTGGATCGCCCCGAGTGGCCACTCTCGAAAAAGCTTGGAATTTCTCTACTCGGTATTGTTGTCCTTGTTGCACTGGGGTTATTAGTGTTTAATTTCGAGACTGCGATCCCTTCCATAATCAAGTTTTCAACAGTGTTTGTGGCCTACTATTTAATAGCATCTTTACGAAGTAGTAAATCGTTAAGAAGCTAAAAAGTCCAATGTTATGGGTGAGGTATTTAAGCTTCTGAACAGTGAACTCTTATAATATAGAGCAGGGGTTAAATCATAACCCACTAAATACCTGAAGGTTCCTTAAAAATTAGGACTTTGTTATTCTTGTTAGTAGGCATTGGAGGGTTACGCTTCTAAAAGTGCGAGAATTACCCTACATTAATTTCACCTATTTGCTTTCTTATTAGCGCTATATATTTTTTTGGTTTCAAAAAATAATTGTACCTTTGCACACCCGTAAAGGGATAAATATGTTTAATCGTAAACGAAAAAGTGTGAATACATTAAGTTACAAAACCATTTCAGCTAACAAAGCTACCGCAAATAAAGAATGGGTCGTGGTAGACGCTGAAGGACAACCGTTGGGGAGATTAGCCTCAACCGTTGCAAAGATTTTGAGAGGAAAGCACAAAACAAACTTTACACCTCACGTTGATTGTGGTGATAATGTTATTGTTTTGAATGCTGGAAAGATTACTCTTTCAGGAAACAAGTGGGCAGACAAGACTTACATCTGGCATACTGGATATCCAGGAGGTCAAAAGTCTCAAACTGCAGAAGAGCTGCTTAAGAAAGATCCAATGAAAGTATTAGAGAAGTCTGTGAAAGGAATGCTTCCTAAGAACAAATTGGGTGCTGCTATTCTTAAGAACCTTTATCTGTATGAAGGAACTGAGCATAAGCATGAAGCTCAACAGCCAAAAACCATTAATGTTAACGAATTTAAATAAGCAGTATGTCTACAATTCATAAAATTGGAAGAAGAAAAACTTCAGTAGCGAGAGTTTATGTGAAGCCAGGTACAGGTACCTTCACAGTAAACGGAAAAGACGCTAAAGAGTATTTCTCTACAGATGTAATGGTTTACAAAGTAAACCAACCGTTCATTCTAACTGAAACCCAAGGACAGTACGATGTAACTGTAAATGTTTTTGGTGGAGGGAATACAGGTCAGGCTGAAGCCGTTCGTCTAGGACTATCTCGCGCATTATGTGAGATCAATGCTGAGCACCGTCTTGCTCTTAAGCCTCACGGACTTTTAACAAGAGACGCTCGCATGGTAGAGAGAAAAAAACCAGGACAGAAAAAAGCAAGAAAGAGATTCCAATTCTCCAAGCGTTAATATTCTTCCTTTGCTTTCCTTATACTTTAAGAAATTAGTAAAGGTATTGAGGAAGCATAAAATAATTATTTAATTAAAATGCCCCGTTTAGTTTAGCACCCAAACTTTTCTCCCATCTAAAGAAAAGTTGATTGCAAAAAGGCGGAATGTAAACTAAAAACAAAAAAGAGACATGGCTAAAGCAAATGTTAAAGACCTTTTAGAGGCAGGAGTTCATTTCGGTCACATGACCAGAAAGTGGAATCCAAATATGGCTCCATACATTTTTATGGAGAAAAACGGTATTCACATCGTAGATTTACATAAAACAGTAGTGAAATTAGAAGAAGCTTGTAGCGCTTTAGAAAAAATCACTTCTGCAGGTAAAAAAGTTCTATTTGTTGCAACTAAAAAGCAAGCGAAAGAAATCGTAGCAAAGCACGCAGCAGAACTTGGTATGCCTTATATTACTGAAAGATGGCCAGGTGGAATGTTAACAAACTTTGTTACTATTCGTAAAGCTGTTAAGAAAATGAACCACATCGATAAGATGAAGAAAGACGGAACTTTTGAAACACTTTCTAAAAAAGAAAGACTTCAAGTAGATCGTCAAAGAGCTAATCTTGAGAAGAACTTAGGTTCTATCTCTGATATGGTTCGTCTTCCTTCTGCTGTATTTGTGGTTGATATTATGAGAGAACACATCGCGGTTACAGAAGCAAAAAAATTGGGTATCCCAGTATTTGGTATCGTTGATACAAACTCAGATCCAAGAAAAGTAGATTTCGTTATTCCTGGAAATGATGATGCTTCAAAATCTATTGATATGATTCTTTCTGTAGTATCAGCTTCTATTAAAGAAGGTCAATCTCAAAGAAAAGCAGATAAAGAAAAATCTAAAGAAGAAGGAGAAAAGGTTTCTGCAGAAGCAGATGCTGATTTCGAAACGGAATAAGATTTCTCTTCATAATACAAAAAATCCCTTCTTAAAAAGAAGGGATTTTTTGTATTTTATATTATTAAACCCATTAATGAAGTTTAAAATTCAAGTAGGTGATTGTTTTCCCTTTTGCGGAAAAAAGCTGCTCGTAATGGGTTTGAATATCTCTTAGTAAGGGCGTATTTGGTTCGTATTCTGGAGCGCCATAAATGTCGTGATGGGCGGTGATAATTTCATAGCCTTGTCCTTGAAGAAGTCCAAGAGTGTAGCCATGCAAAAATTCAGAATCGGTTTTTAAATGGACTTCTCCGCCTTTTTTGACAATTTTTTTGTAACGCTCAAGGAATTCCGGGTTAGTCAGACGGTGCTTAGTTCTTCTGTATTTTATTTGAGGGTCGGGAAATGTAATCCAGATTTCATCGACCTCATTTTCATTAAAAAAACAGTCAATAAGTTCAATTTGAGTTCTTAGAAACGCGACATTTTTCATTCCCTCTTCGTGGGCCTCTTTTGCTCCAAACCAGAAACGAGCTCCTTTAATATCGACGCCGATAAAATTTTTATTTGGGAAAGCTTTGGCTAGACCAACGGAATACTCACCTTTCCCACATCCTAATTCTAGAACAATAGGATTGTTGTTCTTAAACACTTCTTCTCTCCACTTACCTTGATATTGGTATCCTTCTAAGGCCTCTTCTCTTGTGGGTTGGAATACGTTAGGTAGAATTCTGTTTTCAGCAAAACGCGCTAGTTTGTTCTTTTTTCCCATAGATAATTTTCAGGATGCAAAGGTAAGAATTTAGGATGTTGGATCGACTCGAATTTCACTTAAACTTGAATCCCTAAGCCTCTTTTGGTAAATGGGTAGGTATTTCTCTATGGAAGGTTTTACTGCCTCTAATTCGCCTAATTCTACAATGTGTCCTAATTGGTCGGAAGAGTAAACAAATTGCAGGAAGTTATCGATCATCGATACCGGTATTTTCACTTTTACAAAGTAATCGTCACCATAATAATTACGGATGGTAGTCACATTTTTCTGCATTCTTTCGTAGCGCTGTAGTCTTTGAATCTTCTTGTGTTCTCCCGAAAGTAAATTATATATTCCTTGTACACTTACACCTAATCCTCCATTAGCCAGTCCTACAAGTGGCTCAAGGTAATCTTCATCTCTTTTGATGGGGGTTGGTAGTCCAACAATCTGTGCAATTTCAATTTTTTTGTTTTTTGAAGTGAGTTGGATTACGTCCGTTTTTAAATTTCCTGTAGGATTCCATCCCAGAACTACTTCTTCTATTGAATGATAGTATGGTTTTAACTCAATAAAGTTGTTTTCATTTCTCAGTTCCCTTTCCCCTATAGTTAAATCTTGTCTTTGGGCTAGTCTTGAAGTAAATCGGATCTTATCTCCCTTTTGAGCGCTTATTGAAAAGTTTCCTGATGAATTGCTAAGGACGGTTGTGAAAGTGCGCAGGTTCGTAATATATACGGTATTAAAGTAAATATCTGCATTGTCGCGCATGAATACTTGGCCGGTAAAACTTTGTGCCCAATAGAATGGCGTGCTAAGTAAACCGATAAAAAGTAAAAGATAGCGCATTGGTTTTGGTTAATTGTTTTAAACTAGTTAGATGAAAAATTCAACACAAAGTTAATTTATCCAATAGAATATAATTAAAAACTCTGCCTATCTAGGCAGAGTTTTTAGTTGATTAGGTAAAAGAATTAAGCTAGCCCTACACGAACAAATCCTAACACTTTAAGATCAGAGTTAACCGACTTAACATAGTCTGCAACACTTTGCCCTGCATCTTTAATGAATGCTTGGTGAACAAGAGTGTTGTCTTTGTAGAAACGTTGCATTTTACCTTTTAAAATATTTTCAATAATATTTTCTGGCTTTCCTTCTTTGATAAGAAGTTCCTTTTCAATTTCTAATTCTTTGTCAATTGTATCTTGAGAAACTTGAGTTTCATCAAGCGCAATTGGGTTCATTGCCGCAACTTGCATTGAAACAGATTTTGCTGCTTCTTCTGCTCCGGCAACTTTTTGAGAAAGGGAAGTGATTGCTGCAATTTTGTTTCCTGCATGGATATAAGCTCCAAGGAAAGGTCCTTCGATCTTTTCGAATGCTCCAATCTCAATTTTCTCTCCGATTACACCTGTTTGTTCAGTTAATTTTTCTCCAACTGTAATGCCTTCAAAACCAGCTGCAAGGAATTCATCTTTTGTATTGTACTCCAAAGCTAATTCTGCAAGTTTAGTTGCAAGCTCAACAAAAGCTTCGTTTTTTGCAACAAAGTCAGTCTCACAATTAAGTGAAATGATTGCACCTTTGGTTTCATCACCGTTCACTTTAGCAATGACTGCACCTTCTGTTGATTCACGGTCTGCTCTGTTAGCAGCTACTTTTTGGCCTTTTTTTCTCAGGATGTCAATCGCTTTTTCGAAGTCTCCTTCTGCTTCAACTAAAGCTTTTTTACAATCCATCATTCCAGCTCCAGTGGTGTTTCTTAGTTTTGCTACGTCTGCAGCTACTGGTGTATACATATATTTACGGTTTTTATATTTTTATTAATGCAAAAGTCTCTTTTTTTTGCGTTGCAAATATAAGAAAATTTTAGCGTTTATCTGCCGGTAGATTTTGCGTGAATTGTACAAAATAATCTTGCACTTTAAATTAAAATACGCTAGTGAGAACTATAGAGTAGCTTCCTTTCAATCGCTAACTATTCGGGATTCTCCGAAAGAAGAATAAAGATCGTAGAAGAAAAATTCTATTTAGTTTTTTGAGGGGAAAATAGTCCTCAAGATTCTGACTCTTTATTTAGCTGGGTCGAAGCCAAATAATTTACAGAGTAAAATAAGTCTATTAAATTTGCCAAAGTTGATTGGGAGGAAAGGGGTTACCCTTTCCATTCTCCCATCTCAACGAATTTATTTTGACGCTGTTCAATCAGGTCTTTTGTACTTAATTGGCTTAGTTCAGCCAATTCTTTTTGAATCGAACTTTTTAAATTGGCATAAGCCTCCTTAGGATCGTATTGTGCTCCACCAAGAGGTTCTTCTATGATTCCATCAATGATCTTGTTTTTGAGCATGTCCTTCGGAGTCAACTTCAATGCATTCGCCGCATCTTCTTTATGGTCCCAATTTCTCCATAGAATCGAAGAGCAGCTTTCTGGAGCAATTACACTATACCAGGTATATTGTAACATGAAAACTTTATTTCCAACACCGATACCTAGTGCTCCGCCACTCGCTCCTTCTCCAATAACGTAGGACAGTATGGGAGTTTTAAGCTGTACCATTTCGTAAATATTACGAGCGATCGCTTCCCCTTGCCCTCTTTCCTCTGCTTCAAGGCCTGGGTAGGCACCTGGAGTATCTAGAAAAGTAACAATAGGAATGGAAAATTTTTCAGCCAATTTCATCAGCCTTAATGCTTTTCTGTAACCTTCTGGATTAGGCATTCCAAATCGACGTTGCTGTCTTTCTTTCGTTGTTCTTCCCTTTTGAGTACCGATAAGCATAACGGATTTTCCTGCAATTTTAGCTAGACCTCCTACCATTGCTTGGTCATCAGCGTAACCGCGGTCGCCGTGAAGTTCAAGAAAACTTCCTTCATCAACAATTCCGTTTATGAAATCAAGTGTATAAGGTCGGTCCGGATGGCGCGAAAGCTGTACAGTTTGCCAAGGCGAAAGGTTCGAATAGATTTCTTTCTTTTTTGCTAGGATTTTTTCTTCAATCTGGCTACAGGCTACCTGTACGTCAACACCACTTTCTTCTCCCAGTAGAGCGCATGCTTGATACTGATCCATCAGTTCTTTGATTGGCTGCTCAAATTGTAAATATTCCATTGGTTTTGTAGAAATTTTTTCAAATGTATGAAATAATGCTTAAACCCCCTAAAGAGTCTCACATGCTATCGTGATACGCGAGAGGGTTTCATCTTTACCCAGAATTTCCATAATGTCTGGAACGTCTGGACCTTTAAGTTGGCCTACAAGCGCGAGGCGTAGCGGCATCATCACTTTGCCCATTCCAACTGAATTGGCTTCAGCAATGCTGTGAATGGCACCACGCAGGGCATCGTTAGTGAATTCCAAAGTCTCTAAAGTACTTTTCAATTCTGAGATCAATTGTCCGGTCGTTTCACTCCAAGCTTTTTTGCTCGCTTTTTCGTCGTAGGATTCAGGTCTTTCAAAGAAGAATTGTCCCTCCTGGTATATTTGACGTACAAAAGTTGCTCTTTCCTTCATTAAAGAGATGATCTTAAGAAGTTGATCGTCCCCAAGGGAACTCTGAGATACCGGTTCTAATGCTTTAAGGTAAGTCAGTATTTCCGTGTTGGATTTGATTTGAAGGTATTCGTGATTAAACCATTCGGCCTTCTCTTTGCTGAATCGAGCGCCGGCTTTGTGAACCTTGTTGAGGTCAAACTCCTCTACCAATTGTTCTAAACTTAAAATCTCTTTGTCATCGGAAGGGGACCAGCCCAGAAGCGCTAAAAAGTTGATAAAGGCCTCGGGAAAATAACCTTCCTCTCTATAACCCTTCAGAAGATTACCACTTTGTGGATCTTTAAAATCAAGCGGGAAGACAGGAAAACCAAATTTATCTCCGTCTCTTTTACTTAATTTTCCTTTGCCTTCTGGTTTTAGGATCAAGGACAGGTGAGCAAACTGTGGAGCTGTCCACCCCATAGCTTCGTAAAGTAGAGTGTGGAGGCCTAAGGAAGGAAGCCACTCTTCTCCTCTAATAACGTGCGTTATTTTCATCTCGTAGTCATCAATGATGTTCGCGAAATGATAAGTAGGCATTCCGTCATTTTTGACTAAAACTTTGTCATCTAGTGTATTGGTATTTACTGCTGATCGACCTCTTATTAGATCGTCCAGTTGTAATATACGGTCAACCGGCATTTTAAATCGTACAACATATGGAGTGTTTTGATCAAGTAGTTCTTGAACTTCCTTAGGGGTAAGGGAAAGTGAATTTTTTAGACGAGTGCGCGTGAAGTAATCGTACGCGAAAACCTCACCCCTTTCTTCGTATTCCTTCCGAATGCTTTCTAATTCCTCAGGAGTATCGAATGCTATGTAAGCAAAGTCTGTTTTTAATATTTGCTCTGTATACTTTTCGTAAATCGATTTCCTTTCACTTTGGCGATAAGGACCGAAAGGGCCTCCGTGCTTTGGGCTTTCGTCAGGTATTAAGCCACACCATTCTAGTGCTTCCATTATGTACTCTTCTGCGCCTTCAACATACCGGGCGGAATCTGTATCTTCAATTCTCAGGATGAAATCACCTCCCATTTTTTTGGCAAACAAATAATCATATAAGGCCGTTCTCACTCCACCTAAATGAAGGGGACCGGTGGGACTTGGTGCAAATCGTACGCGTACTTTACTCATAAAACACATTTTAGGAAGGCAAATTTACGAATAAATGCGTGGAATTAATTCGATAGCTTTGCATAAATTAAAAAGAGGTGAAAAGGGTAGAAAAGGCAAATAAATTTAAGTTTTACTTTAACGGAATGGTCTTGGATAAGTTTCCGGTAGCAAGTGCAGAGAGAAAAATCTTTCAACTTAAGGAAAAGCTTTCCCTTGAGGAAATAAACGAGATTGAAAATCGGGTAGAATATTATTGCAAAATTTCAGAACCCAAAACTCTTTCTCATAAAACCCAAATAAAAGATTTACTTCGTCCTGTTACTCCCAAAGCTTATTATTTTGATGCGTACCGAACTGCTAGACATTTCGATGCAAACTTATACCTCGATTACGTTTTTGGTGATGTGACTGAGGTTCCTACAGCACCATCTTTAGTTAAGAGTAGACCTGTTGAGGGTGCAAATGAGAACAGCGTATTATTAAAACTCAACCATACTCGACATTTTATTCGAGTTAATGATTCCTTGGACTTTGATGATAAAAAAGATCTCTTGATTGGTAGGGGAGGCGTGTTTCAAAAGCACCGCTACGATTTTTTTAAGCAGTACTTTGATCACCCGTTGACCGATCTACGTCAAACCAATACAAGTGGAGGGAATCCCGAATGGATCGGTCCCAAGGTTTCTATCTTAAAGCATTTGGAGTATAAGTTTATCCTTTCATTAGAAGGAAACGATGTAGCCAGTAACTTAAAATGGATTATGTCTTCTAATTCCATTGCCGTTATGCCAAAGCCAAAGTTTGAAACATGGTTTATGGAGGGAACTTTGGTGGGAGGAAAGCACTATATAGAAATTCGATCCGATTACTCCGACTTGGAAGAAGTACTGAATTATTACCTCGAGCGTCCTGAGCTTTGTCAGGAAATCATTGAAAACGCAAAAAAGCACGCTGCTCAGTTTTTTCAACATAGAAATGAAAAACTTTGCCAGCTATTAGTACTAGACAAATATTTCAAATGGTGCAGCTAGGAGGTCTTTACTGGAAGTGAAATAGGTTGGTAAGGTGCAATAGAAAGGATGTAATTAATCCAATTGCTAAAACTGTATTTATCTTTTAGTTCTTTAGAAAGTGGTCGATAGGGCCTGTTTAAAAACTCTGCAAGACCTTCAAAATTCAATTCCGCGCATACGAAAAAGTTATCCGGATGATAAAAATCGTAATTTACAACTTGCGGATTGTTGGTAATGAGTTTTTTGTTGTGGCCAATCGCCTCAAAAGTTCGAAATGATAATCCTCCATGTCTACCGTTTACAAAATCCACCAGGACTCCGGCATTTTTCATGCGTTCTAGGTTTTCATTAAAACCGATCGGTTCGCTAAGGAAAATAGCGCCACAGTTTTTATGCTCCGGAGCAACTTGTCTGTTTCTGGAAAGTAGGTGGATTTGTGGCGTAAACCCTGCTTTTTTGACTTCCTTTAGTATTTGCTTAATCGGATCTATTCTATGAGGGAAATAGCTTCCTAGAAAGTACACTGAACGCTCATTGTAGTTGTCAGGGGCTTGGAGATTGTAATCAAAATAAAAATTGGTGGTTGGAAGTTGGCCTTTTGATGGATCTACATCATAAGGGTCGAAGACATAGAAACGGTCAAAAAGATTCTTGTATTTTTTTATTTCTGGAAATAAAGCGATACCGTCCCACTGGTAAGCACAGTTGTGATGGGCATTGTTAACCACTTTTTTTACAAACGATTTAGGAAAACTGTCAGCACGTACAAATAGGGAGTAGTCTGCTTTTTCTTCAAGCGATTCAATCGCCTTTTCAAATTCATCCCGATAGGGGGCAAATCGTAAACTTTTTTTGTAATCCGTGTCACTTAAAAAGGTTTTACGAAGAAAATTATAAATCTTTTGATAACGATTTTTATATTTGAATTCTTGTGGAAAGGAAACATCAACCACGCGGAAACCTAAATACTCTAAATTTCTTTTGATTTCATCGCTGACGTTATAGGCTTTTGGAGCACCAAATAGAATAACTTTATTTTCGTGCATGTCGTTTTAATGATTCAAAAGTTTTGTAAACGTAGTAACTATGAAGTTTAGCAATTTTAAGTCCGTCCTTCCCGTCTAAGATACCTAATTTTATTATGTAGGTTTTCAGAAATTGAAAAGCTGTTTTGGCCAGCTGTACCACTTTATTGTACTTTTTTCCTTGTGCAGCTAATTCCTGGCCTTTTAAAAACGCGTAATGCCGCATTTTTTTTTCATAGTTACAGGCCGATTCCACTGAATAATGCAGAAGTTTATTTTTTAGTGTACCTATCGTTCCGTTTACTTGTAATGTTTCATGTACTTTTTTATCTAATCGGTAGCGAGCTTTAGACTTTCTAAACAACCTGAAATTTTTATCATTTTGCGTTCCTGAAAAATGAATAGGTCGATTTTCAAAGAAAAATTTTCTTGAAAAGTAATAGGCATCACAAGGTGATTCAGAAGTTAATACTTTGAGTATCTCTTGCCTTAGCGAAGGGGTGATTCGTTCATCACCATCGAGAAACAATACCCAATCAGTTTGTGCAGCGTCTAATGCAAAGTTCCTTTGGGTGGTGAAGTCAGTAAATTCTTTTTTAATCACCTTGGTGTTAGGGAATTTTTCAGCAAGTTCTGTCGTTCTGTCTGTACTGAAAGCATCAACCACTATGATCTCTGAGCAAAAGTCCAAACATCCTAAAGCTTGCTCAATGTTTTTTTCTTCATTACAAGTAATGAGAAGACCAGTGATGTTTAGGCGGGTAATGGGCATTTAACTTTTGAATTCTAAAACGCTTTTTCGAATGATGGCAATGCATTCTTCCAACTGCTCTTTCGTTATAATCAAAGGGGGAGCTAGTCGAATGATATTTCCGTGTGTAGGCTTTGCTAATAGCCCGTTTTCTTTCATCTGTACACATAGATCCCAAGCGGTACTAGATTCAGGAGTGTCGTTTATTAATATGGCATTTAAAAGGCCCTTCCCTCTAACGGAACTAAGGAGTGGAGATTCGTCAACTAACTTTTGAATTTCATCTCGAAAGAACATTCCTAAGTTGTTGGCTTTCTCCGATAAATTTTCTTGCTCAACAACTTCAAGAGCGGCAACTGCAACGGCAGCAGCTATAGGATTCCCTCCGAAAGTGCTTCCGTGCTGTCCGGGTTGAATTACTCCCATGATTTCATCATTAGCTAGAACTGCTGAAACGGGGTACATGCCTCCTGAAAGTGCTTTTCCTAAAACAAGTAAGTCCGGCTGTACTTCTTCGTGATGGCAGGCTAATAATTTTCCTGTTCTTGCAATTCCTGTCTGAACTTCATCAGCAATAAAAAGGACTCTGTATTTTTTGCAAAGTTCTGAGGCTTTTTTCAGGTAACCTTCGTCAGGAACAAAAACACCTGCCTCTCCTTGGATGGGTTCGACTAGAAAGGCTGCTATGTTTTGATGTTCTTTCTCTAGTATCTCTTCCAGTGCTTCAATCGAATTGTACGGTATTTTGACAAACCCTGGGGTAAAAGGTCCATAGTGTGTATAAGCATCCGGGTCGTTAGAAAAAGAAACAATCGTGGTTGTTCTACCATGAAAATTGTTTTCACAAACGACTATTTTTGCTTGATTCTCAGCAATGCCTTTTTTTTCGTAAGCCCACTTTCTTGAAATCTTTACTGCGGTTTCAACTGCTTCTGCTCCCGAGTTCATCGGAAGCACTTTGTCAAATCCGAATAAAGAAGTAATTTTCTTTTCGTAAGGACCTAACTTATCGTTGTAAAAAGCTCTCGAGGTTAAAGCTAGTTGTGAGGCTTGTTCTAGTAAAGCCTTCACAATTTTAGGATGAGAGTGCCCTTGGTTCACCGCGCTATAGGCTGAAAGGAAGTCGTAGTATTGCTTCCCTTCGACATCCCAGACCAAAGGGCCTTCTCCCTTTGCAAGTACAACAGGGAGGGGATGGTAGTTATGGGCACCGTATTGGTTTTCCATTGCAATGAAATCTTCAGAATGTAGAGGCGATGAATTGGTTGCTGACATAAATATTTAGCTTTTTAGCAAAGTTACATAATCTTCAAACGTAAAAACACAAGGAATTTTCTCTTCCAATAGAATAGAATCTTGTTATTGTTTTTACCGCTCTTCTTGAGCAGCAAATTTTAAGCCTTTCTCTTCAATTTTGTATTGTAAGTACTTATTTTATTATTCTTTAATAATTTATCTCAAAAAAAGCAACATAGATATCTAACCTATGTTGCTTGAAAAAGTTTTAACTCCTTTCGATTGCAATTTACAATACTTTTAGAGCCTTTTGAAAGTAATTTGTATACGAACTAGTTTGTTTCATATTCTTTACTCATGGTGAAGGTCTCCATGAATTTAGTGGTGTAATTTCCACTGAGGAAATCAGGATCCTCCATCAGTTGTCTATGGAAAGGTATCGTTGTTTTGATTCCTTCAATATAAAATTCATCCAAAGCTCTCTTCATCTTAGCGATAGCCTCTTCTCGTGTTTGCGCAGTTGTAATAATTTTTGCAATCATGGAATCGTAGTTCGAAGGAATTACATAGCCCGCATAGACGTGCGTATCGACTCTCACTCCGTGCCCTCCAGGGATGTTTAAGCCGGCGATTTTGCCTGGACTTGGTCTAAAATCATTGTAAGGGTCTTCCGCATTTACTCTACATTCAATAGAGTGTAGCTTTGGAAAATGGTTGATTCCTTGAATTGGTGTTCCAGCGGCAAGTAGGATTTGCTCCTTAATTAAATCGTAATCGATGACCTGTTCAGTGATCGGGTGTTCTACTTGAATTCTTGTATTCATTTCCATAAAGTAGAAATTACGATGTTTGTCCACTAAGAACTCGATGGTTCCTACGCCCTCGTATCCAATGAATTCTGCTGCTTTTACTGCTGCGTCTCCCATTTGATTTCTTAATTCATCGGTCATGAATGGAGAAGGGGTTTCTTCAACGAGTTTTTGGTTTCTTCTTTGAACCGAACAGTCTCTTTCCGAAAGGTGGCATGCTTTTCCGTATTGATCTCCCGCAATTTGAATTTCAATATGACGAGGTTCCTCAATGAGTTTTTCCATATACATTCCACCGTTACCAAATGCGGCAACCGCTTCTTGGATGGCTGATTCCCAATGTTCTTTTAGATCTTCTTTTTTCCAAACGGCGCGCATTCCTTTTCCGCCTCCACCAGCCGTGGCTTTGATCATAACAGGATAGCCTATTTCTTCGGCGATTTTCGCAGCTTCATCATAGGAGTCTATGAGTCCAGGTGAACCTGGAACACAAGGAACCCCTGCAGCTTTCATTGTAGCCTTAGCGTTGGCCTTATCTCCCATTTTTTCGATTTGCTCTGGCGTCGCACCAATAAATTTGATGTTGTTTTTTGCACAGATTCGAGAAAAGTTCGCGTTTTCGGATAAGAACCCATATCCGGGATGAATTGCATCGGCATTGGTGATCTCTGCCGCGGCAATAATATTAGGGATTTTTAGGTAAGAATCCTTGCTCATTGCTGGGCCTATGCAAACGGCTTCATCAGCGAATCGAACATGAAGACTATCCTTATCTGCAGTGGAATAAACTGCAACCGTTTTAATTCCCATTTCTTTACAGGTTCTTAAAATACGCATAGCGATTTCCCCCCTGTTGGCAATTAATATTTTTTTGAACATTTAGTAGTATAATTTAATGGATAAATTCCACAATTATTAGAATTCGCTCTTCTATAGTATCGCTCGAAAACTAAAACAGTGGTAGTTAAGATGGATCCACTAGGAATAGTGGTTGATCGTATTCTACTGGAGTCGCATCGTCCACTAGTATCTTAACGATTTTACCAGAAACTTCTGATTCAATTTGATTGAATAGTTTCATCGCTTCAATTACACAGACTACTTTTCCTTCTGTCACAGCATCTCCAACATTGACAAATACATCTTTGTCTGGTGCAGGTTTGCGATAGAATGTTCCAATCATAGGAGACTTAATAGTAAGATATTTGCTTTCATCTTCTGATGGAGCCGCACTTTCACCTGTAGTCGGAGCAGGTGCCGCAGGAGCCTGAGGCGCTTGAGGTGCCATAGCTTGTGGGGCTGCAGAATAGATTTGAGGTTGTGGCACAAAGCCAGCCGTTTCATTCGACCCTAGTGGAGTCTTAATGGTGATTTCGAAATCCTTTGTTTTGTATTTAACTTCGGATACTTCCGATTTAGACACAAATTTAATAAGGTTTTGGATGTCTTTAATGTCCATAACTTGAGTTTTGATATAGAGCCCAAAAGTACAAAAAAACAACAAAAAACCACTCATTTTGTTCAAAAATGAGTGGTTTTTGTATAAAAATAAGGAAAAATCCTTCTGGATTAGTTTTCCTCGCTAGTTTCGATTTCTTTTTCCATTACTACTTTTCCTCTGTAGTAAAGTTTTCCTTCATGCCAGTGTGCTCTGTGGTATAGGTGCATTTCACCGGTGCTTGCATCTTTAGCCAATTGAGGTACAACTGCCTTGTAGTGAGTTCTTCTCTTGTCTCTTCTTGTGCTGGATTGTCTTCTTTTTGGATGTGCCATTTCTAATTATTTTTTAATTGATGAATGATGAGAGCTTCTCATCTCATCGATTTAAAATGCTATTTTATTTTTTATTTTTTAAATTCTTAAGTGCCTCCCATCGAGGATCCACTTCCTTTTCTTCTTCTTCTTCTTCTTTAGAACTCGGATCATCTATTGATCCCACAGAATATTTATTTAATAGTTCCCAATCCTTGTCACTAATGTGTGGAGATATTTTTTTCATTGGGATAGAAAGCATAACTCCTTCGTACAGTAATTGTGCAATATTAAAACTGTGATCGCTCGCAGGAATGGTAATAACTTCGTCGTTACTATCGTCAAAGGATTCACCAAATTTCACTAATACTTTCATTTCATAGTGAATGGAATGATCAAAAGGTTTTCCGGTAATATCACAGACTAAAGTGATTGGTCCATGAATTTCAATCCAAAATTCAAGGAAGGTACTGTGCTTGTCTAACAGCAAGTCTACCTTCAATCGTGGGTTAGAAAACTCTTCTTCTGTTTCAAAAAGTTCAAAGAACGTCTGGTCAATTTCAAATTCGAACTGGTGCTTTCCGTCTTTGAGTCCAGAAAAGGCGACCTCGTAGTTTTTAAATTTGTCCATAAAATGAGGTTGCAAAAATATGCATTTTTTTTGATTTAGCAAATAATTTATCAGCTAAATTTATTAAATAAAAATGTAATGGCTCTTTTAGTAGTTTACACTATATGAGTCTTTTACACTACAAAGTTTTTTTAATGGCCATTGTCCTCCGGAAGATCTTCATCCACACCATGATCTGAGTTCTGGCGTTTTGTTTTTAATCGTCCTGACATAAGATCTCTGTATTCAGATCTAGATTTAAAAATTTTAACAGCAGCAAAAACAGCTTCTTTAAAACTCTGAGGATCGGCTTTGTCTTTTCCTGCGATATCGTAGGCTACGCCATGATCAGGTGAAGTTCTAATGTGCGGTAATCCAGCGGTGTAGTTTACTCCGGTTTCGTAAGCTATCGTTTTGAATGGTGCTAGTCCTTGATCGTGATACATGGCTAGAACCGCATCGAAGTGTTTGTATTTTTCCGGTTGAAAAAAGCTGTCAGCGGGATAGGGGCCAAAGGTAAGTATGCCGTTATCAAAGGATTCTTTGATAGCCGGTTCAATGATTTCTATTTCTTCTTTACCTATAGTGCCTCCATCCCCTGCGTGAGGATTGAGTCCTAGCACGGCGATCTTTGGCTTTTGCAATTGAAAGTCTTCAATTAGACATTGATTCAGAATGCGAATCTGCTTTTTTAAAACGTCTTTCGACAATTTTTCAGCTACTTGTGCTAAAGGAATATGATGTGTGGACACGGCTACTTTTAGGTCTTCTGTTACTAAGAACATTAGACCTCTGGATTCCATTTTGTGTTCTAAAAAAGGCGTGTGTCCAGCAAATCCAAATCCTAACTTCATCATTTCGTCTTTATTGATTGGTGCTGTTACAAGAACATCAATAGTTCCCGAAACAAGTGCATTAGTTGCCGCTTCTAGAGAGTCAATGGCCATTTTGGTAGATTCCTGTGAAGGCGTTCCTAATTGCACATTTACATTTTCTTTCCAGAGGTTAACCATGTTTAGCTTTCCGTCTTGGGCATCACGAGCTTCGTTGATGTAATGGAAGTTCAAATTGAGTTGAAATATGTTCTTTTGATAAGTGAACAGTTTGCCTGATGCGAAGATCACTGGCGTGAAGAAATCAGTGATTGATTTATCTTCTAGTGTTTTCATTATAATCTCGGGGCCAATTCCGTTGAAATCTCCGACCGATATTCCAACTCTTACCTTAGGATGTTTAGAACTCATACTTTATTATTACCTTTGAACAACATTACAATTGTACAAAATTAGCAAAAAAGAACCGTATGTTCACTGGAATTATTGAAGCGCTAGCTCGCGTAGTAAAAATGGAGCGTGAAGGTAGCAATATGCACTATACTTTAACTTGCCCATTTACAAGTGAACTCAAGATTGATCAAAGTTTGGCTCACGATGGGTGCTGTCTTACTGTAGTTCATATAGAAGGGGAAAAGTATAGAGTGACAGCTATTGACGAGACATTGGAAAAAACAGCACTTTCGAAGTGGCAAGAAGGAACACTCGTGAATGTGGAACGTTGTACTCTAGTGGGAGGACGTCTAGATGGACATATTGTTCAAGGGCATGTGGATACCACGGGGATCGTGAAAAGTATTGAAGATTTGAATGGTAGCTTTTTAGTTACAATTTCTTACGAGCAGGACAAGGGCTTTCCAACTGTTGCTCAAGGGTCCATTACAGTGAATGGCGTGAGTCTTACCGTAGCACGAAGCGGAGAGGGTGAATTTTCAGTTGCGATCATTCCTTACACATGGGAAAATACCAGTTTCCACAATTTAAAGGAGGATTCAAAGGTGAATCTCGAATTTGATATTATCGGAAAGTACGTTAGTCAATTAATGAGTAGATCGAATGCCATTCAGTAAATACCGAGGATACAGTTTACGAAATCGCATCTTTTCAGGCTTTATAATTATTTGCCTGCTTAGCATCGCAGCTTCAAGTGTATTATCTTATTTTGTTCTAAAGAGCAATTCCCAAGAACAGAACCGGACTGAAAAACAGCGAAAAAGTGATGCGCTTATGGCTTCTTTGGATTATGCTGTGAGTCATGAACAGCTTCGAAGTGAAGATTTACCAAAAGTTTTAGGAAATAAGATTTACGAAATTGCGGACATCAGTAAAGCGGATGTTATTATCTATGATTTAAAGGGGAGATATTTGGTTTCCAACAAAGACAGCGAAAAACTAAGAGCACACCGCATTCCTGTAGCCTTACTAAACGATATACTTTCGCAAGAGCAGCGTATTGATGTAGAGACCTACGACCAGGCGCTTGATGCGAATTTGGTATCTTCCTATATGGTGTTAAAAAACAATACATTAGAGCCTATTGGGATTGTTTATTTCCCATTCTACCATAGTGATTCAGCTTATCTAAGTGTATTGAACCGATACTTAGGATATGTGGTTACAATCAATGTTTTCATTGTGTTGATTGCCCTTTGGCTCAGTTGGGTCATATCAAGGAACTTAACTGTTACCCTTACCAAGTTTTCTGACCTTATAAGTCGTTTAACGCTTTTTGACAAGGATTTAAAACCTATACGTTACTATAAAAATGATGAACTAAGTTCGCTGGTGAAGTCCTACAATAAAATGATCTTAAAAATCCAAGATCAGAAGGAGCGGTTAAGTTTTACCGAAAAGGAACAAGCTTGGAGGGAGATGGCAAAGCAAGTAGCACATGAAGTGAAAAACCCGCTGACTCCTATGAAATTAACAATTCAAAATTTCAGACGGAAATTTGATCCAACTGATCCTGATATCGAAAACAAAGTGGCAAGAATGAGTGATTCTATCGTGGAGCAAATCGATTTAGTGGCTACCGTTGCTACCGCATTTTCTCAGTTTGCCCAGCTTCCTGAGAAAAACGATGAAGTCTTTAATTTGAATGATGAAGTCGCAGGAATTGTCAGGATTTTCAATGATGAAAATGTGTTTATACATGCCAATCGGGATGATATCATGATCAAAATGGATAAAATCTACTTGAATCGAATCATTACAAATCTAATTACGAATGCGAATCAAGCCGCAGTCGAGGAAAGAACGCCTATTATTAATCTGGATTTGGAACAAATACAAAAGCGCATTAAGATTTCAGTGGAAGATAATGGCGTGGGTATCTCGGAAGAGATGTTTGATCGCATTTTTGAGCCCAATTTTACTTCTAAAAACTCAGGAATGGGTCTAGGATTGACCATGGTTAGAAAAATGGTGGAGGAATATAAAGGTGAAATACACGTACGTTCTGAAATAGGTAAAGGCAGTAAGTTTATTGTCACAATGCCGACCAATATGTAAATGGATTTAAAACCGTTTCAATTTCAAGAGTTTCAGATTTGCCAGTCTTCCAAGGTCTTTAGAGTGGGTACAGACGGTGTTTTACTTGGAGCTTTGGCCAACTGCAAAGATACTTTGCGTGTTTTAGAAGCGGGCTCCGGAACCGGTGTGATCTCCTTAATGCTTGCTCAAAGAAACAAGATTGCTCAAATCACTGCTATAGATATAGATATAAATGCAGTCGAGTTAAGTGGGCAAAACTTTCAATTGTCACCTTTTTCTTCGCGATTGGAGACAAAAGTGCAAGATTTTAAAACTTTTAGAAGCTTAGAGAAGTACGACCTGATTGTTTCGAATCCTCCTTTTTTCCTGGAAAATAACTCTGAAAAAGATAGAGTCGCAAGGCAACGAGTCCATTTGGATTTTTTTGAATTGTTTCAAGGAGCTAAAGATAACCTATCGACAGAGGGGAGGCTAAGCCTTATTGTTCCTTTTGAATCGAAGAGGGAAATTTTAGATGCTGCAAAGAACTTTGGATTTTTCCTGGAACGTATTGTCGAAATCAAAGGAATTGAAAAAGGACCTGTGGTTCGATTGATCATGGAGTTTAGGCTTTTTGATACTGCTACAGAAAAAGAACTACTCACTCTTGAAGAGCAACCGAGAAAATACACTAAAGAGTACCTTGAATTAACGAGGGACTTTCATGTGTTTGGAAAAAAGAACAAATGATTTCTAAGATTCAAAAAGCTCTGTTGTGTCTAGTACACTAACTTCGCCGTCTTCACATTTTATGGCTTCCCCTGGGAAATTTTGGATCATGTGATAATCATGCGTTGCCATTACCACAGCTGCATTATTCTCCATCGCTACTCTTTTGAGTAGTGTCATAATTTCATTAGATGTTTCGGGATCTAAATTCCCAGTCGGCTCATCCGCTAGAATAAGATCGGGATGGTTTAATAGTGCCCTTGCGATGGCTACCCTTTGTTGTTCTCCTCCAGAAAGTGCGTGAGGCATTTTGTGTTTTTTCCCTTTCATTCCTACGCTAGCTAGTACCTCGCTGATTCTTTCATCAATTTTACTTTGATCTTTCCAGCCGGTTGCTTCGAGAACAAATTTTAAATTCTTTTCTACCGTTCTGTCGGAGAGCAGTTGAAAATCCTGAAAAACAATACCTAATTTACGTCTTAAGTCCGGAATTTGAGAAGTTCTAAGAGTTGAGAGGTCAAACCCAGCAACCAATCCTTGGCCTTGTTGTAAGGGGATGTGTCCGTACAATGTTTTCAATAGAGAGCTTTTACCTGAGCCGGTTTTTCCAATCAAGTAGCAAAAACGTCCTTGTTTAATATTTAAATTGACGTTGCTTAAAACGGTAAAGTTCTTTTGTGCGATTCTGGCGCGATTTAAACTTATAATGTTGTCTCCGGTAATATGACTGTGTGGCATAGTAAAAGTTTATAGATCCTGGGATTTAAAAACCAAAAGTAAAGAAATCTTTGAACAAGAGCAAAACTTGGTTTCTAAGATCTAACATTACTACTTCGCTTTTTGAGTGCCTAATGTTGCAAGGGTAGTGGTTTGTTAAGAAAATGAACCAAAAAAATAAATCCAAGGCAGAGTTTTGAAATAGGGGTAGGGTGAAGCCAAATAGTTATTTATGGTACAAGAGCGAAATTCGTATTATGGAAATTCTGTTTCTTGGTAAAAATATAAGCAACAAAAAATGCCTGAAAAATTTCTTTTTCAAGCACCTTTGTATATGATAATTGAGAATTATCTTTTAGCGCGTACAGCACTAACAGTCAAACTCTTTCTGCCTTTCGCTCTTCTAGCAGCCAAAACTCTTCTACCGTTTGGTGTAGACATTCTTTCTCTGAAACCGTGTTTGTTTCTTTTTTTTCTTTCGGATGGCTGGAATGTTCTTTTGCTCATTTTAAATATCTTTTGTGTAAAACGATCTGCTCTATTTTCAGAGTGCAAAAATACAACTTTTTTTCAATCTAACAAATTATGTTATAAAAATATCGACTATGTATTTTATTCTTTTTAGGAAGTTAACCTGGAGTCCTTAACGATCTCATCTGGGTTAGGCCTACTTGATATTCCTCCTTAAAATAGTACCTTTGCTCAAAATTCAAGATCTATGTTTACCCACCAAGAACTCGAGCAAATTGATGCTTTACTCCACAAAGATAGTAAAATTGTGATCCTTACACATTTTAATCCGGATGGTGACGCAATAGGTTCTTCTTTGGGATTAAAACATTTTCTTTCTAATCGAGGTCTCTCAGCTCAGGTGATTGTTCCAAATGATTTTCCTAAATTTTTAAAATGGATGCCTGAAGCCAAAAAAATAGTTATCGCGGATTATAAGCGCAAGCTAGCTAAACAAATGGTAGATGAAGCGGACGTACTGTTTTTATTAGATTTCAATGCATCCCATAGAAGTGGAGCCTTAGTGGGTCCTTGGATAGATCGAGCTCAGGCGAAGAAGATTCTTATTGATCACCATCAGCAACCTGAATCTTTTGATTTCATGTATTCGGATACCCAAGTGCCTGCCACCTCGCAGATGGTTTATCATTTTATTGAAGCTCTGAATCAAGAAAATTTAGTTGATGAGCAAATTGCGCAGTGTTTGTATTGTGGGATCATGACCGATACGGGTGGTTTCCGTTTTCGTTCAACGAGCTCTACAACGCATCGAATTGTCGCTCATTTAATAGATCACGGCGCAGATCCGGCGCAGATTACTTCTAACACATGGGATACCAATACGGTGTCTCGACTGCATCTACTCTCCCTTGTTTTAGGTCGCATAGAAACAGTGAGAGATGGCCAGGTCGCTATCCTCTATTTAACGCGCGAAGAGTTAAAGACCTACGGTTTTGAGAAAGGGGACACCGAAGGATTTGTCAACTATGGTTTAAGTATTGGCGGAACCAAAATGAGTGCCTTTTTTATGGAAGATCTTTATGAGGATTTTATCAAAATCTCGTTTCGTTCAAAAGATCTGGTGGATGTTAATCAATTTGCTCGAACCTACTTTAATGGAGGAGGGCATATCAACGCCGCTGGAGGTAAATACCATAAAGACATTCGTTTGACGATTGAAGATTTTAAATTGCATGTAAGCCAATACGAGCTATAACTCAAAATTAATAATAGAAGCACAAATTTCAGGACATTCCAGATGTCCGTTATGTCCACAATCTAAAAGGTAAGACTTGATTTTTTTACGCTCAGGTAAATCACTTAGTAGTTCCTGAGAGCTTACAGCTTGATCGTGTTTTCCACTGATTACTAGCGTGGTTACATTTAAATTTTCAATGACTGATTTACGTGTTTTTCTTTCCATCATGCCTTGGACGCTGGCTAGAGTTCCTTCCACTGAAGTTTGTAAGGCAACGTGCTTAGCTAGTTCCATTTCTTCTTTTAGGGAGTCGAGTTCATTGGGGTTGAAAAGTGGAGCAATCCCCGCTTTTGCGTAGGCCGGGAAATTCTCTTCAATTACACGTAAGCTTCTAGCTCTAAGGTCTTTTTTTTCGGGACTATCCTGAAAATAGGAAGAGAAAAATAGGGTGAGACTAAAGAGTTTTTCTGGCGATTTTTCACCTATTGCTAAGGCGGTATAGCCTCCCATGGAATGGCCAAGGAGGTGGAATTTCTCTAGTCCAAGTTCACTAGTGACTTCAAGAACAGCATCAGCCATTAATTCCATGGTATTCACAGGAAAAAGTGACGGTGATTTTCCATGTCCTGGAAGGTCGATTTTTATTATTTTGAATTTAGCATCCAAATGAGGTTCTAAAAGTTTCCAGATTTCCGAACTTTCTAAAAAACCATGAAGCAGCACTAAGGGGATGCTGCCTGTGGGGGTTACGGTATAATGTAGCATAGTATTGTTGTTAATTAAAACGAAGATCATAGTATTCAACAAAACCCTGAGCTCCTACCTTATCTTGAAGTCGAAACTTTTGGTTTTGGGATTCGTCAAAAAACGTCATTTTTTTATTTCTATTGGACGATTGCCCACCGATGGTTTGATTGATTATTCCTTCAAAATTGATGTGACGTTCACTTACTCTTTTTGCAGTTCCAGAAATCGTAATTTGATTTTTGTTGTTGGATATTTTTCCTTCGACAGTGTAGGAGTCTCTACCTGTTTTAGTGAATTGTACAGGACCTTTAATTTTTGTTTGGTCACTTTCAAAAGTTAAAGAAGCAGGACCGCTTAAATCTTCGAAACGGTTGGTGCTATTTAGAATTTGAATGCTGTCGTTGTATTTCGCTCGCTGCTCGTTTATCGAATCGACACGCTTTTGTTCTATGGCGACTGAGTCGGTTGATTTACTTTTGTTACAACTTGCGAAAGCAAGAAAGAGAAATAACAATTTTAAAATTTTCATTCTGAGATTCGTTTCCTCAAAGATAAAGAAAAAGAGTAGCCTTACGGTAAGCTACTCTTTTCAAATATTATAAAAACAATTACAGAATTACTCTTTAGTGGTCTTGAAGTAATTAATACCACATTCTAAGAATTTCTTGAATTCTTCTTTAGGCATATATCCTGAAACCGGTGGATTGATTACTCTTCCATCGGGCGTAATCAGCGCATAGTGAGGTTGAGAATTGTTATTAAAGTTGATTTGTTGAAACATACTCCAACGGTCCCCAATGGTTTTTATTTTCTTCATTTGTCCTCCACCTAAATCAATTCTGATTTGTTCTTTTTCAGGAAGAGGTTCTTTGTCATCGATGTAAAGAGATGCAAGGATCACTTCGTCTTGAATGATAGGCAAGATGTTAGGTTCGGACCAAACGAACTCTTCCATTTTTCTGCAGTTTTCACACCCATAGCCAGTGAAGTCAATGAGTACAGGCTTGTTCTCTTGTTTGGCAAGTTCAATGGCTTCAAAGTAATCGTGCTTAGGTTGCATTCCTAGGATTCCATCACTTTCGTCTTGGAAGTAACTTACATTCAGTGGAGGAAGTATTCCAGAGAGTAATTGAAGTTTAGGGCGCTCCGCAGGTATTAAACCTTGAACTAAATAAACTAAGAATCCAATGCCTAAAACTCCAAATATTTTTCGTGTTGTCGATATTTTTGCGTTTTTATCATCGTGTGGGAATCGGATGAGCCCAAAGAGGTAAAGGATAAGCCCCAAAGTAATTAAGATCCATAAAAACACGAATAGTTCTCGTTTCAGTAGGAATGTTTTTGATACCAAATCCGCTTTAGATAAAAATTTTAAAGCAAGACCTAGTTCAATGAAACCTAATACAACTTTTAACGTATTCATCCAGCCTCCTGATTTTGGTAGGCTCTGAAGCGCTTGAGGGAAGAGAGCTAGAAGTCCAAAAACCAAAGCCCAAGAAAGTCCAAATCCTGCTAACGCAAAAGTTAGTAACATGGGTACATTGGATGAACCTGTTACAGCACTTCCTAACAATGAACCTAAAATAGGTCCGGTACAGGAGAACGATACAATGACCAAGGTCAATGCCATGAAAAAGATCCCGACCATTCCACCTGCTTCTTCCGCTTTTGAAGATCGATTGGCGATTCCACTAGGAAGGGTAAGGTCAAAGTAGCCAAAAAAGCTCAAAGCAAATACTAGGAAAATGATAAAGAAGGCGATGTTTAACCAAACAGAAGTTGAGATTTGATTAAAAATATTACCTGCGATTCCATCAATTAAATGAAAAGGTACACTTAATAAAACAAAAATCAGTAGGATGAAAAATCCATAGATGGATGCATCTCTTCGTCCCTTCGCCTTTGATTTAGATCCTTTGGTGAAAAAAGAAACGGTTAGAGGAATCATAGGGAACACGCATGGGGTTAAAAGTGCAATCATACCACCAATGAAGCCTAGAAGTAAATAAGTCCAATAGTTTTCACTGTATGTTTGCGGCTCTACACCACAATCGGTTAATGGATTTTTATAATCAATAGATGCTACTTTTAGTTGGTCAGCAATAGAAGCGGTTGTTGCCGTTAGGTTTGGAGTTTTTGTTCCTAAAGCAATAGAAGTGCTATCTTCAGTTGATTCCAGGCTGTTGTCCGTAGGGTTAACCGCGGCTTCAATTTCTTTTTCTAATGGACTTGAGCCTTGAACTATTTTTTCAAATTCAACAGTATTGGGGGCTAAACAGACCCTATCGTCACAAGTTTGATAAGTGAATTCAACAACGATGCGAGCACTTTTATCTGGTTTTTTTAATTTAAATCGTTGCTTGAATTGGGCTTTGTTGGAATAATAAACTATCTGAGCTCCAAAGGCTTCAGAATATTCATCGATTTTTTTTCCGATCTCTTTGAGTCCTCCAACCAGCTCGATTCCATCCGGAGAAGATACAATCATTTCCGTGGGTATTCCTGAATCTGGAGGTAGGTCTTTAGAATAGATATGCCAATTCGGCTCTAGGGTAGCATGCAGTGTTGCTTCATACAAGTTTTCACCCACAGACTCAATTTCCAAATTAAGTTTTACTGGATCTTTGATCTGAGCGGAAAGGAAGGTTAGTAGAAACGTAAATGTCGCAGCCAGCCAAATTCTAATGTTCATGAATGTTGCTTTATCTTGTCCTATTTCAAGGACGGGTTAAAAATATATTCGGGCTCGTTTGCTTCACTTAAGGAAAACCTTCGGTCTTGTCTGAGCGGAAGGATTCCAAGAACCCGATCTTTGTGGTCGCATAAGATCCACAAGTTTGGACGGGCTAAAATAGAGATTTTTTCGTCCTTAAAAAATTTAGAAATCTTCTTTTTACCTATCATGCCTATAGGAAAAAACAGATCTCCAGGTAATTGGTGGCGTAAGTGGAGAGGAAAATGAAGTTGATCCCTTTGAAACTTCCATTCAACAGGCTCTATAGATTTTAATAATTCAAGAACTTTACTTTCTTGAAGCAAGGCGCCCTGAGCGTCCGTAATTGTGATTTTGTTCTTCTCTTCTTGTAAGTCTACTTTTTTAGAAATTCTTTTCAATTTGCCGTATTCGACAATGAAATCTCCTGTTTTGCTCGAAAAGTAGTGGCCAGAGTCTTTGGAAAGTAGTTTTTCCATTTCCTCTTTGAACTCGAAGCCAAAAGTTTGAAGCACTTCAAATTGAACAGCCGAATGTTGTTTTTTTAATTGGTCTAAATCGAGCTGGTCCCAGAGTTTGTTTTCATTTCGAACCGCATGTTTTTCCAGAAAATCCATAGCAGAGATTTCAATAAACTCTTGAGCCTCTTCTATGATCTCCATGCTTTTAAGAAGGTTGTTTTCAAAGTGGGGGTGGATCTCGCTGAGTCGAGGCAAGAGTTGGTGGCGTATCTTGTTTCGTAAGTAAAAATCACTTTGATTGCTTTGGTCTTCTCGAAATTGCACATTTTCTCTCTGACAAAACGCTTCAATTGCTTTAGTAGAAAAACCGAGTAAGGGTCGGATCACCTGATTCGATTCTTTGGCCATTCCTTTTAAACCTTTTAGCCCGCTAGCCCTAGAGAGTTGCAGAAAGAAAGTCTCCATTTGGTCGTTTGCATGGTGTGCTGTAACAATATAATCTAATTTTTGCGCCTGTTTTACAGAAAAGAAAAAAGAATACCGTAGCTCACGAGCCCATAGCTGAATAGAGTGCGATGGAGCTTTATCTTTCTCACTGACGCTATAGAGATGAAAAGGAATTTGATGCGTTTTGCAATAATTTTCAACAAGTGCCTGGTCTAAATTAGAGTCCTCTTCCCTAAGATGGTAATTAACATGTGCTACATGAAAATTCAGCTTGAGTTTATGGAAAAGTTCGAGTAACACCATGGAATCTTTGCCCCCACTCACTGCTAGAAGAAAGCGAGATGACCCTTGGTTATTGCTCCACTGCTTCATTGATTCCTTAAATGAATCAAGTGTTAAAGGATTTGTTAAAATACTCATAAACTGCGCAAAACAATGCAAAGGTAAGGTTTCTTTTACTTTTGAATTTGTAGATTTGTTGACTTAGAAACGTTAAATACAAAACATTTTTAATATGAAATTATTTAAAGCACTAAGTTTAGTTTTAGTTGCATTCGTGCTTACCGGCTGTATTAGTCGAAAGCAATACGATGCATTGAATTCCGATTACCAATCGGCAAACGAAAGATTAAATCAAAGCAAACAAGAAAATCAAGCACTTTCAACAAAAAACACGCAGCTAACAAGTGAGAACGACTTACTTCGTTCCCAGCACACAGCACTTAAATCTTCTTTAGATGCCTGTCTAGCCAACGCCGGTAAGGGTTCACAGAATATTGACAAACTTATTGGAGAAATCAATTCTTCCAATCAATACATCAAGCAGTTAATCTCTGCTAACGCAAAGAACGACTCACTAAATATTGCACTATCTAACAAATTGAAGCGCTCTTTGGATAATATCAATGATTCAGATGTAGAAGTAAAGGTGCTTAAAGGAGTTGTAATGATCTCACTTTCTGATAAGATGCTATACAACACAGGAGACTATAAAGTGTTACCAGAGGCACGTGAAGTCTTAGGAAAAGTTGCAGCAGTAGTCAACGACTACGATACCTATTCTGTACTAATTGAAGGGAATACCGATACGGATCCTTTGAATTCAACCAATTTGCCAAGAGATAACTGGGATCTGTCAGCTCTACGTGGAACTTCCGTAGCGAAAATACTGCAAAATGAATTTGGTGTTGATCCAAAACGTATGACTGCAGGAGGTAGAAGTGAATACAATCCAAAAACAACCAATGCTTCGGTATCAGGAAGAGCGATCAACCGTCGTACTGAGATTATCATTATGCCTAGGTTAGATGAATTTATGAGGCTAATGGATATTGCACCGGTGAAAAATTAATAAGAATTCACATCCTATAATTCATGCTGGCTCTAAAGGTCAGCATGTTTTTTATCTTATTTTTTCTAATTTTGATAAAATTATTTTAATGAGTTACTTTGAAGAACTATCTCCAGAAATGGATCGTTATCTAGAGGAGCATGCCTCCGAGGAACCCACTCATCTAGCTGCTCTAAGAAAAGAGACTTTTCAGAAAACGACCCAACCTCATATGATCTCTGGTTACCAGCAGGGTAGGCTCTTGTCTATTATTTCTAAATTGCAGTCTCCGAAATCCATATTAGAAATTGGAACCTTTACAGGGTATGCTACCTTATGTCTAGCGGAAGGCCTTCAGAAGAACGGGAAAATAACCACGCTTGATATAAATGAAGATCTAGCCTATTTGCCCAAAAAGTATTTTGAGAATAGTGTCTATAGCTCTCAAATTGATTTTCGATTACAGAAAGCTAGTGATTATCTTGAAAACAGTGACGACGAATTTGATTTGGTTTTTGTCGATGCGGACAAAGAAAATTATATCAATTACTTTCATTTGGTTAAATCCCGTCTTTCTTCAGGTGCTGTATTGTTATTTGACAATGTGCTTTGGTACGGTAAAGTGCTAGAAAAAGAACCCAAACAAGAGTCCACACAGGTGATCAAAAGGCTGAACGAGTTAATCGCTAAAGATCCAGATTTTGAGAATCTTATTTTACCTCTTCGCGACGGAATTCAAGTCGCTTTAAAGAGATAGTTTTACTTTATTTATAAATAATGTTTTTATGCAGAATGCTATTTGCACGGTAAGTGTAGCGGCAGTTAGAAGTGAGTCTTCACATGAATCTACTATGATTTCTCAGCTCTTATACGGTGAGGTTGTGGAGGTTTTAGAAGCAGAAAAACACTTTGTCCATATTCGTATTCCTCCTTTTGATGATTGCGGTTGGGTAGACTCCAAGCAAATTTCGATTCACGTAACACCTTCGAACTCTGATAAGAGGACTTACGTTGTTGATGAGCTATTTCGGTTGAATTCCCAAGTAGGCCCAAGCAAGCTCCTCTCTCTAGGTTCGGAATTAGAGGGAGAAAATGAAAAAGTATCTAGTCAGAGTCCAAAGCAAAAAGTAGTGCAGAGTGCTAGAGTTTTGCTTGGTGTTCCTGATTTAAAGGGAGGTAGAAGTGCATTTGGTTTAGACTCCTCGGCTTTAGTTCAATTATGCTATAAAGTAGGCGGAGTTGCTATTGAGAGGCACTGCAATCAGCAAGCGCTTCGCGGAGAGGTTCTGTCTTTTGTAGAAGAAGCTGAGCCCGGTGATCTCGCATTCTTTGAGAATAAAGAAAGAGAAATCGTGCATGTAGGAGTTGTCATGGAGGAACAGAAGGTTCTTCATAGTTACGGGGAAGTTCGCATGGACTTACTTGATTCTACTGGGATTTATAATGCAGATTTAGGTCGGCACACGCATAAGCTTCGCTTTATCAAGCGCCTGCTAGAATAATTCTCGAATCATTTGAATATGTCTCTTATATATAATGCTTTCATTAGGTTGTTAAGAACAGCCATGAAGCTAGGTGCCTTGTTTTCGCCCAAACTTGCTATGGGAGTACAGGGTAGGAAGGAAAGCTTAGAAAGAATTACCAAACACTTTAGTAAAAAGGATAAAGTGATTTGGATGCACGCTGCTAGCCTGGGAGAATACGAGCAAGGACTGCCCGTCCTAGAAAAGCTCCAAAGTGAATTTAATGATCATAAAGTCTTAGTTACGTTCTTTTCGCCCTCTGGTTACGAGGTTGCTAAAAAAAAGCCACAGGAGAATCGTTTTTTAGCCTACCTCCCTTTTGATACTCCAAAAGAAATCGATCAACTTCTTAGCGCTGTTCATCCTACAGTGTTTTTTACGGTAAAGTACGATTTTTGGTATGTGCTTTTTGAGAAATTAGCGAAGAAAGGTGTTCCTATTTATGTTGTATCTGCATTGTTTTATCCCGGGCAGGTTTTCTTCTCCTGGTGGGGTAAGTTCGCTGTAGAAAGATTGAAAAGGGATGTTAAATGGTTTTTTCATCAAACTCAAGAAAGTCTTGATCTTGCTACAATGGTGGGTTTAACTCGAAGTTCCGTTTCGGGAGATACTCGTTTTGATCGTGTTAGAAAAACCGCAAGGGAAGCCGGACAAATCCTATATATCGACGAATTTAAAGGGGATAGTCCGCTTGTCGTTTATGGGAGTAGCTGGGAAGAAGAGGAAAATATTGCTTTAGCAATTTTTCAACAAGATCAGAGTGTGAAACAAATTATTGCCCCCCATGATTTATCGCGGGTGCCTCAAATACTTAAGAAGTTCCCTGAGGCTAAACTATATTCAGAACTTTCGTCTTCTAATGCTGCTTCAATGCTCAGTGGTAGAGTATTAATAATCGATTCTATAGGCATGCTATCTCGGTTATACCAATATGCTGATATTGCAGTTGTTGGTGGTGGATTTCACTCGAAGGGACTTCACAATATTTTAGAGGCGGCTGTTTTTGGAGTTCCTGTGCTTTTTGGGAATCACTACCGTAAAAATCCAGAAGCCGATGATCTTGTTCACTGTAAAGGAGCTGAAAAATTCTCAACGTCAGATCAAGCTGTTGCTTTTATAAAGCGGTTGGTTGAGGATCATGAGTTGCGAGATTATTTGGGAGGGGCTGCCGAAAAGTTCATTAATTCCAGTCCAGTCAGCACTGAAATGATTGTTCAACATATTATTAGTGAGGTCAGATCCTAGATATTGAAACTACATTTTTATTTTTTCCAATTCAAAATCTTACTTTTGTAGCTTTGTGAGAATTAAGTTAACATAATACAGTAAGCAGCACATGTTTTACGACCATCAGTCCATTGAAAAAAAATGGCAAACCATCTGGGATAAAAATAAGACTTATCGTCCTTCCCCAACTTTAGATAAACCAAAGTACTACGTTCTTGATATGTTTCCTTATCCCTCGGGAGCAGGATTGCATGTTGGCCATCCACTAGGATACATTGCTTCCGATATCTACTCAAGATACAAAAGACACCAAGGCTTTAATGTCCTACATCCTATAGGATACGATTCATTTGGTCTTCCTGCTGAGCAGTATGCCATTCAAACTGGGCAGCATCCTGCGCAAACCACCAAGATCAATATTGAGCGTTACGAACAACAGTTACGCAGGCTAGGCTTTTCGTTTGACTGGGATCGTGAACTTCGTACTTCGGATCCTAGCTATTACCATTGGACCCAGTGGATTTTCATCCAACTGTTTCACTCCTGGTATAATAATACGAATGATAAAGCTGAATCAATAGATACTTTAGTGGCTCAATTGGAGAAACAAGGTACGGCAGGACTTAGTGCCGCGCAGACTGAGGATCTACAATTTACTGCCGAAGACTGGAACAGCGCGTCTGAGGAAGATAAACAGGATATTTTACTCAATTATCGACTCGCTTTCCGAGCCGAGACGACAGTTAACTGGTGCCCAGGTTTAGGTACGGTTTTGGCCAATGATGAGATAAAAGACGGTAAATCAGAACGCGGAGGTTTTCCTGTTTTTCAAAAGAAAATGATGCAATGGAGTATGCGCATAACGGCTTATTCCGAAAGATTACTCCAAGGACTCGACGAGATTGACTGGCCGCAGCCTTTAAAAGAATCCCAAATGTACTGGATTGGTAAATCTCAAGGTGCTAGAATCGAATTCGCAACTGAAATAGGTAAACCTTTATCCATTTTTACTACCCGACCCGATACCCTTTTTGGAGTGACCTTTATGGCGATAGCTCCCGAGCATCCTTTAGTAGAAGAATTGACAAAAAGTGAGCAAAAGCTCTCTGTGGAACAGTATGTAGAGGTAAGTAAGAATAAATCGGAGCGCGAAAGGATGGCTGAAGTAAAATCGGTCAGTGGTGTTTTCACAGGTAGTTTTGCGCTTCATCCATTTACGCGGAAGCAAATTCCAATTTATGTGGCTGATTATGTTCTTATGGGCTATGGAACAGGAGCTCTAATGGCTGTACCGGCTCATGATGAAAGAGATCATCGCTTTGCGAAGAAATTCGAATTACCTATTATTAGTGTAATTAAAAATGATATTGATATTCAAGCAGAGTCTTATGATTCAAAAGATTCGGTTTGTGAAAATTCTGAATTTCTAGACGGACTGAATTTTGACCAAGCGGTCGAAAAAATTAATCAAGAAATTGAAGTAAGAGGATTTGGATCTGCTACTATTAATTATCGTCAAAGGGATGCTATTTTTTCACGACAACGGTATTGGGGAGAACCGGTACCTATCTATTATAAGAATGAACAACCTTATACGCTTCCTTTAGAGTCGCTTCCTTTGGAATTGCCTGAAGTTTCTAATTATTTACCAACACCAGAAGGAGAGCCTCCTCTAGGTAATGCAAGTGATTTTGCTTGGGATGAGAAACAGCAAAAAGTAGTTTCAACAGATTTGATTGATCAAAAAACTGTTTTTCCTTTGGAGCTATCTACCATGCCGGGTTGGGCTGGAAGTTCATGGTATTTTTATAGATATATGGATCCAACCAATATTGCTAGATTTGCTTCACAAGAGGCGATTGATTATTGGGGGCAAGTGGATCTCTATATTGGAGGAAGTGAGCACGCAACGGGTCACTTGCTTTATGCTCGTTTTTGGAATCATTTCCTTTACGATAGAGGTTGGGTGAATCATAAAGAACCATTTAAAAAGCTCATCAACCAAGGGATGATTTTGGGAATGAGTGCTTTTGTCTTTCGTGTAGAGGGAACAAATACGTTTGTTTCTAAAAATTTGGTCTCTAAGTACAAAGTACAGAAATTACATGTTGATGTATCTCTTTTAAAAGGAACAAGTGATGAGCTTGATCTGGATAAGTTTAAAGAATGGAGGAAAGAGTATGCCGATGCGGAGTTTATTTTGGAGGACGGAGTGTACCTTACGGAAAGGGAAGTAGAGAAAATGTCCAAGTCCAAATTTAATGTCGTCAACCCTGATGAAATCTGCGAAGAGTATGGTGCTGACGCACTACGTGTTTATGAAATGTTCCTTGGTCCGTTAGAGCAAAGTAAACCATGGAATACCCAGGGCCTTTCTGGAGTTTATGGTTTTCTGAAAAAGTTTTACAATTTATTCTTTGTAAAAGATCAGTGGTCTGTTAGTGATGAGGCAGCTACTAAGGAGGAGTTAAAAATCCTTCACACTCTTATTAAGAAGGTGGAATATGATTTAGAGCATTTTTCATTTAATACGTCGGTCTCACAGTTTATGATCACTACAAATGAATTAAGTCGCTTAAAATGCAATAAACGAGCAATTTTAGAACCCTTGGCAGTGCTTATTTCTCCGTATGCGCCGCATATCTGTGAAGAGTTGTGGCAGCAATTGGGTCATGAGGATTCGATTGAATTTGAAAAGTTTCCACTTTTGGATGAAAAGCATTTAATTGAACAAGAGATCGAGTATCCTATAAGTTTCAATGGAAAGATGCGTTTTAAACTACCATTAAGTGCCGAATTAACTGTAGATGAAATTAAGGCCATTGTACTGGCGGATGAAAGGACTCAAGAACAACTGGGCGGAAATTCACCCAAAAAAGTGATTATCGTTCCGAAAAAAATTGTTAATATTGTATTCTAATTATGAGGAAATACAGGTTTTTAATTGAGAAATCAATATAATTTCAGCGTGATTTTTTCAATTAAATAACCATCAGTTTGGTTTCGTTGAAATTTCACACTTTTCATTAATTATTTTGACAATTCGTTAATGTTAACAAGAGTTCACATTGGAAAAAAAATAATGAACTTTAAGTTAAACTCTTGCATTAGTTAAAAATTTGCCTTTATTTTACCGCTCGAAAAATTAAAAAAATAACAATAATAATTTAGTTTAATATGGAAATGAATGTTACAAACTCAGAAGAGCAAGTAGTTGCTAGAAAAGCGGGAGGTCTTAATCCTGCATGGATTCTTCCTATTCTTTTTATAATAGGGGTATGTATTTATTGGTTTATTCTTGGTAACCCTGGTAACTTTGCACCAGACCCAAGAATTGAAGGTGCAAGTTCAGTTGCATTTACCGATATCGAAAGGTCAGAACTACATCCTGAAGGATTCATCGGAATTATTTATATGGGTGGAGTTATCGTGCCTATCCTTATCTCTTTCATGATTGTTGTAATTGTTTTCTCAGTAGAGCGTGCAATTATGCTTAACAAAGCGCAAGGGAAAGGAAACTTAGACCAATTCGTGCTTAAAATCAGAAGACTACTTAACGATGGTAATATTGATGAAGCAATTGAAGAATGCGACAGACAGCAAGGTACTGTTGGAAATGTAGTTAAAGAAGGACTGGTTTCTTACAAGGCTTTAGCTAACGATAATACAATGAACAAAGAGCAGAAAATGGCTGCTTTAAACAAATCAATTGAAGAAGCTACAACTTTAGAAATGCCAATGCTTGAGAAAAACATGATGATTCTTTCTACACTAGGTACAGTAGCAACCCTTGTTGCACTACTTGGTACGGTAATCGGGATGATCAACGCGTTCTCTGCTCTAGGTTCTGGAGGAGGTACGCCTGACTCAGCAAAATTATCAGTAGGTATTTCTGAAGCACTTGTAAATACTGCATTAGGTATTGGTACATCTGCGGTAGCCATTATCCTATACAACTATTTTACTTCTAAGATTGATGGTATGACATTCAAAATCGATGAGATTGCAATGTCAATTCAACAGTCTTTCGCTGAGCACAACTAATCAAAAGCTCAAGCGTCGACAATCTTTCAAAGTAGTAGAATAATAACTCTTCGAAGATTGTTTTAAATGAAGTTTAATAAATAATATAGTACTAATGGCGAGAGTCAAACCAAAAAGACATAATATACGGGTAGATATGACGGCAATGACCGACGTGTCGTTCCTTCTACTTACGTTCTTTATCCTTACCGCCCAGTTCGCTAAACCGGACGTGGAGACCATTACTACGCCATCATCAATCTCTGAAAAGGTGCTGCCGGATGCCAGTCTTATGACTGTGCTTAGCACCTCAGACGGAAGGTTCTATTTTACTCCAGTAGAGAATGGAACTGAAAGAATTCAGCTTTTAGATAACATGGCCCAGAAGTATGGAACCACTTTTACGAACGCAGAGAAAGCTGCATTCACAAAAGTGCAATCGGTAGGAGTGCCAATGAACCAATTGAAAGGGTTTTTGAACCTTTCTCCAGACGACCAGAAAGCTTTTAAAGCTCCTGGAATTCCAATGGATGAGGAAAACAAACAACTCGTTGAATGGATTCAGCAAAGTTTAGCGGTTAATCCCGATTATAAACTGGCGATCAAAGGAGATACAAATACCAAATACGACCGGGTGAAAAGCCTGTTCGAAGCATTAAGAGATATCGATTTTCTTAAGTTTTGGTTAATCACGAATCAGGAAGTAGCTAATTAATAAAGAAATGGCAGAAGTAGAAGTAAAAGATCACAGCTCAGGTAAAGGGAAGGTTCGCTCGAAAAAGCAACCTCCACACGTAGACCTGACACCAATGGTGGATTTGGCCTTTCTTTTGATTACATTCTTTATGTTGGTTACCACATTTAATAAGCCGAACGTAATGGATTTAGGATTACCGGCAAAACCAAAAGAAAATCAGAAGAGTCCAGATACTGAGATCAAATTGAGCAATTCAATTTCGATTATCATTGGTAAGGACAATAGAATCTTCTATCACCAGCAGGATCAAGCAGGACTTAATGAAAGTACCATGCATGAGACTACTTTAGATAGAGAAGGAATTAGAAATGTAATTCAGCAGGCTAAAGCTAATGCGGAAGATGTATCCAAATTTACTGTGATCATCAAGCCGACAGATGAGGCCCTATATAAGAATTTTGTTGACATGCTTGATGAAATGGCAATTACGAAAAGTGAGCAGTACGGTATTACCGATATCCGTTCTTATGAACAAGCCATTTACGATCAGAAAGTAGGGGGAGCAACCACTCCAGCTACGACAGAAGCTGCATCTCAACAATAGAAATTTATAAATGAGAATATAAATGGCAGATGAAAATACATACAAGGACAATCTAACTTTAGATGAAATTGTATTTGAGAACAGAAATAAAAGTTATGGAGCTTACGATTTACGTAGGACTTATCCAAGGGCTTTAACCAAAGCCTTCGTTATAGGTACTGTTCTTTTCTGTGCAGTTGCAATTACTCCATTCGTAGTGATGAAGATTAAGCAAATGAACCCGAAAGAAACTACGGAAGTAAATGCAAATCTAATCGATATCATTCCTGAGGAGACAATAATTGAACAGCCTAAAGAAGAAGAACCACCACCACCGCCACCTCCACCAAAAGAGGAGCCGAAAGTGGAAGTTATTCAGAACGTAGTTCCTGAACCGAAGAGAGCTCCAAAAGTGGAAACTCCTCCACCGCCAATTACCAAGCAGTTGGAAACAAATACAGGTTTGGTAAGCCAAGAAGGGGTTAAAGCTCCGTCTTATACACCACCGCCACCCCCACCATCAACCGGTACGAAGGCGGCCACTGTAGAAGTGAAACCTGCTGTAAGTACCACAGAGGTATATACTGAGGTAGAACAACAGGCAGAGTTCCCAGAAGGTATTAACAGTTTCAGAAACAGAGTTGCTAGTAACTTTGACACTTCAGTAATGTCTGGAGGAGAAGGAACTTTAAGAACAGAGATCACTTTCGTAGTTGAGCGGAACGGTTCTATTACTGATGTTAAAGCAACAGGACCTAATTCCGATTTTAATCGAGAAGCAGAACGTACAGTAAAGTCCATTAGAAATAAATGGACACCGGCCAAGATTAACGGTCAGAATGTGCGTTACCGATTCAGATTACCACTTACTATGAATTTTGAATAAAGGATTCTTTAAATCTGAAAAAAGAGAAGCACTGCTTCTCTTTTTTTTTCTATTTTTGCTTACATGGTATTTAATTGGCTTTCACTTGTAACAGGGATTTGTTATGTTGTTCTAGGAATCTTTGTAATCGTCTATAAATTTTTTGTTGTTTATTTAGAACCTAATATAGCAATAGCATTAGGTGCACTACTTATTATTTACGGTTTATTTCGTGTTTATCGTGCAATAAAAAGAATTAGACCTGATGGGAAATAATAGATTCAGTATTGTTTGGCTTTTAGGCTTGTTGTTCGTGTTTGTTTCTTGTAAGAAGATGGAGCGTAGCGAAGAAGCAGTTGCCGCAGATTACCATCAGGGCAAAGCTACCATTTTTGTTGACGGTTCATTTCAGAGCGTTGCTCAGGCTATAGCTGATGCTTACATGATTCATTATCCTGATACTGATGTAAAAACGCATGTTGAGAAAGAAGATATTGCGTTTATGAATTTACTCGAGGGAAAGACAAATCTAGTAATGATGTCACGTGTCCTTGGTAAAAAAGAGATTGAGGAGTATGAGCGAGTATTAGAAATGGAATACAACCCCGCTTATTTTGCAGCAGATGCTGTGGTCTTTGTAGTAAGTAAAAATTCTGATCGAACCAGTATATCTGTAAAGGAGCTAGAAAAGGAACTTGCCTCGGAAGAAAAGAATATTATTTTTGATGGAGCCAATGCAGGAAACTTAAATTTTGTTGCCCATACTTTGGGAAAAAGACCTATAGACTTAAAGTTTTCTACATTAGGGTCAAACGAAAAGGTAATTGAAGACCTTTACAAATATCCTACTCGTATTGGAGCTATTAGTTTGGGAACCATTAGTAGACCTTATGGGAAAGAAGCGCAGCGATTGCGTGAAATGGTGAAGATTCTTCCCGTGGTTAAAAACAATAAAAGTTATTTACCCGAGCCCAAAGATATGCAGAATGGAGATTATCCTTTTACAAGGATGGTTTATATGCTGACAAGTGAAGCTGTGTTTGGTATTGCCAATGGAATTATGCGGTTCGCTTCAGATCAGAAGGGACAGATGGTTGTAAGTAAAGAAGGACTTCAACCTTACTACCTCTTTAGACGTGAAGTAGAGATGAGGTAAATGGTTTGGAACGAAAATTGTGTAAATTATAATGTTAACTTTTAAAACTGAAATATTAAATGAAAAATATGATTGAAATTTCGAAGAAAATTGCAATGGGAACTGGAGTGGTCTTTATGGCTAGCTTTAGTTATGCCCAAACAGTAGAGGAAGGTATAGTGAATATTGATAGCCATAAATATGCAAAGGCTAAAGAAATATTTTCTGCACTAATCGCTCAAGAACCTAAAAATGAAGACAATTACTTTTATTTAGGAAATTCTTACCTGTCGCAGTTCGATCCGAGTTTTGAATCCGCAGAAGAAAATTTTCGTAAAGGATTGTCTATTGACAGTAAAAGCTATCTAAATAAAATTGGCCTTGCTTCTATTAAAGTAGCAAAAGGTGATAAGACTGGAATTTCGGAGATTCAAAAGATTGTTGAGGACTCAAGAGAGAGAGATGCGGAAGTGCTGTACCGTGCAGCAGAAGCCCTTACTATGTTCGAGAAGCTTAATGCCCCCGATCTAGCAATTCAATACTTAAATAAGGCGATTGAACGTGCTAAGAAAGGAGTTCCAGCACCGTATTATTATTCACTTGGTGATGCATATCGTTTGAAGAAAGATCCAGGAAGTGCAATGTCAGCCTATGATAAAGCTTCCGCAGTTGCGAAGAACAAAGCATCTGTATTCACTCGTATGGCAACCTTATGGATGGCAGCCAACCAGTGGCAACAAGCGGAAACTAATATTAATAAAGCTTTAGCAGTGGATCCGACCTATGCACCCGCTTACAAAGCCAGCGCAGCGTTTAACTACCGTTTTCGTAACAATGCAATGGTAACGAAAAATCTCGTGGACTATACCAAGTATGCGGATAATGACCCTTATACTCAACTAGAAATCGCAAAACTTTATTTTGTTAACGATGACTATGCCAAAGCAAAAGAAGTACTCAATGCTATATTTGATAAGGTAGAGGATCCGATTAAATACAAATTAAGAGCGTATCTTGATTACGGTGCAGATAAAAACTACACCAGTGCACAAGAAAACCTTAACAAGTTCATGACTACGGTAAATGACAAGTCTAGAATTCAGCCTGCTGATGTGGGATTAGAAGGTTTGCTATTAGCTGTACAAAGTACAAGTACAGAAGATCCAGCAATGAAAGAGCAATTGCTTAATCAAGCGAAAACAAAAATTGCTGTGGCAAAAAATGCAAAAGATGAAACCATGGACTGGGATGTTGAATTAATCAAAGCGCAAGGAGGTGGCGGAGCCAATCAGGCGGCTGCTGATGCAGGGCCAACTTCTCCTAAGATTCAACAGCTTAAAACAAAAGTGGCTAGCAATCCTCAGGATGCCGAATCACTAGTAGCGCTTGGAGCAGCTTATCAAGAAGTGCAAAACTGGGATGGAGCTGTAATCACTTGGGATCGTATGATTGCCCTTTCACCAACTTGGGCTTATTCTTACTATGCTAAAGGAGTAGCTTATCAGCAGATGGGTAGCCATGAGTTATCTGAGAGAGCTTACCAGCAGTTTATTGATCTAGTTCTTTCACAAACTCCAGAAGAGCAAGCACAAAATAAGGAAACCCTTTCGTATGCTTATTATCTAGTTGCTTATTACAATATGGAGAAAGATGTTGCCAAAGCGAAGGATTATGTGGCTAAATCGCTTCAGTTAAATCCTGAGTACGCAGACGCTCTTGAACTTCAAAATCAATTGGCCTCAAAATAGCTATTTGTTAAATAAATTTTTGCCTCTTCCATCTTTTGTTGGAAGAGGCTTTTTTTTAATACATTTGAGTTATGAAAGTAGACGTATTAGCTATTGGCGCACATCCTGATGACGTTGAGCTTGGTTGCGGTGGAACGATCGCAAAATTAATTTCGGAAGGTAAAAAAGTAGCCATTTTAGATTTAACCCAAGGAGAATTAGGAACGCGAGGTACGGAACACACACGTAGGGAAGAAGCTGAAAAGGGAGCCGAAATACTTGGTGTTGCAAAAAGAATGAATGTAGGATTAGAGGATGGATTTTTACTGAATTCTAAGAATGCTCAGTTAGAGATTGTAAAATACATTCGTTTATTTCAGCCCAGTATGGTTTTGGCTAATGCCATTGAAGATCGACATCCCGATCATGCGAAAGCAGCGAAACTTGTAAGTGATGCCTGCTTTTTATCTGGACTGCGCAAAATTCAGACAAAGTTTGAAGGGATAGACCAAGAAGCGTGGAGACCTCAACATGTTTTTCATTACATCCAATGGAAGGAAATTAAACCTGATTTTGTGATCGATATTTCCGATTTTTTAGATCAGAAAATTCAAGCCTGCCTAGCCTATAAAACTCAGTTTTATGATCCGAATTCAAAGGAACCCATTACGCCGATTGCTACAAAGGACTTTTTAGAAAGTCTTACCTACCGAGCACAGAACTTAGGAAGGCTTTCAGGATGTGCTTATGCAGAAGGTTTTACTTCGGAGAGGCTAATGGCTTTTAAAAATTTTGATAATATTATTTTTTAGTTTACCGAAAAGCGCTATATTTGCACGCACAAAACACGGTGGTTGTAGCTCAGTTGGTTAGAGCGTCGGATTGTGGTTCCGAAGGTCGTGGGTTCGAGACCCATCATCCACCCCAAAGAAAAAGCGTACTTAAAAAAGTACGCTTTTTTTATATAGTATCTCTAGATTTACAGCTCTTCTTCTGAGTTAATGGTGAAACTGCGCGCTTTGAAATCCTTATCGTGTTTTTCAGAAATCACGTCTTCTCCTTTTTCATTGATGATAAAATCGGTGGATTCATTAAACATTTCTTGAAACGCTTTAAAATCTTCTTTGTACAAGTAAATTTTATGTTTTGAAAAAGAGGATTCTCCATTTTGATCAAAACTTTTTTTACTTTCTGTAATGGTTAGGTAGTAATCACCTGCTTTGGTTTCACGTACATCAAAGAAGTAGGTTCTTCGTCCCGCCTTTAACACTTTCGTAAAAATCTCGTTCTCGTGGCGTTCCTTGTAGTCACTCATTTTTCCTTAAATTTTATTTAATCTATTACAAACAAATATAAAAGATTTCTTTTAATCACAAAATCTTTTTTTTAGAGACAGTAAAATAGCCTTTTTTGTATGTTTTAATAGAGCAAAGTCTACTACTGCTCAGGAGTTAAGTGAAGGATCCGGTCTGCTCGAACTGCAGTGCTTTCTCTGTGCGTAATTATGATGGAAGTTACTTGAGAGAGCTCCCGATTGATATTTTCAAGTATATTTTCTTCGGTTTCGGTATCTAATGCAGAAAGAGAGTCGTCGAAGATAAGAAGCGATGGTTTGGTAATTAGAGCTCTTGCAATGCAGATTCGTTGTTTTTGACCCCCTGAAAGCATGACACCACGTTCTCCTACCATTGTTTCATAGCGTTCTTTAAAGCCAATGATGTTTTTATGTACATCTGCTTTCTTAGCAAAGTCCTCAACTTCCTCTTGGCTGCTCTCGTCTTTAGCGAAAGCTATGTTATTGTAAATGCTATCTGAAAATAGATAACTTTCTTGTGGAATATAACCAATTTGATTTCTGTAATTTTTGAGATCCAGATCCTTTAGGTTTTTTCCATCTATGAGAATTTCCCCTTCAGAAGGATCGATTAGTCGTGCCAGTAGCAATGCAATGGTTGTTTTCCCACTTCCGGTTTTCCCCATGATTGCTAAGGACTCCCCGGCATGTACTTTAAAACTTAACCGGTTTAATGCCTGTATGCCCGTATTAGGGTAGGTGTAGGAAACATTTCTAAATTCTATTTCGCCTTGAATGGTATGCTGAATCAAGCCTGATTTTATTTCCGATTTCTGATTTAGAAATTCATTGATTCTACTCATTGAAGCATCGGCTCTTTGGTTGACGGAGACGACCCATCCAACCATGGAAAAAGGCCAGATAAGGATATTGATGTACATGAAAAAATCTGCGATTTTTCCGACTGTTATTTCTCCCGCTAAGTATTTTTGTCCTCCAATCCATAAGATTGCAACATTAAGTAACCCAATAACGAAAAGAATGATAGTAAAAAAGTAAGCTTCGGTTTTTGCCAGATCCAAAGCTTTGTCTTGATAGTCTCTAACTTTTCCACTGTATTTGGAGTCAATGTACTTTTCTTTCGAAAAATATTTTACTACCCGGATTCCAGAAAAACTGTCTTGCACGAAGGTCGAAATAGCCGATTGGCTTTTCTGCATGATCTTCGATTTCTTATTAATAATGGAGCTTACTTTGTAGATAATAAAAGAAAGTATCGGGAGCGGAATCAATGTCCAGAGCGTCATTTCTACGTCCGTTCTTAGCATGTAGATACTGGTGATAATTAGTAGTATCAGTAAATTCACTACGTACATCACTCCAGGACCTAAATACATTCTTACAGCAACAACATCTTCACTTAATCGATTCATCAGATCCCCAACGGTGGTGCGCTTGAAATCGGTTAATGAGAAGTCTTGATAGTGTCGGTAGATTTTGTTTTTAAGTTCGTATTCTATTTTCCTGGAAGAAACAATGATTGTCTGGCGCATCATAAAGGTAAAGAAGCCCGTTAATAGCGAGGATCCTACGATGATGGCAACGTAAATTAGTACTTGTTGATTAAATCCAAGGTTACCTGTAGCTGAGATTTCATCGACACTCTTTCCAACGTACTGAACTTTAAATATGTTGAAGAAGTTACTGGCAATAATGAATAAAAATCCCCAGAATAATAGGATGCGGTGTTTCCAGAAATAGGGATTTAAGGTCTTTAATGCGTTCATTAATGTTTTCTCAGGACGGGTACAAAGTTAAGGAAAATTACCGGTTTTCACTTGAGAACAGTTTGCAGATCGTGAGCCAAAGCAAAGCAATTGTATCGAATTTAACCATCTTTTTCCTTATCTTTGCCAATTAAAAGTTCTTTGAATGTTAGGAAGAAGGCAAATTCGCGAAAAAATTGTAGAAAGTCTGTACTCGCACCATCAAAACCCCATTTCTTATGAGGTTTTAGAAAAAAATATGTTTTCTGAAATAGAAAAGATTTATCATTTGTATGTTTATCAGTTGAACTTTCTTGTTGCCTTAAAGAATTTAGCTGAGAATCAAATTGAGATTGCTAAACAGAAATTCATTAAGTCTGATAGTGATTTAAATCCCAATCAAAAGTTTATCAATAACCGCATTCTCGTTTTATTGGAAGAAAACCAGGAGCGAGTTACATTTTCTGCTAAGCACAAAGAACTCGACTGGGAGCTTCACGATGATTTGCTTGTAAAGACATTTCAGAGAATGAAATCCGGCAAAAGGTACCAAGACTTCATGGAGCAAGAAGGGCATACGTTCGAAGAGGATCAGAAGTTTATTGGTAAGCTGTTCTTGCGTTATGTTGCTGAAAATGAAGATTTCCATGAGCATGTGGAAGAAAAGGAAATGAGTTGGGCGGATGATTTTCATATTGCGAATTCCATGGTGCAGAAAACATTAGGATTCATGAAAGAAGACCAGCCTAGTCATACATTAATTCAGATGATTAAGGACCAGGACGATAAAGTTTTCGCAAAAAAAATATTATGGGAATCGATCAAGAATTGGGATTCCGCTGAAGAGAAAATCAAAGAGAGATTAGAGAATTGGGACTTGGAGAGAATTTCATTAATGGACAAAATCATTCTTATCACAGGAATAACTGAATTTGACCATTTTAAACTAACTCCTTCCCGAATTATTATAAATGAATATGTAGAGATATCTAAGGTTTTCGGTTCCGATCGATCGCATATCTTTATTAACGGTATACTAGATAAATATTCTAAAGACACCCAAAGATTAAATTAATATAAAAATGAAAAAAAGTATCGTATTTTCCTTAGTGCTGATGATGGGGCTAACCGCGTGTAAAAAGGAACAAATTCAAACTCCAGAAACTTTACAGTCGGAAACTTCTGTTACAGAAACTGCTGCCCCTCAAGGTCCAGTAACTTCTGTTGCACTTTCTGAGGCGCACTGGGATTTTAAAAACGTAACCAAAGGACAAAGCGTGGAACACGTTTATGAAGTTACAAATACAGGAGACCAGCCTCTAATTATTTCAGAGGTCGTGCCAGGTTGTGGATGTACCGCTCCTGAATTTACTAAGGATCCAATCATGCCAGGTGAAAAAGGTCAGGTAATGCTTCGATTTGATTCTTCTAGCTTTGAAGGTTTCCAAAATAAGCAAGCACAAATCTACGCAAACGTAGAGAACGCACCAATTATTATTTCCTTTACAGCAAACGTTGTTAAACCATAATTATGCAGACTATTTTTTTACAAGCAGCAGGTTCAGAAGGTTCGATGATGCCGACCTTAATTATGTTTGGGCTTTTCTTTGTTTTCATGTATTTCGTGATGCTTAGACCTCAAATGAGAAAGCAAAAACAAGAGCAGAATTTCCAAGGATCTTTGAAAGTAGGACAACGTGTAGTGACTACTTCAGGATTGCACGGGCGGATTGCTCAGGTACAAGAAGACGGGATTGTAATTGAAACCCTTTCAGGTAAACTTAAGTTTGAGAAATCAGCGATCTCCAGAGAATTTACTGCAGCTCGTTTTCCTGAAGCTAAGGAAGAAAAATAAAAGAGCTTATTTCTTTAATAAATCCGCATCCTAAAGCAGTTTGCGGATTTTTTTTATCCAAGCTTAAAATAAATTCCGGAAAGATTCAATCCAATTTGATACAGGAAGTCATAAGTGATTAGTATTTCGAGTTACTTTCTCTTACTTGGAGTTTTTGACATCGTAAAGACCAAATTTCCTCCTTTCATAAGCTCTTTATGAGAAATTTGTCCATTTGAAAGAGACTTTCCGTTAAGTTCAACTTTCTTAACATAGACGTGCTCCTTGCTTTGATTGATGGTTTTTATTTGGATGGTATTTCCATTTTCTAAATGAATCTGAGCTTCTTTTACTAATGGACTTCCTAAGGCGTAGAGGTCAGAACCTGGTAGAACGGGATAGAAGCCTAAAGAGGAAAAAAGATACCATGCAGACATCTGGCCTGCGTCATCGTTTCCACATAAACCATCGGCCTGATCACTATACATTGTAGATAGTATCATCCTTACTCGTTCTTGCGTTTTCCACGGTGCAGAAGTCCAGTTGTACAAATAAGGGATATGGTGACCGGGTTCATTGCCATGGACGTAATTGCCGATGATACCGTCTCGTGTTATATCTTCATTCTTTTCTATGTATTTATCTTCTATTTCTGTGGTGAAAATAGAATCCAGTTTTGCGGTGAACTTGTCTTTGCCTCCCATGAGCTCAATCATATTCTCGACATTGTGAGGTACATAAAGACCGTAATTAAATGCGTTACCTTCGATAAAACCTTGCCCATGCGTATCCATTGGATCAAAAGGGTATTTGAATTGCCCGTTCTCTAAGCGGGGATGCATAAATCCGGATTTTTCATTAAATACATTTTTATACTGGGTCGCCCGCTTAAGATACTTTTGCTCCATTTCTTTGTTATCGGCTAGCTTTGCAATCTGTGCAATAGCCCAATCGTCGTAGGCGTATTCTAGTGTTTTTGAGACAGAGTAGGGGCTTTTGTCCTCCGGAACATACCCTAGTCTCATGTAATCCTCGATCCCATCATAGTATTTTAATGTAGAAGAATGGATAGCTGCATTGAGGGCTTTTTTAGGATCGATTGTTGTGCTTCCTTTAACGAGCGTGTCACTTAAAGCTGAGACGCTGTGGTATCCAATCATGCACCAATTTTCATTGGCATAATGAGACCAAACCGGAAGGGCTTTGTGGACACTTTGATCCGCATGTGCAAGCATGGAATGCATCATGTCATTGTTTCTTTTTTGCTGAATCAAATTGTATAATGGGTGTAGTGCGCGGTAGGTGTCCCAAAGAGAAAATATACTGTAATTTGTAAATCCTTTACTTTCATGTATATTTTGGTCAAGTCCTCGATACTTGCCGTCAACATCTTCGTAAATGATGGGAGAGAGCATGGTATGATATAGAGCCGTATAAAAGGTTCTCTTATCAGAATCTTCTAGGGTCTCCACCTGAATTTTTGAAAGTTCTTTTTCCCATTTTGCTTGGGTTTTCTTGGTCTCCGCTTCAAAATCCCATCCAGGGATCTCTTTTTCAAGGTTTTTTAATGCTCCAGAAGTGGAAGTGTTGGAAAGGGCAAACTTTACCTTAAGTTCTTGGTTCTCTCGAGTGTCAAAATTGAAATAGGCTCGAATTTCTCTTCCAGCAAATTCGGGAAAATTTTCTTCTTCCTTGAATTTTCTATAAAAACCATTGTAGGGTACTTTTTCATATCTTTTCCTTCCGTAGCTTGTCATGGGTTGGGAAAATTTCATTGCAAAATAAACGAGCTTGGTTCGGGCCCATCCTGTGGTTTGTCGGTAACCTACTACCGTGTATGGGTCTTTAACCCGAACAAAGGTCCAAACGTTTTTCCCGTCATAATTATAAATATTATGCATTAAGTCCAGTAGGATATGCGCCTGATCCGTAGGGGGGAAAGTGTATTTATGAAAACCAACCCGCTCTGATGCGCTAAGCTCTGCTAGAATATTGTATTTTTTTAAAACTACAGAATAATATCCTGGAGAGGCTTTTTCAGTAGATTTATCAAATTCACTATAATATCCGCTACTCTTCTCTTTAGGGTTTCCTGGCTGAAGTTCTAAAGAACCAGTGGTTGGCATGAGTAAGAAATCACCCAGATCACTGTGTCCCACACCGCTAAAATGCGTGTGAGCAAAGCCGAAAATCGTATTGTCATCAAATTGATAACCCGAAGTGTATCTATAGGTTAAAGGGTTGTATTTCCCGTCAATTTCATAAGGTTCTTGATTGGTGTTGGGAGAAAGTTGGACCATTCCGAAAGGTGCAGCTGCTCCTGGGAAAGTATGGCCCATGTTTTTGGTTCCCACAAAGGGATTAACATAAGAAACAAGGTTCCGAGCATTCAAGTTCATAAAACTAAATAGAAAGGTTAAAATCAGAAGGATTTTCATGAGAAGAATTTGGATAAATATAATAAATCCCCGTTAAAGAACGGGGATTTGCTATTATGACTAGGTAAAACGGGTGTTAATCTTCTTTCTTAAGCGCGAGTTGAAGTTCTTCCAATTGCTCCTGTGCAATACTGCTTGGCGCATCGATCATTACGTCGCGTCCTGAATTGTTTTTAGGAAAAGCGATATAGTCTCTAATTACTTCGTTTCCATCAAGTAATGCTACTAATCGATCAAATCCAAAGGCAAGCCCAGCATGGGGAGGAGCTCCGTATTGGAAAGCATCCATAAGGAACCCAAATTGTTTTTGAGCTTCCTCTTGAGTGAATCCTAGGAGAGAAAACATTTTCTTTTGCAGCTTGCGATCAAAGATTCTTACCGATCCTCCTCCAATTTCATTTCCATTTAAAACTAGGTCGTAAGCGTTGGCTCTAACTTTTCCAGGATCGGTTTCAAGTAATTCCAGGTCTTCTCGTTTAGGAGAAGTAAAAGGATGATGCATGGCATGGTAACGATTGGTTTCTTCATCCCATTCTAATAAAGGGAAATCGACTACCCATAATGGCGCGTACACATCTGGCTTTCTTAGACCGAAGCGCGTTGCCATCTCCATACGAAGGGCAGAAAGCTGTCCTCGGACTTTATTTTGGCTGCCACTTAAAATGAGCATCATGTCACCTTCTTTTGCATCAAACGAGTGAGCGATTGCTTCAAGGTCTTCTACTGAGTAGAATTTATTTACGGAAGAAGTAAGACTTCCATCACTTTGGTATTTGATCCAAACCATGCCTTGGGCACCAATTTGAGGTCTTTTTACCCAATCAATTAATCCGTCAATCTCTTTACGAGTGTACCCCGCAGCTCCTTCTACATTAATACCTACAACAAGTTCGGCTTCATCAAATATTTTGAAATCCTTTCCTTTGACTAGAGAATTGAGTTCAACGAATTCCATTTTAAAGCGAATGTCCGGTTTGTCGTTACCATACCTTCTCATCGCCTCCTCGTAAGACATTACAGGAAAAGTGCCCGGATGTGTACCGGTGATTTCTTCCAGTAAAGAGGCGGTCATTCCTTCGAAAAGTTCAATAACGTCCTTTTGCTCAACAAAAGCCATTTCACAATCTATCTGTGTGAACTCAGGTTGTCGATCGGCTCGAAGGTCTTCGTCTCTAAAACACTTCACGATTTGGAAGTATCGATCCATTCCTCCTACCATCAATAATTGCTTGAAGGTTTGTGGAGATTGTGGAAGTGCATAGAATTCTCCTGGGTTCATTCGGCTGGGTACAACAAAATCACGTGCCCCTTCTGGAGTGGATTTGATAAGAACAGGAGTTTCCACTTCAATAAATCCTTTCTCTGAAAGATAATTTCTTACTTTTTGCGCCATTTTGTGGCGGAATATCAGTTTTTCTTTAACCGGATTACGACGAATATCCAAATAACGGTACTTCATTCGTAGTTCTTCTCCACCGTCTGTTTGATCTTCAATAATAAAGGGTGGAAGTTCAGAGGCGTTCAGAATAGTAAGGTTATTTACTAATATTTCAATTTCTCCTGTCGGGATTTTTGGATTTTTGGACGCTCTTTCAATGACCGTTCCTTCCACTTGAATAACATACTCCCTACCAAGCTTTTTTGCCTTATCAACTACCTCTACAGGACATCGGTCCTGATCAATCACCAATTGAGTTATACCGTAACGATCTCTTAGGTCGATCCAGACCATAAATCCTTTGTCTCTCACGGTCTGCACCCATCCTGAAAGGGTTACCGTCTCATTTAATTCTTTTAAAGATAATTCGCCGTTGGTATGAGTTCTATACATAATTTATAATCGTGCGTTGATTGTAAAAATAGATTTTATTCCTTTGAATTTAGGAGCGTAAAGATACGGTATTTCAAATCAAAATTAAGTGACTGACTTCTCCATAAAGAATCGATTAAAAAAAAATTCTGATTCTCCGCAAACACACCTAATATTTTTAGTATATTAGCGCTCAAAAAGCAGGGATTATGAACATATTCAGTTTTACGGCTCATTTCGGTTCGGAGGAAGATTGTCGTTTGCATTTCAAGGAGCAGCGTGATAAGGAAGGGGTTGTCTGCAAGCGATGCGGGGGCACTTCCCATTATTGGTTACAGGGTAAATGGAGTTATGAATGCAAAGGTTGCCGTTTCCGCACCTCGTTGCGCAGCGGTACGATCATGGAGAGCTCCAAGCTGCCGTTTCTGGTGTGGTACAAAACGATGTTCCTGATGAGTTGCACAAAAAAGGGATTCTCCACCAACGAACTCCAGAAGCAATTAGGATTGAAGCGTTACGAACCGGTATGGGCGATGGTACACAAACTCCGCAGGGCGATGGGCAACCGGGATGCAAGGTATACACTGGAAGGGATGATAGAACTGGATGAGGGTTACTTTTCGGTGGCCAGTAAGGAAATCGAGCGAGGCAAGGGTACACGTGGCCGGGGAGCCGAGGGAAAGCAGAACGTTGCGGTGATGGCCGAAAGCACCCCGTTGGAAGATATCGAAACGGGCAAAAAGGAGAAGCATGTGCGTTATTTCAAGGCCAGGGTACTGGATAGCCATCAAAGTGAAGGAATCAACGGCGTGGTCAGGGACTGCATGGAGGATGATGCCATCGTATTTTCGGACAAAAGCACTTCTTACGTTGACATCTCCGATCTGGTGGAATTGCACGTCACCGAGAAATCAGACGCCAAAACCACCAAGGAAACACTCAAATGGGTGCATATCGCAATCAGTAATGCAAAACGGACATTGCTGGGCAACTACCATAAAATCAAAAGGAAATACTTACAGTTGTATCTCAACGAGTTTATTTACAAATTAAACAGACGGTATTTTGGAGACAAACTCTTTGACAGACTAGTAATTGCGAATATAACAGGTGCATAAACGGATAATCAGACACTATTTTCAACGAAGTTAATAAACATCTGTCACAATACTATTTCTTAACAATTTCAGAACGATTTATTAATTATTAAATTTTTATCTTGTATACCTCACAAGCTAATAATATCATGAATACACTATACCTTATCAGGCACGCTAAAGCAGAGGAGCATAATTTTACAAAGGATGATTTTGACAGGGATTTACAACAAAAAGGGATCGATAGAGCTAATAAAATAGCGAATGAGCTCAAGAAATCTCTTCATATTGATGAGAAGACTTTAGTTATTTCTTCTTCAGCTAACCGTGCGATTCAAACGGCAGAAATTTTTTGTTCAATTTTAGGTTATCCAATTGATTCCATTCAACAGACTAAAGATATTTATGAGGCTCATTTCACGGATATCCTCAAAGTTATCAATACAGTTTCTAACCAATTTGATAAGCTCTTGGTATTTGGTCATAATCCCGGTCTTTCTAACTTGACAAACTATTTAAGTCATTCTGAAATTGATTTAGCGACTTCCAATGTTTCGATCTTACAATTGGAAGGAGACCTTACTTTTGAAATGTTGGGTGGTGGTACTGCGAACCTAATTGGCTTATTAAAATAATATTTTTTTACCTTCGTAATGTATGGCAAACAAATTACAAGGAGAGGGTTCACCCTATTTAAAGCAACATGAACATAATCCTGTTCATTGGTTTCCGTGGGGTGATGTGGCGTTAAGGAAGGCAAAGGAAGAAAATAAACTGATCATTGTCAGCATAGGTTATTCCGCCTGTCATTGGTGCCATGTGATGGAACGAGAGAGTTTTGAGAATGATGCGATCGCAGAGACAATGAACAAATTCTTTGTTTCTATTAAGGTTGACCGGGAAGAACGTCCTGATATCGATCAGATTTATATGATAGCGGTTCAGTTGATGACCAATTCTGGTGGATGGCCATTAAATTGCATCTGTTTACCTGATGGTCGCCCTATCTATGGAGGCACTTATTTCAAACCACATGATTGGCAGCAGGTACTGCTTCAGATTGCGCAAATGTGGGAAGAAAAACCCGAGGTAGCGATAGATTATGCCGAGCGCCTTACTCAAGGAATCCAACAGGCCGAGAAACTTCCCATTCAAGATATTCCAGAACAATTTAAACTAGAAGATATTCTACAAGTTGTAGAGCCTTGGAAAGAGCAATTTGACCCTAAAGATGGTGGATATACTCGCGCACCAAAATTTCCACTGCCCAATAATTGGATTTTTTTCCTGAAATACGGTTTTCTGAATCATGATCAAGAGGTATTGAATCATGTCCATTTTACCTTGGAGAAAATGGCAAATGGTGGTATTTACGATCAGATTGGTGGTGGTTTCGCGAGATATTCCGTGGATGGCAAATGGCATGTACCGCACTTCGAAAAAATGCTTTACGACAATGGTCAACTCTTGAGCCTTTACAGTGAGGCATACCAGCAACGTCCAAATATCCTTTATAAGAATGTTGTTGAAGAAACTTTCGAATGGGCAAAAAGAGAGATGTTGAATCCCAATGGAGGATTTTATTCTGCATTGGATGCTGACTCTGAAGGAGTGGAGGGTAAATTCTATACCTTTGAGTATGATGAGTTTGATGTTTTGGAAGATGATGCAGAATTAGCAAGGAATTTCTTCAACATCAAAAAGAGCGGTAACTGGACTGAAGAGCAGATCAATATCCCCTTTGTCAATTCAGACGACTTAAGCATGATTTCTGAAGCTGGCTATTCGGAAGATGAATGGCAGGAGCATTTAAAAGACATAAAATCAAAATTATTGTTGTACAGGTCGAAGAGGATTCGTCCAGGATTAGACCATAAGCAGTTGACCACATGGAATGCATTATTCCTCAAAGGATTGGTTGATGCCTACAGAACTTTCAATAATCAAGAATTCCTAGATCTAGCCATAGGTATCGCAAACTTTATCGAAGATAAATGTTGCCAAAATGGCAGACTTTTACATCAACCCTCAGACCATAATCGAACAATTTACGGTTTTTTGGACGACTATGCATTTACCATTGAGGCTTACATTTCTCTTTATGAAGCGACCTTTGATGAAGTGTGGATAAACAAAGCAAAATCCTACTCAGATACCGCTATACCCCTATTTTATGATGAGAAAATAGGCACATTTTATTATAGCAGTTCCGAGGCAGAAGTATTAATTGCGAGGAAAAGTGAGATTATGGACAATGTTATTCCTGCCTCGAGCTCAACAATTGTCAGGGATTTGTATAAACTCGGCTTATTATTTGATAATAGTAGGTACACGGAAATTGCAGATCGTGTTTTTGCGAATGTATTTCCACACATCAAATCTTATAGTTCCGCCTACTCAAATTGGGCAATCCAATTATTGGATTTACATTTTGGAGTTTGGGAGATTGCAATCACAGGAGACGATGGCCTAAAATGG
>JAEXBS010000031.1 GCA_023393915.1 Bacteroidota bacterium | reverse complement strand
CCCGCCGCTGTTAGCGGCTGCGCAGACGCAGCGAAGCAGTGCCGTAGAACAACATGCCCACCAGCGTAGGTGACCCCGCTGCCGGTCAGCGACTCAATATCCCGTCTCTGCCCAAAGACGCGGAGATCCGTATCAATGATGGCCAGTACGAATCCCGAGCTAACCCACGGCCGCAGAGCCTCGACAGATCTGCCACGCCTCTTGCAGATCGAGGTTGGGAGGCTGCCAGCTCACCTGTGTGGCGACCGGGTGGGGTTGACTTGGGGTGGCGATGCTGACTCTGTTGACGTGCTATTGCGCCGACGCGGGCACCTTGCGTCTCGACTTGGTGGACTGTGATTGTCATCCTGTTTCGGGCAGCGTCAACCGCTGGCCTTTCCATCGTTTGCGCAGCCACCGGTCGTGTGATGCAACGACGACAGTGCCAGGGTATTGGGCGAGTGCGTATTCGAGCGCGGTGACGAGGCTGAGCGAAAAGTGGTTGGTCGGCTCATCCAGCAGCAGGATCTCTGGGGGGTCAGCCAGGAGTACCGCGAGGGCAAGGCGACGCTGTTGGCCGACGCTGAGTTCCTGCACGCATCGATTGTGGTCTCGACCAGCAACCAGTCCGAAGGTGCCCAGCGGCACTCGTGCCGCACGCTCCATGCCGACCAGATCCGTGTAGGCGTCGAGTGCGGTGCGAGCCGGACCGCGATCGTAGGGGTCAGGTAGGGCGGTCTCTTGCGCAAGCAGCCCTACGCGGTCGACCGGTGCGCGAGTGACCTGCCCGCTGCTGGGTTCCAGCGTGCCGGCGAGCAGGCCGAGCAAGGTCGATTTGCCCGACCCGTTCGGGCCGGTTATGAGCCACTTCTCGCCTCGGCTGATGCTGAGCGACGTGGCCGGGAGCCGATTTTTCAGCGTTACGTTGACGGTGGTGAGCACGGGTTCAAGGGCGCCGATGGCACGCGGGGCGCCAGCAACGGTGAGCCCTTGGAATTCGAGTTCCCGTGGCGGCTTCCGGATCTGGCGGTCTTCAAGGTCCGTCAGGCGTGCGCGAGCGTCGTTGACGCGGCGAGATACGACCTGCGCGTTGCGGTCAGCGTAAAACTTCTGTGCCATGCGTACCTCGGTACGCGGGCGCCAATCCGAGTGTCCCACCGTCTGCTGATCCTTCACCGCTTTACGAAGCCGGGAAAGCTCGGCCTGTTCATCGCGATACTGCCGTTCCCACCTCTGCCGTGCTTCAGCTCGTGCGGTCAGGTAGTCGCTGTAGCTGCCTGTGAAACGGGTGAGGCCGATCCCGGTTCCCGTGCCGTCGTGACCCAGCGGCCCCGCGACCGCGTGCGGGAGTGGCGAAGGGTCGAGATCGAGCAGCGACGTGACCGTCTCATCGAGAAAGGCCCGATCGTGACTGGCGATCAGCAGCGGACCCCGCCACGCCGTGAGCACGCTGACGAGATAGGCGGTCGCGGCATCATCGAGGTGATTTGTCGGCTCATCCAGCAGCAGCACATCCGGTGCACTTAGCAGCAGCCACGCTAGGGCGAGCCGAGCTCGCTGCCCACCGGAGAGCGCTCCTACAAGCCGGCAGCGGTCGATGTCCCCGATCCCGAGACCGGCCAGCATGCCGGAAATCCTCGCGTCGATCTCCCACGCTCCAAGGCGCTCGGCCGTCTCCAGGGCACGTGCGTAGTCGTCGGCCGTGACAGGATCGTCGGGGTGGTCTGCAAGGGCGACGCCGAGCCTGCTGACCTCTTCGGCGGCACGACGAGACGGCGCGACCGCGGTCTCGATAGCATTATCGATGGTCTCGGTAGCAGAGAACGGGTGCTCCTGATGTAGCAGCCCGAACACCGGCGCATCGGCATCCGGCGCATTCACGGTGACCGTTCCCGATGCCGGCTCCAAGACTCCGGCGATCGCCTTCAGCAACGTCGACTTACCCGACCCGTTTTCCCCGATGAGTCCTACTCGGGCACCGGCAGGCACGACGAACGACACATCTGTGAGGACCCGCCGATCAGGATAGGAGAACGAGAGACCCTCCACCCGTAGATGCGAGCCCGCGGCAGTGAACGACGATGAAGTAAGTACATGAGGCATGAGCGAGATCCCGAAGACGTGACGAAACCTGCCGGGCAGACGGCCTCGGACGCAGGTCAGGGAAACGCTCAAATGGTCACGGACCCAGTCTACCGAGTCTTGTCATCGGATCAACCAAGCGGGATGCCGATTGGGTACGGAGCACTCGACGCCTACTCGGGTGCCCGGCGGTTCAAAAGGCCGCTGGTCTGGCTCACCTGCTGAGTATGACGGTGTCGATGCGGGTGATGTCGGCTGGTGACGGCTATAGGTACCTGCTGCGCACCGTGGCGGCTGGTGATGGTGACCGGTCGCTGTCGACTCCGCTGACCCGCTATTACGCCGAGGCTGGAACCCCACCCGGACGCTGGCTCGGCTCTGGCGTCACCGCTCTGGGACATGGTGAACTCACCTCTGGCGCCCAAGTGTCGGAAGCACAGCTTCAGCTTCTGGTGGGGATGGGGCGGGACCCGATCACGGGTGACCCGTTGGGGCGGGCGTATCCGGTGTACCGCTCGACGGCGGAGCGGGTCGCGGACCGTGTCGCGCAACTGGACCCTGCCCTGGGGACGGTGGCGCGGGAACGCTCCGTTGCGCAGATTGAGGCGGAGGAGGCTGTGCGGGGGTCGCGGCGTGCGGTGGCGGGGTTTGATTTCACGTTCAGTGTGCCGAAGTCGGCGTCGGTGTTGTGGGCGGTTGCGGACGCGGGGACGCAGGCGTTGATTGCGCAAGCCCATCGTGAGGCGGTTGCGGCGGTGGTTGCGTTCATGGAGCGCGAAGTAGCAGCCACCCGCACGGGCGCAACTGCTGGGGATGGCGCGGTTGCACAGGTCGACGTCACCGGGCTCATAGCGACGACGTTCGATCACTTCGATTCACGCGCCGGGGACCCGCACTTGC
>JAEXBS010000065.1 GCA_023393915.1 Bacteroidota bacterium | reverse complement strand
CGAAAGACCGAGTCATCGCCCATAACCCGCTCGGCGCGCTCTACTGTTCGGCGATCTTTAAGCGGATGATGAAAGAGGCAAAGAACCAGGAAACTAAATAAAGTCCATGAAAAAATGGGAGGCGGTGAATTTTTCCACGCCTTCCATTTTTACTGCCGTCGCTCAGCCTCTCTTTGGCGATAGGTCAGATAGTTTCTTCATATCTTTTGCGTAATTCAGTATCTTTATCTTTGTCTCCAACGGAACCCCGCGCAAAAGCGCGCAGACCTCTTTTGATATATCGTCGAGCTCCGGAGCCGGAGCCGGAGCGCACCACATACCATCCTTCATAAAGGGACACTGCGCGGGAGGCTCTCCCTCTTCGTCGAAAAGCGACGTCGGTGTGACCCCCAGGACATTCGCTATTTTCTCAAGCCTTTTTATCGACGGCGACTTTTTCCCGTTTTCCAGCGAGGAGATGTATCCGACGGATAGTTCTACCGCTTTGGCGAGTTGTTCCTGTGTCAGCTTTTTTGCTAAACGCAGCTCTCGTATTTTTTTCATCAGAGACGCTTCCTCCTTACCAATACCACTATTTTCAGAGGAAGAGATTAAAAGTCCAATAAAGATATAGAAAATAATTTAAACATATAGAAAAAAATATTTACTTTTTACTATAAGTAACATATAATTTCACCTGAAATTGGTTGTTTTTTACTAATAGCACCTGTTGAAAAGAGGTGCAGCGTGTTCGCCAGTTTAGTAAAATTTTCCTTCCACTACGACAAGGGGGTGAATATATCCTACGCTATCGTGCCTTATGTACTAGAATAAGAGAGTGATTTGTAAGTTTTTAGTTAAGAGAACGGAGGTAGTACTATGAGTAAAATTTTAAAGAAAACGGTGCGAGGATTTCTTGCTCTGTCATTATTGGCAGTCGTTAGTGTATCGACGGCGAGCGCCGAACTTAAGCAGGATAATGAGGGTGTTTATCTTATAAGTAATGCAGCTGAACTCCAAGAATTTCGTGACCTTGTAAATAATGGAAAGATAGCCAGCATGGACGCGAAACTTACATCGGACATTGACCTTAAAGAAGAGCTGTGGCGTCCTATTGGGACAGACGATAATAACGCCTATAAGAAAGCTACATTTGACGGGCAGGGGCACACAGTCTTTGGTCTTAATGTGACGGCTGACTCCGTGGTTTCGAAGGACAGGGTCAATGGGGGATTATTTGGTTTTGTGGACGACTCAGTCATTCAGGACCTGTCGGTTAAAGGTAAGATATCTCTCGATTACGTCGATGGCGAAAAAATTAATGTCTATGGCGGCGGAATAGTCGGTTATTTATATAGCACCTCGAAAGTGCTGAAATGCTCGTTCAGCGGGACGGTCTTTGTTTCCGGAGGCGGCAACCTAAACGTTGCCGGTGGAATTGCCGGCAGAGGATATGACTGCCATATCTCCGATTGTTTTGTTGAAACAGATAATATAAGGGCGCTTGGTGGCAGCGGCGGCGCGGAGGCGGGGGGCATCATTGGCAACTTTGATGGTTTTGGCGATAGCGCATATATTATTAAATCTTCTTTGGTAAATGTCACTGGTGAAATAGCGGCCTCTGACGCAGGAGGTATAGCCGGAAAGTCTATACTGCCGGTTGTCGATTCCCTTGTTATCGGCAAAGGTTCCGTCTCTGCTTTGGGCAATTCACCTGCCGGAGGTATCGTCGGCAGGTACTCCAATATGGCCATTGCAAACGTAGCTCTGATAAAAGGCTGTGCTTTTCAAAGCGGACTTGTAGTGGACGATAGAGTCCTCGGAGTAGAGGATGGTGTCGCGGCGCCTGGGAGTATCAAGATTGAAAACTCTGGCGTTGTCAGCTCTGAACTTGCCAGCAAGATGGTGAAGTTTATCTCCCTTCCCGCCGAGGTCACTATGTTGAAAGGGCAGCGGTATGAGGTCAAGGTGCAGACAAAGCCTTCAGATGTCTTTGACGGTTCTGCCGGAGAGATGAAAATATCATGTGAAGGTGAGGAAAATGAGAAAATTGCCACCGTCGAATACAGCGGCGGTAATTCTTTCGCTATTAACGCTTTGGAGGAAGGTGTGTCGTCCGTTATAGTGAAGTCCCTGGTATATGGCGTCGATTTCAGTGGTGCGGAACCTGTGATTTCAAAAGATATCACTACGTTTTTGCTGGCACGGAAATGTAGGATCAATGTTACGGCATCGAAGGACTCAGGCGGCAGCTCCGGAGGCTGTAGCGCAGGTCTTGGGACGTTTGCTTTGTTAGCGCTGATTCCTATCGCTTTAAGGGGGAAGAAAAGGTAATTTTTATAATGTTATAATGACAGAGTAGAGAAAAGTATCTTGCTCTGTCTTTTTTATATATACCGGTATACCGGGATTTTTGTGCGGCGGATAAAATTGGGCGGCAGAGCGCGAAGGCAAAGCAAAAGCTGCTCTGTCGCTTGACAAAACACCCGCAGGTGATTCATAATATCGGCTGTCGGGAAACCGCGCTTCAACTGAATATAACAAAATAGTTAAAACAGGCGACGTCTGTCTATTGACAGCTGTCGCTTTT
>JAEXBS010000054.1 GCA_023393915.1 Bacteroidota bacterium | reverse complement strand
ATTTCTTCGGTTTGAATATTGTTTTGATGTAAATTTTCCAATGTCTGATCCATGATCTCGGAAAATATCGCACTGTCCTTGCTTCCTGCCGTACTGGCACAGGCGCCGGTAATCACGTGGTGTTTATCATCAACAGCCAATTGTCCGGCATAGTTCAGATGCCGTGGTTTTCCCGGTTTGGTGGAGATTTTTGCATCCGGATCCGTGGGTGAGTAATGCGTGTGGTTACTCAAAAACTTGGGGCGGATTTCCTCTCCGTCTTCATTGTACCTTGTACTTTTGTTATTGCCGGGCATGCCTTTGTAGGCTTCTTCTTTCCAGGCATGGTGCTGTTCTACCAGTTTCTTTCGGGTGGAAGTGGTTTTAAATTCACTGTTTTCTTCCAGCTCATCTATAAAGGCTGAAGCATCTTCCAGAACTTCTTTTTCTACCAAAGAGTCCATACTGGCATTGGCTTTAATAAAAGACGAGTCCACCGCCTGACGCTTCCCTCGAACCATGCCTCTCTCAATGCACAGACTGAGTACCTTGCGGAAGAGTTCCAGAAACAAATCTTCGCCAAACAAAGCCCGGGTTCTGGAAATGATGGAATGCCACGGAAGCCTCTCGTCCAAATCGTAACCCAGAAAAAAACGGATACTCAGACTGTCCGAGCAAAGCCGCATCAAAGCACGGTCGTTGCTCAGATTATTGAGATATCCCACTAAAAGTATTTTGAAAAAGACAGTAGGATCAATGCTTTCCTGACCACAGTCGCCGTAGTACCTGGAAGTCTTACGGTAGAGGAAGCTAAAGTCGATTTCCCTGCCTATCATCCGATAGAAATCATCCTCGGGAACCAGCGCATCAAGGCTGAGTTCGTAGAAGAGTTTTGGTTCAAATGTTTTCTTTCCCTGCATAAGCTAATATACGGAAAACAAACTTTATATCAAATTGAATATCAATTAATTAATGCATTTTTTTCGCAGTTTAAAAGAATAATTTATATCTTTATTTCTGAGTTGTGCAACAAGGACATCGGTTTTGCAAAAGCGGGGGTGAATGTCTCTTGCGTTGAAGATTTTTGCAGTTTCAGCCGCAAAAAACCATTTCGTTTTTTATTTTTTCGTAAGTTTGAAAAAACGAAAATGGTTTTTGCTCAGTTTGGTTTTTATAGAAAGTTTTGTCTTTCTTATCCCCGCCTTCGCAAAGCCGTTTTCCGTTGTGCGACACTCTAACTGAACTCAACGCTTAATTTCCTTAGTTCATTCGATTTTATCCTGTAATTATTGTTTTTATGTTGAACAAGAAATTACGTCACAATATTTTTGCTTCATCAAACATTTAAAATCAAAAAAGATGAACAGAGAATTAGTTTTTTTAAGAACATTTGCGTTAGCTACAGTCATTGGAGTTTTTTTTATTACAACATCTGCATTTAAAAAGATGGGTAACCAAAGATTCAACGAAATAGACGTAGAACGCATCAACATCGTGGAAAAAGACGGCACTGTAAAAATGGTGATAACTAATGTGGATAGATTTCCACACGGAAATGACACAATCAATGGCAGACCAACGAATGATGATAGAAAAAAACGTTCGGGAATGTTGTTTTTCAATGAAGATGGCATTGAATGCGGAGGATTTATCTATGACGGGCAAAAAAATGAAAATGGTCATTCGGCAGGACTTTCTCTAACGTATGACCAGTATGACGGGGATCAGGTAATGCAATTACTTGCAACAGATTTCCAGCAAGGTGATGAAAGGATTGTAAGTAGTGGATTGACATTTAATGATCGTCCAAGTAAGGAATCTCAACTTAAAACTTTCGAAATTATGAAAGAGCTTGGAGAACTTAGAAAAACAAATCCGAAAGCGATGCGGGAAAAATACAAAGAATACGAAAAACAAGGTCTTGTAGGAGGTGCTGTTCGTGTGATGATAGGGAAAAACAGAAGTGAAAACAACGGGCTGTTTCTCTTTGATGATAAAGGATCCCCAAGAGCTATGTTTTATGTAGATAAGAGTAATAAGGCAAAGCTTGATTTCTTTGATGAAAAGGGAGAAATAATTGCGTCTTTCCCGGAAGAAAAATAAAATAAATCAATTTATCCAATAGCCTTATACGATTTATAGGGCTATTTTTGCGAAACTAGCATATAGAAATGAAACCCCTTCTTTATAGAATATATCAAAACCGTCATTTTCTGTTGTTTATTACACTGTTTGCCTATGTACAGTCTATTTATACGAGGATTTCAGTAAGACAACATATCAATGCATATACATTTACACCCGAAGCGGCAATAGCTTCTCTACTTACTTCAGGTTTACTTTTTTTAGTGATTCTTTTCTTTATCAGAAAATCGCAGCAGTCCGATGTTTTCAACACAAAAGAAATGTTGAAAATATTTGGCACATCACTTATCGTATATGTTGTTATTATGCAGTTAAGTGGGCTTCTTATTGCTTTTATATTTAACAAAATCGAACAGAATTTTAACCAACAAACATTTGCCCTTGCTCTATTTTCAGATTTTTTGGACGGTTTTATTTATGGTAGTTTTTTTCTTGCTTACTACTACTACCATAAAAGCAAAAAACACCAGGAGCAATTAGTGAACTATCATAAAGCACTTGCCGACAGTAAGATCAATCAATTGAAAACACAGCTCAATCCGCATTTTTTATTTAATAATCTGAATGTATTAGATCAATTAATTGAAGAAGATAAACACAAAGCATCTGATTTCTTGAATGAATTTGCTGAAATTTACCGTTATGTATTGCGATCGTCAGAAAAAGAATTAATACATATCAACGAAGAAATAGATTTTGCCAAACAGTATTTTAAACTTATTCAACATAAATACGGAAATACGTATCAACTGAATATTGAAAAAAACAGTAATGGTTTTGTCGTTCCGCTTAGTCTACAATTACTGATTGAAAATGCCATTCAGCACAATATGGGCACATTAGAAAATCCTGTTTGCATCAATGTACACATTGACGAAAACATTGTGGTTTCGAACAATATGAATCTGAAGCGAAACATAAAGCCAACATCGGGAAGGGCATTGAAAAACTTGAAAGAACAATATCAATTGTTGTCTGACAATCCAATTGAAGTCTATCAATCTGAAAAAGAATTTTCCGTAACCATTCCCATTATTCATATGAAAAACCAATGATAAAAATACTAATTATAGAGGACGAAATCCCAGCTCGTAAAAAGCTCAAACGATTTATTGAAGAATTAAATTCAACTACCGAAATCATAGCTGAATTAGACACGGTTGAAGATGCGGTTGAGTTTCTTAAAAATCAAAAACCAGACATCATCTTTTCAGACATTGAACTATTGGATGGAAATGCTTTCGAAATTTACAGACAAGTTCAGGTTGATTGCCCTATCATATTTACCACAGCTTATGACCAATTTTGGATGGATGCTTTTGATGGAAATGGTATCGCTTATCTATTGAAGCCTTTTTCTAAAGAACGATTTCAAAAAGCTTGGGATAAATATCTCTTATTTAGAAATTCTGATTCGAGAGAAGATAATTCAATTGTCAATCTCACGAAACTTTTTCAGCAAAACTTTACCGAAAAACGATATAAAAAGCGTTTTTCCATTAACACACATCAAGGAATTTATTTTTTAGAAACGGAAAATATCTTGTTTTTTGAAGCTAATGAAGGGGTTATTTTTGCCTACGATAGCAAAGGAAAGAAACACTTGCTTACCGAATCTACATTAAAAGAAATAGAACAGCAACTTAACCCTTCTGACTTTTTCCGAATCAATCGAAGTGAATTTGTTCACAAACCTTACATCGAAATAATAGAGCGGTACAACAAAAATACACTTGCCATCAAATTAAGAGGATTTGAGACTTACTTAAAGACCAGTCAGAATAATACGGCAATATTTCGAGAGTGGATTGAAAAATAAGAGCGATCGCACAACAAGGGTAACCGTTGCGCAACCTAAGATTTTAGCGTCACGGTCGGACAGTTCAATAAAAAACAACCTCTTTTAAAGCGATTTAAAGGAGGTTTTTGTTTTCAGCGGTAAAAGTTTTCGGATTTTCCGGTGGCTTAAATTTGAACAGGTGAAGCCATGGCGAGGAGGTACCGCCAAAACCCAAACTTCCCTTTTGGAAGGTTCATGATTTGAATGTTGCGGTGAATTTTGCGGGTAATAAACTTCAGGTATTTTTTCAGGTTGTAGGTCAGCGCAGCCATCAGGACGTGTTTGTTGGCTTGACTCATGCCGCGGGAATTAATCCGTTTCATGTTGTGATGGTTGATGAGGGTTCCCAGCACCGGCTCTACGCGCGAACTCCGCCGCTTGGTAAGGAAACGTGTGTAATTGGGATCGCGCCGCAGTTTTTCGTGCATTTCATCGTACAGGGGTTTGTGGATGCTGTCTTCTATCTTCTTGAACTTCGTGACCTTGCCGCAACACTCCGCTCTCAGCGGGCAGTCACTACAGGCGCGCTCGCTGCTGCGGTAACTCTTCTTTCGGTAACCCTTGCTGTCGGTCAGGATTCTTTTGAAGGGCAAAACGGCATGGTTTCCGCCTTTTTGGGTGCAGCGGTAATAATCTTCTTCTTCACTTTCTCCTTTTACAAATTCAAACCCTTCCCGCTCGGGCTTGTATTGCCCGAAGTTTGGGATGTAGGCATTGATGCCTCTTTCTTTGCAGTACTTTAAAGACTCGCCGCTGCTGTAGCCGGCATCGGCTAGGACTTCTTCGGTCTGCATTTGGTTAAGGGAAAGATTTTCAAGCGTCTGGTTCATAATCTCCGGGAAGATCACGCTGTCTTTGCTGCCCGAAGTACTCGCGCAGGCGCCGGTAATTACATGATGCGCATCGTCCACAGCCAGCTGTCCGGAATAATTTAACTGGCGTGCTTTACCGGGTTTTACCGAGATTTTCGCATCGGGATCGGTTGGGCTGTAATGGGTGTGGTTGCTCAGGTATTTGGGGCGGATGGTATTGCCGTCCTCGTCTTTTCTTTCGCTTCTATTGTTGCCGGGCATGCCTTTGTAGGCTTCTTCTTTCCAGGCGTGGTGCTGCTCCACCAGTTTCTTTCGGGTGGATGTGGTTTTAAATTCGCTGTTTTCTTCCAGCTCATCCACGAACGCCGAAGCATCCTCCAGAACTTCTTTTTCCACCAAAGAGTCCATACTTGCATTGGCTTTGATGAAGGCCGAGTCCACGGCCTGCCGTTTGCCCCGGACCATTCCTTTCTCCACACAAAGCGAAAGGACTTTCCTGAAGAGTTCCAGAAAAAGTTCCTCACCAAAAAGCTGCCGTGTACGGCTCAGCGTGGAATGCCAGGGAAGTTCCTCGTCCAGGTCATACCCCAGAAAGAGGCGCACATCCAGGCTGTTGCTGCAATACCGCAGTAAAGCCCGGTCGCTGTTGATGTTGTTGAGATAGCCTACCAGCAGGATCTTAAAGAAAACCACGGGATCAATGCTGGCCTGACCTTCTTTCCCGTAATAGTTTCTGGTGGCTTTGTAGAGAAAATCCAAACCGAGTTCAGACTGGATTTTCCTGTAGAAATTATCTTCCGGCACCAAGGCGTCCAGACTGAGCTGATAGAAGATCTTCGGTGTGAATTTTTTCTTTCCCTGCATAATTAAAATTAGAAAAAATATTCTGCATATACAACTGTTTTTCAACTATTTATAACAATATAAATGCGGTTTAAGCTGCAGTCCACCCTTTTTAAGTATATTTGATTGAAGTTGTGCAACAGGCACAAGGGTTTGGCGCAATGGCGAGTTAAGTGATGATTGAAAGTTTCGATTTTCTATGTCGCAAAAAGCCAATTACATTGACTTTTTATCATAAATTTATTCAATGAAATGGCTTTTGCTTACTGTGTCGCTAAATTGAAACTTTTCGCTTCAATTTCCGCCACTGTCGCCAAGCCCGAAAACGTTGGCAACAAGCTGAAAAAATGAAGCAATTTTTAAGCATTTTGATTTTATTAACATTTTCACAAGTAGTGAAAAGTCAAAACACTATTCTTTGGAAAATAACAGATACCATAAATATTAAAACATCTTTTATTGTCGGTACTTTTCATCAATTTGGGAATTCTTTTGTAGATTCAATTCCAGAAATTAAAGAAAGTATTATTAATTCGGAGTTAGCTGTTTTTGAGTCAATTGACAAAATCGAAAATACTCGAAAAATGATTGAAAATAGAAAGGCATCTTTGGAAATTGAAAAGAGATTAAAGAAAAAGGATTTAGAAAAACTAAAAGAAATAGCCAAAGATTGGGAAGTTGATTTATATAAACTGAAACCTTTGGAAATAAGATGGAAACTACAACAGGAATTTCAAAAAAATAAATGCAAAACCACCAAACCGACAGATACGTTTGACCATTTTGACAATTATTTACAACATCTTGCAGAGGAAAACAAAGTTGAAGTAATAGGTTTAGAGACAGATAGTCTACAATTAAGTTTAATAGAAAAAGAAAATAATAACCCTAATTGGAAAAAAGAAAGAAAAAAAATTAGTGTTTGGATAAAGCAAATGATAACTGACAAACCTAATATGAATAATTGTACGCTTGCAAACAATTACAGGAATTTTGAATTAGACTATCAGTTTGAACAAGAATGTGAATCTGACATATTGATTTTACAAAGGAATAATGATTGGATGAAAATAATTCCCAATTTATTAAGCACAAAAAATACGTTCATTGCTGTTGGATATTTTCATTTAAAAAAGAAATGTGGAATTCTTGAGCAATTGAAAAATAAAGGATTTAAAGTTGAACCAGTTAAAATAAAACCAGTTGCTAACAATGGCTATAAGTAATTGCTTGTTCTCGCATACTTCTGAAAATTCTCGAGGATTTTTAGTTTGGTGTGTACTTGCAAAGTTAAGCGCTAACCCACGCAACTACTCATAGCTGAGACCTTTAGCTGTAATGCACAGGACAACCAAGATTAATATGAAACAGACATTTTTACTTCAGGAGGTTATTAATGATTTGGTGAACACTGAAAAGAGTTTATCAGCACCTTTATGAAATTGTAGGGCGAATCCTTGAGAAAAAAGAAACGTATTAATAAACAGTGATTTTATTTAAATTTGAACCAACATTAGCACATGAAAAAAGTAGTTCATTCAATGAAAAAAGGGGAGCAATTTGCTACGAAGTTTGTGGACACTTTATACTGAAACTGGGTGGTCAGTAGCACGGAAGTTTGGAGTGAGACCTGATATATAGAATAACCACATTTAGGCAGACAATTCTGTAAGCTTTGAAATCATCACGACCATTAAAAAAGCAATAAAAATTCATCAAATGGGAGATTCAAATGAATATAGCTCCCATGTTAATGACCCAAAGAAATAATAGTGAGGCTGTTCTTCATTATGAATCTAACCTTTTCATCAAATAAATTAGTCCGCATAATTATCAAATAAAAAAGTATGAAAATCATTTTTTACATTTTACTAATTAGTGTTTTTTCGTTATCAAGCTGTTCAAGCGCGGAAACCATTAGCGACCCGGTCCCTAAGCATGACCACTTTAGAATTTATTCGAAGCACGTGAAGGAGGAAAGGGTTATTAATGTTTGGATCCCTCAAATTCCGAATACAGTTCCTCAAGCTTTGCCCGTGATGTATATGGCGGATGGAGGAATTAAAGAAGATTTCCCACACATTGCGAATACTTTGGAAAAACTAATTAAAGAGAACAAAATGAAGCCTATGATCCTTGTCGGTATTGAAAATACGCAGCGTAGAAGAGATTTGACCGGATTTACCGAGGTGGAATCTGATAAAGCTGTAGCTCCTATCGTTGGTGGCTCTGCAAATTTCAGAGCATTCATTAAAGAAGAACTCATACCGGAAATTCAAAGTAGATACAATACCACTTCTGAAAGAAGTGTGATCGGTGAATCCTTGTCCGGACTTTTCGTGATGGAAACTTTTTTCCTTGATCCTGAACTCTTTGATAATTATATTGCTTTTGATCCGTCCTTATGGTGGAACAATCATCATTTAGTTAGGAGTGCAAAGGAAAATTTATCAAAATTTCCAACATCTAATAAAAAGCTTTGGTTTGCTAGCTCCAGTGCTGAGGATATTTCTCAGTATACTAAACAGTTAGCCAAAATTTTAGAAGCACAGAGGAGTATGAATTTAGAATGGAACTATTCTGATGAACCAAAAGAGCAACATGCTACGATTTTCAGAGCCACAAAGGAAAAAGCTATAGTTTGGACATTAAACCCATCGTAATAGTTTGTAATGCCCCGGAATTGTATTTAGTTAATTTGAGCAAGCTTTCTTCTATTCAAAAGTTTTCTAAGATAAACCACTTTTTTTATTTTTATCTTCACAGCTTGAATATAAAACCATAGAATGGAACTAGTAATTATCATTATCCTCATACTCCTAAACGGCATTTTTGCCATGTCTGAAATGTCGCTTGTTTCGTCTCGGAGATTTAAATTAGAAAGTGCAGTGAAGAAAGGGAACTCGGGAGCAAAAAAAGCTATTGAGCTTTCAGATAATCCAACCAAGTTTCTTTCAACGGTCCAAATTGGAATTACTCTTATTGGTATTTTACTTGGGGTTTATAGTGGAGATAAGTTGACAAACAATGTAGTTGAGTTTCTAAACGGAATTGAAGTACTAAGGCCTTATTCAGAGTCCCTAGCTACCGTTATCATAGTTATCTTTATTACTTATCTTTCTATTGTACTAGGAGAGTTACTGCCAAAAAGAATAGGCATGACTTTCCCAGAGCCTATCATTACGGCACTTTCCAAGCCGATGAGTATTCTTTCAAAAATTACTTCACCTTTTGTTTGGCTCCTTTCGGTATCGAATAATGGTCTTTTGAAGCTAATGGGAATCAAGAAAACCTCAGATAGCAAAGTAAGTGAGGAAGAAATCAAAGCAATTATTAAAGAATCGGCCGAAGGTGGTGAAATTCAAGACATCGAGCAAGATATCGTGGAGCGTGTATTTGAATTAGGCGATCGTAAAGTGAATTCCCTCTACACGCATAGAACCAATTTAGTTTACTTTGATCTAGAGGACTCTTGGGAGACAATTATTGAAAAGATAAACGATGAAAAACATTCTGCATATCCGCTTGTTAGAAACTCCAATCTCGATGAGATTTTGGGAATTGTTCTTGTAAAAGACCTATTGGCAAACAGTCGTAACCCTGAGTTCTCTTTAGAGAAGATTGCTAAAACACCAATTTACGCTACAGAAGGAACCTCGGCTTATAAAATTCTAGAAGAGTTTAAAAGTGAAGGAATGCATTATTCTATTGTCATTGATGAATACGGTTCTACGAAGGGGATTCTTACTATGGATGATGTTGTGGATGCTCTTATTGGAGATGCCACTGAAATAGGTCAAGAAGAGTTTAAGATCGTTCAAAGAGATGAGCATTCATGGCTTGTAGACGGTCAGTTCTCTTTAGTGGATTTTGCTAAAGATTTTAATTTAGAGTTTCCAATGGAAATTCACCAAAAATACACTACTGTAGCAGGTCTATTTTTGTATTACTTCCATGAGATTCCGTCTGTAGGAGATACTATGGAAATCGGAGATTACCATTTTGAAGTAATGGACAAAGACAACCATAGAATCGATAAACTTTTGGTCACTAGGATATCTGGTTAATTTCATTTCGATACGGTATAAATTACCTTTTAAATGCAGGATGCGTTTATTTTGGATAAATCGCAAATTAAAAAGTTTAACTGATTGATTTAAAAGAGTTTTGCATTTCCTAATTTATATCAGTTTCAATATTTTTCATTTGTATATTCCGTAAATTTGATAGGGTAGAAAGCTATTGAAAAGTATATTTCATTTTCTAAAGTTTTGGACGATGATCTAATCTTCGTAGTGAAATTCTCACGTCTTTTAGGATGAGAGCTAAAAGATTTAGCTAGATAATCACCTTTTTTTCAATTAACCACCTAAAATATTTAATATGGAAAACACTAAAGCAAAAGTAATGATTGTAACTGGAGCGGCTATGGGTTTAGGACTTGCTGCAGCTAAGGAGCTTGCCTCTAAAGGGTATAACCTGACCTTGGTAGACTACAATGAAGAAAGTCTCAATGAGGCGAAAGAGGAAATTCTGAAAGAATATCCTGATGTTCAAATTCTTTCTGTTGTTGCAGATGTTTCTAATGAAGAAGCAGTAAAAAACTATGTTGATTTAACGGTGGAGAGGTTTGGTAGAATTGACGGACTCTACAATAATGCAGGAATTGAAGGAAAACAAGCACCTATTACTGAGTACGACATTTCGATTTTTAAGAAAGTAATTGACATCAACTTAATGGGAGTCTATTATGCACTTCGATATGTTATTCCTGTGATGCAAAAACAAAATTATGGTCGTATTGTCAATGTAGCTTCAGTAGGAGGTATTCGAGGAGTACTCAATCAAATGCCATATGTTGCCAGTAAGCATGCAGTTTCAGGTATGACTAAGAATACGGCGCTTGAATACGGTCGCTACGGTATTATTACCAACGCCATTGCGCCAGGAGCCATTCTAACTCCAATGGTTGCCGAAGCTTTTAGACAAGTAAACCCTGAGGATCCAAAGGCTGCAGAAGCGGAGTATGCTGCACATAACCCAACCAAACGTCTTGGGCTTCCTCATGAAGTAGCTAAGGTCGTAGCTTTCCTTCTCAGTGAAGAGAATAGCTATGTCAGCGGACAAACCATTGCCATTGATGGAGGGGAGTCCAATTTTTACGGAAACGCGTAAACTCCTATGATTTTTATAACTCCTATGATTTCAAGTAGTAGTATTTCTAGAAGCTAGATTTCATAGGAGATTTTTTATTTTAAAGTATTAAGAAAAAGCTGTATCTATTACCCTGTAGTTATAGGTGTTTTTTCAAATAACGAATTGGATTTGCCATTCCTCTTATTTTAGGAACTTCTTTATTCAGATATATGTCAAGAATTTCTTTTACTGTAACTTCTGTACCTTCAAATCCCCATCTTTTTGCACCTCTATTTTCAATATCTTGAACCCATTTATTAGGCTTAAATATCGCTCTTATTACGCCTTTATACTCAGCTAAAACAAAATCTGAATTTTCTGCTCTGTTTTTGTCTAATACCCACCAACCTCTGGTTGCTTCATAAATATTTGGTCTGGCATATATTGGGTTAACACTTTTCTTTTTTCGTTTATTATCGAATGTCTTGTTTATGTTGATTATTAAGATGTTATGTTTAATATCTTCATTTTTTAATATTTCGCAATTGTAGAGTATTTCACAATCATTAACAGTTTTAATTCCTTGATTAAATGAGTAATGTCCTGCAACAATGTTTGAAATTTTCGCAATTTCCGCAAAATCCTTAAAAGTTAAAAAATCTATTAAAACCGATTCAACTATTAGTGCTTCATTTTCTTCTAATCCGTGTCTGACTATAAAGTGTTTTACTTTTAGATTTTCTAATTTTATAGTTCGAATAATATCTAATTTTTCAGTTTCGCTTGGATTGAAAATAGCTTCATTAATATGAGAAAAAACACGATTTCCATAACCTTTTCCAATGTAGAATATTTTATTATCTCTTGGGTCTATCAGGATATAAACATAATATTTTAATTCCTCTTGCACCTTTTGTGAAAATCGTTCAATCATATTTTAATGTTTTTTTGTCTTCAAAAATACAAAAAAGCCAATGTGATTTTTTGAATTGGCTTTCTGTAATCATTTCATTGGTTTTATAATTGCGAAGAAAAAGACTTTTCCATTTCTATAATTATTATTCATTGATGTATTTTTGTTATAATTTTAACCTTAATTGTAGTTTATATAATTATAATAACTACATTTGCGGTAAATATAAGTTATATGAGTCAGTATCACCTGGGGGAGTTTGAAGAGATTGTGCTTTTGACTGTAGCTATTTTGGACGGTAAGGCCTATGGAATTAGTATTATTGAAGAAATAGAGGAGCGCCTTTCTAGATCTGTTAGTTTAGGAGCAATTCAAACCGTACTAAAACGATTAGAGGAAAAGGGACTCTTACTTTCTGAGTTCGGAGAACCTACTAAAGTTAGAGGAGGCAAGCGTAAGCGTTTTTATCGTATTTCTGCAGACGGGAGAAAGATTCTTCAAGTAACTAAGGCGCAGCGCATGGCTTTATGGAATGCCATTCCACGAACTGTAATTGAATTTGCCTAATGGAGCGAGATACAAGCTCTCCACCTAAACTTCCATTAATTGTATTTCGATGGTTTTGTCGGAATGAATTTAAAGAAGAAATTGAAGGCGACCTTCATGAAAGGTTTGAATGGTATTTAGAAAAGTATAGTCCATTTAAAGCCAAATGTCTTTTCCTTAGGGATGTGCTCTCACTTTTTCGTCCGAGACTCATCGGGAATTTCAGTCAGTTAACCCAATTAAATATTTCAATTATGATTCAAGAAAACAAAAGACTCTTTGTTATCGTAGCCTTAGTCTTTGCTCTACTGAGCATGCCGCTGATCGCAATGCAATTTTCTCCCTCTTGGGATTGGAATGCTTTCGATTTTCTAGTGATGGGAGTTTTACTTTTAGGCACTGGTATTGTTTGTGAGCTCGTGCTTAGAAAAGTAAAATCCACTCGAACTCGTATTCTAATTTGCGTTGTGATTTTAATCTGCCTTTTTTTTGTTTGGGCAGAACTCGCAGTAGGAGTCTTTGGTTCTCCGTTTGCGGGAAGCTAGGGATCCCAGAAGATCTCGATTTTAGAATTCCTCCAGGAGAATAGAGCCTTGGGGAATTTTCTTTGTTTATTCTTTTTTCTTTGTTTTTTCCCTAGGAGCCGGTTTATCCATCTTTAGTTCTGCTATTTCTTTTTTGAGACTAAAAAACATTTCCTTTATAGATCCTAAATCCAAAGGCGTCGAGCCTAATTCTTCGGTGTTGATGCTCGCAGCGTATTCCCAAATTTCTAAAATTTCCGCATTCTTAATCGGGTAGGGCTCGTAGAACTCGTTGTCTGCAGCTACTGTAATGGAATCCTGTGATTTTTCCTGAAAACGTTTGTAGGTGATTCCCTCGTTTCGGGTAATGAAAATATAGGTCTTTCCCTTACGTAGGTCCTCGAGAGATTCTATGTATTTACCAACAATATAAGATCCTTCATTGAAAGGAGGCATGGAGTCTCCACTTACGGGAAACGCTCGGAAGTTTCCGTTTCTTAAAAAAGGAAGCGAGAGGGTTTGTAGACTCTCGATGTACTCGGGATCAGAATACCCACTTAAGTACCCCATGGAAGCTCGGTGGGGAATGATTTCGATTTGTTGATCTCCTGAACTACTTACCCGGATCGGAAGTACGATACGGTTGTCGGGCAGAGAGAGGATTTCATCGATAGGATATTTTTTTAAGTCTACCGACAGAAGTAAATCAATACTGATTTTATAGTATCTCGAAATTCTAATTAAAAGTTCAAGAGGGGGTTCGGAGGCACCGTCCTCGTACTTAGCATAACGCCCACGGGTGATTAAAAGCTCATCGGCAATATACTGCTGAGAGCGCCCCAGTTGGGCTCTTAGGTAGCGGATATTATCAGAGAATACAGACATTGATATAAATTATATCAACAAAGATACAAAAAATTGTTACAAATCGTATTAATTTTGACCCATGAACCGAGCAATAGTCCATATGGATTTGGATACCTTTTTTGTATCCTGCGAAAGGCTTTCCAATTCTAAATTGGAGGGAGCTCCTGTTATTATTGGAGGAGGTGATAGAGGAGTGGTAGCTTCTTGTAGTTACGAAGCTCGGTACTTTGGAGTACGCTCGGCCATGCCCATGAAAATGGCACTGCGCCTTTGTCCTGAGGCCCGTGTGGTTCGCGGAGATATGGAGCGTTACTCTCAGCTCTCTCACTTGGTTACGGAAGTAATTCAAGAGAAAGTTCCTTTAATGGAGAAGGCGAGCATCGATGAGTTTTATATGGACCTTTCTGGTATGGATCGTTTTTTTGGTTGCTACCAATGGAGTCAGGAGATTGCTCAGAGCGTGACCAAAGAAACAGGGCTTCCGATTTCTTTTGCACTATCTACAAGTAAAACGGTTTCAAAAATAGGAACAGGAGAAGCCAAACCTTTAGGAAAGCTAGAAATTGAGCCTACCGGAACACAAGCTTTTTTGAATCCTCTTTCGGTACGTAAAATTCCCATGGTGGGAACCGTGACTTTTCAACTACTTTCTCGTATAGGCATTCGCACTATAGAGACTCTCTCTCAAGTGCCTGTAGAGGTACTACAGCAAATGATAGGGAAAAGTGGACAGGAGCTTTGGAAGAAAGCCAACGGTATTGACCTCTCTCCGGTGGTTCCTTATTCGGAGCGAAAGTCGCTCTCGAAGGAACATACTTTTTCAAGCGATACCATCGATGTCGAGGAGCTGAAAAGAATACTCAGTGGTATGGCTGAGGCTTTAGCATATCAGCTACGCAAAGAAAAATGGCTCACTTCTACGGTAGTGGTGAAGATCCGGTATTCCAATTTTGATACGGAAACGCGTCAGATGCGGGTTGCCTACACTTCTTTAGATCATACTTTAACTCGGGTGGCGCTGGATCTTTTCGATAAGCTCTATACCCGACGCATGCGCCTAAGACTCATTGGTCTTCGCTTTACGGGGCTGGTTCATGGAACCTATCAAATGAACCTTTTTGAAGATTCAGAAGAAATGATCCGTCTCTATCAGTCTATGGATAAAATCAGAAACCGCTTTGGTAAATATGCGGTGGGCCGGGCCTCAGGGTATAAACTAAGAACCTAATTTTTTTGACCTTAAAATTTATGTTTTTCAACTGTCATTCTTATCACAGTCTGCGCTACGGTACCCTCTCCATTGAAGAATTAGTGGAGCAGGCCTCAAATCTTGGTATCTCTACTTTAGGCCTTACCGATATTAATACCGTGACAGGAATCTATGATTTTTATAAAGCGTGCAAAGCGAAAGGCATTCGCCCTTTAGCCGGAGTAGAGGTACGTAAGGGAGATGAACTCCTTTACATTGCTCTGGCTAAAGAATTTGAAGGAATCTCAGAGATTAACCGAATGCTTTCTGATCACCACTGTGGGGGTGCTCCTCTAGAGGAAAGAGCTCCTGAATTTAAGAAGGTTTTTGTGATCTATCCTTTAGAACGCTTCCCTAAGAATCCCAGAAGTTTTGAATTTGCTGGAGTGCGCCAAAGTGAACTTTCCACCCTCATTCGAAAAGAATACGAGAAAATCTTATCTCGAATGGTGGTGCTTCACCCTGTCACTCTTAAAACCCGAAGGGATTATAACCTTCATCGCATTTTGCGCGCCATCGATCACAACACTTTACTCTCCTTACAAAAAGAGTCTTCTCTTTGTTTGCGTAGTGAAGTGCTTGTAGAGCCAGAGTTTCTAGAGAAGGGCTTTGAGCGGTATCCTGAGATTCTATCGAGAACGCATAGACTTTTAGAAGCGTGCTCTTTTGAATTTGATTTTTCTACACCTAAGAACAAAAAGTACTATACCTCTAGTCAGAAAGGAGATTTTAAGCTCTTAAGGCGTCTGGCTTACGACGGACTTAAAAAGCGCTATTCCGAGGATCATCCTGAGGCTCAAAAGCGACTCGAAAGGGAGCTGAAAGTTATTGATGAGCTTCATTTTAGCGGTTATTTCCTTATTACTTGGGACATTATCCGCTACAGTATGAGTCGGGGATTCATGCATGTGGGAAGGGGATCGGGTGCAAATTCTCTAGTGGCTTATTGTTTAGGCATTACCGACATCTGTCCATTAGAACTCAACTTGTATTTTGAGCGATTTTTGAATGAAAACCGCAAAAGTCCTCCGGATTTTGATATCGACTGGTCTTGGCAAGACCGCGATGTAATTTTAGAGTATATTTTTGATCGTTATGGGCGGGATCATGTAGCGTTTTGTGGTACCAATGTAGAGTTCAAACACCGCTCTATTTTTAGGGAAGTAGGAAAGGTCTTTGGGCTTCCTAAGGAAGATTTGGACCTTCTGGCTAAAAATCCTAGACACTCCCACGAAAAGAGTGAGGTGGTGGAGGCCGTCCAAAAATACGGAAAGCTCCTAGAGAAGTTTCCCAACCAAAGGAGTATGCACAGTTGTGGTATTTTAATCTCTGAGGAGCCCATTACCCGGTATAGTGCTTTAGAAATGCCACCCAAAGGGTTTCCGATTGTACAGTTCGACATGCATGTGGCTGAGGACATTGGTTTTGAGAAATTTGACATTCTTTCTCAAAGGGGACTGGGAACCATAGCCGATACTGTAGCATTAGTAAAGCAAAACAGAGGCGTGGAGGTGGATATTAAAGATACGAGCATTTCAAAGAATGCTCCGAAGGCTAATGATTTTCTAAAAGAAGGAAAGACCATTGGTTGCTTTTATATTGAAAGTCCAGCCATGCGAGGTCTTTTAAGAAGACTCAAATGCGATAATTACATTACTCTTGTTGCCGCTTCTTCTATTATTCGTCCGGGAGTAGCCAAAAGTGGAATGATGCGGGAGTTTATTTTTCGCCACAACCATCCCGACCGCTTTGAATATTTTCATGAGGTATTTAAGCAGGAACTAGAAGAGACTTATGGTATTATGGTGTATCAGGAAGACGTGATTAAAATAGCGCTTCATTTTGGAGGCCTCTCGGCGGCCGATGGAGATATTTTGCGCCGGGCTATGAGCGGTAAGGGACGCTCGCTTTCGGCTCTGCAGAAAGTAAAAGATCACTTCTTTGAGTCCTGTGAGAAGAAAGGGCATTCCAAAGAACTTTCTATGGAAGTCTATAGGCAGATAGAATCCTTTGCCGGCTATAGTTTCTGTAAAGCGCACTCTGCTTCCTATGCGGTGGAGAGCTATCAGAGTCTTTATCTTAAGGTGCATTACCCGATTGAGTTTATGGTTTGCGCGATTAACAACAGAGGAGGATTTTATCGTACGGAGGTTTACGTCCATGAGTGCAGAGAGGCCGGAGGCATCATTCACAATCCCTGCGTCAATAAAAGCCTTTATGAAACGACGCTCTATGGAGATCACGTGTATTTGGGGCTTATGCATTTAGAGAAAATAGAGCAGAGGCTCTCTCTATTTATTGTTAAGGAACGGGAGAAAAACGGAGCGTATAAGTCTTTAGAAGACTTTGTTAAAAGGATTCCTGTGGGGTTAGAGAGCTTACAGATTTTAATTTTTATTGGAGCCTTTCGTTTTACCGGAAAGGCCAAAAACGAACTTTTAATTCAGGCGAGGCTTCTTTTGGTAGGTTTTAAAGAAGAGTACCGCGCCCCAAGGCTTTTAGAAGAACCTGTTAAGGACTACCAGTTGCCTCAGCTTGAGCGCACCGAATTTGAAGATGCGTTTGATGAAATTGAGATTTTAGATTTTCCGGTTTCCTGCAGTCCGTTTGATTTGCTTCAAACCCGTTATAGGGGAGGAGTAAGAGCCAATGAACTTTTTTCTTACCACAAAAAAATTGTGCGTATGCTGGCGTATCTCATTTCTCGAAAACAAGTTCCGACCAAGAAAGGAACCATGTATTTTGGAACTTGGATTGATTTGAATGGAGATTATTTTGATACAGCCCATTTTCCCGACAACCTTAAAACGTATCCTTTTCAAGGAGGAGGCGTTTACCTCATTTTAGGTCAGGTAGAAGTGGACTATCATTTTCCGACCCTTACGGTAATGAAAATGGCAAAACTACCTTTTATTGCGGATCCAAGGTACGCGTACGATAAAGAGAAAGCCCGCGAGACGGAGAAAAATCTAAAAGAAGACGTAAGTCCTACTTTTAGAAAACCCTACCCAAGCGAGAGTGAAATAGGGCTACCTCGTAGGGCAATGGAAACCAAAGGGGAGAAATAAACAAAAGAACTAAAGCCTCCTTTATGAAACAGAAAAAATATTATTTCAGTGTTAATTTCACTACGACTGGAAGGTGATCGGAAGGGAAACGCCCTTGCTGAATATCGGTTAAAGCTCCATAAGAATGGACTTTAAAATCAGAACTAACAAAAACATAATCGATTCGGTTTTTAAGTTCTGCATTCAAATTAAAACCACTAAACGTCCCAACGGGACCGTAAGGAGGAGTCTTCGAAACCTTATAACTGTCGTCTAAAAAGCTACTAATGTGCCTTATCTGCTCAGTGTCTGGAGTGCTGTTGAAATCTCCTGTAAGAATTACAGGTGCATTTTTAGCTATTTGCTGCATCTTCTTTACCATCAGTTTTCCGGATTCTTTTCTGGCGATTACTCCCTCATGGTCAAAATGGACATTGAAAACGAAAAAGGATTGGTTCGTCACTTTGTCTTGAAGCTTCACCCAAGAGGCAATTCGATTACAACACGTCGCATCCCAACCTTTCCCTGGCAATTCCGGTTCTTCACGAAGCCAAAAATCTCCAGAATCTAATAATTCGAATTTGTCTTTTTTATACAATATTGCAGAATGTTCTCCTTGGGTTTTTCCATCGTCACGGCCTTTTCCGTAATAGGCCCAACCCTCAAGTTCTAAGACGTCCTGAATTTGATGCAAAAATCCTTCTTGGGTTCCAATGATATCAAAATTATGATAACTTATTAATTCCTTTACCATTTCTTTTCGAAAAGGCCAGGCGTTTTGCTTATCATTCGAAGTGTCTAGTCTCAGGTTAAAGGAAGAAACGGTAAAAGTCGAACTTTGTCCTTTAAAAGAACCTGTAGAGAAAAATACGACTAAAGCTAAAACGATCATTTTTACTTGGGAAGAGTGCATAGTACAATTATTTGTTATTGAAGTATTTCTTTCTTAACTATTAAAAATAGGCGAGAACAAGATTAAAATTATAAAAGGAGTTCTGCAGACAAAGATAAAACAATTGTATCAAGAGAATCTGTAATTTAGAGTGATTCAAGTACTAATTTCTCAAAATATTATAGTCTAAAAGCCTGAGAAACAATGGGGAAAGCAATCAGTGTTAGGCCTTGTCGATAATTTTTTGTATATTTGCAGCAGATAATTAAGCAAAAGCTCTCGTTTACCAGAGTGTTTTTCTAAAAAAAGATCTAGCTCATTCCTAGAGTTTGATTCCCGATTTTTAGCACTTCTTAATTAATTCAATAGTAAATCATTTCCTTTCACATAAAGCTGCATCTTGAAGGATGGAGTCCAAAAAAAGGCAATAAACGCAAACAAAAACAAATTATAATATATGTCAGATTCTTTCTCTAAAAAAGAAAATTTAAAAAAGAAATTACAGAAACAAAAAGAAAAAGCACTTAAACGCGAAGAGCGTAAAAAAGACAACAACAAAGGTAAAACACTAGACGATATGATTGTCTATGTGGATGAATTTGGTCAATTAACTTCTACACCTCCAAGTCTTCAAGAAAAAGAAGAGATTTCACTAGATGACATTCAACTAGGAGCTGCTCCTATTGAAGCCGAAGATCCAATTAAAACAGGGATTGTCGATTTCTTAAGTGATAAAGGTTACGGATTTATTACCGAAAACGATACCAAAGAAAATATCTTTTTCCATTTAAACAATGTGGAAGGAGAAGTAAAAAAAGGAAACCGTGTTCGCTTTGAAAAAGAACGTTCTCAAAAAGGTTTCTCTGCTTTCAATATTACTATTGTAAAGTAGGTTTATAGAAAATCTTTAGCGACTTTAAACTCGCAAAAACGATTGTAAATCATTTTTTACAATCGTTTTTTCATTTTTAGATGGAAGGTACACAAAAGGAAAAAACACACCTAGAGTCTAGAATTTTATCATCTACTAACTTTCTCAATTCGTACTTTAGCTTTATGCTAATCGAATTTCAGTATTATCAGTACTAATCCTTTTCAGTGACAATATTAACAGAATATCAATAAAATTCATGCATAAAAAATACCATAAACTTGGTATTTCATAGTAATTCTTGTAAGGGTAACTTTGGGGTATTGAAAGAAATAAAAAAACATCAATCCTGATTCTTTATTTCGATCACCAAAAAAACTAACCTTGAAAATTCAAAATTATGCTAAAAACGTTATTCATTGCAGTTATTGCCTTGGTGGTACTGCAGACGACAGAGCGATGTGATATCGCTGAATGGTGGAACGAGGGCACAAGAGAAAAAGAGAAGGAGGAACTGAAAGAAGCGGACAACACTACATATACCGATAAATATAAATGTGCTTTAGGTAATGAATACACTATACAGATTCCTAATCGACTTTCTGCAAACTGCAAAAAGAACTGGGAATTCTTTGCTAGAACCTACGGATGTAATGATATAGGAAATTTTGAACTGGCTAATCAAAGAAAACGAGCCTGTCCATAATAAATATTATAATATACTTACTGAAGCTTTTTTAAACTCTTTTATTAACTGAACTTAATTTTCTTACTTAAAAACTAATATTCTTTTTCATAATCAAACTAATAACCATTTTTCATAGAGTTCAAAAGTTAAATAAGTTTTTTTCACATGTTTTGGTAGTTTTGAGAAGTAGGGTACATGGCTGCTTTTTTTAGACAGATTAAAATTAGAGTATTAACTTTAACGTCAATAAAAAGCAATGAAAAAATCAAGATTTACGGAGCCACAGATCATCAAGGTGCTCCAGAGCCAGCAGGAAAGTGGCAAGAAAGTAGCAGAGATCTGCCGAGAATATGGTATTTCTGAACCCACATTTTACAACTGGAAGAGCAAGTATGGAGGGATGAGTCTCTCGGAACTTCAGCGTGTGAAGGAATTGGAGGCTGAAAATGCTCGTCTCAAACGTATTGTTGCAGATCAGCAGATTTCCATTGATATTTTAAAGGAGATTGGCTCAAAAAAGTGGTAACACCTTATCAGAAGGAGCGCTGTATTGCTTATATACGGGAGAAAAGGCCCGAGATAAGTTATGCTAAGGTGTGCCGCATAATCGGACGCTCACGAACCTCAAAATATTATAAAAAACAGATGCCCGAGAAGGATGAGAAGCTTCGGGAAGCCATCACATCTATATTAGGGACTAGTAGATTGGGACGTAAGAAAGTCATTGTAAAGGTTCGTAGAAAGTACCCTACATACGGTTCTTCGCAAATTAGAAGAGTCTATCAGAAGTATGGTTTTTCACTTTATAAAAGAATAAAGAGAAAGCGTTTTGATAATCCTGCCAACCCGATCTCTGTGCCTTTGGAGCGCAATGAGGAGTGGGCAATGGATTTTATGAGTGATGCTCTGGCTAGAGGATCACGTTTTCGCACATTGAATATTGTTGATCAGTATAGCAGAAAATGTCTGGGGATTGATGTGCGTACATCCATGCCTTCAAGAGCGGTTATCCAATATTTAGAACGTATGATCGAGAAACATGGTAAACCCAAGGGAATACGTACGGACAATGGTTCAGAGTTTACCTCGGATCTTTTTCAGCAATGGCTGGAAGACAACAAAATCGAATGGGTTAAAATCCAGAAAGGAAAACCACAACAAAATGCCATTATAGAGCGGTTTAACAAAACCTACAGGGAAGACGTGCTCGATGCTCACCTGTTTTTCTCTCTACAGAATGTAAAAGACCTTACGGACCACTGGATGAGAGATTACAACGAGGAAAGACCACACGAAGCATTAGACTTTAAAACGCCATCCGAATATGAAGCCGTATAAGGGTTTTCTAAGGCATAAGCTTCTGAAATATAATTCAGAAAAAAGCACTGCTGGAAGCAGTGCCCGTGAAAACTATATTTCATCAGCCAACCTATCCCTCTCGGGTTGCTCCCCAGCAGAGCCCGATTCCGTTTCGGTTGGCAGATGCAAATTTCAAATGAAAAAACTATATTTACAAACTGTCAAAAAAGTAGACCACTTACCGTAGTCACTCGTTTGGCTGCTTCTCTTTTTGCTTTATTAGAGAGTAATTTTAATTACTTTATTGTAAAAGCAAAAAAAGAGCAAAGAGAGCTACTTAATTGGGTACCTTTTTTCGGATTTTTGTTAGTAGTGAAATGTATTCCGTGATCATTTCTTATAAAGGATTCTGTTACAAAATCCAAGAATGTATTCTGAAGCAGCTCATAAAAATACCTCATGCTAGGTATTTCCTAAGGTTTTTCTTAAAACTAACTTTGAATTAGCAAAAAAGAGAATGCTGTACTAAAGTTAGCATAGATTGTTCTTTTAGCAAAAACCTTAAAAAATTAAAATTATGTTGAAAATGCTTTTTAATGCAGTGCTTGCTATTGTGGTACTGCAAGCCTCAGAACAGTGTAGTTTTGAAGACCTCTTTGGAGAGGGAGTGGAACAAGAAAAGGTCGATAATACTACTTATACCTATAGGTACAAATGCCCGATTGGATCTGAAAATTCTGTCGAAATTCCTAACCGCCTTTCCGCAAGCTGTAAGTCAAGCTGGGAATTTTTTGCAAGAACCTACGGGTGTAATGATGTCGACAATTTTGCTTTGGCCAACCAAAGAAAACAAGCCTGTCCATGAAAAACTTCCTAGTAGTACTACTTGTAGTATTCTTAAGTACCGGAATCTCCGCGCAAAAATTTTCAGAGCTTCCACGTGCAACCTATTCTTTAGTAGGAGGCAATTATACTTTGGATGCGGAGATTAAAGAGGGAAAGCTGGTCGTATACGAACCCAATAGGACCACACCGTACACCAAAGTAGAAGGAGATAAATATTCCTATTGGCACGAAAAGTTTCAGAAAACCTATTGGGTTGAAATAATTGATGACAGTACGCTGCATTTTACTTCGTCTAATGTTGAAGGAATAACCGTACTTAAAAAGGTCAGTGATCAAGAAGCGGGAATGCAAGAGGAAGGAAACGACAAATTTTTAGCCATCGCAGAGAAGTATAGAAAATTAGCCGAGAACAAAACCGACGGGGATCCCGAGGTTCAGGCTTATACTTTTTGTGCAGCCTCAGCCCTAGCAGGTGCTTATAAGACCGAGTCAGAGTATAAGAATTATGCCTACCAAGCGGCTGTCGCTTTAAAGTTAATGAGTGCAGCGAGAAACCCTTGCTCCGATGCGATACCTGATTCGGTATGGAATAGTGCAACGGTAGACTAATAGCCATTGTAAGAACTCTTAAAATAAAATGAAGTTCAATTGTTGGGATTGTTTCTTTATGAGGCAGTTAGCTGAGTCTAGCTGCTTTTTTTATCCTAAGAATCCCATCTGTAGGTAGTTCATGTCCTTATTTTTTACCCCTGCAAAATACAGGGTAGCGTCCACTTCAATAGAAGTTTTGGATTCACTAAGAGCAATCGCCTGACTCTTCTCTAATGAAAATTCTTCGCTTTCTATTTCAAATTCATAAAGCGAGAGGTCTAAATGTATAGTAATAAGCTCAAGAACTTGGCCTTTGGCTAATTTAGGAAGAAAGAGGGTAGAGGAGAAGAGGTCCTTCTCAATATATATTTTCGGGTGGACTTTTGGCATATCACCCCACTGAAAATTTCTTAAGACTTCTTTGGCTTTAAGGCCCTTTAATCCTTCAGGTACATTTCTTTTTCCTCTTTCTGAACTTTGATCTAGGTCTTTAATTTCCGTCATCAATTTGGCTACTTTCTGATAAAAGTACTTATCCTCAGCGTAGGGAACCAGCTCATGTAAAGCTTCTCTTACTAGCTTCCCTGCCTTGGAGCAGTGTCCAAATTCGCTACTGTTTTCTCTGACTTTTTGGTAGCTCTCTTTTTCCTTAAAACTCTTTTTGTTAAATCCACTTTTCCGACGAACTACAGGGATTCCGTTGAGCTGGTAATAGACCAGATCACCAATGGATCCTTGAATTTCAACTGAACTTTTGTAGCGTGCCATAAATGAATTGAAAAAGAATTCAAAGCTAGTCAATAAAACTCATACCACCAAAAATGTTATAGTATAGTTAAACTATAGTTATAGTATAATAATAATTCAAAATTATTTTCTATATTTGCCTTTAAGAATTCGATTTCAATTTTGAAAAAGGCCTTACTTATGAATTGGACACAAAACAGAAGATTTATTTCAGGTGCACCATTGCTTGGTGCAGTTCTTTGGGTTGTGGTTTCCTGTGGTTCATCACAGAAGGCTACTGCGCATCGTTCTATGGAGCCAGTGAAACGTGAAATCCCAACCAAGACCGTAGAGCGAGCAAGTGGCCTACGTTCATTGGACTCAAGATTCTCTGGTAAAAACACAAACGAAATTGATCAACTTTTGAAGGATGCCCAGAAATACTTAGGGGCACCTTATAAATACGGTGGTATGACTTCAAAAGGATTTGATTGCTCTGGTTTTACTTATGTGGTATACGAGCAGAACGATTATACTCTACCTAGACGCTCTTCGGATCAAGCAGAGACGGGAGATAAAATTGATATCTCTAAAGTAAAGCCTGGAGACTTAGTTTTCTTTGCTACCGGTGGAGGAAAAAGGGTATCCCATGTGGGTATTGTTCACGATATCGGAAACAGTGGAGAAGTGAAGTTTATCCATGCTTCCACTTCAAAAGGAGTCATCATCTCTTCTTTAAATGAGAAATATTGGAATTCGGCTTACCTTCATGCAAGTCGAGTTCTTTAAATAAGAACAACAACCAATTTTTTATCTGAGTTCTCTGTGTTTTTTAATGCAGGGAACTTTTTGTTTCCTTTACCTAGGTAAACGTTTCTCTTTAAGGCTTCTTTTGCGTATTTTTGTCTTTTAAATTTTAGAATACAAAACCATGAGTTTACAAGAAAGAATAGAGTCCCTATGGGAGCAGCGCGAGCTACTGGGTCAAAGCGAAAGTAAAGAGCAAATAAGAAGCGTGATTGCCATGTTAGACAAAGGAGAACTTCGTGTGGCTGAACCTACAGAATCGGGATGGAAAGTGAATGAATGGGTGAAAAAAGCCGTAGTAATGTATTTCCCTATTCAAGAGATGCAAACCATTGAAGTGGGGCCTTTTGAATTTCATGATAAAATTCCTTTAAAGAGAAATTATGCGGAGAAAGGTGTGAGAGTGGTTCCTCATGCAATCGCAAGAGAAGGAGCTTTCGTAGCACCTGGCGTTATTATGATGCCTTCTTACGTGAACATTGGAGCCTATGTAGACTCTGGTACCATGGTCGATACTTGGGCTACAGTTGGAAGCTGCGCTCAGATTGGAAAGAACGTTCACCTGAGTGGTGGTGTGGGAATTGGAGGGGTTTTAGAACCGCTTCAAGCAGCACCAGTGATTATTGAAGACGATGTTTTTGTAGGCTCTCGTTGCATTGTAGTAGAGGGAGTTCATGTAGAAAAAGAAGCGGTGTTAGGAGCAAACGTTGTACTTACAGCTTCTACTAAAATCATCGACGTAACAGGCGATACACCGGTTGAAATTAAAGGAAGAGTTCCTCAAAGATCAGTAGTAATTCCAGGAAGTTATACCAAAAAATTCCCTGCAGGAGAATACCAAGTGCCTTGTGCTCTTATTATTGGAAAACGTAAAGAATCTACCGATAAGAAGACCTCTTTAAACGATGCGCTTAGAGAAAACAATGTAGCGGTCTAAGCTATTGCTTAACCTCAAAAGAAAATCCAACGGAGACCTTTACGAGTCTCCGTTTTTTTTGCGTTCTTTGCAAGGAACAACGTTGCTTTATGAAGATTGGATACGACGCTAAAAGGCTTTTTTTTAACGCCTCAGGACTCGGAAATTATTCCAGAGACTTACTAAGAATCTTGAGTGAGAAAAGGGAAGGATTCTCTTTTCTGCTTTTCAGTAAAAAAGCCTCGGATCGGGGAGCCTTTTTACTAGAAAAAGACCATGTAGAGCTTAAGGTCCTAAAGGGCGGAAAATTTGCTCGCCAGTTTTCTATGGGAATTCAGGCCCAAGAAGAAGGTTGTGATCTCTTTCATGGACTCTCGGGAGAGCTTCCTTTAAAATGGAACAGTAAACCCATAGGTAAAATTCTTACCGTACACGATTTAATCTTTCTACGCTATCCTAAATACTATTCCTTTTTTGACCGCAAGATTCATCTTTGGAAAGTAAAAAAAGCGGCAGAGGTAGCCGACCGAATCATTGCTATTTCTAAGAGAACTGCTGAGGATCTGGTTGAACTTCTTGGGGTCGATCCAAAGAAAATTGAGGTGATTTACCAAGGTTGCCACGAGTCTTTTAAGGAAGTTAAAACGAGGGAAGAGTTGAATGCGGTTAAAGAGAAATATGCTTTACCGGATCGTTACCTTCTGAGTGTAGGAACCATTGAAGAGAGAAAGAACCTGTTAGGGATTGCAAAAGCTCTGCATCTACTTAAAGATACAAATATTCCATTGGTGGTGGTAGGGAAAAAGACCTCCTACTACAATAAGGTCGTAAAATTTTTTAAGAAGCACGGGTTAGAAAATAGGGTAGTGTTTTTATCGGGCGTAACAATGCAGGAACTTTCCTGTGTTTATATATTAGCTGATGTTTTTGTTTATCCTAGCCGTTACGAAGGATTTGGTATTCCAATTATTGAAGCGCTTTATAGTGGGACTCCGGTGATTGCAGCAAACAGCAGTTGTTTGCAGGAAGCAGGAGGACCTAGCTCCCTTTATGTGCTAGAAGACAAAGAAGAAGATCTTGCTTCCAAAATCAAATACCTGTGGGATAATGAGGCCAAACGCAGGGAGATGAAAGAGAAAGGCCTCGAGTACGTTCAGAGGTTTAATGACCAGCGGATTATAACGGAGGTTCTAGATCTTTACGAAAGAGTTCATAAGGAAGTAGTAGAGAAAAGTGAATCCCTGTAGAAAACTCACTTCAATTATTTAAAGAATAGATATAAAAAATCCCGACTTCCTAAAGGAGTCGGGATTTAACTCTATTGATAACAAAATTTTACTTCATTATTTTACTTGATCCACAACCGCTTTGAACGCTTCAGGGTGGTTCATTGCTAAGTCAGCAAGTACCTTTCTGTTAAGTTCAATGTTGTTTTTCTTAAGTGCTCCCATGAACTGAGAGTAAGACATTCCGTGTTCTCTAGCACCAGCATTAATACGGGTAATCCAAAGGGAACGGAAATTTCTTTTCTTTTCTTTTCTACCGCGGTAAGCGTATTGCATCGCTTTTTCCACGGCGTTTTTAGCCACTGTCCAAACGTTCTTTCTTCTTCCGAAATAACCTTTAGCCAGCTTCATGACTTTTTTTCTGCGGGCTCTTGAAGCCACTGCGTTTACTGATCTTGGCATAATTTAAATGTTTTTTTGAAAAGGGCGGCAGTCGTAACTGCTCTTAGGTGCACCGTTTCAGGGTTAAAATTTGTGAATTTTATAATTCTTATAAACCGATAGGATTTATAAAAACTACTTGATTGCTAATTGACGTTTAACACTTTTTTCGTCCACAGAAGCAACATAAGAAGTCTGAGTTAGATTTCTTTTTTGCTTAGTTTCCTTTTTAGTAAGGATGTGGCTTTTGTAAGCATTTTTTCTTTTGATCTTCCCGGTTCCGGTTAGAGCAAAACGCTTCTTAGCACCTGATTTCGTTTTTAATTTTGGCATTTGCTTAAGATTTTTGTTGTTATCAATATTGAGTGTGCAAAGATAGGAAATTTTTATGAACCTAAGAGTAGTTAGCTTCTCATTTGCGTATAGAACTACTTAATTTTCTACTCTTTAAAGAAAAATTCCTTGCCCTGTTTACGTGAAAAAGAGATTTCCCTTAATAGGAAAACCTCTTTTCATTAATTATAGATTTCTTACCGGATTTATTTCGCAGGCTTCTTAGGACTCATCATCATGATCATCCTTTTTCCTTCCAGTTTAGGTAATTGATCAACTTTCCCTACATGCTCTAGGTCTTGCGCTAGACGAAGTAGAAGGATTTCTCCTTGGTCTTTGTGGATAATGGAACGTCCTTTAAAGAAAACATAGGTTTTCAGTTTTGATCCTTCCTCTAGGAATTTTTCCGCATGCTTCTTTTTGAACTCGTAGTCGTGTTCATCGGTTTGAGGTCCGAAACGAACTTCTTTAACTACTACTTTTACTTGTTTTGCTTTGAGCTCTTTTTGTTTCTTTTTCTGTTCGTAAAGAAACTTTTTGTAATCTAGAATACGGGCAATATAAGGCTCTTGTTTGTCAGAGATCACAACAAGATCCAGTTCCAGTTCACGAGCCATAGCTTGTGCTTTAGCGAGTGGATATACTCCCGGTTCTACATTTTCGCCCACCAAGCGGACTTCTCTCGCTCTGATTTTCTCATTGATCTGATGTGCGTCTTCCTGCTGTGGACGACGTTGTGGACCTCTACCTCGGTAATTAAATTTCTGTGCTATTGTATTAAATTTTAAGTTAAAACTAAGTTTATTTTTTTGCTGCTCCTACTGACCGAATTCAGCTTTCAGTGCCGCTTCTTTATTAAATCGATCTACAAACTCCTCAAGGGTCATAGAACCTAAGTCTCCTTCGCCTCGTTTTCTAACAGAAACCGTAGAATTTCCTTCTTCGTTTTCTCCTACGATTAGCATGAAAGGATACTTTTGTAATTCTGCATCCCGGATCTTTTTGCCGGTCTTTTCGTTTCTATCATCAATTAGGCCGCTAATTTCGTGATTTTCTAGCAATTGTGAAACTTTTTTAGCGTAAGGCACAAATTTTTCTGAAATCGGCAAGAGAATATACTGCTCTGGAGCAAGCCAAAGTGGGAAATCTCCCGCGGTATTTTCAAGTAGGATCGCAATGAATCTTTCCATAGACCCGAATGGAGCTCGGTGTATCATCACGGGACGGTGCTTTTCTCCATCGCTTCCAATATACGATAAATCAAATCGTTCCGGAAGGTTGTAATCAACCTGGATGGTTCCTAGCTGCCAAGATCTACCTAAAGCATCCTTAACCATGAAATCAAGTTTCGGGCCATAAAAGGCGGCTTCTCCGTATTCAATAACGGTTCTTAGATTTTTATTTTTAGCGGCTGTGATAATGGCTTTTTCTGCTTTTTCCCAGTTTTCATCGGATCCGATGTACTTTTCCTTGTTGTCCGGATCTCTTAAAGAGACCTGAGTAACGAAATCTTCAAATCCTAAGTTTCTAAACACATACATCACCAAATCAATAACTCCTTCAAATTCTGTGAGCAGTTGCTCTGGAGTACAGAATAGGTGGGCGTCGTCCTGAGTAAAGCCTCTTACGCGGGTAAGACCGTGAAGCTCTCCACTTTGTTCGTACCTATACACGGTACCAAATTCAGCAAAACGTTTTGGAAGGTCACGGTAAGACCATTGTCCAACTCTATAGATTTCGCAGTGGTGAGGACAGTTCATGGGTTTAAGCATAAACTCTTCTCCTTCCTTAGGGGTTTTAATGGTTTGGAAACTGTCCTCTCCATATTTTTCGTAGTGTCCCGAAGTTTTATAAAGCTCCACATTTCCAATATGTGGACTAATGACAAATTCGTATCCTGCTTTTTTCTGCGCTGCGGAAAGGAAATTTTCTAGTTTCTTTCTAAGAGCTGCTCCTTTCGGTAACCAAAGGGGAAGACCTTGTCCCACTTTTTCAGAGAAAGCAAAAATTCCTAGTTCTTTTCCTAATTTTCTGTGGTCTCTTCTTTTGGCTTCCTCTAGTCTTTCTAAATATTCAGTAAGTTCCTTTTGTTTAGGAAAAGAGATTCCGTAAACACGAGTAAGTTGAGGGTTGTTTTCGTTACCTCTCCAAAAGGCTCCCGCAGCGTTAAGAACTTTTACTGCTTTAATAATTCCTGTAGAAGGGATGTGTCCACCACGACAAAGATCGGTGAAATTATCGTGGGAACAGAAAGTGATTTCTCCATCGTTTAGGTTAGAGATCAGTTCCGTTTTGAACTCATTTCCTTCGTATTCTTTAAGTGCGTCGACTTTAGAAACTGGGTATAGGTTGAAAGTGGAATTCTTCCTGGCGTTCTCAAGCATCGCTTTTTCCACCTTTTCAAAATCCTTTTCACCAAAGGTTTCTCCTCCAAAGTCTACATCGTAATAAAATCCATTTTCAATGGCAGGACCAATGGTTAGCTTTGCGTTAGGATAAAATTGGAGTAGGGCTTGAGCCAAAAGGTGAGCAGAAGAATGCCAAAAGGCTTTCTTCCCTAAATCATCGTTCCAAGTAAGTAGTTGCACCGTAGAGTCCGTGGTGATTGGCGTTGTGGTTTCTACTTGCGTCCCATTAACCACCGCTGAGATGGTGTTTCTAGCCAATCCTTCACTGATGGACTGGGCGACCTCATAAGGAGTAACCGGTCCTTCAAACTCTTTAATGCTTCCGTCCGGAAGAGTGATTTTTACCATTCTTTTTCTTTGAATTTAGTTGTAAGGTGCAAAAATAAACAAAATTTGCTTATTTCTTCTTAACTAAAATAGTGATTTCCATAGGTTCGTAACGAACCTCAGTACCAGAATTTCCCGTAGGACTTATCAGTAAAGTTTGAGGAAAGGTTTTTACTGTAAAAGGCCCTAGGTTAAAGGATTCGCTTAAGGAAGGAACAGTTACCGTTCCTTCGCGATTAAGATAAGGGCTAGCGGTCTTTTTAAGGAAGGGTAGAAGGTCGTAAGAATCAATAAGGGAATTATTATAATGGAGCTCAAGGTTCCAGTAGGGATCGTTAGGATCTTGAGAAACCGAGCTTTTAAAATAGTACTCTTCAATCTCTGGATAATTTCCGTCTTGGGCCTGTAAAGAAATTGCATAGGTGAATCCTTCTAGTGGCATTGCTCGGTTCTTAGGATGAAGAAAGAGCGCCATTTTTATAGTGGTTTTATCGGAAACAAGTACATGGGTAAATTGCCTTTCAATGGTAGAAGAAAGCTGATAGAAAGAGCTGTTTTCCTTTTGAGTTAAAACCTCTTTGTGCAGCTTCTTTGGGAGATAGTCTAAAAGGCTTTCTAACTCATTTCTTTCGGCTAAAAATCCAAATTTATCTCCAATCTCTTTGGCTAGTTCTTTTTTTATAGGAGTAGAAAATTGAATCTTTCCGTCTTTTAATAGTTGGTTGTCTTTTAATAAAAGAGAAAGTTCTTTCTTTTGGCTGTTCTTTGCGACTGAAAAACTATTGAGGTAGGGCAGGCACAAACTAAGAACTCCGGCAAGAAATAGAGAAAGTGGAATGATTTTAATCGTTGTATTCGGTCTTAGAATATACACCAGGGTTATAAAACTCAGCCATAAGGCAAGTAGGAGGACATAATACCTAAGTTCAGTAAAACCATAATCCAAAATTCTAGTAAATATGGCTACATACAGCAATGCAAGCAAAGGAATAAGGGTGAAGTAAAAGAGTTTTCTAAATCTTCTCACCCAGAGGCTACTGTCTCTAGAACTTAAGGGTTCTACTAAGAGTAAAGCGAAAATTCCTAACAGGGAATAAATTAAAATAAGGTAGGAAACCCATCCTTTGGGCAGTTCCCATTGAAATAGGATTTTTATTCCATAGAAATAGAGGATTACTCCATAAAGGAGAAGTAGCGGAACTAAAATAAACTGAGTAAAGAACTTTAAGGGCGCAGGAAAACTTCCTTCTTTTTTTAAAGCCTCTAAGCCCTTTTGATTAAAGAGAGAAAAAATAACGGCGCTACCAATAATAAGTAAAGGGAAAAAGACTTGCGCATATCTTTTAGAGTTGATCTCCAATTCAAAAAGTTGGTCCACAGCAACCAGAGCCAGTAGGGCTCCAAGGGCCAAAACCAAAGAGAATACTGCGGTTAAGAAAGCACTGGTAAATAGGTTTTTATTGAAGTTCCAAAAGGAAGTGGGCTGAGAAGTTCTTAAAAAGCAAAAGAAGGAGACCAGTAAATGCACCAAGAGAAAAAGTACTACTACAAAAATACGATAGGGCTCGGTGAAGTCTTTCTCGTCTTTTGGGAGAAATAAGTAGAGCCCAATAAGAAAGGCAATAGACAGAACCTCGTAAAAAGGATATTTAATCTTACGTTCCTTTTGTAAAGCCAAAACAAAAAATAGAGGAATTCCGAGTATCGCAGAGTAAGTGAATGGAAACAAGGAAAATGCATTAGAGGCACTTTCTATCTCAATTAAAGTTCCTACACTCAGCGCTGCAATAAAAGCAAAGCAAAGCATGAGTGGGTAAGAGGAAACGACACTTTTTAAGTCTTCCAAGAGTTCTTTTAATCTTTCTTTCATGCCTTTTAATGCTTTTTTTGATCTTTACTTAAACCAAGAAAACTAGTTTACTTTTTCTTGGTTTTGGTCTTGGTCTTCTTTTCTTTTTTACTCGAACTGTCTTCTATTTTCTTACTTATTTTCTTTTTAGAACCGGATTTATTTTTCTTTTTTGAAGCAGAAGATTTTAGTTTATTTTTAACTAGTTTTTCAACGTACTGGGCAATTTCTTCTCGGTAAATTGAATCAGGTGGAAGCTGAGGCTGGGGCTCGGGAGCTTCTAGAGGTGTTGGAATCACTGAGGCTTCTGAAGAAGTCGGAACCGAAGTTCCTAGATCTTTGATTAATTCTTCATTGCTTCCTTCATAAAACACATCTTTTAATTCCAAAAGCTTTTCTCTTCGGTAGGTCGACTGCTCAATGGAAATGTGGTACTGGAAGATTCTTCCTCTTCGCTTAGGAGACAAATAGCCTTTTTCAGCTAGGATTTTTAGATAAGTCGAAACGGTGTTTTGATGGGGCTTGGGTTCGGGGAGCGCCTCCATAATATCGCGCAGAAAGGGATCGGAAAGCGTCCAAATGACGCGCATGATTTCTTCTTCAGTGGGAGTAAGGGAATTAATGTTCATAAAGTAATTTTGCGTGGTTTTGTAAATGGAAATAGAGGAAGGCTAAACTTACAAGAAAGGCTAACAAACCGCCCATGAGTACTTCTTTTAGGGTGTGGCGTTTTAGAATAATCCTTGTGATTCCTACTAAAGCGGCAATGCCGAGCCAAAGCAGTCCTGCCCAGGCCTCTACGGTAAAGAAGAGCGCCGCCGTATAGACGTTTAATGCCGTATGCATCGAGCTTTTAATAAAGTAGTTGCTGATTTGCATTAAAATTAAGAGAAGGAATAAAAATAAGATTCTATATTCAACCGTATTAAATAACGAATAGCACACAATTAAATAAAGGATCATTACTAAAGCAATGAACACATAAAGACTGTTGCGCTGTTTTCGGTTTGAGACATCGTAATTGGAATAATGTCCTTTTCTTACATTCCATACAATCCATAGAACAATAGGAAGAATTAAAATTAAAAGAATGGGTAAGAATTCTTCTAGCGCTTTGCTCCAAGAGTTTTTATGGTAACTATGGTAGAGGAAGTAAATCAAAAGGGAAGTGATCGGATTGAAAAAATTCGAAATAAATTTTGATCCTCGAATGAGTAAAGAATTTTCTTGGTTAGTAGGTTGGGTCATGCAATTCAATATGAAATCAAAATTAAACTATTTGAATTAATTTGAAAATTCTTGTTTTCTAGTAGGGGGTCTCTTCCTATCCCGAAGAATTTTTCCTATTTTTGCGTATTAATTTTGATCAACCATGAAGGAATTTTCAAAAGACGTTTACCTTAAGTGGTACGCCGATATGACCATGTGGAGAAGGTTTGAAGACAAATGTCGTAGCCTTTACCTGAAACAAAAAATCAGAGGATTTTTACACCTATATAACGGACAGGAAGCCATTCCTGCCGGATTTGTTCATGCAATGGACTTATCGAAAGACAGTATGATTACGGCTTACCGTTGTCATATTCATCCTATGGCTATGGGAGTAGATCCAAAGAGAATTATGGCTGAACTTTGTGGAAAAGCTACCGGTACTTCTGGTGGTATGGGAGGTTCTATGCACATTTTCAGTAAAGAACACCGTTTCTACGGTGGTCATGGAATTGTTGGAGGACAAATTCCTTTAGGAGCTGGAATCGCTTTTGCAGATAAATATTTCGACCGTAAGGCCGTAAATATTTGTTTCTTTGGAGACGGTGCTTCTCGTCAAGGATCGCTTCACGAAACCTTTAACATGGCGATGAACTGGAAACTTCCAGTGGTATTCGTAGTTGAAAACAACCAATACGCTATGGGAACTTCAGTGAACCGTACTGCAAACCACGAAGATATTTACAAATTAGGTCTAGGATACGAAATGCCGTGTCTAGCGGTTGATGCTATGGATCCAGAGAAAGTTGCAGAAGCAGCCTTCGAAGCAATTGAAAGAGCTCGTCGTGGAGACGGTCCTACTTTCATTGAAGCGAGAACTTACCGTTACCGCGGTCACTCCATGTCGGATGCAGAACCGTACCGTACTAAAGAAGAAGTAGCAATGCACAAAGAGGACGATCCTATTGAGCTAGTAAAGCAAAGAATTCTTTCTAACGGTTGGGCTAGCGAAGAAGAACTGGAAAACACAGATAATAATTCCAGAGCTTTTGTGGAGGAGTGTATAGAATTCATGGAGAATTCTCCGTACCCAGATCCAAGCAAAATCTATGAATACGTCTACGAACAAGAAGACTATCCGTTTTTAGATCAATTAGAAAATAACAAGTAAGATAAAAAGCCCGTGCTTCTACTTTTTTAAGTTCATCTATTTATAGAGCTAAAGAATAAGAAAGTAGAGCAGGTTTAAAAAATAGAAAAAATATGGCTGAAGTAATTACAATGCCCCGACTCTCGGATACCATGACCGAAGGGAAAGTGGCTAAATGGCACAAGAACGTAGGGGACCAAGTAAAAGAAGGAGATATTTTGGCGGAAATTGAAACCGACAAAGCTGTACAGGATTTTGAATCTGAAATGAACGGTACGCTTCTTCATGTAGGAGTAGCGGAAGGAGAAGCAGCACCTGTTGATTCAATTCTAGCAATTATTGGAGGACAAGGAGAAGATATTTCTGGTCTTTTAGGTGGAGGAAATTCAAGTAGTGAGTCAAAAGAGGAAACTAAGGAGGCAAGCTCTGAGGAAGCGCCAAAGCAAGAAGCTAAAACAGCTACAGTAGCTCCTAAAGCTGAAATTCCTGAGGGAGTAGAAGTAATTACCATGCCGAGACTTTCTGACACGATGAGTGAAGGAAAAGTAGCCAACTGGAATGTAGCGGTTGGAGAAGAAATTAAGGAAGGAGATATTTTGGCGGAAATTGAAACCGACAAAGCCGTTCAAGATTTTGAATCTGAATTCAACGGAACCCTTCTTTACCAAGGCGTAGCTCAAGGGGAAGGTGCTCCGGTGGATTCTATCTTAGCTATTATTGGTCCGAAAGGAACGGATGTTAGTGCGATCGTTGCTGGGGGTGGAGCTCCTGCTGAGGCGCCAGCAGCAAAAACTGAAGAGACTACTCAGGCTCAGCCTGCTGAAGAGGAAGCTACTACTGAAGTGACCCTAGATTCAGGTGATAGAATTGCTATTTCTCCATTAGCCCGTAAAATGGCTGAAGAGAAAGGAATCGACATTAAAGGACTTAAAGGAAGTGGTGAAAACGGTCGTATTGTTAAAAAAGACATTGAGAACTATAAAGGAGCTCCAGCAGCTCCAGCTGCAGCTAAAGCTTCAGATGCGAAAGCTCCGGCAGCCGCTGCAATGCCTGTGGTTGCACCACAAGGTGAGACTACGGAGACAGTAAATTCTCAAATGAGAAATATTATTGCGAAGAGACTTGCAGAAAGTAAATACACGGCTCCGCATTATTACTTGATCGTTGAGATCAATATGGACAAAGCGATTGCTGCGAGAAAAGAGATCAATTCTATTCCAGATACAAAGGTATCTTTTAATGATATGATCATTAAAGCGACTGCAATGGCCTTAAGAAAGCACCCACAAGTAAATTCAACTTGGTCGGGAGATAAGATTGTTCACCACGGAAATATCAACATTGGAGTAGCCGTAGCTGTTCCAGACGGTCTAGTGGTTCCGGTACTTAAGAATACCGATTACATGAACTATACTCAGATTTCAGCTCAGGTGAAAGACATGGCGGGAAGAGCGCGTAATAAAGGCTTAAAAGCAAACGAGATGGAAGGTTCAACTTTCTCTGTTTCTAACTTAGGAATGTTTGGAATTGAGACCTTTACTTCTATTATCAACCAGCCGAACTCCGCTATTCTCTCTGTGGGAGCTATTGTAGAGAAGCCGGTTGTGAAAGACGGACAAATCGTGGTAGGCAATGTAATGAAACTCTCCCTAGCTTGTGATCACCGAGTGGTGGACGGAGCAACAGGAGCAGAGTTCCTACAAACCCTTAGGCTTTATTTAGAGCAACCTATGTCCCTTTTACTCTAATAAAAGGAAACTAAAATAACTTAGCACCCTTTCTTATAAGAGAGGGTGTTTGGTTTCAAACCCGCTTTTTTAATTAAGAAAGCTAGAAGTGAATAAACGGAATGATTCGAGCAAAAAACATACATAAATCTTACGGGAATTTAGAAGTTCTCAAAGGGGTAGACCTGCACATTGAACAGGGCGAGGTGGTCTCCATTGTTGGAGAGTCCGGCGCTGGAAAATCTACCCTTTTACAGATACTAGGAACCCTGGATTCGCCTTCTTTACAGAAGCATTATGACACCGACATTAAAATCGATGGCCAAAGTTTTCTCACCATGAAGGACCAGGAGCTTAGTCGATTTAGAAACAATAATATTGGTTTTGTTTTTCAATTTCACCAGCTATTGCCCGAATTCACTGCCTTAGAAAACGTTCTGCTTCCTACCCGAATTTCTGGGAAAAGTGAGAAAGAGAGTTTGGAGAAAGCCTACGAGCTTTTCGAAGAACTTAATATTATTGAAAGAATTCACCACAAACCCAGCCAAATGTCCGGGGGAGAAGCTCAAAGAACCGCCGTTGCAAGGGCCCTGATCAATGAACCGAAAGTTATTTTCGCTGATGAACCCACCGGAAACTTGGATTCTAAAAATGCAGACGATCTGCACCAACTCTTCTTTGATTTAAGAGACAAGTACAATCAAACCTTTGTGATTGTTACGCACAACCCAAAACTTGCAGAAATCACCGACCGTAAGCTTGTGATGAAGGACGGACTTATTCTTTAATAAAATTATAGTCCTCTAATAGCCCTACGTACCAATTATATTCGTAATTTTGCACGGTAAAATTTTGCACCTTTTTGTAAAGGATTCTTGCGACTTTTTAATTGAGGTCGCTTCTTTTTTGTAGAGTACAGTACATTACTAGAAAAACAAAACATCCTTTCGGTGCAGAAGAACCGTTAAAAACAGATATATAAAATGATTCCAAATTTTAAAGCGCATCCTTGGCACGGAATCTCTGCTGGGGAAAAGTCACCTGATGTGGTGAATGTGTTTATAGAAATCGTTCCAAGTGACACGATTAAGTACGAAATTGATAAGCAAAGCGGGTACCTTAAAGTGGACCGACCGCAGCAATTTTCCAATATTATTCCTGCACTTTACGGATTTATTCCAAGAACGTATTGCCACGATACGGTGAAGCAACTGGCTATTGAAAGCGGTTCAACCGATGTGGAAATGGGAGATTTAGATCCACTGGATATTTGTGTTTTAAGTTCTCATAACATTCATGCTGGAGGGCTTTTAATGGAAGCTATTCCAATCGGTGGATTCAAAATGATTGATAAAGGGGAGGCAGACGATAAAATTGTTGCAGTAATGGTAGGAGATCATGCTTTTGGTCATTTCCGTGACATAAGTGAGCTTCCAGCTGCAGAAGTAAGAAGATTAAAGCACTACTTCTTAACCTACAAAAACCTACCGGACGAGCCTGCAAAATGCCGTATTGATGAGGTTTACGGAGCAGAGCACGCCAAGGAAGTAATTGAGGCTTCTAAGCGCGATTACGCAAGTAAATTTGGAGGATAATTCCTCTTTTTCAATAGAATATTAAAGCGAAATCCTATGGGTTTCGCTTTTTTATTTAAATATTTTTCGATTCAATAGGATTAGTGGGCTGTAAAATTTGCTATATTTAACTCTTATTAACAAAAAATATTTATATGGATTTATTCATTTTAATTCCCCTTTTTGGAATTCTTGCCTTGGTTTACACCTTTGTGCAAGGCCGTTGGGTGAGTAAGCAAGATGCAGGTAATGAAAGGATGCGTCTTATTTCAGGCCATATTGCTGATGGAGCCATGGCGTTTTTAAAAGCAGAATACCGTATTATGGGGTATTTTGTGGTGATTGTTGCAGTTCTCTTAGCCTTAATGGGTATGAGCAATGAAAAATCGCACTGGACCATTGGGATTGCTTTCGTTGCGGGAGCGATTTTCTCTGCTGCAGCGGGTTTCATTGGAATGAGAATTGCCACGAAGGCCAATGTAAGAACGGCCGAGGCGGCAAGAACTTCCTTATCAAAAGCATTAAAAGTTTCCTTTGCCGGTGGATCGGTGATGGGAATGGGAGTAGCAGGTTTAGCCGTTCTCGGGCTGGGGGCTCTCTTTCTATTAATCAAACAAATATTTGCTCCGGATGCTCCGACCGATTCCCTGGAAATGGAAAGAACACTGGAGATTCTAACCGGATTCTCTCTTGGAGCGGAATCTATTGCTCTTTTCGCCCGTGTTGGAGGAGGAATCTATACTAAAGCGGCGGATGTAGGAGCCGATTTAGTGGGTAAAGTGGAAGCCGGAATTCCTGAAGACGATCCACGTAACCCCGCTACTATTGCCGATAACGTTGGAGACAATGTGGGAGACGTTGCCGGTATGGGAGCCGACCTTTTTGGATCTTATGTCGCTACGGTTCTAGCCACAATGGTGCTTGGACGCGAAACGATTTCTCTTGATACCATGGGAGGTTATGCTCCGATCTTACTTCCGATGCTAATTGCAGGGATCGGAATTGTATTCTCTATTGTGGGTACTTTATTTGTAAAGATCAATAACGATGGAGAAGAAACAACTTCAAAAGTACAGAACGCACTGAACTTAGGAAACTGGGGGAGTATTGTTCTTACCGCTATAATCACCTATTTCTTAACTCAATTTTTACTTCCTGACACTATGGAGCTTCGTGGATTTGTATTCACTAAGATGGGCGTATTTGGGGCTGTGATTGTAGGACTTATTGTTGGAACCTTAATGAGTATTATTACGGAATACTATACTGCAATGGGTAAAAGACCGGTGAAGAGTATTGTAAAACAATCCTCAACGGGTCACGCGACTAATATTATTGGTGGTCTGGCCATTGGTATGGAATCCACACTGCTTCCTATTTTAGTTCTTGCCGGAGGTATCTGGGGGTCTTATTTATGTGCTGGACTCTATGGAGTTGCTATTGCGGCTGCCGGGATGATGGCTACCACAGCGATGCAGCTTGCCATTGATGCGTTTGGTCCTATTGCCGACAACGCTGGTGGAATTGCTGAAATGAGTGAACTTCCAGGTGAAGTAAGAGGTCGTACCGATATTTTAGATGCTGTAGGGAATACAACTGCAGCTACAGGTAAAGGGTTTGCCATTGCATCCGCAGCATTAACCGCTCTTGCTTTGTTTGCCGCCTTTGTTGGAATTGCAGGAATCGATGGAATTGATATTTATAAAGCCGATGTCCTTGCAGGGCTATTTATTGGTGCGATGATTCCTTTTATCTTCTCTTCTCTTGCCATTACTGCAGTAGGGCAAGCGGCTATGGCCATGGTAGAAGAAGTAAGACGTCAGTTCAGAGAGATTCCAGGAATTTTAGAAGGAAAAGCAGAGCCGGAATACGAAAAATGCGTTGCTATTTCAACGGACGCTTCGATTCGTAAAATGATGCTTCCAGGAGCTCTTGCTCTTATTTCACCGATTTTAGTTGGATTTATTTGGGGACCTGAAGTACTAGGAGGCTTCTTAGCAGGTGCTACCGTTTCTGGAGTACTTATGGGAATGTTCCAAAACAATGCAGGAGGTGCGTGGGATAATGCTAAGAAATCTTTTGAAAAAGGAGTGGACATTAATGGAGAAACCCATTACAAAGGTTCAGATCCTCACAAAGCTTCAGTGACAGGAGATACAGTAGGAGATCCTTTCAAGGATACTTCTGGACCTTCCATGAACATTTTAATTAAGCTTATGAGTATCGTTTCCCTAGTGATTGCTCCTACTTTAGCTTCGGTTCATGCCGAAAAGATTGAAGAGTCTAGATTAGAAAAATTGCTAAGATTGGACGCTACTACTGCATCTGCGCACTCTGGAGTTGCTGAAAAAGTGACTGGAGTGAATGAAGAAGGAACTCCGATGACTTATTCAGAAGTTCATGGGGAATTAAATGAAGACGGGGACTTTGTCTATGAAACCGGGGAAGTAAAAACAATAGAACTTCCAGGAGGCGAAGCATTGACCTTAGGAGTATTTAGTCCTTTGAATGAACTTCTAGATAAAGCAAAGAAAAACGATAAAACTCTTTTAGATGAGAGCAAATGGTTTACGCTTCAAAACACGTTCTTTACTCCGGGGAGTTCGGATTTAGTTTCGGGTTCAGCCGAATCGCTTCTTCAGCTTGCTAAAATTATGCAGGCTTATCCAGAGATGAAAGTGAAGCTGGGAGGGTATACGGACAACACCGGAAACGAAACCAACAATCAAAATCTTTCTTCGCTTCGTGCTAAGAGCGCTAAACTTGCCCTTATGGAATTGGGGGTTTCTGGCGAGAGAATAGAAACGCAAGGCTATGGATCTTCACATCCCATCTGTGAGGCCAACGATACGGATGAGTGCAAAGCACTTAACCGCAGAATTGATGTAAGAGTTACAGAGCTTTAAACATATCCCTCAAGGCGCTACGACGCTAAAGAATTTACTTTGCGCTCTCAGGAGGATTTCTGGGGCGCAAAGTTTTTTTTTTGACTATTTTTTATCTATTTTTGAGCAATGGAAAACTTTATTGTATCAGCCCGTAAATACCGTCCTTTAGACTTTGACTCTGTGGTCGGACAGGCTCATATTACCGATACATTAGACCATGCCATTGAAAGCGGAAAAATTCCTCAGGCCCTATTGTTTTGTGGCCCTAGAGGGGTAGGGAAAACCACGTGTGCTAGAATTTTAGCGCGTAAGATTAATGAAAGAGACGGTTCTACCTCAGAGGACGGATTTGCCTACAATATCCACGAACTCGATGCCGCTTCCAACAACTCTGTAGACGATATTCGAGAGTTAACCGATCAAGTGCGCTATGCGCCCCAAACCGGTAACTACAAAGTTTACATTATTGACGAGGTGCACATGCTCTCTACTCAGGCATTCAATGCTTTTTTGAAAACCCTAGAAGAGCCGCCTAAGCATGCTATTTTTATCTTAGCAACGACTGAAAAACATAAAATCATTCCAACGATTTTATCTCGTTGTCAGATTTATGATTTTAAAAGAATCTCGATCGAAGACATCCAAAATCACCTGATTTCTATTGCAGAGAAAGAAGGCGTGTCTTACGAAAAAGACGCACTTTACTTAATTGCTCAAAAAGCTGACGGAGCCCTTCGGGATTCTCTTTCCATATTTGATCGAATTGTAACTTTCTCTCAAGGAAACATTACACTGGATAAGACGGCCGAAGTCCTAAATATTCTAGATTACGATCAATTCCTAAAAGCAGCAGATTTAGCAAAGGAAGGTCAGATTCCAGAGCTTCTGGCTTTATTTGATCAGATTGTAAAGAAAGGATTTGATCCTCATATTTTTATTGCAGGGATGGGAAGTCATTTTAGAGACCTAATGATGGCACAGAATCCTTCGACCCTTGCTTTAATTGAAGTAGGAGAGAATACAAGAGAAAAATACTTAAAGCAAAGTGCTTCCTGGACGCCTCAGAATTTAATTTCAGCTATTGAAATCTGCAACTATGCTGACATCCACTATAAGGCTTCGAAGAACCCAAGACTAACCGTAGAAATTGCTCTAATGCAACTTTGTTCCCTTTCTCAGGGCGGCGAACCTAAAAAAAAAAATTCTTAATCCTTCCAGCGTCCCATTTTCTTCAGGGGCATGAAAAAGAAATCGAGAAGAAAGAAGTTGTTGAAACTAAAGTCTCGCCTAAGGAGTCTGAAGTAAAGCCTAAAGAGAATTCAGTAGCCGGCATTCCATCTCCTCCAAAAAAGAGCGTAAGTACAAAACCTCTAGCGCTTAATAACGGCCAAAAGCCCGCCTCCAAGTTCAGTATTCAAGAGGCACTCAAACCAAAAATTGAAACGCTAGATTCTTTACAGGAAGACTTTTTGGAAGATAAGGACATCCCGAGCCACCACTTTACTCAAACGGATATCGATACGCACTGGAAGAATTACCTTGAGAAACTGCAAGCGGAAAAGAATCTGATCTCCCATGCCATAGGTAGTTTTGTACTAAAAAAGACCAGTGAAGCTACCATTACCATTCAGTACGCTTCAGATGCTTCCCGGTCTGAATTTGAAAAAGTACAAAGTGAATTTTTAAATCAGTTCAGAACTTCGGTCCACAACCAAAAAGTTCAGTTTGAGTTTGAGAAGAATCATCAAATTAAAAAGGAGATTGTAACCAAGCGAACTGTATTTGAAAAAATGGCTAAAAAGAATCCTGCTTTACTAGAGCTTGATAAAGAATTTAAACTGGACCTTTCGTAAAGAAAAATAATTAATAGAATAGACCCGTGGACTAAAGTAGAACCTTGTAAAGATAAAAGGTTGTTTCTCCACAGAAATGCTTAAAAGATATATGCAACTAAAAGATTTAAAAAATACGTGGATAAAGGAGTTTTCATCTCCTTTGATTATAGCAGGACCTTGTAGTGCAGAAAGTGAGAGCCAAATGCTTGAAACTGCTAAAAGAATTAAAGAATCCACGGATCAAGTACCTGTGTTTCGTGCAGGGATCTGGAAGCCTAGAACCAAACCCAATGGTTTTGAAGGAGTAGGAGTGATTGGACTCTCTTGGCTAAAGAAAGTAAAAGAAGAATACGGATTTAAAACCGCCACTGAAGTAGCTAATGCGCATCACGTAATAGCTGCTTTAGAAGCCGACGTAGATATCCTTTGGATCGGAGCCCGATCCACAGTGAATCCTTTCACGGTTCAAGAAATCGCTGATGCTCTTGAAGGAACTCAAAAGCCGGTACTGGTTAAAAATCCAGTGAACCCGGATTTGGCTCTTTGGATCGGAGCTATGGAAAGACTACTAGGAAGAGGAATTGAAAACATTGGAGCCATCCATAGAGGGTTTTCTACTTACCAGAAAACCAAATACCGCAATATTCCGAATTGGCAGATTGCGCTTGATTTTAAAAATCAATATCCTAATATTCCAATGATCGTGGATCCTTCTCACATCTGTGGAAATAGAACAGGACTTTTCTCCATTGCTCAAGAGGCCATGAACGTAGGATACTCTGGGGCAATGATTGAGACCCACTGTTCTCCCGATGAGGCTTGGAGCGATGCGATGCAACAGATTACTCCGGAAGTGCTTTCGGAGCTTATCCAAGGATTAGAAATCCGCCAGCAAGGAATCTTGGGTTACGAAGATGAGCTGGGAAAACACCGGACTCTTATTTCGGATATCGATTTTCAATTAATTGAACTTCTCTCTCAAAGAATGAAACTTTCTGAGAAAATTGGAGAGGTGAAAAAAGAAAACAATCTGGCTATTTTTCAGCCTGAACGTTGGAAAGTCATTACCGAGTACGCTTCGCAAAAAGCGGCAGAAACCGGAATGAGCAAGGAATTTATTGAAAGACTTTTCAAAGCGATCCATGAAGCTTCCATCGAAGTTCAAAACAGCGTAATGATTGACAAACCAGAATAAATAATGAAAGGGCTGGTAATAAAATCGACGGGCAGTTGGTATCAGGTACAAGACCTTGAGGACCAAAAGATCTACGAGGCTAGAATCCGTGGAAAGTTTAAACTTATAAAAACCCGCCTTACCAATCCTCTAGCAGTTGGAGATAAAGTAGAGTTTCAATTAGAAGCCGATGATGTGGCTTGGATTACGAAAATTGAACCTCGAAAGAATTATCTTATTCGCCGCAGCGTCAACCTCTCAAAAGAAGCGCACATCATTGCTTCTAATATCGATGTGGCCTGCGTTCTCTTTACGCTAAAGCAACCCGAAACTTCCCTTGGCTTTTTAGATCGGTTCTTGGCCTGCTGTGAAGCCTACAGTATTGAGCCCTTAATCGTTTTTACCAAACAAGACTTATTAACTCAGGAAGAAAAAGACCTTTGCTTAGAAGTGGGGGGATGGTACGAAAAAATTGGCTACCAGAGCCTGGGAGTCTCCTCCCAGAGCGGATACAATCTAGAGGAGCTTCGAGAACGATTGAAAGACAGAACTTCTGTTTTTTTTGGCCATTCTGGTAGTGGAAAATCCACCTTAGTTAATGCGTTAGAACCAGGTCTTAACTTAAAGACTTCGGAAATTTCTGCGACACACCTAAAAGGAAAACATACCACCACTTTTGCTCAAATGCATTTTTGGCATTTTGGAGGCGCCGTTATTGATACGCCGGGAGTAAGAGAATTTGGAATGATTGATGTGGACAAACACGAACTACAACATTATTTTCCTGAAATTTTTTCCACAGGAAGAGAATGCAAATACCACAATTGTTTGCATTTAAATGAGCCTAAATGCGAGGTAAAGCTCTCCGTTGAAAAAGGAAGGATTCTTGAGTCCAGGTATGCGACCTATCTAAAGCTCATGGAAGAGTCTGAGGAGTAGGGTTATAATAAAAAAACCCAGCCGAAGCTGGGTAAAAACTAATAACCATGAAAACTCAAATTAAACATGAGAATCACAATCTTATTATTCAATATCTGTGCCAAAAAACAAACCTATAAAGTCAAAATTTAGTTAAAGTTTCTTAAGAAAATTATCCTCTTATTTTCGTACTTTTGCACCATCAAAACTGAATATATGTCAAACATCACTTTTACCATGATTAAGCCTGATGCAGTAGCAGACGGACACATCGGTGCTATCCTTGGAAAAATCTCCGAGGGAGGGTTTAAAATCAAAGCTCTAAAACTTACTCAGCTTACTGTTGCTGATGCAAAAAAATTCTACGAAGTACATGCTGAGCGTCCATTCTACGGAGAATTAGTAGAATTCATGTCTTCTGGACCTATCGTTGCTGCCGTACTTGAAAAAGAAAATGCAGTAGCTGATTTCAGAACGCTAATTGGAGCTACCAACCCAGCAGAAGCTGCTGAAGGTACTATTAGAAAAATGTACGCGAGAAGCGTAGGAGAAAATGCAGTGCACGGATCGGATTCTGATGAAAATGCACTAATTGAAGCTCAGTTCCATTTTTCAGGAAGAGAAATTTTCTAAGAAGTTTTTCTTAATATTAAAAGTACAGGGACCAAGGTGAAAATCTTGGTTCTTTTTTTATCTATTTATTTACGCTCAAATTCTTTGTATTTTTGCTTTTATGAATCAAGATACCATTTGTGCTTTAGCAACAGCGAGCGGTGTAGGTGCTTTAGGCATCATTAGAATCTCAGGGCCAGATGCTTTTGAAATTACTTCCAGAGTATTTGATGGAAAAGATTTGACTAAAGTAAAATCCCATACCATTCACTACGGCTTTATAAAAGAAGGAGAGGAATCTATTGATGAAGTAATGGTAAGCGTTTTTCAAGCGCCTAAAACTTTTACTACTGAAGATTCTGTGGAAATCACTTTACATGGTTCTCCCTTTATCGCTTCGCGTATATTAGAAGTTCTAATTAAGAACGGAGCTAGAATGGCTAAAGCCGGTGAGTTTACTCAGCGCGCCTTCTTAAACGGTCGTATTGACCTTTCTCAAGCAGAAGCCATTGCTGATGTAATTGCAAGTGAGAACGAAGCCTCTAGGAAAGTAGCACTTAATCAACTAAAAGGAGGAATCTCCAATGAAATCTCCAACTTGAGAACAGATCTACTAAACTTTACTTCTTTAATTGAACTAGAACTTGATTTTGCTGAAGAGGATGTAGAATTTGCAGATAGAACAGCTCTTACTATCCTCCTCGATACCATTGAAGGAAAGCTCAAAAACCTTATTGAAAGTTTCCAGTACGGAAATGCAGTCAAGAATGGAGTAGAAGTAGCTATAATAGGAAAGCCTAATGCGGGTAAATCTACTTTATTAAATGCTCTATTAAAAGAAGATAGAGCCATTGTCAGTGATATTGCAGGTACGACAAGAGATACGATTGAAGAAGTGTTTCATTTGAAAGGAACGGCCTTTAGATTTATAGATACGGCTGGTATCCGTGAAACCGAGGACACCATTGAAGCCATCGGTGTTCAAAAAGCAAAAGAGAAAATAGAATCCGCTAGAATTCTACTTTATCTCTTTGATGAACAAGATTCAACGACGGATGAAGTAATTGACTTTGTTAAAACCTTTGCTCGAAAAGACCTTCACATTATTCTTCTTCACAACAAATCTGATTTGTCAACAGGAGAAGCAGATAAGTTTGATGACACTTTAAGATCAGAATTAATTCCAAGTTTTGCTAGTTCGCTCATTCCGATTTCAGCTAAAGAGCAAACCGGGCTTGATGAGTTAAAGGAAGAACTTACTCGTTACGTTGATTCACTTAAAGGGCAGGAGCAAAGTGTGGTTATCACTAATCAAAGGCACTACGAGTCTTTAACCAAATCCCTTGATTCAATTAATCGAGTTAGAAAAGCGGTTTCTGATAGCTTCCATACCGAACTTTTAGCTTATGAACTAAGGTATGCGCTAGAGTACTTAGGTGAAATCTCTGGTGAGTTTACCAATGACGAGTTACTAGGTAATATATTTTCTAAGTTTTGCATCGGTAAATAATTTTAGTTTCCTTTGATTTCTTTTGTATTCTTTTAATTGATTAACAGATATTTACGTTGTTTTTATTTTCGTATATCGGATAATGTTTGTACTTTAGTTGCTAATTTAGTACTACATATAAATCTAAAGTAGTACCAGTGTACTAATTATGAAGATTACCCTAAAACAACGAAAACTTAAGAACGAAACAATTAGTCTTTCAATTGAGTATTATCGTGGCTCAGAAATTTCTGCTTAAGTTAAAAGGAGGCACTTGCGAGATTATGAGAATCTAAAGATGTACCTATTCAGTATACCTAAGAATAGTAAAGAGAAGAATCATAACAGAGAAACTTTGACTATGGCTGAGAATCTTTTATCGATTCGACAAGCTGAATATTTGCAGGGTAGATTTGATCTAAAAAATACCACTAAAGGAAAAAGAGCATTCCTGAATTTTTTCAATGAACTCACCGAAGAAAAACAAAAAGAGTTTTCGCATAACAATTATGGAAACTGGTTTTCTACTTTAGCGCACTTAAAAAAGTTTGTTTCTCCAAATCTCATTTTTGATGATATTGATGAGACTTTTTTAAAAAGAGTAAAGGACTATTTTGACAATGAGGCCAAAACAAAAAGTGGTCTGGAACTTTCCCAAAATTCTAAGTATTCTTATTTCAATAAAGTAAAAGCAGCTTTTCGCCGGGCATTTGATGAAGGATATATTTCTATAAATTATGGCGCAAAAGTTAAATCATTTGATCAAGCCGAAAGTCAGAGAGAATATCTGACTTTTGATGAAGTACAGGCATTGGCTAAAGCAGAATGCAAATACCCGGTGCTAAAACGTGCATTTTTGTTTTCTTGCCTTTCCGGACTGCGATGGAGTGATATTAATACTTTGCTTTGGTCAGAAGTGAGAGATGAACCGGACAGTTATAAAATCAATTTTAGGCAAGTAAAAACTGATGGAGTTGAGTATTTGTATATTTCAGAGCAAGCCAGAGAACTCTTGGGTGAGCGAAAAGATCCAAACGACCGAGTTTTTAAAGGTCTAAAATACAGTGGTATTCATAATCACGAGATTGTTCGGTGGTCAGTACGTGCAGGAATTTCAAAACATATTACGTTTCATTCAGCCAGACATACCAATGCTGTTCTTCTTCTTGAAAATGGAGCGGATATCTATACGGTTTCCAAACGATTAGGACATCGGGAAATCCGTACTACTGCTATTTATGCAAAAATTGTAGATAAGAAAATGAAAGAATCGGCAGAAATTATACCTGAACTTAAAATATCGATTTAATGATGGAGAATATTCTAAATATTTTGTTTTTGGCAAGTATTGCAGGTATTATTTTTCAAATAGTCCTTTTAGGTATTTATTTTAAACCTTTCTTAACTTCTGCAATAAGTGGAAAATTCGATAACTTCAATAAATCAACAGATGTTGCAGTATTATTTCTGTTTTTGGCTGCAATTTCTTGGTCAACCTATGGAATTTCTAATTGGAACAATAAGTGGTGGGATTTATTGATTTTAATAATGATTCTATTTTTTGATGCCGCGTGCTACTTTTTGATTTTCAGACTAAGGAAGCAAAACGACATTCTTAAGATTAAATCATCTCCTTTTATTGAGCTAAAGCCAGAACAGCTAGTTGTACTTGAAGATTACCTTGCAAAAAACAAAATTTTTCAAGAAGAAAATTTGCACTTCAAACTTGAAAAATTATTATCAAATGATAAACTGGATGATATAGTTCCCCCCAAAGTTTGGACAGTAAATCATAAAAGTTAAGTTTGATTTTATTGTTTTTGAGGGTAGCGGTTTTGCAAATTTCCACATAGGAAAAATCCCTTCAAAGATTTTTCCGTGTAGTGTGGGAATGTGTGAAACTGCGTGAACTTTCATTATGCTGCTTTTCTTTCTGTAAGATTATAAATTGCTGCCGGAACCTGGTAGTTTAGGCTTTGATGCCTGCGCTGATGGTTGTAGTAGGCAAAATACTTTTTCAATCCGATATAGCACTCTTTTCCGTCCCGATAGGCGTAAAGATACACTTCTTCATACTTTAAGCTGCGCCAGAGCCTCTCGATAAAGATATTGTCCAGCGCCCGGCCCTTGCCGTCCATACTCTGGCGGATGGTTTTGTGTGATTTTACATACTCTGTAAACAGGTCTGAAGTGAACTGGCTGCCCTGATCAGTATTGATGATTTCGGGTTTTCCGTAGGTTTCGATGGCTTCATCCAGAAGATCGCGGCACCACTCCGAAGTCATCGTGTTGCTCAGGCTCCAGGCCACCACATATCGGCTGTAAAGATCGATGATGGCAACAAGATACAGATATCCGCCTTTTACCGGGATATAGGTGATGTCCATCGCCCAAGCCTGGCTGGGATGAGTGATGGGCAGGTTTTTCAGCAAATACGGAAAAACCTTGTGCCCTTTTCCCTTACCCTTTTTGCTCGTGTTGGGCCCGGGAGCAGAAGCGCTGATGCCCATCAGCCGGTAAAGCCGCTCCACACGCTTTTTATTGACTAAAAGTCCGCAATCTTTACTGAGCCACTGCACCATTCTGGGAACGCCTTTCCAGGGATGTTCCATAAACTCCCTGTCTATCATTTCCATCAGTTTCAGGTTAAAATCGCTCTCCGGAACTCTTTGGTAATAATGGCTGCTGCGCGATATATGAAGAAGTTCGCACTGCTTCTTTACGCTGATTTTTTCTGCCTTGCCGATGTGTGTTTTTCTTTCCGAGACACTCTGTTTCATGACAAGGCTTTTTTTAAAAAATCAATCTCCATTTTCTGCTGGCCGATCACTTTGTAAAGCGATTCAACATCCTCCTTTTTCTCTTCCGAGGCCTTTTCCTTACCGAAAATCTCCGCTCCGTTCTTGAGGAACTCCTTTTTCCAGGTTGTAATCTGGTTGGGATGCAAATCGTGCTTTTTGGCAAGTTCGTGCAGCGGGAGACGTTCCGACAAAGCTTCTACGACAACCTTGAACTTAAACTGCGAATTGAATTTTCTTCTCTGTGACATATTGTAAATTTAATAGGTTTTTTCCAACTAAACTTACTGTCCGATTTTCGGGGGGAACTATATTGCTATTTATGGTGCAGCTACGAAAGGTCTAAGTTTTTTCACTTTTTTCTCATTATTCTTTGCTTATTTACTAATGCGAAACAGAAAGCAAAACCAAGCTTTAACAGAAGAACTGGAATCTAGAAATTTAAATAATGACAATAATGGCTGAAAACTGTAAAAACTGTTCTGCCCTAATTACTGAAAACTTTTGCCCCAATATCCGGATAATCTTGAATATATTATCCGCATGACAAAGCTATAGTATCGCTCCAAGGCTAAATTAAAAATACTTTTCCTCAATCGCACTGTTAATAAGTTCCTTCAAGCTTTTTCCTTCCTGGGCTGATTTGATTTTTAATTGTTTCAATCGCTCCGCCGGAATATGAAGTGAGAATAATATTTCGTCTTTTTTTTCTTTCACAGCAACTACTTTTTGTTTGGGAGCAACAGTTTGTGACTCTTTTGCTTTGCTGATTAATTTTGAAAAATCCTTTTGCCATTTTATATAAATATATAATTATATAATGCTATAAATCTATAATTAAATATCAGTATCTTACTGATAATGTGAGTATTTCTTTGGTTAGGTTATCTATTTGTTTCTGTGCTTTCCGGTGATCTTCCACACCGTTTATTAGAACTGATCTTGAAAATGCAACCAAATCTGAGATCATGTTTTTTGAAACCCTTACTTGGTATTCTTGAAGTTGATCTTTGATTTCCTGAGTAAGTGTAGTATTCGGTTTTACCATATTGAAAACAATAACTGCTTTCTTAATATTTCCTGACTGAAGAATCAAGTCAATTGTGGACTTGATTGCCAACAAATCTAAAACACCGGCTTTTGTCGGGATAATGATTACATCTGCCAAATCACAAAGCTTAGGAAGTTGGTCTGTTAAATATGGGGGAGTATCGATGAAAATAAAATCAAAGTTTGAATTCTGGATTTCTGAAATTTTATCTCCTGAAAATATTTCAACTTCTGCCATTTCTTTCAGATTGATTAGTGATCCTTGACTGTCCATGTCAATGATGCAGACTTTTGCATTTTGCCTCAGATTTGCAGCAAGATTATACGCCAATGTTGATTTGCCAACACCTCCTTTTTGATGAGTTATCAGAATGTTTTTAGCCATTATATAAATACATATTTCTGTGAATATATAATTATAGATTTATATATGAACAACTATGGAACAAAGACTAGTAAAAGAAAATAAAAATCCTTATTTTTGAAAGATTACTTAAAATATATATGGCCAAGAAAGCGACTAAATCCAAAAGCATCGAAGAAACATTATGGGATTCCGCCAACAAATTAAGGGGTTCGGTGGAATCTGCTGAATATAAACACATTGTCCTCAGTTTAATTTTCCTGAAATTTGCGGGAGATACCTTTGAAGAAAGACGACAGAAACTGATTACCGAAGGTAAAGAACAGTTTGCCGATATGGTGGAATTCTACACCATGAAAAACGTATTCTATCTGCCGGAAGAAGCGCGTTGGAGTTATATCATGCAGCACGCAAAACAGCCGGACATTGCCCTGAAAATCGATACTGCATTATTTACCATTGAACAGAATAATTCTGCCCTGAAAGGTGCGCTTCCCTATAATTACTTTTCCCAATTGGGATTGGATGTGAGCAAACTTTCCGCGTTGCTCGATACCATTAATCAGATTAATACCATTGCCGATAAAGAAAATGATTTGGTAGGAAGAGTCTACGAGTATTTTCTATCCAATTTTGCTCTGGCAGAAGGCAAGGGAAAAGGTGAGTTCTATACCCCGAAATCGATTGTGAACCTGATTGCCGAAATGATTGAACCTTTCGAAGGCAAGATTTATGATCCGTGTTGTGGTTCTGGTGGGATGTTTGTGCAGAGCATCAAGTTTGTCAATGAGCATCAAGGAAATAAAAAACAAATTTCCGTTTATGGACAGGAATATACCAATGCCACCTACAAACTGGCGAAAATGAATTTGGCGATTCGTGGGATTTCTGCCAATTTGGGTGAGATTGCAGCCGATACGTTCTCCAATGACCAGCATAAGGATTTGAAAGCCGACTTCATCATGGCAAATCCTCCTTTTAACCAAAAAGACTGGCGTGCCACCAACGAACTGACCGACGATCCGCGATGGAACGGTTACGAAGTGCCGCCAACAAGCAACGCCAATTACGGTTGGATTCTGCATATGGTTTCTAAACTTTCGGAAAATGGTGTGGCAGGATTTATCCTTGCCAATGGTGCTTTGAGTGGCGACGGTACCGAAAAAGCAATCCGTAAAACATTGGTTGATAACGGATTGGTTGAAGCCATCGTCATTTTGCCGCAGAATATGTTCTATACCACCAACATCAGTGTTACGATGTGGATTATCAATAAAAATAAGAAACAGCGAACGGTGGAGAAAGGAAATGAGGTTCGCCGTTACCGTGACCGAAAAGATGAAGTCCTGTTTATGGATCTTAGGGAAATGGGTATTCCTTTTGAGAAAAAATACATCCAGTTTTCTGAAGAAGACATCCAAAAAATCACCGAAACCTACCACAACTGGCAAACCGGTGGTGGCTATGAAAATAAGCCTGAATACTGCTATTCCGCAACTACTGAAGAAATAAAAGCCAAAGATTATTCTTTGGTTCCGAGCAAATATATTGAGTTTGTGAACCGTGATGAAAATGTAGATTATCACGAAAAAATGAGTACGCTGCAAACCGAACTGGTGGAACTGCTGAAAGCAGAGCAGAAAAGCAACGCCGAATTATTAAAAGTATTTGAACAGTTGGGTTATGCAGTCGAATTATAGAAAATTAGGCGATTATATCCGTTTGGTAGATGAACGAAACCGAAATCTGGTAGTGAAAAACCTTACCGGACTTACCATCAATAAAGTTTTCATTCCATCGGTTGCGAATACTGTGGGAACGGATATGTCAACATATAAAATTATCAGACAAAATCAGTTTGCGTGCAGTACGATGCAGGTTCGCAGAGATAAGAAAATACCGGTTGCTTTATGGAAAGATTATGAACCGGCGATTATTTCTGCGGCTTATCCGGTTTTTGAAATTATGGATGAGCAGCAGCTGTTCCCAGAATATCTGATGATGTGGTTTTCGCGAAGTGAATTTGACCGTGAAGCCTGTTTTCTGGCAGTTGGCGGAGTGCGTGGAAGTTTAGAATGGGAAGATTTCTTGAATATGGAATTTCCTTTGCCAACACTAGAAAAACAAAAAGAATTGGTTGCCGAATACCAAACCGTAGAACAGCGCATCCAACTAAACAACCAACTTTGCGAAAAACTGGAAGAAACCGCGCAAACCATTTACCGGCATTGGTTTGAGGATTTTGAGTTTCCAGTCCAGCGTCATTGCGAGGAGCGAGGAACGAGCGACGAAGCAATCTCAATGGTAGCCGAAACACAAAGTCAATACAACGAGATTGCCGCGCTACCGCTCGCAATGACGGGGTACAAATCCTCTGGCGGTGCAATGTTGCATAACGAGGAACTGGGAAAGGAAATTCCGAAGGGATGGAGAGTTGGGAAGTTGGGGGAGCTTGGGAAATTAAAATCTGGATTTGCATTTAAAAGTGAAGATTGGTGTACAGAGGGAATTCCTGTAATAAAAATAGGTTCAATTTCTGACAACTCTATTGATATTAATAATCTTGACTATGTTGATAGTACATACCAGATAAAGAATGAATATGTTGCTAAATGTGGAGATTTGGTAATTGCAATGACTGGTGCAACTATTGGAAAAATTGGATTAGTTCCAGGTTATTTTAATAAATTTTTTGTGAATCAGCGTGTTGGATTATTTTCATTCAATAAACAAATTTTGAAATATTATTTCTATTTCTTATTGCAAAAAGATATTATACAAAATGAAATACAAGGAATTGGTGGAGATAGTGCGCAAGCAAATTTTAGTAACACGCAATTAGAAAGTTTCAGTATTTTAATACCTGAAAATAAAATTTTAAATAATTATTGTGAATTAGCTAAAGGTATTGTTGATAAAATACAAGGATTGAATTTGCAAACACAAAAACTAGAAGAATTAAAAAGTCTGCTGCTGGGAAAGATGGCGGTGGAGGGGTAAAAAATTATAATTATGCAAGTACATTTTGACAGAAGAGTCTTCGATATCGACAGAATAATAGATTTTTGTCCTTATTGTCACAAGCACTTAATTCCGCAAACCAATTCCTTTTCATTAAAAAAGTCTGAGCTGAGTATATTCGTAACATGTACTAATTCAGAATGTGGAAAGGCATTTTTAACTATTTATGAAATGTCTAATTCAAGCACTTATTATTTAAGAAATGTTGTCGGAGGATTTATCATGTTTAAAAAATTTGGTGAAATAATTGAAAATATTTCGCCAAACTTTGTTACAATCTACAATCAAGCAGAAACAGCCGAACATTATGATTTAGATCAAATATGTGGAGTTGGTTATAGAAAAGCATTAGAATTCTTAATAAAAGACTATTGTATCAGATTGACACCCGATAAAGAAGAGGTAATTAAAAAGAAACTTTTGATGCCGGTAATTAAAGAATTTATCACAAGCGAAAATATCAAAAATGTTTCAAAACGAGCCGTTTGGCTTGGAAATGATGAAACTCATTATGAAAGAAAATGGGACGGAAAAGATGTTCAAAGCTTAAAAAAACTAATTGGTCTTACCATTTCTTGGATTGAAACAGAAGAGACCACGAGACAAATATTGGAAGAAATGCCAGAATAAAATAGTTAATATATGTCAGACTTAACTTTTGAAGAAAAAGAGTATTTGGAGCACTATTTTGATATGGGTGGTGGTTATGTTTTAGATTTTTATAATTCAACATTTCAAAAATTTATTAATGAGAAAATTGGTGTTGATATTTATAACGCTAAATATGAAAAAGAAGGAGATTCGAAAGCAAAAAGACTTCGTGAATTTTTTAGATTAGAACCAAACCATATTGTATCTAAACTAATCAATGATTTAATAAATTACAGAAAACAGAAAGAAATTCTAAATTCTACCTACTATAAATCCAATCCCGAATTGGAAGCAGAATGCAAAAAAGTTGTACAAAGATTGCAAGAAGGCGGAGTTAGTCAACACATTGAAAATATTGATAATTTCCTCGATAATGATGATTTCAAAAAATTAACCAAATCAATTAGGGATTCCATAGATAATAATCAACCAGAAGTTGCTTTAGATAGGTTACATACTTATTATGTGAAATTTGTACGTGAATTGCTAATTGCAAACAATGTAAGTTTTGATGCAACCGATTCATTAAATGCTTTATTTGGAAAATATATAAAATTTTTAGAAGCTGAATCTGCAATTGAAACGGAAATGTGTAAAACAATTTTAAAAGCAAATATCTCAATATTAGAAAAATATAATGGTGTTCGAAATAATAATTCATTTGCACATCCTAATGAACTACTAAATTATCGTGATAGTTTGTTTATTTTTGATTCATTGGCAAGACTAAAAGGGTATTTGGATGAGATCCAGAATGAGATTACAAATAGAAAACTGTATAATGATTTAGCTCAGAACGAAAATTCTTGGGAAGAAGACGATTTGCCATTTTAAAAAACTGAAACTATGAAATTCACCGAATCCCAGTTAGAACAAAGCTTTATTGCTTTTTTAGAGGAGTGAGGCATTACACATTTTTTAATTAGGGTGAAAGTAAAGTAATTATACACAGTCGAAAATAAGTAAAAACAAATGATATGGCTCAAAATTTAAAGCTTGAGATTTTCAAAATTGCAATTAGGAAGCGAAACTCAAAAAACAGTGAGTTATTAAATTTTAGTGATTTATTCGATAGTATTGGGGAAGATAAGAAAGAAGCATACAAAAAATTCATTGCTGATTATCGAGGACTGTTTGACGGAAAATTTAAAGCAGATGGAAAAGGAACCAAAGGAATATCTTCTCCAGCAAAAACCCAATTCTCACCAAGAAGTATCAATAATATTATTGATGGAGAGGTTCTTGGAGGTAGTATTGGAAGTGTTCAAACGATTTATAATCAAAATGACGCAGATAACGAAGTTGGAAAAATTAATATTGACCAAATTGCATCATTGCCTTTCTATATAAAACTTTGGACTCCAATTGATCATTGTTCCGGAATTTTAATGATTCAAAATTATTCTGATTATACTGTTGCAGATCTAATCAAAATAACTTTAAAGAGATTTTTCGCTGAATATGGTTTTACTTTATTTATAAGCTCATTTACTCCTGAAGTTATTAAGAAAGAATATTTGAAGAAGAGCCATGTATATGAAATGAAGATTATTAACGATAAAATAACAAGGGGCAAAAGAAAACTACTCAATCCAATTTTTGCTGACTTTCCAAATCTAAAAGTTGAGGTTAAAGTAAGTGGTTTCCAAAGCGAAGTAAAAGAATTTTGGAAAGCTTTAAAAGGTAATAAAAAACAAAAACTGATTGGTGCAAATCTTGAAGATTTGGATATTTCAGAACAGAATGGATATGAAATTAAAGCATATTATAAAGATGAAAATGGTCACAGAGCAAATGTCGGAATAAGGAATACATTTGATATAGCACCAACAATTTTTTTGCCTGATGAAGTAAAAATGCCCGAAACACATCATTTTGATTTTAAGAAAATCATAAAATTTACTGACGGAATATTAGATCAGATTAAAAAAGAAATAGGTTACAACTAATGTTTTCGAAATTTAATTTGTTGGAATTGTTGACTGATGGGTTTTCCGATATAAGAATCGGAAAAAGCAAATTTGTTTCTTTAATTATTCATTTACTAATTCCACTATTATTAGCAGTTACTTGTATTAAATTTAATATTAGGTTTGATAATGATATCATTTCAAGTATTATAAGCTCAATTAGTATTTTTTCAGGTTTATTGTTTTCAGTAATTTTTATTCTTCTCCAGAATTATTCGGCAAGAAGAAAAACTAATAGAGGAAAATTAGATGAAGAAGTGATTAATTATTTAGAAAGATATAAGAATTTCACAAGACAAGTATCAACGTTAATATTGTTTTCCATTGCAATAGCCTTAAAATCCATTGTGTTATTACTTATATACATGTTAGTCTTCAAAGCGAAATTCGCAGATGAATCATCTTTATTCCAGCTAATTCATGAACAATTACTTTTTTTTTACGATGGTAATACTTCTTCAAAAAACCTGCTCTTAAACACAATTCAGATCATTTCTAGCATTTTATTATTTAATTACTTGCTCACGATTTTTGTGTTGGTTAAAGAGGTATATGCGATGATTTACGATGATATAAATTCAAAATATTAATTTGTATGAAATTCACTGAAGCCCAGTTAGAACAAAGCGTGATTGCTCTTTTGGAGGAGCAGGGCATTCCGCATACTTCGGGGTTGCAGATTCATAAAACACTGGAAGAAGTGCTGCTGAAAGACGACCTGAAAAACTTTCTGTACAGCCAATACCACGATATCACGCCCAACGAAATCCAACAGATTATTCTGAAACTGGAATATTTTTCGGCTTCGGCACTGTATGAAAGCAACCGGGATATCATCCGTTTAATTTCAGACGGTTTTACCCAGAAAAGAGAAGACGCTTCCAAAAAAGATTTGTTTATTCAGCTGATTGATTACTCAGAAAAAGATGATAACATCTACCGCTTTGTCAATCAATTAGAAATAAAAGGCAGCGAGAAAAGAATTCCCGACGGAATTCTGTACATCAACGGACTTCCTTTGGTGATTTTCGAGTTCAAAACGGCGATTCAGGAAAATACCACGATTTACGATGCCTACAAACAACTCACGGTTCGCTACAAACGCGATATTCCCGAACTGCTGAAATACAATGCGTTCCTGGTGCTCAGCGATGGCGTGAACAACAAGGCGGGCTCTATGTTTTCGCCTTATGAATTTTTCTACGGTTGGCGCAGAGCCGAAAGTCACGATCGCATCGAGAAAGACGGCATTGCTTCGCTTTATACAATGGTGAAAGGACTGTTCAACAAAAACCGACTTCGGGATGTGATTCAGAATTTTCTTTATTTCCCGGATACGAGTAAGAAACAGGAGAAGATCGTTTGCCGGTATCCGCAGTATTACGCTTCGCGAAAACTGTATCACAACATCCTGAACCACCGAAAACCTGAAGGTGACGGAAAAGGCGGAACCTATTTCGGAGCGACAGGTTGTGGCAAAAGTTATACGATGCTTTATCTTTCGCGGCTTTTAATGCGCAGTACTGAAATGGCAAGTCCAACCATCATCCTGATTACCGACCGCACCGATTTGGACGACCAGCTTTCAGAGACGTTTACCAATGCCAAAACTTTTATTGGCGACAATCATATTGTAAGTGTCAGTTCACGGGAAGATCTAAGAAACCAACTGAAAGGCAGGGAAAGTGGAGGCGTTTTTCTTACCACCATTCACAAATTCACCGAAGATACCGAACTGCTTTCGGAGCGTACCAATATTGTCTGTATTTCGGATGAAGCGCACCGTTCGCAAATCAACCTCGATAAAAAACTGAAGATTACAGATGAAGAAGTGCGCACCGGATATGGTTTTGCGTATTATCTTCACCAGTCGTTACCGAACGCCACTTATGTTGGTTTTACCGGAACACCAATTGATAAAACGATGGAAGTTTTTGGTGAAGTGGTTGATGCTTACACGATGAACGAATCGGTGCAGGACGAAATTACGGTGCGCATTGTTTATGAAGGCAGAGCCGCAAAAGTAATTTTGGAATCGCAGAAACTGAAAGAGATTGAGGATTACTATAATATGTGCGTTTCCGAAGGTTCCAGTGAATACCAAGTGGAAGAAAGTAAAAAAGCCACCACCGGACTAAATGCTGTTTTGGGAGATGATGACCGATTGAGAGCTGTGGCAAAAGACTTTGTAAATCATTATGAAGGTCGGGTAAAAGAAGGAGCAACCGTTTGTGGAAAGGCGATGTTTGTTTCTTCGAGCCGTGAAATTGCGTATCAATTTTACAAGAAACTTTTGGAACTCCGTCCGGAATGGGGAGAAATAAAACCGCATGAAGACGGGGCAGAACTGACCGAGAAAGAAAAGGAAAAACTGAAACCGATTGCGAAAATCAATATGGTGATGACGCGGGATAAAGACGATGATGAAGACCTTTACAAACTTTTGGGTACTAAAGATGACCGCAAGGAGCTCGACCGACAGTTTAAGCAGGAGAAATCCAATTTCAAAATTGCGATTGTCGTCGATATGTGGTTGACAGGATTTGATGTACCGTTCTTAGACAGCATCTATATTGATAAACCGATTCAGGAACATTCCCTCATTCAGACGATTTCCCGTGTCAATCGGAAGTTCAAAGGAAAAGATAAAGGTTTGGTGATTGATTATATCGGCATCAAAAACAATATGAATTTTGCGTTGGCTAAATTCAACAATGCTGATCAGAATGAGTTTGAGGATATCGACAAAGCCATTACGATTGTAAAAGACCAGTTAGATTTGTTGAGAAAACTGTTCCATCATTTTAATTCAAAACCTTACTTTGAAGGAAGTCCGGTTCAGAAGTTGGAAAACCTGAATCTCGCTGCAGAATTTGTGCAGACGACCGAAGATTTGGAAAAACGCTTTATGCGTATCGTGAAGAAAATGAAGGAGGCTTATAATATAAGCTGTTCATCTGATGCGTTCCGTAGGGAAGAAGTGGATGAGATTCATTATTTCACGGCAATCCGTTCCATAATTTTTAAACTGACCAAAAAAGAAGCTCCCGATATTGCACAAATGAACGCCAGAGTTGCGAAAATGGTGGAAGAAGCCATACAAAGCGACGGTGTGGAAGAAGTCTTTAAAATGGATGAAAATGCAGGCGAGAAGATTGATATTTTCGGGGAAGAATATTTAGAGCGAATCAACCGCATTAAACTTCCCAATACCAAAATCAAAATTCTGCAGCGGCTTTTGAAAATGGCGATTGATGATTTTAAGAAAGTCAACAAGATTAAGGGAGTAGATTTCAGCAAACGCCTACAGAATATTGTAGATAAATACAATGAACGAAGTGAAGATATGGTTTTGGCGAATGATGTTTTGGATGATTTGGCAGGACAAATGGCAGATTTACTTCGTGATTTGAAAGAAGAAAAGTATTCTTTCGAGAAAATGGGAATCGACTTTGAAGAGAAATCCTTCTACGACATTCTGAAAGACATCCGCGACAAATACAAATTCGAGTATTCCGAAGAAAGCTTAATCGCTTTAGCAAAAGACATCAAAATCATCGTGGACGACAAAGCCAAATACACCGACTGGAGTGAACGCGAGGATATCAAAGCCGAACTGAAAGTAGATCTGATCCTGAAACTCGCCGAACACAAATATCCACCGGTAACGAGAGATGAAGTGTATAAAGAGATTTTTGAGCAAGCGGAGAATTTTAGGAGATATAGGGAATAAACAATTAGTACTGCAACACTTTTTAAAGATGTGATATATTAGTGTTTTGAAAAATTCCAACATATAATCGAAAATTTTCCGATTATGTATTATTTATTTTACATTATTCAATAATTTTCTATTTTTTTTGTTATTCTGATTATATGCACTTTAATATAATTGTGATTAAATATTAAAAATTGTATTCATTTGCATATAATTTTATATATTTGCTGTGTAATCATTGCAAAAGCATATAGTTATGTATCCTAATCTTTCAAATTTTGTAAAGCAAAAGCGTAAAGAAGCTCAATTGACACAGGAAGAATTTGCGGAACGCGCAGGCGTGGCACTTACTGTTGTTCGAAAAATAGAACAGGGAAAAGAAAATTTGAGTATGGCAAAAGTAAATCAGGTGCTTTTGATGTTTGGAAGCAAGTTAATCCCTATGAACACTAAAGAAATAGAAGAATGAGACAAGGAAAGGTATTTTACAATTCTATTTTTGCAGGCGTTGTTACTGAAACTGACGACGGTGAATATACATTTTCTTACGATGCTGATTATATTCAAAAATATCCTAATCAGTTGATTACATTTTCGATGCCTGTTTCCGATAAAGTGTATCGGGAGAAACGCTTGTTTCCTTTTTTTGAAGGCTTAATTCCGGAAGGATGGCTTTTAGATATCGCTTCAGATAGCTGGAAGATTAATAAGAATGACCGTATGGGATTATTGCTGGCCTGTTGTAAAAATTGTATAGGATCGGTGAGTGTTGAACCCATTGAATTATTTGAACATGAATAAATGTCTGTTTTGCTATCAAGCGCTGAAAGACGACGAGATTGATTTTCATGCTAAGTGCAGTAAAAGAATCTTTGGCACTGCAACAGCTCCGTTGCTCAATTATACTTTAGAGGATATGGAAGTCTTAGCAAGGGAAATTATCGAAACTTCCATTTCTGTTCCTGGTGTTCAACCAAAATTATCTTTAGGTTTTATAAAAGAAACATTGGCAGATGGAACAAAAGGAAGATTAACCGTTCTGGAAGCTTTGGGAGGTCAATATATTTTGAAACCTCAGAATACAACTTTCCCTCAAATGCCTGAGAACGAACATCTGACTATGAAATTAGCAGAATTGTTAGGAATACAAACGGTAGTATCTTCATTAATACGGTTAAAATCTGGTGAACTTTCTTACATTACAAAAAGAATAGACAGAACAGCAAAAGGAGAAAAAATTCATATGCTGGATATGTTTCAAATTACGGAAGCGTTTGATAAATACAGAGGTTCTGTAGAAAAGGTCGGCAAAGCAGTTATTGAGCATTCATCTAATACATTACTTGATGTGTTAAGGCTTTATGAAGTCATTGTATTCAGTTATATAACAGGAAATAATGATATGCATCTGAAGAATTTTTCAATGATCTTAAAGGGTGAAAATTGGGGATTTGCTTCTGCTTACGATTTGTTGAATGTTCAGCTACATCTGCCGGAAGACAAAGAAGAAACTGCTTTAACGATTGGTGGTAAAAAAAGTCGCCTGACAAAGTCTGATTTTATCAATTTCGGAGTAAAATTCGGATTATCAGAAAAACAGATTGAAAATGTATTCCAAAGGTTTGTAAAAGCCGAAAAGAAGATATTATTACTAATTGACCAATCTTTTTTATCTGAGGCTAATCAAATTAAATATAAGGATTTGATCAGACAAAGGATTGATTTGTTTAATTAAATCACCATGAACTTGTTTCCTTTTGAATGACATAGATATGGTCGCCGAATCTTTATAGAGAATTCTTAATGTTCTGTATTCTTGCAATTTAGATATTCAATGTTTTAAATATGTGTTAACTTCCATTTAACGCAATTTCTCATTCTGTAAAATTTTCAATAGATAATCGAAAAAATTCCGATTATCTATTATTTTTTTTACATTTGTATTGTGGAGTTCAGTACTCACATACAAAATTTATCCGCGCATCCGATTCCGCATCAGGTGTTGGTGAGCCTTTTCAAGGATTATAAAAGACCTAATGATAAGATTCATTCTCTAATTCGTGAACAGAAACTAATTCCTTTGAAGAAAGCTTTGTATGTTTGGAACAGCGATGCATTGCCTGAAAAGTTCAGTATTGCGAATGTTTTGTATGCGCCAAGTTATGTTTCGGCAGAATCAGCATTGTCTTTTTATGGTTTAATTCCGGAAAGAGTTTATTCTACAGTTTCTATAACGGTTAAAACACCTCGAAAATTCACGAATGATTTAGGAGATTTTGACTACATTAAATTACCGTCACCTTATTATTCGTTTGGAATCAAAAGAGTCGAGCTGCGGGAAAATCAGTTTGCACTAATGGCAACACCTGAAAAGGCGTTAATGGATAAAGTAATTACAACCTCCGGAATTTTATTACGCAGTGAAAAATCGGCGAAAGAATATCTGATGGAAAATCTGCGTATTGAGTTTGAGCAGTTGAAATCCTTAGATCTTTCGGAAATGAAAATCTGGAGTGAATCGGCACCCAAAAAGGAATCCATAAACTACATAATTAAAGCCATTGAAAACTTATGATTAAAGACTGGATTGGAGAATATCAGCATAAAACCGCTGAAGATTACAAACAGGCACTTCGTGAGATCATGCAGCAATTAGCATTTAATAAATCTTCTAATAATTAACGCTTAACGTACTACATTTGTACTATACAATCATTCGGAATAAGCATTGACAAAGACTTTATAACATTCTGCATCGGGAAGTAGATTCGTTTTATTCTAGTTTACTTTGTTTTACTTTATTTGATAGTCAGTTAGTTATGTTAATTTTGATTTTACTTTGATTGACTTTATTACTATATTTGGTGTGCTTGTGTTGTTGTAAGCTCCCCCGAAAACAGTACGGTTTAAAAGTATAAAATAATTAACTTTAAATCGTAATTAAGACAATGAAAAAGAGCACATTCAGTCCTGCAAAGATTGGAGGTGTTTTAAAGGAGTTTGCCGGCGGCCGCAGTGCCGAGGAATTGGCAAGGGAAAATGGCATCAGCACAGCAACTTTATATAAGTGGCGCCAGAAGTACAATGGCATGGAAGCCAGTGAACTCAAACGGGTGAAAGAGCTGGAAGAAGAAAATGCCCGGCTCAAGCGGATGTACGCAAACCTCGCGATGGAACTTGACGTTGCAAAATACATTATCGAAAAAAAGCTCTAAAGCCTTGTCGGAAACGGGAGATTGTCATGGAGATCCATGAGCTCCGTCCGAAGGATTCCGGCAAGGTTTTACGTGTACTTAAATTAAGCAGAAGCAGTTTTCATTACCGCTCACTGAAAGATGATTCTACGGTGATGATGGAGCTTGAACAACTTACACAGAGCCATCCGAGAGAAGGTTTCTGGAAGTACTATTACCGGCTGCGCAATCGTGGCAAAAAAATCAATCATAAGCGCCTACACAGGATTTATAAGGAAATGAAACTTCCTTTGCGGCGCAAGGTAAAGAAACGGCTCCCTGCCAGAGTAAAATCGCCCCTGGAGGTTCCGGAAACATTTACTCACACGTGGAGTATAGATTTTATGAGTGACGTACTTGCCAGCGGCAGAAAGTTCCGCAGTTTTAATGTGATTGATGATTACAACAGGGAAATCCTTCACATTGAGGCAGATTACAGTTTGAAAAGTTCGCGGGTAATCTGGATACTGAACCATCTGGTGAACCGCTACGGCAAGCCCGAGAAAATACGCATGGATAATGGACCGGAGTTTATAGCAAATA
>JAEXBS010000093.1 GCA_023393915.1 Bacteroidota bacterium | reverse complement strand
ATTTTGTAGAAAAAGGGCTTCTGCGCTCGTTTTATTTTGAAAAAGGAAAAGACATCACCACCAATTTTTACCCCGAAAACAGCATTCTCGCCAATAAAGACACCATTTTTGAGAAAATTCCGGCGCGACATTCCATTGAAGCTTTAGAAGATAGTGAGATTGTTTTTTTCCGTTACTCGAAAATGGAAGAGCTCTGCGAAACTTCGCTCACCATAGCCAATTTCAGCCGCCGTGTTTTGGGGCTTCTGATGTCGAATATGGAAAGGCGCATCAATTCCTTGCAGTATATGACGGCAAAGGAAAAATATATTCAGCTTTTAGAAGAAAATTCTGATATACTTTTGCGTGCGCCGCTTGGGATGATAGCTTCTTATCTTGGCATTTCTCAGGAAACACTTAGCAGGATAAGAAGTGAGGTTTAGAAAATATATAAAACTACAGACAGAGATGCTATTTGAGTGACGGTGCGAAAAATAATTGTGCATTTTGTAAAGATTTTATTCTTGCGTCTGAAGTGTAAGCGGATAGTATTAATGTATTCTTTCGATATGCAAGGGTACAAAAAGAGTTTCAAAATTTGATTACCGCTTCCCTTATAGATCAGGGATTTATCTCATCGCAAAATGAGATTTTAAAAATATCAAAACAAGGGGGAGGAATTGATAGAGCGAAATTTAATAAAATAATAAATCCGACACTTTGAAGCTTGGTTACAAACGTAGTGGTTACTTCTTCCAGAATACTACTTTTAAGGAATGCATTAGGGCACTTAGATTTCGTTTAATTCAACTTTCATTTTTAGTGTTAAAAAAGTATGTTCCCTCTTAGAATTACTGATTTGACATAAATTTTGAAAATACTATATTTACTAAAAAATAAGCTTATGAATTTATTGATTAGATTACTTGTTACAGCCGTAGCGGCTTATGTTTTACAAATGATTTTAAGCGGTGTGAATATCGCTGATTTTTGGACTGCCATTGTATTTGCTTTAGTTCTAGGAGTTTTGAATATCATTTTAAAGCCGATACTTCAACTTTTAGGACTTCCACTTACGATCTTAACCTTAGGACTTTTCTCCTTAGTAATTAATGCTGTTGTTATTCTTATTGTTGATTACTTTGTTGAAGGAATGCAAGTAGATGGTTTCTGGTGGGCATTTATCTTTAGTATACTTCTTTCCATAGTAAGTTCTGTACTAGGATCACTTGTTTCCAAGGATTAAACAAGATTCTATTGCAAATTAGCCTATGAAGGAGTTTTCTTCTGCAAGCATGGACAAGTGGACTAAAATCACGACTGCATTTGTATTTTTACTTGCACTTGTTTTCCTTGTGGCTTCCTTGTTTACCGAGCAGTATAAAAACACATTCACTGGTGGTCTAATAATCTTAATTTTAGCTATTCTAGTAGCTTACCTTCTTATTCCTAAACTAGTGATAGAAGAGGGGAAATTGATTATAAAATCACCTCTATTAAAGAAAATAGTACCTTTTAATAATGTAAAAGAGGTTCTAATTCCTGACAATAAAATAAGGATACGAACTTTTGGTGTAGGTGGTCTTTTTGGATTCTTTGGCTATTTTAATTTGGATGAGTTTTGGATGGTCACGAATAGAAAAAGTACGATAGCACTTAAATTAAATAACAATAAAAGCATAGTAGTAAGTCCGAAGGACAAACTAGCCTTTTTAAATGAAATTGAAAAACAGATAAGTAGAAACAAATGAAAGTAAAACATGCTCTTGTAGCACTAGCAGCCCCTATGATGATAACTGCGCAAAACGTGATGACTCCGGAAACCCTATGGACGCTCAATCGATTGAGTACTTCGGTTTTATCACCGGATCAAAGCACCCTTTTTTATAAAGTTAGTCAGACAGATCTACAAACAGAAAAATCCAAGTCAGATACTTATATCTTAAACCTGAAAAGCAATGCAGCCACTCCTGTAGATCTAGGTGGGAAATCCCTAGTTCAATGGGATGGAAACGGACTCTATGCCGTAGAAAAAGGTATGCTTTATTCTTCTAAGGATGCAGGAAAAACTTGGCAAGAATTCTATGCCATTGGAGAAGTAGATTACATTAAGGTCTCTCCAGACGGGAAGAAAATTGCTTTTTCGAAAGAAGTTCAAGTAGAGACCGTTTACGGAAAAGAAAAGTACAAAGACACACCGAACTCTTCGGCACAGATTTATACGGATCTAAACCATCGCCATTGGGATAAATGGAACGAAGGAAAATACAATCATGTATTTGTTGTAGAGACTTCTAAGAAAGTAGAAGAAGCTACTGATTTATTGGAAGGAAAGGCTTGGGATTCGCCACAAAAACCTTTTGGTGGAAGTGAAGACTTCACGTGGAGTCCAGATTCAAAAGAACTCCTATACGTTGTGAAACCTTTCACAGGAGTGGAATACGTCACTTCAACCAACACCGATATTTTCGCTTATTCAGTTGAGAAAGGAACTACCAGAAACCTAACTTCAGAAAACAAAGGTTACGACGTTCATCCACTATTTAGCCCAGATGGAAAGTACCTGATGTATACTTCAATGAAAAGAGACGGCTACGAAGCGGACAAAAACGATATTAAACTTTTGGATTGGAAAACAGGAGCAAAGACTAACCTTACAGAAGGATGGGATGAAAGTGTAACGGGAGCTTTAGCCTGGAATGACGATTCAAAGAAGATTTATTTCAGTGCGGCTTTAAGAGGAACAAAACAACTCTTTTCAGTAGATCCAAAGAGTAAAAAAATCAGCCAGATTACTAGCGGTAACTTTGATATCAATGATATCATAAGTGCAAACAAATCTCGAATTATTGTGAACCGTGTTGACATTAATCACAATTCAGATCTTTTCACGGTAGTACCTTCTACTGGGAAAATGGCTCCATTAACGGAAGTAAATAAAGCCAACTATGCTAAGATCACTCCATCAAAATCAGAGCTAAAAATGGTGAAAACGACTGATGGAAAAGAAATGGGAGTTTGGTTCTTTTATCCTCCTAATTTTGATCCAAGTAAGAAGTATCCTACCTTACTTTATGCTCAGGGAGGACCTCAGTCTGCATTAACGCAATACTTTAGTACGCGTTGGAATTTTGCTTTGATGGCGGCTCAAGGCTACATCATTGTGGCTCCTAACCGTAGAGGAATGCCAGGGTGGGGAACCGAGTGGAACGAAGCTATTTCTAGAGATTGGGGAGGTCAGGTGATGCAAGACTATCTAGCAGCTACCGATTATGCAAAAACCCTTCCTTATGTGGATGCAGATCGAGTAGGAGCGGTAGGAGCTAGTTACGGAGGATACAGCGTTTATATGCTGGCAGGAATACATGAAAACCGATTTAAGACGTTTATCTCTCACAACGGACTATTTGATATGAAATCTTGGTACGGAACTACTGAAGAACTTTTCTTTGCTAATTTCGACATTGGATCTCCATGGGAAACTCCAACTCCAAAAGCCTATACAGAATTCAATCCTAGCAACTATTCTCAGAATTGGAATACGCCTATTATGATTATTCAAGGAGGACTGGATTTTAGAGTGCCTTATGAGCAAGGAAACCAAGCGTTTCAAACGGCAAGGCTTAAAGGATTAAAATCAAAATTCCTTTACTATCCGGATGAAAACCACTGGGTACTGCAACCTCACAATGCACTAGTGTGGCAGAGGGAATTCTTCGAATGGTTAAAAGAAACCCTTTAATATTTAAAACTAGAGCGAGTCTTTTTATTAAGGCTCGCTTTTTAATTGAAAATAGAAAACCCCTAATTCGTAACTCTATTCTCGAGGTTAAATCTTTTCTATTGACTTTCGCTTTTTTAAGCCGTATCTTTGCCGATTAATAGTACTATAAAATCCGTAAATTTTATTAATGAAGACATCAGACTTTAATTTTGATCTGCCAGCGGAACTACTAGCAGAACATCCAAGTGAGCACCGCGATGAGGCGAGACTAATGGTTTTGGATAGAAAAACCGAAACGATCGAGCACAAACTTTTCAAAGACGTTATCGATTATTTTGATGAAAAGGACCTTTTCATTTTCAATAATACCAAAGTGTTTCCAGCACGTCTTTTCGGAAACAAAGAAAAAACAGGAGCAAAAATTGAAGTTTTTCTTTTAAGAGAGCTTGATAAAGAAACTCGTGTTTGGGACGTACTCGTAGATCCTGCTAGAAAAATCAGAATTGGAAACAAATTATTCTTTACTGAAGACGAGTCCCTGGTTGCAGAAGTAATTGACAACACCACTTCTAGAGGAAGAACCCTCCGCTTCTTATACGATGGAAGTTACGAGGAATTCCGTACTAAGCTTAAAGAACTAGGAGAAACACCACTTCCTAAATACATCAAAAGAGAGGTTGAGCCAGAAGATGCAGAAAGATACCAAACCATCTTTGCCAAAGTAGAAGGAGCAGTAGCTGCACCTACTGCAGGACTTCACTTCTCCAAGCACCTTCTAAAAAGAATGGAGATCAAAGGAATTGATTTTGCAGAAATCACCCTTCATATTGGACTAGGAACCTTCAATCCTATTGAGGTAGAAGATCTTTCTAAGCACAAAATGGAAAGTGAGGAAGCCATTATCGATCAGAAGAATGCCGATATTATCAATAAAGCAGTAGAAGAAGGAAGAAGGGTTTGCGCCGTTGGAACAACAACGATGAGAGCTATTGAAACTTCCGTTTCTTCTAACAGAAAGATTGGACCGTACAGAGGATGGACTAACAAGTTTATTTATCCTCCACACGATTTTGGAGTAGCCAATGCTATGATTACCAATTTCCATACGCCTAAGAGTACGCTCATTATGATGATCGCTGCTTTTGCCAATAAGGATTTCATCATGCATGCTTACCAAGAGGCCATCAAAGAGAAGTACAAATTCTACTCTTACGGAGATGCCATGCTAATCCTTTAAGAAAGGTTAGAAAAATACTTAATCTATATGCGCAGCTTTTTTAAGCTGCGTATTTGTTTTTTCCAATTAAGGAGTCGGGAAGAAAAGTGAAAACCAATCTAAGTTTCAATTTCTTATCTTTGCACTCGAAATTATTACGCATTTGAAAGACATCAGAACCCTTAGTTTAGAAGAACTAAAAGAGCATTTTGTATCCCTTGGAGAAAAACCTTTTCGGGCCAAGCAAGTCTATGACTGGCTGTGGAGCAAAAACTTGCATTCCATTGACGAAATGACGAACCTTTCCAAGGAATTAAGGGAATCGCTTTCTAAAGAATTTATTATTCAACCTATTGCTGTAGATCAGTTACAGAAGTCCTCCGATGGAACAATCAAAAATGGTGTGAAACTCCACGACGGTCTTATGGTGGAGAGTGTACTTATTCCTACAGAAACGCGTACAACAGCCTGCGTATCTTCTCAGGTAGGATGTTCGCTCAATTGTGAATTCTGCGCTACCGCTAAACTCAAAAGAATGCGTAACCTGGAAGTCGCTGAGATTGTGGATCAGGTGGCTTTAATTGATAGACAATCTCGACTCTATTGGGACCGACCATTATCCAATATCGTTTTTATGGGAATGGGAGAGCCTATGATGAACTATAAAAACGTTGTAGAAGCCATTCGTAAGATCACTTCACCAGACGGACTTGGGATGTCACCTCGACGCATTACCGTCTCCACTTCGGGAATCCCGAAGATGATTAAAATGCTGGCGGATGAAAATGTAAAAGTTAAACTTGCCCTTTCTTTGCACTCCGCTATAGAAAAGACCCGAAACGAAATCATGCCGTTTTCTACTAAATTTCCATTGACCGATATTATGGAATCCCTTCAGTATTGGTATGAGAAAACAGGTTCTGTTGTTACCTTTGAATACTGCGTATGGAAAGGAATTAACGATCAGATGGAAGACATTCGAGCACTAATTCGTTACTGCCGTCAGGTTCCTTCCAAAGTGAATTTAATTCAATACAACCCGATTGGAGAAGGGAAGTTTGATCACAGAAGCGTTGAAGCGGAAAACAGGTACGTTCATGAATTAACCAAAGCTGGAATTACTGTAATGGTAAGAAAAAGTAGAGGAGGAGACATTGACGCTGCGTGCGGCCAGCTTGCAAACAAAACAGCAGACGCTTAAATGAGAACAAAATTCTCTATTCTTTTTCTAGCCTTACTGTTACCTACAGTGGCTTTTTCTCAATCGAGTTACGAGTGGCTAAAAATTGCTCGCTATAAAGTCGGAAACCTAGATCCTGTAATGAAAGAGAGTTCGGGACTGGCTTTTTTAAATGATAAGCTTTACACTTTAAACGATGGAGGGAATCCTGCTTCCCTTTATGAGATTGATCCTAGTAGCGCACAAAAAAGAAACGAAATCTCCCTTCCGGTTAAAAACAAAGATTGGGAAGCTTTAGCTAGTGACAGCACTCGGCTCTACATAGGAGAATTTGGAAACAATGGAGGAACAAGAAAGGATCTTAAAATTTACTCCGTGGATCCAAGGGAGCCAAATAAAGTAGATTCTATTCAATATTTTTATCCAGAGCAGAAAAGCTTCTCCGGTCCTTTGCATCAGCACAATTTTGACGCAGAATCGCTCGTTTTTCTTGAGGGAGCGCTTCATGTTTTCACAAAAGAATTCGTAAGCCAAAATACCACTAGGTATCAAATTTCAAAAGATTCTTTGATAGCACATCAAGGAGCCAAAAAGCTAGAAACTTTTGATATTGGTTATATGGCAACGGATGCTGCCGCCAATTCGGATCGCCTATTTATTGTAGGCTATACCTGGAAAATGGAAGTTTATCTAACGGTGTTCATTCGAGACCAAGAAGGAAACTACTTTTCAAGTAGGCCCAAAAAATACTTTCTAGGAATGTGTTCTCGACTTGGTCAAGTTGAAGGAATAGCAGTAGATAAAGATTTTTTGTACATCAGTTCAGAGGCTTTTAATAAGGGTCCTTTTAATGCCCTGGCATCACTGTATCGAGTACCCATCGAAAAACTAAATTAAATTCCATTTTTAGGGCAAAAGCTCTATCTTTGCCTATTCATCCCCCTAAACTCTTGCTATTAAAGTGGCCAGTACCGTAGAAGAAATTAAAAAGCCGATTGCTGAGGAAATGAAACTTTTTGAAAAGAAGTTTTATGAATCCATGAAAAGCCCTGTGCCGCTTTTAGACAAAGTGACTCAGTTTATTGTGACTACGAAGGGAAAACAAATGCGACCTATGTTTGTTTTTCTCTGTGCTAAGCTTCTAGGGGAAGTAAATGAAAAGACTTATCGCGGCGCTTCCATGATTGAGCTCATTCACACCGCAACCCTTGTGCACGACGATGTCGTTGATGAGAGTCTTAAGAGAAGAAATTTCTTTTCAATCAATGCCCTTTGGAAAAACAAAATCGCCGTATTGGTAGGGGATTATTTACTTTCTAAATCCGTACTTCTCTCTACCGATAATAAGGAATACGATCTTCTTTCTGTAATTTCTAGAACCATTAGAGAAATGAGTGAAGGAGAACTTCTTCAATTAGAAAAAGCTCGTAAACTGGATATTACAGAAGACGTCTACTACGAAATCATCCGCCAAAAAACAGCGACGCTCATTGCCGCTTGTTGTGAAATCGGTGCCCTCTCTGTAGGAGCAAACGAGGAGATGGCACTCAAATTCCAAACCTTTGGAACCCATGTGGGTATGGCGTTTCAAATTAAAGACGATTTGTTTGATTACTTGAGTTCTAACGTTATAGGTAAACCAGTAGGAATCGATATTAAAGAGCAGAAAATGACCCTGCCACTAATCTACTCCCTGCGCACTGCATCTGAGAGTGATCAAAAATATTACCTTCAAACCATTCGGCGGTACAATAACCATCCTAAGCGAGTAAAAGAGCTAATTGAATTCGTTAAGACCTCCGGTGGGCTTTCTTACGCTATGGAGGTTATGAAAGAGTACCAAGAAAAAGCTAAAAATATCCTTCAAGAATTCCCTGACTCTGATGCGAAATCCTCATTAAATTTAATGTTGGATTACGTGATTGAAAGGAAATTTTAGAATATTTAATTTTTCTGTGATTTTTACGGCATCTTTATAACGGTATTAATACCGCTCTTTAGGCTTTTTCAAACTATTTACTATATTTGTAAAAAGCTAAACTTTATGCAAACGACTTACATCGAAACTCAGCAAGTGACTTTTGAAGATTTCAAATCCGCTGTACTTCAGGACTACCGCCTGGGAAGAATTTCTAGAGAAATGTCTCTTCTCGGTAGAAGAGAAGTACTTACGGGAAAAGCCAAATTTGGCATCTTTGGTGACGGAAAAGAACTACCGCAACTTGCGATGGCTAAAGTTTTTAGACTAGGGGACTGGCGCTCGGGTTACTACCGGGACCAAACTTTTGCCATGGCGGCAGATGCCCTGACTCCTCAGAGTTTCTTTGCTCAACTCTACGCAGACACTAGCGTAGAAAGGGAACCTGCTTCTGCAGGAAGACAGATGAACGGTCATTACGCTTCCAGAACTTTAAGTGAAGATGGAAGTTGGAAAGATTTAACGAAATTAAAAAACTTATCTGCAGATATTTCTCCAACGGCCGGACAAATGCCGCGCCTTTTGGGACTGGCTCAAGCCTCTAAAATTTTTAAAGAAATTGCTTTTGAAGGAAGTGAAAAGTTTTCTAGTAACGGAAATGAAATTGCTTTTGGAACCATCGGAGATGCTTCTACAGCAGAAGGTCATTTCTGGGAAACTCTAAATGCAGCTTGTGCCCTGCAAGTTCCAATGATCGTGTCCATTTGGGACGATGGGTACGGGATTTCTGTTCCGACGCACAACCAAAGAGCAAAAGTGGACATCTCGGAAATGCTTTCAGGATTTCAGAGAAAAGAAGGCGAAAACCAAGGTTGCGAAATCATTCAAGTACGCGCTTGGGATTATCCTTCTTTGTTAGATGCATACGCCAAAGCAGAGCATTACGCTAGAAACGAAAGTGTTCCTGTTGTAGTGCATGTTATTGAAGTAACTCAGCCCCAAGGGCACTCCACTTCAGGATCTCATGAACGTTACAAGAACGAAGAGCGTCTGCAGTGGGAAGGAGACTTTGATGGACTAGTGAAATTCAAAGAATGGATCCTAGATTATTCGGTAGACGTTAATGGAGAAAAAGAAATCATCGCTACCAATGAAGAGCTAGAAGAAATCGATCAAGAGGCAAAAAAACTAGCCAAAGAAGGTCAGAAAAAAGCTTGGGAAGCTTACCAGAATTCTATTTCAGAAGTTCGTACTTCGCTTGTTCCTTTAGTGGAAGCGCTTTCTAGTGAATCTACTGCAATTACTGAGGAAATTCAGAAGTTCAATGCTTTAGTAACGGTAGGGAAGAAAGAAGTATTCCATCTTTGTAGAAAAGCTCTGCTTCATACCCGACACACACCTTCTGAATCAAGAGAAACACTTAAGAAAAAATACGAAGCGCTCGTAGAAATTGAAAAAGACCATTACTCATCTCACCTTTATTCTCATAGTAAGTGGAAGAGTACTAACGTACCTTCCGTTCCTCCGGTATACAGTGAAAACTCCAAAGAGGTTGATGGAAGGGTAGTGATTCGAAACAACTTCGATAAAATATTTGAAAAGTATCCTCAAACCCTAGTATTTGGGGAAGACAGTGGAAACATCGGTGACGTAAACCAAGGTTTAGAAGGCCTTCAAGAAAAATACGGTGCACTTAGAGTTGCCGATACGGGTATTCGTGAAGCTACTATTTTAGGACAAGGAATTGGTATGGCCATGCGCGGTCTTCGTCCGATTGCAGAGATTCAGTACTTAGATTATATCCTGTACTGTTTACAAGGCATGAGCGATGATTTAGCCACCGTTCAATACCGAACCAAAGGAGGACAAAAAGCACCACTAATTATCCGTACCCGTGGACACCGATTGGAAGGGATTTGGCATTCCGGATCACCTATGGCAGGGATTTTAAATTTGGTAAAAGGTATTAATGTACTAGTACCAAGAAACCTTACGATCGCTGCAGGTTTTTATAACACCATGCTTCAAAGCGACGAGCCGGCACTTATTGTGGAGTGCCTCAACGGGTACCGATTAAAAGAAAAAGAGCCAGACAACTTAGGCGAATTTACTATTCCTGTAGGAAAAGTAGAGGTTACTAAAGAAGGTTCGGATGTTACTCTAGTGACTTACGGATCTACATGGAAAGTAGTGACTCAGGCCGCTAGTGAATTAGAGGGGTTAGGCATTAACGCAGAAGTTATTGACGCGCAGTCCTTAATTCCTTTCGATAGAGAAATGGAGATTTTAGAAAGTGTTAAGAAAACCAATCGATTGGTGGTAATTGATGAAGACGTAGAGGGAGGTACTTCCGCTTTCATTCTTCAACAAATCCTCGAAAAGCAAGGAGCTTTCCGCTATTTAGACAGTGCGCCTTTAACCATTGCAGCGAACGATCACCGTCCTGCTTATGCGAGTGATGGAGATTATTTCTCAAAGCCTTCTGCAGACGACATCGTAGAAAAAGTATACGCTCTTTTCCATGAGTCGGACCCAAGTAAATTCCCTGCGCTTTAAGAATAGGATTTAAAACATACTAAAAACCAGTACGGACGCTTAATTTATAGTGTCCGTATTTTTTTAGCTTTTAATTAGAACAGTTTCCAGCGCTGCTCTTTTTCAATTTGAAGCAGATTGCTTTTTTCAAGATCCTCTACAAAATGGTCGATCGTATCGCTACGTAATTTGATTCCTTCAAAGGTTGATTTTCTATGAGAATAGGCCTCCATGAACTCTTTATCCGTATCAAATCCTTGAAGGTCGTTTTTGCGCATCCAAGTGACGAATCTTTCGTTTGAACTTTGTCGAGTAGACTTTTTTCTATGGGTAAGCGTGTACTTCATAAATAAGCGCTTTTGGGTTGACCGTTTGATAACAAAATTCGCCATTCTATTTTTAGAACGTGTTAATTCTGAGTTAAGTTACCGCGTAGGAGATATTAAATATTTGGGGGTGCAGGAGCCTTGATTTGATTTTACAGAGGCAAGAGAAAAGAACTTGGGCTTTAGGCCTTTAATTCACCGGATTTTTTCCGTATTTTTGTGAAGTAAAACAAATTCTTATGAACTACGATATTATTGTGGTCGGAAGCGGACCTGGCGGATACGTCACAGCTATCAGAGCTTCACAACTGGGCTTTAAAACAGCAATTGTTGAAAAAGAAAATTTAGGAGGTATCTGTCTGAACTGGGGCTGTATTCCTACCAAGGCTCTTTTGAAATCAGCGCATGTATTCAATTACTTAAATCATGCAGAAGATTATGGACTCAATAAAGTAGAAAATCCGGGATTTGATTTCTCTAAAGTTATTGCTCGTAGCCGTGGAGTGGCTTCTAAGATGAGCGGAGGAATCCAGTTCCTTATGAAGAAAAATAAAATCGATGTTCTTATGGGAACCGCGAAGGTGAAACCAGGAAAGAAAATCGATGTAACAGATAAAGAAGGAAAAGTAACCGAGTACAGCGCAAGTCATATCATCCTTGCTACCGGAGCACGTTCTAGAGTTCTAGACAATCTTCCACAAGACGGAAAAAAAGTGATTGGATACCGCGAGGCTCTTTCTCTTCCAGAGCAACCTAAATCTATGATTGTAGTAGGATCTGGAGCGATTGGAGTGGAATTCTCTGACTTCTATAACACCATGGGAACTAAAGTGACCATCGTCGAATTTATGCCGAATATTGTTCCGGTAGAGGACGAAGAAATTTCTAAGCAATTAGAAAAGTCTTTAAAGAAATCAGGTATCGACATCATGACTAATTCTTCTGTTGAGTCCGTGGATACTTCGGGAGAGGGTGTAAAAGCTCAAGTAAAAACAAAAGACGGAATGATTACTCTAGAAGCAGACATTCTACTATCTGCTGTAGGTATTGCCGCTAACATTGAAAATATCGGTCTAGAGGAAACAGGAATTAAAACGGAGAAAGGAAGAGTACTTGTTAACGAATGGTACGAAACTTCAGTTCCTGGATACTACGCCATCGGAGATATTATCCCAACGCAAGCGCTTGCGCACGTGGCTTCGGCAGAAGGAATTACTTGTGTTGAGAAAATCAAAGGAGCGAAAACGGAGACCATCGACTACGGAAACATCCCAGGATGTACTTATACGCATCCAGAAATTGCCTCTGTAGGTCTTACAGAAAAGCAAGCCAAAGAAAAAGGATACGAAATTAAAGTAGGAAAGTTCCCTCTTTCAGCTTCTGGAAAAGCGACTGCCAACGGGAATACCGACGGATTCATCAAAGTTATTTTTGATGCCAAATACGGAGAATGGTTAGGATGCCACATGATCGGTGAAGGAGTTACAGATATGATTGCTGAAGCCGTAGTAGCTCGTAAACTAGAAACTACAGGTCATGAAATCATTAAATCGGTTCACCCGCACCCAACGGTATCAGAAGCAGTAATGGAAGCTGTAGCTGCTGCTTACGGTGAAGTGATTCATATTTAATTCTTTTAGAGAAGCGTTTTTCTTCTGTCTTAAAAGAAATCGCTTTTATAAATAGGACATTTATAGGCCCCTGAGAAAGGTAATAGTTTTCCTTTTCTCAGGGGCCTTTTATTTTTAAAAAGAACCTAAAAAAGAACTAAAATTATCAGTACTTTTAAATCAAATTTTAGCTTATGCATTCATTAGGTCTTGCCCTGTGCGGTGGTGGATCCAAAGGTATTGCCCATGCCGGTATTCTAAAGTTTCTTATTGAGCAGGAACTAGAACCTCAGGTGCTTTCTGGTACAAGTGCGGGTGCGATTGTGGCATGCCTTTACGCTAAAGGTCTTACGCCTGATGAAATTGTGGAGTTTTTTAAATCGGTTTATTTCTTTCGCTGGAATCATTTTTCCATAACCAAACCGGGAGGATTTATTCAATCCGACGTTTTTCAAAAGTACTTGGATCCTATTTTTGGAGAGCAGAAAATTAAAGAACTCAGCAAAGAGGTTTATATTACAGCGACCAATATGCTTACTGGAAAACTAGAAGTGTTCTCGAGAGAAGTCAAGATAACGGACGCCATTATCGCTTCATGCGCTGTACCCATGATTGCTACGCCTTATAAAATCGGGGAGGGGCTCTATAGCGATGGAGGAATACTCAATAATTTCCCTGCCGATGTACTAAAGTATTTGGCAAGGAAAATTATAGGCGTGTATTTTTCTCCTCGAAAAGTAGTGGAGCCAGAAGAAATCCGTTCCATCATGCAAGTCACCTCTAGAGCTTACGATTTAATGTCTTCACAATCCGAAATCTCTAAAGCTTCTGTTTGTGATTGGTTTATTAACCCCGCTCCTTTATTCAACTATAATATGTTTGAAGGAAAGAAATCCCGTATGGAAGAGATTTTTAAAATCGGATACGAGGAAGCAAAAAAGAGGTATGATCCAGAGCTTTTTTCTTAGCTAACTACGCGCTCTCCGCATTTTTTACAGTAATTAGAATCGTCATCGATGTCCTCGTTTCCACAGCGTGGACAAACTTTCTCTAAATTTTGTCTCTTGTTTCTCATTTCTGCCGTTACGATTCCAGTAGGAACAGCGATTATTGAATAACCCGCAAGCATTAGAATGGTTGCAAAGAATTTCCCAATAGGAGTAGTAGGAGAGACGTCTCCATAACCTACGGTAGTTACTGTTACCACTGCCCAATAGATACTTTGAGGAATGCTTTCAAACCCAGGACGATGTCCTTCCACCATGTACATGAGTGATCCTACAATCACTGAGAAAATCATTAGAAACAAAAGGAAAATGTAAATCTTTCTTGAGGAGTTTCTTAAGGCACGAATAATGAAAGTTCCATCGTTCATGAAGTCCAGCAAGTTGAAAATCCTAAATATTCTTAGCATTCTTAGCATCCGAACAATAAGGAAGTACTTTGTAACCGGAAAAAATAAACTCAAGTAAAAGGGAACAATGGCTAAAAGGTCAATAAGACCGTAAAAGCTAAAAATATAGGCTTTTTTGTTTCGTATGGTCAAAACCCTTAAAATATATTCTACCGTAAAGAATACAGAGATTAATATCTCAAGAGTAATAAAGATAGTGTGGTACTTTAAATCAAAGGAAGGAACGCTCTCTAACATGACAATTAAAGTCGAAAGCGCAATTAAGATTAAAAGATAAATGTCGAAGAGTTTCCCTAAAGGAGTATCGGCCCTATAAATAATGCGGTAGACCTGCCTTTTCCATTTCTTTCGTTCGGGAATAAAATTGTGTTCTTGTTCTAAATCCGATCCCGGTTGTTCCATAGATTTAAGGAAAATATTAGTATTTTCGTTACAAACATACAAAAATGAAGTTACATGAGGTGCTTAAGGTCTTAGAAAACCGATTTGAGCCGAAAGAGGCCGAAGGGTTTGATAATGTGGGACTACTTTGTGGAAATCCCCAGGTGGAAATCTCCGGAATTTTGATTTGTCACGACGCTTTGGAATCGGTTGTTCAAGAAGCAATCGATAAAAAGAAGAATCTCATCGTCTGTTTTCATCCCATCCTATTTTCGCCAATAAAAAGTTTAACGGGAAAAAACTACGTCGAAAGAACACTTATCAAAGCCATTCAAAATAATATTGCGATTTACGCCCTGCATACCGTTTTTGATAACGATTATTTTGGTGTGAGTTATGGAATGGCCCAAGCCCTTGGACTAGAAAACCAGAAGGTGCTCTTACCTAAAGAAGGAGCTCTGTCTCAGTTGGTGGTTTACGTGCCTATTGATTATACCGAAACCGTCAAAGAGGCGCTGTTTAATGCAGGCGCGGGAAGTTTAGGCTACTACGATGAATGTAGTTTTTCCTTAAGTGGTGAGGGAACGTTTCGACCGAAAGAAGGATCTCGTCCTTTTGCGGGGCATTTAAACGAAAGGTCCCATGAAAGCGAGGTGATGCTTTCTGTAATTTTTGAATCCTATAAAAAATCGAATTTAGTTCAGGCCCTAAAAGAGGCTCATCCCTACGAAGAAGTTGCTTTTCAAATTCTTTCTCTAGAGAATGAAAACCACTACTCTGGTCTAGGCCGGGTAGGAGAGCTCCCTATCGCACTCTCAGAAGAGGAGTTTTTAAACAAAGTTAAAGAGGTATTCGATTTGAAAGTAATTCGTCACTCTAATAAAACAGGAAAACCAATCAAGAAAGTAGGGGTCTTTGGAGGAAGCGGAGCGAGCGGAATTTCAGCGGCAAAAAGAAATTCCTGTGATGCTTACCTCTGCGGTGATTTAAAATACCACGATTTCTTTCAAGCAGAAGACCGTACACTTCTATGCGATATTGGTCATTACGAGTCGGAACGGTTTGTAACTGAGCAATTATTTAAGATAATATCGGAAAAATTTCCTAAATTTGCAGTCTCTAAATCAGAAGAGAAAACGAATCCTGTTAATTACTTTATATAGATATATATGGCTAAGAAGACCACCGAAATTTCAGTTGAAGACAAATTAAGAGCGCTTTATGATCTACAGATCATTGATTCCCGTCTCGATGAGATTCGCAATACCCGCGGAGAACTACCTATTGAAGTAGAAGATCTAGAAATTGAAATCGAAGGGCTAGAGAAAAGAAAAACGAAATTCGATGAAGAAATTCGTGAACAAAACCAAGAAATTAGTACTAAGAACGAAGTAATCTCGCATGCCAATACCCTAATTGAGAAGTACAAATCTCAACAGGACAATGTGAGAAACAATAAAGAATTTGAAGCTTTAGCAAAAGAGATTGAATACCAAGAACTAGAAATTCAATTGGCTGAGAAAAGAATTCGTGAGTACGATGCAAAGATTGCCCATAAGAACGAAGTTCTTGAAGAACTTGAAACCAAAATCGAAGAGTTTAAAAACCACTTGAAATTCAAGAAAGAAGAACTAGACGGATTGATCTCTGAAACTCAAAAAGAAGAAGAATACTTAACGGAAAAAAGCCTTGAGTTTTCTGAAAAAATCGACCAGAGATTATTAAAATCTTACAAAAGAATCCGCGATAATTCTCCAAACGGTTTAGCAGTAGTAGGACTAGAGAGAGGAGCTCCAAAAGGATCGTTCTTCATGGTTCCACCACAAAAGCAAATGGAAATTGCTCAAAGAAAGAAAATCATTATCGATGAGCACAGTGGAAAGATCTTAGTTGACGATGATTTAGTAAACGAAGAAACAGAAAAAATGAGCAAGGTGATTAAGTTCTAATCCCTAAGCTTAATAAGTTAACGAGAAGCCATGAACCTTTAATTAAGTTCATGGCTTTTTAATTAGCCAAAAAAAATGCACGACTAAAATCGTGCATTTTTCATTTATAGAAACGGTCTTTAGTTATGACCGTACATTTCATTATAGAGGTTTAGATAACGCTCTTTAATGGCTTTTCTTTTCAATTTAAGGGTAGGTGTTAACTGCCCCAATTCAATGCTCCAGATCTCAGGTGTGAGCTCAAAGCGCTTAATTTGCTCCCAGTTACCCAAGTTCTTATTAATTGCATGGATCTCTTTAGAAATTCTTTCTTTAAGTTCAGGAGAGTTGGCAATCTCCACTTCGGTTTCTCCAATAGCTATTCCTTTTCTCTGTGCCCATGCTTTAGCAAATTGGAAATCCGGTTGAATAAGGGCGCAAGGCATTTTTTCTCCTTCTCCTACGACCATGATTTGTTCAATGAACTTAGAAGCTTTAGCAATGTTTTCAATAATTTGCGGTGCTACATATTTTCCACCCGATGTTTTAAACATTTCCTTTTTGCGGTCAGTGATCTGTAAGAATCCTTGCGCATCGATATGTCCAATGTCTCCAGTCTTAAAGTATCCGTCTTCAGTAAAGGCTTCAGTGGTCAGTTCATCGTTTTTAAAGTACCCTTTGAAAACACTTGGACCTTTTACGGTAATTTCTCCGTCGGATTGAATCTTCACTTCAAGATTTTCAAGTGGATGTCCCACGGTTCCAACTTTCATTCTTTCAATTGAATTCACTGAAATTACAGGAGATGTTTCGGTAAGACCGTAGCCTTCTAAAATAGGGATACCTGCATTCTGGAATAAATAGTTCAAACGAGCAGACAGGGAAGCTGAGCCCGATACTAAGCAAATAATGTTTCCTCCAAGACCTTCTCTCCATTTTTTGAAAACAAGTTTGTCGGCAATGATTTCACTAAGTCCAGAAGGCTTACTAATGTGCTTCTTTTTCTCATTCACACTTAGAGCCCAAAGGAATATTTTGGATTTAAGTCCTCCAGCGCTGGTTCCTTTGTCGTAAATTTTATCGTATACTTTTTCAAGAAGCCTTGGCACCACACTCATATAATGAGGCTCCACTTCTTTGATATTGTCTCCCATTTTCTCAATACTCTCGGCAAAGTAGACGCTAAAGCCATTGTACTGGAAAAGGTAGAAGAGCATACGCTCAAAAATATGACAGATCGGAAGGAAACTAAGTACTTTGGTGTCCTCAGTATCCAGGTCTTTTCTTCGAGGAATTCTTTCCATAGAGCCCAGTACATTAGATACAATGTTGTGGTGGGTAAGCATTACCCCTTTTGGTTTTCCTGTAGTTCCAGAGGTATAAATAATGGTTGCTAAATCTTCTGGATTAATAGTCTTAGCAATGTCTTCTACTTCTCCTTGAGTAGCATCGTCTATCCCCAAATCCAAAACTTCCTGCCAATTGGCAGCGCCTTCTATCGAATCAAAAGTAAACACTCCTTTTAGGGAAGGCACTTGCGACTTGATCGCATTGACTTTGTCGAGAAGGTCCCGATCCGAAACGAAACAATACTTTACTTCTGCATTTCCGAAGATATATTCGTAATCCTGCGCAGAGATAGATGGGTATACAGGTACCGATACGGCACCGATTTGAGAAATACCCAAATCCATCACGGCCCATTCGTTCCTAGAAGCAGTGGTGATTAATGCAATCTTATCGCCAGGGCGAATACCTAATTTCAATAATCCTCGGGAAACCGTATTTCCCATATTGAGGTATTCTTGACTAGAGAGAGATTTCCATTCTCCGTGGTATTTAGTGGAGAATTTCTTCTCGTTCGGATGTTTTGAGTGCGAAACGTGCGCAATATCAAAGAGTCTTCTTATCGACATGAAATATGAATTTTTAGTTTTTTTGATTACTTAAGTGAAATCATTCTTGTAAAAATATTGTTTTTTTATGAAACCTCAAAAAAAGTTTATTTTTTATGTTAAGTGTAAAATTGTATTTTTACGACTCAAATCAATGTAATCATTATGAACTTTAATTTATCTGATGAACACCTTATGATTCAGCAAGCTGCAAGAGACTTTGCAAAGAACGAATTGCTTGAAGGTGTTATTGAAAGAGACCGGGATCAGAAATTCCCCCATGAACAAGTAAAGAAAATGGGCGAGATGGGATTCTTAGGTATGATGGTAGATCCAAAGTACGGAGGAGCCGGAATGGACAGTATATCTTATGTGATCGCACTAGAAGAAATTGCTAAAGTGGATGCTTCTGCGGCTGTGGTCATGTCTGTAAACAACTCTCTTGTCTGCGCTGGACTGGAAAAATTCGCCAGTGAAGAGCAGAAACAAAAATATTTAACACCACTAGCTAGCGGTGAGGTTATCGGTGCTTTTGCACTTTCTGAGCCAGAAGCGGGATCGGATGCTACTTCTCAAAAAACTACGGCGATTGATAAAGGAGATCATTACCTTCTTAATGGTGTGAAAAACTGGATCACCAATGGAGGAAACGCTCAATATTATATTGTCATTGCTCAAACCGATGCAGAAAAAAAGCACAAAGGCATTAATGCTTTTATTGTTGAAAGAGGGTGGGAAGGTTTTGAAATAGGACCTAAAGAAGATAAACTTGGAATTAGAGGAAGCGACACGCATTCTCTTTTATTTACGGATGTAAAAGTTCCAAAAGAAAATAGAATTGGAGAAGACGGTTTCGGATTCAAGTTTGCGATGGCTGTACTCAACGGAGGTCGTATTGGTATTGCTTCTCAGGCTTTAGGAATTGCAGCAGGAGCTTACGAACTAGCCCTTGGTTACGCAAAACAAAGAAAAGCCTTCGGTACTGAAATCATCAACCACCAAGCCATTGCTTTTAAACTAGCTGATATGGCAACGCAAATCACTGCTGCAAGAATGCTTTGTTATAAGGCTGCAGCAGAGAAAGACGAAGGAAAAGATATTTCTGAGAGTGGAGCTATGGCTAAACTTTATGCTTCTCAAGTGGCTATGGATACCACAGTAGAAGCCGTTCAGATTCACGGAGGATACGGATACGTTAAAGAGTATCACGTAGAGCGTATGATGCGTGATGCGAAAATCACACAGATTTACGAAGGTACTTCGGAGATTCAAAAAATTGTCATTTCTCGCTCCATTGCGAAATAATAACTAATTTTATAAAGGCTGCTTTTTTTAAGAAGCAGCCTTTTTTTAAACCTCAATAGCTATGAAATACGTTTGGACCACTGCGGGCATTGCACTGCTTCTATTAGGTGTTTTTTTCTGGTATAAGTACCTCTTTGTCTTTGGTGAAGGCGTAAAATCCGGGTACTTGAATTATGCCGTTCACAAAGGCTATGTATTTAAAACCTATGAAGGAAAACTGATTCAGGAAGGATTTGGACGTGGAAAAACAGGGAATCTGACTTCTTATGAATTTGAATTTTCAGTGGAAAATAAGGAGGTATTTCAGCAGCTAGAACAAAACAGCGGAAAGCATTTCGATTTGCACTATAAAGAGTACAAAGGAGCACTTCCCTGGAGAGGAAATACTAGGTACGTAGTTGACCGAGTAGTAAATATGAAGTAATAAAAAAATGAAAGCTTACCTTTTGCGCCGGGAGCGCGTACTGCATTTGGTTTCCCTAATGCTTGTAGTAGCCTCCGTATTTGTAGATGAATATTTAACTAAAATAGGACTTGTACTTTTAGGGATTTTGGGATTAATTTTAATCTCTTATGCCAAAGACAAGAAAACCACTATGCTGATCTATAGTGTACTGTTTTTAGCGGCCCTAGTATACGGCTACTATTTAGGAATTCAATCCGGAGCAATTCCAGATAAACTATAGAGAAAGAATTAATTTATTTTGAAGGGAATATGAAAAGAAAGTTGATCAATTATTTTTATTTATTCGCGCTCTTACTTTTAGTGCTGGACACTTTTTGGATCATTAGTCTACCGAATTATTTTCAATTCCTCTTTATTCTTTTAGCCATCATTGCAAGCCTTGATTTTTACTACTATCAAAAAAGTAAACTCAAGAGATAGTTCTAGCGCCCACTTTACCTTTTTAATCTATAGTTTAAAGCAGAAACGATTTGAAGTTTCTAGCTTTTATTTTATCATAACCTTTTCTACGTACTTTTCTTACCACATAAAGGTTGCTTTGCTTTTGAAGTAACAGAAGCAAAAACCAGAAAACAAGTAGAAGATTTTATTCCATTTTAAAACAAAAAAATTATGACAAAAGAAGAAAGAATTAAGCAATCGGAAACCAGGATATTTAAAGCCGTTTTTCCTAACACCACAAACCATTACGACACACTGTTTGGAGGAACTGCGATGCAGCTCATGGACGAAGTTGCATTTATTGCTGCTACAAGATTCAGTCGTCAACAAATGGTTACCGTTAGTAGTGATCGTATCGACTTTAAAAAACCCATTCCAGCAGGAACTATTGTTGAGCTGGTAGGTAAAGTATCCTATACAGGAAACACCAGTTTAAAAGTAAGAGTGGATATTTATGTAGAGCAAATGTACTCGAACGAAAGAGAGAAAGCTGTTAGCGGCGAATTTACTTTTGTTGCCATCGATGAGAACAAAAATCCCGTAAAAATTGATTAAAGTTTTTGCGTGAATTTTGCAGCGGTTATTAAAAGATCAGTCTTTCTAAAACTAATCTTAAAAGAGCACCTACTGCAATTTTCAATCTATTTTCGTATCTTCAATGCAATCTAAAATAGACTTTTTTTACTTTTCAATTATCCGACCATGGAACTCTTGTTTTTAGCTGTATTTGCATGCATTTGGTTTTTACCGCTTTTCGCCATTCTTACTTCTAATCGAACGAGTGGTCGAGAAAAATTAGCCTGGATATTAGCTATGATCTTAATTTCATGGTTTGCGTGGATATTTTACTTGTTACTCGCTCCCATTAGAAGGACAAGATGATTTGCTCCCTTAGCTAGGGAAGAAACATAAAAGAAAAAATCCACAGACCTTTCACTGGTTTGTGGATTCTTTTTAGGTAGTTTAAATGATTAAAATTTAGGCTTGTACTTTTCATAAGGATCGCCATCTTCTTTCCCTTTATTGTGCTCTTGATTTTCTAAGGGATTAGAGGGCGAGGTAAAGGTGTCGTTCTTCTGAACTTCCTCCCTAGGCCAAGGCTCTTGCTCAGGCCTTACAAAAGCCTCTGCTTTCTTTTTCTTTCTATAAGAACGGTAAATTAGAAAGGCTACAATCAATAGCAAAAGCGGCCAAAAGGGCAATAGTAGCAAAAGGACCTCCTTACTTGCATCGAGTCCTTTAGAAAAAGCACTTTTACTTCGATCAGAATAACTAGTTTCTCCTTCATTTTCATTTTGAGTTACTGAGGATCCAGAACCACTAAAACTACTGGCTTTCTCCTCAAGTACGGTGAGTTCCAATGTTGAATAAAGATCGGGATCGTAACTTACGCCTCTGGATTCTACGGTTTTGGTTCTTAAAGTTCCACTTTGAGCAAAATAGTCTAAAGCTCTATCGTAATGACGATTAGGTATTGAAAGGTTAAGGACTCGAGTTCTTCTTTCGTCTTTTTGTCCATAACTTTCAGATTCCACTACAGCGCTGTAAAGATGAATACCGTTTTGAATTTCCTGACTAACGCCCTCTAAGCTACTAACGGTTAGAGTTATTTTACTCTCTGATATGCGCGCCGCTCCAGAACTAATGGGAGAGGGATCGCTGGACTCAGAATCATTAGACGTTTCAGGGTAAGAAGGCTCAGAAGTAGTGGCCGGTTCTTTTTCTGGCGCACTAGGGGCCTTACTCGATAATTTTTCCAGTGTTTTAGAAATCGTAGAGAGTATTTCTACGGGTCCGGATTGAGTCCCTAAGGTTTGCCTTGCGGAGTCAACTGTTTTGACAATGTCTGTTCCTTTTTCAATGTTTTTTGCCGATTCTCTTAAGATCTGACTGATGGAATCTAAACTGTAGCGGTTCTCTTCAATAGCGCGCTCGGCTGCCCTTCTTTGTTTCTCAATTTCAGGAGTAATGACTTTATTTATAGCTTGAGAATCCTTGAGGATTACACGGAGGGAATCCAGTGTTTTCATTCCTTCTCGAGCTGTTGTCATTAAGCTATCGGCCTTACTTATGGTTGAGCGAGTTTGCTCAATCTCTGATTTAGAGCAAGCAGTTAATGCAAATAGTGTTATAAAATATAGAAAGTATTTCTTCATTGTTTTATGCTTATTTTTCTTTGCAATGAATTGCAATTTATATTCCTAACTAGGGAAAAATAGAACCCTTTGCTAGAAAATCGGTCTAACCTATTTAAAAACAAAGGGTTGTAAAAGATATTACAAAGGATTTTACAAGAATTTACTCTTGAATCTTAGCCTATCCTTTGAGAAATGTTAATTTCTAGTTAGCTCCTAGGAATCTTTAAATTCACTAATAAAGTGGAGCTTTACATTAGGGAATTTGTCCTGAGTCATTTGAATGGTAAATGCAGAGTCTGCTAAGAAAACCAGTTGATCGTATTTGTCCCGGGCAAGGAATCTTTGTTTTAAACGAGCAAACTCTTTGAATTCTTCACTCTTTTCATCGGCTTCCACCCAACAGGCCTTGTGAATTGAAATCGGTTCGTAAGTACACTTGGCTCCGTATTCGTGCTCTAGACGGTACTGGATGACTTCAAACTGAAGTGCACCCACTGTTCCAATAATCTTTCTTCCGTTCATCTCTAGGGTAAAGAGCTGAGCTACTCCTTCGTCCATTAATTGCTCAATACCTTTATTCAGCTGTTTTGCTTTTAATGGATCACTGTTATTAATGTAGCGGAAGTGTTCTGGAGAGAAGGAAGGTATTCCTTTAAAATTAAGCTTTTCTCCTGCCGTTAAGGTATCTCCAATTCTAAAGTTTCCTGTGTCGTGAAGTCCTACGATATCCCCTGGGTAACTTTCATCAACGATCTCTTTTTTGTCCGCGAAGAAAGCATTAGGCGCTGCGAACTTCATTTTCTTGTTCTCTCTAACCAAAAGATAGTTTTCGTTTCTTTTGAAGGTTCCCGAAACAATCTTCACGAAGGCCAAACGGTCTCTGTGTTTTGGATCCATGTTGGCATGGATTTTAAATACAAATCCACTAAAGTTTTTCTCCTCAGGCTGCACGAGTCTTTCTTCCGCTTCCTTTGCTTGAGGCATAGGAGCGATTTGAATAAAGGCATCAAGAAGTTCTCTTACTCCAAAATTATTTAATGCTGATCCAAAGAAGACCGGTTGTTGCTCTCCGGCCATATAAGCCTGACGATCAAAACTAGGGTAGACCTCTTCAATGAGTTCTGCTTCTTCTCTAAGGGTCTGAGCTGCTTTTTCTCCAATGAGTTCCTCTAGTTTAGGATCTTCTAGGTTTTCAATCTTAACGGATTGTCCTACTTTTTGTTTCTTCTCTTCTAAAAAGAATTCAATATTCTTTTCCCATAGGTTGTAAATACCTTGAAACTGAGCCCCCATACCAATAGGAAGGGAAAGGGGAACTACGCTCAAATTAAGTTTTTGTTCCACTTCATCCAAAAGATCAAACGCATCTTTTCCTTCGCGGTCCAGCTTGTTGATGAAAACAATCATAGGAATGTTTCTCATGCGACAAACTTCCACAAGCTTTTCTGTTTGCTCCTCAACCCCTTTTGCTACGTCGACTACAACAATTACAGAGTCAACTGCCGTAAGCGTACGGTAAGTGTCTTCAGCGAAGTCCTTGTGTCCTGGAGTATCGAGAATATTGATTTTATGTCCTTTGTACTCAAATGCCAAAACGGAAGTGGCAACGGAGATTCCTCTTTGCCTTTCAATTTCCATAAAGTCGGAAGTAGCTCCTTTTTTTACTTTATTGGATTTTACAGCTCCGGCCTCTTGAATGGCCCCTCCAAAAAGCAGAAGCTTCTCTGTAAGGGTGGTTTTCCCGGCATCCGGGTGGGCAATAATACCAAAGGTTTTTCTTTTTTCTATTTCTTTTATTAATTCTGCCATGTAGAAATTTGTGCTTGCAAAAATCGTATTTTTTTGTCAGATTAAAAAATGCCCCGCCTTAAGGGAATTATTATATTTGCTTTTATTAAAGTAAACTGTACACTTAGCCAATGCAAGAAAATAATTTCCTTCGTAAATCGTACTCCTTTGATTGGAAAGGAGCCCTAGTACTTTTTTTGGGAGGCATGGTCCCACTTTTTGCCCTCTCTGTACTTAATGTTCTTGGAATGATGGTCTTTGGAAGAAACTTCCAATACGAGTCGCTTTACTTGATTCTAACCAATCTAGTGATGTGGCTAGGAGCGATTATGGCCTTTGATTATTTTATCTGCCGTCCTCAAACCGGAAGTAAACTTTCCTTTAATTTTTCAACAAAGAATTTCTTTACCTACGTCCTTATTTTTCCATTGATGCTAGGTATGATGCTCATAGCGGAATTCATTACCCTTCAAATTCCTACAACGGGCCCTTTTTTCGGTCCTCTGTACGAATGGTTTTCCTCTATGATGCAAATGCTTACTTCCGATACCTTAACGATGATTATTCTAGCCGTTGTGATGGCACCGATTTTTGAAGAAATTGTTTTTCGTGGTATTATTCAAAAAGGACTTATCAATCGAGGTATAAAGCCAATTAGCGCGATTTGGATCGCTGCTGTGATTTTTGGACTCGTACATGGAAACCCATGGCAATTTGTAGGAGCGGTTCTTTTAGGCTATGTATTGGGACTTGTGTACCATAGAACCCGATCACTACTCATGCCAATTTTACTACACGCCTTCAACAACGGTATATCCGTTCTACTGATTACCTACGGGGGCACCGAAAGTTTTGCTGAATTTTTTGGTTTCTCTCCTTATGTGCTCCTTGGGGCAGGACTTGTGCTCTTTGGTTTGTTTTATTACCTTTTTACCAATAAATTTGAAATCCACCATTCGGAATAATTAAGCCCTTAAACGTTTTATGAAAACCTTACTTGTTGCAACGCACAACCTCCATAAAAAAGAAGAAATCCAACAAATGCTAGAGGGGGAGTTCCTCATTAAGAGTCTAAGCGATGTTGAGATTACTGAAGAAATCATTGAAGACGGAAACACCTTTCATGAAAATGCTTTGATCAAAGCAGAATTTTGCTATAAAAAAACAGGAATACCTTCCTTAGGAGACGACTCGGGATTGGTTGTTCCGCAGTTAGACGGAAGGCCTGGTATATATTCTGCTCGCTACGCCTCGGATCATGATTTTGGAAAGAACATCGAAAAAGTACTTGAAGAAATGGAAGGAAAAAAGGGAAGAGAAGCCTACTTTATTACTGTACTTTGTTATTACACTAGCGAAGGACCATCTTATTATGAAGGCCGGGTTTACGGACATCTACTAGAAGAGAACAAAGGACACAAAGGATTTGGCTACGACCCGATTTTTGTTCCAGAGGGTTTTGATCTGACTTTTGCTCAGATGGACCCAGAAGAGAAAAACAAGATTTCTCACCGTCGAAATGCGCTCAATGCCCTATTAAAAGACCTGGAAATTTAGACTAAAGGAAATTTATTAACTTTGTATTTGTCAAATCTTACTCTTTCCTAAAGAGGCTTATTTATATTGAGTACTTATTTAACCATTCTAGGCTTTAATTCAGCCATTCCGACGATTCATTCTTCTCCTACGGCGCAGCTGTTAGAAATGGAAGAAAGAAGCTTTCTAATCGATTGTGGAGAAGGAACCCAGGTGCAATTAAGAAAAGCCAAAGCTCGATTCTCAAAGATCAACCATATCTTTATTTCGCACTTGCACGGGGACCATTGTTTTGGTCTTCCCGGACTCATTGCCTCTTTTCGACTCTTAGGAAGAGAAACACCTTTGCACGTCTACGGGCCGAAAGGAATTAAAGAGATGCTTGAACTTATTTTTAAAGTAAGCGAAACGCACAAAGGATTTGAAGTGGTCTACCACGAACTTGAGAGTAAGGAGTCCGAAAAAATCTATGAAGACGCCCGAGTGGAAGTTTTTACCATTCCACTGGATCATCGAATCTACTGCAACGGCTATCTTTTCAAAGAAAAGCCCAAAGAAAGACACATCAACCGCAAGGCCATTAATGAGTTTCCAGAGATTCAGGTCTGCGATTTCCCACTGTTAAAAAAAGGGAAGGACTATACGCTTGAAAGTGGAGAAGTAATTAAAAACGAACGATTAACCACCGATGCCTTTCCTTCAGTTTCTTACGCCTTTTGTAGCGATACCCGCTATAGAGAATCTATAATTCCAATTATTAAAAACGTCGATGTGCTTTACCATGAATCGACCTTTTTGCATGATTTAAAAGAGATGGCCGATTTTACGGGACATTCTACCGCTAGGGAAGCTGCAGAAATTGCAAAAAAAGCGCAAGTGGGAAAACTCATTTTAGGTCATTTCTCGAATCGCTACCACGACCTCACGGTGTTTACCGATGAAGCTAGGGAAGTGTTTCCAAGAAGCTTTTTACCCTCGCAATTAGAAGCGATTAAAATCGAGGCGTTTCCATTCCTATAACCTTCAGTTATGCCGCAATCACTAAGCAGAAAAGAGATCAAAAATTTCTTGGACGAGAAAGTGCAGCAGTACAATACTTCCGATTTTATTGATTCGGATCCTGTGCAGATTCCTCACCGATTTTCCTTGAAAGAAGACCAGGAGATCTCCGGATTTCTTGCGGCTACTATCGCCTGGGGGAATCGGAAGATGATCATAAAAAATGCCTCTAAAATGATGGAGCTCATGGGGGAGTCCCCTTACGATTTCATCATGGAAAGTTCTTTAGAGCAAAGCGAGCGTCTAGAAGGTTTTGTTCATCGAACCTTTAATTCCGAGGATTTATCCGCTTTTGTTTTAGGTTTAAGAAACATATACCAAAATCATGGAGGCCTAGAGAAGGTTTTCACTTCCAATCAAGAGGCAGATTCGATGCAGGTTTCCATTTCAGAGTTCAAGAAGGTGTTTTTCGAATCGATGCCCACGCATCGGGCTCGAAAACATATTAGTGATCCTAGAGTAGGTAGCGCAGCAAAAAGAATCAATATGATGCTTCGCTGGTTTTGTAGGGTCGATCAAACAGGGGTGGATCTAGGGATTTGGAAAGACATTCCCATGGCCAAACTCTCCTGTCCCTTAGATGTTCATGCGGGAAATGTGGCAAGAAAACTGGGCCTTCTTTCTAGAAAACAAAACGATGCAAAAGCACTATTTGAATTGGATCAGGCTTTACGAAAAATGGATCCATTTGATCCCGTTAAATACGACTTTGCACTTTTTGGGCTTGGCGTATTTGAAGGTTTTAAATAGTTATTTTTCCAAGACACGCATCTTTAGGTACTCGGTTTGTCTAAAGTGATTTTCGCTTAGAACACGTTCAACTATTCATAGGAAATACTTCAGAGTTTCATTGAAGTAAGAAGCACGCGTATCGTTCTAGATATGAAGCATCATGCGGGCAATGGAAAAGTAAATCAGTACCCCCAAAATATCATTAGAAGTGGTGATAAATGGTCCCGTTGCAATAGCAGGATCGATCTTATTTTTCTCTAAAATAATAGGAACGATTGTTCCAATTACTGCCGCAACCATGATGACCGCAAATAAAGACATTGAAATCGTAAGAGAGATAGTAAGATCGTGACGATTAATTAGTAGGTTGAAACCAAAGATTAGGATGGATAAAATAACTCCGGAGGCCGCCGAAACTCCAACCTCTTTCAAAAGCGTTTTAAAGGAATCTTTTCCTAGGGTATCGTTAGCTAAACCTTGCACAATAATCGCCGAAGCCTGTACTCCAATGTTCCCGGCTGTTGCTGCAATCAGAGGGACGAAAAACATGAGGGCAGGAACGGCTTGAAGTGCGGATTGATTGCCTTGCAAGACTTGCGAACCAATAAGTCCTCCAACCATTCCGATAAAAAGCCAAGGCAAACGGGCTTTGGTCATACTGAAAAGCGTATCGGTATGGTCAACGTCTCTCGAGATCCCCGATGCCAACTGGTAATCTTTTTCGCTTTCTTCAACAATAAAGTCGAGTACGTCGTCAATGGTAATTCTACCGATGAGTTTTCCTAAAGAATCGACCACAGGAACTTCAAACAAATCGTATCGCTGCATAAAGCGAGCAACTTCCTCTGCTTCGTCCGTGTCCTTTACCCACCTAACTTTGCTGTTATATACTTCCGATACTTTAGAGGTGGTGGCCGTGGTTAACAGCCTCTTTAGGCTTAATGTACCTAGCAGTTTATCACTGCTGTCCACTACATAAATAGAGTAGACCTCATCCAAATCCTCTGCTTGTTTTCGCATTTCACGAATCGCTGCAATAACGGAAAGGTTTTCATGAACCTTGACCATTTCCGAGGCCATTAGTCCTCCCGCCGTATCTTCATCGTAACGCAAAAGGTCTACAATGTTCTGAGCGTGCTCTTCGTCGTCCAGGTGCTGGATGATTTCGTCCTGCTGTTTCTCAGGTAGCTCTGCAATGATATCGGCCGCATCATCGGAGTGGATTTCTCCAATAATTTCATCTGCAATTTCTTTGGAAGAAAGCGTAGAGAGGAATTTGCGTCGTTCGTCTTCATCAATTTCAAGAAGCATCTCGGCCGACTCCTCATTGCTCATCAAATCGTAGAGAAACTTTCTTCCTTCTGAATCAATCTCTTCAAACAAATTGGCAAGATCAACCGCTTCCATTCCTGAAATCAGGGCGGACACCTCGCTGACATTTCGATTAAGAATGCCTTCTTTTAACAGATCAATTAGTTCGATATTAGATTCAGTCACAAGTGAGTAGATTTCTTAGTGAAACAATAACGGATGTGGCAAAAATAAGCAATACCCTTTATAAATGGATGGAACAAAGTATTAAAATTTGTTCATAGGACCATTATACAAGGTTTTTCCAAAGTCTTGCAAATTGAATAAAGTCCTCTACAGAGAGTTCCTCTGCTCGCTTATCCATAAATTCATGCGTCTTTAATTCTTCAGGAATCCCTAAGATTTTCAGGGCATTGGAAAGCTTTTTACGGCGTTGATTGAAACCGGCTTTCACGATACTTTTAAAGAGTCCTTCATGGCCTATAAGGTCTGGCCTTGAAATTCTTCCCAGGCGAATCACTCCTGATTTTACTTTGGGCGGAGGATTAAATACTTGCTCAGAGACGGTAAATAAGTATTCCACCTTATAATAGGCTTGAACTAAGATAGAAAGAATTCCATAGTCTTTTGTTCTAGGAACAGCGGCAACCCGCTCGGCCACCTCTTTTTGAAACATCCCCACCGTAAGAGGAATTCGCTCGTGATGATCGATGATTTTAAAAAGAATTTGAGAAGAAATATTGTATGGGAAATTCCCAATTACGCCAATAGGACCTTCAGGGGCAAAGGAAAAATCAGTCTTTAAAAAATCTCCAACAAAAGTGCTTGGAGTGATTTTAGAATGATTTTGTAATAAATAGTCAATGGACTCCTGATCAATCTCGGCTAGGAAAAGAAGGGTAGGGTCTTCTAATAAATATTTAGTAAGAACTCCGGTACCCGGACCGATCTCTAAAACACTTGTGAGCTCCTTGGTCTCTAGTGCCTCCACAATCTTTCGAGCAATGTTTTGATCAGTAAGGAAATGTTGTCCTAAATGTTTCTTGGCTTTTACGTTCATTGAGGCTAATTTAAGAATTATCTTTCTTTGGAGCAGACTTAGGACTTAATAGGATTCTTTAGACTCGCATCCCTCACTTTTTGCGCCGTTTGCCGGCAAATTTCGGAAGTTTTTTTCTATTTTAGCCGAAAAATTTGTTCTAATGGCAAAAACTGCAGATGATTTTAACAAAAGAAGACTACGCTCTAGCAACATTACTGTGGCAATATCCATAGCGCTAGTACTTTTTCTTCTAGGACTGATGGGGCTGATTCTTATTAATGCGCAGAAATACTCGGACTATATCAAGGAACAATTGGTCGTTAATGCGTATTTTGATGAGAACTACGATGCAAAAGATTCAGTTAAAATTGCGAAGTTAGAGCAAGAAGCTTTCAAAAAGATTCAAGTACTTGCTCCGGTGAAACGTGCTACCTACATTTCAAGAGAGATGGCCAGTGAAGAAGCCAAAAAAAGTATGGGAATCGATTCCGAAGCTTTATTTGATACCAATATTTTCCCTTCTTCTGTAGAAGTCGCTTTGCAACCAGAGTATGTTGATCCTGCAAAGATCGATGGGGCTTTAAAGCAAATTGCGAGCGTTCCGGGAATTGTTGATGTAAAAAACAACAGTTCTTTAATGGTGGAAGTCTATAACAACCTTAACCGCATCCTACGCTGGATTCTTGGTTTTTCTGTTTTGTTCCTGGTACTAGCTGTTGTGCTGATCAATAACTCGATTCGACTTAAAATATTCTCCAAACGTTTTATTATCAAAACCATGCAGCTCGTTGGGGCCAGAAGACGCTTTATCTTAAAACCGTTCATCATCGAAGCTATCGTGCTTGGTCTGGTAGGTTCGTTAATTGGACTACTTGCGCTGTTTGGAGTTTGGTACTACTTCACGAGTCAAATTGGACAAGATTTCATTCAAAATGATCCACAATACTACTGGCTCATCCTCTTAGTGGTAGGTGTAGGAATCCTTATCACAGTTGTAAGTACTATTTTTGCTACTTGGCGCTTCTTACGCTCTAATATTGATGATTTATACTACAATTAATTATGGAGAAGAATCAGAAATCAACCCCAGCAAATACATTTTATTTCGGTAAGGAAAATTACCGATGGATGCTTATTGGTTTAGGTCTAATCGCAGTAGGTTATTTACTTATGCTAGGTCCTGACGCCAATACAGTTGATGGGAAGTACGATCCTAATGTTTGGAACGATGGAATTTTTTCTTTCGTAAGAATTCGACTTGCACCGCTACTTATTATTTTAGGTTTTGTTGTGGAAGTTTACGCCATACTGAAAAAACCCAATTAAAAAAGAATTAGTTCTTTTTCAAACTCTTATTTCATTTTAAAAAGTACAAATGGATTTATTACAAGCGATTATTATTGCAATCGTTGAAGGACTAACCGAGTACCTTCCGGTTTCCTCCACCGCTCACATGATCTTCACCAGCGCCTTCTTTGGAAATCAGCAGGATGAATTTATTAAGATGTATCAGGTCTCCATTCAGTTCGGAGCCATCTTAGCGGTAGTCTTTCTTTATTGGAAAAAATTCTTCGATTTAAATAACCTTAAATTTTACCTAAAACTAGCCGTTGCAGTAATTCCTGCACTTCTGTTAGGAAAGCTTTTCGATGATAAAATTGAAGCCGTTTTAGGGGATCCTGTTCCAATTGCCATCATGCTTATTGTAGGTGGAGTGGTGTTACTCTTTATTGACACTTGGTTTAAGAATCCAAAAATTGATGAAGAAAAACAAGTTAGTTATAAAAGTGCCTTCATCATCGGTCTATGGCAATGTTTAGCCATGATGCCGGGAACTTCACGTTCTGCAGCTTCCATTATTGGCGGGATGCAACAAAATTTAACGCGTAAAGCGGCTGCGGAGTTTTCCTTCTTCCTTGCTGTTCCAACAATGCTTGCCGTTTTGGTTTATTCCATTTTTATGAAAGAATGGAATGTGGAAGGAAATCCTATGATGGGCTACGATTTACTTATGCTAGATAACAACTTAATGCTTTTCCTAGTAGGAAGTTTAATCGCATTTGTTGTTGCCGTTATTGCAATTAAATTCTTTATTGGTGTACTGACCAAATACGGATTCAAACCTTGGGGATGGTACCGTATTTTAGTAGGGATCGCTTTACTTATTTATTTTACTCAATTTCAATAATCATTCGCTCTGCATGGAAAAGGAAGAACTTCTTGAAGGCAAAGTACTCTTAGTGGACAAACCACTGGACTGGACCTCTTTTCAGGCAGTAAATAAATTGAAATACAAAATCCGTAAACAATACGATCTTAAGAAATTTAAAATCGGGCATGCGGGAACTCTTGATCCTCGAGCCACCGGACTTCTGGTCATCTGTACAGGGAAAGCAACAAAGAAGATTTCTGAAATTCAGGAGCAGAAAAAACAGTACCGAGCTACCATCAAACTGGGAGTACAAACGGAATCTTATGATACCGAAAAGCCTGAGATCCTACATCAGGACATATCCCACCTTTCTAATGAAGAGATTGAAAAAGCCCTTGAAAGTTTTGTAGGAGAAATCTCTCAGACGCCTCCAGTGTTTTCGGCCATAAAAGTGGATGGAAAAAGAGCTTACGATCTCGCGCGGCAAGGAAAAGAAGTAGAAATGAAGTCGAGAAAAACAACCATTTACGGTATTTCATCGGTTGATATTCAACTTCCCTATGTCAGTTTTACCGTTGATTGTTCGAAAGGAACCTATATTCGAAGTCTAGCGCACGACATTGGGCAGAGCCTTAAGGTAGGAGCGTACTTAAGTGATCTTAGAAGAACAAAAATTGGGGACTATCTTGTGGAAGATGCGATCCCAAATGTTCTTGAAAATGATTTTCAATTTGTAGATTATTCATTTTAAGACCATGGAGAAAACTAGAATCAACAAATACCTTTCAGAAATTGGCTACTGCTCTCGAAGAGCAGCGGATCAATTGCTTGATGAAGGTCGCATAAAAGTCAACGGTGAGGTACCGGAAAAAGGATTGAAAGTGAGCCCAGAAGATGAGATAATCATCGATGGTAAAAAGGTAGGCGCTCCCAAGAGCGAGTTTGTCTATATCGCTTTTAATAAACCGGTAGGCATTGTATGTACTACTGATTCAAAAAGAGAAAAAAACAATATCATTGACTATATAGGCCACAAAGAAAGAATTTTCCCTATTGGCCGATTGGATAAACCTAGTGAGGGTCTTATTTTACTTACCTCCGATGGTGATATTGTTAATAAAATTCTTCGCTCTAGAAACAACCACGGAAAAGAATATATTGTTCGTCTGGACAAGCCCATCACACCCACGTTTTTGAAAAAAATGAGCAATGGTGTACCGATTTTAGGTACTGTAACAAAGAAATGTGAAGTAGAGCAGATTGATACTTTAAGTTTCCGGATTGTATTAACTCAGGGCCTCAACCGCCAAATTCGTAGAATGTGCGAATATTTGGGTTATGAAGTAAAGAAATTAAAACGAGTTCGCGTACTGAATATTCATTTGGATTTACCGATCGGAAAGTGGAGAGATCTTACGTCCGAAGAACTTTCTGAGCTGCAAGCTATTGTTCAAGATTCTTCAAAAACCGTTGAATAACTTTAAGCCTGTTCAGTAGGCTCTTCTTTAGGAGGATCGACCAAGGATTCTTTTAATTTTACCAGTTCCGCGCGAACAAATTCCAATCGATCAATCATCGAAATCGTCTCACTAACTTTGGTATTGGTGGATAAAGCGATTTTAGCGCCATCTAAAGTATAGCCTTTTTCTTTCACCAGGTGGTAAATCATCTTCAGATTCGATACGTCCTCTGGGGTAAAATAACGATTCCCTTTCTTATTCTTTTTCGGTCTTAGAATAGGGAATTCTCCCTCCCAATAGCGAATAAGAGAAGTATTCACATCGAATGCTTTGGCGACCTCACCAATGGTATAATACAGTTTGTCGGGAAGATTTAAATTCATTTCAGCCTCAAATATAAGGCTTTTCTTTATTTTTTCTGGGCTGAATTGTAGTCCTTAGGGAGCAGGAGTTTCTCTGCGAGCTTTTTGTCTAAAATAAGAGTAAAAGGAACTACTTGGTAGCCATTTCAAAGAGTTACTAATTGCATAGGCGAAAAAGACACTAAGTACACCTAAAAAGGATCCTGCCAAGGTATCCAATAAAAAATGCTGAGATAGGTAAACTCTTGAATACGCACCTAAAATGGCACATAGGCAAAAGAAGACTTGCATCATTTTATTCCTATGGTTTAATAGTGCTAGGGCAAGCATAAAGGCAAACACGGAGGCCGAGTGTCCTGAAGGGAAAGAATGCAAAGTGGCGAGCTTAACGCCCTCTACGGTATGCAGTAGATGCTCATCAATTATAGCCGAAGGGCGCAGCGCACTAGTGAATACCAGCTTTTTAAAAACCTGAGCTAAGATTCCTGCCGTAAGACACCCAAGCAGAGTGTAGAAAAGAGTCCTTGCTTTGGTAAAAAAAAAGAAATAGGGAAGAAAAACTAGGGCAAAAGCTCCGTCTCCAATATTAGTGAAATAACGAAAGAACGAATCAAGAAAGGGAGTATGAAAAGAATTTAGCCAAAGATGTAATTCGATTTTAGGCCGAGAGAAGATGAGGAAAAAAGAGATCAAAAGAAAGAGCAAATAACCGAGAAGGAAAACTTTAATTTTTTTAGCCATGGTTTTGTTTTATGGCTCTAAAGTATCTTGATTTCAACCCAATAGGAATATACTAATCATTAATTCTTTTTTAAATAAACGTGAACAAATAAAGTAAATGATTCCAAAAATTTTACAATAAAGCACCAAATAAATAGGTTTATATTTGAGCGTTCTAAAGTTAATAGATAGTTATATGATAGTGCGCTATCGAATCATCGTTGTAATTTTCTTGATGGGGTTTGTATTTTCTCCAGCAGTTTTGGCGATGCCTTCTTTAGCACCAGTAGAGAACAGTACAAATGTGCAGCATTGCTTGCACCAAATGTCCACTAACACAAACGATAATCATTCGAGTAAAAAAGAATGTCCAGCGCATTGTTTAGTGCAAAACTGCCATGTTGCACCCGTTTTGCTAGCTAACTCAGTGAAAGCCCTTAGTCACAAAGAAACGTTCGTTTTTCACCCAAAAGAAAATTTTCCTTTTTATAAATCTCCTGTACCAACAAATAGTGGTCTTCAGGTGTGGCATCCTCCGAAAGCGATTGATTTTATTTAAGCCCTTTGTTTTCTAATTTTTTGAGATTACAAAGTGCCTATTAAGATAGGATAGAATTATACATTCTACCTTTTAATCACTCGATTACTCTCATCCTTATTCAAATCTAGCCCGGTTAGATCTTGGGAGTTTAAAAGAGGAAATAATTAATAAATCAATCAAATGAAAAATAACTACTCATTTAGAGTTCCTAGTTTTAATGGAGCTTTCATACCCCTTTGTTTCCTTCTGAGTTTACTTTTATTTTCGACTCTAAGTAAAGCGCAACACAATCATGACCATCAACATAAGACTCAAGGAACTGCTACTACGACTGAAAAACAGACTGAAAAGTATACCTGTCCCATGCACCCGGAGATTGTTTCGGATAAACCTGGAACTTGCCCTATTTGTGGTATGAAACTCGTTTCAACAAAGAGCGATGACAACGCGCATAAGCACTCCACTCCTAATAAAGAATTAGGACACCAAAAGGTACCTATGCTACCAAAAAAAGTACTTGGTGGTGGTAAGGTGGTAAAATACGACCTCTATGTGAAGGATACCCTCGTCACATTTGGAGGTAAATCCAAGCGCGCTATAGCGGTTAATGGTCAAATTCCAATGCCCACCCTTACTTTTACAGAAGGCGATACGGCAGAGATTACCGTACATAACCTTTTAGAAGTTCCCACCTCACTGCATTGGCATGGTGTAATGTTACCCAATTCGCAAGACGGAGTTCCCTGGCTTACACAAAAACCCATAGCGCCAGGTTCTACTTATACCTATCGTTTTCCTATCATCCAAAACGGAACGCATTGGTACCATTCTCACTCCGGAATGCAAGAACAAATAGGGATGTACGGTTCTTTTATCATGAAAAAACGAGATAATGACCCCACCTTTAGAGAAGAAATAGATAATTTGCATTCAGTGCCGCTGATTATCAGTGAATGGACCAATTTGAATCCACACAACATCAACCGAATGCTTCATAACGGTAACGACTGGTCGGGCATTAAAAAAGGTTCTACTCAAAGCTATTGGGAAGCAATCAAAGAGGGGCATTTCAAAACGAAATTCGTTAATGAATGGAAGAGAATGCATGCTATGGATGTCAGTGATGTTTATTATGATGCTTTCTTAGTTAATGGCGTTAAAACCTTGGAGCTGCCACAGTTCAAAGCAAAAGACAAAGTAAGACTACGCGTTGCCAATGGGGGAGCTTCCAATTACTTTTGGTTGAATTATGCAGGAGGAAAAATTACCGTTGTAGCTAGCGATGGGAACGATGTTGAACCCATTGAGGTAGATCGATTAATTGTGGGGGTTTCAGAGACGTACGATATTGTCGTTACGCTTCCTGAGGCAAATAAAGCCTATGAACTATTAGTTACTGCAGAAGATCGATCGGGTTCGACTTCCGTATTTATTGGGGAAGGCGAAAAGGTAACTCACGATGCTCTTCCTAAGCTCAAATACTTTGAAGGAATGAAAATGATGAATAATATGATGAAGACCAATGGAGATATGAAAGATATGGGAATGAAAATGAGTCTTCAAACCATGGATATGAATGAAGTGATGTATCCCGAGTTAACAAAGGCTTCTTCTCACCAGAAAAAAAGCGATTCTTCCTCTCATTCTACGGGAGAAACCACCCATTCTTCAATGGATCATGCTCAAATGGATCACTCATCTCACGGCAATTCAAATGACATTCTTACCCTCAATTACGATATGCTTAAGTCTCCTTACAACACTTCCCTTAGTCCCACAAGCAAAGTAAAGGAAGTAACCTTTACCCTTACCGGGAACATGAACCGCTATGTATGGAGTATGGACAATAAAGTAATGTCAGAAGTCGATAAAATACCGGTTAAAAAAGGTGAGATTTTAAGGATTACCTTAGTAAACAACTCCATGATGCGACACCCAATGCACTTGCATGGATTTGATTTTAGAGTACTCAATAGTAGCGGTGTTCAATCTCCACTGAAGAACGTTATAGACATTATGCCTATGGAAACTAATGTGATTGAGTTTGCAGCCAATACAGAAGGAGATTGGTTCTTCCACTGTCATATCATGTACCATATGATGTCCGGAATGAATCGCGTTTTTGCTGTTGGGGATTATCAAAACCCTCAGTTGCCAAATAAAGCAGAGGCCTATAAAATCCTGCAGAAAGAAAGTAACGGATGGTATTTTATGTTTGAAAATGATTTTTCAAACAATGGAAATGAAGGTATCGCTTCGCTACAGAATACAAGATGGAACGTAAGTACGGAGTGGGATTTAGGTTATAAAAAAGAGCACGGGTACGAATCGGAAACACTCATCGGACGCTATATTGGAAAAATGCAATGGTTGATGCCTTTTATAGGTTTCCAATATAAATACAGGGATTTAGGAGCACATGGATCCGAAGAAAACCTCTTTGGCCAAAAATACACCCAAAACAGTAGAGCTGCTTTAAGTGCTGGGTTTGTTTATACGCTTCCTCTTCTTGTCGATCTTCGAGCAGATGTGTTTACCGATGGAATTTTTAGGCTTCAATTATCAAGAGAGGACATACCGCTTTCGCCAAGACTTAGGGGAGCTTTTATGGTCAATACTGATCGGGAGTATAATGCTGCTTTAAAGTACATTTTAACAAAGAATTTTGCTGCCTCAACAAACTACGATAACCATAGAGGATGGGGTGTAGGACTTACCGTTACCTATTAATATTCCCTTTTATTTAAAGAAAAGTTTTAGTGAACTTTTACTAAGAATGCTTTAGCTTTTCCTATCTTAAAAATGCCCCTTGTTTTAATATTCAATTTAAATCAGGGGGCATTTGAATTTCAGTGTATTATAGTGGTTGTACTCTCTAAAAAAGTTGTATATTTGCACCACTTTTTGTGAAAGGGTCAGAAAGCCTATTAAATTAACTATTAAACAACTTCCGCAAGTACTTAATTCACCTTAGGACCCATTAAGATACAGCGGGATACAAATTTTAAACTTATGTCTGAAGAAAAAGACATGGTTCTTATGAACCAAAACGTTGCACCAGAACAATTTGATTGGGATTCTTTTGAATCGGGATTAGATGCTGATGCTAGAAAAGAAAAGAGTGATTTAGAGGAAATCTACAACGGATCACTAAACAACCTTCAAGACAACGACGTTTTAGTTGGAAAAGTTGTAAGACTTACTGACAAAGAAGCTATCGTTGACATCAACTTTAAATCTGAAGGGGTTATTTCTCTTAACGAATTCCGTTACCGTCCAGAACTTACCGTAGGTGATGAAGTGGAAGTAATGGTAGACCGTAGAGAAGACAAAACTGGTCAACTTCAGCTTTCTCACAGAAAAGCTAGAACCCTAAAAGCATGGGATCGTGTAAACGAGCTTCATGAAACAGGTGAAGTTGTTAACGGTTACGTTAAATCTAGAACTAAAGGAGGTATGATCGTTGATGTTCACGGAATTGAAGCTTTCCTTCCAGGATCGCAAATCGACGTGAAGCCGATCAAAGACTACGATCAATACGTAGGAAAAACTATGGAGTTCAAGGTAGTGAAAATCAACCCAGAATTCAAAAACGTAGTAGTATCTCACAAAGCGCTTATTGAAGCCGATATTGAAGATCAGAAAAAAGAAATCATCGCTCAACTTGAAAAAGGTCAAGTACTAGAAGGAACTGTTAAGAATATTACTTCTTACGGTGTATTCGTAGACCTAGGTGGAGTAGATGGACTTATCCACATCACTGACCTTTCTTGGTCAAGAGTGAACCATCCATCAGAAATTCTTGAAGACGGTCAAACAGTTAAGGTAGTAATCCTTGATTTCGATGACGAGAAAACAAGAATCCAATTAGGTATGAAGCAATTAGAAGCGCACCCTTGGGATGCACTTTCAGCTGACCTAAAAGTTGGAGACAGAGTAAAAGGAAAAGTAGTAGTTCTTGCAGACTACGGTGCTTTTGTTGAAATCGCTCCAGGTGTAGAAGGACTAATCCACGTTTCTGAAATGTCATGGTCTACTCACTTAAGAAGTGCAGGTGACTTTGTTAAAGTTGGAGACGAAGTAGATGCTGAAGTTCTTACATTAGACAGAGAAGAAAGAAAAATTTCTCTTGGTATCAAGCAATTAAGCAAAGATCCATGGGAAAATATCGAAGCGAAGTATCCAGTAGGTTCACAGCACAAAGGTACTGTGAGAAACTTCACTAACTTCGGTGTATTCGTAGAACTAGAAGAAGGTATTGATGGACTTATTTACATCTCTGACCTTTCTTGGACTAAGAAAATCAAGCACCCAAGTGAATTCTGCAACGTAGGAGATTCTCTAGATGTAGTAGTTCTTGAATTAGATACTGCAGCAAGAAGACTTTCTCTAGGACACAAACAACTTCAAGACAACCCTTGGGATCAATTCGAAACAAAATACGCAGAAGGAACTACCCATACAGGTACTGCTACTGACGTATTCGATAAAGGAGCTCAAGTTCAGTTCGAAGATCAAGAAGTAGAAGCTTTCTGTCCAAGCAGACTTCTAGAAAAAGAAGACGGTTCTAAAATCAAAAAAGGAGAATCAGCTGAATTTAAAGTAATTGAATTCAACAAAGAATTCAAAAGAGTAGTAGTATCTCACACTGGAATCTTCAGAGAAGAGGAAAGAAGAAATACGAAAGAAAACTCTTCTAAGCCAGCTGCATCTACAGGAGATGAAAAAACAACTCTGGGAGATATCGATGCACTAGCAGAACTTAAAAGAAAAATGGAAGGAGGAAACTAATTTTCCCTAACATTTTAAATAGTTAAACCGCTCTTTTTTAGAGCGGTTTTTTTTATTGCTATTCAACTTCTAAACTCCGCTTCCAATAAATTTTAACGGCACTTAGGGTCGGGATTTCTAATCTTACCTCTGGAAGTAGTTTGAAATTTTGCTTTAGATAAAAGTTCTGGGGAGAAACATAAAGCTCACCATTACTTTTTACTTCCTGGTGTCCGTCAATTACCCAGCCACTGAGTTCTCTGTTGTTCTGCTTTAAATGATTTAAAAGCTCAGTTCCATAGCCTTGTCCATGCAGCTCTTTAGCAATAATTAGGGCAAACCAAGTTTCATTTTCTCTTCTAAAACTAGAAGCCCATCCTTTGATCGCTCCTAGGTCAGACTCTAGAAGGTAAAACGTGCCTTCTGATAATCCACTTAGATAAGCCTCAAAAGCTTCTAGTGAAGTGTAATTGATTCGTAAAGGATATTCTGCATTCCATAGATCGAGAAGTGCCTTTCTCTCTAGGGAATCTAGCTCAGTTTTCGTTCTTATATTCATAAGAAAAAAGATAAAAAAAAGTCAGAGCAAAAAGTGAAGCTCTGACTTTAAAAGTTAAAATTTTGGACTTTTTAAAGTTTCAAAAGCTCTATGGTTTTTGCCGGATCTTCACTAGAGAAGACTGCATTTCCTGCAACTAATACATCGGCACCACAATCAAATAGTTTAGATGCGTTCTCTAGATTAACTCCACCGTCCACTTCAATTAACGCAGTTGAATTATTGTTAACGATAAGGTCCTTAGTTTCCGCAATCTTCTTATAAGTGTTTTCAATAAATTTCTGTCCACCAAATCCAGGATTAACACTCATTAAAAGTACCAAATCGACCTGCTCAATGATATCCTCTAGCATGAGTACTGGCGTAGAGGGGTTTAGAACCACCCCTGCTTTTGCTCCTAAATCCTGAATCAAAGTGATGGTTCTATGCAAATGAGTGCAAGCTTCGTAATGTACAGAAACCAAATCTGCACCTTGTTCTACAAACTCTTTCACATAGTTTTCAGGCTGCTCAATCATTAAGTGAACATCAACAAACTTTTTGCTGTGTGTTCGGATGGGCTTCATTACCGGAAATCCAAACGAAATGTTCGGAACAAATCTTCCGTCCATCACGTCCACGTGAAGCCAGTCGGCTTGAGATTGGTTAAGCATTTCAATATCGCGCTGAAGGTTTCCAAAATCAGCAGAAAGCAGGGAAGGAGCTATTAATCGGTTTTTCATTTTTTTAGATTTCTAAGTTTGCTTAGGATTTATGGTATTTGAAATTGGTCTTCGGTGTAATCTTTAGTAAAGTCTCGTAGATAAGCTCGGTTAAGTGGGCTACATCCTTTTTGCTTACCATTTCTACGGTCGTATGCATATAGCGAAGCGGAAGAGAAATTAGGGCGCTTGGAACACCTCCGTTAGAGTGGGCGAAAGCATCGGTATCCGTGCCTGTCGCTCTACTGGCTGCAGCTCTTTGGTAAGGGATTTTCTTCTCTTTAGCTGCCTCTAGGATGATTTCTCTTAAGTTGTGATGGACACTAGGAGCATAAAAAACCACTGGACCTTCTCCGCATTTAACTTCTCCCTCTTTTTTCTTTTCAATCATAGGGGTAGTGGTGTCGTGCGTAACGTCGGTTACAATAGCCACTTGAGGCTTAATACTATCTGCAATCATATCGGCTCCGTAAAGTCCAACTTCTTCTTGCACAGAATTCACGATATAAAGTCCGAAAGGAAGTTCTTTTTTTCTTTCTTTTAGAAGCTTAGCTACTTGCGCAATCATAAATCCTCCGATTCTATTGTCCAGTGCTCGGCATACAAAATAACGGTCGTTAAGCTCGAAGAAAGGATCGGGATAAGTAATCATACACCCTACATGAATTCCTAATTCTTCTACTTCTTTTTTAGAAGTCGCTCCGCAGTCAATGAATATATTCTCTAATTTAGGAACGGGTTCATTGGAATTCACTCCACGGGTATGGATCGCCGGCCAACCAAATACGCCTTGAACTACACCTTTTTCTCCATGGATATTCACCACTTTTGAGGGTGCAATCATTTGATCGGATCCTCCGTTACGAATAACGTAAATCAGACCATCGTCGGTGATGTAATTGACGTACCAAGAAATTTCATCCGCATGAGCTTCTATAACGACCTTAAAATCTGCGTTGGGATTGACTATACCGTAACATGTACCGTAAGAATCTACTTCAATTTTATCTACATAAGGTTTAATGTAATCCATCCACAAGGCTTGACCATTGTGTTCGTAACCCGTAGGGGAAGAAGTGTTTAAATATTCTTCCAAAAACTTCATCGATTTTTTATCAAACTTCATTTGCTATTTGTATTAAATTACTAAGAATTTTGTCTCTAATAAAGAGTGGTAAAACAACTAGAAAAGTGCTTTATTTAACTCGAACTCAAATTTACGGCAATTAATAAGACCATTCAAATTTTTCATTTTATAATTTCATTTGCTCTTTATAGAGTGAGGGTTGAAATTTGATAGTAGAGTAAAAAAAAACAGTAGCCTTATGCTTAACAATTATCTTCAGCAATTCATCTTCGTGACTCCTTTATGCATCTGATATTACCTTGAGAAAATCCTGCTAAATCTTCAATAAAAACTGAAAAATAACGGAACGATTTTTGTAATTTGTTCCGTTAATTATACGGGAGAAATATAAATGAAAATATTAAAATTAGCCACGCTTATTCTATTGTTTTTAGGATTCGGGCTTAAGGCACAGAACGACACTATAGCGATACCGTTATCGAAGTTTCCTCAGGATAAAATCCAGGTGGACGAGTACGGAAATCGTTACTACTACGATGAAAGACAGAAAGCCAAAATATACGAGATCGATGGAGAGACCGTAGTGGTTATGGACGAGCTCATTCTACAGAAAAAACCTCATTTCAATAACGAGCTCGATCGAAATTATTATTTCTTTTTAAACAAAAAACTCAATCGAGTCTATCCTTTATTTCTTACGGCTTTACAGCAATACCGAGATCTTAACGAATCGTTAGATAAAATGAAACCTAACGAGAGAAGACAGTTTTCAAGAGAAAAGCAAGCAGAGCTTGCGGAAAAGTACGAAGAGCAGTTAAGAAATCTCACCACTTCAGAAGGTCAAGTTTTCGCAAAACTTATGCACCGCGCTACCGGGAAGAACGTCTATGAAATCATTAAAGACTTAAGAGGGGGATGGAGCGCCTTTTGGTGGAACGTCAAAGGAAACGCCGCGGATATTGAATTAAAAAAGGAATACAATCCTTATAAATATCGGGATGATGAATTTGTAGAATCTCTTTTGCAGAGTAATTGGAATGTCGGATATTTGCAGCCGTATCCTGGGTACCGAGATTTTAAAATAAAAAAATAATGACTGTAAAATTCTTCTCTAAACTTGTCGTTTTCGCCTTTTTTCTTTCCTTTGAGTGGGCTTTGGCCTGGGGGACTACGGGGCACAGAGTAATTGCCGAAGTGGCAGAAAGGAACTTAAATTGCTCCACAAAAGCAAAACTAAAAAAGTTAATCGGCAAGCAAAAATTGGCGTACTGGGCCAATTGGCCTGACTTTATAAAAAGTGATACGACCGGAGTTTGGAAACATGCCGATGTTTGGCATTACGTTAATATCGATCCCCATTCCAATTTTCAAGAGTTTTCTCACGCCCTAAAAGCTGAGAAAGGACCCAACCTTTATTCTGAGATTAAAAGAATTACTACCGAACTAAAAAAAGGGGATCTTACTTTAGAGCAAAAGCAAATTAATTTACGTTTTCTAATTCACTTGGTAGGCGATTTAGCGCAGCCCATGCATGCCGGTAGAGCAGAAGATCTAGGGGGAAACAAAGTTCGCATGAAGTACTTTGGACAAAACACCAACTTGCACTCACTTTGGGATTCTAAACTTATCGATGCTAATATGTATTCTTATACGGAGTACGCCGATGTTCTTGATACCTTAAAGAGAAGAGAGAAAAAACAGTGGATGAAAGGAGTTAATTTAGAAGAGCGCTTTTTTGCTTCCCATCAGGCAGCAAACGAGATTTACGCCTACACGAAACCAGATCAAAACTACTCTTACGGTTACCTCTACCGCTTCAATGGGCTTCTAGAAAAGCAACTTTTTGAAGGCGGCCTTTATTTAGCCAAAGTACTAAACGAAACTTTATAACAGTGATTTCTGTAGCAGGTCAAAAACAATGATATCAATAGGGAGCTCGAAAGGGTTCCTTTTTTGTGGATCGATCCACAAAACTTCTTGAATCGAAGGTTCAAGTATTTTCAAGTCCTTAGGATTAGAGATTTCACACCGGTAGTAAATGGTCAATAGCTGTTCTTTCTCATTGAATCGAGAAACCACAAAACCTTCTTGGGTATAAAAATGCTCAGTAGAATGAATCTCTAAATTGAGCTCTTCCTTCATTTCTCGCTCTAGGCACTCGATGAGTCCCTCACCAAATTCCAGTCCTCCTCCTGGTAGTTTTAAAAGCTCAGTTCCCGCATACATTTCTTTAAGAGCCAGAAATTTTTCCCCATAAAAACACAGTCCGTAGACTCTTACATTAAAACTAGGTCTCATAGAATTTAGTTTATCGTTTCACTTTTCTCGGCTGTGATCATTTCTCTTTTTCCCGGAGGCCCTGGTCTTTTTGTTACGCTTAACCCTAAACTTTCTAGGTTTCTCCTAAGACTTCCTTTTGAGGCATAGGTAGTAAATAAGGCATTGGGACTCATTTTAGATTCTACTTGCTCAAGCAAGGGGAGTTCCCAGAGATCGGGTTGAACTCTTGCGCCAAAACAATCAAAATACACTAGGTCTACTTGAGGAATGGAATAAGAACTTAGAGAATTAAAATCTCCTAGTACTTTAGTGAGGAAAAAACCTGGAATGAGTTCAATGGCCTCGTTCCACGCAGCAGCATGCATCCTAGTAAAAATTTCCTCCATTCCAGTCTCTTTAAAGAGCTTAGCGTATTCTAGAGAAGCTATTTCTTCACTTGTAACTGGGTATTTTTCCACAGAATAATAATGAATTCTATGATATTTGTCAGTTTTTAAAAATTCATCAATTGTTACTAAAACATTTAAACCTGTACCAAAACCGAGTTCTAAAATATTGATATTTGAATTATCTATAAGTTTTAGTCCATTATCAATAAAAACGTGTTTCGCTTCCTGCAAGGCTCCGTGACCGGAATGGTAACCCTCATTTAAATCTTTGATAAACAAAGTTTTACTTCCGTCATTCGTGGTTTTTATTTCTCTTTCCATAAGTATATTTGTCAAATTTAAAATTAATTTTTATATTTATAAAATTAAATACTACCTAAAATTTTAATAAATTTTTAAAAAAATGATAATCCAAAAAACAACCCATTCAAACATCGAAAAATTCGATTCAAAGAATTACGAGTTCGGTGATCACTTCATAGACCATATGGTGGTTTGTGAATACGAGAACGGTGCTTGGGGAGAGGTTAAACTCATGCCTTATGGACCGCTTAATTTCACTCCAGCCAATATGACTTTCAATTACGGTCAGGCCTGCTTTGAGGGAATGAAGGCGTACAGGGATGAAAAGGATCAAATCTTTATATTCCGTCCTGAAAAAAACTTTGAAAGAATTAACAAATCCGCTAAGCGTTTGGCTATGCCAGAAGTGACGGAAGAGATGTTCATGGAGGGGCTAAAAGTTCTTTTGGATATTGACCGCGCTTGGATCCCTCACGGAGAAGGTAAATCACTTTACATCCGTCCACTCATCTTTGCTACAGAAGAAGGACTAAAAGCAAGAAGGTCCAATAAGTATATGTTTGCTATTGTTGCTTCTCCAGCCAAGAGCTACTATACTGCACCGGTTGCTGTAAAAATTTCTGATCACTACTCACGCGCAGCCAATGGAGGGGTGGGATTTGCAAAAGCAGCAGGTAATTATGCCGCTTCTTTTTATCCTACGCAGTTAGCCATTGAAGAAGGCTACGAACAAATCATTTGGACCGACGATGCAACGCACACCAAATTCGAAGAGAGTGGAACAATGAACGTTTTTGTTCGTATTAATGATACCATTTATACGCCAGCAACTTCAGAGAAAATTCTAGACGGGGTAACTCGTGATAGCTTTCTTAAACTCGCAGAAAAAAGAGGATACAAAACCGTTGTAGGTGATGTACTAGTAGAAGACGTGATTAAGGCCTACCACGAAGGTAGCTTAAAAGAAATTTGGGGAGTGGGTACCGCAGTTGTGACTTCTAGTTTCAGTGCAATTGGTTACAATGGGGAGCGCTTAGATCTTCCTGTACTTTCTGAATCCGAAAGCTACGCGCAAATTCTTAAGAAAGACCTAGTGGACATTCAAACCAATCAGGCAGAAGATTCTTTTGGATGGAGAATTCTAGTGGAAGAAGGTTACGCTAATAAATTCTAAAAAGAATACTAAAAATAAAGAAGTAGAAAGCCGGGTTCTTCCCGGCTTTTTGATGAAAAGAATGTCACGAAAATTCACTATTTTCGCAGGGGTTAATTTTAAATTGATAGTTCAAAAAGTAGAACTGAAATAAAATTATCCTTTTTACAACAAAGACATGAAACTAAGTAGAATCGTATGGCTTTTTGGACTAATTACCCTTATAGGCTGTACACCAATTTATAAAAAGATGAACGTAGACAAGCAACTTTATGAGGGACTCTCCGAGGGTCTCTACGCACACATGCAAACTTCGAAAGGAGCATTAATTGTGGAGCTAGAAGTGGAAAAATCTCCTGTGACAGTAGCCAATTTTGTTGGACTTGCTGAAGGTAAAATCGAGAATTCCGCGAAGAAAAAAGGAGAACCTTTTTACGACGGTACTATTTTTCACCGCGTAATTGAAGATTTCATGATCCAAGGGGGAGACCCTCAAGGAACCGGAATGGGAGGACCGGGATACAAATTTGACGACGAGAAAAACGATCTAAAGCACGAAGGAAAAGGAATTCTTTCCATGGCGAATTCAGGACCTAATACGAACGGTTCTCAGTTCTTTATCACTCAAATTCCTACACCTTGGCTCGATGGAAAACACACTGTTTTCGGTAAAGTGGTTCAAGGTATCGAACTTATTGATGAGATCGCTGCAGTAGACAAAGGAGCGCAAGACCGTCCAAAGGAAGATATCGTACTTGAAAAAGTTACTATTTTCGCTAAAGGAGACGCCTACGAAAAATTTGATGGAGAGAAAGTGTTTACTGAAGGAAAAGGCAAAATCCAAGAAAGCAATAAGTCTTTCGAAGAAAAGCAAAAAGCGGAAGCTGAAAAAGCTTTAGAAGAACTTAAAAGCTCAATGGAAGTAACCGAGTCTGGACTTCACTATAAAATCACTGAAAAAGGAAACGGACCTAAGGCTGTAAAAGGAGATACGGTAGCCGTTCACTACGCAGGACGTTTGACTAGTGGAATTGAATTCGATAACTCATTTAAAAGAGGAGAACCTATCGAATTTCCTGTTGGAAACGGAATGGTGATTTCAGGATGGGACGAAGGAATTTTACTTCTTAACGAAGGAGATAAAGCAACCTTCCTTATTCCACCACAACTAGGTTACGGTGCTAGAGGAGCAGGAGGAGTAATTCCACCGAACGCATGGCTTCTATTCGATGTTGAACTAGTAAAAGCAAAGAAGTAATCTTTCTTCTACTATAAACTAAAAGGGCAGATCTTAAAAAATCTGCCCTTTATTTTTGTTATAGCTCTTCTAGTCCCAATGCTGATCGACAAGATAAATAAGCTGCGCCATCACGGTAGCTCCTAGTAGAAGCTCTCTACGGTTTACCGCTTCAAATACGTCTTTCTCTGTATGGTGCAAATCAAAATAACGTTGTGAGTCTGGAACAAGGCCCGCTAATGGAACTCCTATTTTCTTTAAGGGTCCAATGTCAACTCCTCCGTAGCGTTTTGAAAAATCATAAGCACCGTAAGGAAGAAATAGGGGAGCCCACGCTGTTACTTCTTTAATTTTCTCCTCACTCATATCTAAAGAAATTCCTCTGGGAGTAAATCCTCCTGCATCGCTTTCCAGTGCAAAAAGATGCTTTTCGCCCGATTTCTTCACCTCCTCTAGGTAGGCATTTCCTCCTCTGACTCCATTTTCTTCGTTGGCATAGCAAACAACTCTTATCGTATGCCTTGGTTTGATTCCCAAGTTTTTAAAAGCTCTAAGCACTTCAATACTTTGAACAATTCCTGAACCATCGTCATGGGCACCTTCTCCAACATCCCACGAATCGAGGTGACCTGCTACAACAACAACGGAAGAAGAAGTCGATCCAGCAATTTCTCCAATAACATTGTAAGATAATTTCTCCTCCAGCATTTGAGCCTCAGAGTTCAGTTTTGCGGTAACTTTATTTTCTTTAAGTTCTTGAGCAAGCTCATCTGCGGATAGGGCACCAATAGCCACAGCAGGAATCTTTTTAATTCCCATGGTATAGCTTAAGGATCCGGTGTGAGGCACCTGATCAAAGGCACTGGAGAGCGAACGAATTATAACCGCTTTAGCTCCCTTTTTAGCGGCTTCACTAGCAGCAGATCTTCTAAACTTACCGGCCTCACTGTAAGCATTGAAAGTTTCAACGTGCGCGTGGTTCCACTCAAAATTAAAGAACACCACTTTGTCTTTTACTTTGGAATCCTCCAAAGCTTCAAGCTCCTCAAAACTTTTTACTAAAAGTATTTGTCCCGTAAGATCTTTTCCCCCGGTACCTTCAGAATTTCCTACCGACAGCATCTTTACGGGCCTGTAAGATCCGTTCCCTCTTTTTATTTCTAAGGATTCTTTTCCTCGTTGCCAGTGGGGAACCATTACTTCCTGCAAGTAGACTTTTTCAGCTCCTGCCTCCTTTAATTTCTTCTGAGCCCACACGACCGACTTTTCGTACGCTTCACTGCCGCTGAGTCGATGACCGATTCCTTTGGTGAGTTCTCGGAGGTCCTCATAGGATTTTCCATTGACCAGAATTTCATCCGAGAGCTTTTTAAGAGTCAGGGAGTCCGAAAGGCCCCCAAATAAAATTCCACTCCAAAGGAGTGGAATAAGCAAGTAGTTTTTCATAGTTCCTTTTTTTGGTTTAACGAATGTAAAGATTCTGAAATTAATTATCTTTTAAATTCGTTAAAAACACCATTAAAAAGAAGATTTCATATCGTACATCACCAAAGCAGTGACTAACTTAGGTTCAATATAAGTACACTTAGGAGGCATAGAAATTTTGTTGTCCGAGATCCGAATCATTTCATTAAAGCTCACTGGGTACACACCAAATCCTGCAGTAAATTTTGTAGTATCGACCACCTCTTTCATTTTCTCAATTCCTCCAATGGTGGAATCTCCTTTCACATATCCAATTCGATCTGAACTATCGGTATCTTCAATGCCCAAGAGATCATTGAAAATAAGTTCATTTAATAGATGTTGATCTAAATGATTTAAATCAATCGCATCGCTTCTTAATTCATGCTTTACGTGAAGGGAATAAAACTTTCCATCCAGGTACATGGAGATGTGAAATTTCTGAGAAGGGAAATAAGGAGTGTCTCCTTTTTCATGAATATTAAAAGACTTCTCAAGCGCCTTTAAAAAGGCCTCAGGCTTCATTCCATTGAGGTCACGAACTACACGATTGTAGTCGTGAATCTTAATGGATTGATTCGATACGATAAAACTAAATACGAAATTATAAGGTTCATTACCGGTTTGTCTTTTGTTTTTCGCTCTTTGGTTTTTAGCATTTAATGCAGCAGATCCAATTCTATGGTGGCCGTCGGCAATATAAAAGGCATCAATCGATTCCAATACTTCTTTAAACTGAAGCATTTTAAGACGGTTGTCAATCTTCCAAATCTTATGTTTTACTCCATTTTCATCATCGTAATTAAGGATCGGAACGTTCTTCTCTTCGTGATTCATCAAAAGTTCTACTTTTGAATTCGCAGGGTAGGTAAGGAGAACCGGTTCAGCCTGAATGTTTACTTTTTCAAGGTAATGCGCAAGCTTTTCTTTTTTCTGAGGAATGGTACTTTCGTGTCTTTTGATCTTTCCATTCCAAAAATCCTCTACAGAGGTTAAGCCTAAGAGCCCTCTAAATACTACTTTACTTGGATGAATCTGCTCGTACAAATAATAGGCGGAACTGTCCTGCATAAGGACCTTATCCTTAACAAGCTGTTCGTAACTAGTACGGATCTTTCTAAGGTTTCGATCGATATCTTTACTCTTACTTAGAAGAGCCGGTTTAATCATTTGAATGTACGAAGACTCTTGCGAAGCCTTTTGGCTGATTTCATCAGTGGAATAATTATCTAGTGGATGGGTTGGGAACTTGTCAACGTAATCCTCTGCAGGTCTTACCCCTTTGAATGGTCTGAATACTGGCATAAATTTCTTTCTATCTTTAGTTTATGTGTTCAATAATTTTTTGAGCAAGCTCTAGGGCGATTTTGTCTTGAGCATCCTTAGTAGATCCTCCTAGATGGGGAGATAGCGAAAGGGCAGGGTTCATCAATATAGCAAGCTCAGGATGGGGTTCTTTTTCAAAAACATCTAAAGCTGCCCCGCATACCACTTTATCCTCAATGGCATCGATAAGCGCTACCTCATTTAAAACTCCTCCTCGCGCGGTATTGACAATGAAAACTCCTTCCTTCATGCAATCAAACTCAGGCGCATCAATAATATATTCTTGGGTCTTGGGTGTATTGATACTTAAGAAATCTACATCGGATAAAAAGGCTTTCATATCATTAGTAGACTCCACTTGGAAAGAGACTTTCTGTCCATCATAAAAACTTAGGGAAAGGGAAACGGACTTAGGTGTTCTGGTTAAAACCTTAGGCTTCATTCCTAAGGCAATTCCTATTTTAACGACCTCCTGTCCAATGGCACCGAATCCAATAACTCCTAAGGTTTTCCCCTCGAGTTCTTTACCGTTTGAAAGAGATTTTTTCAGCTCATTGAATCGGGTTTCTCCTTCTAAAGGCATTAATCGGTTGGCTTCTTGCAATTGTCTTGAAAGCGTAAAGAAATGAGCAAATACCATTTCCGCTACACTTCTACTTGAGGCGAAAGGCGTGTTAAGAACGGTAATCCCTTTCTCTTTGGCAAACTCAGTATCAATGTTATCTAAGCCTACGCCGCCTCGTCCTACGATTTTCAGGTTTTCGCATTTTGAAAGCAGCTCTTTGGTAACTTTGGTTCGGCTTCTTACAATCAAAACGTCAATGGAATTCTCATTGATAAAGTTAGCTAAGTGCTCCGAAGCAATTTTATGCTCCAAAACTTCATGGCCGGACTCTTCTAATAAACGTATACCTGTAGAAGAAAATCCATCGGTGGAAAGAATTTTCATAGTTTTAGTTTTATTTAAAGTTATTTCAGCTGGTTCATAACCGAAACTAGCACTTCAACGCTCTCGATCGGCATTGCATTGTAAATACTCGCTCGGTACCCACCCACACTGCGGTGACCCGCAAGTCCACTGATTCCTGCTTCTTTGCAACGGGCATCGAAAGTTTCTTTTAAGCTAGAATCAACTAAATCAAAAGTAACATTCATTAATGAACGCGAATCCTTTCGGGCTACAGCTTTAAACTCCGGAAGCTGATCAATCGCATCGTAGAGTAGGGAGGCCTTGGCTTTGTTTCTTTTCTCTGCTTCCTCAATCCCTCCATTTTCCACAAGCGCCTTAAGGGTTAAAAGGGTAGTGTATACATTAAACACAGGAGGCGTATTGAACATAGAATCCTTAGCTATATGAAGCTCATAGTTCAGGTAAGAAGGTAAATCTCTACCGGTTTTTCCCAGTACTTCTTTATTGACAACCACAAGGGTTACCCCTGCCGGACCAATGTTTTTCTGTGCCCCCGCATAAATTAGGTCAAACTGTGAAAAATCAATAGCTCTAGAGAAAATATCACTGCTCATATCACAAACCAAAGGAACGCTAGATTCTGGGAAACTTTGCATCTGTGTACCATAAATCGTGTTATTAGAGGTAACATGGAAATAATCCCAATCCTCTGAGATGGTATATTCGGTAGGAATGTAAGAGTAATTATCCGCTTTCGAAGAGGCAGCAATCTCCACCGTTCCTAATTTCTTCGCTTCTTTAATCGCACCTTCTGCCCACGTTCCAGTTTCCAAATAACCGGCCTTTCCCTCTTTCTCTTTTAAAAGATTCATGGGTGTCATTAAGAATTGAAGACTGGCTCCTCCTGCTAGAAAAAGAACTTCATAACGCTCATCAAGACCCATTAAATTTTTGACCAGTTGGCGCGACTCTTCCATCACAGCAACAAAATCTTTGCTTCTGTGGGAAATTTCCAAAATAGAAAGTCCCATTCCGTTAAAATCGATTAAAGACTGGGCCGCTTTTTCAAAAACCTGTTGGGGCAAAATGCTTGGACCTGCACTAAAGTTATGTATTTTCATAGAGTATAAGGTGTTAAAGTAAAAGGATCTCCCTTGATTTACTAATTTAAATTGAGAATGTATATGAAAAAAAAGCCTCGTAATGAGGCCTTAAAATTATTCGTTGTGTAGGAAAGCCTTTTTCTCTAAGAGGCTTTCATCTGATTCTACATGATCTTCGTCAGGTATACAGCAGTCCACTGGACATACTGCGGCACATTGCGGTTCCTCATGGAATCCCATACATTCGGTACATTTATCGGTGACAATAAAGTAAACATCATCACTAACTGGAGGTTGCGGTGCATCTGCATCTACTGTGAGACCAGATTTCAAAGTTACCATACCTTTCAACGCGGTTCCGTCCGAGGCCTTCCAATCGACAGCACCTTCATAAATCGCATTGTTTGGGCATTCCGGTTCACAGGCTCCGCAGTTGATACATTCATCGGTTATTCTAATCGCCATTGCTGCTTTCTGTTTTTATATATACTGCTACAAATATACGAAGAATTACGGCATTTGGCCAACTGCCTTTCTTACGAATTCCTATGAGTGCAAGGACTTTGTCTGAATGGGGAAATCGACTAGCAGGTTCCACTGGAATTCTCTAAATTTGCATTCCCTATGCGTCCCTTTAAAGCCCAGGACCCTAGAACAAGAATAAACTGCATTATATGAAACTTCAACAGCAAGTAGAAGGCCTCCACCTTCTAGGAGAGTATTTGAAAGCATATTTAGATTCGTCTGAAAAACAAAGCGATGAGTCATTCGCGCCCCTTTTTCAGGTAATTGAAAAATCTTATCAAGAAAACTCTTGGTTTACTGTTGAGAGTCAACACCATGCGCTTGGTCAATGGGCTGGTTTGCTTGAGAAGGATCAAATAGAAGCGTGGCTAGAACCTTATCGGTTCAATAAAGACAAAAAAACCATAGGACTCATCCTTGCAGGCAATATTCCATTAGTAGGTTTTCATGATCTGATCTCCGTTGTCTTATCTGGAAACCTCGCCAAAGTGAAGCTCTCTTCTAAGGACCGACTAATGCTCCCATTTTTGGTTGAAAAATGGAACGAGTTTTCTAGTGGAGCAGTAGCGTGTGAGTGGGTAGAAAAACTAGAAGGTTTTGATGCGGTAATTGCAACAGGAAGTAACAATACGGCTCGTTACTTAGAGTATTACTTTAAGCAGTACCCAAGCATAATTAGAAAAAACCGGACCTCGATTGCAGTTTTATCCGGTGAAGAAAGTAATGAACAGATCCAAGAACTTTCTAAGGACATCTTTACCTACTTTGGACTGGGATGCCGAAATGTAACTTACCTGCTGCTACCAAAGGATTTTTCCCTGGACCGTTTGTTTGAAAACTTCCTAACTCATAAAGAAATCATCAACCATAATAGTTACGCAAACAATTACGATTACAACAAAGCGATTTATCTATTGAATCAAGACCTGTTCTGGGACAACAACTTTGTAATGCTCAAAGAAGATCCTAAACTGTTTTCTCCACTATCAGTGGTTCATTTCTCTAGGTACAACGATCAAAAAGAGCTCGAGTCGTTTTTATCGGAGCACGAGCAGGATATTCAATGTGTGGTTTCTCAGAAGGAACTTCAAGTTCCTACAGTCTGCTTTGGAGAGGCTCAAAACCCTCAGCTAGACCAGTACGCGGATCATGTTGATACCTTAAAATTCTTACAAGAATTAAATTAAATTCTCATTTTTATAGGATCGAGGTGGGTAACAAAAGTCATCACTTCTGAAGGGAAGCGCGTCTCCACTCTCTCTACTAAATTAGTAAGTTCACTTTCAAAAAATTCTTGCTTTTTCATTTCGGATTCGAATAGAAGAAATAGGTTGGTGTTCTCTCCTTCTTGGATCATCTCGCTTCTAACTTTAGAGAGCAAATAGTGCTCGACATCGAGAAAATTTTCTATTAGCTCAGTGAGCTCTTTCTGGCGAAATATTTCCCATTTTTCCTTTATGGATTCTGTTGAGTGAAAAGTAATGCTCAGTGCGGTCATATCTAGGTTTTATTCTGTTATTGTGGATAATTTAAAGGGCAAAAATCGGGATTTTTTCTTATATTAGCACGTTATTATATTTACAATAAGAAAAGAAGAAATAGAGGCCGCTTTGCGCCTTTAAAATCATTTAAAATTTTATGAATACAGAAGGAGAAAGGTTAATTCCGATTAACATTGTGGATGAAATGAAATCCTCTTACATCGATTACTCTATGTCGGTGATTGTTTCGCGGGCACTTCCCGATGTGAGAGACGGACTCAAGCCGGTACACCGTAGAGTATTATACGGTATGTACGGACTCAATGTATTTTCAAATCGAAAGCATTTGAAATCCGCTCGTATTGTAGGGGATGTACTTGGTAAATACCACCCGCACGGAGACAGTTCTGTTTACGATGCGATGGTACGTATGGCTCAACCTTGGAGTGTTCGTTATACGCAGGTAGATGGACAGGGGAACTTTGGTTCCATGGACGGTGACCCACCCGCAGCAATGCGTTATACCGAGGCGAGGCTGAAGAAAATTTCCGATGAAATTTTAGCAGATTTAGATAAAGACACGGTAGACTTCCAAAACAACTTTGACGATTCGATGACCGAACCTGTGGTCATGCCTACAAGGATTCCAAATCTTTTAGTTAATGGTGCTTCAGGTATTGCAGTAGGGATGGCGACCAATATGGCGCCCCACAACCTTTCAGAAGCCATTGACGGAATCTGTGCCTATATCGACAATAGAGACATTACCGTTGAGGAACTCATGCAGCACATCATTGCACCGGATTTCCCAACAGGAGGTATCATTTACGGTTACGAAGGAGTAAGAGAAGCTTTAATGACAGGACGAGGACGTATTGTAATCCGCGCCAAAGTGAACTTCGAAGAAATCGGAAACCGCAATGCTATCATTGTAACCGAGATTCCTTACCAAGTGAACAAAGCGGATATGATTTCTCGAACAGCAGAGCTGGTTAAGGAAGATAAAATTCCTGGGATTCATGAAATTCGGGATGAATCGGACCGTAGAGGAATGCGCGTAGTTTATGAATTAAAGAACGACGCTATTCCTAATGTAGTCCTTAACTTATTATATAAGTATACGGCACTGCAAACCTCTTTCAGTGTAAATAATATTGCGTTAGTACACGGAAGACCTGAGCAATTGAACCTAAAAGATATGCTCGTGCATTTCGTTGATCACCGACATGAAGTGATTGTTCGACGCACTCAATTCGAACTTAAAAAAGCGCAAGAAAGAGCCCATATCTTAGAAGGGTTCATGAAAGTTATTGGTACTCAAGATTCCCTTGACAAAGCCATTTCAATTATTCGTCACAGCTCTACGCCAAGCGATGCAAAAGAAGGTTTAATTCAGGAATTTGAACTTTCTGATATTCAAGCTCAAGCCATTCTAGATTTAAGACTTGCCCGTCTTACCGGAATGGAGCTGGATAAGATCCGAGCAGAATACGAAGAAATCATGGCCTTAATCAAGGATTTAGAAGACATTCTTTCTAATGAACCGCGCAGGTATCAGATCATTAAAGACGAGATGCTTGAAATCAAAGAAAAGTACGGTGATGAAAGAAGAACAGAGATCGATTATGCCGGTGGTGACATGTCCATCGAAGATTTCATTCCTGATGAAGCGGTAGTGGTTACTATTTCCAATGCGGGATACATCAAGAGAACTTCCCTGTCAGAATATAAAGTTCAAAGTAGAGGGGGAGTAGGAAATAAGGCGGCCACCACTAGGGACGAAGACTTTTTAGAATACATCGTTTCGGCTACCAACCACCAATACATGCTCTTTTTCACCGAAAAAGGGAAATGTTATTGGTTAAGAGTTTTTGAAATTCCAGAAGGATCTAGAACGGCTAAAGGTCGTGCGATTCAAAACTTAATTAATATTGAACCGGACGATAAGGTCAGAGCCTATATTAAAACAGACGATCTACGTAACGAAGACTACGTAAATGAAATGTACGTGGTGATGATCACGAAAAACGGAACGGTGAAAAAGACGCTTCTTAAGGCTTATTCACGTCCAAGAACCAACGGTATCAACGCCATTGAAATTCGTGACAACGATTTACTCCTTGGAGCTAGACTAACTAAAGGAAACTCCGAGATCATGATTGCTACCAAAAAAGGGAAGTGTATCCGTTTCCCAGAAGAGAAAGCTAGAGCCGTAGGAAGAGGTTCCATTGGAGTGCGCGGAATCACTATGGAAGAGGCAGATGAAGTAATTGGTATGATAGTTGTGAATGATGTAGAGAACGAAAGTGTTCTAGTAGTTTCTGAAAAAGGTTTTGGAAAGCGTTCGGCTGTTGAAGACTACCGTATAACCAACCGTGGTGGGAAGGGTGTTATCACCTTAAATGTTACGGAAAAAACCGGAGATCTGATTGCGATTCAAAACGTTGTGGACGGCGATGGACTGATGATCATTAATAAGAGTGGAGTAGCCATTCGTATGAGTGTTGATGAACTTCGAATCATGGGAAGAAATACCCAAGGTGTGAAACTGATCAACTTGAAAAATGGAGATGAGATCGCTGCGATTGCTAAAGTGGAAATGGACCAAGAAATTGAATCTGTTGAAACGGAAGGAGAAGAACTTCCAAGCGAAGTGCACAGTGATTTAGTAGAATTCACTAAAGCTCCACAATCTGGTGACAATGCAGTAACCACTATAGGAGACAAAGACTACTTGGACGCTATCGAAAAACAAGAAGAACAAGACAATAAAGAAATTGAAGAAAACGACGAAGACTAATCTTCAACCAACTAAAAAAACTTTAAAATAGTATATCAATGAAAAAAATGATGCTAAGTTTGGCAATGGTTTCGCTAACCTTTGCCTTCGCTCAAAAGAAAGAAGTTGCCGCGGCCTTTAAAGCCATTGAGTCAGGGGATCTTTCCACTGCCAATAATAAAATTGCCGAAGCCGAGTCTCTTTTGGGCGGAAAGATTTATTTACTGGAACCTAACGTACAAGAACAGTATTATTATACGAAAGGAATCGCTTTGATTAAAGCAGGTAAAACGGTGGAAGGAGCAGAAGCACTTGCTCACATTACCGATTTAAAAGAAGATAAAATTTACGCCGGTAAAGACGGAAAAACAAAGGTTTATTACGTAGGTAAAACGGCTGCAGATGCTTCTGGGGTTTCAGGTCTTAAAGTAGAAGACTACAATCCAACGCTTACCAACCAAATCATTGCTCAGGTCAACCCACTGATCCAAAAAGCAAACAAAGAGGCGTTTGAAGCTAACCAAGCTAGAAATTACGATGTAGCAGGACCTAAGTTTTTAGAAGTTTATACCCTTTTAAAAGCAGCAGGACAGGACAACAAACAAACCTTGTATCATTCCGCTCTAACTTACACCCATTCTAGTAACAAGAACAAAGCAATCGATTTATATAAAGAATTAATCGATGCAGGGTACACTGGAGTAGAAACCACTTATACGGCAAAAGACAAAGACGGTCAATTAGTGAATTTCGATAAAGGAACTTGGGATTTAATGAAAAAATCAACGTCTCAAGATTACACCGATTTCCAAAGTGAAACATCTCCTAATATCGAACAAGAATTGTACGAGTCTGCGGTAGCCTTAATGCTTGAACAGGAACGTTACGATGAAGCTATTAATTATGCACAGAAAGGAATTGATAAATTCCCTAAAAACAGTAAGCTTTCTGAGTTGAAAGGACTGGCTTATTACCGTAGTGGAAGAACCGATGAATTCATCGCAAGTTTGAAAGAAGTAGTAGCGAAAAATCCTAAGGATAAAATCAGCTGGTACAACTTAGGAGTAATTGCAAGTAAAGATCCAAGCAAAAAAGAAGAAGCAATTGGATACTTCAAAAAAAGTATTGAAATTGATCCTAACTACGCCTTAGCTTACCAAAACTTAACTTTCTTAACCATGGACATTGACAACGATCAAAAGCACATCGATCAGTACAATGCCCTAAGAAAAGAAGGGAAAATGAACGAAGCTAATAAAGTAATGGAAGCGAGAAGAGAACGTTTCGCAGCTGCAGTACCTTACGCTGAAAAATGGTACCAAGCGGCTCCAAATGACCTTGACGCTGTTGGTTTACTTAAGAGTCTTTACCAAAGTACTAAGAACGAGGTGAAGTTCCAAGAGTTTAAAGCCAAAGAAGCGGCTTTGCAAGCAAAGCAAAAGTAAAGTAAGTTTACAATTATATAGTCAAAGACCGGCATCCCCAAAGAGGACGCCGGTCTTTTTTATATCTATAGAAAAGGCTTTGAGATCAGCCAGAATCCAATTAAACTTAAATGTTCTAAAGAACTTCCACTAAGAGTTTTTCCGTTACCTTTTCACTTAGTACGCGGTCTTTTTTGTTGTAGCGGACCGTTAAGGTTTGATCGAAAGGCTCAACATGAAGTACTTCAATTACGGTATCTAATGCAAGCGCGTTTTCATTCAGGTATTTAAGAAAATCGTTAGAACTCTCCGCAAGGGCGCAGAAACGAACCTTAGATCCAACCGTGCATTCACTCAATTTTTTGTAATTGTAAGAAATGATCTCTCCGTTCTTATCTGGAATAGGTGAGCCGTGGGGATCGGTTTTTGGATGACCTAATAGCGAGTCAATTTTAGCGAAGAATTTATCTGATTTAATGTGCTCGATCTCTTCGGCAATTTCGTGGACTTCTTCCCAACCAAAACCCATCTTTTCCACTAAAAACATTTCTGTCAGTCGGTGTTTTCTTACGATAAGCGCTGCTAATTTCTTGCCTTCACTTGTTAATTGCAAAGGGCGATAACTTTCGTATTGAACCCACTGCTTTTTCTCGAATTTTCTTATCATACTGGTCACCGAAGGCATTTTAATCCCTAGATGTTTGCTTAGGTCTCCCACACTTACTTGCGGACTTTTTTCTGAGAGGTGGTACAGGGCTTTTAGGTAGTTTTCTTCGGTTAGGGTAATCATAGTTCAAATATACAAAAGTTAGATGAACAAAATTTGTTTTCTAACTTTATCTAAAAGCTAAGGATCGTAATAAAAAAGCTAAATTTGTATTTTAATTCCCTTTATGAGTAAAGCCATTATTGAAAAGTACTTTCCCGATCTCTCAGAAAAACAAAAAGAGCAGTTCGCCCAATTAGAATCCCTGTATCAGGAGTGGAATGCCAAGATCAATGTGATTTCAAGAAAGGACATGGATCAGTTGTATGAGAAGCATGTGCTTCATTCTTTAGGCATTGCAAAAGTGATGGAATTTGCTCCTGGCACTAAAGTTCTAGATGTTGGAACGGGAGGAGGATTTCCAGGAATCCCTCTAGCTATTTTGTTTCCTGAAGTTTCTTTTACTCTAGTGGATTCCATTGGAAAAAAGATTTTGGTTGTCAATGAAGTTAGTGAGGCTCTCGGGCTAACCAATGTTACTGCTATACATTCTCGTGTAGAGCAAGTAAAAGAGAAATTTCACTTTGTGGTCAGTCGCGCCGTAACTCGAATGCCCGACTTTTTACGCTGGCTAAAGGGAAAATTTGAAAAGGAACAGTTCAATCCAAAACACAACGGGGTACTTTATTTAAAGGGGGGCGATCTGGGTGAAGAACTGAGTGGACTGCGCTGCGAACTCTTTAAACTCAGTACTTATTTTTCTGAAGAATTCTTTGAAACCAAAAAGGTGGTCTACCTTTCTAAAGGCCATTTTAATTCCTAAACCTCCCATGAAATTCAACTACTCACTTTTATTCTTAGGTCTCTTTTTTATCTTAATTTCTAGCTGTAGAAATGACGACGATTCGGTATTTGTAACACCTCAGGCAGTGGATCTTTCCCAAGTCAGCGTTCCAAGTGCAACCATGACCTTAGGGAGCTCCATGCTTCTAGAAGTAGAATACACTTTAAACGCGGGATGTGAAGCTCCCATGGGACTTGAAATGAAAAGCGAGGGGAATCAAAGATTCCTGACCATGTACAAGTACACTACTGAGGCTACTTGCGGTGCAGCGGAAGTTCAAACTTCAGAAATTACTTTTACTCCTAAAGCGGAAGGCACCTATGTACTTAATTTCCGAATGAGTGAGGGAAATACAGTACCCTATACAGTAACAGTCACGCCAGCGGTAGTAGAATAGGGGCTCCTTATTTCTTTGTCTATCTCTTTTTTTTCACTAGAGAAAATGCGTAACTTGGCCTAGTTAGCAAATAAACTAAGTCTTGAAATCTTCATTTTTACAACGAATTGCCAAGGACCTTCTTCAGCAAAAGAAAGACCTGTCCGAATTTACTATTGTCTTTCCAGGTAAAAGACCTGAAATCTTCTTTAAAAAAGCTCTACTTGAAGCGGGATACACTGGATTCCTTCCTGAATTTTACACGATCGAGCAGCTCATTGAAAAGGTTTCTCAGACAAGAAAAATAGAAGGGATTTCTCTTTGGTTAGAGGCCTATCAGATCTATAATTCCGTTTATGAGGAAGATTTAAATAGCTTCTTAAAATGGTTTCCCACTTTAAAGAAAGATTGGGATGATGTTTTAAAGTTTCAGGCCGATGAGAAGCAATTGCTTTCTTATATGGCAGAAGAAGAAAGAATCAAGAATTGGAGCGAGAGTCTTGGAGATCCTACAGAGCTTCAAAAAAAGCACCTTGATTTTTGGAGAAAACAATCGGTCTTTCTTCCTTTATTAAGAAATAAACTCGAAGAGAAAAACTACGCTACTTTAGGAATGCTTTATGAAAAGGCGGCGCAAAATACCGAGATTTTCATTCTCTCTACCGACCAACATTTTGTGTTTTGTGGATTCAATGCGCTAACTCCAGTAGAAGAAACCATCATTCGAAAATTACTCCAGTGGAATAAAGCCCAAGTCTTCTTTGATGCCGATGCATATTACATCAACGACACGCGTCAAGAAGCAGGTGCCTATTTAAGAAAGTTTTTAAAATGGAAAGAGTTTGGGGATCATCGTAGATTTAATTGGATTTCAGACGAGTTTAAAAACGAAAAAGACATCCAAGTCTTAGAAGTACCAGGAAGCATTACCCAAACGAGGGTTTTACCCGAACTCTTGGTTGGACGCTCAGAAAAAGAACTGGAAAATACGGCCGTAATTTTACTCGATGAAAGCCTACTTCCTCCTACCATTCAGCAACTGAGCTTCATCACAAGTCTGAATATCACCATGGGATATCCCATTGATAATTTAAAATTCTCCTCTGCCATAAGGAGTTTATTTCACCTTCAGAAACAATTAGAAAAAAACGCTAAATCTTACTATTACAAAGACGTTGTTGCCTTTCTCTCACAAGTGCCCGCCAACAAAAGTGATTTAGAAATTATTGAGAAGTTTAATAGCGAGCTTCTTTCCTCCAATCTCGTCTATTTGTCCCTAGCAAAACTAGAGAAACTCCTAGAGGGACTTTCCTTCTTCGAGCTCTTAATTAGGCCCGTAGATCCAAAGGAGTACATCAGTAAATTAATTGAAGTCATTCGAGAATTTAAAACGTTTGTCTCGGACGATTTAATCTATGAAAACATCAGTCACTTTGAAAAGGCTTTTGTTATACTACTCAATCAGATTACGTTTTCAAAGGTAGAAGTGACCATGCAAACGCTGGAAGTACTTTTGAGCCAAATGATTCAAAATGAAGAAATTCAATTCATTGGAGAACCTCTAGAAGGACTGCAGGTCATGGGACTTTTAGAAACGAGATTACTAGACTTTGATCACATTATTCTCCTATCAACCAACGAAGGAAAACTTCCTCAAGGTCCAACCCATAATTCTTATCTGCCTTTTGACGTAAGATCGGAATTTCATTTGCCCACTTACGTTCAAAACGACAGCATATTTGCCTACCACTTTTACCGACTGCTCCAGCACGCCGAAAAAGTAGACCTCGTGTACAATTCGGTCGGTTCGGGATTAAGCACAGGAGAGATGAGTCGTTTTATCCATCAGCTGGAAAGAGAAAGTCCACACGAGTTAAAGAAAAGAGTAGTGGATACCCAAGTACTTCCTGTAGAAGAATCCCGACTGCAAATCGAGAAAACCGACATTGTAAAGCAAAAGCTTGAGCTTTGGAAAACAAAGGCATCCCCCTCCCATTTGATTTCCTATTTATACAACCCAATTGAGTTTTATAACAAGACGGTTTTGGGATTGTATGTGGAAGATGATATAGAGGAAGAGCTTTCTATTAAAAACTACGGTATTTTAGTCCATAGAGCGCTGCAAACCCTTTATGAACCTTTGGTCGGTAAAACTCTTAATGCAAAAGACCTATCCGATTTACTGCCAAAAGTGAATAAGGCGATTAGAGAAGCTATTGTGCATATAAAACACCAACCGGAGGCGTATGAAAGGGGAATGAATTACGTCCATAAAACCCTTGCGGTCTATGCAGTAGAAGGGGTGATTCAGCACGACCTTCGCAGCGTAGAAAAAGGAAATTCGCTCGAAATTTTAGGCATAGAAAAGAAATTTACTGATATTCCTTTCCTTTTGGATCCCTCCACGGGGGAAACCCTCTATTTCAAAGGAATCATTGACCGCATTGATCGGGTGAACGGTCTGCTGCGCGTAATTGATTACAAAAGTGGAAAAACCGACGCACTAATTTTAAACTTTAGTAATACTCTTGAGCCCCTTGTTCTTACAAAAGAGCATAAGCAGTCCCTACAGCTTGCCTTGTATATGCATTTTATGAACGAGCAAAAGGAAATTCCTGTTGGAGAACTTCAGGCGGGAATCTGGTCTTTCTTAAAACCCAAGCAAGGTCCAAGTTTTCTAGAGTTTAAAGAGGGAACTCTCGAGGAGGCTAAGGATTCCATTCGAGGATTAATAAATGAAATATTAGACCCTTCTCAGCCCTTTTTAGAGCCCGAGCCCCCTTCTTTTAAAGCTAAATAATTTTTATTTAAAGATCTTTTAAACAAAGGCGTTAATCCCTGTGATGTCATTTCCTGTGATCAGTAAATGAATATCATGGGTTCCTTCGTAAGTAATGACCGATTCTAAATTGGCGGCATGGCGCATCATTGGAAATTCTCCCATGATTCCCATTCCTCCTAACATTTGTCTACTTTCTCTTGCAATATCAATAGCCATCTTTACGTTATTTCTCTTGGCTAGGGAAATTTGCGCTGGAGTTGCAGTATCCAAATCCTTTAGGCTCCCTAGGCGCCAAGAAAGAAGTTGGGCCTTAGTGATTTCGGTAAGGAACTCTGCTAATTTTTTCTGTTGCAATTGAAAAGAGGCGAGGGGTTTACCGAATTGCTCTCTTTCTTTACTGTATTGCAGCGCCGTACAATAACAATCTATTGCCGCTCCAATAACTCCCCAAGAAATCCCAAAGCGGGCAGAATTCAAACAAGATAAAGGACCTTTAAGTCCCTTCACTTCAGGTAAGATATTCTCCTTTGGTACGCGCACCTGATCAAATACAAGCTCTCCGGTTTTTGAAGCTCTGAGAGACCATTTGTTATGGGTTTCTGGAGTGGAAAACCCTTCCATACCTCTTTCAACAATAACGCCTCTTACTTTACCTTCCGGATCTTTGGCCCATACGACTGCGATATCACATAAAGGGGCATTGGTAATCCACATCTTTGCTCCAGATAGAATAATATCATTACCGTCCTCGGTGAAATGCGTTTCCATAGACCCCGGGTCCGATCCATGATTGGGTTCGGTCAGTCCAAAAGCTCCGATAAGTTCTCCTGCAGCGAGCTGAGGTAAATATTTCTTTTTTTGCTCCTCAGAGCCAAACTTGAAAATAGGAAACATAACAAGAGAGCTTTGCACGGAAGCCGCCGATCGAACGGCCGAATCTCCACGTTCAAGCTCTTGCATAATAATTCCATAAGAAATTTGATCCAGTCCAAGACCACCGTACTCCTGTGGAATGTAAGGTCCTAATGCTCCGATAGCCCCCAGTTCTTTCATTAGACCAGGAAGATCTCTATGCTCTTGCGCCGCTTGATCGATTTGGGGCATCACGAAGGATTCTACCCACTGGCGGGTAGATGAGCGAATCATTTTATGCTCCTCTGTGAGCAGATTGTCTAATAAATAATAATCTGGAATGGAGTTCAGGGGATAATAAGACATGAAAATATTTTTTTCTAATGTAAGACTTTCTCTCTAATCTTGAAAACGCTCGATGTCGTCTCGAAACTTATAAAGATAAGGAGCCTTATTAGCCGATCCGTCAAAGAATTTTTCTAAACGCTCCAAAGTATTTAAGCTAAGCATTTTTCTTTGAAAATTATTTCTTCTGAATTTTTCACCTAGAACAATCTCATAGAGCTTTTGAAGCTCCATCATTGTGAATTTCTCAGGCAATAAATTGTAGGCCACCAGTTGGGTGTCCAAATTTCGTCGAAGATGCTCAAGCCCTTTTTGAATCATGCGATCGTGATCAAAAGCCATAGAGGGAAGTTGAGTTACATCAAACCATGCAATGGACTCATTTAATGCATCGGGAAAGGTTTCTGACAGCGTATAATCGATCAGTGAACAGTAGGCAACGGAAATAAAGCGCTGAAAAATCCAGTGCGACTTGTCCACCTTAATTCCTCTGTTTTCAAGAAGAATCTGATGGACATTGTTCTCGGTTCTATTTTTTCTTCCAAACGTATGGAACTGATCTAAAAAGAGATCATGGAGGTGCGTTCTCTCGTAGAGGACACGAGCTGCAGCCTCTCGCAGATCTTCCTCATGAAAAACAAATCCACCGGGAATGGACCATAAATCCAAATCGTGGTACTTCAATAGAAGTACTCTTAGTTTTTCTTTATGAAATCCAAAAATAGTACAGTCCACCGACAAATGAGGAATGAACCCCTTTGTATCAATGAGATCCTGTAAAGACTGACGGTTTTTAGAATCGTCTAATGAGCTCATGGAGTATTAACTTTTTTCCAAAGTTAGTTAATTAATCATTTTGAGAGATTACTTTTTCGAAAAAAGAAAATCATCATCGTTAATAGGAGAATAGGACAAAGGATGAATATTGGATAAAGTTCTGAGAGATCAAAATGGAAAGCCCACGATATATAAATCGAACCAAAGGAACTACCTAAAGAAGAGGCAATCACTAGCAGAGAGATCAGCTGACTTACTTTAGAAGGTTCGTACTGACTGATCATTTTGGAGTTAATTACCGGATAAAGGGGCGAGAGAAATAGGCCTATCATTGGGATCAAATAAACCAGAAAGAAACTATGAACCTCATAGTAATTCATAAATACATACATCAAAATAAGCAGCAGCATTAAAAAAGAGACGCAAAAAATAATATAACGAAACCAAGAAAACCGGTGAATTAGCTTGCTGGTTAAAAAGCGACCGGCAAAAGAGAAAAGTGCTAAAAAAGCGCTACTCTGTAATGCGAATTGAGTAGACACTTTAAAATGATCTCTATAGAAAGTGGGTAGCCAAGAATTCAAACACTGTTCAATAAAGACAATAAAGAACATTATTGAAAGAAAAAGAACGGTTTTAGAATTCAATAAAGAGAGTAAATTACCGGATTTCTCCTCCTTTAGGTTCTTTGGAGTATCGATCATAGGCACTTTATATAATAAAACCGTGGCCAAGAGGGCTAGGAGTGCAATTCCCCAAAATCCAAACGTCCAATACTCTTTAAACCGGCTACCTAAAAGCCAACCAAAGCCCATATTGACAGCGAAAATACCAAACATGAACGAAGCTTCGACTTGGTTCATTACCTCCACTAGTCCCGTCTTTGAATAATTGGTTCGAAGTAAAGAAAAGGTGGTGATTTTCCCTACCGCAAAGGCGAGCCCTACGAAAACAAACCACATTTTCATTAGCCAAAAACTATCCAACAGAGGCACCAGAAAACAACAAACCGCTAGAAAAGCTGTCGTTACTTTTAAAGAAAATAGTGTTCCGAAACGGTTGATGTATTGCACTGCAAACAAGGATGCTAGGGCAATAGGAAGGTCCTTGAAGGATTCCAAAAAGCCCAGTCCCTGGAAGGAAATATTCTCTTCAGAAAACTGTAAAATCATAATGCCCATACAATTGAGCAGCATGGAAAAAATCAGAAAAATCAGAATTAAGGGCAGGGAAGTGGAAGTAGAGCCGTGCTTCATAAATTAACGTTCTTGTAACACTTTTTGTGAGTTTTTTAAGTATACAAAAGGGGTAAAACAGCCCCTTTTAAAGTCCTGAAAACCCCTTTAAAGTCCTGCAAATAAACGAATTTTAAAAATTTTACCGAAATAAAACGCAATGTTAATAATTTGTTATAGATTTATTGTCTCAATATGAGATAAAAAATTAGAACAATATGAAAAAACAAATTCTAAGTGTTTTAAGTTTGTCACTGCTACTTAGTTCTACAGGACTTTTAGCTCAGCAGGCAGAACAAGACACAGTTCGTGAGGAAACTATTGAAGAGGTAGTTTTAGTCAACGTAGGATACGGTGTTCAGAAAAAGAGTGTGGTCACCGGAGCTATTTCTAAAGTGACGTCAGAAGATTTTGAGAATTCACCCAACGGAGGTATTGGCCAAATGATGCAAGGACGGAGCGCAGGGGTAACCATTGCGATGAACTCTGGAGCACCAGGATCCGCTTCCACGGTCCGCGTGCGTGGGATCACCACTTTCTCTGGAGCTAACGACCCGCTTTGGGTTGTGGACGGAGTTCCCCTCGAGAACGCCGACATTGCTACTTTGAACCAGGCTGATATTGAGTCCATTGAAATATTGAAAGATGCAGCTTCGGCAGCTATTTATGGGGTAAGAGCTGCGAAAGGGGTTATTTTAGTAACTACCAAAAGCGCTAGACAAGGCAGAATGAGCGTATCCTATAATGGATACACCAGTTATTCCGCTCCATCGAGAGTATTAAAGCTTTTAAATGCAACGCAGTATGCTGCCCTAATGAACGAAAGAGAGATCAACGGAGGAGGAAACCCTCTCTTTAGTGATCTTTCCAATTTAGGCGTGGGAACCGATTGGCAGAAAGAGGTATTTAATACCAATGCCTTTGGACAAAACCACGAACTTAGCTTTAGTGGAAGAACAGACAAATCTCAATTCTACGCCGGATTTGGTATTCAGGAACAAGAAGGTATTGTAGCGACTCCTATTTCTAATTACCGCAAGCAAACCGCTAGAATCAATTCCACTCATAAATTTTTAAACGACATTCTAACCTTTGGTCAGAATGTATTTTATACCCATCAAAAGAATGTAGGTATTGGAGATCAGAACCGTGAATTCGGGGGTGTTTTGGCTGATGCTTTAATGCTTGATCCTCTTACACCAACCATTGAATACGATCCAATTAGAGCGAATTCCTCGCCTTATACGGCATCGCCTTGGATCCTTCGTGATGCCAATGGGAACCCTTACGGTATTTCTTCGATGCAGCAATCCGAGATTGTAAACCCACTGGCTTACATCCAAACCCGTATGGGTAACCATTCTTGGAGCGATGTTATCGTAGGAAACGCGTACTTAGAGGCAGAACTAATTCCTGAACTTAAACTTCGTTCCACAGTAGGAGCTAAGAAAGCCTTCTGGGGTGATTACAGCTTTAACCCACAATACTACCTTAGTTCACTGAACTTAAATGTGGTTCGTAACAACCTTAACAGAGGAAAGGGTAATGGATTAGATTGGAACGTAGAGAATACATTAACCTACAATAGACAAATTTCGGATCATGATTTCGCAGTGCTCTTAGGACAAGGAGTTTATGTTACTGGAATCGGAAATTTCAGTGGAGTAACGCATTACAACCTCCCAACGAACGATTATAGAAGAGCTTCCTTTAATATGGCGGTGTCACCAACCGATCAACTAGGGTACAGTTATAATTTCAGTGAAGTAAGAAGAACTTCCTTATTTGCTCGTTTAAATTACAACTTTAGAGAGAAGTACTTACTTACAGCTATCGTTAGACGCGACGGCTCTTCACTTTTCGGACCAAATAATAAGTACGGTACCTTCCCATCAGTTTCTGCTGGATGGGTGGTTACGAAAGAAAATTTCTGGCCAGAGAATTCTGTAATTAATGAACTTAAGATTCGTGCCGGTTACGGTAAGAACGGTAACGACGGATCTCTAGCTCCAAACCAATACGAATCACTAGTTTCCAACGGATACAACTATTACTTTGGAACAGGACCTTCTGTCATTATCGGATCGGCTCCTGAAACGCTTCCGAACAATGATCTGCATTGGGAAACCACTGAGCAAAAGAACATTGGTATGGACCTTAGGATTTTTAGAAACCTAAACTTTACCGCAGAATATTATCAAAAAGAGACCGATGGAATTCTACTTCAATACCAAATTCCTGGATATGTAGGGGTAACTTCCAATCCATGGGGGAATATCGGAAACATGAAAAACGAAGGTTTAGAACTTGAAATGTCTTATAATAAGAAATTTGGAGATCTTCGTTTCAATGCTTCTGCCAACTTCGCCACACTCAAAAACGAAGTAACCAAACTTAATGACCTTGAGTTTATTGGTATGGCCAGCTTCCAATCCTTAAATGGAGAAGTGGCTCGATTAATGGAAGGACTTCCTTACGGAAGTTTCTACGGATGGAAAACTAACGGTATTTTCCAAAACTGGGATGAAGTAAATGCTTACACGAACTCTGAAGGAGGTCTTATTCAACCTAACGCTCAGCCGGGTGATTTTAAATGGATGGACAGTAATGGGGACGGTACCATCGATTCCCAAGACCGTGTTTTCTTAGGTAGTTCTCTTCCAAAAAACACTTTTGGATTCAGTTTAAATCTTGAATACAAAGGGTTTGACTTTAATGCAATGCTGCAGGGAGTTACTGGAAATAAAATCTTCCAAGGTCTTAGACGTCTGGATGTAAGTCGCGCCAATTACCAGGCAGAAGCAATGCAACGATGGACAGGAGAGGGAACCTCTAATGTATATCCACGTTTAACTTCAGACGATACAAATGGAAACTTTACTAATATGAGTGATTTCTATCTTCAAGATGGAGATTACGTGAGATTAAAAGTCCTTTCCTTAGGGTACTCTTTACCAAAAACACTTACGGAAAGAATTGCTGCTCAAAAAATTAGAGTGTACGTAACTGGAAACAACCTCGTTACTTTCACAGATTATAACGGTTACGACCCTGAAATCGGAGGGGATGTCATGGGTGTAGACAAAGGATACTATCCTCAACCGAGAACTTTCATCTTTGGTATCAACTTACAATTCTAAACTATCATGAAAAATAAACGTTTTATACATATCGCACTGATCGGAGCCCTATTTTTTGGATCAACCTCGTGCTCTGAAGACTTTCTGAACGTACCGAGCGATGGACGTCAGACCGAATCGAATTACTACAAAACTGAAAGCGAAGCTTTTTCAGCTTTGGTTGCCGTGTACGATGCTTTACGCAAGAACACAGGAAGTTTTGATAATATGCTGACGATGTTTAATGCCGGATCCGATGACAACTGGGCCGGAGGAGGTGGAGAAACCGATGGAGTAAGTATCCATAGTTTTTCTAACTACAGCATCTCGCCATTTACTATTCACAGAAGTTACTGGAGTGACCATTACCAAGGAATCTTTAGAGCGAACATCTTACTTACCAAATTGCCGGATGTAGATATGACTGACGCTAAGAAAGACCTTTTTGCAGCGGAAGCCAAAGCGCTTAGAGCTATCTACTACTTTAACCTAGTAAGAATGTTTGGAAATGTTCCTTTAATTCTAGAACCAATCGACACTTCTGTAATGTACGAGATTACTCAGGCGACACCGGATGAAGTTTATACCCAAATTGAAACGGATTTACAAGAGGCCATCAGTGTGCTTCCAACGTCTATGTCCTCGGAATTCCCAGGAAGATTAACCCAAGGGGCAGCTCGCGCGCTTCTAGGTAAAGTATACCTCTATAACGGTAAGAAAGCACAAGCAGCGGAGCAATTGGCTCTTGTGAATGGAACTCCAGGAGGAACGAGTCAATACGGATACAAACTCGTAGATGACTTTGCAGACCTATGGGTAGTTGACAACAAATTCAATTCAGAAAGTATTCTTGAAGAATCTCACACGCAATTAAGTAATGCAGGTTGGGGGAACTGGGGAAGTGGAACCGATGAAGGAAACACCACCAATGTAATGGTAGGACCTAGAGGGTACACGAAAATCGGACCTAATGCACCTGATCTACCAACCGGTTGGAGCTTTAACAACTGGACCAACGAATTCTACGAATTAATTAAAGGAGATCCACGTTTTGATGCAACTGTTTTAGATTTAAAAGCTTTAAAAGCAGCAGGGGAAGCGGATTATACTCCAGGGTATACCGATACAGGGTATTTCCTTAAGAAATTCGTTCCGACCAATGCGGATGTGACCGATGGGGCTGGAGACGCTGTACTTAACTATAGACAAAACTCTTACATCATTCGTTTAGCAGATACTTATTTAATGGAAGCTGAAGCTCTTGGAGGAACAGGCGCTAGAGCGCAAGCACTTTTAGATGCCGTAAGAAGACGCTCAGGACTTCTGCCGGTTCCTGTTTCGATGACTGCCATCAAAAAGGAAAGAAGAATTGAACTGGCTGGTGAAGGCCACCGTTGGTTTGACTTAGTACGTTGGGGTGATGCTCCTTCGGCTTTAGCAAGCAAAGGATTTGTTGCCGGTAAGCATGAGCTTCTTCCTATTCCTTACCAGGAATTGCAAGGAACTAAACTTCAACAGAACCCTAATTATGAAAACTAATTTATGAGAGCAATTAAATTAACTACAGCAGCTCTGGCTTTAGCCCTTTTCACAACGGGTTGCCAGATTGAAGGACTGGATTACAATGTGCCTGATGCAACTAATGCATCAGACGGGAATCATTCCAACATCTTTGATGTATCAACTGATAATTCGGGAACCGTGAAAATTACTCCTATTGGAAATGGAATCAGCAAGTCCGTTGTTGAGTTCGGACATGGATCGGGCGCCGCTGCTTCAGCAGTGGTACCTGCAGGAGGATCGGTTAACCACGTTTATCCGGAAGGGGAATATACCGTAACTATTACTTCTATTGATTTAGGAGGAAAAGAAACCAAAAACACCTATCCACTATCGGTGAAATTTTCTGCACCTAGCGGTCTTGCTATTGGCGTATCAGGAGGTGGATACACACTTAACATTACTCCAGAAGCTCAGAACGCCTCTGGAGGATACGAAGTTTATTTTGGAGAAGCTGAGGGTGAAACACCAGTGAAGATTGAAGACGGAGCAACCGCTACGCATACATATGCTGAGGCAGGAGAGTACACTATTACCGTTGTAGCATTAAGTGGTGGAGCAGCTAAGACCACTTCAACAGTAGATGTAACTATTTTCGATCCTCTAGCTCTTCCTATCAATTTTGATTTGCCTTACACCAATTACAACCAAGGAGGGGTCTTTGGAGGTATGGCAGCAGAGGTGATAGAGAATCCATTTGCTTCTGGACTTAACACTTCTTCGAAAGTTTGGAAAATCACCAAACCGGTAGGAGCAGAATCATGGGCAGGTACTTGGACTCCGATGGGAGCTCCGGGTGGAAAACCGATTGCGATCGATGATGGAAAAATCTTCAAACTCCTTGTTTATTCCGCAGAAGTTGGTAAAAACCTTCGTTTCCAACTAGAAGACGGTAACGGATTCAATCCAGGAGTAGAAGTGGAAATCACGAAAGCAAATGAGTGGCAAGAACTTACCTTTGATTTCTCCACTCTGGATATCGCACCAGGCCATATTTTCAATCAATTTGTAGTGCAGCACAATTTAGCTGCCTCAGGAGAGGGAGAGGTCTTTTATATTGATAACATTACTCAATCCAATTAAGAAACTATGACAACAAAATCTATATTTAAATTTACTGGAATTTTATCCTTAGTGCTTTTTTTCCTAGTAAGCTGTAAGGAAGAGGAGTACCGTTTAGGAGCACTCAATGCACCTACCGACCTACAAATCACAACAGAGATCGTTGGTGCGGATGCTGCGAACCCTAGTGGAGACGGCTCTGGACTAGTGAACATTGCAGCAACTTCAAATGGAGCTATGTCTTACCGAGTTGCATTCACAGAAGTAGAAGACCTTAGTGCTGCTCCTTCGTTTGAAGCGATGCCAAAAGGACAATTAACCAAAAGATTCTCCTCCTTAGGAGATGTGAAATACCGAATCACCGTAATGGCCTACGGAGCTGGAGGAGCTTCCTCTGTTGCAACTAAGGACATCGTTGTGAAAAGTGTATTTAATCCGGATCCACAGATTGTGGCGGATTTAACCGGTGGAGCATCCAAAACTTGGGTGGTGGATAAAGATTCTCCAGCTCACCTAGGAGTAGGACCTTACAACGTTGCATCCACTACTCCAGAATGGTATGCCGCTGCACCTAACGAGAAAGCGGACGTAGCCAATTGTTTTTACACGGCAAGTTTCACCTTTACTCAAGTAGGTCCAACGAGCTTCAGTATGAAATCCATGACTCCAGACGGAGCCTTTACGAAAACCGGAGCACTCTCAGGTATTACTGGGATCCCTGCTTCAGGTGACGAAGGATGTTATGCGTACGGCGGTGGAGAAGGAGCTTTTGCGTTTGTAGGAGCTAGCTCTGGAATCGATGGTTCGATTTCAACGCAGACCAGCATTATGCTTTCGGGAAGCTCAACCTTCATTGGTTACGGAGCCACGAAAAAAGAATACGAAATCCTAAGTATTTCTCCAACTGCTATGCACTTAAGGGTGCAAGGAACAGAAACGGGTAATGCTTGGTATCTAAAACTAGTTGCTCAATAGTAACTATAGTTTCTCTCTGGGGAAGCGGTTAATAGATTCAACCGCTTCCTTTTTTTTTTAAATTTAGCTTATGATCCAAACTTATTTTTTCCGTTTTCTCGTTTTTGTAGCTAGTGCTCTTACGCTCTGGAGCTGTTCTTCTGGAGGAGATTCCCCTGGAGGATCACCACCTGTAGTAGGCCCTACCAATTTGGTCGTCAACTACGTGGTTGTGGGCTCAAGTGCCTCGAATCCTGAAGGCGATGGTACGGGAGTCGTACAATTTACGGCCAAGGCAGACAATGCTAGCGAATACAAACTCTTAATTGAAAACGGACCGACCTTAAGTTCCACCACAGGAGCTTTTTCTCACACTTTTACTGCTCCTGGCTCTAATGAATATACCGTACATATTTCGGCCTATAAAGGCAGTCAATTTGTTTCTAAGACCGTAAAAGTTAAAGTGAGTGTGACTTCACAACTGGTGTGGTCGGATGAATTTGACACGCCTGGCAAACCAGATGCCTCCAAATGGACGCACGAACTAGGAACCGGAGATAACGGATGGGGCAATAATGAACTTCAATACTATACCAACCGAATCGAAAATTCAGAGGTAAGTGACGGTACCCTTAAAATCCGATTAATTAAGGAAAACTACCAAGGAAGCACCTTTACTTCTGCTCGCCTAGTAACGAAAGGTAAATTTGATTTCCAGTACGGTAAGATTGAATTTAGAGCAAAAATCCCGACAGGAAAAGGAACCTGGCCTGCACTCTGGATGTTAGGAGCCAATATTGATACCGTTCCTTGGCCGGATTCAGGAGAAATAGATGTCATGGAACATGTCGGCAAACAACAAAACCGTATTTTCTCTACACTTCATTACCCAGGACACTCGGGGGGAAATGCAGTAGGGGATAGTAAAATGCTAGAAACGGCCTCCACTCAGTTCCATGTTTATGCAGCCGAATGGACGCCAACAGCCATTAAATTTTCAATAGACGATGAGGTCTACTACACATTTAGTAACAATTCCTCACTACCGTTCCATCACAATTACTTTATCATAATGAATATGGCAATGGGAGGAAACTTCGGAGGAGACATAGACCCTGATGTTATGGGAGCTACTTTTGAAATTGATTATGTAAGAGTGTACCAATAATTAAATTAAACCAACCCGATGAACAAATTTTTTACCAGTGCCCTTTCAGGAATATTATTAATCAGCTCACTCTCGTGCTGCTCACGCAGTACGACCCCTAGTGGCGAGCCTGATCCAGGCCCTGGAAATCCTCCACCAACCGCTAAAAATGAAGTCGATGCTTGGGTAACCACTTCGGATCAAAAGAAGCTTTTGGAAAAGCAATCCAGCATCATTCCTTTTTCTTCCTCTGTGAATTCTTATCCCTACATTGATGTGGATGTGAATCAAAAATACCAAACCGTAGATGGCTTTGGTTATACCTTAACTGGAGGAAGTGTTGAGGTGATTAATCGCCTAGGAGATCAAAAGAAAACAGAACTATTAAACGAGCTTTTCGGGTCCTCCGAGAATGCCATCTCAGTAAATTACATTCGTTTAAGTATCGGGGCCTCTGATCTTAATAGAGAGGTGTTTTCTTACAATGATTTACCTAAAGGTGAAACCGATCTAACTTTAAGTAAATTTTCTCTAGAGAAGGACCGGGCATTAATTGATATGCTTAAAAGAATCCTTACCATAAATCCTTCCATAAAGATTATGGCGACGCCTTGGTCTCCACCTACTTGGATGAAAGACAATGGGAGTTCGATAGGCGGACACTTACTTAAAGAGTACTACGGTGTTTATGCAAACTATTTTGTGAAGTACATTAAGGAAATGAAAAAGGAGGGAATTACTATTGATGCTATTACTCCACAAAATGAACCTTTGCATCCAGGAAATAACCCTAGTCTAGAAATGTTTGCCAATGAGCAGGCCGATTTTATCAAAAACCATTTAGGGCCTGCGTTCCGTAATGAGGGAATTACTACTAAGATTGTCATCTACGATCATAATGCAGACCGACCAGATTATCCAATTGCTATACTTTCGGATCCTACCGTAGCGCAGTATGTTGATGGTTCTGCTTTTCACCTCTATGGAGGCGATATCAATGCCTTACAAGGAATTCATGATACGTTTCCCGACAAGAACCTTTATTTCACAGAGCAATATACCGCTAGCAATGGGGATTTCGGGGGAGATTTAAATTGGCACCTAAGAAACGTAATCATAGGATCCATGAGAAATTGGAGTAAAACCGCACTAGAATGGAACCTAGCCAACGACAGTAAATTTGAACCTTATACTCCAGGGGGATGTAATACCTGTAAAGGAGCTATCACGATCAATAACAGTTCAAGCTATACCAAAAATGTTGCTTTTTACATTATTGGGCATGCTTCTAAATTTGTTCCTCAAGGATCTACTAGAATCAGCTCTACAGAAACCAGCGATATTAAATCAGTTGCCTTTTTACAACCTTCAGGTAAGCTTACTTTGATTGTTCAAAACGGAAGTGCTAAATCAGAAAATTTCAATATTCGTTTGAACGGAAAATGGGCAACGGTTTCACTTGATGCTGGAGCCGTTGGCACCTATGTATTTTAAATTCTGAAGCGATGAAAATTTTACCCTTAGTTGCATTAGCCTTAGGACTTGGTTTCCTAATTAGTTGTAGTCCTCAGGTTCCCCTCGAAAAAGAGGGAAGAACCTTAGTTTGGAACGATGAATTCGATTATACTGGACTCCCCAATTCAGAGAAATGGAAATTTGAAACAGGAGGAGACGGGTTTGGAAATAACGAACTGCAGTACTACACTGAAAACCGTTTGAAAAATGCTAGAGTAGAAGAGGGGCATTTAATAATCGAAGCCCACAGAGAACCTTGGGAAAATAACGAGTATACTTCCGCTAAACTCACCACTAGAAAAACCCAAAGCTGGAAGTACGGAAGTATTGAGGTTAGAGCAAAACTGCCGAAGGGTAGAGGAACTTGGCCAGCCATCTGGATGATGAGCACGGAGATGAAAAAATGGCCTGATGATGGAGAAATAGACATCATGGAGCATGTGGGATACAACCCGGGACACATTCATGCCTCAGTGCACACCAAAAAATACAATCACATTATCGGAACTCAGAAAACCGATACCATCGTAGTACCTACAGCCATGGAAAAATTTCATGTCTATCGACTGGATTGGAGCCCGGAAAAGCTTGAAGTCTTTGTGGACGATGAAAAGTTCTACACCTATGAAAAACAGGAAGATTCTTACGAGGCTTGGCCTTTAGATCAACCGTATTATCTTATTTTAAATCAAGCAGTTGGTGGTAATTGGGGTGGAAAAGAAGGAGTAGATCCAAGCATTTATCCTCAAAAGTTCATTATTGACTACGTTCGAGTGTACAAATAATTGTAGCTTACTACCATTATTTTCAAACCGAAAAAAGCTATGGATTACATTAGCCACAATCGAGACGCATGGAATAATTATGTCCAACAAAATAATGAATGGACCGTTCCTGTTAGTAGAGAAGAAATTTCTAAAGCAAAAGAAGGCGAGTGGAGCGTAGTTTTAACTCCAACCAAAGCCGTTCCTTTAGATTGGTTTCCACCATTAAATGGTCTCATAATCCTAGGATTAGCATCTGGAGGTGGACAACAGGGACCTATTTTGGCTGCTGCGGGTGCGGAGGTAACCATATTTGATAATTCTGAAAATCAGCTAAAACAAGATCAAACGGTGTCGGATTTGTACGATTTACACCTGAAAACCGTGCAGGGTGATATGCGTGATCTTAGTGTTTTTGAAGATGAATCTTTTGATCTCATATTCAATCCTTGTTCCATATGTTTTGTGGATGAGCTAGAGAAAATATGGAAAGAATGTTTTCGCGTACTTATTGCAAAAGTACTTTCACTAAGCTTAGCATATAGTATTCTTGGCGAGAAAATTTGGACAAGACTTGGAGTAGAACCTTCAGGAACAGCATTTAATTCTCTAGTTCAACTTGAAGCAGATAAAGGCATACCTCGAAATCCCTTTATAAATGCTGGAGCAATTGTTATTTCAGATATTCTACTTAGCAATCTGAAAAACCCAAAAGAAGAATTTTTATCTTTTATTAGAA
>JAEXBS010000092.1 GCA_023393915.1 Bacteroidota bacterium | reverse complement strand
GGCTGGCAGCAGGCCCACGGCATTTACAATACCGCCCTGATCCTGCTGCAGCCAAGCTGCTGCACAGCTATCAACTGCGCCGATGTCCCGGTAGTTCAATGGATAGAACAATTTCCTCCTAAGAAATGGATACAGGTTCGATTCCTGTCCGGGATACCAAACTCAAGGCCGTAAGCTTCCACAAGCTTCCGGCCTTTTTTGTTTTCTCCTCTGTAGAGCGCATTCTAAAGTCCGTAACGGTCTATGAAAATGCGCTGCAATCCGGGGGCATCTGGGGGCACATTTGGGGGCATATTTTTAAAAAGGGGGGGCACATTTCCGATGCCCCCACTTTTTTGCCCCCGCCTTCACTTAACCCCCTCGGCTATTCAGTCGCATATGCAAACGCAGTCGCTGAATGCTTGAACCGCTGCCCAGCATGAATAGTTATCAAAGCTTCACTTAACCCCCCTAGGGAAGCCACGCAACAGCGGGACAACGTGGCTCGAATTACCCGCATCAGGCACCCCCGGGTAAGGACCCGCTGCCCACCGCCTCACATCACCCAGCTGGCCCGAGTGAAGCAACCGCAGAGCACTGCACCTTGAAAGATCTGCACCCAAGCGCCGATGCATCACCAGACCTCAGGCGCGGCAGCTTGCACGGCAGCAACTGAACTTGAGCATCCAGCTCCAGGCAGATGCCATGCAGCCCGCGCATCACCGACGTTAAGCACAGCACATCAGGCACGCCATCTATTCATTTTCGGAATACATGAGACAGACCAGATTTTTGAAGTCCTCTCGGGCTATTGCAAAAATTCTTGGGAACACTGGGAACAAACCAAAAAATCACAATTAAGTATTTGTTTTCATTAAAAAAAAGTGTTCCCAAAAAAGTTTGGGAACAGCCTTTTTTTCTTGGGAACACTGGGAACAAATTGCCCACAACAAGGGCTTTTGCACAAAAATTGCCACATTAAATACTCATTCAGCGCATTGCAAAGGCGCTTTGCACTTGCTGTACTGGTGCGGTATTCATGCAAACTCAAAACAACAAATAACCTTCAGTTATTCCATCGCGGAATAACTTCCCCCTCCACGCCCCTTCCGGCGTCCGGCTGCACAGCCTTCGGCTTTTAAGTTAGATGGGCAGACTGGCTGAATACAGGTGCCGCCACCCGTGGCATACGGCCACAACTGCTGGATTCCCAGCATTTAGGATTGAAGCAGCACGTACACACGCAGCATCAACACCGCCAAGCATTGCAGGCCCGCAGGGCACGCCACGCATAAAAAAGCCCAAGGCTGTTACCCCTTGGGCCTGTGGATGCCTGCCAGCCATTGCGGCGGCTGCACTCGCTCAGATCTCCAGCTCCATGATGGCGGGCGTGAACTGGTAGCACCAGGAAAGGCCAAGGCCCGGCAGCCGGTGCTTGGCGTCGTACTCACGGCCCTTGGCTGGTTTGAGGCAGCCGTGCTGCAGCAACACCTTGCACACAGCTTTGTAGTCAAAGCCCCGGCAGATCTCCGTGCGGAACACCTCGGGCAGCACGAAATACTCCACCCGCATCTCCTCGCCGTCGATGGCCGTCATGGCGTCGTACAGCTCTTTGTCTTCCTTGGACGCGCCGGGCGTGTAGCCCACCTTCTGAATCTTCAAGGGTTTGCCGTCTGCATCAATCAGCCGCCTGAACCCCGCACGCTGCAGCGTCTTGGCGTTGTGATCGTCGGTCGCACGGTGCCACCACGTAAAGCGCCCCTCGCCATGCGCCTCCAGAAAGCCGCGCACCTGCCGCAGCATCGATGTCACCTCACCATTTCCAGCACCACCACGGGCCTGCAACCAGGCATCAAAGCACGCCTTGGCTGCGTCCTCGCTCTCACCCTCATCCCAGCCGGTCAGCCCAGCCTCGGTAGCAAGTGCACCAGCCACAGCCACCAGCGCAAAACGTGCTGCCACACGGGCCACCTGCCCGCTGGCCTTTTCGGGCACCCACGCAGCAGCCAGGATAGTGACGGCATCACGCACACGCTTGGCAAGCACATCTGCATTCTGCGTAGCCCACTCCAGAAAGGCGTGCCCCACGGCACCATGGCACAGAGTGACTTCATGGGCCAGATGGCTGGAGAACGCAGCGCCATCGGGCAAACCATGCAGGCACTCAAACGCCCCCATGCCTGCCCCGGCATCGGCAGGAATATCCGCCATCCGCACCTCTTGCCCCGTGCGTGTGCGCTTGCCACCCTCGGCCATGTGGTCTGCCAACCCCAGCTCACCAGCACTCAGAAACAGCAGCCGCCACGACAACCGTGCACGGGCAGCACCATTGCGTGAGGATCTGGCCTTGCTCTGCTCGTTGGCAAGCATATAGGCACACTCGCCCGCCACCTTGCCCTCCACCTGTGCCAGCTCATCCAGAATCAGCAAGCTGTCACAGTGCTGCGCAGCAATCGCCTCCAGGGCGTTATCTGTGGTGCGCCAGCGCTGCATGTAGTTCTGCCCGCCGTACACGCTCGCCGCCAGCCGCAGCGCCGTCGTCTTGCCGCAAGAGCTATCCCCTCGCAGGTGAAACCCACCGCTTTCCATGCCTGCAGGGCGCAGCAGCGGCCCTGCAAACGCACACGACACGGCAAACACCAGACGGCTATTGCCCGCACACAACTTGCCAACACGATCTCGCCACGCCTCCATGCTGCGCCGGGCGCGAAAGGTGTTTTCCATCTGGTTATCTGACTGGAACACGATGCGCTCCGCCTCATCACCAATCGTCTGGTGTGGCAGCACAAATGCCCGGCCATGCCAGCCAATACGGTCTGTGCAGCTTGCAAACGCCTCTGGCTTGCGCGTCTGGATGTACTCGGTCAATCGGTTGCGAGCTGTCGGTGCCGTGGCAATCCGCAGCCCCATATTCAGCAGCGCGGCACGGTACTCCCCACCGTCACTACTGAGCATGCGGGCTGGCATCGCCCACTGCTTGGGCACGCCCAGCGGGTCAGCAAACGTCAGCAGATAGCCCCACCCTGCCCCCTCCTGATTGCGTGTCAGCGCCTCCACCTGTAGCGGGCTGCACAGCCACAGCGGGCGCGTCGGATTGCCTTCCTTGTCCCGCCCATGCCACCACACACCCGCCTGATCCACCGTGAAAGGATCTTCCCAGCTTGGGGTGCTGCTTGCTTCCTGCGCATCGCTATTGCCGCTGACACCACCATGCCCATAGCCATCACCTGCAGCCATCCCTGCACCAGCAGCAACATCATTGCCCGCAGACTTGCGCTTGATACCCGCTGGCTCTTGCGCCTGCTGCTGGCCTGCCCGCCTGTCTGTGCCACTGTCATTTGTACTGTCTCTGGTATTGCGCATTTGCTCCACCGCCTCCCGCACCTGCTTACGCACGGCCTGCAGCCCACTGACATGGTGCATATCGTTGAAATCACTGCCGTCCTCTGGGAGCGCAGCAGGCAGCACCACACCACCACGCACGGCCTTGGCTGCAGCCTCGGCTTTGGCGCGGCCCGCATTGCGCCCCGTGCGGGCCTCGGTCGCGGCATCGTCATCCCCGCAGACCACCAACAAGGCATCAGGCAACAGCGCACGCATGGCCTTGGCCACATGCAGCAGGTTGCCCGCATCAAACGCCACCGCCACCGGCCAGCCCGTGGCCATGTGCAAGCTGGCCGCCGTGGCATACCCTTCTGCCACCAGCACCACCGCAGCCGCCTGCAGGCTGCCCAGCACATGCCACAGGCCCGACTTGCGGCCACCCTTCAAAAACAACTTGTCCGGCCCGTCTGCAGGCCGCTGGGGCGCAATGCGCTGCACGTTCCACAGCCGCCCTGCTGCATCGCGCACTGGCACCAGCAGCCAGCCATCGCCCGTGTAGCGCACGCCAAAACCTTCCACACCCTTGCGTTGCAGATAGGCACTGGTGCCACGTTCACTGGCCGCATTCCATAGTGCCGCTGCCTCTGTGGCTGCGGCCTCCTGCTCTGCCTCAATACGGGCCTGCTCTGCCTGGTTGCGCTGCAGGCGCTCGGCCTCCATGCGCTGGCGCTGCTCCTCACTCACCGGCTGCGCTTGCTGCCCAGCACGGGGCAGCTTGAAGCCGTGCTGCTTGGCCAGGAACAGCAGCGTTGAAACTCCCACACCGCCCCCGGCCTTGATGCTGCGCCACGTACTGCGCACGGCTGCAGCGTCAAACGTGCCGCCACTGGCTGCGCTCCAGTCGCTGAACAGCTGCAGCCCCGTGTCATCCGGGTACTCGCTCTTGATGGCCATGCCCACACGCGCCCATTCATCGCGGGGCAGGTTGGAAGGCACAAAGCTCAAGGCATTGCGCAGCAGCTCAGGGGTAATGGTGGTTTTGGTCATCGCAAACTTGGCCTCAAGTCTTCGGGTTTGAGGGGCTGAAACCCAGCACGCAACCTGAACGGCTCACCCGGCTCCGACACCGCCAGCAGCTCTTTGGTGCGCGCAGATCGCACGCAGACAACACCTGCCGCATCCATGTACGCAATCAATTTGGAGCCTTGCGGTGTCCAAAACTCCGTGCGCAGCACGGGCTTCCCCTTGGCTCTGGTCATCAGCAGTGCGGCAGCCTGCGGCCGCAGCTCAAACATCAGTGCTACTGGCGTGTCTGCCAGCACCTCGCCGGTGCTGGTATCCAGCTCCCGCAAAATGCCGGGCCACACCAGCTGCACCAGCACATTCGATGTGCGCGAAACCCGGTAAGACCGCAGCACCCCATCTGAAGGCACCAGCCGCTCAAGCTCACGGGCACCCCAGCGCTGGCGCTGCTCGGCTGCATCGCGGGCGGCTTCGATGGCTTTGGTCATTGCATTGGTACTCATGGCAAGCCCCTTTCCTTCAAACCACCTGCTGACCCTGAATGCGTTCCTGCACCCAGCTCAGTACCGCCGTCTCAGGCCATGCCACCATGCGCGAAGTGATACGCACACAGGCCGGAAACTTGCCTTCCTTCATCAGCTTGTAGATGGTGCTTTTCTTGCAGCCCGTGGCCGCCTCCACATCGGACAGGCGCAACAGCCGATCGCGGGGCACTACAGGTCGGGCAGAGTGAACAACTTGCATCGCTAAATTCCTTCTACGGACGCCAGCACATCCACCGTGGTGTGCTTGCTGCGTTGAGGAAATGGTCTGCACAGGCCCGTCCTGCAGTCGCCCTGCATTTGTCCGCCAAGGCTCCCGCAAGGCGCACAGCGTGCGCCGCAGTAGCACCCAGCCGCAGGCCATTCGCAGGACAACCGCAGGGCAAAACCGCCTAGCCATTGCGCCTGCCCACCCAGCCATTCACGGCACTGCGCAGGTCTGCCGCTGGCAGCTGTGCATTGCCTTGCATGCCGCCATCTGGCTCACCCTTGGAGTTGAAGCCGTGGCGCTGCAGCAGCTCCACCAGCGTCTGGCGGCGTATGCCCGATTGCGCCTCCAGGCGCGTCAAGGCACCGCGTGCCCGGCCCTGCTGGCCTTCTTCCCGCAGCCACGCCGCCAGCACCGCCACATGGTCGGCATGCCACTTGGGGCGCTCCTGCTCGGGCAAATGGGCAAACTGCCTGCGGTACTGCACCAGAGAGGCAAGGTCTTGCACCTGCTGTGGCTGCAGCGCCTCTGTGGCGCTGGGCATCACCACCCCGCACGCCTTGAACCATGCCGCCACATGGGTGCTGGGCTGCATGTCCTGCGCCAGCAGCCACTGGGCAAAATCAGCCGCAGCCACCAGATAGAAGGTGCATTCCTCCATCTGTACCTGCTGGGCCGGGCTGTATGGGCTGTAGCCGCTGCCGTAGCCACCAGTCAAAGAGATGGGCCGAAACAGATCCTCATCCCGCCCCGCAACCGGCACAGGTACAGCAACCACCTCGACCTCACTGGGCAGCGTGCCTGCCTCGCAGTCATCCAGCAGGGCATCACACAGCACCGCCTGTGCTTTGTGACCGGCTGCATCCCGACTGGCGTAGGGGCGCTGCAGGGCTGCCAGCTGCTCCGCATCCATGCGTTGCGGCCAGCCCTGTGCCTGTTCATCGTCTGAAAAAAACTGGCGAATGCGCCTGTCGCTCATTGCATCGCGCCACTTCATGTCTGCTGCCATTTCATCCCCTGCGGATCAAACCCGGCCCTGTAAAACCAGCCCAGCAGCCGGGTGCCTGCTGACTGCACCGGGAGCACCCGGTGTGGCTGGATTGCCTGATAAAACTGTATATATATACAGCACTCAGGCGCTGGGCCTAACGCCCATTCCAGCGGCTCAGGTAGCCAATCGCCTCACGGCGCAGGCTCTCGGCACGCTCGGGGGTGCTGGCGGTGGCACTCAGATGCAGGCGCAGCACGCTTTCGTCGATCTCCGTCCACACGCGCACCAGCAGGCGCTCCATGTCATTCATGGCCTGCACCAGTGCCTGTGCATCCGGGGCATCAAACTGCCGCGCCCAATCGCGGACCTCGTTCACCAGGCGGCGTGCCTCACGGTTGGTCAGTGGGCTGTGCGGGTCTGCACTGTGGCCAATAGGCGTAGTACGCAGCGGGGCAAATTCTGGGCGTGGCTGTGCCTGCACTGCCACGGCGGCAGCGGAGTTTTGTGCGGCTTGCATGGCTCAGTCCTCCAGCGGTTGAACCAGGGCACTCAGCGCAGCAA
>JAEXBS010000087.1 GCA_023393915.1 Bacteroidota bacterium | reverse complement strand
CTCTCCACCTTTGACGCGCGCATCCAGGTCGTATTGTTTTTCCTTTCCTGAAAGCCACGAGAAATAGCTGCGTGAAACAGAGAACTGATTGGTACGCGGCAAGATCCATCCCAGCAATTCATCAGCGTGGTCACCTTCTGGTATCACGCAAACTTCCGAAGTGTGCGCACCGAGAAAGTCGGTCAACTCACACTTGCGTCCTGTCAACGGATTGCCATTGATAATGCGTAGATGTTCGTCTTCGCACTCACCGCCTATCTGGCCTGCTAACAAGTCTGCTATCGGTGTGCCAACCAAAGCATCCGCATATTGAGGATTTTTCACTTTGCTGCCTGCGATGGCCACCGTCCGCGTGAGATCTATCTTACCGGTTAGGAACAAACGACCCATGAAGATGACAGTCGTTGGTTCGACCGTCCATACCACCTCACCCTTGTTGACGGGAGAAAGGTGATTGATTTGCACGCCTACATTGCTGGAGGGACAGGGACCGTCAAAAGCCGTGATCTCAACATCAGAAGCCTGCGTCAAAGCCTTGTCGGTTTGATTGACATGAATGTTCAAATATGTCTTTGCAATCTTCGACAACGCAGTCAAACCTGCTTGGAAAGCTTCTTCGTTGCCTTTGAGCTCAAACTCAAACTTGCCAGCCAAAGGCATGTTTCTGAAAGCAGAAATAAAAATACCCTTAGGTTTGCTCTGTGGATGCGTCGAAACGGCATAAGGCAGCTGATTGACATATCCAAAAAGACCTGCTTGCAACAGCGCTTCTACGACTTCGTCACCAGAAAGACTCCTCACGTCTTTTTTGCCAAAATCAACAAACTCCTGTTGTTGTGACGCCTCCACAATAACAGCCATCACTTTACGTCTATCACCGCGGACAATTGACTTCACTTTTCCACTGACCGGTGAAGCGAACTTGACTTCTGGAAACTTCTTGTTAACGAAAAGAGCCTCTCCAACCTTCACGTCGTCCCCTTCATGCACACATAGCTTAGGGACTACGCCGACAAAATCGTCAGGTACAAGAGCGTATTGATGACTCTGTTTTAAAGATGTTTTTTGTTCGTTCGCTCTACCCTTCAGATTAATGTCCAAGCCCTTACGTAACTTAATTACATTTACCATAGAATATATAAAATTAAACTTTTTTCCAACCAATGAGGGCATAAGATATTGTTCATATCCAAATATTTGGCAAATTTAGTAACTTTTACTGATTTATAAAAGAAAAAGCAATCATTTATTTCAGCCGTGTCAAAAAATGATGTACTTTTGCATGAACCAAAGCTGAACGCTGTCTGAAGAAGTTTAAAAATATACTCAACATCATCATTTGGAGCATTGTAGGAATTTATCTTACAATCATCATTTTGTTGCGTATACCGGCCATACAAGATGTCTGCGGTCAGCAATTTGCATCCTTATTATCCAAGCGGCTTGGCACTGAGGTGAAGGTCGAACGCATTGACATAGGCTTTCTCAATCGCATCATCATCGACGGCCTGTACGTCACTGACCAACAAGGCAAGCCCATGCTACAAGCATCCAGGTTCTCTGTGAAACTGGATTTCATTCCTTTAACGCGCGGAGAGATTTCCATTTCCTCGGCCCAGCTCTTTGGCATGCAGGCTAATCTTTACAAAAGCAGCAAAAACGCCAAATCCAACTTCCAATTCGTCATCGACTCTTTAGCTTCGAAAGACACCACAACACAGGCCAAGCCCATGCGTATCGCCTCTGTTGTGTTAAGGCACGGCTCTGTGAAATACGACCAACTGGACCTACCGCAGACAAGACAATTTTCACCCGCGCACCTCTATTTGAAAGACGTTAGCGCGCATGTCATTGTCAGCGAACTGTCAAAAGACTCGCTGAATGTGAAACTGAAAAATCTGAGTTTCAAGGAACAATCCGGCCTTCAGGTAAAATCATTCTCATCTAAATTGCGGGCAAACACGAACCATGCCGTCCTGGAGAATTTCAAATTGGAACTGCCAAACTCTAAACTGGTGTTACATCATGTCCGTGCCAATTACCGGATGAGGAATGGTGTGCCACACATGCCCTCGCTATCCTATCACGGACTCATAGACAACTCCCACGTCACCCCATCCGACTTGGCTTTCATTTCTTCGATGCTCAGCGAATATCCTACGCCTGTCAACATCCAGGCCTCGCTTTCCGGAACGGCATCGTCTTTGGCCATACGCCACATCCATTTGCTTGCTAAGAACGAACTGGAGCTTACGGCCAAGGCAACAATTCAGAGATGGACGAAGTCTCCAAAATGGAATCTTGACCTGAAGACGCTCAACCTTCAACAAGCAGCCGTCAACAAGTACCTTCCCAAGGAATATCAGAACACGACATTGGCGAAATTTGCCCACATCCGCCTGTCAGGCAAGTTCCATGGAGAGGGGAAAGACATCAATTCCAAAGGAATCTTCTCATCCAATTTGGGTGACATCAAGTTTGATGCCACGGTCGTTCAAGGCACCTACAAGGGCATGATAGAAACCAACGATTTTAAGTTGGCTCCCTTGTTGTCCGACCAAGACTTTGGGTTGCTGACCGCTAAAATTCAGCTCAACGAATTTCGCAAACAAGGCAACCAAGCCGCGTTCAACATCAAGTGCGATTTCCCAAAAATAGAGTATAAAGGTTACCCATACAAAAATGTTTCAATCAACGGACGTGGCACATTGGACGCACATTCTCTTTTGGACCACTTTGAGGGTACGGCGGCGCTCAATGATGTCAACGGCGTACTGAACATCCAGGGAAAGGTTGATCGAAATCAAGCACGTTATGCCGCACTGTTCGACCTTACGGCAAAAGACGTGAACCTCTCGGCCTTGCATCTCACACAAAAGTGGCCCAATCGGATGGTCAGCCTTCAAGCAAGTTCTCAACTGTCAGGGCGCTCCCTAAAAGATGTCACGGGCCGCATAGTCCTTGCCGACGTCATGATGCGAGATCCCAACCAAACTTATTCATTATCAAGACTTGAATTGAAAACAGGGTATGACCAGCGCCAAGAACATTTCATTTCTCTTGATGGCGATTTCGGCAACGCACTGGTAGTTGGCACATTCGATTACAATTCCATTCTACAGAACATCGAAAATGTCATCATCGACAAACTTCCCGGTATCCAACTGCTTACGCCTATGACAAGGCGCGTCACCCCACGCACAAACGTTCGCCTGTATGCCGACATCAGCAAGACCGATTGGGCAAACTATCTTTTTGACATCCCACTCTCCCTGCAACAACCGCTTCAACTCAGTGGCACCATCAATAGCGTCAACAACCAACTGAACATCAATGTCAATGCGCCCGACTTCACTTACGACGGAAATCGATATCATGACAATCACCTACACTTGTCCACGCCAACCGACACGCTGCACTTCAGCGCAGAGGCCAACAAGCTGGATGCAGAGAACAAGCGATGGACCTGGCGGGTGCAGTCCTCGGCAGCCAACGACCACTTGCTCACCACTCTGTGGTTTAACAATCATGCCTCCCATCCGCTTCAAGGAACTCTGAACACCACAACGCAGTTCTTCAAGAAAAAGAATGGTGAGCCGGCAGCCCACGTAATCATACATCCGTCGGAGATATTGATTGAAGACAGCATCTGGAACATCGAGCCGTCGGACATCATGTACAGCAAAAACCATCTTACGGTCGATCATTTCTCCATCCATCACGACGACCAACACATCATCGTAGCTGGTCTGGCCACCAAAAATCCTATGGACACCCTCGTGTTCGACCTCAAGGGTATTGACGTAAACTATGTGCTGAACCTACTTCAATTCGATGCCGTCACATTCGGAGGGCGGTTGTCTGGCCGCGCATTCGCATCTGGAGTCTTTGGAAAACCCCAGGGACATGCGAACGTACAGGTCAGTCCATTTGAATTCGAGACTGGTCAGATGGGTGTCCTGGATGCCAACGTCAGCTGGAACGCTCCCTTGAAGCAAATCGATATCCAAGCCCAAGCCAACGATCAAGGCCGGCAAACCTTGATTAACGGCTTTGTTTCGCCAAGCAAGCATTACATCGACTTGGCCATCCAAGCCCGGCAGACACGCTTGCAATTCCTCGAAGGCTTCTGTGGTTCGTTCATGCAAGACGTCGATGCCAGCGGAACAGGACTGCTGCGTCTTTATGGCGACTTGTCCTATCTCAACCTCACTGGACAGGTTGTCGCCGACGGCTCTCTGGGCATCACGCCCCTCCACACCTATTATACGCTCAGGCGGGGCATGATTACCCTGACACCCGATGAGATCGTTTTCAAGAACGACACCATCTACGACCGCAATGAGAACATTGGCATCGTTAATGGCAGCCTGCGTCACGACAACCTCACCAACCTGCGATACGACCTGCACATCGCTGCAGAGAACCTCTTGGCTTACGACACGCACACTTTTGGTGGAAATACCTTCTATGGAACGGCCTACATCAACGGCACCTGCGCCATCACTGGTAATGGTGACGACCTGAATATCGACGTTAACGCCATACCCCAAAAAGGCTCACAAATCGTGTACAACGTGGCCGGACTGGATGCGGTAAGCACCCAGAACTTCATCAGATGGTCCACAAGAACCGATTCGCTGCAACCAGATAGCATCGCAC
>JAEXBS010000084.1 GCA_023393915.1 Bacteroidota bacterium | reverse complement strand
GCACAATTGCTACGTCATATTTACTTAAGATGGGCGATGAAATGCGCTCGTCGCTCACAATGACCGTCACATTGGCCGTTCCACCACGTTGCTCTGGTCCATAAGCAGGCATCCATGTCACCTCTTTTTCTTCCATCAAGCCCGAATAAGCCAGGATCTTACCCATAGAAAGTACGCCCTGTCCGCCAAAGCCCGATATGATAATTTCTGTCTTCATACGTTGTTTCCTCCTGTTTGGTTATAGGCCTGTATTGTCTTTCAGGTCACCCTTTGGATATTTATCGAACATGTTTTCGCGCATCCACTCATTGGCTTTGACGGGTGAAACCTTCCATCCGCTGTTGCATGTGCTAACCATTTCAACGAGCGATGACCCTTTTCCTTCCATCGAAGCAATGAAAGCTTTCTTAATAGCCTTCTTCGCTTGGCGGATGGAAGCCACGGTATCTACACTCTGTCGTGTGACATAGCAGGTTCCTTGCAACTTAGATGCCAACTCAGTGATGTTGAGTGGATAGCCATGTAGCTTGGGATCGCGGCCATAAGGACACGTGCTGGTCTTCTGACCCAAAAGCGTTGTCGGTGCCATTTGCCCACCTGTCATGCCATAGATGGCGTTATTAATGAATATAATGACAATGTTTTCACCTCTATTTAATGCATGAATCGTCTCGGCAGTGCCTATACATGCCAGGTCACCATCACCTTGATAGGTGAAAACCAGACGGTCGGGCCACAGTCGTTTCACAGCCGTTGCCAACGCAGGAGCACGTCCATGTGGTGCTTCTTGCCAGTCTATGTCCAGGTAACGATAAGCGAAAACCGCACAACCTACTGGACATACGCCGACAGTCTTTTCCTCCATCTGCATTTCTGCAATGACTTCGGCGACCAATTTATGCACAACACCGTGCGAACAACCAGGACAATAGTGCATGGTTGTATCGTTCATCAGTTCAGGTTTGGCATAAACCAGGTTCTCGGGAGATATGATATCATTGTTCATCCTACAGTTCCTCCTTCAATGCTTTGACGATCTCTTCCGGTTCAGGCACGATGCCTCCGAGACGTCCGAAATGTTCTACTTTGACAGTGTTGTTGATGGCTAACCGCACATCCTGCACCATTTGTCCTGCATTAATCTCTGCTACCAGCACACCCTTTTTGCCTTGAGCAGCCTCAGCGAGTTCCTTTTGCGGGAATGGCCACAAGGTTATCGGGCGGAACAGGCCGACCTTCAACCCTTCTTCACGTGCCAATTCAAGTGCTTTTTCAGCTATTCGAGCCGCACTACCAAAGGCTACGATGATATAATCGGCGTCTTCCATCTGCTGTGTTTCATATCTTACTTCCTTCTCCTGAATGGTGTTGTACTTCTCTTGGAGATGTAAGTTACGCTCTTCCATCACTTCTGATTTGAGTTCCAACGAAGTAATGATGTTCGGTTTGCGATTCTTTGTCCGTCCAACCGTAGCCCATGGGCATTCTTTCTTAATCTCCTCTTCGGTGCGACGGGGCTTGAATGGAGGTAAAACCACCTTTTCCATCATCTGTCCTATCACGCCATCGCTCAGTATCATGGCCGGATTGCGATACCTGAATGCCAACTCGAAAGCCAAATCAACAAAGTCTGCCATCTCCTGAACAGAGTTAGGAGCCAACACGATGACATGATAATCACCGTTTCCTCCACCTCTTGTTGCCTGAAAATAGTCACTCTGCGAAGGCTGAATGGTTCCCAATCCAGGACCACCGCGTTGCACATTGACAAACACACCCGGCAGTTCGGCACCCGCCATGTAGGAGATACCCTCCTGCATCAACGCTATTCCTGGTGACGAAGAGCTCGTCAACACGCGTTTTCCGGCACCTGCGCCACCATAAACCATATTGATAGACGCCACCTCTCTCTCGGCTTGCAACACCACCATCCCCGTGGTTTCCCACGGTTTGAGTACTGCCAGCGTTTCAATAATCTCGCTTTGGGGAGTAATGGGATAGCCGAAATAGCCATCTGCACCACAGCGAATCGCTGCGTTGGCAATAGCTTCGTTCCCTTTCATCAACACTATTTCTTGTTCTGCTGCCATCTTGTTACGCCTCCACTCGTTTTCTATAAACGGTTATACATCCATCCGGACAAACGATGCCGCATGCCGCACAACCCACACAATCATCTGGATTCACGGCCTGCGCATATCTGTATCCGTGCGTGTTCACTTGTTTCTGAGCCAATTCGATTACCTTTTGCGGACATGCCACCACGCAGAGTGAACATCCCTTGCAACGATCGGTATTCACGACTATGGCTCCTTTCATCTTGCTCATTGTATAATGTTTTAGTTATTTAAGGATTGTATGCATCCTTATTGTAAAAGCCCAGAATGTCTTCTACCATTTGTTTGGCTGCCACTGCAGGCGACTGGGGATCCAACTCGATGGCCTCCAGATAGCAATTCAGTGCCATCTGCCAGTTTTCCTGTTGCCGGTAGCGGTTACCTTGCTGATAGAATTCTTCTGCTGTCATTTGTAATATTCCTTTTTTGCCGCCGCCAACGTATTCTTCATCAGCGAGCATATCGTCATGGGGCCAACCCCACCAGGTACAGGTGTGATGTAACTGCACTTTGGCGACACCTCATCAAACTTCACATCGCCATTGAGTCGGAACCCACTCTTACGCGAGGCATCTGGCACGCGTGTGGTACCCACGTCAATCACTACGGCTCCCTCTTTCACCATATCGGCCCTAACAAAGTCAGGTTCACCAACGGCTGCGATGATGATATCGGCCTGTCGGCACTCATCTTTCAAGCCCTTAGAACTGCTGTGGCATATCGTCACTGTGGCATTGCCATACTGTTTTTGCATCATGAGCTGTGCCATAGGCTTGCCTACGATGTTGCTTCGCCCCAGAACGACACATTTCTTTCCAGTCATCTCAATGCCGTAATACTGCAACAGGGTGAGAATGCCCAGTGGTGTGGCCGAGATGAAACATGGAAGTCCTATCGACATGCGTCCCACGTTGATGGGATGAAATCCATCTACGTCTTTTTTGTAGTCGACTACCATGATGATTTTCTGTTCATCGATGTGCTCGGGCAGTGGCAACTGCACGATAAAACCATCTACATCTTCGTCTTTGTTCAGTCTGTCTACACACTGTAAAAGTTCTTCTTCGGTGACATCGTCCTCGAATCTGATCAAGGTTGACTTAAATCCGCATTGCTCGCAAGCCTTCACCTTATTCTTAACATACGTTTCACTGCCGCCATCGTGTCCCACCAGCACAGCCGCCAAATGAGGTTGCTTGCCGCCCTGGGCGACCATTGTTTTTACTTCTTCAGCTATTTCTGCCTTGATGGCAGCGGCCGTAGCCTTACCGTCTATGAGTTGCATTTCTGTTTTTTCCTCCTTTTATTCTAACTGGTTATTTCATCTTTGGCATCCCTTTCATGCGGCTCATCATGCCAGCCATGCGGTTGCCAGTGACCATCTTCATCATCTTGCGCGTCTGGTCGAACTGTTTGATCAATCGATTCACCTCCTGAACGTCCGTTCCACTTCCTTTGGCAATGCGCTGACGGCGTGAGGTATTCAATATTTCAGGATTCGTTCGCTCTTTCGATGTCATGCTTTTGATGATGGCCTCGATGCCTTTGAACGAGTCGTTGTCGATGTCAACGTCCTTGATTGCCTTTCCCACACCTGGTATCATCGCAGCCAAGTCTTTGATGTTACCCATCTTCTTGATTTGCTCTATCTGGTTGAGAAAGTCGTTGAAATCGAACTTGTTCTTTTGAATTTTCTTTTGCAGGCGCTTGGCTTCTTCCTCATCAAACTGCTCCTGGGCACGTTCTACCAAAGAAACGATGTCGCCCATGCCTAAGATTCGGTCGGCCATACGCGATGGATGGAACACGTCGATGGCCTCCATCTTCTCGCCAGTACCCACGAATTTAATAGGTTTGGTCACCACCGTACGAATGGAAAGTGCAGCACCGCCACGGGTATCGCCATCCAACTTAGTGAGTACAACGCCGTTGAAGTCGAGCCGGTCATTAAATTCTTTCGCAGTATTCACGGCATCCTGTCCCGTCATCGCATCAACAACGAACAAGGTTTCGTCAGGATGAACGGCATCTTTGAGGCGAGCTATCTCATCCATCATCTCCTCATCAACCGCCAAACGACCGGCCGTATCGATGATTACCACATCATTGCCTTTGGCTTGCTGTATGGCTTGCTTGGCAATGGCAACCACGTCCTTGTTGTCGGGTTCACTGTACACCTCAACACCCACTTGACCACCAACAACTTTCAGCTGTTCGATGGCAGCGGGACGATATACGTCGCAAGCAACCAACAAAGGATTTTTCCGTTGTTTGCTCTTGAGCAGATTGGCCAGCTTCCCTGAGAACGTAGTCTTACCCGAACCCTGCAAACCCGACATCAGAAT
>JAEXBS010000004.1 GCA_023393915.1 Bacteroidota bacterium | reverse complement strand
CACTTACCACCATCCAGAACTGCCAGCTCATCCACAGTAGCAAGGTCTTTCCCCAGCTTCTGATAATTCATGCCGTAGGACGGGCTGTTACCTCTGGTATTTGAGGTGTTGTAGGTGTCGATGGTCTCTTTCCCAAGTGCCTGATTCAGTTCTTTCAACGTGGTCGGCTCAGAACCGCCAAGGAAAATACGGGAATCCATGTTGCCGATGATGGTGTCCGAATTGTCCTTGTAAATGGCTTTCAGCTGAGACTGCGCCTGAAGGACAAGGCAGGCAGATATTTCACGGCTTCGGATAGTCGCAACCAACTTTTCCAGATTGGGAATCTGACCGATATTTGCCGCTTCATCAATCAGACAGCGCACATGAACCGGCAGTCTGCCGCCATACACATCATCTGCTTTTTCGCAGAGCAGGTTGAACAGCTGGGTATAAATCATGGAGATCAGGAAATTAAAAGTCGCATCCGTGTCCGACATAATCAGGAACAGTGCTGTTTTCTTGTCTCCGAGGGTATCTAACTGCAATTCGTCATAGGCTGTAATGTCCCGGACTTCCTGAATATCGAAGGGAGCAAGTCTTGCACCACAGCTAATCAAGATACTCTTAGCTGTCTTGCCGGCAGCCAGTTTGTACTTCTTATACTGGCGAACTGCAAAATGATTTGGCTTTTTCTTTTCCAGCGCTTCAAACATCAGGTCAACCGGATTCTGGAACTCCTCATCGTCCTCACGCACCTCCATTGCGTTTAAGAACTCAATCAGAGTGGAGAAGTTCTGTTCCTCAACCGGCGCTTCATAGTGGATATACCCAATCAGGGCGCAGTACAGAAGGGTCTCTGCTTTCGTCCAGAACTCGTCACCGGCTTTCCCGTCGCCTTTGGTATTGGCAATCAATGTCGTCACCAGCTTCAGAATATCTTTTTCTGAATGGATATAGGCGAACGGATTGTAGTGCATCGACTTCTTAAAGTTAATGGTGTTGAAAATCTTGATGTTGTAACCATGCTTCAGCAGGGCATTGCCGCACTCGATGACAATGCTGCCTTTCGGGTCTGTAACCACATAGCTGGAGTGCATCTGGAGAAGATTCGGTTTCAGCCAGAACCTTGTTTTTCCTGAACCTGAACCTCCGATAATCAAAACATTTTTGTTTCTGGCATTGGCAGGATTCTTCGGTCTGTTGGACATCATCAGCCGTTCCGTTTTCGTCAGGATAATATTGTCCTCAAACTTTGGAGCGGTGAACGGCTCAATGTCTTTGGCTGTACCCCAACGGGCAGAACCATACTCCACATTGTGCCGGTACTTCTTGGCGTTTTTGCTTTTCAGATAAACCGCAAGCCGAAGCCCTGCGCCACAGGCAATTCCCACCAGCAAATCCAGCGGGTAAAAGCTGGGAAGTGGATTGCCCAGAGCAACCGGAAGGACATAAAAAAAGCTGAGGATTTTTGCAGAAGAATCTGCACCCTCAGCCAACCGCCATGCTTCTCCAAGATTCGTTGCAAACAATCCCACCAGAATATACGGGATGTTCAGAATCAGGAGCTTTTTCAAATTGATTTCGCTCATCACAAATCACGCTCCTGTTTCTTTTCCCGAACCTTCCTGGGGATAGCTGCTACCATCTCTTTGAACTTCTTCAGCTGTGCCAGAACGCTCGGTTTCTTATCCTTCGTCAATGACCTTGCCTGATGTTCCTTACAGATAGCATCCAGGGCATCTGCGTCCTTGGAACGGACAAAGACAAGATAACGGGGAGGATCAACAGACTTGTCTTTTCTTACGGCAAAGTCCACACCGTATTTCCTGGCGAGCCTTTCAAAATCCCGGATGCCATCCTTATCAATTTCCACATTGGTGGCACCCTGATTCTGTCCCAGCAGCTGTTTCACGGACTGTTTTCCGTGAACCGCCGTATCTCTGGTTCCTTTTCTCGCCTTGACCTTTTCCCGGTGCTGCAAATATTTGCGAATACCGGCAATGATACTTCGAGCAGTCAGCCTTGTCGTGCTGATTGCCAGATTTATCGTCCTGTTTTCAACTTCTTCCTGCATGAATCATCACCTCCTGCAAGCAGTAGAGTGAGGGTCATCGTGCCATATCTCTGCGGTCGTAATACAGATTTCCTCTGGCAACATTGGCATGACTGATAATCTTGATGTTACCGGCTTTCTGGTTGTCCAGAGCTTTCTGATACCCGGCTTCGCTCAGATACAGACGGTTTCTTTCGCCTTTCCAGCCAACAGGGGATTCATTGGTCAGCACATCAAAGATAATCATATGCTTTGTGGCTTCATCGAATCTTGCCAGGTCCATATAGGTATGTCCCTGATACTCCTTGGCTCCTGCCTGTATCCTGCGGCGTTCCATCAGCTCTGCAATCGTTGAGCTTCTTTCCATGATGCCTCCTTACAGCGCATCTCGATCAGGGCTGCTCTTGCGTGGGGCAGAGTCAGCCTTGATAGGCGCATCTTCTTTTTTGACCATATCATCGGGCAACGGCAAAGCCATGATACTGCGCCCCATGCGGACGAAGGTTTCAGGCTGATGGAAATGTTCTTCAAACTGCTTCATCAGCTCCGGGGAAAGGGAGGAAAAATCCTCCTCGCCCAAACCGACAACCAGAAAGTCACCGGCGATGATGTCGTAGATCTCGCCGTCTCCGTCCCGCAACGCACGATTCAGGTCTTTCCCCATGATTTTTCCTTCATCGTGCATCACCAATGCGACAGGCTCATTAAAAGGATAAACAGCTTCAATGTCGCCACCGACAGCTTTCTGCAAATCCTCCAAATCGCAGCCGATCTGAACCTGCTGGGGATACATATAGGGCTTTACCAGAAGCACCGTCATGGTTTCTGCCTGTTCCTGCTGAATCTCACGTTCCTCCGTAGTGCCAAACTCAACGCCGGTAAAGTTCTCGGAGTCCAGAATGTACTCGGAATTGTAGTAGGCTGTTCTGACCTGTTCTTCTGCATCAGCACGGGACTTAGCTTCCACCGTTACCGTCTTTTCCAGCGTCTCCGTGATTTTTACATCGTATTCCTTCAAACTTCATTACCTCCATTTCCTCAGATATAAGAAAAGCGGCTATCCATGAACCTGTTACAGTTCATAAATAGTCGCTTCATGTTCCCACTGGGGGACACACATAGATTCCAGTTCCTCGATCAGTTCCTCTGGGGAAAAGAACAAATCCTCCGCACTTTTCAAAATCTTTTTGAAAGCCCGGTACTCCGTCACATAGCCGGTATCGTCAGACCCGATCAGCATTGACACACAGCGGACAATGGCAAAGTTCATATCC
>JAEXBS010000079.1 GCA_023393915.1 Bacteroidota bacterium | reverse complement strand
GTTCTGCTCCTTGTCTATGCGAACATAGGCATTGAAGGACTTGCCTTCCTTGTCGACCATGTTCTTTAGATAGAGGGTGCGACCACCATCGAGGGCCTCACGCTGTTTGTCAGAGAGTTCCAAGCCGCAGAGCTTGTGAGGTACGCCTTGTTGCTGAGCCTGTTTGTGTTCCTGTCGTTCTCTTAAACTCTTGTTATCGCCAAAGATAAACTCAATGCCCTTTCGCTCGGCATTGACCTGCAGGGTTGCATTGAAAGTTTTGCCACTTTTGGCAGTCATGCCCTCCACCTTCACGGCTTTGCCTTCCACAAGGTCTTTATATTGCGCATCTGAAAGTGAGACACCTTTAATCTCCTTAGGAATGTTTACACGGTCGGCACGCAGGGCGACAATTTCGTTGGTCTGTGGATCGATGGAGATATAGGCAGAAAAAGGATTGCCGTTCTTTGGTGTTACTTCGATTGTCTTGCCAAGGTTGCCCGTAGTGAGTAGTTGTTCTTTCTCTTCGGGCGAGAACTTGTAGCCCATATAGGGGAAGTCGAGCTGTGGCTCCTTGCGTAAAGGGTGGATAGCCAAGCCGATATTGCCGCTATTGTCCGTACGAAATGCAAGACGTGCTTCGGTGTAGATCGTTGTATCACCAATAGGTACGGCAATAGTAACAAGGTTACTCTTCTGCCAAGAAAGCATCTTTTCTAACTCTCCACTTTGTTCCAGTCGTTCACGGGTAAGACCGAGGTTAGCGAGTTGGTTCCAATCGATCTTTGATTCATCAATGACTGTAGCGTTCTTCTTTTTCGGCAGATAATCGTCAAAGGATACTCCAATCTCTGTCAGTTGCTGTTTGCTTTCTGGCTTTTCACGACTTTGCAGCATGGTGCGCAGGTTGTCCACGCTCTGCTCAACGTTGCTTGCCACTACCTTGTACAACCCGAAATGAGTCGGATTATTGAACTGTTTGAGGAAGTTGGTCATGAAGTTTTTCAGAAGTCCGTCCTTGTTGTTGAACTTCAAGAACGCTGCTTGATTGGCAGCGATTGCCTCAGTTGTTTTAAGGTTTCCCTTGTCGTCGATACCCGATACTACGGAGAGTTTTCCCGCTTCCTTTTCGTTCTTCACTTCCGTGCGGTCTTCCAAGACCAGCACGTAATTGTCATTGCTGTTTGATTCCATTGCTTGATAATTTTAATGATAAATATTACTATCAAGCAGCTAAATTATAGGTATAAATATAAAGTGAAAAACATTGGGGAAATAAAAGGAGAAATATAGAAATCACCAAAAAACAACTACAAATATATGAAAAAACAAAGGATATTCCTATGCCATATAATACAGAGACATCCTAACGACCGATTTGGCATGAGCATAGTAATCCACCGTCCAAATCAGCATTCTCTGCGAATCGCACTCCACTTATAGTGAGAACCGATTCTATCCCTACGATAAGAGAAACAACTTCCTCTGAGACGTTTTTGAAGGAAAAATTATTGATTATGCATATAATAATATAATCCTTTTAAATCGAGTAGTTGTTGATGTGTACCTTGTTCTACTATGGTGCCATCTTTTAATATGAAAATAGAATCTGCATCCTCAACTACCGAAAGTCTATGTGAAATGATAATGGTCGTCCGCCCTTCCATAAGTTTGTTTATGCCCACTTTTACCTTGTCTTCGTATAAGTGATCTAAAGTGGACGTAGGTTCATCCAAAATCAAGAAACTGGGATTGGCAACCATTGTTCGGGTCAAAGATAAAAGTTGTAGTTCACCTTGACTTAAAGTATTTCCATCTTCAGAAATAACGGTTTGATAATTATTTGGTAACATAGAAATAAAATGGTCTGCCCCCATCTCTTTTGCAGCAATTATGCATTCTTCTTTAGTGGCATCGGAATGACCATATCTCAAATTGTCCATTATCGTACCTTCAAAAAAAACTGGTTTTTGAAATACAACACCAAAGTTTTGACGAAGTGATTTTCTATTTATAAGATTGATATGGTAACCATTTATGAGTATTTCACCTATTTTAATATCATAAAAGCGCAGCAATAGATTAATAATTGTTGTTTTTCCGACACCTGTATTACCCATAATGGCAATCTTTTGCCCTTGCGTAACATGCCAGTTCATGTTTTGAAGAATTGGAGTCGATTCATTATAGTTGAAAAATACATTCTTGAACTCTAAACTCTTGATAGGTACATTCAACGTTACAAGATCGTTTTCATTTTCCTGTGGTATGTCTAATACATCTATAATTCTTTTTATGCTTACATCAGTACTTAAAATGAAACTTATTTGTTGGGTTATTGATGATAAATTTTTAGTAAAATTTTTACTTAACGTAACATAGGTAACTATGCCTCCTAATGTGATTCCATAAGCAGGCTTCTTTAATATAAAATAAGCTCCAACAGTGACGATACAGACATAAGCAAAGTTGCTTATAAAATTGTTTATTGGAGATAGGATTCCTGAATTCAAAAGGAACTTATTTGTAGTATAACACAAGTTTTTATTTATTTTAGTAAATTTATCTAATATAAAAGCCTCATAATTAAAAATTTTGACTTCATCAAGTCCGGAAATCATTTCCTCCACATATCCATTCAGTATTGATAAATTTTCTTGCTTCTGTAAATAGAATTCACGTGATGTATACGAATAATACCTTGATATTAAAACAGATAAGAACATGCACAATAAGGTAATGACAGTAAACAAAATTCCAATTCTTAACATTGCTATAAAGGTTAGTAGCAATAGAA
>JAEXBS010000067.1 GCA_023393915.1 Bacteroidota bacterium | reverse complement strand
CTCTATATCTGGTCTGATTCCAACCATAAAATCTTCATATGAGTAGTTTTGATGAAAAGTGACAAATTCAATTTGTCCTTCTTTTTTTAACTTGTCAAAAATCTCTTTACTGTCTTCATGATTACTTTTAATACCAGTGACGATTTCAACTGCCTTGTCTATGCTGTTGTAGGTTTTTCCAGTTCCTGGAGGGCCAAATAAAATAATATTGTTAGGGTGCTTTAGGAATTCTCCTTGTTCCTTAATTTTTGTCGCACCTTTAGAGATAAATTCTACTCCAAAATGAGGCTCGAATATATTTCTATTGGCTTCTTCAATTTTATCAATTGTAATTTCCGTAAATGTGCTATTGCCACTAGGATAAATAAACTCCTTTAGTGACTTCAATGGTGAAGGGTCTGGATTGATTGCAGATTTAACATATTCTACCTCTCTATAAATCCAACCATTTTCGTCCGTTATGTCTTCTGGCACATATCCCCATGAACCCGCTTTAACCTTAGCAATTGCAAATAACTCATTTCCTCCGATTGTGATATAAACAAAGTCACTTTCTGTTAAGTCATTTTTAAAAGCTTCTGCTTGCCCTTTTTTGGTGTTTTCATGAATAACTATCCATTGATTTTTCTTAAAAACATCTCTTATGTTTTCATCAGCTTTTGTCTTAAATGAGCCATGAGAAATTTTATAAAGTCGATTTTGATTAAGTGGAATAGTTAGAAGTTTGTCTTTAATTGGTTCGTCATCAATAATTAGTTTTTTGTTTTCTTCGAAGAACTTCAACATTTCCTCAAAATCAAAATTTTCAGGAGATAATTCAATTGGACCTTTTATGTATGAAGCATCGGAATGCCTGTAAATTCCATATTTAATTGTACCATGATGAAAGTCTGAAAAAATTTGTAATCCAGTCGATTGTGATGGTTGATTTTTATTAAATAATGCAAACCATAGTCTATCGCTACCTTGTTGTCTCGCACCTTGAAAGTCAAAATATATGTGTTTTACTTTGTCCTTTAATTGAAGTCTGTTTATAATTTCAAAAATAAATTGATCGATGAATTCTCTTATTGGATTATGCCCGTAAAAAGTAATAATCGGGAAAAATATAGAATAGTAATTTTTGTAAGCACGATATTGATTTTCTTTCCCAGTTTTATGTTTAACAATGAAGCCTTCGAGTGTCGTTAAGTCAAGTTTATTGCCGTCTCTGAGATATTTCAGTACGTCTTTTCTTAAGTCAACAATAACACCAGAACGAGAAGCGTAATAATCAGATGCTTTTTGAAGCTCATCTTGTGGGACTGAATTTAATTTTGCTACTAAAGTATTATTGTCGGCATAAAGTGTTGCAATTTCTGATGAAATTTCACAAACATCTTTTATCCCTTTTTTTATTTCCTGTTCTGTCATAATGTCGATTTATTTTATGTCGGTCTCGGTCTTTAAGGCTTGCATCCAACGTTGCGCTTAACGAAGTTCCGAAAAAAATGCGGATTTTTTCAAAACATGTTTTAGAAAAAATAGGGAGCATTTATTTCGGATCCGAATTTAGTTAAGCGTCGTGTTGAACGCAGCCCTTCAGGCAAGTTCAACAGGTGTGTGTGGGCAATTCGGTTAAGCGCAACGTTGAGACGCAAAGGCGTAAGAGAAAGGGTCGGGAGTTTGCGAAGCGCGCAAGCGGGAGAAAACGTAGACACTTTCTTAGCGCAGGGTTGCGTCTCAACGGTTTGGGTATTGCCGAAGGCGGGGTTTTTTAGCACAAAAGTTCAATAGAATTAGTGCCGTTGAACCTTGCACAAATGTTTCATAGAAGCACGTCAGCCCCGCTTTTGGCAATACCTTGTTGGTGGCACTACATTCATTCAGCTTTAATTGTTACTATTTGTCTTATCTCGCCATTTTCAATTTGCATTCGTAATCTTTCAAGGTCAAAGTTTTGTCCATTTGAAATTGAAACATTGTCAATTGCGTCCAAAGGACCTTCAATTTTTAAATCATCAACAAGTCTTAAATGTCCTCTTGTTAGACTTCTCTCAACTAAAGTCAGGTCTTTAGTAAATGAACTTGGATAATTAGAGCCAATTTCACTTCCAAATAGCCGTAATAGATTTTCTGGAAAATGTGTTTCTGCAAATTCTTGTGGGTTAATTATTCCTGTCGTATTCTCTCGATATAATGAATTTACTGCATTTTTTAACCCTCGTTTGTCGTCAAATGTTACTACATTATTTTCTATAAATTGAAACAAGTCATCTTTAAATCTCTTTGTAATCAATTTATCATTTCGATTTGTTTGAAACCCTAAAAAGTCATTATAAAAATACTCTGCTAAATCTCTCTTTCCACTACTAAAGTTGTCATCATACATATAGCAAGAATATATGTCATTTGGCGGGGTTAAATTATTTGTGTCTTCAATGATAAAGCCGATTTTGTAAAAATCTTTTGCTGGTGATAAGAATAAATCATTTACAAGTTCGATAAGTTTTTGATTATCAAACTCTTTAATTGTAAAAGCTTCTTGTAATTCAGCTTTGATTACAAGTACAAAATGTTTACTCTGCAAGTAGCCATCAAGAACTAATAATAAACCTGCTGGAATCGTCTTTTTATTATGGCTCATTGCTAACAAATCCGAAATGCTTTTTGATAATTCCAAAAAGTTTTCGTTATCTGCATCTTTCATACTTTTTGAATATCCATAAAATGAATTGTCTTCTGTTCTAGCAATTTCAAGTTTAAAAAAACGCTTTGCTTTTGAAAAGGCAGTTCCAATTCTATTTTTTAAAGTATGAAGTTCCAACGAACCAAATGAAAAAAGATTTTCAGAGTATTCAGCAAACCCAAACTCGTTTTCATCAGTTTTTTTATGAACTCTGTGAATTACAATTCTATTTATTTCTAAGTTGTCAATTTCTATCATACTAAAATTCGTTAATAAAGTCAATGTTATTTGGATTGATTTCAAATATATTTTGTAAATAATCAAGCATATTTGGGCTACCCAAAACACAAGTATTTAAATGTTCTAAAACCATATAATATAAAGTACCCAATGAACTTCGTTTTTTGTCTAACTTCAATAAAATCCATTCGTTAGCATCCCTATTATTATTTAAAAACTCAGGATAAAGATTTACTTTGAAAATTTTATTTTCTAGTTCTGCTTTGTTAATATTTATAATTAGGCCTTTGTCGTATAAGCAAATTATGTTGGGTAAATATTTCCAATTTAAATTATTGTAACATTCCTTTATGTGTTCAAATGAAAATGCTGAACTGTCTCCTATAAACATAAAAGTGAATAATGGATTTTTATAATCATTCGTTGTTGTAGGAATGTTTAACATTATTCCTTTTCCACCTGCATCTAAAAATTGTGGACTTATGTTTTCTCTTGTTAGGAATTTGTCAAGTCTTTCTCTAGTCGTAACAAAATCCTCAATATATTTTTTGTTCCAACTTGATTTAATTTCAGCATATGCGTAAATTGACTCGTAAGTTAAGTACTCTGTTTCGTCAAATGTTTTGTATAAAATTGGTGTTCTAAAGTTGTCTGCAATTATCAAATCTAACTGAGGGCTTGTCGAAAGAGTTGTATCTATAATATGACCATTACTTATGTAGTATTTTTCTGGAAGTTTCTTTTTGAAAAAATTCCTGATAGCAACTTCCAATTGACTACCTGAAGCATAAATATCTCCTGAATTATGTATTAATTTGACTTGATTTTGGGCAATATCAATTCCGTCTGCTTCAAAATTGAAGAAAGTGTCAATTGAAAGTTTTTTAAAATCTTTGTCTTTTTTGTCGCTCATTTGTTAGGTGTGTCGTTCATTGTATTGCCACCAACGGTTTACGGCTTTGCGTTCGGGCGGGATTTTTAGCACTGCACTTGATACGAAGAACCACAGTTCAAATTTAGCACAAATTTTCATACGGAGAACGTCAGCCCGCCTGACGCAAAACCGATGTTAGCGGCTGTGCTTTTGTCAGAGTTGAATTGTCCGTTCTATGTTTGTCTGCTCTAAAAAGGTTTCATCGTGCGAAACCACAATCAATGTCCCCCGATATTCGTTAATAGCTCTTGTCAAGATTTCAATGTTTTGTAT
>JAEXBS010000050.1 GCA_023393915.1 Bacteroidota bacterium | reverse complement strand
GTATTAGTTGATGGTGTTAATGTTCGTGATATGAATCAACAAGAGTTGCGTTCAAAAATTGGGTATGTTCCTCAAAAAGCTGTGTTATTTACAGGAACGATTCGTGATAATATCTTATATGGTAAAGAGGATGCGACGGACGAAGAAGTTCGTCATGCTTTAGATATTGCACAGGCAACAGATTTTGTTTCTAAAATGAAAGAGGGAATTGAGTCACCAATTTCACAAGGAGGAACAAATGTATCAGGTGGACAAAAGCAGCGTTTATCAATTGCTCGTGCGATTGTTCGTAAGCCGGAAATTTATTTATTCGATGATAGTTTTTCAGCTTTAGATTTTAAAACTGACGCTCAATTACGTGCAGCGTTAAAGAAGGAAACAAAGGATTCAACGGTTATTATTGTGGCTCAGCGTGTAAGTACAGTTATGGACGCAACACGTATTTTAGTAATGGATGAAGGACATGTAGTTGGTATGGGAACACATGAGGAGTTATTACAAACAAATGAGATTTATCAACAAATCGTCGAATCTCAACTTAAAAAAGGAGAGGAGGAATAATTATGGCTGGACCTATGGGACATGGCCCACATGCGGGTAATCAAAAAGCAAAAGATTTTAAAGGGACGTTAGTTCGCTTAAGTAAATATTTAAAACCATATCGTGTTGGTTTAGTAGTAGTTGCTATTGCAGCTATTACGAGTGTTATTTTCTCAATTATTTCTCCAAAAATTATGGCTAAGATTACAGATGAGTTAATACGTCCAATTTTAGAGTTGGTAGGAGGAAATCCAACTCCATCGCCAATTGATTTTTCATATATTTGGAATATTGTTGTAATTTTAATTGGTTTATATGTTTTAAGTGCAGCTTTTAGTTATTTACAACAATTTATTATGGCAGGAGTTTCTCAGAAGGTTGTCTATGATTTACGTCGTGATATTGATGAAAAATTAGCAAGATTACCATTAAAATTTTTCGATTCACATACACATGGAGAATTATTAAGCCGATTTACAAATGATGTTGATAATATTAGTGCAACTTTGCAACAGTCGATTACTCAAGTTATTACATCAGTCACTACGGTGGTTGGGGTTTTAATTATGATGTTAACGATTAGCCCGCTTTTAACATTAATTTCAATCATCGTCATTCCGTTATCTGGGATTTTAATGATGATGGTCGTTAAACGTTCACAAAAATATTTCATTGGTCAACAAAAGAAATTAGGTGAATTAAACGGTCATATTGAAGAAATGTATACGGGACATAATGTCGTTAAAGCATTTGGTCATGAGAAAAAAGCCATTGATGAATTTGATGAAGTTAATGAAGGTCTTTATAATGTAGGATGGCGAGCTCAGTTTTTATCTGGATTAGTGATGCCAATTATTAATTTTATTGGAAATTTAGGCTATGTTTTTGTTGCTGTTGTAGGTGGGGTTTTAGTAACGAAAGGACGTATTACTGTCGGAGATATCCAAGCGTTCATTCAATATAACCGTCAATTTACTCAACCGATTGCACAGGTAGCTCAAATCTCAAATATTATTCAGTCAACGGTTGCATCAGCAGAGCGTGTATTTGAATTATTAGATGAAGAAGAAGTGATTCCAGAACCAGTAAATCCGGTTAAAGCAAAAGCTGATTGTGGAGCTGTTGAGTTTGAACATGTTAAGTTTGGTTATCGCGAAGATCGTATTTTAATTAATGATATGAATATTAAAGCGAAACCAGGACAAATGGTTGCTATCGTTGGGCCAACTGGTGCAGGTAAAACGACATTAGTGAATTTATTACTTCGTTTCTATGAATTGAATGGTGGACGTATCTTAGTGGATGATGTTGATATTACAGAGATGAATCGTGCTGATTTACGTAAAAAATTCGGTATGGTTTTACAAGATACATGGTTATTTAATGGAACAATTCGCGATAATATTGCTTATGGTAAAAAGAATGCGACAGAAGAAGAAATTATTGCGGCAGCTAAAGCAGCTCATGCTGATCACTTTATTCGTGTTTTACCAGAAGGATATGATACGATTTTAAATGAAGAAGTCTCAAATATTTCTCAAGGTCAAAAACAGTTATTAACGATTGCTCGTGCACTACTAGCTGATCCTGAAATTATGATTTTAGATGAGGCAACAAGTAGTGTTGATACACGTACAGAGTTACAAATTCAAAATGCGATGAAGACCTTAATGAAAGGTCGTACAAGCTTCGTTATTGCTCACCGTTTATCAACGATTCGTGAAGCTGATGTTATCTTAGTAATGAAAGATGGAGATGTTATTGAAACAGGAAATCATGAGACATTAATGGCTCAAAATGGATTCTATGCTGATTTATATAATAGCCAATTTAATCAAGAAGAAGAAGCTTAAAGAAAGAGAAGCCTATGAATTAAATTTCGTAGGCTTTTTTAATATTTTTACACTTCTTTTGTCGGAAAAAAGGGAAAAATATTTGCACTTTTTTGAATCGAGATAAGCTATAATAGGTAGTAATTCGATGCTAATCTGATTGTGTTTATAAGGAGGGGAAACCTTTGATTTTCGATACGCACACGGATATTTTATATAATATTGTTGAGAAGCGTTTAAGAGGACAACGTGGTATTGTTGAGTCATATCATATTCCTGAGTTATTAGAAGGGAATGTGACTGGGGGAATTTGGACTTACTATACTGATGTTAATCAGCTATTACATAATAATTTTGATCAAGCAATTCATTATATTATAGAGGAACTAGAAGAGTCACCCGATGTTCAAGTGGTAACCGCCAAAGGGGATTGGGCTGATCATAAAGTCAATGTGATTTTAGGACTTGAAAGTTTGGCATCGCTTCGAGATATCGATCATTTAGTTGAAATTTATGAAAAAGGATTTAGACATGCGATGTTAACTTGGAATGAAAAGAATCAATTTGCAACTGGGATTGGTTGTAAGGATGGGACAGGTTTATCACTATTTGGATGTGAGTTAATTCAAAAGATGAATGAGCTTGGAATGGTGATTGATGTTTCTCATGCTAGTATTCAAACGTTTGAGGATATTTTTTCGGTAACAAAAGAGCCTGTCATTGCCTCTCATTCGAATTGTTACTCAATTACTCCTCATCCAAGAAATTTAACCGATGAGCAAATTAAAGAAATTGCTTTGGTAGATGGTGTTATTGGCGTGACGGCAGTACCGCATTTTACGAATCAATTAAAGCCAGATGTGG
>JAEXBS010000042.1 GCA_023393915.1 Bacteroidota bacterium | reverse complement strand
TAACAGTAGTTCTTAGACTGAACCGTGCCAAGCACGACGGATTGCATGCTTCTCTTACCGTATGCGTACCCCATGAAATCAGCGATAGGTGCATGGATGGCTGCAAATTTCTCATGGTCCCAATGTGCAGAGAGTATGATGTCTTTATGAGTTCCTTCAAATAATTCGCCACCATCTATCTCGAATCCAACGATGCGTCCACCTGTTTTTGTATCAAAGAAAACTTTTTCCTGGCCGGCATTCAAAATAAAATGCTCGGCATGTATGCTTGGATTGGACGATCGTCCCGTGGTAAAAAGGTCGATGGTGGGCTGGGTAGTCGTCCAAACTTTCTTAGTATGGTGAAGTGCCAGTCTGTCTTGGATAGAGAGGTTGCCTGTGTAACTCTCCACATCAGCTTGTGGCATCTTACGGTATTGAATCTGAATAAACTGTATTTTCCGCCCATGGAAAAGTATTTTGCAGGACTTCTGATAGGGAATGGGAATGTAAGAGAAATGTCCTCCAAGGATATGGTCGGCCAGTGGAGCCATGAAAGGGTCTTTGGTTTGATTGAAAAGTTCACAAAATTTCATGGCAATCCGTGGCGTCTTTTCGCCGTTGAAATAGAATGAAATGGAGTCGTTGGTTGGCGTAGCAGTCCATATCCGGTTGATCACTCCAGGCCCAGATAGGTCGGCCAATACCAACTTGTCGCCTTCTTTTCTGATATATGAATACTTTCCAGAGAATCCATCATCGTTTCCGCCTGTCCTATCATAACTGGAAACTTGTTCAACGGTCGTATGGGGCCGATAGGATGGCAGCAGGTCAATTTGGCTCAATTGCGCCATTTCTGTGCTAAAAGTTGTTTTTTGTGCATGTAACGCTAAACAACATAAACTGAATAAGGTGAGTGCAAGGAGTCTAAATGCTGGATGATGTTTCATTGACTTGGTGCTTCTGGAGAACAAATTTTGGGGGAGATAAAGGTCAGTTTCCTATATTATTATCAAAAATCCAGTTGCAAGAATTCTTTTCCTGCAACTGGATTGTTTAGTGATAGTGTTCATTTTGATTAGAGGAAAACAGCCTGTATATGGCTTATCAAAGACAGCTTACTTATTTTACTGTAACCTTTTGGTGCAGAATTTGGTCACCGTTCTTTACCTCAACGATGTACAATCCAGTAGGAACGGTGATGCGCAGGCTGTTTTCAAATAGCGCATTCTCCACTTCAATACCAGTTGTGCTGTACACTTTAGCTTGCATGGCGTTTGCAGTTTGATTGGAGATGCCTATGTATCCCTTCCCCGTAGTGATGACAGGTTGGGATACTGTAACATCTTGTACATTGGTGGCAACACTTAAAGTTTGCATTGGTGCGAAGCTACCTCCAAATCTTGCAGGGTCAATAGCTTGTACGGTCCATTCGTATTCGCCTTTGGGTAGGGTTAGTGTCCATGATTTATTGAGATAGGTGTTGCCCATCTTCACCACCTGTCTGAAGCCGTCTTTCTCTCCACCAATGATGGCCATTGGGTTGTACAGCCATTTACCAGTTGTCTTGTTGCGTAAAGCAAGGTTGTAAGTCACACTTTTCTTCGTACCAATGTTGTCTGGTTCACTCCAAGCAAACGTCACTTTCACTTGTTCACCATCTGCAACTTGTGTGGCTGTTAGGTTGCTCGGTGCGTTCAATTTAACGAAAGGTTTTACGAAATTTGGATCGTTGAGGCCTGGTGTCCAGCCGCCAAAGTTCACATCTAATTTATCTGTTGGGGGCATGTTCTTGTTACCTCCCTTGAAGCCCATATAGACATAATCCAGGATGTTGTCGCCGTTGAGGTCGGCAGCTTTATAATCATGTTCCGAAAAGCCAGGGAGATAGTTGTCACCCAACGTCTTGTTTTCAACGAAATCTTCTTGTGTAATGTTTCCGTCAGCATCCTCGTTGGCATACACAAAGGTTTTTTGTTTGCCTAATTTGTCTGCGAATCCGCCACAAAGAATGTCGACATCTCCATCATTGTCCAAGTCTTGAAGGAGGTTGGCGCCTGTCGTAGAGAATGGTCTTGCACGATCTGATACAAATGATTCCTTGAAGACCATGTCTTGGTTTGTGAATAATCGATGATACCATGTGGCGGCATCCCAATTATTGTTGCCATTGAATGGGCCGTCGCCTACGATGAGAAGATCAAGAAAACCATTGCCGTCAACGTCAGCCCAGTCGTGAGATCCATGTCCCAATGGGGGTAATTCTGTGTACTCTTGACGGCTAAAATGTCCCTTCCCGTCGTTTACGAAGATGTAACCAGTCCAGTTCGCCTTGTCCAGTCCAAAAGGTGTGATGGATTTATCTACACGAGGATAGTACCCTTGGAAAAAGATATCGACGTCGCCATCATTGTCAAAGTCACCAAAAGAGCAAACTTCATCCCTGAAATAGTTGGAAAACTGGTTTTCATCCATCTTGAAAGTGCCATCTGGCTGTTGGAAGAACAGCGTCCACTTGCCTTTATATTCAATCCTTTTATTAGCCTCCCAGTCAAAGTGTCCCTGCGTATCGGGTGGGGTGAGCATGTAATCCAACAATCCGTCATTGTTCAGGTCGGCAAACAAAGCATTGTAACAAGGCTGTGCTATTGTGGGGTATTTCACAGGATCTGCAATCGTAAAATTGCCTTTCCCGTCGTTCAAGGCCAGTCCGCGGG
>JAEXBS010000024.1 GCA_023393915.1 Bacteroidota bacterium | reverse complement strand
CCGTAGACTATGTGAACCCTTTGGTGGGTACCCTGTCCAAGGTTTCCCTTTCAACGGGTAATACCTATCCGGCCATCGCCCTGCCTTGGGGCATGAACTTCTGGATGCCTCAAACAGGTAAGATGGGAGACGGTTGGGCCTACGTTTATACAGCCGACAAACTTCGCGGATTCAAGCAAACGCATCAACCCAGTCCATGGATTAACGACTACGGACAGTTTGCCATCATGCCGATTACGGGCAAACCGGTATTCAATGAAGACGAACGCGCCAGTTGGTTCTCACACAAGGCCGAAGTGGCCAAACCCTATTATTATCGCGTTTATCTGGCTGACCACGACGTGGTGACGGAATTGACTCCGACAGAGCGTGCCGTCATGTTCAGGTTCACATTCCCAAAGACCGACCAGTCGTATGTGGTGGTAGATGCCCTTGACCGTGGTTCGTCTGTGAAGATTATTCCTTCAGAAAACAAGATTATAGGATACACTACACGCAACAGTGGGGGCGTACCCGACAATTTCAAGAATTATTTTGTCATCAAGTTTGACAAGCCTTTTACGTACAAAGCAGCGGTGGCTGATGGTCAAATCAAGCAAGGTACCACCGAGGCAACGGTCAATCACGCTGGTGCCATCATCGGCTTTAAGACCAAACGAGGCGAGCAAGTGCATGCTCGTATCGCCTCTTCTTTCATCAGTCCAGAGCAAGCAGAACTAAACTTGCAGGAGCTGGGCAACCTATCGTTCGAGCAAATCAAGGCACAAGGGCGACAGACCTGGAACAAGACGTTGAGCCGAATTGAGGTGGAAGATAATAATGTGGATCATCTGCGTACCTTCTACTCATGCCTTTACCGCTCTGTATTGTTCCCTCGCAGCTTCTACGAGAAAGATGCCAATGGCAAAATCGTCCATTACAGTCCGTATAACGGCAAGGTGTTGCCAGGCTACATGTTTACCGACACAGGCTTCTGGGATACATTCCGCTGTTTGTTCCCCATGCTCAACCTCATGTATCCGTCCATGAACGTCAAGATGCAAGAAGGTTTGGGCAATGCCTATCTCGAGAGTGGTTTCCTGCCAGAGTGGGCAAGCCCTGGCCATCGTGGCTGCATGGTGGGCAACAACTCGGCGTCTGTCGTGGCAGACGCGTACCTGAAAGGGCTGCGTGGTTACGACGCTGAAACGCTGTGGAAAGCCGTGACGCACGGTGCCAATGCAGTTCACCCGAAGGTTAGCTCAACGGGTCGCTTGGGATGGGAATATTACAACAAATTGGGTTATGTGCCTTACGACGTGAAGATCAATGAAAACGTGGCTCGTACCTTGGAGTATGCTTATGATGACTGGTGCATCTATCAGTTTGGCAAGTCGCTGGGGAAGTCTGAAAAAGAACTGGCTCAGTACAAGAAGAACGCCATGAACTATCAGAACGTCTTCGATAAGGAAACCAACTTGATGCGTGGTCGCAACCAGGATGGCAAGTTCCAAACACCGTTCAGTCCATTGAAGTGGGGCGATGCCTTTACAGAGGGCAATTCCTGGCATTACTCTTGGTCAGTGTTCCACGACCCACAGGGCTTGATCAACCTCATGGGAGGCAAGCAAACCTTCGTTCAAATGCTCGATTCAGTCTTCAATGTTCCGCCTTTGTTCGATGATAGTTACTACGGAGGCGTCATCCATGAGATACGCGAAATGCAAATTATGAACATGGGTAACTATGCCCATGGCAACCAACCCATCCAGCACATGATTTACATGTACAACTATGCCGCACAGCCTTGGAAGGCTCAATATTGGATTCGCGAGGTGATGGACAAGCTCTACACGCCTCAAGCCGACGGCTATTGCGGTGATGAGGACAACGGACAAACCTCTGCTTGGTACGTCTTCTCGGCCATGGGCTTCTATCCCGTGTGTCCCGGTGCCAACCAGTATGTCATCGGAACACCTTACTTTAACAAGATGACCCTGCATTTGGAGAACGGCAAGACCATGACCATCACAGCGCAAAACTGTAGTCAAAACAACAAATATATTCAGTCGCTGAGCATCAATGGCGCACCTTCCACCAAGAATTTCTTCACGCACGACCAGTTGATGCAGGGCGGTAACATTCATTATGTCATGGGTAGTACCCCCAATAAGCAGCGTGGCATCAGCGACAGTGACGCTCCTTATTCGTTCACGAAAGAACTGACTGGAACGAAAAGTCAAAAAAGTAAGAAAAGCAGACGTCGTAGATAAACGAGGATGAACATTCATCGCCCGAATGGCGTTGATTGAGAAGGTAAATACGGAGGCTGGCTCTAACCTGATGATGAGTTAGAACCAGCCTTTCAATTTACCGGCAGCTCCGTTCATGAGTGGGGCAACTCGTAAATGAGGTGGCGTGGTTGTGAAATATGTTTGCATGTCCCGGCCACCCTCTTTTTTACTCTATTTAATGCGTGTAGGAGCGTGATTTATCGCGTTCCACCAAAATCACGCCCCTACAGAATTGTCAAACATTTTATCTGTTTTTTGCCCTTAAAACGGCACATGAAAACTTTCAATCTGGAAAAAATCAATAGGCAAACGCGGAGCAAATAGGAGATTGATTTGCCACCAAAATTGGATTTTACCACGAAAGCATCGAGATAGCACTCTTAGATGTATGCTATTAGTGGGCAATCAACATGCTATTGCGCTGCTAAAGCATGCATATTGATCCCCTAACTCAATGCTTTTAACGAAAAAAGAAGTAGAAAATAGCCCAAAAACGACATGGTGAAAATGTAATATATAGTCTATCAGTCGCATACAAAAGAATCAAATGCTGGGCGTATTTGACGCTAGATACATCGTTGTTCGCAAATTCGCCAGCTATGAAGAGATTCGATGTCAAGAAAATTCATCATCATGAAACGTTGTTGGAGATGAACATCTAACAATCGTCAATGATGATGAATTTTATGTGTGCCGTGTCTTTCTGGACCGGCTATGATGAAAGTTCACCTACATTCCGGATGGCATACCATGGTGATATGTCCTACGA
>JAEXBS010000017.1 GCA_023393915.1 Bacteroidota bacterium | reverse complement strand
ATCGGCAAATGTCCAGTGTTCTATTTTGTTGAGAGCAAAGCCTCCAACTCTTACCGTGCCTTTTTCTCCTAAAATCGTCAGACTGCCTTCGAGGTTTTTAGGGTAGGTAAGTACCGTGGCATTGATGCTGCCTATCGCACCGCTTTTGAATTTCAGGGCTACCGATATTGTGTCTTCGGCCTCCATTTTTATTTTCTGGGTCGAGTACTGGGACGTTACATCCTGTACTTCGCCGCCGAACCACTGCACAAGGTCAACGTAGTGGCTTGCCTGATTCGACAGGCAGCCGCCGTCAAGCTCGTAGGTACCGCGCCATTTGGCCATGTCGTAGTAGTCCTGTGGACGGGTCCAAAGGACGTTGGCGAGGATCATGTAGATTTTGCCGAATCTGCCTTTTTCATATACTCTGCGCAACAGTTGGATACTTGGATTGAAGCGGTTTTGCTTGACGACCATGTATTTGACACCTGCTTTGTCCGCCGCTTCTATCGCTCTGTCGCAGGCCTCAAGCGAACAGCCCTGCGGCTTTTCGGAGAGGATGTTTTTCCCTGCCTCCGCCGCCTCGATGGCCTGGTATGGATGAAGGCCGGAAGGCGTGCAAATACTGATAAGGTCGGCGTCCGTTTCTTTGAGCATCTGCGAATAGACTGTATATGATTTGCAGCTGCCTCCGGCTTTCATTGCCGCCTCTATTGCGCGTTCGGGGATAATGTCACAACAGGCGACAAGTTCCGCCAGTCCCTCTTCTTTTAGTTTTGTAATCGCCTCTATATGGTTTTTGCTTATTCTGCCGCAGCCTGCCAGTGCTATTTTGTGCATCTTTTATTCCTCCCCAAAAATTCTATAAATTTTTAGACCAAAGATTTTTATCTTCGCTGCTGTCCTGATATCCCTGATTTTTCCAGAAGCTATCTACGACGGAATTTCTTGATGTCGGAATATATTCCCCGATAATTTCTCTTATCCCGTCTTTTGCCAGTTCTTTTTCTATATGTACAAGAAAATCTGTCTCAACATTTCTCCCCATCACGCGGCAGCTCATCAGGAATGTATCAATGACAGCTTTTTCCCCTTCGATTTTCACTATCGCCAGTATCACTTTTCCGTAACTGCCAAATTTGTCTTCCAACTCTCCTATCCAGATCCTGCAGTTTGGTGAGTCTTTGATTTCACGTATATCGCTTTCGGTGAAACGCCTGGTTGTGAGGTTGAATTGATTCGTCTTCTGTGTCAGCTGTGCGGCACGGGTGATGTCGTTTTCATCTATCTCCCGTATCGTCAGTTTCATTTCCAAAGATTTCAGGTATTCTTCAAGTGTCAAGGCAGATTTCTTCAGCTCTGAGCGCCGGGCTTCCAGCTGATATTGTTCGGTCTTTTTTGTGTCTTCCGAGGTCAGCCTCAATGTGGGGAAGTATTTCCTGCTTATTTCTATGGCAAACTTCTCCAGATTGGCGGTGTCTTTGGGGAATTCAGGTACGATGGCCTGCGGCAGGGCTATTTTGACGGCCTCCCTTTCAACTGGATTGTCGTCGATAAAGACAAATGAATCCAGGCCAAGGTTCAGCTCTTTTGAAAGAGCCTCTATATTGGCAGGTTTGGGTTCCCAGTTGGCCTTTATAGCAACAAAGTCGTCACTGCGCAGTACCATGTCTGGATGGTTGTTTATTCCGTCAAGAGCGTCTTCCATGTTGTTTTTTGACACAACCGCAAGGATGACGCCCTCTTCTTTAAGCTCTTTAAGCCGTTTTTGGAAGTCGCGGAAGCGCGCCCCTTCTTTTGATGTGGATAGCTCTATGCCGCCGATGCCATCCTCACCGATAACTCCTCCCCAAAGTGTGTTGTCAAGGTCAAGTATGATGCACTTTGCCCGCCTGCCTTTTAGGGCGTTGAAAGCGTTGGATATTTCTTCAGCGATGGCTCTTTCTCCGGTCATGGAGTAGGGGATGCTGCCCATGTACCACATGCGCGGGCTGTAGAATTTGTCGCGGCCGATGTTTGCGGCCAGTTCGGCTATGTCTATGACGGGGATACCGTTTGTTTCAAGCGCCTCTAGCCAATATGACATGGCTTTGTGTTCGATACGCGCGGATATGTATGGCAATATTTTCTTTTTTTGCAGGTCAAGCGATGAGACAAAGAGGGGGATCTCTTTGTGTGCAACGGTAAAGTTGGATATTACCGCCAATGTTTCATCCATAACTTGTTTGGTCTGTTCCCACTCCGCGGGGAACATATCTCCAAATAGCTGCTTTCCGTCAAGAATGACAAAGACCGCCTCTGGCTTTGTGCTGCCAAAGTCAGCCGTCAATAGATCCTGCAGCCATGTATTATAACCCGGGGAGGTATATATTTCTTCTCCGGTTGTCTTTGACAAGGCGTCAGCCAATGATTCTATTGTGATATTAGATAATAACGCTATCATGAATCTATCCCCTTACCATATGGCCGCCGTCAATTATGTATGCCTGGCCTGTAGCCCATTTGCTCTCTGGGGAGAGAAGCCAAAAAATCAAAGAGGCCGCATCTTCGGGAGCACCTAAGCCCAATGGGTATGAGTCGTTTATTACAGATCGTTGCTCTTCTGTCATTTTGTCGAGAAATTCTTTTGACATAGCTGTTTCTATTATTCCCGGTACGATTGCGTTAAGACGTATTTTTCTCTGCGCCAGTTCAAGCGCTGCAGAAGGCACAAAACCCTCCAACGCGCCCTTGGTTGCCGCATACAGGGATTTTCCCTGTGCACCTTCGTGAGCGGCTAACGACGAGATCAATACAAATGAAGCTCCCTGTTCCGCTATCATTTTTTTCTTTGAGAAACAGCGTATAAGTTCTATCGGTGCAAATGTATTTAGGGCGAATATTTTTTTCACACTGTCTGGCTTATTCATTGAAATGGGCATAGTTAGCTGCATTCCAGCGGTGTAGACAAGTCCGCTGATAGGTCCGGACTCATTATTTACCCTATCCGCAAAACTTGCGATAGTGTCTACATCGGAAAAATCACAGGCATATATTTCCACATTATCATATGGGGCAAACGCTTCTTTCAGCGCGTCAACGTTTCTGGCTGCGGCGATAACGCCGCGCCCTCTTTCAAGAAGCATTTTTGCCACCGCCAGCCCTATTCCCCTTGAAGCTCCGGCAACCAGTATTTTTCCGTCAGCACTCATATTCAACCACTCCAGGACAATGGCAGGGGCCTAGCTCCATGGATACGGAGGCAAGGGAAAGCCCGGCTCCG
>JAEXBS010000040.1 GCA_023393915.1 Bacteroidota bacterium | reverse complement strand
CGCTTCTTTATATATGACTCATTTTTCTGGTAGATGGCTACGAGTAACGCGTGCATCAGCGTGATTGCTGGTGCGTTGGGGTCGACGAAAATCATCAAATACCTCTGTGGTGTTAACAGGTAGTGGGTACAGTATCTGATGATGGGAGAAAACCTGCTGTCGGTGATACCTATGGTCGTTATGCCTCTGCTTGTGACGGCCTCCAGCATTTTTTGTGTCTCAACGGGATATCGCGGATAGCTCAGGACAATGGCTACGGACTTTTCCGTCAGCGACTCCAACGCCCCGAAAAAAGGCATGTCAAGAGAATGTGCGGCCTTGACATTATCGTGAAAAAGCGGCAGGAAGTTTGTTAGGTAATCTGTCAAAAAAGAGTGCGTCGGTCCACCAATCAGTAAAATTTGATCTGCGGTGGCTATCTTGTCGACGCAGGTTTCAAAAACATCAGGATCTATTGTGTTTAAAGTCTCGTCCATCAGGCTTTTTTCTAACTCGAAAACACGTTTATATACAGGCCGGTCCTTGCGCCCGTATTGTTCCTGGCGGAAAGGGTTATTGAGGTTGGATTCTTGTGTCTGTCTGCGCAGATCCAGCAGAAACTCTGAAAAACTGGAATATCCTAAAGTGTAGACAAAACGCGTCAGCGTAGCCTCGCTTACCCCTGCCTGTTTTGCAATCATGGGAGCATTCATAAGGGCTGCTGCATACAGGTTTTCACAAATATACCTTCCAAGGGTGGCCTGCTTTTTCGTTAATTTGGGCAACGCCTCCATTATTTTATCGCTTACCATTTAATATCACCCCGATATCCGCATGAAGAATACAAAAACTATAACATAAAACGATTATGTAGCGGTAATTATATTATAATTTTTGAGCCATTGCGATATATATTGAACTGTATGCCGCGCAATGTCTTATCTTTTATACGAAGCGTTATGGCTTGCATATGTACTTAATCCTTAATTTTATTTATTTTTATATAAAAATATATGATAGTGAAAAATAGGAATAAATTTTCAAAATATATATTGACAAAGAGAAATAGTATAATATAATTTTTGTAGAAATAATTTCTTATTAATTTATTTGTAGAATTAATTTCAATAAAAGAAAGGGGAGAAAGTGGAATGGCGAGCGGAAAAGAACTCGTAATGAATGCCCTTCGTTTTGGCGCGGTAGAGCGAGTGCCTTGGGTGCCGTTTACGGGAGTGCACGTCGCACGCTTGGTTGATATGGATGCTGAAAGTTTTCTAAAAGATCCTGACGCCATCGTTAAGGGGGTTGTAGCTGCCGCAGAACGCTACCGCGCCGACGGCGTATGTTCCGTCTTTGATCTGCAGGTAGAAGCGGAGGTGTTGGGATGTTCGCTTAAATGGGCGCGTAAAAATCCTCCTGCGGTAGTGGGGCATGTTCTTGAAAATGGCGGCGATATAGGCTCTCTGCCTGAATTTACAAAGGATAAAGGACGCATCCCTCTATGCCTTGAAGCTACGAAAAAAATCGTTAGCGAAATAGGTGATACAACGGCGGTATTTGCCCTTATCTGCGGTCCATTTACGTTGGCGATGCACCTGGCTGGAAGTTCTTTTCTTACGGGTATGATCGAGAATCCGGATTATGCGAAGGAATTACTGGCTTATTGTTCCGGAATCTCAATGAAGATGTCAGAATGGTATCTTGAGACGGGGGCGCATGCGGTCGCCGTTGTCGATCCGATGACAAGCCAAATTTCTCCGCGGCACTTTAAACGCTTCGTCACGCCGACGATTGAGCCTCTTGTAAACGCGGTTCATGAACGCGGCGGTATTATAACTCTTTTTTGCTGTGGCAACGCCACAAAAAATATCGAGCTGATGATGCAGTGCAGACCTGATGGCATCGCGTTCGACGAACAGGTAGACCTTGCGATGGTGGCAGGGTTGGCCGATAAATACAATGTCTGTTTTGAGGGCAATATGGCGCTTGCGACGACGCTGCTTTTCGGTTCGCCGGAGGAGTGCGTCAAGGAGGCTGCGGAGCGTATCGCCATTGGAGGTAAACGCGGTTACATCCTTTCTCCGGGGTGCGACCTCCCATTTGACACCCCGTTCTATAATCTCGAGGCGGTAGGAAATTATGTACAGGATGGCGTCGTGCCGGAAAAGAACTCTGGATTCCTTTCGCTGGAAGAGGCACTTAAGCAATGTGCCGATTCAGAGGAAGAAGACGATGACGTCAAAACGGAAGATGGGAAAATCTTTATTGAGATTGTCACTCTCGACTCAGAAGGCTGTGCGCCGTGTCAATACATGGTGGAGTCGGTAAGGTCTGTGGAGCCGCTTTTTAACGGCAGAATCATATGGAGAGAGACTCTGATTAAAAGCCTTTCAGGTATACGCAGGACGCAGAAGCTAGGTGTCTCTACATTACCGACAATGCTCATCAATAACGAAGTCGTATTTGACAATGTCGTGCCGACCAAAGAGGAGCTTTGTGCTGAGATCAACAAGCGTCTGAAATAGCCACACGGAACAGATAAAAAACTTTGAACGGGAGGGGCACATCTATGGGTACTTTTAAACTTTTAAGCGACGCAGATCTTTTGCGCATCGACCAGGCATCACGGGCATTGTTATGGGAGGTAGGTGTGGAGGTCCACGACGAAAGGGCGATGGACTATTACGAAGGGGCAGGTGCGCATGTCGACAGGGAGAAGTGTATGGTGCGCGTTCCCGATTATGTCATCACCGATACGCTGAAAAAATGCTCTTCCAGCGTGAGGCTGTACAACCGCAAAGATCCGGAGCCGCTCGTAATCGGCGGTGATGACGTCTATTTCGGCACTGTCGGGATCGCGACAAATGTTCTGGATATAAATACCGATCAGTACAGATCTGTGCTGACACAGGATCTTGTAGACATAATCCAGCTCTCCGACGTGCTTGAACGTCCTCATTATATTCTTGTACCGGCGACGCCTACCGATGTGCCGTCTGCGGTAGTGGATCTTGTAGAGACCAAAGCATTGCTCATGAATACGAGCAAACATTTTATAACCGAGGCTCAAAACGCGGAAAATTGCAGAAGGGCGATCGAGATGGCGGCGCTTGTCGCCGGCGGCCTTGACAAACTTGCCGTGAAACCCTTTATGACGATGCTTGTGACGCTGACCAGCCCACTGCATTTTCGCCAGGATGTCGCCGATCTCATAATAGAAACAGCGAAGGTTGGACTTCCGCTCTTTATCGAGTCAGGCCCAATGGCCGGTGGAACGGGACCAGCGACGATGGCGGGAAATCTTATCTGTGCTAACGCAGAAATACTTAATGCCTTTGTGTTGGCGAAGGCCGTCAACCCGGAGGTACCCCTCGTCTATGCCAGTTGGGCACGCCTTCTTGATATGCGCGCCGCCACCTGTTCCCATGGAGGGCCGGAATTTGCCATGCTCAGAGTTGGAACCAGTCAACTGGCGAAATACTACGGACTTCCCTGCGGTGGCGGCTCAGTGTTGGCGGATACAAAATCGATAGACGTCCAGCTTGGAATGGAAAAGATGGGAACGGGGCTGCTGCCCGCGCTTGCTGGTACAAATATGTGCACGGGAATGGGGCTCTTCGCTGACGAAAACGCCATCAGCCTAGAAACTCTGGTCATTGACTGGGAGATAACAGGATGGATCGAGAGGGTCCTTCGCGGCATAGAGGTGACAAAGGAGACCTGTGACCTTGCTGTATTCAAAGAAGTCGGACCTGGGGGCGATTTCGTCCGCTGTGCCCATACTAGAGAAAATTATAAGAGGGAAAGCTTCCTGCCGCATATCATGGACAGGGGTTATCTGGCTCTGGATAAAGATCCTCTGGCAAAGGAGATGCGCAAGCGGGCGAAATCTATGTATCCGAAGCTTATGAGGGAATACAAGGCGCCGGAAATTTCCGCCGATATCGTGCGGCAGATGGACGAAATTATTGCTAGATAGGAGGCAGATATCATGAGTAAACAGGAAATGCTGAGCAAAATCATCGCGGCGTTGATGGACCAGGACCGTACGGAGACGAATGCGTTGGTGGACAAAGCTCTGGAAAATGGCGTGACGCCGATGGAAGTCCTGAACGAGGGGTTGGCTGCCGGATTGCAGGAACTTGGCGTCCTCTTTGCCGAGGAGGAGGTATTCCTGCCGGAATTGCTGTTGGCTGCGGAGATCACAACCGACATAATGAAACGCCTCCAAGATAAATTTGAAACGGAAGATACTAAAATCGAAAAGCGCGGGACGGTGCTTCTGGCAACTGTCGAGGGTGACGTGCACGATATCGGAAAGAGCCTTGTAGGCATGATAATGAACGCCTCTGGATATAACATTATCGACGCGGGGAAAGACGTGCCCAACAAAAAGATGATTGAGCTGGTGAAGGAACATAAGCCTGACATAGTGGGGCTTTCGTCACTGCTTTCGACGACGATGCCAGCGCAGCAGGAATTCATCGAAATGGCTAAAGAGGCTGGTATAAGAGACCAGATAAAGGTAATCGTTGGCGGTGCTCCGGTATCGCGCGACTGGGCAAACAAGATCGGAGCCGACGGCTACGCAGAGGATGCTTCAGGTACGGTAATCGAAGCAGATATGCTGCTTGGGCTGAAATAGTAATTAGGTACGGGTCGGAAAATATTTTTCGGCCCGTGAGTCATTTATTTATGTGTGATTGTGGCAGAGCGGAGTCTGATAAGTTTAAGGATTGGGGTGAAAAATGTGAAACTAGAAAAGAATAATGAATTGGAAACGAAAAATATGGAATGGCCGACTTTCATCATTAGCGCAGGATTTTTTATCTTGTTTGTAATTCTATGCTTGGCAGATGAGGAATTAGCGAGCAAATTAATTTATGCCGCCCACAAAAAAATAGTGACTTACAGCGGGGCCATTATGCAATTTGTGTTTCTTGCTATATGGCTGATTTGTCTGGTCATCGCCTGTTCCAAATATGGCGAAGTTAAGATTGGCGGGAAAAATTCCGTTATAGATTTAAAAACTTTTAACTGGTTTGCAATCATTTTAACCACTTTGCTTGCGGGGGGCGGAGTCTTTTTCTCGGCGGCCGAACCAATGTACCATTTTTTGGAGGTACCAAGAGCATTTGGACAAATAACTCCGGGTACGGCCGAAGCGGTGGCCCCTGCGATGGCGCAGAGTTTTCTTCATTGGGGATTCCTTGCGTGGGGTGCTCAGGCGATTGGTGTGGTGATCCTTGTTTATGCCTGTGATTTTAAGGGGATGCCGCTGAAAGCGCGTACCCTCTTATATCCTGTACTTGGCGAGAAAGGAGTTCTTGGTTATCCCGGGACTTTAATGGACGCCTGTTCACTCATTGCCGTGGCGGCAGGGACTATTGGCCCGATAGGGTTCTTATCTTTACAGATGAGTTATGCCCTTCAGGCAATTTGGGGAATTCCCGATGCTTTTGCCTCTAGATTGTTAGTATTGATCATAACTACTGTCGTATTTACAGTTGCCGCATCGACAGGTATATATAGGGGGATAGACTTTCTTGCAAAGTGGACATTGTACCTGGCGATATTTATGATCGCGTTTGTCCTGTTTTTTGGTCCGGGAGTGTTTATCCTGGACTCGTTTATGAGCGGAATGGGGACGTATATTTCCAATTTCTTTAAAATCAGTATGTATCGGGGAGACCATGAATGGCTTGGCTGGTGGACTGCTTTCTATTGGCCATGGTTTCTTAGCTACGGACCGACGATGGCTATTCTTTTGGTGCGCATATCCAAAGGTAGGACACTGCGCCAGCTCCTCTTGGTCGTCTGTCTTGTAGGGCCGATTATCACAAACTTCTGGTTTTCTATTCTTGGCGGAGCAGGGATTTTTATGGAGCTGTCCCAGCCGGGAATAATTTCCGGACCATTGCGCAGTAATGGAATGCCGACGGTTCTGCTTACGATAATGCAAAGCATGCCAGCGGCTGGCCTTCTTGTACCGCTTTCGTTACTATTGGTGGCTCTATTCCTTGTTACGACAGGCGCAGGGGTGGTCTATAGCATGGCCATCGGAGTAACGGGGATGGAGCACCCGTATCGTTGGGTCAGAGTTCTTTGGGGTGTTTTATTGGGGGCGGTGGCGACTTTCTTGGTAAAAATCGGTGGTGAAAAGGTGATGAATTCACTTCAGACATTTATTGTCGTAGCAGCGGTACCGTTATTTATTTTTTATGTGCCGCAGCTCTGGGGTGTCTTTGAATGTGCTAAAAAGTGCTGGATCATAGAATATGGATCCTCAATACCTCCGGAGGAAATACCAACTACAGATGAATGATAATATCTGTTTATCCTGATTGCCGCTATTTAAATTAGTATCTACCAGTAAAAATAACTGTAAATATACCATCGGGTTATAATAAAAGCGAACGTCAATATGTGGATATTTTATAAAGCGATTTGTTACAAAATCTAGTCCCCAATAAATATAAGGGACTAGATTTTGGAGTCTTCACTGAACTGCGCATATTTTCTGAAGGATTTTATATACAGAAATTTTGCCTTAAAGGGAGATGTCTACCATGGGAGAGTTTAGCAATGCCATGCGGCAGGGTATACTTGGCATAGACGCAGGGGGAACCTTTACCGATCTTGTTTTTTGGAGTGAGGCTGACGGTACGGCCATTGCCTCGGCGAAGACTCCTACCATGCATTCAGATCTTGCCGGTACTATAGAAAATGGCCTGAAACTAATACTTGCGGAGGTAAATCCGGAACAGATCAAAGCCTTTAATCTGGCGACGACGCTGGCCACCAATGCTATCGTGGAAAATAAACTTCGCCCCAGCGCTTTAGTAATTATAGGCTACGATCAAGATATTGCCGAGAAATACAGCCACGAAAAAAAATTTGGCACTGACCTTGTCTATCAGATAAGAGGCGGACATGATCCGAAGGGCAGCGAAGCGGCGCCGTTTGACGAGGCGGCATTTTGTGAAATCTGTGACGCGATGCTGCCCGAAATTGAGACAGTGGCCGTGTCGTCGTTCTTCTCCGTTCGCAACCCGGCGCATGAGATACGCGCGCGGGAGATTATCCGCACCAAAAGGCCGGATATCCATGTGACATGCGGTCATGAGCTGGCTACTGAGCTTGACGCTTTGAAAAGAGCCACCACCGCAGCGCTGAACGCAGGGCTTATCCCGATAATCATTGAACTTTTGAACTCTGTCGAAGACGTCTGTGCCAGATTAGGTATCAATGTGCCGATAATGGTTGTAAGGAGTGACGGTTCTCTTGTCAGCATGGATTGGGCACGTGTGCACCCGATAGAGACGGTACTTTCCGGACCGGCGGCCAGTGCCATCGGCGCCTGTTATCTGGCAAAGGCCGCTGGATTTGCCAGAGGGTCATGTATAGTGGATATCGGAGGTACGACGACGGATATCATTTATCTGGATGAGGGCGGGCATCCAGTTATTGGTACGAGGGGAACCACCGTCGGAGGCCATCATACTCTTGTAAAATCTATCGATATTTTTACATTTGGCCTTGGCGGAGACAGCCGAGTGCGTTTTTCAAAAGACAAGGAACTGCTGATTGGTCCGAGGCGTGTCCGCTCTTTATGTTCAGCAGCAGCCGATAACTCAGAGGTGATAAGCTGCCTGAAGGATATTCTCGCGGAGGGTACCTCTCAGGAACCGATAGTAGTTTTTCGCGGAGAGAAATGCCGAGTCTCCGACAGCTTTGAGAAGAGGATATTGTCGGCTCTAGGAGATAGACCGTCGACTGTAAGCCGCCTGTTGAAAGATGAACGACTTTTGAACATGGGAACGATACAGCTTGAGGAGATGGAAAAGAGGGGGCTGATTCAATTTGCGGCCTTCACTCCGACGGACGCGCTGGTTGTTTTAGGCAGGCTCAGTAAATGGGATAGCTGCGCTTCCGAGCTGGGGGCAAGGATACTTGCCGGCGGTAACTTGGAATCTGTTGCAGGCTTGTGTACTTTGGTGTGTGAAAAAGTGAGTCAGCTGGCCGTGAAAAATATTTTTGTAAAAAGGCTTTCCACACAGGGATTTGATTTTGCTCGCCATAATGGGGCTATTTCGCTCATCGATTTTGCGCTTTCTTCCCAAACTAGCCTGCCTCCAGCGCTTCTGCTCAAATTGAACACGGAACTGATTGGCGTGGGGGCTCCCTCGTGGGCCTTTATACCGAGGATCGGGGAAATACTTTCCGAAGAGGCTATACAGCCGGAAAATGCCGGTGTGGCTGGTGCGGTAGGAGCCGCTGTGGGAACGTTTTTTCTCCGGTACTCAGTGCTGATTACGCCGCTAGCCGCGGACGGCGGTTACCGGGCCCATCTTCCGGTAGGGATCAAAGATTTTGAACATTTGGATGAAGCGGTTAGCCATACTGTCGAAGCTCTTGTTCCGTGGGTAACGGAGCGGGCGCTGAATGCCGGTGCAAAGCGCCCGGTTGTCTGTCACAAACGAGAAGACACTGAAGCTTTGGTCGCCGGAGGAATACGGAAGATTCACCTTTCGACACATATCTATTTTGACGTTTCCGAAGTCCTCGCAAAATAAATATGTTTTTGTCTGGTCCGCAGAGGGGAGATGATTTTAATGAAAGATACCGCAGACAACTTTGTATACCTGATTTCTTGTACGAGAGTGAAACCGATGGAGGGTGAAACTCTGGGGGAACTTATGAGACGCTCTGGAAGCGAAGTGGCTGAACCGTGCGGCGGAAACGGAACCTGCGGCAAGTGTCGTGTAAAGATTAGAGGTGTCGTCACCGACTGCTCTGAAAGGGAGCGGCTGCTTCTTAGCGATGAAGAGATTGAGGCCGGTATAAGGCTGGCCTGTATCACGCCGGCAAAAAGAGGCATGGTGGTGAGCCGGGCAGACGTGGAGCCGCAGCACATGAGGATACTTTCCGGTGAAGAATGCGCCGCAGCCGACAACGACGGCAGTAAGGATGAAAAGGTGTTGTTTTCTATCGCTGTCGATATTGGGACCACGACGATTGTCGCCTATCTTGTCAATAAGAGTTGTGGTGCGGTAATCGCGGTTTCATCGGCGATGAACCCCCAAGTGACATTTGGCGCTGACGTTATCTCCCGCATCGGATATGCCTCGGAGAGGGAAGATGGCCTGGCGGTGCTTCAGAGCAGAGCTGTCGATGCGGTGAACAGGCTGATATTTAACCTGCAGAGGCGGGCATCCGTCTCGGAAGATGAGATAACAGAGGTTGTCGTCTCCGCCAATACCACGATGGAACATCTCTTTGCAGGTGTATCGCCGGCGAGTATCGGCAGGGCTCCTTTTACTCCACAATACAATGAATTTCCGACTCTAACCGCCGCGCACATGAATCTGGCGCTCTCTCCGGAGACCGTCGTCCGCCTTTTGCCCAATATATCTGGTTTTGTCGGTGGCGACATCACTGCCGGGATAATCTATACAGGAATGACAAAATCGGAAAAGCTGTCGCTGCTCATAGATATAGGGACAAACAACGAAATGGTGCTTGGCTGCAAAGATTTTTTGCTCTGTTGTTCAGCCGCGGCGGGACCGGCCCTTGAGGGAGCGAAGATATCCCAGGGAATGTGTGCCTCCGAGGGAGCTATAGACCATATTAAAAAAGAACCAGGCGGGATATATGTTTCCACGATAGATAATATTCCGGCCGTTGGGATTTGCGGTTCCGGTCTTGTAGATGCGATAACCCTGCTGCTTGAAGAGCATATTATCGATAACAGCGGAAAATTTGAGAAAAAATTGTCTCCTGAAAACGCTCTCTACGAGAGGCTTGACGTGGGGCAGAGGCGGTTCCTGCTATCAAAAAACAGTAAAAGAAGCATCTTTATAACGCAGAAAGATATTCGGGAACTGCAGCTAGCCAAAAGCGCGATTGCAACCGGCATTGAGATAATGCTTGAAGAGGCGGGAAAAAGATTGGAAGATATTGACATGGTATTTCTCGCGGGAGCTTTCGGAAACTACCTCAACATAGAAAACGCGATGAAGACTGGGATACTGCCTCAGCTTCCTGTAGAAAAAATCAAGTCGGTCGGAAACAGCTCCGGTTTGGGGGCGATAGAGTTCATTCTCCATCCGGAACATTGGAGAGAGGCCAGAAGGGTTATCTCGTCGGCAAAACATATCGAACTGGCCACGCATAGAGAATTTCCGTTAAAATTTGTGAAGAACCTCTCTTTTTATCTATCGTAAACAGGAGGTACGCAGGATGGAGATAATAAAGTTTGCCGAAGTTGAATTTGACTGGCAGGATATGCTTGCTGACTCTCTGAAGCGGAGCCGCAGGAAGAAGGCCTCCGACGATATGATCGTGGCGGTCAAACGGGCATACGATGAGGGGGGCAAAGTTCTTGATTTGAAGTCAGTGCTGGAGATATATAAGAAAGAGCGTGATGAAGAGGAATGCATCGTTATATCTCACCACGAAGGCAGCGAAGAAAAGCTGTACGTTGGTCCGAGAGCAGGTTACCTGATTCCCGCCCAGGAGGTGGCTGTGTGCCTGTGCAGCGTCGGCGGCCCGCTGGTCACGCTTATGCATGAGTACGCCAAGGCCGAAGATTATTTCATGATGTATTATCTTGATGTCCTGGGTGTGCAGGCGCTGGCGGAAATTTCCGGCAAAATGCGCGCCCATATAGAGTTGCTGGCAGCGGAGAGGTGCTGGGGCGTGGGGCCATCCATGCAGCCGGGTTCTGTAGATGGGTGGAGTGTGGAGGGGCAGCGTGATCTTTATCGTTTGGGGCACGGAGAGGAGATAGGGCTTTCTCTTAACGACAGCTCTTTCCTTATACCTCATATCTCAAACTCATCTCTAATAGGTCTGGGGCCGCACTACAAGGAGAATAAGATCGGCTCGATGTGTCACGAATGTTCTCGAAGAGATAAATGCTTATGGAGACGGGAAAATGTGAGAGAATCTTAGCTGTGCGTCATACTAGGAAAAGCCGGTGAACAAAGTATGGAGCGAGATCTTCATCGCTTTTTTGCATCTCTGTGTCCATAGCTTTTGATAAAAGTGTATAATATCGCAAAAATAAATGATAAAGCTGGTGCCGGTAATGTACAGTTATGATAATTCAGGCAATCTGTTCCTAATTACGCTGACTCTCTTTTTGCTCATATTTTTTGTGAAATCGGCCTGCGCGGCGGATACTTCTAAAGAAAAAGAGCTGGTTATTCTGGACTCCGACATGGTGGAGATATACGACGACGGTATGGCGATGGCAATGTTGGCTCTGTCGTCCAAGGTTGAACTGCTTGGCGTCAGCGTTGTGGCGGGCAATACCT
>JAEXBS010000018.1 GCA_023393915.1 Bacteroidota bacterium | reverse complement strand
CGATGGTACTACGGAGGGTATCCGTGGGATGGCCAGGGAGCCAAAAGGCCGGTTCTGCCTTTTGTGCGAGGTCGGCTAGTTTGTTTATCATGGCCAGGGAGCCAAATCAGTGATTTTCTGATTTGTGCGAGGTCGGCTAGTTTGTTTATCAGAGTAGGTCGTTGCCGGAATTAATTTAAGAGGGAGAGGGAAGTCAAGTGAGACTTCCCTCTCTTGTTTTGTTTTGTGAGAAGCCGTTAAGTAACGCGGGACGGAATACCAGCTGCGCGGATATTCTATGTAAATGGGGTTTAATCTTCATAATGCCCTTTTATTGAAAGAATAAAAAGATTACCTGATTCATCAACCGTATAAACAAGTCTGTGTTCCTGATTTATCCGGCGGCTCCATGCCTGTCTGTACTTTAAAGCCTCCGGCTTCCCAAGTCTATTGGAGGCGCCGTTTCGCTGAAGGTCTTTCAGCAGTTCGTTGATTTTGCGTAAGATAGATTTGTCCGTCCTTTGCCAATAGAGATAATCATCCCACCCTTTGTCTGAAAATATGAAATTATTCATTCGACATGGCCTCTAATTCGTCCATGCTTTTTACAACTATTTTTCCCTGGGCGATCTGTTCCATGCTTCTGTCTATCATATCAAGGTACTCTGCGTTACTGGCGGCCTTAATAAGTGCGTTGTACTTTTCAAGACTGAGCAGCACGACGTTCTTTTCATCTTTTCTTGTAACAATAACTGTTTCGTACATATCCGTAGCCTTATCACAATATGTTTTCAAATTATTACGAATCGTGGAGTAGTTAACTGCCAGCATGTAGTTCACCTCTCTTTTATGTGCTATATATTGTACAAAATATTGTACTATAATAAAATGTAATGTCAATTATATTTCAAACGGCTGCGATAAAACATATTCATTATATTTCTATGTTTTGTGATAATAGTTCTCTCATGCTTTCAGCCCATCCATAAATTTTTCCTTATTCTCTTTTGCTGTAGTGGTGGGTCTCCCTAAATTATCTCTTGCGCCGATGGCAGCTTTTGCCTCTATGAAAGACAAAACGCCAGTATTCTTTGCTTCGTTCAAAGCGTTGTCCAGCTCCCTGTAATCGGTAACTGTTTTTATGAATGGATAACCGCAGCCTTCGGCGATTTTCTTCAAATCTATTGCTCCCGCGACTGTAGGCATACCTCCGACGCTTTCGTGGGCCTCGTTATTTATCACGATATGGATCATGTTCTGTGGTTTGTTTGCTCCAATTACCGCCATCGCTCCCAGGTGCATTAAGGCGGCGCCGTCGCCGTCGATGCACCACACCCTCTTGTCCGGCTTGTTTAACGCGATGCCCAAGGCTATCGATGAACTGTGTCCCATAGAGCCGACCGTCAGGAAGTCATGAATGTGTGTTTGCTGCTTCGCCTCACGTATTTCAAACAACTCGCGGGAGGTCTTTCCTGTAGTGGATATGATGGTATCTTTCCCCGCGGCTTCCACTATATGTCGGATTATCTCTTCACGTATCATTATGTGGGAATTTTTATATTTTACTTTGCCGTCAAACTCTAGTGCGTCCTTTCTGACAATAAACGCAACGCTTTTTCCTGCCTTAAGCTGCGGCATAAAGATATCCAACTGAGCGGCAAATTTTTCTTCTGTGGTGTCCCTGTTGATCACAAATGTCTTTATGTCCATATCTTCCAGCAGTTTTAATGTGACCTCTCCCTGGAATATATGCTGAGGTTCGTCGTGTGCTCCAGGTTCCCCGCGCCAGCCGACGATAAAGATACATGGTATCCCGTACACCTTATCATTGAGCAACGAGGCTACGGGATTAATAATATTACCGATGCCGCTGTTCTGGAGATAGACGACCGGTATTTTTCCAGTCGCAAGGTGGTAGCCTGCCGCTAACGCCACGGCATTGCCTTCATTGGCGGCGATAATGTGTTTTGCGGAGATGCCATATTTATCTATCAAATAGCTGCACAGTGCCTTTAATTGCGAATCTGGCACACCGGTAAAAAATTCATATTCTTTTAAAAAATCCAGTTTCATTGTTATTCCCCCATTACTATTTGCTTGTATAACTTGTAAAAAGCCTCTTCGTTGATAGAGACGGGATTGTTTTTCAACCTGACGGGATTCACTGAACCCGCTAAAATTTCGACCTCCGCCAGTGTTCCCAGTGGAGATTTTATCTCAAGTTTGTGCAACAGTTTTTCAAACCATCCCACAACCTCTTCGGGCGACTCACAGCCGAGGCTTTTAGAGATTTCTTGGAATACAGTGCAAAGATATTCGTTACCACGCTGGTCTGTCACTTTATTTTCATTTTCCAGCATATATCGCCAAACTTTTGGCATACAAATGGCGACGGCATGTCCATGCGGAAGACGGTAGAGCGAGGTCAGCTTATAGCTCATCGCGTGCGGAGCCGTCGTCTGCGTTATATTTATCGCCCTGCCTGCGTAGTTGGAAGCTGTCATTATACGCTCCGCCGCCTCTATATTCTCATGATCGCTAAGATACAGTTCCATATTATGCATAATATCTTCGACTGCTACCTTGGAATATTCCTTGCTCTCGCCTGTCGAATTGACCGACCACCATGATTCAATTCCCTGGCAGAGCGCGTCCAGCAAGGTACATTTCTTCTGGTAGAGCGGCAGCGTTTGAAGCAGCTCCGCATCCAGGATGACGATGTTTGGGAGGATACTTTCATGTGTGATGGACTGCTTTTTGCCCTCATAATAGATCACCGCATATCTGCTCGACTCGCTTCCTGTACCGGCCGTGGTGGGGATAGCGATAAGCGATATGCCGCTGTCAGTATATTCCTGCTGTAAATAGTTAATGTCTTTGCCCATTTTACAAAACAGCTTTATGCACTTGGCGACGTCGATCGCACTGCCGCCGCCAATGGCGATGATAGAATCACACTTGTTACGCCAGAAAGAGGCAATGCCTTTACATACTTCGTCGTAGAGCGGATTTGAGGAAAAATCCACAAAATATGTAAAAGAGACACCCGCGTTATTCAATATACTATCCAACCTGTGTTTGTCGGATATATAGTTACAGACGATAAGAGGCTTTTTCGCTCCCAACTCTTCCAACAGTCTCGATACTTCCCCGCGATAGCCTATACCATTGATGATTTTTTGCGGCATGACATTATTCCTCCGGTATCAGAGTTAAAATCTCTTTTATTGGCATACACATATCGTCGGCTTCTTTTGCGCGATGGTTGGCAAGTATCGTCTCTGCCGCTTTTTGCATAGCGGGAAAACCGCTGCGGGTTAGTTGGTTGGCGTAGATGACGATATTGACGCCGCGTTTGGCAAACTCATCCTCCGTGACGGTATTGAAAGATGTCGGCACGACGACGATCGGCGTCGTATTGTCTTGTGTCCGAAACTTCTCCACAAATTCAAATATCTCGGCAGGATCTTTCCTGCGGCTGTGGATCATGATGCCGTCTGCCCCTGCGGCGGTAAAGGCTTTTGCGCGAGCGAGCGCGTCTTCCATACCTTTTTCGAGGATCAGACTTTCGATACGCGCGATGATCATAAAATCTTTTGTCTTCTGAGCACGTTTTCCGGCCGCGATCTTCTCACTGAAATGCCCGATATCATCCTGTGTCTGTTCCACCTCCGTACCAAAGAGAGAGTTTTTCTTGAGCCCCGTCTTATCCTCGATAATCACGGCGGAGACGCCCATGCGTTCCAGCGTGCGGACGTTATATACGAAGTGTTCTATCTGTCCGCCGGTATCTCCGTCCAGAATGATAGGCTTGGTGGTGACCTCCATAATGTCGTCAATAGTTCGCAGGCGGCTGGACATATCCACCAGCTCGATGTCCGGTTTCCCTTTGGCGGTGGAATCGCACAGCGACGAGACCCACATACCGTCAAACTGATATGCCTTGCCTTCATGATAGGCGACCGTTTTTTCTGCAATTAGGCCGGTAATGCCGCTGTGGGCCTCGATGATACTGACCAAAGGCTTCATGGCGAGGAGTTTGCGCAGACGGGCGCGGCGCACGTCCGGCAGCGCCAGCTGTTCTTTGAAGCGCTCTTCCAGTTGATTTAGTTTCTCGTCTTTTGCGTAGGGGTATTCGACCAGGCGTCCGCCATATTCGGCAAGGATGGAGACGACTTCGTCGCGGATTGGCTTTTGTACGCCCTCCTTCCAGTCGTCGCCGTGGACCACATACGCCGGTCTGATTTCGCGTAAGGTGTCACGGTAGCTTAGTGTCTTTTGCTCTATGACCCTGCATACGCCGGCTATGTTTTCAAAGAGAGCCTTTCTCTCCTCGAAGGGAACAAGGGGGAAGCGTTTGTAGCTGACCACGGCTTCATCGGATAATACGCCAACGATAAGTTTTCCCAGCCTCTGCGCTTTGCGGATGATTGCGATATGGCCGCTGTGTACCATGTCGGTGGAAAAAGACATATATACTGTGCGGTTCTCGATGTCGTGCAGTTTGGCGGATACTACCGCAAGGTCGTCCGGCGTGTCGATTTCAGCGCAGAGGGCGTCGTAGACGTCTACGGGGATGACGGTGCATTGACCGGATATTTTATTGAAGGCGTTTTCCGCGTAGCACTGTGTCTTTTGATCTTCGCAGAACTCCTCTATCCGTGCAAGCCAAAGGTTCCAGTCGTTTTTAAGCAGTTTGTAGAGCGGCTGGGCGGTGACGGCGTCATTGAAAAATTCCACGCCGACTTTTTCCACCATGTTGTTTTTGACGACGGCCTTAAAATCCTTTTGCGGCAGTTCGATAGTGGAGGAGACCGCCATACAACTTGAAACTGATTCTAAAATCTTGTCCAGCACACTATTTTCAAAGACAAGGTCGCCATGCATAAGAAGGATGTCGTCATCTTTGAGGTATTCTCTTGCGCAGTAAATGGAATAGATATAATTCGTCTTGTCGTAAAGCGGGTTCTTAACGAAGGTGAAGCGCAGCGGCAGCTCCAGAGAGCGGCAGTAATTCACAAGCACGTCGTCAAAGAGGCCGGTGGTCATTACCACCTCGGTAACGCCAATCTCTGCCAGCTGACGAAGCTGACGGCTCAAGATTGTCTCTGTCGGAGAAATCTCCGTCATACATTTGGGGTGCTCGTTGGTGAGTACTCCCATGCGTTTACCTACGCCGGAATTTAGGATTAGGGTTTTCATGCCAATATCTCCTTTTTGTGTGCAATTATTTTTTTACTCGTTTTATGGTCTCAAACACTTTATGCCTGAAGATAATTGCTAAGAGAAATACAACTGCAATAAGGCCGTATCGCAACACATCAGAATGATATAGAAAACTAGAGACCAGTGAAATACAGACCATAACCATACCGAGAGCAGTCAACAGGCGCATATTGTATATACTTTTGCCAACAACCTTTTTCATAGCATAGTAATCAAAAACGGCCTGGGTTAGGTAACAAAACAGTGTGGTATACCCAGCCACAAAATAACCAAACCTTGGGATAAAAAACCAGTTAAGGGCTATATTTAATGAAGCTGCGGTTACGCTGGCAAACATTACATACTTAGGTTTTTTGTAGTAGTAGACAACGTTTGCAAAGACGAAATACATTGATGTAAAGAAGATTCCGCCGACAATTGGAGGTATAATATAAACACTTTCATAATAACTTGCCGGAGCCATAATCCTGAGCATTTCTGGGGCGAGTAGAATCAACACAACACACATGGCTGCATATGAGATGAGAATTGGGCTGGTAATATTAGAAATAGATTTGAAGTCGTTATTTTTGCATTTTTCATATGTGTAGGGAATCAGTGAACCGTTTATTGCTGTCCATACCATAGTCACGGCAAGGGCTATGGTATATGCCACGCTATATTTCGCAGCAGCGGTGTTATTGACCAGATTAGCAATAATTATTCGATTGGAATTATTTAAAACATAGCCGGAAAGATAATGAGGGATAAGTGGGAGGTTGAATAAAATCGCCACTTTCCAATAAGAAGTATTGATTTTCCATTTTGCCTTGGCCCCAGTGTATAAATAAAAAGCAAGGTAGACACACAGCAGGATGCTTTCCCCGCCAAATAGCCGTCCATATATCTTGTGGTTAGGGAAAAGGTATATACAAATGATCGCGGTTAATGGCGATAGAAAAGCATAGCTGAGAACGACGGCAGATAACAGCTTATACTTATATTCAAATCTCTGGCGGGCCATCCAGAAATTAAAGGCTGGTTGCAAAAAGAAAATTAAAAACATTAAATATAGTAGTGGTAGATCAATATCAAGAATTAGCTTTACGTATGGCCATACTGACAGAATTATGACAAAGCAAAGCGCGGTCACAATATTCGACAATACGAGCATAGAAAAAGAAAAGCCATCTCTGTCGTGCTCATAGTCAAGCATGCCGTTGTTGAACATCCCCGTGGAGAGGCAAAACATCGCGATAACACCAATAAGATTCAACCATGATAAGAAAACTGAGACTTGTCCAAATTCACTTTGAGTTAACAAACGTGTATATATAGGGCTTGTAATAAAGACAAGCCCCTTTTCTATAATGCTCATAATCAGAAAAGCAAATGATGCCTTAGCTGGCAGTGGAATTTTACTTAGTTTTGTCATTATAAATCGTCCTAAAATATATGTATATACAATAATTATTTTATATTTACTGTTTGTGTATTTTTAGTTTCACTGATATCCTATTTAAAATTATTTCTCAAAAAGAAGCCTCGTTGTTGGGCTTCATATCGTATTTATAAAATGGATATAAATACTCAGAAAGCTCTTTTTCTATTATTGTGGTTTCATCCGATAATTCTGGATATCTTAAATATAGTTGTGTATTATTAATAGAAATATTAGGATCAAAAAATTTATATCTATTGGTATTAATACTATTTATTCCCAAAAAAGTATCTATTTTATTGGTAGTATTGTCATACTCATAAATCATGTCTTCAAAAGCAATATGTAGTACAACAGGAGAGTTTTCACGAACAACACCAATCCTGCATAAACGATAATATTTAATAAAACTATGTACGTCATTTGATGGGATAAAAGTTCCTTTGTTTAATACTACCTTCTTTGCAAGAATATAGAGATCTCTTGGGTCTCTATCTACAATTATTGCTCTGGCATCTTCATAATATTTCATGCTTTGTAATGGTGCATTTGCTTCAAAAGGCTGGTCTAATAATATTATTTTTTTTCTATCACATCCGAACCCGTCAATTAGTGCGTTGATGTACTTTTTTGCCTCTTCTATAAAATTTTCTGGATGAATAGATAGATATATTTTTTCATTTTTTTGTGGCGTATACCTAAGCTTATACTTTTTCTCCCAAAAATCAATATATCGGTTTAATATGCGGAACCTAAAGGTCTGATGCAAACCGTCTGAAACGATTGCGTCATAGGACCACCAACCAGGCCATATCAATTGCGAAATATTTTTAATAAATATTTGTGATAATTCTACAAAATTCTTCCCCATTGCTTTTCTGTATACGCTTCTTGGAGAATTTAACTTCTTTACTAGATATAAGAAATCTTTTATAGCAGCGTCTGACGAATAGAAACGAGATATCTGTCCAGTTAAATGGTACTCTAAATCCTGTATGCCATGAGGCATATAAGCAAGGCAGAATTCAGTATTAATTGCATCGCATTCATCGCGTTCTTTTAAATAACCGAATACAGCTCCTGAACCAGTATAGCCAAACCCACTAACACCGACGATCATTATATCTCCTCCTGTTATCGACTAATTAAGAAACGTTAATATAAAAACAATCCACTTGTTGTTGCTTTGTTAGAAAAAACAATCTAAAGAAGTTAAGTCGTATCATTACGTATGTAATAATTTTTTACTGTAGTTTTTTGATATTTTTCGCTTTTTTGCAGCACGTACCATCCAAACGATTGCAAGTATTGGAACATAAATATTCACTAGATCTCTTATATAAATTGAGAATGAATATATAGAAAAAGAAACAGCGGTAATCATTGAGAAATAAATATATTGAAATAATCGCCAAAAATTATCGGTACTTTTGGATTTGTCATAATACTTAATAGCAAGCCACATGAGTATTCCTATTACAAACCATACCATAGGCATTGGTAAGTAATAATTTAGCTGTGCGCTAAAAGGAAGTATCTGTCCACCAAGGTTACTTGTTAAACTAAATCTTTGAGATAGATTTGTTATATTCAAACCGAACAGGGTTTCTTTGAAGGGAATTGCATAGTAAAGGTCAGCAAATAATGTCTCCAATAATTCCGCTCGAGGAATAGATTTCACTACCGCCGTATTGTCAAAACCTGGCAAGTATGCTTGCAACATTTGAGCAACCACAACAATCCCTGAGCCGCCACGCCATCTTTGTAGGCTTTCAAATTTTTCTGGAAGTACTATCGCAAGAAACATTATCCCTAAAATAGATACTATAAATAAGAGACGAGGAAACTGCTTAGGATATAATCTGGCGATGATGAAAAGCGTAATAAGGCTACAAAAAAGTGGTGCTATATTATCGTCACTTAAAAGAATACATGGAATAACCATTGACAGTGCGACCCATAAAAAGTGTCCATTTCGTTTGTAGACCTGCGCGATCAGAAACGATGGAAGCATCAATCTCACAATAGGCCATAAAAATCTAAACATACTATAGATATAACGTTGAATTCCCCCACGCTGAACAAGCGTCTCGTTATCATAAAAGATCGATGTTAAACCTGAAATTTTACCCCCAAATATCGGCCAATAAATTGTTTGTAGTTCTGGAATATACCAGTATGCGGTAACCATGAAGAGTACAAGAGGAATCAAAATTTTCACAACGGAACTGCTGCGGAAAATATGAACATCTACTATTGTGGATTTAGAATCACAAGAGATCCTTTTTCTTTCTTTTGATGAACGCCACAACATGCAGACTATCGCAAATGCGATAAATTCTCCTGATATTAAAATACATGAGGAAAACAAGACGTCATCAGAAAAATTAAATAAGAGAAATGAGTGACAGCCGCCAAGGCAGAAAAAAAACGGTGTTATCACCATGCGGGCCATGTATCCAAAATAAATAACCACCATGGCAAAATTATGCCGAAACTCTGAAAAATAACGTGCTAAACAGATTGTAACAAACACAAAAGTGGCGGGAAGAAGTACAATCCCCTGATATACCTGAGATACATCAAATAGAGTTTCTGTAAACGATACCATAGCTAATAATAAACAAAATGTTAGTATAATAGCTTTGCAGGTAACTAAGTATTTTTTATTGTGAATTTGTTCCATCATGCAATTCCTTATAATGCTGTAATAGCCCAAGGCTTTCTAGGGTTATGTCATAGCCTGCATTTTTTACTAATTCAGAACCATTATTAAATCTTGTCTTTGTAGAGCTACATATAATAGCATCAACCCAACAGTTTATACTGAGCGGCAAATAAGCGACATTATTATTGATATATATTTCTTTTGTGACAGTATCCGCGACAAGTACTGGTAGTCCGTTTGCCTGTACTTCAATCAGTGTGACAGGAAGTCCCTCGTATCTTGATGGCAACACAAAAACATCCATGGTATTCAGTAGCTCCGATACATCGTTTCGCACACCCATAAAAATGACGGAATCGTTTAACCCTAATACCGAAACTTGGTTTTTTATGTCCGCTTCCAGTTCTCCTCTGCCAATAAGCATCAAAACAGCATCTTTCCTGATTTTTTTCACTTCGGCGAAAACCCTTATCAGGAACTCATGATTTTTTTGATATGAAAAACGTGCCACATTGCCGATAACAAATTTATCTTCCAGTCTTAGCTCGGCACGAATTTTGTCTCTTTTTTCTTCTGAATATTTAAAGCGTTCGGTATCTATAGCATTTGTCATAATATGTACCTTGCCAGAAGTATAGGCTTCCCTCCCCCACATCCAAATTGCTGCGTCTTTGCCACAGGCGAATAGATGTGTTGCGTATCGTTTTACGAAAAACGTGGATATTTTTCTAACCACATGTTCTTTTATTGACTCTGGAATATACGCCATATGGGAATGAGCGATGCGAACCTTGATTCCATATTTTTTTGCATAAAATATCATTATCAATCCTCTATATCCTTGTGAAACATGTATAATGTCATATTTTTCATTTTTTATAATATTTTTAATATTAGAGCAATATGCGCGAGCATTTGTGTGAAGAGGCTGAATATGAAATATCCGGCATCCTATATTTTGCAGTTCTTGTTCAAGGATGCCTTGGTTTTCGGTATGAACAATAAAATCAAAATGAATGACGTCTGACATTCTGATACAATAATCGTATAAGATACGGTCAGCGCCACCGCCGTCAAGTGCAGGTATAGTATGTAAAATTTGTAACATATAGTTTCTCCTTACTTAACATATATTTAGCATAGATTCCAGGTATACCCATATCAACATAATAAAAGGCTGTTTTACAAAAAAGTTTCCTTTATTAGTTTTTCTAAATTATTATTCTCAACATATGCTTTATCGAGAAACATAGAGCAATTACGGTCAAAAACTTCCCAGTTAATTTTCCAATAATAGTCGTACAAAGTGTTACCGAGATTGTATGAATTAATATCGACAGTTAGACCAATCCCATAATCTTCAACGACATCAGACATGTACGTGTCTGGACAAACAAGTATTGGTATCCGTAATTCTGCGGCAAAATATAATTTATTTGAAAGCGCGTAATCGAGAACTGGCGTGTGATTGCCGTATAAATTGTTCACAAAATCAACGCCATGATATAAATCGACAATCTTACTTGAGTCAAAGGTATCTATCAATGTTACGTTCTTTACTGCATGGTCCTGGCAAAATGCCTCCAATTCTTTTGCCCGCGTACCGATAAAACGTAACTCAAACCTGGAATCATCTTTCAGTGATAAGATCAATTTCTGATGTTGTTTCTGATAATTAACAAAGCCAATAAAAGCAATGGTGAGAACGTTTTGCCTCTTCTCCCTCAAACTAATATGTTTTGTCTGTACCTTGGGTAAATACCTTAGGTTATGTATAACTAAATAGTCATGCGGCGGTAAAAAAGCTCGGTAACCATTGGATGATATTATGGTATGCAGAGAGTTTTTTATTAGCGTTGCTTCCATATTATATATAAAATTATATTTTTCATAACTATAATCCCGAATGTCAATAATATATTTCCCCTTATAATACTTAAGTAATAGATCATAAACCAACAATGCCGCTTGTGTTTGAAGTAAGACAATTACATCAAACACATTTTTATGGAGTGTCCGCTTTATGTATTTCCGAAATTTGATATATCCCATAATTTTTCTAAAATTATTATTTGTCGTACATGAAAAAGAAAATCTCTTATAGATAGCTTGTCCATTTGCTGTTTCATTCCTTTGTTCGCGATCCCAAAATATGACAGTATAAGGTCCGTTGATTTGACGGAGGTAAAATTCCAAATAGGGGCATAAATAGAGATTTCCTAATGTGATAAAGCATATATTTTTCATAATAAGTTACTCTTTGATCTCATAATGTGGATACAGACTTCTATGTTTACTAATCCAACTAACAAGCTCAGGAATCATTGTCTCATAACCGGGGATAGAGTACTTGAAAGAGTCTTCTCCTCGTACAAGTGACTTATCTATGAGGATATTTTCATCTGGCAAAATTTTTATAGAGTTTTTACGAATATATTTGTTGCAAAGGAGTAGCAAATTATATTTTGAAATTTGCATTTCCGGGACTAAATGGTGTAGCCCCGCTAGTTTTTGAATTATTGCCTGTTCTATCGTTTTTGCCAATTGTAATGTAGTTTGCCCCGTCCAAATTGCTTTTGTATAGCCATAAACCGGCCCATCCTGCTGTATGAACCAGTTGAGCAATCCAATTCCATCAGGATTCAAGTCAGGTCCTATAATCGAAGTGCGAATGGTCAAATTTTTATTGTCAATGATTTCTCCTAAAGCTTTGCTCCTGTCGTAAAATGTCTGTCCGTCACAAATATCTGTTTCTTTATATTTTCCTCGCTGTCCAGAAAAAACACAGTCTGTGCTTATCTGTATGACCTGTGTTTTCGTATCTGCTGTCAGTTCTGCCAGATAATGTGGTAGATACGCGTTAATTAGCACGGCATTTCCCTTATGTTCCTGTGCATAATGATTAAGAATACCTACACAATTGATAACTACATCATAATTTCCGTCACCAATGATGGTTTGAAGTTTGGCAAAATCAGTCACATCACAAATAATTGTAGGAACACCAATTTTTGTGGAGCGCGCCAAACCTGTTACATTAAACCCGTTATCCTGCAGATGTAGCGATACTACATGCCCTGCCATTCCATTACATCCTAATACCAAAACCTTCATTATTATTTACTCCACGTTATGAGCTCTTTTTGGACTTCGGGAATCTCCTTAAGCTTTTCCGCAATCTGCTCAATAGTTAAAATAACTGTATTCTGTGAGTTATATTCATCCGCCTCTGTGATTGCATGTGAGCCGGATTCCATATGTTCATAATTTAGATTGCGATTATCAGAGGGAATACGAAAGAAAGAACCTAAATCTTCAGCTTTTGCGGCTTCCTCTTTTGTCATTAGCACCTCATATCTTTTTTCGCCATGTCGAGTGCCAATAGTCACTATCTCATTGTCAGCATTAAATAACAACCTGATAGCGAGAGCTAAATCACCTATATAACATGAAGGTGCTTTTTGAATCATGATATCGCCTGATCGTGCATGTAAAAAAGCATAAACCACCAAGTCAACGGCCTCTTTCAGTGACATTATGTAGCGTGTCATGTGTGGGTCCGTTACAGTCAACGCTTGGCCACATTTGATTTGATTGATGAAAAGTGGAATAACACTGCCACGAGAGCACATTACGTTGCCGTATCTGGTGCCGCAAATGGATGTAGCTTCGGGATTAATGGTGCGTGATTTTGCCACAAACGTTTTTTCCATCATTGCCTTTGATATCCCCATCGCGTTGACAGGATATGCTGCCTTATCTGTAGACAAACACACAACTTTTTTTACGCCATGTGCAATAGCGTTGTTGAGCACATTTTCTGTTCCAAGCACATTTGTTTTTACAGCTTCAATTGGAAAAAACTCGCACGATGGAACCTGTTTTAACGCAGCCGCATGAAAAATATAGTCAACACCCAGCACCGCACTGTCTAGGCTATAGGGATCGCGAACATCACCAATGTAATACTTAATTTTATCGTTTTGATAGCAGCGGCGCATATCGTCTTGCTTTTTTTCGTCGCGTGAAAAAATCCTTATTTCTGCAATATTGGAGGACAAAAAGCGATCCAAAACGGCATGACCAAAAGAGCCTGTACCCCCTGTTATTAGCAGTACCTTTCCTTCAAACATTCTTCTCAACCTCACTTGCACATAGCTCTTCAAAAAGGTGGATAAACTTGGGAACATTACATGTTCTTGAAAAATATTTTTTGCTGTATTCTTGTGCCTTATTTTCAATTTTTGTAATCTGTTCAGGATGATTTCGTAAATACCTGATGACTTCAGCTAATTTTTGTGGTTGTCCGATTGGAACAGCAATCCCAATATTATTATTGTTAATCATTTGATAATATTTTGTATTTTCTGGTACAGAACTTATAACAACACGCCGGCAAGCCATAAGTAATGTGGATTTGCTCGGAAAGCCGGTTTCAATGACACCTCTTTTCAGAGGAATTAGGCAAACATCACAACCACTGTATACGTCTTGAATAATTTCTATTCTTTGCCATGGAAATGTCTTAATGTTAGTCAACGTACTTTGTTTAATTTTTTCAAAGTAACGCTTCCGCATATTTCCATCCCCAATAATATGAAAAACAATATCGGAATCGTTTTTTAGTAACTCGGCAACATCAATGATAGTTTGAAAATCAAGCACATAGCCTAGCGTACCGGCAAATTGAACAATAAATTGGCCTGTTTTCTCGATGTTATTCTCCTGAAAAAATCGATTATCGGCATCTTTTATCTCAGACACAGAACGATCGTCATACCAATTAGGAATCACACAAATTTTGTATTCTGGCACACCTATTGAAGTTAAAGTGTCCTTCATATCATCCCCTGGGACAACAATGATGCTGCTCCAACGGTAAGCTAATTTTTGGATTTCATAAAATATTTGATAAACCCATCTCTGCTTAACTACACCTATTTCGTAGGCACTGCCAGGAAAGATATCAAATACGCTATATACAATCGGTTTTTTCAATATATGCTTTAACAGAAAAATATAAAAAACACTAGTTGGGTTGGATTGTAGTAGAATTAAATCCACATCTCTTCCGCCTATTTCCCATCTTTTTTTTGCACGCCATAAATACTTTAATTCGTCCAGATACCGTTTTATGAAATTTGTCTTGTTGATTACAGGGCGCTGAATGATGTCATAGGTCAGGCCTGCTTTATCTTTTAAACAATTGGGAATGTCATCGTATGTGCCGGTTTTATGGCTTTGCACAAGATACACGCCGATACCATATGAAAGGAAATCGTCCAGCATTGTCATTACTAGCTGATTATTAGGATTGGGAGTATCAAAACCTTCTGCCGTTAAATACATTATCTTCATGACTTTACCCATCAGCTCTTGTTCTTTAAAAGCCAATTTTTGTATTCTTTGATTTCGTCTGTAATGCCTTCTTCGAAAGAACAAGGGGAATAGTCAAAATCCTTAGTAGCCGCTTCATGAGAAAAAATGCGTGGTTCACAAAAACGCTGTACCTTTTCTCGGTAATCTTGTTGGGTAAAAGACACAAAGAAGAGTATCCACGCAAATAAATACGCAATGGGAAATGGCACGTTAAAAAATACTGGCTTTTTACCAAGCTGCTCATTTTTTCTTGATTTTCCAGAAGCACCCGTTATAACTAAAAATTTATCCATGCCGATGTAATTCCTTTTGCGCAATTGTTCCCGTGCCGCCCTCGACAACGCCCTCTTTTTTCAGCACGCAGGCGATGGTGCCGAAGAAGCATTTGCAGTCGAAGAGGAAGCTCATTCTCTTTACGTATTCACCGTCATAGGCGGCCTTTATTTCTATAGGCAGTTCGTCGCGGCCGTTTATCTGCGCCCAGCCGGTCAGTCCAGGCAGTATGTCGTTTGCGCCGTATTTGTCGCGCTCGGCGATGAGGTCATACTGGTTCCATAGTGCGGGGCGCGGGCCGATGATGGACATTTGCCCGGCAAGAATATTCAATATTTGCGGGAGTTCATCTAAAGAAAATTTTCGCAGCCACGCACCGCTGCGGGTGATCCATTTTTGCGGGTCATTTAACATATGCGTCGGCATATTTGCCGGCGTATCGATATACATTGTTCTGAATTTAGGCATCATAAAGGTATTTTTATGCAGTCCGACACGCTTCTGCCAGAAGAAGACCGGGCCTTTGGAATCGAGCTTTAC
>JAEXBS010000043.1 GCA_023393915.1 Bacteroidota bacterium | reverse complement strand
TTCAGTCGGAAGGCTCTGTACATACATTGCGACATTCTTATGCCACACATTTAATCCAATCAGGTATCGATATCCGAATTGTAAAAGAGTTATTGGGTCATGAAAATATAAAAACGACTATGATCTATACTCATATCACTGACATAGACAAGCAAAAGACTCCTAGCCCTCTTGATTTTTTATAAGAATAAGATGAACTTTTCACGCTCTATAGAAACAAGCATTATGCTCCAATCATTCTTTAAGAAGGGTTCTTCTTCTAGCTTAACTTAACTTTGCTTAGGTTATTGAATAATTAATATTCAGATATAATATGTCCGAAATGTGTCCGAAAAAAGAAAAAGCCACTGATTATCAGTGGCTTTTGTCGGGGTGGCAGGATTCGAACCTGCGACCTCCTGGTCCCAAACCAGGCGCGATGACCGGGCTACGCTACACCCCGAGAGTAATTATTTGCGGAGAGTGTGGGATTCGAACCCACGCGACACTTGCGCGTCGACAGTTTAGCAAACTGCTCCGTTAACCACTCCGGCAACTCTCCTTGCAATTTGTATTGTTTAAAGAACTGCTTTTCCCTAATTGCGAGTGCAAATATAAAAAGGATTTTAGTTTTAACCAAACAAAATCGCTTAATTTTTTTTGTATTTTTGACTCAATAAAACACACCAAAATCAACTTATATGCGTAAAACATTAACTTTCATAGGATTAAGTTTATTGGCTTATTCGTGCGCGCCTCAGGCAACCGCAAAGAAAAGTACAACTCCGCCTCCGCCAGTTAAAAAAGAAGAGGTGAAAGTAGCGCCTACACCTAAGCCAGTGGCTAAAGAAAAGCCAGATTCGCGAATGAATGATGGAGAAAATGAATTCTACCGAGTGAATATTGCGGATGCTAGTAAGAACGATAACACGATAAGTTATGGTTCATTAGTTTCTGCGAAGCCAAAAGGATATGAGGTCAGTCGTACCTATTTTCCTGCATTAGGTCAGAATTTCCGTCAGCGCTACATCATTTTGCATTATACAGCGCTCGATTCTGATCGGTCTATCAATGTTCTTACTACACAAAGTGTAAGTGCACATTATCTTATTGATGATAAGAACGATAAAGAAATTTATCAATTAGTGGACGAAAACAAAAGAGCATATCATTCCGGTATTAGTCATTGGAGAGATGTTGAGAATTTAAATGATGCTTCTATTGGAATTGAAATTGTTAATACAGGATACACTGCAGATGCTGCTGGAAACAGAACCTTTTATCCTTATCCGGAATGGCAGTTTAGAAAAATTGGTGCATTAGTAAAAGATTTAGTGGACCGCTATATGATTCCACCTACGCAGGTTTTAGGCCACTCTGATGTTGCTCCTACAAGAAAACAGGATCCGGGTCCATTGTTCCCATGGGAGCGTTTGTATAAGGAGTATGGAGTAGGAATGTGGTACGATCAGCCTACAGTTGATGCCTATTTAATGCAATTGCCACAGGAGCAATTCGTAGGTATGTTAGCCGATCCAACATTTATTTTTAAATACCAGACCGCTCTGAAACAATTCGGTTACGGAATTGTAAGAAGTGGAATGAATGATGATGCGACGCAAAGAACCGTTCAAGCTTTTCAGTATCGATTCAACCCTAAAAATACTTCTGGAGTGATGGATGCAGAGACTTGGGCCATTTTACAGGCACTGCTTGATAAGTATCCTGGGAAGTAAATATCCTTAGAAATCCTCATAATCAGCGCCTCCGAAAGGGGGCGTTTGTGTTTGTTCACCATTTAAAAAACTCTTAACTTTCCCTGAAATATTTTTTTAATGGAACAGTATAGAAAAGAGAGTGATTTACTAGGAGAACTACAAGTTCCCCTTAACGCTTACTACGGAGTTCAAACCCAAAGAGCCATTGAAAATTTTCAAATTTCAGGGCAAAAACTCTCCAGTTACCCACGCTTTATCAAAGCGCTAGCTTATGTAAAGAAAGCTGCAGCTAAAACGAATTACGAATTAGGGCTTTTACCTGATGAGTTATATAAAAACATCGCTCAGGCATGCGATGAGGTGGCTACAGGTCATTACAATCAAGAATTCCCTATTGATATGATTCAAGGTGGTGCTGGAACTTCTGTAAATATGAATGCGAATGAAGTGATTGCTAATATTGTTCTAGAGAAGATGGGTAAAGAGAAAGGTCAGTACGAATTTTGTTCGCCGAATGATCATATCAATCTTTCTCAATCTACCAATGACGCCTATCCAACGGCAATTAAATTGGCACTACTTCAACAGAATGAAATGCTTACAGATAGTTTGTCAGAACTTATTGAGGCATTCCGTCGCAAAGGTCGAGAATTTCATGATGTCATTAAAATGGGTAGAACTCAACTTCAGGATGCTGTTCCAATGACATTGGGACAAGAGTTTGAAGCATTCGCTGCCACTTTAGAAGAAGACATAACGAAGCTTAATGCCAATGCGAAGTTATTTGAAGAAATAAATATGGGAGCCACAGCTATTGGTACAGGTATTAACTCTCCTTCGGGATATGCTAATTTATGTGCTAAGAACTTGGCTAAAGTCACTGGTTATCAAATTGTATCCGCTAAAAATTTAGTAGAAGCGACTCCTGATACGGGATCTTATGTGATTTATTCCTCTGCAATAAAGAGACTAGCGGTAAAGATTTCAAAAATTTGCAACGATTTACGTCTACTTTCTTCAGGACCCAGAGCAGGCTTTTTCGAAATCAATCTGCCTCCTATGCAGCCCGGTTCTTCCATTATGCCTGGAAAAGTAAATCCAGTAATTCCTGAGGTAGTGAATCAAGTTTGCTACAAGGTCATTGGAAACGATTTAACTGTTACGATGGCTGCAGAAGCAGGTCAATTGCAACTCAATGTTATGGAGCCTGTTATGTGCCACGCCATCATGGAAAATATTTATTTTCTTTCAAACGCCCTTTCCACTCTTACGCATAAATGTGTTAAGGGTATTACTGCAAACAAAGAGGTGTGTCTAAACATGGTAAAGCACAGTATTGGAATCGTTACCGCGCTTAATCCTTTTATTGGATATAAGACTTCTACTCAGATCGCAAAAGAAGCCCTAGAAACAGGCAAGAGCGTCTATAATTTAGTACTTGAAAAAGGAATTCTTTCTCAAGAGAAACTTGATGAGATACTTGATCCAAGAAATATGCTCGCGCCTCAAATGAAATGAGTCTAAAATTTCTTATCATAATTCCTGCGCATAACGAAGAAGAGTTTCTACCGTATTGTCTCCTTTCATTAGAGGAGCAATCCTATCGGGACTTTAATGTTGTAGTGGTCAATGATGGTTCCTTGGATGGTACATCACAAGTGGCGCATGAATTTGCAAAGAAGGATTCTCGGTTTTTTGCTTTGGATTTACCCTCTTCCAAGCATGAGCCTGGAGCCAAAGTGGTGAGAAGTTTCTACAAAGGTCTTGAATCTACTGATTCCAAGGAGTTCGATGTACTCTGTAAGTTTGATGCAGATATCGTTTTCCCTAGAGATTATCTTAATGAAATTAGGCAACTTTATCAAAGTGATCATTCAATTGGAATGGCTTCGGGCCTCGTTAGAATTACCGAAGGAGCCATTGATTTATCCAAGATCATGGATTTTGAAAAGGAGTCTTCTGGATGGAAATACGAAAACCTCAGTGACCCTTCTCATGTAAGAGGACCGATAAAATCCTATCTTAGAGAATGCTTTGAAGCCATGGGCGGCATTCGTCCCACTTTGGGATGGGACAATATCGATGGACTCTTAGCTCAAAAAAATGGATATCAGGTAAAAACCATTAAATCGCTTTGGGTGAAACATCTGCGTCCTACTGCAGAGCGGTATGAAAAGCAAAAGGCTCAAAAATTGGGTCGTTATTTTTATAATTTGGGACTGAGTTTTCCATTGGCGGTTATTTCGGGGGCAAAAGCTTCAATAAGAAGCGGTGGATTGCCTCATTTTTTTACGCTTCTCGGGGCCTTTTTAAAATCGAAAGGACAAAGAGAAATTACTGCCGAGGAAATTAAATACATCCGACAATTGCGTTGGAAACAATTTTTTAATAAACTGAAATGGTAAAGAACTTCCTTCATCCATTAGTACTTATAGGTTTCTCTCTCTTTGTTTGCGCCTGCAGCGTAAATAAAAAAGAATCCGTCGATTATCTAGTACACCATGCAATCATCTATTCGGCAGACGATGATTTTACTACTTATGAGGCGATGGCTATCAAAGAGGGGAGAATTGTTGCCTTAGGCTCAAATGCACAGTTACTGAGCAAATACCAAGGAAAACGCTCGTACAATGCAAGTGGAAAAGCGGTAATGCCAGGTCTTTTTGATGGGCATGCGCATTTCTACGGTTACGGTCAAACACTTCAAAATGCCGATCTGAAAGGAGTTGATTCGTGGGAGAAAACTTTAGAAGTACTTCATCAATTTGCCCAGTCTCATCCTGAGGGCTGGTTGATTGGTCGGGGATGGGATCAAAATCTTTGGCCGGGTAAGGAGTATCCCACGAAAGAGAAATTGGACCAAATGTTTCCTAATCGTCCCGTCTATTTAACGAGAATCGATGGACATGCCGCTATTGTCAATCAGAAAGCACTGGATTTAGCCGGATTTAATTCGTCAACAGTAATTGATGGAGGAGAATTGGTGAAAGAGAATGAGGCCTTAACGGGAGTTTTAATTGATCAAGCAAAAAACGAGCTTTTTCAAATAATACCTGAGCCGAGTGAAAAAGAAATAAATAGCGCGTTATTGGAGGCTCAAAAATACTCTTTAACTCATGGGCTTACTACTATTGTAGACGCCGGTCTTAACTATCCTATTGTCGAGCAGATCGAATTGTTGCAGAAATCAAAAGAGTTGAAAATAGGTTTGCACGTTATGCTTTCGGATTCTGATGAGAATTTAGCCTATCTTAAAAAAAGAGGAATTATTAAAACCGATCGACTTCTTGTCAATGGATTTAAGTTTTATTCCGATGGAGCCTTGGGATCAAGAGGTGCTTGTTTGTTAGAAGATTATTCTGATCGTCCTGGACATCGAGGACTTTTGCTTTCTGATCCTGATCATTTTCTTTCCCGAGCAAAAGAGCTTTATAAGGAGGGGTTTCAAATGAATACGCATGCCATTGGAGATTCTGCCAATCAAGTCATTCTTCAAGTTTACGAGAGGGTACTTCAAAACAAAAACGACAGACGATGGAGAATTGAACATGCGCAAGTTGTAGCGCCAAAAGATTTTGATAGGTTCGGAAAATTCTCTATTCTTCCTTCGGTCCAGCCTACGCATGCTACTTCCGATATGTATTGGGCGGAGGAGAGGCTAGGTCCTAAGCGTATAAAAAATGCCTTTGCCTACAAAGATTTACTAAAGCAAAACGGATACATTGTACTGGGTACTGATTTTCCGGTAGAGGATTTGAGTCCAATCAAAACCTTCTATGCCGCAGTCGTAAGAAAGGATGCTAAAGGTTGGCCTCAAGAGGGGTTTCAATCGGAGAATGCCCTTTCAAGAAAAGAGGCGCTCTGGGGCATGACCCTGTGGGCGAGTAAAGGGAGTTTTTTAGAGAAAGAAAAAGGGAGTTTAGAAGTAGGGAAGTGGGCGGATTTTATCGTCCTTGACCAGGATTTAATGAAGGTGAAAGAAGAAGATATTTTAGGTACCAAAGTGCTTAAAACCTTTATCCAAGGGGAACTTTTAATGGATCGAGAATCCCTTAACGAGTCTTTAATAGCTAAGGATATGAAATTTTGATTCGAGTTGCCTATATTGAACTAGATACACATGCTGAGATTGCTTCTCAAATGATGGATCTTACGAAAGACTCCAAAATAGTAGAGGTGGACTACTTTTTTTCATCAAAAATTCTCTCTCAGCTGGGGATCTCACCCGGCCCAAAGGTTCACCTTTCTTCGGAAGATTCGCTTATATATGACTTAAGTCGAGCTACTTATGATGTAGTATTGATAGGTACTGTACATCGGTATTTTAGTCTCTTTAGAGAAGTTCAAAAAAAGTTCAATACTTACCTTATCGTTCATAATTTAAATTTTACGGAAAGATCCGCTATCGATTTATTTTTTAGTTTTCCTAAAAAGGATTTTTCTTACCGATTGAAACTTTTGTTGAAAGAAGGGTTATTGCGCGCTCCCATATTGCATAGGGTAAAAAGAAGGTTGCTTACTTTAGATCAAGATTTAGCTTTAGAACCGCTTCGTGCACTGCCTCTTTTTTATACAAAGTACGAAGAGAGTAGTAAGGATTCAATAGTCAGAGTTGTAATTCCAGGAACAGTTTCTCAAGACAGAAGAAATTATAAAGAAGTTTTCAAAAAACTTAGTAGAGAGTTCCAAAATCCAAGAGAAGGGCAAAACAGGAAGCTACAGGTAGTCTTTCTAGGGAAATGCAGCGGAAAGGAGCTTTCTTGGATTCAGAAACTCGAAGAGCAGCGACTACCAGGACTCGAACTCGTTTATTTTACTCACCGCGTTTCTAATGACGTTTTTCAAATGCATATGCGCTCGGCCGATGTATTATGGAGTCCTGTAAGAAAAGAGAACCTATTTTTTAGTGGGAAGGAGTACTACGGTTCAACGAAAATGACTGGAGCCTTAGCGGAAGCAATAACCTACGGTAAACCCATTGTACTTCCTCATTTCTATTACAGCACTTATCCATTAGCCTTCCAAGAGTCCGCTGATCTGTTCGGACTTTTTCAGCGATTGCACGGAAAGGATCTAGTTGATCTAGAGTCTTACTCTAAAAGTGCTCAGCTCAGTTCACTTGAAAACTTACTAAGCTCTTTTGTAGCAAAACCTTCAGTTACCGATTAGAATTTGAAAAGACTTTTAAAGAAAGTTTTATTTAGGTAAGGAGCAAGGGGGAATATATTCATGAAATAATTTCCAACTCCTATTATGAGTAAAACGATAAAGGGTTTGTAAACGAGGTTTATTAGCGGGAGTTTGTGCTCGGGCAAAATAAGCGCGAGGGAGATTCCCAGGGTGCAAAGTATACTCGTATAGACCATCTCAATTGTAATAGGAAAAACGCGGAATTTCCAGTAATTGAAAGCGAGTTTTATTCCATTAAAAACAGAGAGTGAAATGGTTGTTGCCAGTGCAATTCCTATAATACCTAAATTCGTGTAGGTAAGAAAAAGGTAATTAAGCCCTATGGTAAGCCCAGCAAGAAAAAGCATGATCACAATATTGAAGCGGTAATACTTTGAAAGTGAAATAATATGTCCATTAAAGCCTGTCGCCAAATCGAAAATCATTGCCGATCCTAAAATCCATATTACGGGGGAAGCTTCTAAGAGAACTTCTCCGTTTCTAATAAAATGAGTTAAATAGGGAAATCCAACAAGGATGCAAGAAAATAGAACGGCTCCCAGGAAATAGAGAGTTAAAGAAGTTTTTTTATGGAACTCATCGAGCTGCTTGAAATTTCCTTGTTCGATATGTGAATTAATAAGTGGGGCAGAGATATTGAAGAGTCCCATTTGCGGGATCATAATAAATGAAAGTACCCCTAAAATAATACTATACGCTCCGTTTTCTTGAAAACTCAGTGCTTCTCCAATCATGAATTTATCTACCCTAAAGGCGATGTAGTTTCCAATGTTTCCAAGAAATCCGAACAAAGAATAGCTAAATACATTTTTATAGAGTCCATCCTGTTTAAGGTAATCTAAACTGAAATCGAAATTAATTTTCTCTAGTTTATTGGCATAGAAAAAGTAACCGAGAAAGGACAAGACGAACATTCCCAAGAAAAAGGCACCTGCGGCTTGAGACGACCATCCAATAAATACAAAGAGTAGGAATGCACCTAAGTTGGCTAGTTTTGGAAATAGGTTTTCAAATATATTAGGAACGACAATTCTTTTGTAATTAGAAATATACTTGTTGAAAACAGTGCTTAAGGCAAGGAGTAGTACTAAGGGTAATACCAGTTTTCTTCCTTGGTAAAGTTCTGATGATTTTAGGTCCGGAAATAAATAAAAAAACAGAAAGAAGCCCACTAAAAATAGAAGGTAATTCAGCGATACCGCTAGAAGAGAAACCGAAAAGAAGTTTTGATGTTTCCCTACTTTCTTACTTTGCAGGAAAAATTTTACTTGTGAGAAACTCAGTCCAAAAACGACGATAGGTAAAAGGAGTTCTGCTGTTGGAAGAATGTATTGCAATCGACCGTAGAACTCCATATCGTACGGGAAAACAAACAAGGTCGAAAGGGTTCCTAATAGGAAACCAAAATACCCAATTAGTGAGTACTTAACACCTTGTCTGGAAACTACACTCATTTTTCGGGCGTAAAGATAATGTTATTAATATACTGCGCATAATTTTTTACCTCCCCCTCATTCTGCTCTCCAAGAAACTTTTCTGTTAAAGGAGAGAGGGTGAGAGTAGTGCGATTGAGGTAAAAGGGCTTGTACCCCAGTAAACAGATTTCTTCCACGACTTGCCAAACAGGGATTTGATGATGGCGCTGTTCAATCTCAATCATAAGGGTAGGTCGAAACCGAGCAATTGTTTTCTTTGCACCCTGAATAACATTTCTTTCGTTTCCTTCTACATCAATTTTTATAAACGATAGTCGGTGCAGATGCTCAAGGTAAGCCCAGTCGTCCAAACGAATCACTTTTACCGATTCTTCACTCGAGCCGTCTTGGTTTTTTTCGGTTAAGTCATTTCTTAAGGTAGAGCGCGATCGTATTTTCTCCCCATTAATTTTGGGGGTGGTAAGTGCCGCCTGTTCGTTTTTATCGGAGAGCGCTATGGGGAAAACGTGGCATCCAGGAAAAATTCTTCTGAGTCTTCGGGAAAGTTTTTTACTGGGTTCAAAGGCGTAGGTTTGTGGCGCTGGCACGATACCTTCTAAAGCATACAGATAAGCGCCGACATTGGCTCCAACATCCATAAAAACGTCATCTGAGCTTAAAAAAGATTGAATCCAAAATAGTTCGGGTTCAATATTTCTCTCGAGCAAATTAGTTTGCTTAAGAGCTACTTGCTTTTTGAAGAATCTCCTTTTATAAAAGTTTGGATTAATGTATTGTAGAGTCTCAGCTAAACGGGAATAAATCGTCATAAAAGAAGGCTTACTATAACAAAGATAATCATTTTCTTAAACCAAGTAGGAAAGTAAATTATTAGTGAAATACCTCTTGAAATAGTTTTCTAGTGAGCTTTTTTTAAGTATTTTCACACTTCTAATTCAATTGTAGTATGATTCGTACTTTTCTAGCGAGCCTTTTGGCCTTTTGTTTTATTACTTCTTGTCAAGTTCAATCGCCTGTGCTGCAAGCGGATCAATCCCAAGAAATTCCTTTTGATTGGAAGCATTCTACTGTGTATTTTTTACTTACAGACCGATTTAATAATGTGGATAAGTCGAACGATTTCCCTTTAGAGAGAAAGAAAGATGCGGCCCTACTTCGTGGTTATGAAGGAGGTGATTTTAAAGGAATCATTCAAAAATTAGATGAGGGGTATTTTAAAGAATTAGGCGTTTCTGCCCTTTGGCTGACTCCGATCGTGGAGCAGATTGCAGGATCGGTTGATGAAGGAACCGGAAAGACCTATGGGTTCCACGGTTATTGGACTAAAGATTGGACAGCAATTGATCCGAATTTAGGGACCAAGGCTGAATTTAAATCGCTTGTGGAAAAAGCCCATCAGCAAGGAATTCGAATCGTTTTAGATGCGGTGATCAACCACACGGGACCGGTTACAGAGATAGATCCTAAATACCCAAGTAATTGGGTGCGTACTTCTCCTCAATGTACTTACGAAGGATACGGTACAACCGTGCCGTGTACATTGGTAGCCAATTTACCTGACATTTTAACCGAAAGCAGCTCTGAGGTCGCTTTACCAGAAATGCTCGTAGAGAAATGGAAAAAAGAAGGACGATATGAAGAGGAAGTGCAAGAACTCGATGCCTTTTTTCAAAAAACAGGCTATCCCAGAGCTCCGAAATACTATATCATAAAATGGCTTAGTGATTATATTTTAGATTACGGAATTGACGGTTACAGGCTCGATACCGTGAAGCATACAGAGCCTGATGTTTGGAAAGATTTTGCAAACGTGACCCAAGAAAGTTTTCAGCAGTATAAAGTGGATCATCCAAGTGATCTTCAAAAAGGAGTAGAATTTTTCTTAGTTGGTGAGGTTTATGGCTACGGAATCTCCCAGCACCTTAACTATGATTTTGGAGATAGAAAAGTGAATTATTTTAATGAAGGCATTCCCGCTCTTATCAATTTTGATTTTAAGGGCGATGCCAATAAAAGTTACGAAGAGCTCTTTTCTTACTACAATGAAAAGCTTTCCGGACCCATGGGATCTAATACCGTTATGAATTATCTTAGTTCTCATGACGATGGTTCTCCTTTCGATAAAGAAAGAAAAAGGACTTTTGAAGCTGCAACTAAATTACTCCTTTCTCCAGGTATCGCTCAAATCTATTACGGAGACGAGACTGCAAGAGCACTTATTGTCCCGGGAGCAGAGGGAGATGCTAATTTGCGTAGTGTTATGAACTGGTCGGATTTAGAAAAGGATGCTTCTACTAAGGCTCTTTTTCAACATTACAGCAAGCTTGGGCGTTTCCGGCAGGCACATCCCGCTATCGGAGAAGGTGAGCACAAAATGATAAGCTCTAGTCCTTACTATTTTTCACGCGTGAAAGGAGACGATAAAGTAATCGTGGGTCTAGATCTACCCAAGGGTGAGAAATCAGTTGAGGTTGCTGCTCATTTTAGCGAGGGAAGCTTGCTTCATGACTTTTATAGTGGCACAGAAGTAATAGTTCAGGGAGGTAAAGCAAAGTTCAGCACTCCTTATGAAATCGTATTATTAGAGAAAATTAAATAAAATTTACAAACCCGTATGAATCGTTCCACTTTCTTTTTTAGCTTTTTACTCATCGCTCTAATGAATCTTTCGCTTTTTGCGCAAAAACCCATTCAAGATCCAAAGACCGATTTTTCAGCCTTGGCCTTAAATGAAACTCTAGTGAGTTGGCAGGGTGCGAACACCACAGTAGGCAAGGTGCTGGAGAAACACCAAGGTAAAGTGATTCTGATTGATTTTTGGGCAAGCTGGTGTGCAGATTGTCTCACAGCGCTCCCTGGAACAAGAGCGTTGCTAAGCAAGTATCCCGACCTTAGCGTTGTTTATTTTTCTTTAGATCGTTCTTATGAGCAGTGGCGCAGAGGAATTGAAAAACACGAAATTGGAAGCTACGAACATTATTGGTTTCAACAGGGTTGGAAAAACAATTTCAATAACTACATTGAACTTAATTGGGTGCCTCGTTTTATGGTAGTCGATCAGAAAGGAAAAATAGCACTTTACTATGCGATTTCTCCTGAGGATCCGAAATTAATCGAAGTATTGGACCGAATTGTAGGAGCAGACTAGAAGAATAATCCTATTTATTTAATAAATAGAAGTTTGTTTTTAATCGGGTTTTCCCATTTCTAAGGGCAACCAGCTGAGAAAGATACCTGATTTTGGAGTCTTGACTCTTAAGGGGTTTTGACCGATAGCGCTGTAATTCAATTATTTGTTGTACTTTTGCAGAAATTTTTACCTATAGAATGAATTTATTCTCCGAGTCCAATTTAAGTCCTGAAATATTAAAGGCAATTGGCGAAATGGGCTTCGAAGCCCCAACTGAAATCCAAAAACAGACCATTCCTTTCATTTCTACCGATATTCGCGATCTAATCGCTCTAGCGCAGACGGGAACCGGAAAAACAGCGGCATTTTCGCTTCCGATTCTGGACATGATTGATGAAAACAGCAGAACAATCCAGCTGCTTGTGCTCTGTCCAACGCGTGAACTATGTCTTCAAATTACGAAAGACATAAAAAATTACTCCAAGTATATGAAAAACCTAAAAACCACTGCGGTTTATGGGGGAAGTAGTATTATGGAGCAGATTCGCTCTTTAAGAGAGAAACCACAAATTATTGTCGGAACCCCGGGAAGGGTAATCGACCTTATTGGAAGAAAAGCTTTAGACTTTTCACAGATCAATTGGCTCGTTTTAGACGAAGCTGATGAAATGCTATCAATGGGTTTTAAAGACGATTTAGAAACCATCTTAAGTGAGACTCCTGAAACAAAGCAAACGCTTTTGTTTTCGGCTACCATGAGTAAAGAAGTAGAGAGAATCTCCAAAAGTTACTTGACAAAGCCGCATCGAATCTCTGTAGGGAGTATTAACGAAGTGAAAAAGAACATTTCCCATGAGTTTTATGTTGTGGGTTACCGTCAGAAAAAAGAAGCTTTAAAAAGACTTATTGATGCGAATCCTACACAGTATTCAATTATTTTCTGCCGTACAAGAATGGAGACGCAAGACGTTGCCGATTTCTTGATGCAAAACGGTTATGCTGCAGACGCTCTGCACGGAGACCTTTCCCAAGCACAGAGGGATACGGTTATGAAAAAGTTCCGTTTAAAAAATATTGATATTTTGGTGGCTACCGATGTGGCAGCTCGCGGACTTGATGTGAATTCCCTTACTCACGTGATTCATTATTCACTTCCAGATGATCCTGAGGTGTTTGTTCATAGAAGTGGTAGAACCGGTCGTGCAGGAAAAGACGGTATCTCTATGGCGCTTATTAAGCCAGAGGAAACAAGAAAGCTGAAGCAGATTCGCTCGGTGACTAAAATTGATATCAATGAGAAAAAAGTTCCTGTAGGATCCGATATCATTAAAGCACAAGTGGAAGGAGTTTTTGAAAGACTACTTACCTCGCACGAAGAGATTTTCACTTTTGAGGATTCTCTTATTCCAGATCTTTCTGAGTTTTCTAAAGAAGAGCTCGTACATAAGTTACTTCAACTTCAGTTGAGAGATCTTGCGCTTTACTACAAAGACAAAAGAGATTTACGAGACGAAAAGCTTTCGGATGAAAGAGACGTTCCTTCCTCTAGAAGAGAAAGAAGGAGAGACGATCGAGAAAGAAGAGACGGCAGAGAAAGAAGAGAAAAAGGAGGAAAAAGACGTACGAATTCTAATATGACTCGTTTCTTTTTTAATCTAGGTAAAAAGGACAATTTGAGAAAGATGGACCTTTTAGATATTATCAACAAAGCCACTAAGAAATCCAGAAAGAGACCTGATGTTGGCGATATAGAGATCTTAGAGAAGTTTTCTTTCTTCGAAGTAGACAAAGAATTTAGCCAAGAAATATTAAGCAATTTAGGTTCAATGAAATTTAAAGGCAAAGAAATGCGAGCAGAAGTCGCGAATTAATACAAATCCGGAGTAATGTCCGGATTTTTTTTGATTAAAAAGGGAATGTGAACAAAATTTAATATTAAATTTTGCTTTTGCTTTTTACAAATGCGGATATTTGCAATCTCAAAAAAATAAAACAGATCATTATGGGAATAGGGAATCTTTTTAAGGCTTTTCAGCCAAAAGATAAAGTGTTTTTTGTGCTCTTTGAAAAAGTAGCCGACCAACTTGTTGAAATGTCGAAAGTATTTCATGAAGGCCTTTTGGATTTCGACATCAATGACGAAACCCTATTAAATAAGATGAGCGATTATGAGCATCAAATGGACGATTATACCCATGAGATCTTCGTTCAGCTTGGGGAGAATTTCATCACTCCTTTTGATCGTGAAGATATCAACTATTTAGCTTCTGGTCTTGATGATATTGCAGACTACCTCTATGCTTCAGCAAAGTATATTTATCTATATAAAACCTCCGAGATAAAGGAGTTTACTGAGCTCTCTTTACTTATTCATAAATCTTGTCTTGAAATCAAATCTGCCATCACTAATTTGAATCAGTTCAAGAATCCAGCGGCAGTTAAAGAATCTTGCATCAAAATCAACTCTTTTGAAAACATTGCAGACGATGTGTTAAGCCAAGGGTTGGTGAAATTATTTGAATCCAATGATCCAATTCATATCATTAAAGCAAAGGATGTTTTGGATTATCTTGAAATGGTGACCGATAAGGCTGAAGACGTAGCCAACACGATTGAGAATATTCTGATCAAATACGCCTAGTAAAATTTAATACTTATTATTGAATGGATTTTCCCATACTATTAATTATTATCATTGCGCTGGCTTTGATCTTTGATTTCATCAACGGTTTTCACGATGCAGCCAACTCTATAGCTACTATTGTTTCGACTAAAGTTCTCACACCTTTTCAGGCTGTTTTGTGGGCAGCTGTTTGGAATTTTGCTGCTTTCTTTCTTGCAGCTTATGTGATAGGAGAATTTAAAATTGGTAATACCATAGCCAAAACAGTTAACGAGAATTTTATTAATCTAGAGGTGATTTTCTCCGGACTTATTGCAGCGATCTTTTGGAACTTGCTCACCTGGTGGTTCGGAATACCTTCTTCTTCATCTCACACTCTTATTGGAGGGTTTTTAGGTGCGGCGTTAATGCATGCACTGAGTATGGACTTTCAACAAATTCAGTTGGCTCAACCGGACCTAGGTACACTACAGGTTCTCAAGGAAGCGTTTATACAGCTCTTTAGTCAAGATGTGGTGAAAATGAATAAAGTCATTCCTATCTTCTTGTTTATTTTTCTGGCTCCATTAGTAGGTATGATTATTTCGATTATCATAACACTTATCATTGTTAATTTTTCGAAGAACACCAAACCTGCAAAGGCAGAGAAGCATTTTAAAGGTTGGCAGTTGGTTTCCTCTGCGCTTTTTAGCTTAGGTCATGGACTTAACGACGCGCAAAAGGTGATGGGTATTATCGGTGCTGCCATAATTTTTTATCACGTTAATTTAGTAGGAGGGGACGACGTCTATGCAATGATGCCTTCATCCGAGCGTTTTAATTACTTTGCTCAACACTACCTTTGGGTTCCGCTGGTCTCGTTCATTGCTATTGGACTGGGAACCATGAGTGGAGGTTGGAAAATTGTAAAAACAATGGGTACTCGTATTACTAAAGTAACTCCATTAGAAGGGGTAAGCGCTGAGAGTGCAGGAGCAATTACTTTGTTTTTGACGGATCACTTAGGAATTCCAGTATCTACTACGCATACCATCACAGGATCTATTATCGGGGTGGGGCTTACCAAAAGAGTTTCAGCCGTTCGTTGGGGAATCACTGTAAGTTTACTTTGGGCCTGGATTCTAACCATTCCTGTTAGTGCGATAATTGCCGCTTTAACTTATTGGATAGTGACTCTGTTTTAGATAAGAGAAAAATTAAAGAATATAATTAGCCAAGACGATTTCGTCTTGGTTTTTTTATGAGCAAGTAGACTAGCTTGAAGTATCAGTTTCTAGCTTATTGAAAGAAAGCAAAGGTTATTGTTTTGCTTGAAATTTGATTAAAAAATTTATTCTTCAAATAGTATTTGCAGTGTCCGGTTGACTCTTGGGAAGTAAGCAGAAATTGGCTTAAGTATTGCTTTCTTTGCCACTGAAATAGTCGTATTTTTGCCATTAAATCGTTTTTATGGAGTTTTTAAATCATTACCAAGAGCTGGTTGCTCGCAATATTGAAAAGTATCAGTTTGCTTTAGAGCCGAAGGAGCTTTATGAGCCAATGAATTACATAGTTTCCCATGGTGGAAAGCGGTTGCGTCCCATCATGGTACTTATGGGCTGCGATTTGTTTAATGGTTCATTAGAAGATGCGATAAAACCAGCGCTAGCGATTGAGTTTTTTCACAATTTTTCATTGATTCACGACGATATTATGGACGAGGCTCCTCTAAGAAGAGGGAAGCCCACCGTTCATACCTTGCATGGAATTAATATCGGTATTCTTTCTGGAGACGCGATGCTGATAAAAGCCTATCAGTTTTTTGAAGATTTAGAACCGGAATTATTTAAAGAGTGCATTGGGATTTTTTCTTCAACTGCCGCTGTGCTTTGTGAAGGGCAGCAACTTGATGTGAATTTTGAAACGCAGGCGGATGTTTCTTACGAGGATTATATTAAAATGATCACCTATAAGACGGGAGTACTTAGTGCGGCTTCATTTAAAATAGGAGCGATAATTGCTGGCGCTAGTAAAGAAGATGCTGAGAACCTATATCAGTTCGGAAAACACATTGGAATAGCCTTCCAAATCATGGATGATTATCTGGATGTTTTCGGTGATATGGAGCAATTTGGTAAACGACAAGCAGGCGATATTTTTGAGAACAAAAAAACCGTACTTTACCTTCAGGCCTTAGATCATGCAACTGAAGAAGAAAGAAAAGAATTAGAATATTGGTATTCCAAAAAAACAGAGAATATTGATAAACTCCATGGAGTTCTAAAAATTTTCAGAAAAACGAAAGTGGATGATAAGGTACTCAGACTCATTCAAAAACACAATGAAATCGGACAAGAGTACCTAGAGAAGATAAATCTTCCCGGGGAAAGAAAACTTCCGTTTATAGAACTCGCTAATTACTTACTAAAAAGAGAATCGTAAGGTATGATGAAGTGGTCAACACCTGTAGAAATAAAGGAATCTAGTAAAAAATTAAAAGTATCGGACCGGGTATTTTCTATGGGGTCCTGTTTTTCTACCGAAATGACTTCTTTACTTTCTAAAGGACAGATTCAAACCTTAAGCAATCCTTTCGGTACTTTGTTTAACCCGTATTCGATTGCCAATGCCTTAGAGCGAATTCATAAGCTTCAGTATTATACCGAGGAGGATTTAGTGGCTTACGGAGATAAAATACTCTCTTTAGAGCATCATTCGTCCTTTAGTGGTCGGTATGCGCATTTGACTTTAGAGAAGATCAATGGTCGTATGGAAGAAGCGAGTACTTTTCTTCAAAGCACTTCGTGGGTTCTTTTGACCTTCGGATCCGCTTTTATATATGAATTCCTACCTAAGGGAACCTTAGTTGCAAACTGCCATAAATTGCCTTCCAAGTTTTTCAATAAACGTCTACTGAGCCCAGAGGAAGTTTATCAGTCCATCGAGAAATCCATTGTACTGCTTAAGGACCTTTGTCCCAAGGGGGTTAAAATTCTCTTGAGTCTTTCGCCTGTTCGTCATACAAAGGACGGAATGGTAGAGAATCAGCGCAGCAAAGCGATTCTATTATCTGAGCTTCACCGCATCGTTGAGCAGCATGAGGACGTGGATTACCTGCCTGCCTATGAAATTCTTTTGGATGAATTAAGAGATTACCGCTATTATAAAGAAGATTTGATCCACCCTTCAGCGCAGGCCGTCCATTATATTTTTGAAAAATTTGGATCTGCTTATTTTCATGAAAAAACGATGGAGTTTATTGAAGAGAACTTTAAGATTCAAAAAGCTTTAGAGCATCGGCCAAGCGATGAGAAAGACCCTGCCTACCTAAAGTTTCAGCACAGCTTAAACGAACGTATTGAGGCGCAGAAGGCCCAAGTTTCGCATCCTATTTTTCCAGCCTTTTAAATGAAGACCTTATGATCGATACCCATACCCATTTATATAGCGATCAGTTTGATTTGGACTGTGATGAAATGATTCAAAGGGCAAAAGCTGTTGGTGTTACTCATTTCTTTCTTCCTGCAATTGATTCTTCCCATCATGGAAAGATGCTCGAACTTGAAAAAAGGTATCCTCAGGAGATGTTCGCAATGATGGGACTTCATCCTTGCGATGTAAAGGAAGATACTCTTGAAGCTGAACTGGCCATTGTTGAGGCTTACTTGCAAGAAAGAGACTTTTGTGCTATCGGAGAGATCGGGATTGACCTCTACTGGGATTCCTCCACGCTAGAGCTTCAGAAAAAGGCGTTTCGACAACAAATTGATTGGGCAATTGAGAAAGATCTTCCGATTGTTATTCATTGTAGAGAAAGTTTTCAGGAGGTCTTGAGCATTCTAAAAGAGAAGAAACATCCCAAACTTAGAGGGATTTTACATTGTTTTACAGGTAGCTTACAGGAAGCCCAAGCGTTAATTGAACTAAATTTTTTATTAGGTATAGGAGGGGTAGTGACCTTTAAGAATGGAGGACTTGATAAGTTCTTAGGGGAAATTCCTCTTGAGCATATTGTCCTGGAAACCGACTCGCCTTACTTGGCGCCTGTACCATTTCGAGGGAAAAGAAATGAGAGCGCCTATTTAGCTCATGTTTTGGATAAACTAGTAGATGTCTATAAAGTGAGTCGAGACTTAATCGAAGAAAAAACCTCCCAAAATGCTTTAAAGCTTTTTGGAAGGTTCTAATATTATCTTACGTTAAAGCTTATTTCTTTCTGAAAAAGCTTTTGTTCTTTGGTTTTCTATTCGAGTTTTCCTTTCTCCCTGTGGGTTTATTTCCAGGAGTGAATGGCTTATTGTTGGAATCTCTCTTTTCGATTTGCAAATCATCGGTATGGAACGGATGCGCAGTTACCACGGGGATTTTCTTTCCAATCAATTTTTCTGTGTTTTTAAGATTGATTAAATCGAGCCCATCAACAAAAGAGATGGAACTTCCACTAGCGCCCGCTCTTCCGGTTCTACCAATTCTATGCACGTAGGTTTCGGAGACATCAGAGAGTTCAAAATTCACTACGTATTTCAGTTCTTCAATATCAATTCCTCGGGCTGCAATATCAGTAGCCACAAGCACACGAATGTCTTTGTTTTTAAAGGCATTGAGCGCATTTTGTCTTGCGTTTTGGGATTTGTTCCCGTGAATGGCTTGTGCTGGTATTTGGGATTGTGTGAGTTTTCTGGCAATCTTATCCGATCCATGCTTGGTTCGAGCAAAAACCAGGACTTGGTCTAACTTCGGGTCTTCAAGCAAATGGATTAATAGTGAAAGTTTGTTTTCCTTTTCAACAAAATAAACTGCTTGAGTAATTGTGTCCGCTGTAGAAGAAACAGGAGCTACTTCCGCTCTTGCGGGATTCTTAAGTAGGCTGGAAGCTAGATTTTGAATTTCGGCAGGAAAGGTTGCTGAAAAGAGGAGGGTTTGTCTTTGTTCGGGAAGGAGTTTTATGATTCGTTTCACGTCGTGAACAAAACCCATATCCAGCATTCGGTCCGCTTCGTCTAAAACGAAGATTTCAATATCGCGCAGTGAGATGATTCTTTGAGAAATTAAATCCAACAGTCTTCCTGGAGTCGCGACAAGAATGTCGACTCCCTTTCTTAACTGCGTTTCCTGAGGTCCTTGCTTGACCCCTCCAAAAAGCACCATGTTTTTTAAGGGAAGGTGGGCACCGTAAGCCTCGATGTTTTCTTGGATTTGAATGGCAAGTTCTCTTGTAGGAGTTACAATTAGGGCTCTAATCCCTTTCCTTTTTTGAGTTGTTGCGTTTTCGGTTAGCCTTTGCAGGATAGGAATAGCAAAAGCAGCTGTTTTACCTGTTCCGGTTTGCGCCGTCCCCAGTAAGTCACGTCCCTTTAAAATAGGCGGAATTGCCTTACTTTGAATCGGGGTGGGGGTTTCGTAGCCTTGAGATTCAAGGGCCTTTAATATAGGATCAATAAGATCTAAGTCAGTAAATTTCAAAAATTTTAGAATTTAAGTTTAATTTGAGACCAGTTTGGTTCAAAAAGTAAAGTCGGCAAAGGTACGGTAATTTTTTTTAGACCTTTGTAGAGGTTAATTACTGCATTTTTTGCCATGTTTCGCTCTGGCGAAGGTTTTCAAGCGTTTGGTAGAGCGCTTTTAATTGTGGTGTTCCTGCTTTTCCGTAATCTTCAATTTGTACGGACGCTGCGTTCTGGTATTCTATCGTAAGATAGGCGGTAGGAAGGTCTGTTATATTTCTGTTTCCGTATTTCTGCTTCCCTTCCTTAAGATTCAGCTGGTTAATTTGCTCTAGAATGTCTTTCATGGAAGCCTCACTTATCGTTGCTCTATAGGTTCCTTCCGCTTCCTTGTCCGTCCAATCGTTAGACTCGGGGTTCGTAAAAGTGAATCTTTCCGCTTCAATTACCGCAGAGCCGTCCATTAAAAGAGTCATTTTGTAGATGGGGCAAAAGCCAAAGCAAGGACCTGCCTCGTAAGTGATTTGTTTAATCTGTGGGAGGTTACTTTGACACCCCGAAATTAAAAAGGAACTAAATAACAGTAGTAGTATCGCTTTCATATTCTTCGTTTTGTTAAACTACTACCAATAATTATACCCAAGTAAAAGGGTCGTGCGAGGACTAGGGTTATTATTTGGGAAACTTAGCCGTGCAGTTTCTTCCAAATAACGTCTTTAAGTTCGGTTAGACCTTCTTGAGTTACCCCTGAAATGAACAATGGCTCTATTGTCTCGGGAAACTCTTTAGAAATCGCATCCTTTAATTCTTGATCAAGCAAGTCGGATTTTGAGATGGAAATAATGTAATCTTTTTCAACCAGCTCAGGATTGTATTCTTTAAGTTCGTTCTCTAAGATCTTAAACTCTGCAAAATGATCGGGAGAATCAGCGGGAATGAGAAAAAGTAGAATGGAATTTCTCTCAATATGTCTTAAAAATCGATGTCCTAATCCTTTGCCCTCTGCAGCTCCTTCAATGATTCCTGGAATGTCGGCCATTACGAAAGATTTGTAGTTTCGGTAATTCACAATTCCAAGGTTAGGAGTAAGGGTGGTAAATGCGTAATCTGCAATTTTTGGTTTTGCGGCAGAAACAGCAGCTAGGAGTGTGGATTTTCCCGCATTGGGGAAGCCTACTAGTCCAACGTCAGCAAGTATTTTCAACTCAAAAGTCACGTACCCTTCTTGTCCTGGAAGTCCGGGCTGGGCATAACGTGGCGTTTGATTCGTAGCGGATTTGAAGTGCTCGTTTCCAAGCCCACCTTTGCCCCCTTCCATGATGATGATTTCTTGCTTATCTTCTAGGATTTCAGCGATGATTTCACCTTCTTCATTTTTTGCAATGGTTCCAATGGGAACATCAATATAGACGTCTTCACCATAGGCTCCTGTAAGCTGGTTTTTCCCCCCGTTTTCCCCTCGTGGAGCTTTCACGTGCCGTGTATAACGAAGGGGTAAAAGGGTCCACTCATTGGCATTTCCCCGCATAATGATATGACCTCCTCTTCCTCCGTCTCCTCCATCAGGGCCTCCTTTAGGGATGTATTTTTCCCTTCTCAGGTGGGCAGAACCGGCACCACCGTGCCCGCTCTTACAATGAATTTTAACGTAATCTACAAAATTGGACATATTACTTATTTAGTTACTTATGGCAGGGGATAAATTGAAATTAATTAACCTTTTTTAGGTAATTTTTCGATCTCGCTGAAGAGAAGTTGAGAGATCTCATCAATTTCTCCTACACCGTTTATTTCAACGTATTTTCCTTGTTGTTTATAAAGCTCCGCTACTTCTGCAGTTTTTTTGTAGTATTCACGGATTCTGTTGCGAATGATCTCTTCGTTGCTATCGTCGCTTCTTCCACTAGTTTCTCCTCTCTTCAATAATCTTTCTACCAAAATTTCATCCTCAACTATTAGCGAAAGGCAAACATCGATCTGTTCGTTTAGTACTTCTTTTACAATCGTTTCTAAGGCGTGAGTTTGTTCTACTGTTCTAGGGAAACCATCAAAAATAATTCCATTGGCCTGAGAAGAATTCTTAACTTCTTCCGTAAGCATATCAATGGTTACTTGATCCGGAACGAGTTCTCCTTTGTCCATGTAGGATTTAGCAAGGGTGCCTAGGGGCGTTTCGTTTTTGATGTTGTAACGAAACAAGTCTCCAGTAGAGATTTGTTTTAAATTGAATTTTTCTATCAGGTTTTGAGCCTGCGTTCCTTTTCCACTTCCCGGAGGACCAAAAAGTACAATGTTGATCATATCTATAAAAAAATTGATTTCTAACTACTAGTGGTTAATTCTTCCTTCAGCCAACTGATAGAGGTCTGGAAGATTGCGTCCCAATTCATCGTAATCTAGACCGTAACCTAAAACGAATTTGTTTGGAATTTCCTTGGCAACATAATCGATTTGAAAATTCTTTTTAAATACTTCTGGTTTTAAAAGTAAGGTAGCTACTTTTAATGATTTCGGTCTGTGGGTGTTTTTGAAATATTCAAATAAACTTTCAATGGTGCCCCCAGTATCGACAATGTCCTCCATAAGAATAATGTGCCTTCCTTCTACTTCTTTTGTCAGTTCCATTTTCTTGTATACTATTCCCGTACTTTGGGTACCTGAATAGGAACTAACTTGAAGAAACGCGATTTCACAAGGACCTGGATAGTACTTCATGAAGTCAGCGAAAAACATAATAACTCCATTTAGTACACCGATAAATACCGGAGTTTCGTCCTTATAATCCTCATAAACCTTTAAGGCAAGGGATTTAATCATTTCTTGGATGTCGTCGTGCTTTAAATAGGGCACGAATTCTTTGTCGTGGATTTGTATTCTACTCATTGAATTAGAAGCAAAATGCAAATTTACTAATTTTTTGTGAGCTTGAGTTTTTCTTTATAAAAGTAGAGGATTTAAAAGGGGGAGAAGATAACTTTTCTATTATTTTTATGTATCTGTAATAAAGGATTAGTAGTGGTTTAATAAAGGATTTTGAAAAAATGTGTGCTTACGGTTTGTGCACCTTTTATTTAAGAGCTAAATTTGTGCGAATCAAAAAAATCTAATTGTTTATGTCTACATATGTGGTCGTAGGTCTTCAGTACGGAGATGAAGGAAAAGGTAAAATTACGGATGTTTTAAGTGCTAAGTCCGATTATGTTGTACGTTACCAAGGTGGTGATAACGCGGGACATACCGTTTATGTAGGCGATGAAAAGTTTGTTCTTCACTTGCTTCCTTCTGGAGTGCTTCAGTGCAAAGGAAAATGCATCATTGCTAATGGAGTAGTGGTGAACCCTAAATCTTTTATTAGAGAAATTGAACAACTTGAAAGCAAAGGAATGAAAACGGATCATGTTGTGATCTCAAGAAGAGCTCATGTTATCATGCCGTACCACATCCTTCTGGATACTTACCGAGAAGAAGAACAAGGAGGAACCGAAATCGGAACGACCAAAAAAGGGATTGGTCCTTGTTATGAAGACAAGATTGCTCGTGTTGGAATCCGAATGATCGACTTATTGAATCCAGAGGTTTTAAAAGAGAAAATTGAAAAAAATCTAAGGGTTAAAAATGCACTTTTTGATAAGTATTTTGAAAAGCCAACACTTGATTTTGAAGAAATATACAACGAGTTTCTAGCTTTAGGTGAGCGATTAAAAGACCGGATTGTCGATACTGAAGTAGAATTGAATGAAGCGATCAAAGCTGGGAAGAACGTTCTTTTTGAAGGAGCGCAGGCCTTAATGCTTGATGTGGATTTTGGAACTTATCCTTATGTGACTTCCTCTTCACCTTCCACCGGAGGAGTTTGTGCGGGAGCAGGAGTTCCTCCGACTGCACTTGAAAACTTAATTGGCGTTTCAAAAGCCTACACCACAAGAGTAGGGAATGGACCTTTCCCTTCTGAGCTCAATGATGAAATCGGCGAGCGTATGCGAAAAGTAGGTAATGAATTTGGAGCTACCACAGGTCGTCCAAGAAGAACGGGATGGCTTGACCTGGTTTCATTAAAACATGCGTGCATGATTAATGGGATTAACAATCTTGTTATCACGAAACTCGATGTTCTTTCTGGGATCCAGCCACTAAAAATCGTAACGCATTACGAAACAGAGGACGGTAAAAAGATTGATTATTTCACTTCGTCTACGACGAAGCTTGCAAAATACAAACCTATTTATGAGCATCTTGAAGGTTGGGAAGAAGATATTTCGCATGCTCGTACCTACGATGAACTCCCTACCAACGCGAAAAAATACATTGAGTTCATTGAAGAGTACTTAGGAATCAATGTTTATTTGGTTTCTGTAGGACCGGAGCGTAGCCAGAACATTATAAGAAAAGAACTTTTTTAAAAGTTACTCTACTACTTAAAATAAAGCCTTCAACCGATAATTCGCGGTTGGAGGCTTTTTTATGCAATCAATTAGGCTTTTTTTTAGTAGTGCTTGTAGTTAGGTAGTTTTCACGATGCGCAATTTATTTGTGGAATCGTGGATCGCATGATCTTTATTTGCTAAGCTGTGAATAGTAAATTTGTATCTAATTTTTGATATGGATAGCAAATAGCTATTGGTTTGGCATTCTTGTTGAGATATGGTAGGTATATACAAGCTAGTAAGGTGAATATGGAAATTCTCTCTAGTTTATATTTTAACCAAATACCTACAATCGATATGAAAAAGATGATAGTTTCTTCCTCCAGGAGCTCTTTGGATGAAGTAGTGTTCCAAAACCGAAACAAATCTTATGGCGCCTATGCCATGAGAAGCGAGTATCAAGAAATAGTAACCCGTGCTCTTATTATTGGAGTTGGTGCGGCTACCTTGGCTATTATGATTCCTTTTATACTTTCAAATTCTTTTAATAATACGGAGTCAGCTACAGAAAATGTGACGCCTTCTTCTTGGGTCATGATCGATCCGGTAAGTCCTGTGGAAAAAAAGGACCCTCCGAAGACTTTATCCGTACCTGCAGATAAAATAAAGACCGTTGATACTTCAGTACCTATACCAAAAAGGGAAGTAGTCAAGGAGAAGCAGCCTATTGCAAAGGAAGAGCTCAGCAATGCACTGGCCTCTGTGGAAACATCAGCAGGCAAGGAAATTACCGCGACTCCTCCTTTGGTAGCTCCCGGACCCGAAGTTTCTCCCGGAGCTTCTGAGCCCACAGAAGAAAAGGTGATCTCGCCCCCAGAGTCTAATGAAGTCATGACTTTAGTGGATGAAAAAGCGCTGTATAAAGGAGGAATTGATCAGTTTAGAAATCAAGTAGTTCAACGATTTAATACAAGCGCTTTCGAAAATACCGGGGAACTTTATAAAACGAGCGTTGTTTTCGTGATTGAAAAAGATGGATCTTTAAGTCATGTGAAAGCTAGCGGCCCTAGTGAAAAGTTCAATAAAGAAGCGGAGAGAACCGTTCGCTCAATTAGAGGGAAATGGCAGCCGGCAAAAGTGGGTGGAAAAGCCGTAAGAAGTTATTTTAATTTTCCGGTCTCAATGCAGTTTGAGTAAGCTCCTTTATTGAAGTGAATTATCCACAATTCTTTCCGGGTTGTGGATAATTTTTTTGAATAATAAACTACTGTATTTCAATAGATTGATTAGAGCTCGGCTCAGCGAAATTAGGCACAGAGTAAAAAAAGTGTATTTTTGAAGATTAATAAAAAGCAAGATGGCTAAAATCATAGGAGTTGCAAATCAAAAAGGGGGTGTAGGAAAAACCACAACCGCAGTTAATTTAGCTGCAGCTTTGGGGGTACTTGAGAAGCGGATCCTGCTCATCGATGCAGATCCTCAGGCCAATGCCACATCAGGTTTAGGAGTTGAGGAAGTTCAGTATTCGACCTACAATCTTCTTGAGCATAGTGCTCAAGTGGAACAATGTATTCAAAGAACCACCTCACCCAATTTGGATATCGTTCCTTCCCATATTGATTTAGTAGCAGCAGAAATAGAACTAGTAGATAAAACGAAGCGTGAATACATGCTTCGCAATTCCCTTAAATCGATTAAAGAGCAGTACGATTATATTATAATTGATTGTGCTCCTAGTCTTGGGCTTATCACGGTAAATGCATTGACTGCGGCAGATTCGGTGATTATACCGATTCAGTGTGAATATTTTGCCCTGGAAGGACTTGGGAAGCTACTCAATACCATTAAAAATGTTCAAAAAATTCACAATCCGGACTTGGATATTGAAGGACTTTTACTAACCATGTATGATTCCAGACTTCGACTTTCCAATCAAGTGGTAGAAGAAGTGAATTCTCATTTTCCAGAAATGGTGTTTGATACCATTATTGCTAGAAATGTGAGATTAAGTGAAGCACCAAGTTTTGGTGAAAGTATTTTGATGTACGATGCAGAAAGCAAAGGAGCGATTCAATACATCCAACTAGCAGAGGAGGTGATATTAAAGAACGAAAATCTCGAACCTAATACTAAAAAAGAAGAAGTTGAAAGATAAAAAAAGAGCTATGGGAAGAGGGCTTGGTGCGATTTTAAATGCCGAGTCTGCTGTGTCAATAAATTCAGCAACTGATCAAGGGGCTGAAATTTTTGTTGGACAGATTGTTGAAGTTCCTATTGAAAACATATACCCTAATGCAACGCAACCTAGAACTTATTTTGATGAAAAGGCTTTAGAAGATTTATCTATGAGCATAAAAGCTCTAGGAGTGATTCAGCCCATCACGGTAAGAAAAGATGCGGATCGCTACGAAATTATTTCTGGAGAACGTCGTTACCGGGCCTCTAAATTGGCAGGTCTTAAAACGATACCTGCTTATATTCGACTGGTGAATGATCAAGAGCTATTAGAAATGGCGCTTGTCGAAAACATTCAAAGAGAAGATTTAGATTCTATTGAAATCGCACTTACCTACCAAAGACTTTTGGATGAGATTGGGATGACTCAAGAGAACTTAAGTCAAAGGGTAGGAAAAGAGCGAAGCACTATTACCAATTCCATTCGACTCTTAAAACTGAGTCCTGATGTTCAAAATGCAATTCGAAGTGGAGTTATTTCTGCGGGACATGGACGTGCCGTACTTAGCTTGGAAGAGGAAGAGGATCAGAAAAGACTCTTTGAAACCATTTTAAAAGAGGGTCTTAATGTGAGACAATCGGAGCAATTAGCCGCTAATTTGAAATCTCCAAAAAGTACTTCAGTAAAAGAAAAGAAACCGCTTTCCAATGAACTTAAAAAAGCGCAGAAGAGACTTTCAGATACTTTGGATGTGAAGGTTGAAATCAAATCCCTTTCGGGAGGTCGAAAAGGGAAAATTATTCTGGATTTTAAAGACGAGAAAGAATTAGAAGCCATCCTTTCTCATTTTAGCTAATGCGAACTACTTTACTTTTTTTCTTTGTTTTATTTTCCCTTGGGTTTAGCGCTCAAGTAACTACTAATGATACTATTAGGTCCTCTACGGATCAGGCAGTTACAGATACCATTAAAGGCACGGACGCGGTATTAGAAGATATTGAAAAGGCTAATACTATAGAGCGGCCCAAATACAATCCAACCAAGGCAGGATTGTATTCTGCTGTGCTTCCCGGCCTTGGACAGTATTACAACCGGAAGTATTGGAAAATCCCTATTGTTTGGGGAGCTATAGGTACTGGAGTAGGGGTTACGCTATACAATGATAAGCAATACAAGCGCTATCGAGAGGCTTACATTGCGCAGCTTAATGGCCTGCCTCACGAATTCTCTGACATTCCTGGAATTACGAAAGAAGCCTTAGGAAGAACCCAAGACCGAATGAAGCGACAGCGAGATTATTCCGTTGCTATAACCGGTCTGGTTTATATCTTAAATATTATGGATGCCGTTGTGGATGCGCATCTTTTTGATCAGCGAAATGATCCGGATCTTGCTTTAAGCCCTACGGTCATTTACGATCCACTGGCTGTTCAAGGTTCAAAAGCGGGCTTAAGTCTTAATTTTAAATTCTAAATGCATGAAAATAGCTTTAGTAGGCTACGGAAAAATGGGTCAAGCGATAGAAATCATCGCTCAAAATAAAGGACACGAAATCACCGCTCGTCTAAAGGAAACTCCAACCAAAGAAAATTTGAATGATGCCCAAGTGGTGATTGAGTTTTCTCAACCTGAGGCCGCTTTTGAAAATATCTCGGCCGCACTAGCTCTAGGGGTTCCTGTTATTAGTGGAACTACTGGATGGCTAGACCGTTTAGAGGAAGCGCAAGCTCTTGCTCTTAAAAACAATACCGCATTTTTATACGGATCAAATTTTTCATTAGGTGTCAACCTGTTTTTCGCTCTTAATGAACAGTTGTCTAAATTAATGAGTCGATTTAATGAGTATCGCGTGCAGATGGAAGAAATCCACCACACGCATAAAAAAGATGCTCCTAGTGGAACGGCTATTTCTTTGGCAGAAGGTGTAATTGCGAATCATTCCGAATACGAATCCTGGAAACTGCACGAAACAGAGAAGGAACAAATCGGCATTTACGCCCTAAGAGAAGATGAAGTACCCGGCACGCACAGTGTTTATTACCGAAGTGATGTAGATGAAATTGAAATTAAGCACACCGCCCATAGTAGAAGCGGATTTGCATTAGGCGCAGTATTAGCGGCGGAATGGATTGCTGATAAAAAAGGCGTTTTTTCCATGAAAGATGTACTTTCATTATAGCCCCGTGTAACAACTTCAATACCTTTTTAACTAATAGGATACGCTACCAAGAACTAAATTACTATGAATTATTTGCTTACTTATACGCTCTACGTTGTAATTCTTTCCCTGTTAATGGGGATTTCAACGTGGAAACTTTTTAAGAAAATGGGGTATTCCCCACTAATGGCATTTGTTCCCTTTTATAATTATTACCTGATTTTAAAGAAAGCAGAGCATTCCACTTGGTGGTGTGCACTGGCTTACTTGCCAATTGTAGGTCCCATTATGATGTCGGTCTTTCACCTGTACCTTATGAGGCTTTTTGGTAAGACCACTATTGTTCAAAGACTGCTTACTGTTTTGTTGCCCTTTCTTTATATGGCCACAGTGAATTACAGTAAAGACGTGGAATTAGACGAGGACGATTTTATGCTTCCAGGTGAGACAAAAGAAGAACGCAAAAAAGAGTCTTTTCTTGGAAGTGTCACTTTTGCTGTTGTATTTGCAACGATTGTACACACCTTTATCACTCAACCCTTTGGAATCCCAACAGGCTCTATGGAGCGTACCATGCTGGTAGGGGATTTTTTATTCGTAAATAAACTTAACTACGGTTTTCGCATGCCGATGCGTCCTGTAGCCGTACCTTTTGTTCAAGGAACACTTATGGACAGGGGAGAGCAGGGGAATCCTAAAGACGATCCCAAATCCTATGTAGAAGCCATTAAGCTTCCTTATTTACGATTACCTGGATGGGAAAAACCAGAGCGAAATGACATTGTTGTTTTCAACTATCCGGACGACTCTGTACATGTAGCTATTGATCGTAAGGATCCCTATGTGAAGCGTTTGGTAGCAGGGCCTGGAGACACTCTGGAATTTAAAGAGGGAAAACTAATAGTGAACGGAAAGCCCGAGCAAAGAATGGGAGACCAAGAAGTCCAGCATTCTTTTGAGGTTCTAACCTCTTCACAGCTTAATGTTCCAGGGCTCTACGATGTCTACGGTTTTCTTCCTGTTATGGAACAATCCATGGACACAGGGTATTACTATCGTTTCCAAGGACTCACTGATCAGGTGGCCAAGGAAATTCGCGCACTTCCTCAAGTCGTGCAAATGCAAGAGATTATTGAAAAACAAGGAGAAGCGGACATTAGTTACTATCCGGACATCAATCGATCGATTCAAGAGCAGCGCATGGTTCCTAGTAAAAAGTTGAATCTGTCTTCTACGATCTTTCCGATGAATAGACCTTGGAATGTGGATTGGTACGGTCCTTTAACGGTGCCGAAGAAAGGAGATGTTTTAAAACTCAATTCAGAAAATTTAGTGGAATACCGTAAACTTATTGAAAAGCACGAAGGAAATACAGTAGAAGAAAAAGAAGGCAAAATTATTATCAATGGGAATCCTACCGATTCTTATACAGTGAAGTACGACTATTACATGATGATCGGTGATAACCGCGATGCCTCTTTAGATTCTCGATTTTTCGGGTACGTACCTGAAACCCATATTGTAGGAAAGCCTATGTTTACATGGCTCAGCGTTGAAGGACTCTTTACTGATGCCTCTTCCTCTTACCAGGCCAATGGTAAAAAAATCCGTTGGGATAGAATGTTTAAGGCCAGCAATACAGGAGATCTTCATAAAACATCTTATTGGTGGGTTGCTGTACTTGTTTTAGTACTTTTCTTTGGTTGGGATTTGATTACTAAACCTTTCAAAAAGCGCAAGGATTCTGAAGACTAAATCAAACAAAAAATAAAGCTCTACAATTGATGGTCTTTTTCCTTAAGGAGAAGACCATCGTTGCTACATACATTGAACTTATGAATACTTCCCTATTACTTCCCTTGTTTTATTTTCCACCCATCAGTTGGTTGCACTTTTATGCCAAGGAAAATACAACTGTATTATTAGAAAGTAAAGAACATTTTCCAAAGCAAACCTATAGAAACCGAACAGTAATCTACGGTGCGAATGGTAAGCTTCCCCTGATTATACCGATCCGGCATTCAGGAAAACGTGTATACGATGAAATTGAGATCTCTTACGCTGAAAATTGGCAATCCCTTCATTGGAAATCTATTAAAACTGCCTATCAAAGTTCTCCTTATTTCGAATTCTATGAAGATGCCTTAGAGGATCTGTTCACTACTCCTGAACCTTTGCTGTTTCAATTTAATGAAAAAGTTTTGGCCAAAGTATTGGAGTTACTCAAGTGGCCGTCTTCGCATGAGTTGACTACAGTGTATGAGAAGAATATTGTGGGTGAAGATCTAAGGGAAAAATTCTCGGCTAAAAGTCCATCGGAATATTCGCTTCCCCCTTATTACCAGACTTTTGATGAGAAGTTCGGTTTTCAAAACGATTTATCGGTATTAGATTTGCTTTGTAACAAGGGACCTGAAAGTTCAACTTATATAAAACAATTACTTATCAATTAAATAGATTATACTAATGAAGAAACTCGTTTTATCAGTCGTAGCCCTTATGCATATTGGTTTGTTCACTGCGCAGACGGAAGAAACATCCAATAAGGCGCTTGCAGTGGCAGAGAAGACTTGGTATCATATGGATCATGCAGCAGCAGGGGTTTATGGAATTAATACAGAAAATGCTTACAAATACCTTCAATCACGAGGCTTAAAACCTACTACAGTGGTGGTGGGTGTACTTGACAGTGGAGTTGAGGTGGATCACCCGGGACTCATCAACAATATGTGGAAAAATCCAGGAGAAATCCCAGGCAACGGTATTGATGACGACAATAATGGATACATTGATGATGTTCACGGATGGAATTTTATTGGAGGAAAGAACGGTGATGTAGATGTAGATAATTTCGAGGTAACTCGGATGGTGAAGAAATACCAACCTATTTTTGAGGGAGGCACTTCAGCAGAGAATAAAGCCAATCAAGCTCAGAGGCCAGAAGAATTTGAAATCTACCTGAAGAGTAAGCGTATTTTTATGGAAAAATCCATGGAAGCTCAACAAGGCTACGCTAATTATGCAAGGATCAAGGAGCTCATTCCTAGTGCGATTAAACTGCTTAACGGCAAGCCTCTTTCACAAGAAGTGCTCGCTAGCATTAAGCCTTCTACTCAAGAAGAAGCTATGAGTTTACAGCTCCTTATGGGCGCCATCCAAGATCCCGAAATGAAGGATAAACCTTCTGAGGAGGTTGAAAAAACAATGACCAAAGAAATTGGAGCTGCGTTAGATTATTACGGGCCTCAAGCAACCAAGCAGTACAATTTGGATTTTGATCCACGAGCTGAAATTGTAGCCGACGACTACGAAAACTATAAGGAGCGCATTTATGGAAACAACCATTACGAAGGCCCTGATGCACAGCACGGTACTCACGTAGCTGGAATCATTGCCGGATACGCGCAAGGAGAGGAGCCACAATATGGAGTAGCGCATCAAGTAGCAAAGATAATGACAGTACGTACGGTACCTAATGGAGATGAGCGCGATAAAGATGTAGCGAATGCCATTCGTTATGCGGTGGATAATGGAGCTAAAATTCTTAATATGAGTTTTGGAAAACCAGTGTCTCCAGGAAAAGAAGAAGTTTGGAAAGCATTTGAGTATGCTCAGAGCAAAGGGGTGCTTTTAGTGAAAGCAGCAGGAAATGAGAACGAAGATATCCAAGAGCATATTTATTATCCAACCAATTTTAAAAATGCGACCGATCCAGCGCCGTTTGTTAACAATACAATCATAGTAGGAGCATCTACTGATGACAATGAGTTTTTAAGAGCGGAATTTTCAAACTACAACAAAAAGATGGTGGATGTGTTTGCTCCAGGGCAAGGTATTTATTCAACAGTTCCGGACGGTAAGTACGAGTATTTACAAGGAACCTCTATGGCTTCCCCTGTAGTTGCAGGAGCAGCAGCGGTACTTTGGGCATATATGCCGAATTTAACACCAGAGCAACTTATCGAGGCTCTTGTTAAAACAGCAAACGTATCGAAAGTAAATGCGATGCTTCCTAGCAATGAGAACAATCGATTCGATTTGATTTCGCGAGCTGGCGGAGTAATTGATTTGGGTAAAGCAGCGCAGTATGCGTACACGCAGTTTTATAATGGAAATTCGGCAGATTCTAAAAACCTAAGAAGAGCCGCCAATGTGCAAAAAACAAAGACTGCGAAGAAGCATCCTTCTACAGTGAAATAAAACACAATATACAATAGGATGAAATCCTACCTTTTTTTGACCTTTGCAGCGTTTTTCTGCAAAGGTTTTTTTTAACCCTAGTGGGAATTATGAAACTTTTCTTTCTTCTATTTTACTAGGATTGGCATGGTTTTGAATGTATCTAAAAAAGATGTAAAACCCATTTTATTATGAAAAATTGGATCCTATTAGGAATCACAGGAGCCTTTCTTAGTGTTTCGTGTTCCACAGCAAAAATAGCTCAGGCTGATCGTGCCGATTATTTGAAAATGAAAGGTGATTGGCGCATAACAAGTGTAAACTACGACCGTTCATTGTCTATTAAACCTTTTGATTCAGGAGCTGATGCACAATGTTTTGTGGGGAGTGTATGGCATTTGGTTCCCAATAACAATACGGGATCGTATTCAATTAATGGAACTGGTGACTGTCCTACCTTAACTCAGCCTATTAGTTTTCATGTTCAATCTGGAAACACCTTTTTATTTAAGAAAGTAGGAGAGGGTGAAAAGGCGAAGAATGTGACGGCCGGTTATGCACTTAATTTGGTTGAACAAAGTGAAACGCATTTTACGCTTCAACAAAACGTACCTTATGAAGGTGCAAACGTTCAAGTGGTTTATCATTTTGAGAAAACCTCAGACTAATTAAATAATAAACTATAAATACTATTTTATGATATCAATTAATAAAGCCAAATTTGGCGCATTGTTTTTATCCTCAGCTTTAATTTTTACAAGTTGTGAGGCAGTTCAGAATTCAAATAACCAACAAAGAGGTACCGTGATTGGTGCAGCTGCGGGAGCTGTTCTTGGAGGAGTACTTGGAAACAATATTGGAAAAGGAGGTAATGCACCGCAGGGAGCAGTACTTGGAGGTGTTGTTGGTGGCGTTGTGGGTAACGTTATCGGTTCAAAAATGGACAAGCAAGCCAAAGAGATAGAAGAAACCCTTCCTGGAGCTGAAGTGGAAAGAGTGGGCGAAGGAATTCGTGTAAGTCTTCCTGAAAGCGTAGTGAATTTTGGATTTGATTCCTCAAACCTTACGGCTGCTGCTAAATCGAATCTTGATAAACTCTCTACGGTATTAATTAACAACCCAGATACCAACATTAATGTTTACGGTCATACAGACAGTAAAGGAACGGATGCGTACAACCAAGGGCTTTCTGAAAGACGTGCGAATTCTGTTAAATCTTATCTGGTGAGCAAAGGAGTGAGTTCTTCAAGACTCTTTGCCATGGGTATGGGAGAATCAGAGCCTGTAGCTACCAATTCAACGGATGCTGGTAGAGCGCAAAATCGCCGCGTAGAATTCGCTATTACAGCAAACGAGGAAATGATTCAAGACGCACAACAAGAAGTTCGTCAATAACAGGCAATTCTAACCACATAAGAAAGACTGCATTTGCAGTCTTTTTTTGTTCTAGGTAAAGCCCGCTTTTTATTCTGTTAAAATAACTTATTTTTGTGCAGATTTTATAACGATGACCAAGATTTTCAGATTACTTAGAGTCGAACAATGGATTAAGAATCTTTTTGTTTTTCTTCCCCTTTTCTTTTCGGGTAATGTTCTTGATTTTTCTTTATTTTATCAAAGTGTCTTTGCCTTTTTGGTCTTCTCTTTGACCTCGAGTTGTATTTACATTATAAATGATTACTCGGACATCGAATCGGATCGGAAGCATCCGGTCAAGCGTCTACGTCCTTTAGCAAGTGGTGCTATTTCGAAGTCGGGTGCAAGAATGATACTGTTGGGAGTTATACTACTTCTGGTAGGGCTTCTTGCTTTGGGCTACTTCTTTTTAGATCTTCATTGGATTGAACTAGTAGGCGTGCTTGCTTTTTATCTGTGTATGAATTTACTCTACACCTTTTATTTGAAGCACGTAGCTATTGTTGATGTTTGTTTGGTGTCTCTAGGTTTTGTACTTCGAATTCTGGTAGGAGGTTATGCGACAGGAATTCCTATCTCACAATGGGCTATTCTTCTTACTTTTATTCTTGCTTTAGTCCTAGCTCTAGGAAAGAGAAGAGGAGAACTCATTAATGCACAGGTATCAGGTAGAACCCGACGAGCTCTGGACGGTTATAATGTTCAGTTTGCTGATATAGCGCTTTCTATTTCGGTGACTCTAGCTATTGTGAGTTATTTAATGTTTACTGTAACTCCAGAAGTGCAAAGAAAATTTGGCTCTAGAATTTTTTACACCGTTATATTCGTAGTTTTTGCACTTCTTAGGTATTTGCAGCAAACCCTGGTTTACAACCGCACAGAATCTCCAACCCGCGTCATTTATAAAGATCGCTATATTCAGGCTACAGTGGTTTTATGGATCCTGTCTTTTTTCCTTCTAATCTATTTTAAACAATAAGCTACCAGGCTTTGAATCCATGAAAAAACTCTACTGTTTTGATTTCGACGGAACGCTGACCACTAAAGATACTATGTTTCAATTTCTTCGATATTATGATCGAAAGAAATATTATTGGGCATTAGCTAAGCACTTGCCTCTTTTTGCTTTATTGAAAGTGAAATTGCTACCTGCTGAGCCGGTAAAACGAAGTTTTATTTCTTCGGTACTAAAAGGGGAGAGAAAAGAGAAGTTAGAACAAAGGGCCCAGATTTTTTTCGATTCCAATCATCAGGAACTATTAAGAGAATTAGCCAAAGAGTTTCTTGATTCTAGAAATAAAGAATTGACGCAGTCGGTCCTTGTCACTGCAAGTTTAGATGTTTGGACTAAGCCTTTCGCTGACTTTTATGAAATGGATCTTATTGCAACTAGAGCTCAATTTAAGGAGGGAGTATTTACGGGGAAGTTTTTAGGAACCAATTGCAATGGAGAAGAAAAAGTAAATCGCCTAAAAGATTATCTTATAGACCGTTCTTTTGATAAAATTATTGCCTTTGGAGATACCTCTAATGATTACCCAATGATGGAATTTGCTCAGGAAAGTCATTTCAGATTTTTTCATTAATTTTACCTTAGATTTTTTTGGACATAAACCTTGCTTAAACCTAGGTTTTACCTAAGTAACCCATAATTAAAATTTTTTGATGAAAACCAAAGTGTATTTGGATAACGCTGCTACCACCCCAATGGATCCACAAGTCATTGAAGCGATGGTAAAAGTGATGCAAGAGAATTACGGAAATCCTTCCTCGACACACAGTGTGGGTCAAGAAGCCAAATCGATTATTGAAGGGGTTCGCCGTAAGGTAGCTGATGCTTTAAAAGTGGTTCCGGGTGAAATCATTTTCACCTCCTGCGGTACCGAATCCAATAACCTTATCATCCAGTCCTGTGTAGCTCATTTAGGAGTAGAGCGGATCATTACTTCCCCAATGGAGCATAAGTGTGTTTCAGAAGCGGTAAAAGATGCAGAGTCGCGTTGTGGAGTAGAGGTCGTTTACCTTCAAGCTGATCAGAATGGAGAAATTAGTTTAGAAAAGATTCATAGTGCCCTGGAAGCTTCTGAGAAAAAAACTTTGGTTACTTTAATGCACGCCAACAATGAAATTGGCAATCTTTTAGACATAGAAGCTGTTGCAAAGCTTTGCAAAGATTACGGCGCTTATTTTCACTCGGATACCGTGCAGACTGTAGCGCATCTTGATCTCGATTTTTCCAAAATACCACTTGATTTTGCTTCTTGCAGTGCACATAAATTTCATGGACCGAAAGGAGCAGGGTTTGCTTTTATTCGCAAATCCACCAAATTAAAGCCGATGATTCTTGGAGGAACTCAAGAAAGAGAGTTAAGAGCAGGTACAGAGAATGTTGTGGGAATTGTAGGGCTGGGAAAAGCTTTAGAGCTTTGTCTAGAAAATATGGAGGAGTATTCAAACCATATGGGAGCAATTAAGCAGTATGCAGTAGAAAAGCTATCAGAGAATATTCCTGGAGTGAAGTTCAATGGTTTTTCACATGATCCAGAGAAAAGTCTCTATACCGTACTCAGTGTATTGCTTCCTTTCAAGAATCCACTCATTGGACTGCAACTAGATATGAAAGGGATTTCCATTTCTCAAGGAAGTGCTTGCAGCTCGGGAGCAGCAAAACCATCAATGGTAATGATGAGTCTTTTAAGTGAAGACGAAATGGAGGTAACAACACCCTTAAGAGTCTCTTTTAGCCATTTAACGACCAGGGAAGAGATCGATTACTTCGCTTCCGTTTTGAAGGAGATTTATGATAAATCAACTATAGAAAAAACGAATGCAGTACATAGATAATTCTATGACAAAAGCTGTGAGAGATTTTTGTAGATTTGTATAACAAATTAGTAAAGAAAAAAGATAATTATGGCATTAGAAATTACAGACAGTTCATTTAAAGAAACTGTATTAAACTCAGATAAACCAGTACTTGTTGATTTTTGGGCAGTATGGTGCGGACCGTGTAGAGTTCTTGGACCAATCATCGAAGAAGTGGCTACGGAATTCGAAGGAAAAGCGATCGTAGGAAAAGTAGATGTAGACAACAACCAGCAAGTTTCTGTTGACTATGGAATCAGAAATATTCCTACAGTTCTTATTTTCAAAAATGGAGAAGTAGTTGATAAAATCGTTGGAGTAGCACCAAAAGAGGTGATCAGCGAGAAACTTCAAGCGCATTTATAAAAAAATACACACTGATAATTAATGCCTTTCAAAATGAAGGGCATTTTTTTTATAAAATAATTTGTAGGGAACAATAAAATGGTTAATTTTGCAGTCACCAAAAAGAAAGGAGTTCTTTAATTTTTTGATCCGGTAGTTCAGCTGGTTAGAATGCCGCCCTGTCACGGCGGAGGTCGCGGGTTCGAATCCCGTCCGGATCGCAGAAGTTTTGTTATTTTCTTTATAAAAAATAAATTGATCCGGTAGTTCAGCTGGTTAGAATGCCGCCCTGTCACGGCGGAGGTCGCGGGTTCGAATCCCGTCCGGATCGCACTGCAAGTTGCAAATAATTACAAATCCCACTAAAACTTTTTATTTAGTGGGATTTTTTTCTTTTCGGACTCCTCAAAACGAATCAGAAATCAGGGACCAAGAACAAAACTTGGGTGATTTTGATTATTCTCTATTCCATTTTTCTTTTCGATTTCTTCTTTACTTATATTTAAATATTAATTTTATTTAGCTACCTAAAATATGGAGAAACAAAATTATTTATTCATCATAAGCATATCATTAATACTATTAATGTTTATGTTGTTTTTTGCTTATGAAAATCAAATTCAAAATGTACCAATCCACTATGGATTGGATGGTAAAGTAACAAAGTACGGCTATAAGTCTAGTCTGATAATAATGCTTGTTGTAAATATAATCTTACTTGGTTTTATTTTCATTTTAAGTAAAAACCCAGATAAACTAAATTATCCTATCGATATTGATAGTAATAATAAAGCTTCTACATTTAGAAAAATGCAGATTTTCCTTGGCATATTCTCTATTATAATTACATCCGTTTTTTTTATCATATTTTTAAATACAATAAAAGCCTTACCAGAGATCAGTAATATTATTCAAATTCTCATTTTCATATTGTTTGCATTTATACCAGTTGTTTTGTTTGTTCTATTCAGGAAAAGTTCGTAATAATATGCTAGTAAGGCTTCGTACAATAACTAAGCTTTCATTTTGTCCGCAGGACATACGATTAAAATACCTCGATATTACTAGAACTCTTCCGATCATTTCTTGTTAAATTAAACTGCCAAAAAAGTATTGTATAACTTGAAGTCGCGTTTGTTGCTCGCTAATGTCTAGCCATACAGTTTTTCGATAAAGCACTCATTGTTATAGCTGCCAAGTAATTGAATATCAGAATGGCACTATTATAGCATACTTAATGGTATTAAAAACCTATGTTATGGAACCTTCAAAAAAGAATAAACCAGGTCCTTTAGTTGTTACTGTTATTGTACTAATTGTCGTGATGATTGTGCTATACTTTGCCTTGAGTATGTATTTTCCCGATTTGTTTCAGAACATGAGTACAGGAGAAACACAAACGGTATCCCCATAAGAGCTTTGATTTCTATACACTAATTATTGGAATCCTTAAAAGGATGAATCTGGCATGAGTAGGGTCAGATAATATTGAATCTTCCCGCAAGGTTTGATCCCAGTCCTAATTTTCTAAATGTTAGGTAGGAAGGGATATTTGCATCAATTTTTGTTTTCAGAAAACTATATTTTTAATAGGATCCCCTAAAGTGCGTTCGTTTAAAAGGGAAAAATTAACGCTACGTATCAAATAAAGTCAGCTACAGAGAAATAGAACTAATATGTTTTTTTTGCTGTTTCTTGGATTTTTTTTCATTTCAGTAACTATCTATTCCGAAAGGAAAAATGTCCTCAATTTATTCAATTCCTACTTTTTTACGTATAATGCTTAAAAAAAAGCCCTTGTGATGGGCATTTAACACGCTTTTGTATTTGCTAAATCAGATATTCTTTTATATTTGCATTTCTAATTAACCTTTAATATTTAAACCATTATGAAAGAACTAATTGAGAAAATCAATGCAGAGTATGAAGCTTTCGCTAAAGAAGCAGGTCAACAAGCAGAAAAAGGAAACAAGGCTGCTGGAACAAGAGCTAGAAAATCTGCTTTGGAACTAAGCAAACTTTTCAAAGAATTTAGAAAAGTTTCTGTTGAGGAATCCAAAAAATAAGAACTATTCCCAGCCATTGGCTGGGAATCTTTTTTCTATACTAATTCAATCAAAGTAATCTCCGGTTGAATTCCTACTCGTCCTGGATATCCAATAACTCCAAATCCTCTATTGACATACAAGTATTGATCACCTGTTTGATAGAGGTCCGTCCATTTTTTATAACGATACTTCACAGGAGACCAGCGAATGTTTTTGAGATCTAATCCGAATTGCATTCCGTGGGTATGTCCTGAAAGGGTTAGTTGAACCTGGGAACTGTGTTTCGTTACGACATGATCAAAATGGGTTGGGTCATGGCTGAGTAAAATTTTTACATCTGAGGCTGGAATTCCTTTACTAGCCTTATCAAGATCACCAAATTGCGGAAATGGTTTTTCTCCCCAATTTTCTACTCCAATTAAATAGAGCTTCTCATTGTCCCTCGAAATTTTAATGTGCTCGTTACGTAGTAGAGTCAACCCTGCTGCTCTTTGGTCTTCAATTAATCGAAGCAAATTGTTTTCTTCTTCCTTTTTGGAGTTCCATTGATGGTATTGACCGTAATCATGATTTCCGAGGACTGAGAACTTACCGTCTTTAGCTCTGAGTTCTTGAAAGAAGGGAATAAAAGGAGTGAACTCACTAGCAAGGTTATTTACCATATCTCCAGTAAATACGATGAGATCGGCTTCTTGTTTGTTTATTAGCTCAAAGGCGGGTTTTAGTTTTTCTGGATTAAGAAAGCTTCCCGAGTGTAAATCTGATATCTGTACAATTCGGTAACCTTTAAATGCCTCGGGCAAGTTTTTCAACTTTAATTTTACATGACGGACTTTATGACGGTATTTTCCAAAGATCACTCCGTCTAAAAACAGTAGAGTAAAGAGAAATGCAATCCCGACTCCTGTGTATGAAAGGAGTTTTCGCCTTTCTGGATAAAAAATGGACTCTCCTTGGATTTTTTGAAATGAAAAAATACCTAAACGAAGAAGGTCGTCAATTAGAAGAAAAAGAGCAATTACTATCTTTGGAAGCACTAGTGCTAAGAAAACGGTTACCACAATTTGCATTTGCTTATGACTTACACTTTTCTGGGAAAAATTGTAAAACTGATACAATAGAAAAAGATAGGTAAGTGCAGAAACGCAGATGTATAGGGTTTTCCAAATGGCGTTAGAGCTAAGAGTTTTAACTGCTTGATAGATATATAGTTCTAGAACTAAGAAGGCTAGCGTGAAAAAGACAAAAAATTCTCTCATAATTGGGTTCAAAAATAGCAAACCCAAAGGAATTAATTTCCTTTGGGTCTTATCTTTTTTCTATTGAGGTTATATTAGGTTCTATGGAACTTGGTATACAAAAGCATTGATGTTCATTCCAGCTCCCACCGAAGCCATTAAGATATAATCCCCTTTCTTAAACTCATGTCCTTCCATTTCTCCACGTATAATAAGGTCGTACATGGTAGGAACGGTGGCTACTGATGAGTTACCAAATTTTTGAATGGTCATTGGCGCAACTTTCTCATCATATGATTTAAGTCCGAAGTTTTTGAAAAGTCTAGCGATGATCGCATGATCCATCTTGGCGTTGGCTTGATGTAATAGAATTTTGCTTACGTCATTAATATCAATACCTGCATCTTCAATGGTTTTTTTCATCGCAGCAGGTACTTGGGTGAGTGCAAATTCATAGATTTTTCTCCCGCGCATTCTAATGTACTTTTTCGTTTGATCGGCGTCAGGATTTAATGAATGAGAGTTTTCAAGGTAATTTAATTCTTCTCCATTGAAACACAGAGTGTTGCTGGATAGAATTCCTCCTTTTGTATCCGCGCTACCAGTGACAACCACAGCACCCGCACCGTCAGCGAAAATCATTTTATTACGATCGTAAGGATCGGTCACTCGACTTAAAGTTTCGCTTCCTACCACTAAAATGTTTTTTGCTTTTCCAGCTTTAATTAATGTATCAGCTAAAATCATGGATTCCACCCATCCTGGACAACCGAAAATCATATCGTAGTTGATGCATGAAGGATTTTTAATTCCTAATTTGTTTTTGATAATAGCAGATAGGGAGGGCATGAAGCTTTGTTGACCCAATAAATCTACGTCACCAAAGTTGGTAGCACTAATGATATAGTCCAATGATTCCGGATCGATTCCTGAATCGTCTAATGCTTTTTTTGCGGCAAGGGCTGCTATATCGGAGTTTACTTGATCGTCCTCGACGTATCGTCTTTCCTCAATTTCTGTAATTTCTACAAATTTTGAAATGACTTCTGCGTTGGGTTTTTCAATTTTATTGAATTGGTCGTCGTAGAACTCTGATTTCATAAAATGCTCGCCCTCAATAACTCTTTGAGGGATATAGCTACCAGAACCAATAATAATCGTTTGGGACATAATTTAAATTCGTGGGTTTATTCCTAATGGCCAAAGTTAAGAATTCTTGAGCAATGAAAGACAAAGGAAATTTATTCTTAAATTTGCATTGCTTTATTTAAGCTTATGAAAAAGAATGCCTCGACGATTGGACTGCTCATTGGGCTCGTTTCCTTTATTGTCGCTTTTGGAATCTATTACTTGTTTTTAGCTAAGAAAAATGCTTACTTAGTAGATAACCCGACACCTGAGACCTACTATTTTAAAATCAATGGAGGAGGGGAGAAGATTATTACCTCAGGTCAGTATGTTAAGGTAAATTTAGAGAAAGGGGAAAACCGCATTGAAGTTTTTGATCGTGAAAAAGAACTCCTGTATGATTCTTTGTTTACAGTTAATAAAATTCGTGGGATACTAAATATAACCCATAGCGACTATTATATTCACCGTCAATATTATGGATACGGTCTTAATAAAGATTCTTTAATTGCGGCATTGCCACAAACGGTGATTGATGGTGAAAACTATTACGGAGGTGCCAAAAAGATGGATCAGCTTTATAATGAAGATTTTTATTATAATATTGATGAAGAGTACGATCCGGTTGTAAAAAATATTCAAAAAGTGGAAAGTCGAGTAAAGATATTCCGCAAGCAGGACTTTCTCAATTATTACAAAACCTATTACAATTTTTAATTTTGAAAAACGTTACCCCATACAACTCACAAGACTCTAAGAAGAGTCAAGTAGAGGACATGTTTGATAATATTGCACCTAAGTACGATCTATTAAACCATGTGCTTTCAATGAAAATTGATGTGCTTTGGCGAAAGAAATTGGTAAAATGGATGGCTAAAGATCAGCCTAAAAAGGTTCTGGATTTGGCAACGGGGACAGGTGACCTTGCTATAGCAGTACAAAAAGGTACAAGCGCTAAGGTTATGGGTGTTGATCTTTCGCAACAAATGCTCAACGTAGGTATTGAAAAGGTAGCCAAACTTGGACTGCAAGATTCAATTTCTATGCAGAAAGGAGATGCCGAAAATCTTGATTTTCCAGATGATACGTTTGATGCACTGAGTGTTGCTTTTGGGGTGAGAAATTATGAGCATTTGGAGGTAGGGCTACAGGAGATGCGTCGCGTGATTAAAACCGGAGCCAGTGCCTATATTTTAGAATTTTCCAAAGTTGAAGGAATTATGGGCCCACTTTATATGTTTTACTTTAAAAACATACTTCCATTAATTGGTCGATTGGTATCCAAAGATAACCGAGCGTATACTTACTTACCTGATTCAGTAAATGCTTTTCCATACGGAGAAAAGATGAAAAACATCCTTTTGGAAGTAGGTTACAGTAAAGTGGAGTATAAAAAACTTTCGTTGGGAATTGCAACCATCTATAAAGCGACAAAGTAACTTCAAACCGCTACAAACTTTGCATTAAAAGCGAAGGGATAGGATTTTGATTACTAAGGAAATAGGGTAGAGATCAAGAAAGTCTCTACTTTTTTATTTCCAGATTTTCAAATTATCCTCTTCAATATATCAAAATTGATATTAATTTTTTATATTTTTGCCTAAGTTAGAATGTAAACCTGAATATGCTGGAAGAATTAGAAAGTAATTTTTCATTACTGGAGAAAAAGATTCTGATGCTTAAAAAAGACTATCAGAAACTTCAGGAAGAACACTATGAGCTTTCTAATGAGTACAGTGAGCTAAAAGAGCGTTACGATAAAGAGCGCAAGGAAAATCAGGAATTAGCAGAAGAATATAAAAATATAAAACTTCACTCCGCAATATCGGGTAATCCGCAGCACAATCGTTTGATGAAAAACCACATCAATCGTTTGATAAAGGAAGTAGATTTGTGTATTGCACAACTTCAAAACAAGGGACTCTAGATGGAAGTAAGACGTATAACCATAAATATAGCAGGAAGGAATTATCCTTTGAACGTCGCTGCCGCTGAAGAAGAAACTTTAAGAAGAGTAGGAAAACAAATTGATGGAATGATCAAAGAGTTTGAAGCCAGTTTTGATGTAAGAGATAAGCAAGATGCATTAGCCATGTGCGCGCTTAGGCTAGGTACTAGTGCAGAAGTTTATAACAAAAGCAACGAAAAAAATATAGCCCTCTCCATTGAGAAGATAAAAGCAATTTCTTCTTTATTGGAGTCGGAAGAAAAGTAAAATTACTTTTCAGTTAAGATACTGCCTACAATAGTTCTAACACATTTAAGGTAAACTCAACGCTAAACAATTACCGGGCAAAAGTTTACGGAATGGCGTGCCGCTTTAATCGCGGATTACAGACCGTAGAAATCAGTCCAAATCGTGTTGATTAGGAGTTTACTCTCAATCGTGAACTGTTGTAGGTTTTTTTTATTTAAGAACATTATAATTAAATATACTATGGACATACTTACTATCGTAATTGGTTTGGTTTGTCTCCTGGTCGGGGCGGTTGTAGGAATGCTCTTTTCTAAGAGTTCCTTAAACTCCAAGGCTAAATTTATTATTGAAGATGCGAGGAAAAATGCAGAAAATCTTCTGGAGAAAACGAAAGTACAAGCCGAATCAATTAAAAAAGAGAAACAACTTCAAGCAAAAGAGAAATTTTTAGAACTTAAAAGTCAGCACGACCAGGAAATTCAATCCCGGGAGAAAAAAATGCAGGATGCTGAAAAAAGAATTAAGGACAAAGAACACAAGCTCAACGATGATTTATCTCGAACAGGTAAATTAGAAAAAGATCTGGATCGTCAGATTGGCGATTACGCTAAAAAGACAGAGATTTTAGAACGCAAGCAAACGGAACTCGATCAGATTACAGCAAGAAAAGTTGAAATTCTTGAAAAGTTATCAGGGTACAGTGCTGAGGAAGCGAAATTAGAGCTAGTCGAAGCGATGAAGTCGGAGGCCAAAACCAAAGCCCAGGCTCATGTTCAAAATATCATGGAGGAGGCGCAATTAAATGCGAAGAATGAAGCTAAGAAAATTGTAATTCAGACCATCCAAAGAATAGGTACGGAACAAGCCATCGAAAACTCAGTATCGGTATTCAATATTGAATCTGATGAAATCAAAGGTCGTATCATTGGTAGAGAAGGAAGAAATATCCGTGCTCTTGAAGCGGCTACTGGTGTGGAGATTATAGTAGATGATACTCCAGAGGCAATCTTACTTTCTTGCTTTGATCCAGTAAGAAGAGAAGTAGCAAAGCTTTCTTTGCACCGATTAGTAACCGACGGAAGAATTCATCCGGCTCGTATTGAAGAGGTAGTAGAGAAAACGAAAAAGCAAATAGAAGAAGAGATTATTGAAATAGGGAAACGTACCATTATTGATCTAGGAATTCATGGACTTCATCCGGAACTAGTGAAAATTGTGGGACGTATGAAATACCGTTCTTCCTATGGGCAAAACCTGCTTCAGCACTCTAGAGAAGTAGCCAATATCGCTGCTACAATGGCCGCAGAATTAGGACTGAATGTGAAGCTTGCAAAACGCGCAGGACTTCTTCACGATATAGGAAAAGTACCAGAACAAGAATCCGAACTTCCACACGCGCTTTTAGGTATGCAGTGGGCAGAGAAATTCGGTGAGAATCCAGAGGTGATTAATGCGATTGGAGCGCACCACGATGAAATTGAGATGACTTCTCTTCTTTCACCAATCATCCAAGTTGCCGATGCGATTTCAGGAGCAAGACCTGGAGCTCGTCGTCAAGTGCTAGAATCTTATATCCAAAGATTGAAAGATTTAGAATCTGCTGCACTTAGCTTTGATGGAGTATCCAGTGCGTATGCAATTCAAGCAGGTCGTGAACTTAGAGTAATGGTAGAGAGTGGAAAAGTGAACGATGAAGTAGCAGCTCAATTATCTTACGATATATCTGAAAAGATTCAAAATGAACTTACCTACCCAGGACAGGTAAAAGTAACTGTTATCAGGGAAACAAGAGCAGTGAATATTGCTCGATAAGTGAATTATTAATTCAAGATTATTAAAGCAACTTTCTTTTTTAGGAAGTTGCTTTTTTTTGGTGAAATGCAATTGCCCTGTTTGATTAATTGAATCAGAAAAACTAGGAGCTACTTCTATTCTTTCCTATTTTTGCTTTATGAAGACAGTTTACTATTTAAAAACATGTGGGACGAACAAGAAAATCATGACTCCACTTCCTTTGGAGGACTGGAAGTTAAGAGAAATTAAGTCCGAACCGATCACTAGTGAGGAGGTTGAGCAGATGTTTCAACTTGCTGGAAGCTACGAGGCGCTTTTTAGCCGTAAATCAACTCAAATTCGTCAGCGAGGTCTAAATATAAAAGAGCTAAAAGAATCGGATTTTAAAGCATTACTGCTGGATCATTATAGTTTCTTAAAGCGTCCTGTGTTTCTAACAGACAAAGAAATCTTTATTGGCTCTGATAAACAAAATCTTGAGCGCTTAAATGGATTTTTTGGGGTAGAGACGGAAAAGAAATAATCTTATAGTTGCGTAAAAGAGACAAAATGGCTTTTGTTTTAGTGGGTTTAAAGCTGAAAAGTGTCATAATGGCATAAAAACGTTTGATTCTTTGCGAATTTGACTCTAAAATGCGAAAGGCATTTATTTTGTGAATTAGGTAAGCAAATAGAATTAACCAAAAATGCAAAATAAAATGTCAAACGTAATTAGAAGAAATTTTTTATTCGATGATTTTTTAACCAAAGACTGGTTTGAAACTCAAAAATCTCATTCTCAAAGAGAGCAAGTACCTTCTGTTAATATCCTAGAGGCGAAAGATTCTTATGAAATCGAACTTGCAGCTCCTGGGCTAACGAAAGAAGACTTTAAGATTGAACTTAAAGAGAACAACTTGCTGATTTCTGCTGAAACATCTACTAATGTAGATTCAGACGATAAGCAGGAAAAGAAGTACTCTCGTAGAGAATTTACTTTTACATCCTTTAAACGAAATTTCACGCTTCCGAAAGGAACAATGAAAGAAGATTTAACCGCAGAATATACTAATGGTATTCTTAAAGTTGAAATTAAAAAAGTGAAAGAGAAAGAACCTGAGTCTACTCAAATTACCATTAACTAAGACACCTAATCAATTTTCATATTAAACTTAAATTAATTGTAGAAAGCCGTCTGGACCATGGGTCTAGGCGGTTTTTTGCTTCTTTAATAGGATCTTATACTTTAAGCTAGGAAGATTGAATTTGTTGTGGTACCTGTCTAAAAAAAGTCTAGCTCGACCAAGGCCGAGCTAGAATTAAAAATAGAGTTGATCCGTTCTTAAACGAAAGGAGTTTTTACAATTTTTGCAGGAACTAGTTTACTGCGTATTTCGATAAAAATAGTTCCGTCTATTTCAAAGTGTGGTTTATTAACATAAGCCAGTCCGATTCCAACTTTTTTCATCGGAGACATGGTTCCAGAAGTAACCGTGCCGATTTCATTTCCTTGCTCATCTTTTACTAGATATCCGTGTCTTGGAATCGCTTTTTCTTGCATTTCAAAACCGACTAGCTTTTTGGTAATTCCTTCTTCCTTTACTTTGGCGATTGCTTCTTTTCCAACGAAATCTCCTTTGCCAAGTTTAGTGATCCATCCGAGTCCACCTTCTAGCGGAGAAGTACTGTCATCAATGTCGTTTCCGTACAGACAAAAACCTTTTTCTAGTCTTAAGGTGTCTCTCGCACCAAGACCGCAAGGTAGTATACCGAATTCTTCACCTGCCTTGGTTAATTCCTCCCACAGCGCTACGGCATCTACGTTTTTGAAGTAAATTTCGTAACCACCACTTCCAGTATATCCTGTATTTGAGATAATGACATCGGATTTGTCTGCTAATGAGCCTACTGTAAAACTGTAGTAGGGAAGGTCTGCTAAATTCACGTCCGTAAGTTTTTGGAGGGTTTCTTGCGCTTTAGGACCTTGAATCGCGATAAGAGCCATTTCATCGGACGCATTTCTTACCGTAGCATTGTAGTTATTGTATTTGTTAATATGATCAAAATCTTTCTCAATATTAGAAGCGTTAACGACTACAAAATACTTTTCATCATCCATTTTGTATACGATCAAATCGTCTACTATTCCTCCATTTTCGTTGGGAAGACAAGTGTATTGCGCTTTACCTGTAGCTAATGTATCAATATTGTTGGTTGTGACTTTTTGAAGTAAATCCTTAGCCTCAGGTCCTTCTACAAAAAATTGACCCATATGCGATACGTCAAATAATCCTACGTTTTCTCTAACGCAAAAATGTTCTTGGTTTAGACCCGAGTATTGCACTGGCATATCGAATCCAGCAAAAGGAACCATTTTCGCTCCTAGAGCAACATGCTTTTCATATAAAGGTGTTCTTTTCATATTTAGAGTTGAATTAATTATTATTCGAGGTGGTCTTGGTATTCTTTCAAAATGATTTTAAACCAAGGAGTGAATTTTTCTGGATTACGATCTAGCTCACTAATTAAGTCTTCCATTGTGAGGTAGCGAATTTCACTAACTTCTTCAGGGTTCAAGTTAAATTCTCCTTCGTATTCCCCTACAAATACATGATCAAGTTCGTGTTCTATAAGATTACCACCTACATCTGCTTTATAGAGAAAGTGAAATTTAGGTGTGATATTCGTTGAGATGCCAAGTTCTTCTTGAAGTCTTCTTTCCGCTGCTTCTTTGTAAGTTTCTCCCCATCTTGGGTGAGAACAACAAGCGTTGGTCCATTCGCCAGGCGAATGGTATTTTGAGTCGGCTCTTTTTTGCAGCAGCATTTCTCCCTTTTTATTAAAAAGAAAGACCGAGAATGCTCGGTGCAGTACTCCTTCATGATGGGCTTGCATTTTCCCCATTTGTCCAAGAACTTCATCCTGGGGTGTGACTAAAACAACTTGTTCTTCCATACGTAACAAATTTACGCTTTTTTTACACGATGCCCAATGATTCTGCGTGGAATCCCCTCTGATTTGAAAACGCTCTTTTTGGTGCTTTTTCCTCGAATTGTCAAAATTTAGAATGCAGTAAATATGAATATTATGTAAACAATTGTAGAGCTTCACATTATTAAATGTAGAATTTGTAATTTTGCCTGCTTGAAAACCACTCTTAACTATGAGCCAGCAGTTGTCAAAAAACGTAAGTCCGTCCTTAGATGAAGGTATTAAGAATTATCTTATAGACATTGATGGAACCATTACAGATGATATCCCAAACGAAGAGCCGGAAAGGATGCTTACCTGTGAGCCTTTCCCTGATGCTCTAGAAATAATAAACAAATGGTACGAAGAGGGACATCAGATTTGTTTCTTTACTTCAAGAACTGAAGATCAGAAAGAAATCACAAGGCAGTGGCTGGATAAGCACGGTTTTAAATACCACAGCATTTTATGTGGTAAGCCTCGAGGAGGCAATTACCACTGGATCGATAATCATATCGTAAGAGCGACTCAGTACCAGGGAAAATTCACCGATTTTGTCGAAAAAGAGGTGGTAATTCAAGTATTTAACGATTAGGAATTTTAATGAAGATTTTAGCAAACGATGGCCTAGATCCCTCAGGAATTGAAGCTTTACAACAGAAAGGGTTTGAAGTGATTACTCAAAATGTAGCCCAAGAAAAATTAGCAGATTTTATCAATCAAAACCACATCAAAGTACTTCTAGTTAGAAGTGCTACCAAAGTAAGAAAAGAACTGATTGATCAGTGTCCTGAGCTTGAGATTATTGGAAGGGGAGGAGTAGGAATGGATAATATTGATGTAGACTATGCTAGATCAAAAAATATACATGTTCTCAATACACCTGCTGCCTCATCTGCTTCTGTAGCAGAATTGGTTTTTGCACACTTATTTACAGGTGCAAGATTTTTAGAAGATAGTAATAGACAGATGCCTTTAGTCGGAGCAACTCAATTTGCACAGTTAAAGAAGAGTTATTCCAAAGGAATCGAACTTCGAGGTAAAACCATAGGTATTATCGGAATGGGAAGAATTGGGCAAGAAGTTGCTAAAATTGCTCTAGGTATGGGAATGCGAGTAGTTGCGGCGGATAATAATGTCGGAAGAGCTTCCATCAAAGTGAAATTTTATAACAATCAATTCATCAACGTTGATATTGAAACTGAGCCCTTAGAGGACGTTTTGCGGCATTCCGATTTTATAACCTTCCATGTGCCTTCACAAAAGAACGGTTATTTAATCAGTACTCCAGAACTTGAAAGAATGAAAGATGGTGTTGCAATTATCAATTGCTCTCGAGGCGGAATTATTGATGAGATGGCATTGATTAAAGCTTTAGATTCTGGGAAAGTTCTGTTTGCAGGTTTAGATGTTTTTGAAAATGAACCCACACCTTCTCAGGCCATCTTAACGCATCCGAAAATTTCTCTTACTCCTCATACGGGAGCTTCGACTTTAGAAGCGCAGGATCGAATTGGAATATCACTTGCCGAGCAGATCGGAAGTATTTTTCAAAGCGAAGGATAGATTTTTAGTTGGATTCATCGTAAGCATATTGATATCCTTTTAGATACGATAGCTTACTTGGCCCAGGTAGACCAAATAAAAACTCCTTGTGAATAGGCCAATAATTGCCTTGCACAAGGAGCTTTTTTTTTGCTCGATTCTAGCGCGCTTAAAAAGCAGTTGCTGGAATCTGAAAAACCTAAGTAAAGTGCCTAAAGGTTTTTCTACTAGGCCTTATTTTTAAGTAGATCTCTGATTTCTGCTAGAAGTTCCTCTTGGGTCGGACCTGCAGGTGCCTCTTCTTCTGGAGTTGGCTTGGTTAATTTGTTGGCAGCCTTAATCAACCAGAACAATACCATGGCGATACATAAGAAACTAATCACAGCAGAAAGGAAATTTCCATACATCACACCGTTCCAACTTAATTTTGCAATGTCTTCAGCTCCCGCTGCTTGTAATGCAGGATTAAGTAGTAGTGGAGTAATCACGTCTTCTACTAAGGAAGATACGATCTTACCGAATGCAGCACCAATGATCACACCGACTGCTAAATCGATTACATTTCCTTTGAAGGCGAATTCTTTAAATTCTTTAATAAATCCCATAAGCTTATTTTTTTAATGTGTATATGTACACAAAAGTATAAAAATATAGGTAAGAACACTAAAAAATCCATGAATTTAAAAATCATGGATTTTTTAGTTTATGCAAAGTAAATAAAGAAGCTAGCTAATTTCCATTCCGTTCTCTACGGTTTGTTCAGGAGAAAGGAAAGCTAATTTTCCGTCTGGCTTTTGGGTTAATAGTAGCATACCTTGACTTTCAATGCCTCTGATTTTTCTAGGTTGAAGGTTTAAAAGGATACTGACTTGTTTACCAACACATTCTTCGGGAGTAAAGCTTTCTGCAATACCGGATACAACTGTACGAATATCTACGCCAGTATCTACTTTGAATTTCAATAGTTTGTCCGCTTTTTCTACTTTCTCGGCTTCAAGAATTGTTGCGGTTCTAATGTCCATTTTCACAAAGTCATCATAGGTGATTTCCTCTTTCATAGGGCTAGCTTTAGGGTTGGTTTTGAGATTGTTCTCTTTTGTTTTGCTTAGTTTTTCCATTTGCTTTTCAATGGCCTCATCTTCAATTCTTGAGAAAAGTAGTTCCGGCTCATTGATGGCATGTCCTGGAGAAAGTAAAGCTCCGTTGAATTGTTCCCAACTATTGGAAGGTAATTGGAACTGCTTTATTAATTTTTCCGATGTAAAGGGCAGGAAAGGTTCAGATAATAGCGCTAGTGCTGCTGCTATTTCACTTGAAACCCTCAAGGTTTCCTCAGTGGCTTCCGGTGAATCTTTGATCGTTTTCCAAGGTTCACGGCTTTGGAGGTATTGGTTTCCGAAGCGAGCCAAATTCATTAGGCTAGTGAGCGCGTTTCTAAATTCGAAGTTTTCTAAGTAGTTGGAGATTTCATTTTTAGCTTTTTGAATCTCTTCTACTGCTTCATTAGTAAGTGGAGCGGAAGGAATTTTACCTTCATAATATTTATGAATTAAAACCGTTACGCGATTAATGAAATTCCCGAAGATTCCTACTAATTCTGAATTGTTCTTGGTTTGGAATTCTTTCCAAGTGAAGTTATTGTCTTTCGTTTCAGGTGCAGAAGAAATAAGAGCATAACGGAGCGCATCTTGCTGTCCCTTAAAATCCACTAAGTATTCATGTGCCCACACCGCCCAGTTTCTCGAGGTAGAGATTTTATCGTTTTCAAGATTTAAGAATTCAAATGCAGGAACGTTTGTAGGTAGATTGTAATCTCCATGGGCTTTAAGCATAGAAGGGAAAATGATGCAGTGAAAAACAATATTGTCCTTTCCAATAAAATGGATGAGATCCGAATCTTCACTCTGCCAATAATCTTTCCAATCCTTTCCGTTTTCTTTTGCCCATTGCTGAGTAAAGGAAATGTATCCGATAGGGGCATCAAACCATACATAAAGGACTTTGCCTTCTGCGTCTTTGAGTGGAACCGGAACTCCCCAATCCAGGTCTCTGGTCATGGCTCTAGCTCTTAGACCGGAGTCTATCCAAGATTTTACTTGCCCGTAAACATTGGGCTTCCAATCGTCTTTGTGCCCTTTAAGAATCCAATCGGATAAAAACGATTCGTATTGCTCTAGCGGTAAGTACCAGTTCTTCGTTTCTTTTAAAATAGGAACATTTCCGCTGAGCATTGATTTAGGATCAATTAATTCCTGAGGAGATAGGGTAGATCCGCATTTTTCACATTGATCACCGTACGCTCCTTCTTGCTTACAATTAGGGCAAGTACCAGTAATGTATCGATCCGCCAAGAACTCACCCGCCTTTTCATCGTAATACTGCTGACTTACTTCTTCGGTGAATTTTCCCGTTTCGTACAGACTCGTGAAAAAATCTTGGCTTACCTTATAATGATCTTGAGAGGTAGTACGTGAATAATAATCAAAAGAAATTCCTAAACCTTCTAGAGAAGATTTGATTTGCTCATGGTATAGATCGACGATATTTTGAGGCGTTACACCTTCTTTTCTCGCTCGTATGGTAATAGGGATCCCGTGCTCATCACTACCACCGATAAAGGCGACATCTCTTCCCATGTTTCGTTGAAAGCGAGCATAGACATCTGATGGAATGTAAACTCCAGCCAGGTGTCCGATATGTAAAGGGCCATTCGCATACGGAAGGGCCGCTGTAATCATTTTTCGTTTTGACATAAATCAAATATTTCTGGAAAGCAAAGATAAGCACTCTTGTAAAGGCTTCAAAGTTTTCGAGTTGCTATCGCGTTTATTTTTTTATGAAAGTGCTGATTTTTGCCAACTAACGTTAAGTTTTCGTTAAATGTTCGTTTAAGGTAAGAATGTCTCTATTTGAGATAATATCTTGTGGGTTAAAAATTGAATAAACTGATTATTAATTGGTTGCATTTTATCTTATCACTAATAGATTGATATTTGTCATTTCTTTTGGGATTAGTTTTTATTAATTAAATGTTAATAGAATTTTGATTAAATTAGACCACTGAATCCTATGTCTAAAAAAAAACTAAAATGACCGATTCCTCAAATTTCCATTCCATATGCATATTATATAGTAGAAATATCGTGTTGAATTTTATTCTAGAGTATTAATCCTTAAACTTTATATTTGTGAGAAACTATAGTACAGTTTTGAAAATTGCTCCCGCTTTTCTTTTGGCAGGGGCAATGCTACAAGGACAAACTACTGACACTATTTTAGACCGTGAGTCTGCGATAGAAGAAGTAGTTTTGATTGGTTACGGACAACGAAAAAAATCAGATCTAACAGGGTCTATTGTTTCCGTTTCTGAGAAAGATTTCAATGGCGGAGCAACATCGCCAGCGCAATTAATTCAAGGTAAGGCTCCTGGTGTTGCTATTACCGGGAACAGTGGGGCTCCTGGTGCAGGATCCACGATTCGTATCCGTGGTGGAGCATCGCTAAACGCCAACTCTTCACCGCTAATTGTAATCGATGGAGTACCTCAAGACTTTAACGGAGTTTCTGGAGCTTCGGATCCACTTTCATTAATCAACCCAAATGATATCGAAACTTTCGATATTCTTAAGGATGCTTCAGCAGCTGCGATCTACGGTAACCGTGCCTCCAATGGGGTAATCTTAATTACCACTAAGAAAGGTAAAGCGGGAGCTATGAGAATCAACTTCTCTACCGTTGCTTCTGTTTCTACTAAAATGGGAAATGCCGATGTACTTTCTTCGGATGAGTACCGTGACTTCGTAAATGAAGTGGGATCGGATGCTGCCAAAGCGCTACTAGGGAATGCACATACAAATTGGCAAGATCTAATTTATCAAGCGGCTTGGGGTACTGACAATAACTTAGCAATTACCGGTGGAATTCAAGGACTCCCTTACCGACTTTCGTTAGGGTACACAGAACAAAACGGTATTGTTAAGACGAATGAGTTTAGAAGAACTTCCTTAGGATTAAACTTAAACCCTAAATTTTTTGACAACCACTTGACGGTGAACGCTAGTTTCAAGGGATCGTTTACCGATAACCGCTTCCCTAACGGTGGTGCTATTAACAATGCTATCAATTTTGACCCAACCCAATCCGTATATATGGATGATCCAAGATTTGGTGGGTACTTTGAGTGGTTAAACGCAGACGGTGGACTTAATACCGTTTCTAACAGAAACCCAGTAAGCCAATTAAATGCAACACGTAATATTGGTTCGGTATACCGTTTAATGCCGAGCATTCAATTGGATTACAAATTTCATTTTCTTCCTGATTTAAGATGGAATGTGAATGCTGCTTATGACTATTCAAAAGGTTACGGTGCGAACAGAACCAATGGTTTTAGTGGAGCTGGAAACGGATTCCATAGCATGGGGCCTTACCAAGAGGAAAAGAAAAACAAACTCTTAGAAACGTACTTGAATTACGTAAAAACCATCACTTCCCTTAATACGAATGTGGATTTAATGGCCGGATACTCTTACCAGGATTTCTATCGTGAAAATCCAGCAGGTGCTTCTACGAGAACAAATGTGAATACTGGAGATGTGGAAACATTCCCTTTCCGTGCGTACGCCGATCAATTAACGCTACTTTCTTTCTACGGTAGAGCTATTTTCACCATTGCAGACAAGTATATCCTTACCGGGTCTTTACGTCGTGATGCTTCATCTAGATTCTATAATGGAACGACGGATAATGTATGGGGTAATTTCCCAGCAGCGGCTTTGGCATGGAAAATTAACGAAGAAAACTTCCTTAAAGACGCAAGTCAAGTTTCCAACCTTAAACTTCGTTTAGGATACGGGGTAACTGGACAGCAGGAAGTAGGTGGTAGTTATCCAGCTTTTGCTCGTTATAATTTGAGTAACGATACTGCTCTTTACCAATTTGGAGATATTTTCTATCCAATGTATCGTCCACAACAATACAACCCGTATTTGACTTGGGAAAAAACCCTAACTCAAAACATAGGTCTTGATTTTGGATTCTGGGGTAATCGATTCAGCGGATCGATCGACGTGTTTAAGAAAGATACGGAAGATTTAATTGCTTACGTTCCTGAAGCAGCCGGTGGATTAAGTAACTACAACACAAAGAACGTTGGAGATATGACCAATGAAGGGGTAGAAGTGATATTAAACTTTACTCCCGTTCGTACCGATAATGTAACTTGGGATTTCAGTGTAAATGCAACTCATTACACTTCTGAGATCACCAGTCTTTCTGAGCAGGTAGCGGCAGACTTCAAAATTCAAGTGGGAGGTCTTTCTGGAGGTGTTGGTAATACCATCCAAGCACATACTGTTGGAAAAGCACCTTATTCATTCTACGTGTTTAAGCAGCTTTATGATGAGTCTGGTAAACCAGTACCGGGAGCTTACGTTGACATCAACCAAGACGGTGTTGTAAACGACAGCGATAAGTACTTCTATAAGTCTTCTACTCCTGATGCACTTCTTGGATTCTCCACTAAATTAGCGGTAGGGAATTGGGACTTTAGTACCGCTTTAAGAGCAGTGATTGGAAACTACGTATACAACAACGCAGCTTCCAATAGTTCACTAGCATCCTTGAGAACGAACGGATATTTACAGAATGTTTATAGCAGTACGGTAGATTATCGTTTCCCTCAGTTAAATCTTTGGTCTGATGCTTTTGTTGAAGACGCTTCTTTCGTGCGTATGGACAACCTTACTTTAGGGTATAACTTTGGAGAAGTGTTCGGAGACCGTAGTAACTTACGAGTTTATGGAATGGCGCAAAACGTTTTTGTGATCTCCAAATATACGGGAGTGGATCCGGAGATTTTCGGAAACATTGACAACGGTTTCTACCAAAGACCGAAGGTGTATTCATTAGGACTTAACTTTCAATTTTAATTAACGACAAATGAAAATCTTTAATATAAAAGCAAAAAATTTACTCAAAGGGGTACTGGGCATTATGCTAGCTGCCACTTTGGTTTCCTGTGTGAAGGACTTAGAAAGAGAGCCGATCACAGATCCGTCTTCAAGTAACTTATTTACTGATTTCAATAATTACCCGAGCTTACTAGCTAAACTTTATGGTGGACTTGCAGTAGGAGGTCAGGAAGGAGGTGACGGTAATTCTGACATCGGCGGGATTGACGGAGGTTTCTCCAGTTATATCCGTCAGATGTATTACCACCAAGTACTTCCTACCGATGAGGCGAAAATCGCTTGGCAGGACGGTACCCTTCCACAGATGAATACAATGACTTGGACTGCTTCTAATGAGTTTGTTGCAGCCCTTTACTACCGTATTTATGGAGAGATTGCTTTCACCAATGAATTTATCCGTAATACAACAGATGAGAAATTAGCACAGAATGGAATTACGGGGGCTAATTTAGAGGAAGCGAAATATATGAGAGCTGAGGCAAGATTCCTTAGAGCTCAATCTTACTACCATGCATTAGACCTTTATGGAAATATACCTTTCGTAGATGAAAATTACATTTCTGGAGGAGCAGAAAAGCCAAAAAGAATTGAAAGAGCAGCTTTATTTGATTGGGTAGAAGCAGAACTTTTAGCAGTTGAAAACGAATTGAAAGACCCTAGAACTAATGAATACGGTCGAGTAGATAAAGCAGCAGCTTGGGCAGTTTTAGCGCGCCTTTATTTGAATGCTGAGGTGTATAACGGAACGAATCGTTACAACGACGTGATTACGTATACAGGTAAGATCATTAATGCCGGCTATGCTCTTAAGAAAGATATTCAAGGGGGTATCGATTATGGTTATCAAAATCTTTTTATGGCTGATAACGATAGAAACAATCCGGAATTTATCTTTGCAATTCGTTACGATGGAAATAAGACCCGTACGTTTGGTGGAACCACTTTCATGGTACATGCAGCCGTAGGAGGATCTATGCCTGCTTCTGATTTTGGAGTGAACAGCGGTTGGGGAGGTCTTAGAGTGACCAAGCAATTTGTAGAGTTATTCCAAGCTGACGATAGAAGAGGTAGATTCTATACCGATGGACAGAGTCTAGATATCAATGAGATTTCTGATTTCAAACAAGGGTATGCCTTTATCAAATACAAGAATATTAACTTCTCTGACGGATCTGCAGGATCTGATGCTGCAGGAGATTTCGTAGATGCAGATTTACCACTTTACCGTTTAGGTGATGTATACTTAATGTATGCTGAGGCTACACTACGTGGAGGGAATGGAAATGTAGCACAAGCACTTTCTTATGTTAATCAATTAAGAACACGCGCGGGTGTTACTCCAGTAACCAATTTAGATTTGGATTTCATTTTAAACGAAAGAGCACGTGAACTTTCTTGGGAAATGACTCGTCGTACCGACCTAATCCGTTTTGGTAAATTTACTGGTTCAAGTAAACTATGGCAATGGAAAGGTGGAGCGAAAGACGGTGCCTCAGTACCTGAGTACCGCAATCTTTATCCGATTCCTACCAACGACATCATTGCGAATTCTAATCTGATTCAAAATCAGGGGTATTAATCCTATAACTAAAGTTTTAAGACAATGAAAAAACAATATAGCATAATTAAAGGTCTATTAGCCGTAATGGTTTTTCTAGGGCTAATGGCCTGTGAGGATCGGGAAGAACTGCAAATTAGCAATGAGTCTCCTGCCATCATGATGGACCTAAGTTTAGAGAATTTGTTTCTCGATAGTAATTTTCCGGACAATCCGGCATTGAACATCACATGGGAACAAGCAAAATACACTCAACCAACAGAAATTCGTTACAAAATTGAAGCATCTGCTACTGAAGATTTTGCAGTGCCTTATACGATGAGTACGGTTAACGGGTCTGCACGTACAGTAACTTACACGGTTTCTGAAATGAACCGTGCAGCTCAGACTTTGGGCTTATCTGCAGGAGATGTTGGTACCATGTACTTCAGAGTATCATCTTACATAGGTGATGGTGGAGAATACATGTCATCTATGTCGAACACCACTTCGATGTCCATTACTCCTTATTCGTTAGTGTATCCAACTTTCTACTTAGTAGGTGAGGCGTCCTATGTAGGATGGAACGGTGGAGATGCTCAGATTCTTTACAAGCACGAGAACATGTCCTATATCTATACTGTGATGAATAAAGACAAAGGTTTCCGTTTCTTAGGTCAGCAAGATTGGAATCCAATCAACTACAGTATCGATCAAAGTGGAACCAACGATAACTACCGCTATTTCAAACAAGTTTCTAGTAACTTAACTCAAGACGGAGAAGAAAACATGAAGTTCAGCGGAACTACTGGTGTTCATAAAATTTCTATTGATGCTTCTGCAACTGTTCAATCATTGACTGTAGAGCCGTCTGCTATTATGGAATTTGATTTCCCAACTATTTATTTAGCAGGAAGTGTAAACGGTTGGGCTGCAGAAAGTGCACTTCCATTCACCAAAGTGGAGCCAGGAGTGTATGAAATTTTAGTAGACCTAGCGGATGAATCAGAATTCAAATTCATTGGTCAACTTTCTTGGGGAGATTTAGAATGGGGTAACATCCTTAAAGACAATGCTGGAAATTCAGGTTTCCTAGGTCCTAAAGGTGATAACGGTAACATTCAATTCTCTGGAGCAGGTGCTAAGCATAAAATTACCGTGAACATTAAAGCGGGAACTTACACGATTGTCGCACAATAACAAACGAACAGAAGTATGAAAACTATATTTAAATTATTATTTTTAGCTCTTATTGTACCTATGGTGATTCATTCTTGTAGAGATGATGAATTTACTATGGGAGAAAAAGAGCCGTCTTTTGAGCTCTACAATACGACCTTAGCCAGCAATGTGCTGTATCCTACTATGGCGGATAATGCGTTTCGCTTAGTTTGGGACAACTCGCTGGGTGGTGCAGAGTATACTGTTGAAGTATCAAGTGATCCTGAATTTTCCTCGACCACTGTTTTAGGTACCTCTAGCACTACTACTCTAACCACTACCATCGGTGCATTAAATGAAGCGGCTTTAGGTGCAGGTCTTAATCCATACCAAAGCCAAAAGCTTTACTTTAGAGTGACGGCGGGATCGAACGTTTCCAACGTTATTTCAACAGACTTAACCACTTACCCAGTGGCTAAACCTATCATTACTTCACCTAGTGCAGGTACTTCAATTGTCCTAGACAAAGAAGCTCCGACCACTGTGGCAACCTCTGTTTCTTGGACGGATTACAACTACGGAACGGAAGTAAGTTATTTAGTTGAAATCGCTAAGAAGGGAAGTGCTGAATATGTAGCGGCAGGTTCAATCAGTGATGACACTGCATTAGATCTTATTACTAAAGATTTTAATGATGCGGTTCTTAAATTAGGATTACCAGTAGAAGTTGCATCTGAAATTGATATCCGTATTAGTGCAAGCACCACTTCTGTAGGAGGAACGTTGCTAGCGGTTTCAGAACCAGTAACCATTACGGTAACTCCTTACGTGGCTTTTAAAGATCTTTTCTTAGTTGGAGAAGCAACGGCACCAGGTTGGAATACGAACAATAATAACCCAGCTCTATTCCGTGATCCTAACAATACAAACAAATTCTACTACACTGGATATTTCAATGCGGGTGGATTTAAAGTATTAGAGAAGTTAGGAGATAATACTTGGCACCCACAGTGGGGACCTAAAGACGGAGTTCTTATTGCAAGTAATCCAGATGCATCCAATGAGCCAGGAACTTTTGTAATTCCGACTGCAGGATACTATACATTCGAAATGGATATTATGGAGAAAACTTTCTCTATTACTCCTTACGATGCTTCTGGAGCAACTAATCATACAGATATTGGTATTATTGGGGATGCAACACCGGACGGATGGAATTCGGACACCGACTTAGTTCAGTCTACTTTTGATGCGCACCAATGGAGTCTACATGGTGTAACCTTAGGAGCTGGAGAAATTAAGTTCCGTGCAAACAATGACTGGGCGATTAACTGGGGAGCTGGAACTCTTATTTCTGGAAAGGCAACTCTAGACGGTCCAAACATTAAAGTAGAACAAGCGGGAGTCTATGACATTTTCTTTAACGATTTAGATGGTAGTTTCATCTTAGTAAAAAAAGACTAATAGAAACCTTTTCAAAAGGACTTTGAGCCTTTAATAACAAAGAAAACTGTTGCCTAGCGCAACAGTTTTTTTTATCTTTACTACTGTAAAATCAAACCCTATGCAATTATTTAAAATCAGCTGTTTAGCTATTTTTCTAAGTAGTGCAACATTAAGTGCACAAGTGTTAAAATCTCCGGACGGCAATTTCGAAATGAATTTTGAATTGAAAGAAGGAGTTCCTTATTATCAAATGACATACAAAGGTCAAAGCGTAATTGAGCCTTCCAAATTAGGACTCCGTTTGTTAAAAGATAGCGGAATTGAATTCGCCTCAGAAATCGATAAAAAGGTGAGCGCGGAAAATCATTTGAATGCAGGGTTTGTTCACTCTGGAGCCCAATACGATTCTAAAAACGAAACGTGGCAGCCTATTTTAGGGGAGAAGAAAAATTACGTAAATCATTACAATGAGATGGCCGTTATGCTTTCTCAAGAAAAGACAGGAAGATCGATCGTAGTGAAGTTCCGTTTGTTTAACGACGGACTTGGTTTTAGGTATGAGTTTCCAGAACAAGAAAATTTAAATTACTTTATTCTTCAAGAAGAAGATACCGAGTTCGATTTGCCATGGGACGCTAAATCTTGGTGGGTGACAGGAGATTACGATTCACAAGAGTACCAATACCAAACAACGAAGATTTCAGAGATTCCAGTAAGATGGCCGACCTCTTACGATGGGAATGCTTCCCAAACGGTAGTGAAAAACGCGGTACAATCTCCTTTGATGCTTAAAAAAGAAGGGAAAAATCCCCTTTATATTAATATCGCAGAGGCAGCCGTTTTGAATTACGCGGCTTCACATTTAGAAGTGGATGCACAGAACTTTAAGTTCAAAACCCATTTAACTCCAGATGCTCAAGGAGCCAAGGGATACATTCAAACGCCAGCCGTGACTCCGTGGAGAACGGTGATTGTTTCTAATAAGGCAGAAGAAGTCCTTGATTCTAAAATGATTTTCAATCTGAACGATCCTACAGCTTATACGGACACTTCTTATATTAAGCCAACGAAATACATGGGTGTTTGGTGGGAGATGATTATCGGAAAATCCAACTGGTTTTATTCCACATCGAAGAACGTTCATATCGGCAAGACAGATTTTTCAAAGCTTACTCCTAACGGTAATCATGCCGCGAACAACGATAAAGTAAAAGAGTATATTGATTTTGCTTCTCAGCATGGATTTGATGCTTTGCTAATTGAAGGTTGGAACATTGGATGGGAAGATTGGTTTGGAAACTCTAAAGAGTATGTTTTTGATTTCATTACTCCTTACCCAGATTTTGACATCAAGATGCTCAATGAATACGCTCAATCCAAAGGAATGCGCCTCATGATGCACCACGAAACTTCAGGATCCGCTACAAACTATGAACGTTGGGCCGATAAGGCTTTTGCTCTAATGAACAAATATGGTTATCCTTCAGTAAAAACGGGATACGTAGGAGATATTATCCCAAGAGGTGAACACCATTATTCTCAATGGATGATTAACCATTATACGCGCATCGCGGAAAAAGCCAACGAATACAAAGTGATGGTGAACTCACACGAGAGCGTAAGACCTTCAGGGCAGAGTCGTACCTACCCGAACTGGATTGCGGCAGAAGCAGCAAGAGGGACAGAGTACGAAGCTTTTGGTGGAAACAATCCAGACCATCAGACCATCTTACCGTTTACCAGATATATGGGAGGTCCAATGGATTACACCCCTGGAATTTTCCAAACTCAATTAGATTATTATTTCAAAGGTGATAAACGTTTTGTAAAAACCACTTTAGCCAAGCAGTTGGCTCTTTATGTGGTAATGTATTCTCCTCTACAAATGGCTGCGGATTTACCTGAGAATTATGCTCGACATCTTGATGCTTTTCAGTTCATTAAAGACGTAGCAATGGACTGGGACGATACCATTATTCTTGATGCAGAACCTGGAGAGTACATTCACACAGCTAGAAAAACCAAAGGAAAGGACCAGTGGTTTGTAGGGGGAATTACCGATGAAAATGAAAGATCGTATGAAATTGATTTTTCATTCTTGCCCAAAGGAAAATCCTACAATGCGGTAATTTACCAAGACGGAGAGAATGCAGATTATATTGAAAACCCACAGAGTTATAAGATCTTGAAAAAAGTAGTTAACCATCGCACAAAACTCAAGGTGAAATTGGCTCGTAGTGGTGGCTATGCGATCTCTTTAGATCCTAAATAATTAATTAATCCTTCACAAGCCGCTTTCTTTTTTGGGCGGCTTGTTTTATCTTTTTTGTTATGACACGTCTGTTTTTGCTGCTTTTTGTTTGTGTAAGTCTTAGTCTTTCAGCGCAGCTGAAAAAAGTTGAACCAGCTTTTTGGTGGAAAGGCATGCACGATACTGAACTTCAAATTCTTCTGTACGGGGACAATATTGCTTCCTTAGAGGTAGAGCTCTCCGAAGGAATGAAACCTTTGGAAGTAAATAAAGTTGAAAACCCAAATTATCTTTTTTTAACAATAGATACCAAGACTGCACCCTCCTTATTTGAAATACGATTAAAAGAGGGACGTAAGATACTTCATAAGTATAAGTACGAATTAAAAAACCGAGAACACAGCGAAAAAGGTAGAAGAAGCTTTTCATCGCAAGACGTGATCTACCTCATTATGCCGGATCGATTTGCTAATGGGGATCCTTCGAATGATTCCACCAAAGACCTCATAGAAAAAGCCAACCGAAAGGATAAGAATGGAAGGCATGGAGGTGACCTTAAAGGAATTATTAACCAACTAGATTATCTCGAAAAATTAGGTGTAACTGCGCTTTGGCTGACGCCTGTGAACCAGGATAATGAAAAAGGATATTCTTACCACGGCTATGCTCAAACCGATCTCTATAAAATAGACTCTCGCTACGGCACGAATGAAGATTACCGCCAGCTTTCTTTAGAGCTTCAAAAAAGAGGCATGTTGCTTATTCAAGATTATGTAACGAACCATTGGGGGATATCACATTGGATGATTCAAGATTTACCTGAAAAGAACTGGATCCATCAATTTAAGGACGGTGAAGGTAAATACGGTTTTAAGAGATCCAATTACCGTATTACAGCGCAAACAGATCCTTACGCATCGAAAATCGATAAAGATGGCGCGCTTTCAGGATGGTTCGATACAACAATGCCGGACATGAATCAAGACCACCCCCTTCTTTTAAAGTACATGATTCAAAATGCCATTTGGTGGGTGGAGTACGCGCAATTAGGCGGAATTAGAGTAGATACTTATCCCTATAACAGCAAAGAGGGAATGGCAAAATGGGCGAAAGCAATCACGGACGAGTACCCTTGGATTAATATCGTTGGAGAGGCTTGGCTAGGCTCCGCGGCTCAGATTTCTTATTGGCAGAAAGATTCTAAAATAGGCGAGATGGCAGGTTATAATTCAAACCTACCTTCGGTTATGGATTTTCCGCTTTATACTGCTCTTCCTTCCGCTCTAAGTACTAGTTCTTCTTGGGACAAAGGAATGATAGAAATCTACAATTCCATGTCTAATGATTTTCTTTATCCTCAGGTAGATAATATCATGGTCTTTTTTGAAAATCATGATACCGAGCGATTGAATGAAATTTTCAACTCGGATCCTCGACACTATAAGCTCGCTTTAAGTTTAATCTCCACAGTACGAGGGATTCCACAAATTTATTACGGTTCGGAAATTGGAATGCGTGGTAAGAAAAGCGAAGGTGATGGAGCCATCCGTCAGGATTTCCCAGGTGGGTGGAAAGATGATGCTCAAAATGCGTTTAAAGTTTCTGAGCAAACTGCTCAGCAAAACAAATACTATGAATTCACGCAGAAACTTCTAAATTGGCGCAAAGCAAAAGAGGTCATTCATTCCGGGAAAACGATGCATTATATGCCGATCGAAGAAGTGTATGTTTATTTCCGTTATAATGACAAGGAGAAGGTGATGGTAGTACTCAATGGGAATGATAAAAAAGTGGAACTTCCATTGAATCGTTACGACGAGATGTTAGGAGATTCAAAAGCAGGAAAGGATATCATTTCAGGACAAAATGTGAATCTTTCTATAGAGAACAAACTTTCCATCGAAGGGAAGTCCGCAATGATTATTGAAGTTCAATAAAAAGTATAATGAAAATAGCTTCCTGCTTTACGCTCTTACTCTTCCTGCTTTTCTGTGCGCCGTCATTAAAAGGCCAGCAACAGGTTAAAGTGGAAAAAGAAAAGATTAGTACTGTGCTTGATCGTATGCACCACTATGCATCTAAAGCTGATTTTGATTCCTATTTTTCTTTGTTTGCTAAAGACTTTGAGTTTATTGGGACCGAGTCTACAGAGGTTTGGGACCTCGAAGCTTTTAAGCAATATACCCAGCCCTATTTTCATAAAGGTCAAGGGTGGACTTATACGCCGCTAAAAAGAAGCGTTCATGTGGACGACTTAGGTAATAGCGCTTACTTTCATGAAGTGCTGGATTCTGCCTATGGACTCTGCAGAGGTTCAGGAGTTTTAAAGAAAGTAAATGGGGAGTGGAAACTGCAGCAGTATGTACTTTCAATTTTGGTTCCCAATTCAGTAGCAAAAAAAGTAGTTGAAATAAAAAAAGAGGCGGAGGCCAGAGAGCGCACGCTTCTAAAAAACGAAACGAAATAATTTATATTAGACATGGCAAAATTAATAAAACCAGACCTGAGACTCTATCAGATCATTAATATGAGCATGGGATTCCTCGGAATCCAAATGGCCTTCGGATTACAAAATGGGAACGCCAGTCGAATTCTTCAAAATTTTGGTGCAGATGTTCATCATCTTTCTTGGTTTTGGCTAGTAGCTCCTATTACAGGACTTATCGTTCAACCCATCATTGGTCACATGGGTGATCGTACTTGGAGTGAAAAATGGGGAAGAAGGAAGCCTTATTTTTTAATTGGAGCTGTTTTAACTGCTATTGGACTTGTCTTCTTGCCTAATTCTGCTTCTGTGGGCTTGTTTTTAGGTAGTGGAGTCTTACTTTTTGCGGTTTTATTCCTTGCCATGATGGATGCTTCTATTAATGTGGCCATGGAACCTTTTAGAGCCTTAGTAGGAGACATGCTTCCCAAGCGTCAAGGTACTGTGGGGTTTTCTGTTCAGACCATTCTTATCGGAATTGGTGCTGTGATTGGGTCCAACATGCCGAACTGGCTTACCAAACTAGGAGTTTCTAATGTAGCTCCGGAGGGTTTTGTTCCCGATTCAGTGATCTATTCTTTTTATATTGGGGCCGTGGTTTTACTTCTAACCATTGTTTATACCATCCTTACAACAAAAGAATATTCTCCTGAAGAGTTTAAGGCCTTTTCTCAGCACGATTCAAAGGAAGAGAAAGCGAAGTTTTCTGATATCTTCAGAGATTTTGCAAAGATTCCACCGCTTATGAAAAAACTAGGAGGAGTGCAGTTCTTCTCTTGGTTTGCTTTGTTTACAATGTGGGTTTACACCACAACAGCAATCGCTACGCACCATTACGGTCTTTCTCCAGACGATGCTAAATCCGCAACCTTTAATGAGGCCGGAAATCTCGTGGGAGAACTTTTTGGATATTATAACCTCTTTGCCATTGGATTTGCATTTTTACTTACGCCATTGGCTAAGAGAATTGGTAAGAAACAGACCCATGCGCTCGCGCTCTTTACGGGTGGGCTTGGGCTGATTTCCCTATACTACATAAAAGACACATCATTATTATGGATTCCAATGGTGGGAGTAGGTTTTGCATGGGCGAGTATTCTGGCCATGCCTTATGCTATGCTAATTCATGCTATTCCGCTAAAAAAAATGGGGGTATACATGGGGATTTTCAACTTCTTTATTGTACTACCACAGATTGTGAACGGTATTTTAGGGGGTCCTATTGTTAGTTCCGTTTTCGGAAATTATGCTATGGGCTACTTAATTGTAGGAGGAGTGGCTATGTTTATTGCAGCCCTTCTTTCCTTATCACTTAAAGGAGTCGATCAGGATTAAAAAATTAGAGCCTTTAAGTAAGCACTATTTAGAGCGGAGTAATCTTTCTTTTATTAGAGGTAGATGACTCCGCTCTAAATTTTTACTTGCCGTTAAAAGTACAATGCTCTTTTTTCCCTTAAGCGCTTCTTCAAAAGCTTCCCAATGAGGGTTTTGATCCATCTCCTCTAGGTAACGAAATGTAAAGTCTTCCTGAGAGAGTTGCTCGTGGTGGTAATCCTTTCTTAGAGCATCGCTCGGGGTAATGTCCTTGGCCCAGAGCTGGATTTGGGCGTCCTCTTTACTTACTCCCCTAGGCCACAGTCTATCGCAAAGCACTCGATATTCTAATGCCTTTGACTCTTCATAGATGCGCGCAAGTCTAATGTCCATAATCTATACAATGAAAATCTAAGTGAAAGTTACTGGTTTTCTTTCAAATGCTTTTCTGATTCCTTAAAAAGATGTGTAGGTGCTTTTCTTATCGTAAGTCAAGAGCTCTTTGCTGAAGCTCGTCGTACTTTTGCATTACCAAATCAAACACTATAAATAAAAGGAATGAAAACAGTTTTGTATCGTTCGCAGAGCAGAGGAAAAGCAGACCATGGATGGCTAAATAGTTATCATACTTTTAGCTTTGCCAATTATTACGATCCAGAGCGTATGGGTTTTGGAGCCCTTCGGGTTCTTAACGACGATACGGTTTTGGGAGGAATGGGCTTTGGGTCCCACCCTCACCGTGATATGGAAATCGTTTCGATTCCATTGGAGGGTGCTTTAGAGCACAAAGATTCCATGGGAACCACATCGGTGATCAAAAAAGGTGAGATCCAAGTGATGAGCGCGGGTACTGGAATAATGCACAGTGAGTACAATAAGAACGCAGGGGAACCCGTGAAATTTCTTCAAATTTGGATCATTCCTAATCAAATGGGAGTTAAACCTAGGTACGATCAAATTCGTATTGATGAGCATCCTTCTAAAAATGAATTTCAGCAAATTCTTTCTCCAAGTCCTGAAGATCCGGGCGTGTGGATTCATCAAGATGCCTGGTTTTTTCTAGCGGATTTTTCAGCTGGCACAAAAAAAAGCTACAAAATTAGAAAACCAGGAAACGGTGTATTTGTCTTTGTGCTTTCAGGGCAGGTAAGAATAGGTGATGAAGTTTTAGATTCTCGAGACTCTTTAGGGATTCATGAGGTGGATTCATTTGAACTTGAAGCTACCGCCGATTCTGAAGTTTTGTTAATAGAAGTTCCAATGCAATTCTAAAAACACAAAAGATTAAAAAATAAAGAAGCTGCTTTTAAATTAAGGCAGCTTCATTTATTTTTATCAATTAAATTAATTTTCTTTAGTGTCCCTTGCTTTTGATTCCTAAAAGCTTTTTTCCACCACTAATGAGTAATACCAGCCCAAGTCCAGCTATGGCTCCTAACAGCATGTGCTTTAGGGTGAGAGGAATCTGAGGTAGCCAGTGATGCACCGCTGGAATGTTGTGATCAAAAATCCCTCCGGAAACGAGTAAAAGTGCTACCGTTCCTATGATGCCTAATAATTTAATTACGATGGGAAGCGCTTTAACCAAAAGTTCTCCCATGTTTTTTAACGGTCCTTTCCCGTTACCTCTTTTGATTAGACGGTAACCTAGATCGTCCATTCGTACAATAAGAGCAACAATACCGTAAACCCCAACAGTAGCTATAATTGCCACAATAATTACGGTGATGAGCTGAATGAGGAAGGTTTCTTGAAGAACCGTGCCCATAGCAATGATTACGATTTCTACTGAAAGTATGAAATCTGTAGTCACCGCTGATTTGATTTTTGCTTGTTCGGAAGGGGAATTCTTTTCCTCTTGTTCTACGATTACTTCTTCTCCTTTTTTACTTCTATGAATTAAGAATTCAACGATTTTCTCCATCCCTTCATAAGCCAAATAAAGCCCTCCGATGACTAAAATAATGCTAATGGCCGGTGGATAAAGGAATTGTAGTAAAAAGGCCAATGGGACAATAATGAGTTTATTGAGAAAGGATCCTTTCATTATGGCTAATAAGACCGGGATTTCACGGGAAGATAAAAATCCCGTTGCTTTCTCGGCATTCACTGCGAGGTCATCCCCTAATATACCGGCAGTTTGTTTGGTTGCGATTTTGGAAGTGACGGCAACATCGTCCATTAATGCTGCGATATCGTCAAGGATTGCGAAAATTCCTGATGCCATAAGCTTTGGGTTGGTATTTGTTCCTTACTTGAGTTTTTATTTTGTAGACTTAGGACAAATATAATAACGTAATGATCAAAAATAAGTACAAAATTGCCATTTTGTTTTTCAACGATCCGTTTATTTCTATAAATTTCAAATGTACAGTGGAGTTTTTTGCTCCTATACGGATAAGGGAGATTTCAAGTTTTTAATTTTTAATTACGCAACAAAAATCGTATTTTCGCAAAACCAATATTTAAAATTTTGAAGCAGCCTTATTTTCAGTATCAGTTTTTCTTTCAGGAATCGAAAATGAAGTTGTGCTGCACTGAAATGAACACGGCTGCCGATCGTCCAATAGGATAATCGGCTTTTTTATTTAAAATTTTCAGCTGAAAAACAGATATTGGTTAAAGCAAAAAGGAGTATTATTATTAATTATAACATTAGCAGATTTTTTTAATCTGTAATCAAAGCAAACTACTATGAGCAGTACGTATAAATCCGCAGGTGTCGACAAAGAAGAAGGTTACAAAACCGTTGATAAAATAAAATCGGCAGTATCCAGTACACACAACGAGAGAGTTCTAAATAATTTAGGAAGCTTTGGTGCTTTTTATGATATTGGAGGGTATAAAAATCCCGTGCTAGTTTCTGGAACGGACGGAGTAGGTACGAAACTTAAAATAGCGCTTGATACTAAAAATTACTCCTCGATAGGGATTGATTGTTTTGCTATGTGCGCAAACGATATTGTATGCCATGGGGCCAAACCTTTATTTTTCTTAGACTACTTAGCCTGTGGTAAACTCGACGCCGATGTAGCTTCAGAAATTGTCCTTGGAATGGTGGAAGCCTGCAAAGACAATGAATGTTCCTTGATTGGAGGAGAAACGGCTGAGATGCCTGGGATGTATCAAGTAGGTGACTACGATGTAGCTGGTTTTTGCGTTGGAATTGTAGAAAAAGACGAAATCATTGACGGATCCTTAATCAAAGAAGGAGATCAAATATTAGCCCTCCCAAGTTCCGGGTTCCACAGCAACGGATTCTCCCTAGTGAGAAAAGTCTTTACAGACTACAATGAAGAATTTGAAGGGAAACCTTTATACGAGACGCTTTTAACTCCTACACGTCTTTATTACCAGGACATTAGAAGACTTCGTGAAGAATTATCTTTGCACGGAATTGCTCATATTACAGGAGGAGGTCTTTATGAAAACGTACCGAGAATCATTCCGCAAGGCCTTTGCGCAGCAATAAAAGAATCGGACATCAAAGTGCCTTCGATAATGCTAGAACTTGAGAAAAGAGGTAATGTAGAGAGAAACGAAATGCACGGTACCTTTAATATGGGCGTGGGTATGGTTGTAGTTTTAGATCAGCATTCTGCAGAAAAAGCAATCAGTCTGATTCCTGAGGCGTACATTATCGGAGAGATTGTAAAAGGCGAAGAGAAAATAGTGCTTAATTAAACGTTTTCAATCGAAGATGAGAGAGCAAAAGGTGCAGAGACTCGCAGTTTTGGTTTCTGGAAATGGAAGCAATTTAGAGCGGATCTTTCAGGCCATCGATTCCGGTGAAATTCCAAATGCTGAGGTCGGTCTTGTGATTTCTGACCGCCCGTGCTATGGATTAGAGCGCGCAGAAAAAAGAGGTGTTCCTACGCTTCTTATTGCTCGAGGCAAATCGTTTAGTGAAAAGCTCTCTGAAAGTTTGCCCGAAACAATAGATTTAGTTGTTCTAGCCGGTTTTCTCTCCATTCTTAGTGAATCGTTTTGTAGAGAATACTCTGGTAAGATTATAAATATCCACCCTTCGTTACTTCCTAAATTTGGAGGAGTGGGAATGTGGGGAGCAAAAGTACACGAAAGTGTACTAGCAGCAGGGGAAAAAGAAAGTGGTGCCACGGTACATTACGTAACCGCTGGCATTGACCAAGGGACCATTATCCTTCAGAAAAGTTTTGAAATCTCCCCGATGGAAACCCCAGAGAGTTTGGCTGAAAAAGTCCATGAAATTGAATATGAGATTTTCCCTCAGGCTATCGTAAGGGCTTTAGAAAAACAAGAGAATAATAGAATAGGTTAATAGAAATGAAAAAAAGAGCGTTATTAAGTCTTTCCGATAAAAACGGATTAAAAGAACTGGCTGGCTTTTTAGAAGAAAAAGGCTATGAACTCATCTCCACAGGAGGCACGTTTAATTTTCTTAAAGAAGCGGGACTAAATCCCATTGGAATTGAAGAGGTAACGGATTTTCCTGAAATGTTGGACGGTCGAGTAAAAACGCTTCATCCGAAAGTGCACGGAGGCTTGCTTGCGGTACGTGACAATGCGGAGCATATGGAAACGGTAGAAAACCACAAGATTGGTCTGATCGATATGGTGGTTGTGAACCTTTATCCTTTTTTCCAGAATGTGAACCGTGAAATCAGTTTGGATGAGAAAGTAGAATTTATAGATATTGGAGGTCCTTCCATGCTACGCTCGGCAGCGAAAAATTTTAAAAGTGTGACCGTTGTAACTGATACCTTAGATTACCAAAAGGTGATGGAGGAGATCTCTAAGGAAGGGGATACAACCCCAGAGACACGTAAAGAGCTTGCAGGTAAAGTATTTAATCTAACTTCTGCTTACGATGCAGCCATTGCCTCTATGCTTTTAGAGCAAAGCTATCCTGAGTACCTCAATGCTTCTTACCAAAAAGTAAGTGACCTAAGGTACGGTGAGAACCCGCACCAATCTGCAGCCTATTACGTATCTACCTTTGAAAACGGCGCAATGAAAGATTTTGAGCAGTTAGGTGGAAAAGAACTTTCCTTCAATAACCTTCGCGATATGGATCTGTGTTGGAAAGTAGTACAAGAGTTTAAGGAGCAAATGGCTTGCTGCGCTGTGAAGCATTCGACACCTTGTGGAGTGGCTATTGGAGATAACGCTTTAGAAACTTATAAAAAAGCTTTTGAATGTGATCCTGTTTCTATTTTTGGTGGTATTGTAGCAATGAACTATACCGTAGACGAAGAAACAGCGAAAGAACTGAGCAAAACTTTCCTAGAGATTGTAATGGCTCCTGATTTCACTGCCGAGGCCGAGAAAGTATTAAAAGAGAAGAAAAACCTAAGAATTATAAAGATTAAAAACCCTGTGTCCGATAGTAAAACATGGGTGAAGATTGATGGAGGAATACTCGTGCAGGACACGGACAGTGGATTTTCTACTGACCTGCAAGTAGTGACGGTCTTCAAACCTTCCGAAGAGCAGAAAAACGCTCTTACTTTTGCACAAAGAGTTGTGAAGTATGTGAAATCCAATGCGATTGTGGTAACTAATGGAACACAGGCTCTTGGTATCGGAGGAGGTCAAGTCAATAGAATTTGGGCGACCGAGCAAGCGGTTTCTAGAGCGAAAGAAAAATTTGAAGGAGACCTTGTTCTAGCTTCCGATGCTTTCTTTCCTTTTAGAGATGTAGTTGATTTCTGCGCCAAAGAAGGAATTAAAGCTTTAATTCAACCGGGAGGAAGCATGCGTGATGAAGAAAGCATAGAAGTGGCCAATGAGCACGGAATTCCGATGGTCTTCACAGGTATGCGTCATTTTCTTCATTAATATAGGGGCGAAAAAGTGTAAAAATCCCTAAATTTGTGTAACAACTAAGAATATTTCAAATAAAAGTATGAGAATATTAATCGTCGGAGAAGGAGGTCGTGAATCGGCTCTTGCTCAAAAAATAAAGGAAGACTCCCGAGTTACTAAGATGTTTTTTGCCAAAGGCAATGCGACAACAGACGAGTTGGGAAATAATATTCCAACTACCGATATTGTAGAATTAAGAAACTTTGCGATTAAAGAGCAAATTGACTTAACCATTGTAGGACCAGAAGCGCCTTTAGTAGAAGGGATCGTTGATGAATTTAAAGCCCACGGACTTAAAGTTTTCGGAGCTAAGCAAAGAGCTGCACATCTGGAAGGAAGTAAGGCATTCTCTAAAAAATTCATGCAAACCTACGGGATTAAGACAGCGAAAGCACAAGTGGTCGATTCCTATGAAAGTGCAAAAGCCTATATCGATAAGCACGAGTATCCTTTAGTTATAAAAGCAAGCGGTCTTGCAGGAGGAAAAGGGGTAGTAATCTGCAGCACAAAAGAAGAAGCAGAAGCTACGATTCATGATTTTATGATTCGACGCATTTACGGTGATGCAGGGATTCAACTCGTTATTGAGGAATATTTAGAAGGTTTTGAAGCTTCTATTATTGGATTCTCAAATGGAGAGAATATTTTCCCTTGTATACCTGTAAAAGATTACAAGAAAGTAGGAGACCTAGATCGTGGTGCCAATACCGGAGGAATGGGTAGTGTTGCTCCAAGTCCTCAGTTTACTAAGGAACACGAAGCTGACTTTGGGGCGCACATTCTTCAGCCTACTTTACAGGGACTAAAAGCAGAATTACTAGAGTTCAAAGGATTTATATTTTTTGGCCTAATGGTAACTAAAAAAGGATGCTACCTTCTAGAATACAATATGCGTATGGGAGATCCTGAAACACAGGTGATTCTTCCTTTAATGGAAAATTCGTTACTTGAGGTGATTGAGGACTGTCTGGAAGGAAAAGAAGTAGAACTTAAATTTTCTGATAAGAAGGCTGTCTGTTTAGTTATGTGTTCTGGAGGTTATCCAAGAACCATTGAAACGGGATTTGAAATTCATGGACTAGATAAAGTGCAGCATTCTCAGGTGCTATTTGCAGGAGCTTCTAGAAGAGGAGGAAAAGTCTTTACGACGGGAGGCCGTGTACTAAATCTAGTTGCTTTAGGGGATACCTACCAAGAAGCTAGAGAAAAAGTGTACGCTGATGCACTTCCTGTGAACTTTGATTACGGATTTTATCGCGAGGATATCGCTAAATTTTAAAAACTTAAGGCGTGAACCTTCACGCCTTTTTTATTTATAGGTACCGTACTTTCTACGGTATCCTTTTTTCTAAAATATAATTACTTACCTATGACAAACGGTATCATTGTTCTAGATTTTGGAAGTCAGTACAATCAACTCATCGGAAGAAGAATCCGAGAAATGCAGGTGTACTGTGAAATCTTACCTTGTAACACCCCGCTAGAAACCATCATGGAGAAAAAACCGATCGGTTTGATCCTTTCTGGAGGTCCTAGTTCTGTCAATTCTAATGACGCTCATTTAATCGATCCTCAATTGTTTGAAATGGGAATTCCCGTACTGGGCATTTGCTATGGAATGCAGTTAACCGCTCATCTATTAGGGGGTAAAGTAACTAAAGGAGAGAAAGGGGAATACGGGAAAAGTGAGCTTGAAATTATTCGCAGCAATCCACTTTTCACTGGAATTTCACGTCGCTCCACGGTTTGGATGAGTCATTTTGATGAAGTAGAACAGGTTCCTCAAGGTTTTGAAATCTCTGCTAGGAGTGGAGTGATTGCCGCTATGGCAAACGAACGCAAAAATATCTTTGCTATTCAGTTCCATCCTGAAGTAACCCATACGGAAGAAGGTGGAAGAATGCTAGAGAATTTTGTGATGAACATTTGTAAAGCACAAAAAAATTGGAAGCTCTCTGGTTATATCGAAAGAACCGTTCAAGAAATTCGCGAAAAAGTAGGAAAGGACAAAGTTATATTAGGTCTCTCTGGAGGAGTTGATTCTTCTGTTGCTGCGGTGCTTATTCATAAGGCTATTGGAGATCAGCTACAATGTATTTTTGTTGACACTGGACTTCTTCGTAAAGATGAAGGACAGAAAGTAATGGAGAATTATGGAGCGCATTTCGACATGAATATTGACTTAGTTGATGCTTCAGAGCGCTTTCTCTCCAAACTAAAGGGAGTTTCTGATCCTGAGACCAAGAGAAAAATTATAGGAAATGAATTTGTTGCTGTCTTTGATGAAGAGTCTCATAAATTTGAAGGAGCAAAATTTTTAGCCCAAGGAACAATTTATCCCGATGTAATCGAGAGCCAAAGTGTCAAAGGGCCATCGGCAGTGATCAAGTCGCACCACAATGTGGGAGGACTTCCAGAGGAGATGAATCTACAGCTTTTAGAGCCCTTAAGAGAGCTATTTAAAGATGAAGTACGTAAAGTAGGGGAAGAGCTTGGAATTCCACATGAACTGGTTTACCGCCATCCTTTCCCGGGTCCTGGACTTGGGATCCGTATTCTTGGAGAAGTAGATCAGGAAAAAGTGAACATACTTCAAAAAGCTGATGCTATTTTTATTGAAGAGTTGTATAAGGAGGGACTTTATGAAAAGGTATCCCAGGCTTTTGTTGTCTTACTTCCTGTTAAATCGGTAGGAGTGATGGGGGATGAGAGAACCTATGAGTACACCTGTGTGGTTCGCTCGGCAAATACCATCGATTTTATGACCGCTACATTTAGTAAACTTCCATGGGATTTCTTGGAAAAGGTTTCTAACCGTATCATCAATGAAGTCCAAGGAATCAACCGCGTTGCCTATGATATTTCCAGCAAACCTCCGGCAACGATAGAATGGGAATAATCCTGTAAAAATAACTAACCAATTCCTTTGTTTTTTAAGCAAAGGATTTTTTTTGTCTTATCCTCGATTTTTAGGGGATTTGGTACTAAAATTGAGTGTTCTTGTGAGATTAAAAACATGAACTTGAAAAAACCTATTTTATATTTTGTTCTCTCGTCATTTACGTTTGGAATTTTACTAAATTCCTGTAAAGACAAAAAAGATCCCTCTCCTTTAGAGCAAACTACTCCAGTTGAAACAAAACGTGAGGAAAAAGTGAGCAAGCCAAAGAAAGAGCTGATGCGTTACCAAGCGCTTGAATTCCCTGAAAACAAAAAGGGGAAGGATTCAGCAATGGCTGCATTTTTGAGTACCTATAGTAAAGAAGAGCGATACCTTATTCTTGCTTTAAATCGGCTAGATCAGAAGAACCGTTGGCGCGCCCAAACCCTTATCATTCCTGAATCATTTGAAGAGGATTTTCTAAAGTATACTCCGTTCCCATTACAAGTGGATCTTTTAAAGGAGGTGGAGAAGTTAGTCGTTTTCTCTTATTCCTATCATGCTTTTGGAGTGTTTGAAAATGGGAAATTAGTGAAATGGGGTCCTTCGAGTCTTGGAAAGAAAGATTCTCCGACCAAAAAAGGACTTCACTTTACCAATTGGAAAAAGAAACTGGCAATTAGTACGGTAGATTCAGATTGGAAGCTTCCTTATAATTTCAATATTCATAACACACTGGGAATTGGATGGCACCAATACGATTTGCCCGGATTTCATGCTTCTCACTCCTGTTTAAGGTTGTTAGAAGCGGACGCAAAATGGTTGTACGAATGGGCAGATATGTGGGTGCTTACCAATCAAGGAAGAGAGGTAAAGGCAAAAGGTACTCCGGTTCTGGTTTATGGTGAGAGTGATTTTGAATCAAAGCCTTGGCTTGAATTACTTAAAGATCCCAAAGCAAACGAAATTTCAGAAGAGGAATTAACCAGTGAACTTTCTCCTTTATTAGAAGAAATTCTAAAAGAGCAGAAGAACTCCAATGCAGTAAGAAGTGGGCAGGAGTAATTCCTTAGCTTTTTTCGCAGGCTAAAGTGGATTCAATAGCAAAGATTCTTAGTTGCTCCATTTCATCTTTTCCTTTTTTTTGACCGTATCGTGCCGCGAGGTAAAGCACCAAAAAAAGTAGAAGAACCACGAAACTTGCAGCAAGCCCCCAGTGGTACTCATCGGATTTAATTTGAAAACCGACAAAGTACAGTGTGAGGAAAACCATGAGTAAAATGGAGAGTATAAAGTACTGAAACATAAAAAAGGTCCAGACAGAAGGCGAGGGACCAAAAATTCCCCGAATTACCGTTTGCCCCTCTTCCTCACTAGCTCGAAGCGTTAAATAAGGCTTGTAGTAAGCATCCGAATCATTTTTCACGCTAATCGTTGCACCTTCGCGATTGATGGTGCCCGTAAATTGGTCGCGATGTTCATCAAGATAAGATTTGATCCGTGAGGTGTAATCTTCAGCAGAAAGAATTGCGATCATTTTAAAACGCGGTCGCGTTCGAATTCTATCTAAAGTGCTTTGTTTTTGTTTCATTGTTCTTTGTAAGGGATCGGGTCTAGTAATTCAAAGGTATAGCTTTTCTTCTCGCCTAAACGTAAGATCTCAAAGGTAATAAGCTTTCCTTCCCCAGATTTTAGAAGTTCAAATATTTTGTTCAAAGTAAATTGACTCGCTTTTTTGCCATTGATTTTGGTGATTTTGTCCTTGGTCCTTAAACCTGCGAGGTAGGCAGGAGAATCCACACGCACCCCTGCTACTGAAAATTCTGATTTGAGGACAAAACGGTATTGGAAATTGGATCGTTCGGTATAGACTACATCGTTTCCAGAAGAAGTCGTTTTTGGGCTTTCAATCCTCACTAAATCCTTTTCCCAGAACATGCCGTCGTGTTTGATATCAAGGCCCGACATATTGAAGTGAAACGGATCATAAAAAAAGCGGTTCTTTTTAAGATAAAGATTTTTAGAGGGGTAATCATAGATGAGGTGAAAGCGTCGTAAAGTTTCACTACCAATGCTTCCTTTTCTTCCTTCAACTATTTTTAGATTTTGAATGGAATATTCATCGGGCATAGCAGTTAGCGGGTACATTAATTGGTGGGATCCTATAGTTAAACTATGGATTCTACTGCGTTTTCCAAAAATATCACCATTAAAACCTCTTCCTAAAAAATCCTCAATATTGGGACGATTGTACTGAAATCCAGGAATCAAACTGGGAAAGAGCCAAAGGGCATCTCCGTTTCCAAGATCTAGGAGCATTTTAGAGGGTTTAACACTATTGGTTTGCTCCACATCTGCTATAATGTAGGGTTTGTTGAGCTCTAAACTGATCGGGATTTTTTCGAACTTGCTTATTTTTTTTGGTGGAAAACTAGGGTTGTACAGAGTGATTTTGTTCTTGAGGTAGTTGATTTCTACAAGGAAGTTCTTAAAGAAAGAATAGCCAATGATTCCATTGACTGGAATACCGACATGAGAAGAAAAATTAAAATCCTCATCTAAAATTAAATAGATTTTATGGGCGTCGTCTCTTACGTTTTTTCCAATTTGTACTTGATTGTTTATTGCAGAAAGTCCTTCGATGTGGGTTTGATCACCAAGACCAGAAAACCGCATTTTCTCGACGTTTTCAAAATCCACCTCTTTATTGTCTAAACTGAAGAGCAAGGTTTCGTTTACTCCTGAGTCCAAAAGAAAGGTCAGTTCAACTCCATTGACCGTAATTGGAATAAAAATGAGATTGTTTATTCTTTCAAAGGGGATTACTGCCTTGTGTACTTTATCCAAGTAGAAGCCTGTTTGTCCAAAGAGGGGCAAATAAAGAACTAGGAACAAGCAGTAAAAGAGTTTCATTTATTAAAAGTACAAAAAGCAGACTGAAACGACTATTTTTTAGTAAGTAAATATCAAAAATACTAAGAAATAGTAATTGAAAATTCTTGATTGCTTTAAAAGGTCTTAAAGCAAAAAAAAACATTTGTAAGTGAGCAAGCGCTTTAAAAAATGAAAAAAGCCGCCTTGAGTAAATCAAAGCGGCTTGTATCTTCGTATAGAAGGATATTTAGTAACGGTAGTATTCTGGTTTGAATGGCCCGTCTACTTCTACACCTATGTACTCAGCTTGTTCTTTAGAAAGTGTTTCTAATTCAACACCTAATTTATTAAGGTGAAGTGCTGCTACCTTTTCATCTAGATGTTTAGGTAGGGTGTATACTTCGTTTCCGTATTTTTCACTGTGGTTCCAAAGTTCGATTTGAGCTAAAGTTTGGTTGGAGAAAGAGTTACTCATTACAAAGCTAGGGTGTCCCGTAGCACATCCTAAGTTTACTAATCTTCCTTCTGCAAGGATGATGATTTCTTTCCCATCAATAGTGTAAATGTCTACCTGAGGCTTCACGGTGGATTTTGTATCACCATAGCTTTCGTTTAACCAGGCCATATCGATTTCATTATCAAAATGCCCAATGTTACATACGATGGTTTTGTCTTTCATTTTTCTGAAGTGCTCTTCACGAACGATGTTGAAGTTTCCTGTAGTAGTAATCACGATATCAGCGTTTTCTACAACGGATTCTAGTTTTTTAACCTCGTATCCTTCCATAGCCGCTTGAAGGGCACAGATAGGGTCAATTTCAGTTACAGTTACAATAGCTCCGGTTCCACGGAAAGAAGCTGCTGTTCCTTTTCCTACGTCTCCATAACCGCATACTACCACTCTTTTTCCTGCAAGCATAATATCAGTGGCTCTACGAATCGCATCTACTGCAGATTCACGACATCCGTATTTGTTATCGAATTTCGATTTAGTAACCGAGTCGTTAACATTAATAGCCGGCATTACTAGAGTTCCGTTTTTCATTCTCTCGTAAAGTCTGTGAACTCCTGTAGTGGTTTCTTCTGATAAACCTTTAACTCCTTTAGCAAGTTCAGGGTAACGATCAAATACCATATTGGTTAAATCTCCTCCGTCATCAAGAATTAAGTTAAGAGGCTTTCTTTCCTCACCAAAGAAAAGTGTTTGTTCAATACACCAATCGAACTCCTCTTCCGTCATTCCTTTCCAAGCGTAAACTGGAATTCCTGCAGCAGCGATAGCGGCAGCAGCTTGGTCTTGTGTTGAAAAGATATTACAAGAAGACCAAGTAACTTCAGCTCCTAGAGCTACAAGGGTCTCGATTAAAACAGCGGTTTGAATGGTCATGTGCAGACACCCTGCAATACGCGCCCCTTTTAAAGGTTGAGACGGTCCGTATTCTTCACGGATCGCCATAAGTCCTGGCATTTCAGCTTCTGCTAGTTGAATTTCTTTGCGTCCCCATTCTGCAAGTGAAAGGTCTTTCACTTTGTAGGGTACATATGAAGTGGTTGTATCCATATAAGTCAAAATATTTTTGCAAATTTACGAACTTAATCTCTCGTTACAAAATATGCCATTTTTTAAGGATTTTACAACTTCTTCCGCCCAGATCCTCTTTTGGAAATACGGTGAAGAAGATGATTTCGATTTGGAGTTTTTAATTGAACCTGAAAACAGAGAGAAGGTTTTGGCTTACCATCCCAGCAAGCTTAAGGAGTACTTAATGATCCGCCAGATGCTTAAAAGTACGCATCCAAATCATAAGATACTTTATAAAACCATTGGTCAACCTTATTTAAGTCCCAAAGATTACTTTATTTCCATTACCCATTCTTTTCCCTTTGCTGCTCTTGCGATCTCTGAAAAAAGAGTGGGGATTGATATTGAGAAAATAATGCCCAAAATCCTTCGCATTAAGAGTAAATTCGTCCATGAGTCGGAGTTGTCCTGGATTGAGGGAGAGAATGAAGTAGAATATCTTACGGTACTTTGGACCATTAAAGAAGCACTCTATAAACTACACCCTTCAAAATACTGGTCCTTAAAAAAGCATTACAAAGTGGAGCCTTTTTCCTTAGATCGTTTAGATGCCGTTGAGTGCTGCGTGTTCGATGAGAAGTACCAAGACAAGTACCAAGCTAAGGTTTTTAAAATTGAAGAGTATTATTTTGCTGTGATTGAGGAGTATCACAAGATTCATTTTCCAATTCCAAAAAACAGTGTTTTTTAAGTAATTTTCTTATAAGCTTCTAGGGCTTTACTCTGTTCCTGGGCAACGTCGAATACTAGTTCAAGCGTGTCTCGAACGGTGTTGAGTTGAGCAAGGTCCGTAATGCCTGAAGGGTCTTTCCAGTTGAAGAATTCGTTTTCAGCAATTTCTTTTTTCCTTTCTTCGAGTAATTCTTCAATTCGATCGTGGGGATGAATACTTATTATTTCTTGTTTTGGAAAGGAATTTCCCTCGGAGAACAATAATTCAACCGAGAGGTTGAGTTGCTCGTATATTAATTGTTCCCAATAATCTAAATTAATGGAGCTAATTTCAATATTTTGCTTGGCAAATTGAGCTAAAGAGGCGGTGTAAGCCGTTATTAAATGTGAGGTTGTTACAAACTGATGAACATACTGCAGTCTTCTTTGCTCTTTTTTAGGATCGGAGAGCATTCTTTGAAAATTGTCGGATAAATTAGCGAGGTCAATTAGAGCGTCCTTTCTGCTCAGTTTGTATTCAACTTCAGTCACTTTTTCGCCCTTGAGCATTCTTAGGACCATAGAGAAATATTTCTGGTTCGAAATACTGAGCTTTTGCATCAAGTTGAGGTTTTGAGTATGTTCCCATACAGGAAATACAAAATACGATACCCCAAAAACAATAATTCCTGCAATGAAAGTATCGAGGATACGGTCTTTAAAAACCTCATTGATAGTGCCTGGATCCAGAAAATTAAAGGCGATGCAAACGTAAATAGTCATGAAAAAGACGGCCCAAGCGTACTGGCCTTTCAAGAGTGAAAAGCAAAGGATCATACTTGTGAACATCACTGTAAGAAGCACTGTTGGATCTTGAGTAGTATAAAGTAACAAATAAGAAACTACTGCTCCTATCAGGGTACCGTTGAGCCTTAGTTTATTTCGATTTTTTGTCGCACTATAGGCAGGTCGCATGATGGCCAGAATGGTAATTAAGATCCAATAGGAATGGCCAATCCCAAGAAAGGACATTCTTGAGATCAAATACCCAATAAGTAGGGCTACGGTGACGCGCAGCGCGTGTCGGAAATGCCCAGACTTTAAAGACAGATTGTTTCTTAAAATATTTAATTTTAATGGAGCTTCTTTAGGAATAAATTTTTCAACATCAAGACCCGAAGATAAACTTTTGGCCATTTTTTCATTTTGCGAAAGGACCTTGTAAATGATTCTTACGTCTTCTGTCAATTCCGTAAGGCGACGGAAAATCAACCTTAGTGACATAAACTCTTCCAAATTCCCGGCATTCATTTGCTGATTTCTTAAGCGGAAATATTTTTCATAGAGCTCTTCGTGTTTTCTATCAAAATCCCGAGGCAAAGTAGGTTTCATTCCTCCTTGCAAGGAGATGCCGATTTTAGTGATTTCACTAGAGAGGTGCAGCAGGTATTGATGAACTTCATCTAAAATTCCATCTCTTTGAAATTGATCGTGAATTTTTTGGTAATCTTGATCGGTGGTAAAAAGCTTTTCGTAGAGATCAATTGAATTTAAAAACAGTACCATTAAAACCCGACTTGTGGTGGTCGATTCACTCACCAACGTTCTGGTTTTGAAAACCAGTTCTCTGGTTTCTTCTTGCAGGTTTTTGATCTCAATCTGTTTGGAGATGATTTGATCGTAGAGTCCAGGGAAATCAGGCTCTTTAGCGTAAAACTTCGCACGTAGTTTTAAGTATTCTCCTAGTTCTAAGTAATTTTCTCCAATCATTTGACTGGCAAGCTTGTAGGGTTGCAGTCTGCTTAAAATTAGAAAGACAATTAAATACCAAATGGAACCCGCTGCAAAAATGAGTAAACTTTTTCCTAGATTCTCGCCCGAGAGGTGTCCATCGATAAATATGGAAAGAATAACCAAGGTGATACTCCCTACGGCTGCCAATCGGTTTCCGTAGATCCCAATCAACGTAAAGAGAAAGCCAAAAACTAGAATTTCAACTAAGATGAGAACGAAGTAATCTTTGAGTATGGTGGCCACACCCGCAGCAAAACAAAATAGAATGATGGAGAGGATTAAAGAGTTTCGTCTTCGCACAAAAGGACCCACTTGGTCAGCAAATCCAACAAAGCTGGTCGCTAAAGGAAAAAGGAAGAAATCTTTTAATAATCCGTAGTGCGCTAAAAGCACGCAGGGCAGAAGAATGGCAAAGGCCATACGCACCCCGGTGTAGAGGTATTGTGAGGTGATGAATCTTTGGATTTCTGCTTTATAATTCACCTTAGCAAATTAACAACAAATTATCAGAATAAAAGAGCGATAGGGATGCTAGTTTCCTTCTTTTGTAAAGAAGGCCACTGAACTTCCCGTCCAAATGTTGGCGTTTCGATTGAAATCCACATTCGCCATTTCACTTTTGGTCATTCGTACAATACAATCTGTAAGTTCAGGGCGGGGAGCAGAGTCCTCCCAAAGATAAAGCAATCGAATTTCAGCTTTGGCCTTTTCTCCATTTATATCAGTAAATAAAGGGGCATAGGAGACTTTCTTTTGAACGATAAATTGTGAGGGTTTTTTTAATGTTTTTAGGTCCATCTCTGTAGGATGAAGATTAACCCCCGATCCTGCAAAAGAAAAAAGAGGTTTTAAGACGTAGTCTTTTATGTTTTCCTTTGCTGGAAACTCATGGGCGAAATAGGTTTTAGGTATGTATTTGTGTTCTAAGGAAGGAAGCAAATACTTGGATATCATAAAAAACCAATTGGGGTGCGCTACCCATTCTACATTAAGATCCTCTTGGAAACTAAAGTTCAAATTCAAAGCGTTTTCTCTGTCTAGTTCATCAAAAATAACCCGGTTGTAAATACGGTGAATCGGAGTTTTTACGCCGTTTTTCCAATAATAGAGCATACGCCCTTCTTTTTCAACTTTCGTAACACATACGGTCTCAATCCCGAGATAATCTTCTGTTAAGTGAAAATCGATTCTTGTTTTTTGTTTTTCTGGGTGAAGTTCTAAAAGCACTACATTTTCCGCGGCATGGTGGGATAGGATTACTTTTTTTAGCAGTCCTATAGGATCCTTAACCTCAGAAATTCCTGAAAGTTCCTTAAGCCACGGATATTCCGATCGCAAGGTTTGAGAAAAAAAATGCTGAAAACTGAACAATGAGGCAAATCCTTGCAGTTCGATGAGTTGAGGTTCTACTTCCTGTTGAGCATTGTGGCATAATCCGAAGTCAATTGCAATAAAATGAGGATGATTCGTTTTTCCAGGCACTTTTAGGTGTGGGGGAATCGCAAGGGCCAATTCTTCTCTCGAAATAGAAGCAAGTTGATCAATAATACTTTCCGATACCTCGAGAAGTTTCTTTTTGAGCTCATTAGAAAGGAAAATTGGGGATTCACTGATGCGAAATTCAGGCGCCTCACCGGCCCCTTTTTCTAGTAGTTCAAGTATTCTCTGATAATGATCCTTGGAAAATTCACTATTAAATTTATTTCGTAAGGTGTTAATCATGAGCTCTGAACTTATTTAAGTTAGGGTTTGATAATTTTCTTGTGCAACTATTTTCTCAGTCGAGAACTGTAAAAAACGAGGCAAGATTTCCTTTTGAGTTAAAATGATCTTGTCTGGATCGTCAATACGGTCGAGGGTTTCTTGGTATTTTTCAATTCCAAAATTTTCGATCATGGAAGCGCTGTTTTCGTCGTCTTCTAAATTTTTTAGCATGCCCAGTGGATCTGCCTCGGGATGGAATTGGGTCCCAAAGATTTCATCGGAAAATCGAAGCGCCATTACCGCCCTTTCTAGTTGGATGTGCGGTCGCATTTTCTCTAGTGCCAAAATTTCAATACCTCTTTTTTCAAGTTCCTCATCGTTGGGCTCAATAAACTGATAACTTCGCGAGTCTACTGCGTAAAAGGGGTCCGGGAGGTTTTCAAAAAGAGGTTCTTTAAAAGCTTCTTTGGTCTTATGAATCGGCATAATTCCAAAGGAATAGGATTTTCTTTTACAAATATTTCCAAGCTTCCAATGAATACTGGCCACTTGGAAGGAATGGCAAATGAGAAATAAGTATTTTTTATCTTTTGAATTCAAATTGTGCTCCCATATCCGATCTAGAAAATTGCAGTATTTTTCTTCCCAAGAGTGTCCTTCTTTATGTGGGGTACCGGGACCACCGGAGGAGATGAAAAGATCAAAATCCTCAAGATTTGGAACCTCATCCTTTGCTCTAACATCAAAGAGCTCAATTTCAACCTTCTCTGTACTCTCTTCTTTAAAGCGGTGAGCAATCTCACTGATGTTGCGCATCCCTTGGTTGGGTACATTGTTGTTCAAGTCGAGTAGTGCGAGTTTAATGGTTTTCATTAACTAAAGTTTAGAATTCAAAGTTACAATTTCTCTTTCCGTTCTTATTTCTCCTTCGTTAGAGTCCGTATTCCGTCTCTTCGATCATGTAGTCAACGACACTTTTTAGATTGCCGGTTTCATGATACTTTCTTAACATTCGATCGGCTCCTGTACCTCTTTCCAAAATCTCCCAAACGTAATTGATTTCTTCTCTTGAACCCAGCTCATCGACTACGTCGTCAATGAATTCCATTAGTTCTTCCAGCAGGACCCTGTAAGGAACCGATGCTTCTTTACCAAAATCGATCAGCTCGGCCTCAATGCCTCGTTTAGCGGCTCTCCACTTGTTTTCTGTAATCATAAGACGTCGGTACGCTCTGAAGGTGATGTTTTGCTCATGCAGTTTATGGATTTTTGCCGTTAGCGCTTGCATGATTGCAGCCAAACAAACGGTTTCATCGATTCTTAGAGGCATATCACAAATTCGAAATTCGATCGTGGGGTAGAAGGGATGGACTCTTAGATCCCACCAGATTTTTTTTGCATTGTCAATCGTCCCGGTTTTAATCATTAGTTCAATGTATTCATCGAATTCAGAAAGCGAATTAAAATAGCTAGGGATGCCTGTTCTAGGAAATTTCGCAAACACTTGCTGGCGGTAGGATTTGAATCCCGTATTGCGGCCAATCCAAAAGGGAGAAGCCGTTGAGAGTGCATAAATATGGGGAAGGAAATACCTAAGTACATTCTGAATTTTTAGCCCTTGCTGGCGACTAGGAATCCCGATATGAACATGAAGACCGAAAATAAGGTTACCTCTTGCGACATCCCCCATGTCTTCCACGATTTTATCGTATCGGTGATCGCTTGTTATTTTGCTGGATCTCCACTGTGCAAATGGGTGTGTTCCTCCTCCTGAAATTCTTAGATCCTGATCGTAAGCAATTTTAATGAGTTTTCGTCTAAGGTCGTAAAGTTCCAGTTTTGCCTGTTGAATGTTTTGACAAATCCCGGTTTCCATCTCTACCACGCTTTCGTGCATTTCGTGTTTAAGATGTTCTTCCAGCGTTGCTTTTCCTCCTTCAATGATTTTCGATACGTGCGAAATTAGATCCTTAGTTTCTTTATCTATGATCTGATACTCTTCTTCTATTCCAATAGTAAAATGATGCATAACTCACGAAATTTAGTTCATTACGTTTCTTTACCCTCTTTAGGATCCCTGCCTTACAAAAGACCCCCATTCTATAGAGGATTTTCCAGGCTTGTATTTTTTTGCTTTTTCGATTGCAAGTAGGGCTGCATGCTCGATAATCCATTGAAAGTTTTCTTCTCCAACGGAGTTCCTATCCGCATCGGGCGCCGGATTGCAAAAATCAATGGCGTACGGAATCCCGTCACGAATAGCAAATTCGACTGTATTGAAATCGTACCCTAAAGCCTTATTGATGGTTAGGGTGAGTTCTTCGATTTTTTTCATAAGCGCTTTATGCTCTGCGCCGGAGGTTTTGGGCTCTGCAGCATAGCGCAAATGGTGTGGGTTTCTAGGTTCATATGGCATTATATGCACATGCTTTTGGCCTAGGCAGTAAACGCGGTAATAATCGTCAAATACAATTTCTTCTTGCACCATCATCACCAAATGCTCCGTTTCCGAATGTTTATGAAAGAGGTCTTCCTTGTTCTCACAGCGGTAGACGTTTCTCCATCCTCCACCATCGTGGGGTTTCATGTAACAAGGGAAACCTACGTAATTGAAAATGTAGTCCCAGTCCAACGGGAATTTCATATTTCTAAAGGAAGCTTCTGTGGTGTTTTCTGGTCTTTCATGAGAAGGGAGAAGTACAGTTTTAGGAACCGGAACTCCAAGTTTAGTCATTAGGACATTGTTGAAAAACTTTTCATCCGCGCTCCACCAAAACGGATTGTTTATAACGTAAGTTCCCATAGCTGCTGCATTCTTTAAGTATGCACGATAAAAAGGTACGTCTTGAGAGATGCGGTCAATAATTACGGCATAGCCGTAATCTGCGCCCTGTTCCAATTTGTCGATTTCAACAGGAACGGCCTCATAATCGCCCTTACCTAATTCGTTAACTTTCTCTATAAATGCCCATGGAAAAGTGTCTTCCATTCCAAAGAGAATACCTATTTTTTTCATTATGCTTGTGTATTTAGTTGTTACTATGTGTGTTACTTAAGAGAAAAAACGTCCTATAAAAACTGGAAAAACCATTCGCCACAGGGGCCAGTCGTGCGGTTGCTCTCTTCGCTCATCGTACCAATGGTCGATTCCTTTGGAGTGTAGGATGTCGGACATGTTTTTGGTGGGCTCAAGGCAGATGTCTTGGTCCGACGTACTTAGAACAATATGCATGTGCTTGTATTTCCAAGCCTCGTCTTTGGACACAAATTCTTCGGGTGAGTTATAATACACTAGATCGCTGGAATAGTGGTCCATAAAGCTCCTAATTGTAAAGTTGCCGGAAAGACAGAATAAGTGCGAAACCAAATCCGGAAAGCGAAAGGCGAGATTTGCGCTGTGGTAAGCCCCAAAGCTTGCTCCTGCCACAGCGATTCGGTGGGTTTTGTGCAATTTTTGCAAATAGGGAATGTACTCCCGAACTAGAAAACGTACAAAGAGTTCATAATTATGAATCCTCTCCATGGGGGAGATGTTCTTGTTGTAGAAGCTTAATTTATCAATGGTTTGAATGTTATAGAGTTTAATTTTACCCTGATCTACAAACCACTGGATTGATTTGTTTAATCCGAAATCATGATTTTGCGTGTAGGATCCTTGAGAGGTCGGAAACATGAGAACAGGATAGCCGTAATGCCCAGTAATTTCTACAGGCAAACTTATTCCTAGCTCATGGGAGTAAAAATCACTGTGCTCTATCCTTGGCATAATTAGTTTTTTTTTGGTTTAAATAAATTACATTGTTTTTGGGGGAACTACACTAAGGTGATTCTTAGTAATCCACTCTGCAATTTGCTCCAACAGAGAAAGGGTTTGCTCCTTCTCTGGCGTCTTTATAACTAGTCCTACGTGATAATCCAAAGGCAGCGTTTTTACTATTTCTTCGCATTGAATTTCCGAGGTGTCGGGATGCTTTTCCTTCGAAAGGGCTATAATTAGACCCGCGGAAAAGCCCGTTGGGTTTTTAATAGGATAAGGTAGCTTTGAAAGTACACTGTGCTCGATTTTGGCCCACTCTCTCCATAAATTCACTCCTGTACTGGTTTCTACAAGATCTGCTATGTGAGCACCTCCAACGCGTGAAGAGGTTTCTAGAAAGTACCATTTCAAATCTTCTTCTCCGTAGATGAATTCCGTATGGGCGGCTCCATTTTGAAGTCCGAATCGTTCGATTACTTTTTTGTTTTCTTTTTCAAGCGCCTTAAACGCATCACTGTATCGTCCTAAAGTAATACTTTGAAACACGCCTCCTTGCGATACGTCTAAAGGAGGATTAAGGTACTGTGAAACGCAAGTAAATACGACCTCGCCTTGGTAGGTTAGGCTATCAACATGGTACACGGTTCCCTTGCGGTAGCTTTCTAATAGGTAGAGGTGACGCTCCTTATCTAATTTTTCCAGTTCTTCAAAAGCTTGCTCTTTAGAATGTATTTTTTTAATTCCAGAGGCAGAAGCTTGCGACCTTGGTTTGAGCACCCAAGGTCCTTCTACTTTTTCTAGATAGTCTTCTACTTCTTTGTTGTTGAACACAGAAGAAAACTCGGGGACTTCTAATCCAATACTAGAAGCCTTTTGTCGCATGGCTAATTTGTCACGAAAATAATGGTGCGTACTGGTGCCCATTCCTGGAATTCTAAAGGTCTCTCTAATGAGGGCAGCTTTTTCAACATCGTAATCATCTAAAGCAACTACAGCATCCACTTTTCGATTTCTAAGTAAATAGGCAAACCCTTCAATTAAATGCGTGAGGTTCCAATGGGAAGGAGTGATCTCTTCCATATAGAAGATTTCATCTAGGGCGTGCTTTGGCCAATTTTTATCTTTTAATCCTGCCGAAGTAATGAGTAAAACTCGGTACCCAAGGCTAGAAAGTTCGTCCATAAAATCATAGCCTTTATAGTAACAGGAGATACAGACGATTGTTTTTGCTTCCATGGCAATGATTTGTTGATTTGTTTAGGGTTGAAGTACTAAATGTACTTTTTATTTGTCTGATTTTTAATGAATCTTTTGTATTGATTAAAAGTAGAAAATTAATACAATTTTACCAAAATATTCTTACAATGAGTGGGGATTAAAGTAAATTTTCTGTGAATTTTAAAAGAAGCTGAACTCCGTAACTCGTTGCCGCTTTTTCTTTTGCGTAGGGAACCGAGCCAAAAGCGACACCTGCAATGTCCAGGTGTGCCCATCGAAGATGCTTATGAGTGAATTGCTGCAGGAATTTTGCTGCAATAATACAATCTCCAATCGGGCTGAGAGAAATGTTCTTTAAATCCGCCACATCGCTTTGGATTGGCTCTTTCCATTCTTCCCAAAGAGGCATGGGCCAAAGTCTTTGACCGGTGATCTCTCCAGCCTCTTCCAATTGTCTTGAAAGGGTCAGGTCACTAGAAAAGTGAGGAGCGCAAGAAGCACCAAACATTCGAACCGCACTTCCCGTTAAGGTGGCTAAATCAAGCACCGTGTCGCAGTCGAAATTTTTAATTAAATAGCTTAAACCATCGGCAAGAGTGAGTCTTCCCTCTGCATCGGTGTTGAGAACTTCAATTTCAAGCCCGTTATGTGCTTTTACTACGTCACTTGGAAGGTAGGCTCGGCTTGAAATCACATTGTCTGTAATAGGAAAGACGGCGACGATATGGAGCGGGAGTTTTAGTAAAGAGGCAGCAACTAAAAAGCCTAAAACTGCGCAGCCTCCTCCCATATCGGACTTCATGTAATGCATGTTGTCGGGATGCTTTAAAGAAATACCTCCCGTATCAAATACAATAGATTTTCCAATAAGACCTAGGCTTTTTTGTCCCTCTTTCTTTTCTCCGTATTCAACGATGGTAAAACTCGGAGGATAATGACTGCCTTTTGCAACCGCCATAAAAGCACCGAGGTCTTCTTGAAGGCATTCTTCACTGTTTAAAGATCTGTGTTTCCATCCATGGGTCTCGCTTTGCTCTTGAATGAATTTTGAGAACAGGGGCGGGGTCTTTTGATTGGCCGGTTTATTGAGCCATTCCTTGCAAACTTCTTCTCCCTTACAAATTGCTTTGATTTTTGTCTCTAGAGAAGAGAGCTCCTCAAGGGAGAAGTCGCTTAATTCAATAGAAAACTCTTTTTGCCAAAAGGGATGGCTATGAGGTTTTTGGTATTGGTAGGTTCCGCTGTAGAGTCCTTGGAGCATTGTCTCTATTTGCTGCTTATTTAATGAATAGGAGTGAAGCCGCGTCGTTTTAGTTTCTAATAATTTATAGTGTTTGGCGCTAAATATTAGAGCGGATTTCTGAAGCTGAGCCAAAGTTGGTGTTTTTTCTCCTAGGCCAATAAAAACATGCAATTGTTCCTGGAGGTAAACGCTTTTTACTTCATCTCGCTCGGCTTTGAAGAAGCCATCGTGAAGAAAGGGGAACTCTGATTTTTTAAGATTCCAATCTTGTTGTGAAAAAAAATGCAGGTGTTGGTTGGCTCGGTTTTCTAAGCTAAATAATGGGGCGTTCATAGAGTTAGGTGCTTTTTAATTCAGGACTTTTGTCTACTGGGTTTTCTTTCTGATCGTAATAAAGCCATTCAATGGCTTTGGGGAACTCTTGAGACCAAAAAAATTCGTGGTGCGTTCCCTCAGGATTTATTTGTGTTTTGAATTCAAAATCAAAGAGGTTTTTTGATTCCCAATTTTTCATTTTCTTTTCAAAGGTTCGAATTCTCTTTACCATGTCAGAGCCTTCTAGCTCCCCACCGTAAAGGTAGACCTTGGTTTTAAAGGGTACCTTGAATGAAAAAAGTGGAAAGTTATAACCAGGTTCTACCCACAAAGAAGGGGAGAATATAAGGAGTTTAGAAAAGACTTCGGGATACAAAAACCCGCTGTATAGGCTAACGAGTGCGCCAAGAGAAGAACCTCCGATTCCTGTGTGTTCTCTTTCTTTTAAAGTCCTAAAATTGGCATCTATATAATGCTTTAGAGTATCTGCGATGAATCGAATGTATTTTTTTCCTTCCGAGTTCTTAGCCACCGAATTATTATCGAAAATAAACTCATTGATGCGTTGCTGAACTCCGTGTTCAACTGCTACAACAATGACATCGCCTCTTCCGTATTCGGAGAGTAGGGCTAGCTTTTTATCAATTTCCCAATTACCGTATTTCGAATCTTCATTAAACAAGTTTTGCGCATCTTGCAGGTAAAGAACGGGGTAGAGCTTGGAAGAGGTGTGGTAATCGTAGGGTAAAAGAATCCAGACTTTTCGGGTTCGATCCAGTTGAGGAATGTAGAAGTTTTCTGAAATGAGCTCTACTTTTGGAAAGTATTTCTCTTTAAAAGGTCCCCAATTGAGTCGCCATTGCTCAACCACGTCTTTTATGGGCTGTTTGGATTTTTTTTGTTTTCGGTTCGAGGTGAAATTTCCGTAGCGATCCAATTCTACATTTTCCCAACCGCCTTTGGTGAATTTGTATTCAATGGATTCTTTTAAGATACGATCGGAGATCGAAATTTCATACAAAGACTCATTGACCCTATTGAGAATGAATCGAGGGTCTTTCGGATTCCATGCGTTAAAATTTCCGGTAATATAAATGTCTCGCTCGTCGTTACTGAGGCTTTCCAGCTGAAATTTCACGTGTAAATGCTTGGTTAATTTTGTTTAAAAATAGTATTTTTTTTTCGGCTCAGCTTGGGTTTTTGTTCGATTTATCAATCCAAAAGTGCTTTATTTAACTTATGAACAAAACTTAATTTGAATTTTGATTTTTTTAATAATTAGTTGAAGTTGAAATCAGAAATAATCGTAATTTAGGTATTTGTAAGTTCTATTAAAAAATGTCCATGAATCCGGTGCTTCCTTACTCTTTATTTACCTCTAACGATGTTTATTTGTTTCGCGAAGGCAAGCATTTTCGATTGTATGAGAAGTTTGGCTCTCACTCTTTAGAGCATGAAGGACAAAAGGGAACTTATTTTTCCGTTTGGGCGCCCAATGCAAAGCAGGTCTCGCTCATTGGAAATTTTAACGGCTGGCATTCAGAAAGCCACAAACTTTATCCTCGCTTGGACGGGTCAGGTATATGGGAAGGATTTGTCGCAGGGTTATCCTGGGGGACTCTTTATAAATATGCCATTAGAACGCGTAAAGGGGAGCTTTTAGAAAAAAGCGATCCTTTTGCTCTATCTTGGGAGCAAAACATCCAAGCGGCTTCATTGGTTTCAACGACATGGTACGACTGGAAGGATCAGGAGTGGATGAAAAAGCGCCATAAGTTTTCTAACCATGAGGCTCCAATGAGCGTATACGAACTTCATCTAGGTTCGTGGATGCGCAGTGAAGAGCGCTTTTTGTCCTACGAAGAGATCGCTCAAAAACTAGTTCCCTACGTGAAAGAAATGGGTTTTACCCATGTTGAGTTTATGCCCGTTATGGAACACCCTTACGAACCGAGTTGGGGCTACCAGATCACGGGATTTTTCGCTGCCAATTCTAGATTTGGAGCGCCTCAGGATTTAATGAAGCTAATTGAAGCGCTGCATCTTGCAGAAATCGGTGTTCTGCTGGACTGGGTCCCTTCTCATTTTCCAGGGGACGCCAATGGTATTCATTATTTTGATGGTACCTTTTTGTACGAACACGAAGATCCAAGGAAAGGGTTTCACCCGCAGTGGAATTCCCATCTGTTTAATTACGGTCGTCCCGAAGTGCAATCTTTTCTAATATCTAATGCGATTTTTTGGCTCGAACGCTATCACGCTGATGGCCTAAGAGTCGATGCTGTGACCTCGATGTTGTATCTGGATTACGCAAGGGAAGAGGGGCAGTGGATACCCAATGAGCACGGGGGTAACGTGAACTTAGAAGCCAAAAGTTTTTTACAAGAATTCAATAAAGCCTGTTATAAAGAGTTTCCGGATATTGTAACCATTGCGGAAGAAAGCTCGGATTTTGAGCTTTTGACCACTCCTGTACATCTTGGGGGCGTAGGTTTTGGTATGAAATGGATGATGGGATGGATGCACGATACATTGAAGTATTTTTCTTTGGATCCTATTGCCCGTAAATTCGATCATCATAAGCTAACGTTCTCTACCATGTATATGTACAATGAGAATTATATGATGCCGCTTTCCCATGACGAGGTCGTGCACGGAAAATCTCCTTTGATCTATAAAATGCCAGGTGATGAGTGGCAAAAGTTTGCTAATTTAAGGAGTTTGTACACCTACATGTTTACGCATCCGGGAAAGAAATTGCTCTTTATGGGTGGAGAATTCGGACAGTCCAGTGAATGGGATTTTACCAAGTCTTTAGATTGGGATTTACTTAAGTATCCTATCCATAAAGGTCTACAAAATCTTGTGAAGGATTTAAATGGTCTTTATAAAGATAAGAAAGCACTTCATGAGTTCGACTTTTATCAAGACGGGTTTGAATGGGTGGAAGCCAACGATACGGACAATTCGATTTATGTTTATTTAAGAAAGGCTAAAGCTTCATCTAATGGTCCTGTACCTGAACTGATGGTGGTATTAAACCTTACTCCACGAGTGCTCGAATATAAAGTTGGAGTGAATGATGCCACGAAATGGAAAGTGCTGCTTAATTCCGATGATGTTCAGTACGGTGGAAGTGGAGTAGAAGCTAAAATTCTAGAGGAGCAGGACGAACCGTGGATGTTTCGTTCTAGTTCCATTGTGCTGCAGTTGCCACCACTTTCAGGGCTCGTACTTGAGGAGGTTTTTGAAAGTAAAACAGAGCGTAAAGTAAGAGAGAATTCAAATAAAGAGAAATAAAGTCAATATGAATATTTATCACCTTTCAATGGAATGTTTTCCGGTAGCTAAAGTTGGCGGCCTTGCCGATGTGGTTGGGGCGCTTCCAAAATACCAGAATAAAATGGATGGCATTCACGCAAGAGTGGTAATGCCGTGGTACAACCGTCCTTTTGTTCACGACCATGACTTTGAAACTGTTTTTGACGGATGGATTCATCAGAATTCATCGATGTATCAAGTACAAGTGCTTCGTGAAAGGTTGAGTGTACTTGGTTTTGAGCTTTATTTGGTTCGGATTCCTGGACTATTGGATCGAGATCAACCTTACGGATACTTCGATGAATCGCAGCAAGTACTGGCTTTTCAGCACGGCGTGCTTCATTGGTTAAGCGCCATGAGAATTCCAGTAGATGTGCTCCATTGCCATGATTACCATACCGGACTTGTCCCTTTTATGGTGGAGCATTGCCCGGAGTTCTCTTATTTGAGAGGCGTAACGACGATTGGAACAATTCATAACGGAGAGTACCAGGGACAAATGAGCTGGGATATGATAAAGTATTTTCCGTGGATTCAAGACGAGTACAAGCTGGGTCTTCTAGATTGGAATCATAAGATAAATCCGCTGGCCACTTTAATTAAATGTTCCCATGCTTTTAATGCGGTATCCAATGGGTATTTAGATGAACTTTTTGAAAGTTTTCATGGGTTGGAGACCTTGGTAAAACAAGAGCGTGACAAAGCCTACGGTATTATCAATGGAATTGATACGCAGGTTTGGGATCCTAGCACAGATTCCTATTTATTCCATCATTACGATAAGGCAAATGTCCTGGAAGGAAAAAGAAAAAATAAGGAAGAGATTTGCCGCCAGTTTAATTTAAAATGCGACCTGCCTTTGATTGGTTTTATTGGAAGGTTTGCAGGAGAGAAGGGAGCGGATTTATTGCCAGAAATCATATCAGAAACGATTCAACAAACCTACGGCGCTGTCAATATTGTGGTTTTAGGTTCAGGAAATAAACAGATTGAACATTCCCTCTCAGAACTTAGTTGGAAGTTTTCCAATTTTGGACTGGATTTGGGGTACAAAGAAGCGCTCTCTCATTTAATCTATGCCGGTAGTGATTTTCTATTGATGCCCTCTAGAGTGGAGCCATGTGGACTTAATCAGATGTATGCAATGCGCTATGGAACGGTTCCTATTGTGCGCTATACAGGCGGTTTAAAAGATACGGTAGAGGATTACAGTACAGGAGGAGCAGGAATTAATTTTGCGTATCCTACTGCAGATGCTGCGGTGGGAGCCATTCATAGAGCCCTTAGAATCTATTCTGAAAAAAATCAAATGCAGCAAATGATTTCAGCTAATATGAATTTTGATTTCTCTTGGGACCGCTCGGCACATAATTATGTAACTTTATATAAGAATTATAATTCATAACTATAAAAGAAGAGTTGTTAATTTAAGCCTTTGATTTTAATATAGTAAAACTTCAGTATAAATAACCAGATCACATGAAGCCAAATGTAATTTCTATCGTCTTAGGTGGAGGCCGAGGAAGCCGTCTTTTTCCGTTAACCCATTCAAGAAGTAAGCCTGCAGTTCCCATTGCAGGAAAGTACCGATTGGTTGATATTCCTATTTCCAACTGTCTAAACTCCGGATTTAACCGAATCATGGTGCTAACGCAGTTTAATTCTGCTTCACTAAATTCTCATATCAAAAATTCTTACCATTTCGATATTTTTTCTCGTGGATTTGTCGATATCCTTGCTGCGGAACAAAATGTGGACAGTGAAAAATGGTACCAAGGTACTGCGGACGCTGTACGTCAAAGTATGAAGCATGTGGATAAGTACGAGTACGACTACGTTCTGATTCTTTCCGGTGATCAGCTCTATCAAATGGATTTTAGAGAAATGATTGACTTCCATGTTGAAAATGGTGGGGATATTACCATTGCTACTATACCTGTTACAGCAAAGGATGCGACGGGTTTTGGAATTTTAAAATCCGGGGCAGAAAGTCAAATTGAATCTTTTATTGAGAAGCCTTCCAATGACGTTCTTGGGGAATGGCAGAGTGAAGTCTCGGAGCAAAGTGCTCAAGAAGGGAAACATTTTTTAGCCTCTATGGGAATTTATGTTTTCAATAAAGAGGTACTTAAGAAAATGTTCGAAGAAGACCCTGGGGATGATTTTGGAAAAGACTTAATTCCTAACGCTATTGAGAAAGGTTACAAAACTTTAAGTTATCAGTACAGCGGCTATTGGACGGATATTGGAACGATTGAATCTTTTTATGAAGCCAATATTGATCTGGCTCAAGATTTTCCGAAATTCAATCTTTTCGCCACTAAACCGATTTATTCTAGAGCCAGAATGCTTCCCCCTTCTAAAATTCTAGGATCTTATGTTCAGCGTGCAGTTTTTGCTGACGGTTGCATTGTGATGGCGGATAAAATCGAGAATTCTGTGATCGGAAACCGAACTCGAATCGATCGTGGCTCTACGGTACTTAATTCCTATGTGATGGGTGCAGACTTCTATCAATGCACCGACGAAATTGTGGAGAACGATCGAACCGGTCAGGCCAATATTGGAATAGGTAAATATTGTTATATTGATCGAGCGATTATTGATAAAAATGCCCGCATTGGAAACAATGTCCGTATTATTGGTGGGAAGCACCTTGAAGACGGAGATTTCCAGACCCACTCCATTAAAGACGGAGTAGTTGTCATTAAGAAAGGGGCCGTGATTCCTGAGGGAACACAGATTTCTTAGACAATTCGTTTTTTATAAATTTAAATGTAGAAAAAGGTGGCAGACCGAAAAGGTTGGCCACCTTTTTAAGAATATGTATTTTTGCGCATGCGATTAATCCGCCTTCTACTTGTATTTGCTATCGCGCTTTTTGGGCTTTATGCTCTTTCTATGTTATGGACAGAAGAGAACGAAGAGTATGTCTTTGAAAGCGAAATTCCCTATCCTATAGAGAAAGTCTATCCTCAGTTCAATAATTTGCAACGCTTTGCTTCATGGAATCGGTTTTTTAAAGAATCTCCCACCATGCAGATTCAGTATTTTAGGCCCTACGAAGGAAAAGGTGCGTCGCTTTCGTATAAAGACACAAAAACAAAAGAGAAAGGAGAGTTTTTCTTGCGTTACGAAAATCCTAATTCAACCATACGTTATCAGTTGCTGCAAGGCAAAGATTCTAGGCCGTTCTTGATTGATATTAAGTTTGTACCTAGCAATCCGACTCATACCCGTTTACTTTGGAAAATTCAAAGTCCGAAAAAAGCTTTTTTAGAACGTTCGGCCAATTGGTTTTCTGATAATGACTTTGTTTCTTCCCTGCAAAATAGTCTAAGTGCGTTAAACCAATCTTTAGGTTCTAAAGTGGATCGTGAAATACTTTTGTCTAGCATTACTTACGATAGTTTAATGGTAGTTGAGGAAGAGGGTGGTCTTTTGCTTGGAACCAGTGTAAATAGTTCTAACCGAGGAGATGATTTGCTTGAGAACTTAGAGCTAAATCATGGGAAAGTCTATAATTTTTTGACTGCAGATATGAAAAAAGAGGAAGATGAAATTGGTTTTCCTATCCGAATTACAGATGCTCAAAGTTATAAAACAAAAGAAACCTCGTACTATTACGGTTTTCCTGTGAAAAGTAGAAGTTCTTTATCGGATAATAATTTTACTTTTCGAACCCAAAATCCTTCGCGAAAATACGTTATCTACTATGAGGGAAGTTTCTCTGGACGTAAAGGTGCGATCGAGTCTTTGTTAAAGAAGGCAAGGACCGACTCGATGCGATACGGATCTTTAGAAGAAACTTATTTTTCTGCCCCCAGGAAAGAGCAAGATATTCATGTGAAATTAAGTTTACCCGTTTACCGTTAAAATAGTGAATTACTAAGCAGAACATTCATTTTTTTAGCTTATGAATTTCTTTGCACTCATAGAAATTTACTAGCTTTGTAATCTAACAATTATATCGAACTGAAACCCTAAATAATGGATCGATTTTCCTTTTTAAATGCAGCACATTCTCAATTAATAGAGGATTTGTATTCCCAATATCTAAAATTTCCAGATTCGCTGGAACCTTCATGGAAGGCCTTTTTTCAAGGATTTGATTTTGCCTTGGAGTCTTATGGTGAAGAAGGTGGTGTAGATTCCCCTCGAACTCATGAGGCGAATACTGCTCAAGCTTCTCCGGTGGTACCTGAGGAAATCACAAAAGAATTTAAAGTACTTGATCTAATTAACGCATATAGACAAAGAGGTCATCTCTTTACTAATACCAATCCCGTAAGAGAAAGAAGGCATTACGAGCCGACTCTTGCCATTGAGAATTTTGGTTTGACTTCTACCGATTTAGATTTAAAGTTTACTTGTGCTACTCAAACGGGAATGCCTAGTGCTGCGCCTCTAAGAGACATTATCAAGCACCTAGAAAGCATTTACTGTGAGTCCATTGGTGTGGAATATATGCATATGGATAGTGTGGAGGAGAAGCAGTTTATCCAACAATGGTTGCAAGTCAATGAGAATACCGCTCAACTTAAAGAAGATGAGAAGGTAGAAATTCTCGAGAAGTTAAATCAAGCGGTTGCTTTTGAGAATTATTTGCATACCAAGTTTGTCGGGCAAAAACGTTTCTCTCTTGAAGGGGGTGAATCTCTTATACCTGCGCTGGATCAATTAATCACGCGCTCTTCTCAATTAGGAGTAGATGAAGTGGTATTAGGAATGGCGCACCGTGGAAGGCTCAACGTATTAACGAATATATTTGGTAAATCGTACAAGCAGATTTTTTCTGAATTTGAAGGGAAAGAATTTGAGGAGGATGTGTTTTCTGGTGACGTGAAGTACCATTTAGGTTCTTCTAAAAAAATTCAAACGGCCAATGGGGAAGAAGTCGCTATTAATTTAACGCCCAATCCTTCTCACTTAGAAACCGTTGCTTCCCTTGTAATGGGAATTTGTAGAGCCAAGGTAGATCATACTTATAAGGGAGATTACTCAAAAGTTCTTCCTATTGTCATTCATGGAGACGGTGCTATTGCGGCGCAAGGAATTGTGTACGAAGTCGCTCAAATGATGACGTTAGAAGGATATAAGACGGGAGGAAGTGTTCATATTGTAGTCAATAACCAAGTCTCTTTCACCACCAATTACCAGGATGCCCGTTCTTCCAATTACTGTACGGACATTGCTAAAGTAACGAGCTCACCTGTCATGCATATTAATGCAGACGATGTAGAAGCGGTGGTTCATGCGATCCGTTTTGCTGCTGAATTTAGAGCAAAATTCAACAAGGACGTTTATATTGATTTGCTCGGATACAGAAAATACGGACATAACGAAGGGGATGAACCGAGGTTCACTCAACCTAACCTTTATAAAACGATTTCTAAACATCCAAATCCACGAGAAATCTACAAAGAAAAACTTGTCAAAGAGAACGTAGTTTCAACAGAGAAGTTAAAAGAAATGGAGACTTCGTTCAAAACCTTGCTGGACGAGGACTTTGATGCCTCAAAACAAATTGAGCGCAATGTCATGGATATCTTTATGAGCGAGGCATGGAAAGATTTCCCTCTTTCGAAAAGAGGAGTGCTTCAGGATTCCGTGTCGACTAAATTCGACCTTGAGGAACTAAAGAAACTGGCAGTTGCCATGGTAAAACTTCCAGAGGATAAAAAATTTATTAAAAAAATCACCCGTCTATTCGATCAGAGACTAAAAATGATTGAAGAAAACTCCTTAGATTGGGCGATGGGGGAATGGCTTGCTTACGCAAGTTTACTAACCGAAGGACATCCGATTCGAATTTCAGGGGAGGATGTGGAACGAGGAACGTTTTCACACCGTCATGCGGTGATTAAAACAGAAGATACTGAGGAGGAATACTTACCGTTAAGTCATATAACCGATACACCTTTTCAGATCTACAATTCACACTTATCGGAATACGGAGTACTCGGATTTGATTATGGGTATGCGATGGCAGCTCCCAATGCATTGACCATTTGGGAAGCGCAATTCGGAGATTTTGTCAATGGAGCTCAGATTATTATTGATCAATATTTGTCGGCGGCTGAGGAAAAATGGAAAGTACAAAACGGTCTCGTGATGCTTCTTCCACACGCCTCAGAAGGCCAAGGAGCGGAGCACTCTTCGGCAAGATTAGAAAGGTTTTTAGGTCTGTGTGCTAATGAAAATATGATCGTAGCCAATTTAACGACTCCAGCCAATTTATTCCACGCCCTAAGACGTCAGTTGAAGTTTGGTTTTAGAAAACCGTTAGTGGTGATGTCACCTAAATCCCTTCTTCGTCATCCAAAAGTAGTCTCTTCTATGGAAGATTTTGCTGAGGGCAAGTTTCAGCCTGTGATCGATGATTCGGCTGCGGAGGCGCAAAAAGTTAAATCTTTGGTTTTCTGTACTGGTAAACTATATTACGAACTCTTAGCTAAGAAAGAACAACTAGGAAGAGAAGATGTTGCCTTGGTGCGTTTGGAGCAATTGTATCCACTACAACAAGATCAGATTGGCGAAATATTAGCGAAGTATTCGAACCGTACTCGATTTATTTGGGCACAAGAAGAACCTGAAAATATGGGTGCTTGGTCTTATATCCTAAGAAACTTCCGTAAGGAAGGAGTGGATGTTATAGCGCCGGTAGCTAGTGGTTCTCCTGCTCCAGGAAGTCATAAAATGTACGAGAACAATCAGAAAACGATTATCAACAGAGTATTTGAAATCGAAGAATAAATAATTAACGAAAAATAAATCCTTTAAGAATATGTCAGTTCTAGAAATGAAAGTTCCTTCGCCGGGCGAGTCTATTACCGAAGTAGAAATTGCTACTTGGCTTGTCAAAGACGGTGATTATGTTGAAAAAGACCAACCCATTGCTGAAGTAGACTCCGACAAAGCGACTCTGGAGCTTCCGGCTGAAGAAAGTGGAATCATTACCCTAAAAGCCGAAGAAGGAGATACGGTGGAAGTAGGTCAAGTAGTCTGTCTTATTGATATGTCGGGCGAAAAACCAGCAGGATCTACAGAATCTGCTCCTCAAGCACCTGTAGAAAAAAATGAGGAAGAAAAGCCAGCTCCAGCACCGCAAAAGGAAGAAAAACCTGCAACTTACGCCTCTGGAACTCCTTCACCAGCTGCCAAAAAGATTTTGGATGAAAAAGGAATTGCTCCGAGTGAAGTGAAAGGTTCAGGAAGAGACGGTAGAATTACTAAAGAGGACGCTACTTTAGCGCAGCCTTCCTTTGGTTCGGTATCGGCCACTTCTGGATCTCGTGAAATGAAGACTTCTAAGCTTTCCATGCTGAGAAGAAAAGTAGCTTCTAGACTGGTATCGGTTAAAAACGAAACAGCAATGCTTACCACTTTCAATGAAGTGGATATGAGCGAGATTTTTAGAATTAGAAAAGCATACAAAGAAGAATTTGCTCAAAAACATGGTATAGGACTTGGATTTATGTCCTTCTTTACTAAAGCAGTAACCCGCGCTCTTGAAATGTACCCTGATGTTAATGCATCGATCGATGGGGACTACAAAGTGAACTACGGATTCTGTGATATTTCGATTGCAGTTTCAGGTCCTAAGGGATTAATGGTTCCTGTACTTCGTAATGCAGAAAACATGAGCTTTAGAGGGGTAGAATCCAATATCAAAAACCTTGCAGATAAGGTAAGAGAAGGAAGTATCAGCGTAGATGAAATGACAGGAGGTACTTTTACCATTACTAATGGTGGTGTTTTTGGTTCCATGCTTTCTACACCGATCATTAACCCACCGCAATCAGCGATCTTAGGTATGCACAATATCCTTCAAAGACCTGTGGCCGTTAATGGGGAAGTAGTAATTCGGCCAATGATGTACTTAGCGCTTTCTTATGATCACCGTATTATTGACGGAAAAGAATCCGTAGGATTCTTAGTTGCGGTGAAAGAAGCCATTGATAATCCAGTTGAATTCCTATTAGGAGGTGACGAGAAAAAAGGTCTTGAGCTGTAAAAAGTGAAGAATCTAAATTAAATAGTCCCGCATTCTTTTTAAAAGAGGCGGGTTTTTTTTATTGCCTTTTATTCATTTAGGCAGCCTTTTTGCTGCAATAGGGGAAAGACCTTTTCATGGATTCAACAACCGGTTTAGATATTCGGGTTTCGGTAGTACCCAAGTACGATGGTAAAAACAGTTATCCTTCGGAGAACCGACATGTGTTTCGATACGATGTTTTGATTGAAAACAGAAGTCCACTTCCAGTACAGCTTCACCGCAGAATGTGGCTGATCTATGATGTAGGTTTTGGTTTCACCGAAGTGAAAGGTGAGGGCGTCATAGGACTTACTCCTGTTATTCTTCCTGGAAATAGTTTTGAATACTTTTCCAATGTCATCCTTCGAAGTGGAGTGGGATCCATGTCGGGTAGCTATCAGATTGAAAACTTAGTAAGCCGTGAATTATTGGACATAGAAATCCCTAAGTTTCATTTGCATTCCTCCGTTCTTAGTAATTAATAGTTCGCAATTTTTAAAGCATTCTAAGGTCTTTATTAAAGAAGGCTGAAATCTCCTCTTGCCTAGTAATCATTAACCTTTCGAAGCCCAAAAGTGAGAGCTCGGCGCAGACCTGGGCGTCGTCTCCTGCTCGGTGGTGATTGAACTGAATTCCGTGTAAATTAGCCAGATTTTTTAGTCCGTAACTAGGCAAATTCTTCCAGGATTTCTTGGCTAACTTCAGGGAACATAAGTACTGCAATTTGGGTTTAAATAGACCGTAATAATCAAGCGTGCCATTAAGTACACCGGCATCAAAACTAGCATTATGAGCGATCATCAGATTGCCGTGGAGTAAATCATTGATTTCGTCCCAGATTTCTGCAAAGGTAGGAGCATCAGCTACTTCTTCTGGATGAATACCGTGAATAGCAACGGTACGAGGATGGAAGTAAGGATAGCTTGGCGGTTTGATAAGCCAAGTCTTGGTAAATGCTTTTTTTCCTTCCTCTACAACGCAGATCCCTACCTCGCAGGCCGAGCTTCGCTCAAAAGTAGCCGTTTCAAAATCAAGCGCGCAAAAACTAATCATGTTGAACTGCAGTAGGTTTAGTGGTGGAAAGTAGGGTATAGCTCCACGGCTTCATCTCGATATTGTGAGTAGAGTTTAAATGCATTTTTTCCTGAGTAAACCAATTGTAATAATCTCCTCGGTCTAAATGCGTCTCAAATTGGACTTTGCGCGTATTAGGATTTAAATTGGCGAATACAAGGACTTTGTCCCCCTCTTTTTCTCTAACAAAAGAAAGAACTTTTGAAGGATCAGAGTTCTTAATTCGGATCATTTCTCCTCCCCATTTCCCGTTCCAAAGTGCTTTGTTTCGATGCTTTAGTTCAAATAACTTCGTAAAAAGTTCTTTGTGAGGATGCGCTTTCCATTCTATGGGATCTTTTTCGAAAAACGCTAAGGAACGATTCAGCCCGGCCTCTTGTCCATTGTACACCAAGGGCATTCCATCAAGAGTCACCGTTAGCATGATGCTTAACGCTAGAGCTTCTTTAAAATTATCGTGGGCATTCCCTTCCCAAGAATTCTTATCGTGATTTTCTGTGAACAACAGCCTAATGCCCTGCTTGGGAAAAATAGAGACGTGTTCTGCGATATAGCCTTCGGTCAAAGGATGAATAGGGGTGCGCTCTGTAGAGATTTTGTGCAGTACGTTCCATAGCTCCCAACTGTAGGTGGCATCAAAGGCTTTGCGATGCAGTTCTCGGTCCTGGGATTCTGCGAGTAGAAAGACAGGTTTAATCGTTTCAAGTTCTTCTCGGATCGTTTCCCAAAAATCCAAAGGAACAAAACTGGCAACATCGGCACGGAAACCATCAATGTCGTAGGTTTTTACCCAGTATTTCATGGCCTCACTCATGTAGGCCCGAAGCTCTGGATTACTATAATCAAGATCAATGATATCGTCGTAATCCCTCCATGGTGTCGATTGAAATTTCCCCTCTCTAGATCGGATGTACCAATCGGGATGTGCTTCCACTAAAGGATTGTCCCAACTGGTGTGATTCGCTACCCAGTCAATAATGACTTTCATTCCCTCTTTATGAATCGCATTTACTAAATCTTGGAAGTCCTGAGAAGTACCAAATTCGGGATTAACACCGTAATAATCTTTAACAGAGTAGTAGCTTCCTAAGCTTCCTTTCCGGTTTTTTTCGCCTATAGGATGAATCGGCATGAGCCAAATAATATCAATACCCATCTTCTTTAGTCTAGGTAGTTCATTTTCGACTGCTTTGAAGGTTCCTTCTTTTGAGAATTGCCTTACGTTGAGCTCGTAGAGTGTCGCATTAGAAAGCCACTTAGGTCCCGAAAACTCTACATAAGGTTTTTCCTTGTATTTGTCTTGGATTTCTTGGGCGTGTAGGCCTAAACTGCCTAGAAGATAAAGGGAGAGAATAATAAGGGATCTTAAACGCATTCTAACTTGAGTTTGAAGCAAATATACCATTAAATCCTAGGACCTTACAGAAGAAAGGTTTTTAATCTATTTAGAGAGAAAGTGCTTAAAAATAAGCCAGCGGTCTTGGTAGTATTTTTTCATTTGATAAGGCCCCCTTCTTTTCCAAGTCGTTGGGGCTTGTTTGTAAAAACCGATATGGGATCGTACTACGGCCCATAAATGTCCTAATCCGTCGGTAAATGCAAAACGAATTCCTGCTATACCGTCAAGGCTTAAACGTACAAATAGTAGCGGGAAAAGCAGTGGTGAGGGTAAATTTTTAAGAAGCATCGAGAGGTTGTTGCGAAAATTTAGGTAGGTCTTTTGTGGACTTTGTTTATTTAAGGTTCCACCTCCTACGTGGTAAACCACCGAACGGTAAGTATAATAGATTTTCTTTCCACGGTTTTTAAGCCTCCAGCAAAGATCAATTTCTTCTTGATGGGCGAAAAATCGCTCGTCAAATCCATTTTCACTCCAAAAGTCGCTTCCCCGAATGAATAAAGCGCAGCCTGAGGCCCAGAAAATTTCGGTTTCGTCGTTGTATTGCCCCAAGTCCTTTTCAATGGATTCAAAGACCCTTCCCCGGCAGTAAGGATAACCAAGATGGTCTATCATTCCTCCAGCAGCGCCCGCGAATTCAAAATACTCTTTGTTGTGGTAGCTTAAGATTTTTGGTTGCACTGCAGCAATCGTAGGATCGGACTCAAGAAGTTCTACAGGCGCTTGGGTCCATCCCGACGTCACCTCGACATCGGAGTTTAAAAGGCAATAATATTCCGCCTGGATTTCTTGAAGCCCTAGATTGTATCCGCCTGCAAAGCCTCTATTTTCCTTATTAAGTATCCGATGGATCTCTGGGTACTGAGATTGAAGAAATTCGAGCGAATCGTCTGTAGATGCATTATCGATCACGTAAATTTCCGATTCCTTAGAATGAGCGACAACGCTTGGTAGAAAATCCTCAAGAAATTTTCTGCCGTTGTAATTGAGGATAACGATAGCCAGTTTTTTCACAGTGTCGTAGGAGATTAATTGTCTTTTGGAAATAAGCTTTTAATACTTTTTTGGTACTTCCATCTTCTATGGGACCAAAGGTAATTGGAAGGTCTTTTCTCAATGGTCTCTTCCAGCAGAGAATGAAACTTTCGTACCACTTCTAATGGTTCAAACTTTTCTCCATCCGGCTGGATTCGATGGTAGTTGATCTGATAGTAGCCTCTTTTTACTTTCTTCATATCGCAATAAAGAAAAACGAGGTCTTTTTTTGTTGCGAGTTTATCGTATCCTATGAATACAGGGGTGGGCTGGTTTAAAAACCAAAGCCCTTTGTCTACTTGAAGGTGGTGGGGAGATTGATCGGCAACAAACATATATGCCGAGTTTCCATCGTTAGGGGTGCTTAAGATGTGCTTAATTACCTCTTTATCTTCTAATGATTCGTTCCCAAAACGGTCTCTTATCTTTCGAATCTCACGATCCCAAAAGTGGTTGGAAATTTTTCGAAAAACCGGGTGGCAGTGTTCTTGGGGGATAATCGTGGCCAAGGCCGAGATCCATTCCCAATTAAATACGTGTCCAGAGAGCATGATTACATTTTTCCCTTCTGCCTTGGCTTCGTGGAAAAGTTCTTGGTTTAAGTGCTGTACCCGGACTCTGAGTTCGGTCCTTGAAATTGTTCTTAATCGAATGGTTTCTACCAGATAATCAGTGAAATGTCGAAAAAAGTCCTTTTGTATTTGATTTATTTCCTTTCTACTTTTATGGGGAAATACATTTTCTAAGTTCTGACGAACCACTTTCTTGCGGTAACCTACAAGATAGAAATTCACGAAATAGAGTAGATCCGACACTCTGTAATGCACAAAGAGCGGTATTCTAGAGATCCATTCAAAAAGGAACACCAGTACTTTCATTGACCTGCAAAGGTAAGATAATTTACAATGTATTCTGGGCGCTTAGGGCGTTTTACGCTTAAAAAAAGCAGTTAAAAGCTAATTTTGCACTGCCCCAAATAGTTAGCCACTTTTTTAGGGGACTTTTTTTAATTTTTGAGAAATTCAAGCAGAGGCGTTATAAAGCGGGGAAAAACTTCAATGTGCGGTAGGTGTCCTACGTTTTCAAGTTCCACGAGCTTCGAATTTGGAATGGCTTGTTGGGTCTTTTTTCCCAGCAGTTGATACTGTCCCAAACTTGCGGCTACTTTTGGATCTTTCACGAGGTTTTTTCCAATTGCGGTGCGGTCTCTAGTTCCAATGATCAGAAGGGTTGGTGCTTTAATCAATGGAAATTCATAGAGGACCGGTTGCGTGAAGACCATATCTGAAGTCTGTGCGTTTACTCTTGCAACAATAGGGTAATTTTTTGAATTGACCCAAGCCGTTAAAAGGTACGCCCAGGGTTCGTAGGCCTTTTTCCAATTTTGATCGTAATAGAATTCCTTCTGGTAGGCTTTAACGCTCTCATAAGTCACCTTAAGTTCTTTTTGGTAATTTTCTTCGATGGAGGTATAGGGTACCACAAGTTTCCAATCTTCAAGACCAATGGGGTTTTCTAGAATCAGTTTTTCAACCCTTTGTGGAAACATGAGGGTAAAACGGGTCGCTAGCATTCCTCCCATAGAATGTCCTAGAACATGGGTTTTGTCTATTTTTAAAGTATCTAAAAGAGCCCTTGTGTGTTCAGCTAAAGCTTGAAAGCTGAATTGGTAACCTATAGGTTTTGATGATTTTCCAAAGCCGATTTGGTCGGGAACCACCACACGGTAGCCTTCCTCAGTAAGCCTCTTAATTGTGGATTCCCAATAAGCTCCGTTAAAATTTTTACCGTGCAATAGCAAAACAGATTTTCCATTCGGCTTCTTCGGTTTAACATCCATGTAAGCCATCTTTAGGTCTTGATTCTGACTGTTAAGTTCTAGGAACTGAACTTCAAAAGGATAGGTGTAATGGGATAACAAAATGTCTTGAGTAGGTCTTTCTTGGGCGGAAAAAAACAAAAAGAAATGGAGAAGAAAAACGGTGTAAAGTGGTCTCATTAGGTAAATTAGATTGATTATTGGGTAGAAAAAACAGTTTAAAGTTATGCTTTTTTTGCTCGACTCTTTTCGCTCGGCCTTATTTTTGCGTGAAAGCATTTAAAATATATCCCTTAATTTTGTACTCTTATTTAAAAAATGATATCTAATGATTAAAAAATACGGACTAATTGCATTAGTTGCCCTGAGCTTTAGTAGCTGTGAAAAGAAAACGACCGAGGTTTCTAGTGATTCTATGCGAGATTCTGCCTTAGTAGAGAAAGACAGTGCACAAATTGCACAAGAGAAAAAACAGGCGCAAGAGAAAGAAAAGGCCGGTCTTCCTAAACCTTACAATGCAGAGGAAGATGCAGATCAGAAAATTAAAGAATTAATAGCTCAGGCACAGAAAGAGAATAAGAACATTATTATGCAAGCCGGTGGAAACTGGTGCATTTGGTGTCTTCGGTTCAATAACTACGTTCAAACCACTCCTGAGTTAAAGGAAATCATTGATAACAATTATTTGTATTATCATTTGAATTATTCTCCAGAAAATAAGAACGAAGAAGTCTTTGCACGTTACGGAGATCCAGGGAAGGAATTCGGATATCCAGTTTTTATTGTACTAGATAAGAACGGAAAACAAATCCATATCCAAGAAAGTGGAAGTTTGGAAGAGGGTAAAGGATACAGTCTGGAAAGAGTAAAAGCCTTTTTCAATTCCTATTTACCTAAAGCTTAAAAAAATTAGCTCTGTTTTCCTTTAGAGAAAGCAGTTCTGATCGCTTAAAAAACTATCCTTTGCCAACTAGGGCAAAGGATAGTTTATTTTTGGTTCTAAAGGCTTACATATTAAATAACCTTTGAATCCATTTCCATTTAATCTTAGTGTAGGGTGGGTATTTAAGGTCCGGTTCGCCCCAGGTGGCTTTGGAGAACAGTGCCTTTTCGTGAGAAAACGTTTTGAATCCAAAGACTCCATGGTAATTACCCATGCCTGAATTTCCGACCCCGCCAAAAGGTAAATTTTTATTACTTACATGCATCAGCACATCATTAATGCATCCTCCTCCAAATGAATACTGTGAAGTAAAAAGTTTTCTTTCCTTGGATCTAGAAGTAAAAAGATACGCGGCCAGTGGTTTCTCTTTTGTGGAAAGTTCACTTAGAATACTTTCAAAATTGGAATACCCTAGTACAGGTAAAATGGGGCCAAAGATTTCTTCTTGCATTACTGGATGATCCCAGTTTACCTCCGAAAGTACCGTTGGACCAAAATGGAGCGCTTTACGGTTTCTTTCTCCACTGTAAAAAATATGGGGTCCTTCTAGTAGGGATTCTAGGCGATCAAAGTGTTTTTCGTTAATAATTCGAGTGAAATGGGAGGCTCCCTGTTTGTAATCGAATTTCTTAATGTAGTGCACGACTCGCTCTAAAAGCTTGGTTTTTATGGCCTCGTCTACCAAAACGAAATCCGGAGCCACACAGGTTTGCCCCCCATTGAGGAATTTTCCCCAAACGATTCGTTTGGCCGCCAGGTCTAGGTCTGCCCATTTACTGACTATAGCAGGCGATTTTCCACCCAGCTCTAAAGTGACAGGAGTTAGGTGTTTGGCAGCGGCCTCATAGACGATTTTCCCTACGCGAGAGCTTCCCGTAAAGAATATTTTATCCCACCTATGTTCTAGAAGTTTACTGGCGATTTCATGGTCTCCTTCCACTACATGTAAAACTTCAGGTGAGAAATTCGAATTTATCACTTCCCTAAGTGCCTTCATTGTACTTTCAGCGGTTTCGCTGGGTTTTATAACTACGGTATTTCCTGCTGCAAGGGCTGCAAGGGCAGGACCGAGGGTGAGAAGTAGAGGGTAATTCCATGCGCCGATTACAAGGACATTTCCATAGGGATCGTAATGTAGAAAAGAAGAACCCGGAAGGTTTAGTAAATTGGTTCTAACTCGTTTGGGGCGAGCTAATCTGCTCAGGTTTTTGCGGTAGTATTTGAGTTCTAAATAAATGAGACCTAGTTCTGTTGTTAAGCTGTCAAACTCCGATTTCCCGAAATCTTTTTGGACTGCATCAAATAGTTTTTTTTCGTTTTTTTTAAGAACGGATTCTAAAAGCTCCAACTGGATTTTTCGAAATTTTAAATCCAAAGTTTTTTTAGTTTTGAAAAAAAACTTTTGTTTTTCAAATATATCTAAAGTATTCATTATTTTAACTGAATTATATTTTGCATAAATATAAAACTAATCATTTAAAAAAAACTTTACTCCAATGAACTTAAAAAATAAAACCATTCTAATCACAGGAGCCGCCTCAGGTATCGGTAAGATTATGGCTTTAAAATGCGCAGAAAGAGGCTGTAAGAGGCTAATTCTATTGGATTTAAACCAAGAAGGTTTGGACGAATTTTCAAAAGAATTAAGCGTTCATCCTGCAGAAGTATTCTGTTATAAAGTAGATCTTTCGCAAAAGGAGTCTTTAGTTGCTGTAGCTAATGAAATTAAAAATACCCTAGGTACTCCAGAGGTTTTAATCAATAATGCGGGGGTCGTTTTCAAAGGTCTTTTTCTTGAAAATACTCCTGATCAAATGGAAAAAACGATAGACATCAATTCTCTTGCCCCCATGCTTCTAACTTCGGTCTTTTTGAAGGATATGATGAAATTGGAGTCGGCTTATGTTTGTAATATTTCCTCTTCTGCTAGTTTGGTATCCAATCCAGGTATGGCTATTTATGCCTCTTCCAAATGGGCACTTACCGGATGGAGCGATTCGCTTTATCTGGAAATGAAGGCTTTGAAATCTAAAGTGGGAGTACTTACCATCATGCCTTTCTTTATTTCAACCGGAATGTTTAAAGGGGTGAAATCACCCATTTTGCCGATTTTAACGCCTGAAAAAGTGGCAGAAAAAATCATTCGTGGAATTGAAAACAATAGAAGAATGCTTGCGTTTCCGCTAAGCTATCGAATGATTCGTATCACTCAAGCCCTGCTTCCAACACCAATTTACGATTTTGTCATGCGCGATGTGTTTAAAATTTACCACTCGATGGACGAATTTGAAGGAAGAGGATAGATAGGCTACCAATTTTTCTTCTTGACATAAAGGTAGGTGATGAGGGTAATGATCGCCATTGCCGCGAGGGTTCCGATATAGCCGTAGGGACTACTAAGTTCAGGCATGTGGCTAAAGTTCATACCGTACAACCCTGCGATAAAAGTGATGGGAAGAAAATACATAGAGTAAATCGCAAGCATTTTCATTACATGATTGGCCTTTTGGTCGGAAAGAGCAACGAGCATCGATATTTGATTGGTGATTTGTCCTTCTAAGTGCTCGAAATCAACGGTCACATCCTGGTGCATGTCTTTTAAATTATTGCTTTCCGAAGGGTCCAAATCGAGCTCGGCAAAATTAGATACCCAAAGCGAGGAGCTGCTCAAAACTCTAGAATTTAAGGTCGTCTGACGTTTTAATTTGTATAGTCTACGTATGTTGTGTGGATGGTTTTTTTTACTTAAAAAAATCTGATCGCCAATCTGATCAACGAGCTCAACGACTTCAATGGATTTCTTATCAAAGGATTCTAAGACACCTAGCGCAAGTTGAAGAGAGAGTTTACTGGGATTCAAATCAATTGAAGTTTCATTGATTTTTCTTTGTACGCTTTCTATCGCATCGCTTTTCATGCGGTGCACCGTTATAAGTTTGTTTTCAAATACAAATAGGCCTAATTTCGTAGAAATATCGCTGATGGAATTGATTAATTTTCTTTCCGGGGAAGAGCTTTCCCTTAAAAGAAAAAAATGAAGCCCTTCGCTCTTTTCATATTTAGGAAGGTGATTGGCCTCGGCCATGTCTTCTAAGAACAATTGGGGAATCTGATGTTCTTCCCTTAATTGCTGATAATCCTCAGCCTTTGGTTCTAAAACATCAATCCATTGCCAATCTTTGTTTTCGTATAATACTTCTAGTGCCATTGTTAATTGCTAGGTTTTAAGCAAAGGTAGGCTAATGTTCAACAAAAATTGTGGTACCTTTGCAACAAATCAATAATTCCTATGTATAGAAGTATAATAAGGGGAACAGGGCATTACGTTCCTACTAACGTAGTAACAAACGATGATCTATCCAAACTAATGACCACTAGTGATGAATGGATTACCGAGCGAACAGGGATAAAAGAAAGAAGGCATAGGGAGAATAGAAACGATGCGGTTGAAACCACTTCTTATTTTGGGCATAAGGCCAGTGAAATGGCACTTAAGAATGCAGGGATGAGCGCGCAAGATTTAGATTTCATCATTTTTGCTACCCTTTCACCAGATTATTTCTTTCCTGGATGTGGGGTCCAACTGCAAGAGTCTTTGGGCTGTACTACAATCGGGGCACTTGATGTAAGAAACCAATGTTCTGGATTCATTTATGCATTAAGCTGCGCTCAAGCCTTCATTAAATCCGGTATTTATAAAAATGTTCTTGTTGTAGGAGCAGAAACCCATTCTTTTGGACTAGATTTTACCGATAGAGGCCGAGGGGTTTCCGTGATATTTGGAGATGGAGCAGGAGCGGTGGTGCTTTCTAGAGCTTCGGAAGATGAGCCAGGAGATATTCTTTCTATTAACTTACATTCAGAGGGTAAATATGCTGAGGAATTAAGCACCAAATTCCCAGGATCTAAATACGGTTGGAGCGATCGTTTACTTCACGAACCAGAGACCATTTCTCCGGAAGAAATATACCCTAATATGAACGGAAATTTCGTGTTCAAGCATGCAGTAACTAGATTTCCAGAATCAATGATGGAGGCTTTAACTGCAGTAGGGAAGAAGCCTGAGGATTTGGATTTATTTATTCCTCATCAGGCGAACTTAAGAATAGCACAATTTGTACAAAAACAAATGGGACTGAAAGACGAGCAAGTCTTCAATAACATTCAAAAGTACGGAAATACAACAGCCGCTTCCATCCCATTAGCCTTTAGTGAAGCAGTAGCAGAAAACCGAGTGAAAAAAGGGGACTTAGTGCTTTTGTCTGCTTTCGGTAGCGGATTTACTTGGGGAAGTGCTCTAATTGAGTTTTAGAACTTACTTTTACAATAAATAATGCAGGGAAAGCTTTCAAAGCTTTCTCTGTACTATTTTTAGACCTAAAGGTTTTACTTACCGTAATTATTTCTTTTCTAGGCGGTATCCTTCTCTAAAATCCCGATCCAAAACCTGAGTAACTTGATGCAAGTAACCTTCAGCAACAAAGTAAACCGAAGGATTCGGGGAAGCGTCTGTAGTATTAGGTTTTAAAGTGATGTAACTTCCATCATTTGAAAACTCAATGACACCTTCCTGTTTAAAATCGTTCTTTTCTCCCGCTTCCTGCCCGAGGTAATTCTCTTCGAGTGAATAGGTGTAATCTTGGTTTATGGTGAGCTTTGTTTCAATTCCAGGACAAGAGGCGCAAGGAAGAGTTCCCTGGTAAGTTCCCATCCAATCCAAGGAGTTCTCTGTTGTATCTCCTATTGCTATAGAATCCGTAGCCGCCGGCGTTTCAAATGCTCGGGTCGTTAAGGTGTCGACTGGATTTATAGATTCTTTATTTTCTGCTTTTTTACAGCTTCCTAAAAGGAGTAGACCTAGAAGGCCATAAAGGGATAATTTTTTCATTTGGTGTGTTTTTTAGTTCGATTTGAATTAATGATTTGCAAATATTGTGCTACAATTGAAGGTTTGAAGGAGGATTTTGATGAAAATAATTAGCAGTGCAATTTCCTATCAATGAAGTAAAGAAAGACCGATTAAAAAGAGTGGTGAATAGGTAGGAAAAAGAAAAATCCACCGTCAGGTGGATTTTTCTATTATAATAAAAGGAAGTTATTTGCCTAAGAAAGGATAACGGTAATCTTTTGGAGAAACAAAAGTTTCTTTAATACTTCTTACAGATACCCAACGAAGAAGGTTCATTTTGGATCCTGCTTTGTCGTTTGTACCTGAAGCTCTTGCTCCACCGAAAGGTTGTTGTCCTACTACAGCTCCGGTTGGTTTATCGTTGATATAGAAGTTACCAGAAGCGTTTTCTAATGCATAGTAAGCTTCAGCAATCGCGTAGCGGTCTTGAGCGAAGATAGAACCGGTCAGAGAATAAGGCGAAGTCTGATCAACGAGTTCTAGAGTAGAATCCCACTCTTTGTCTTCATAAACATAAACTGTAAGGATAGGGCCAAAGATTTCTTCTACCATACTTTCGTATTGTGGATCTGTAGTTTCAATCACAGTCGGGTGAACAAACCATCCTTTTTTACCGTCAACCGTTCCACCTAAGGCGATTTTAGCATCCTTCGATTTTTTAGCACGATCGATGTATCCTGAACATTTGTCAAAAGACTTTTGATCAATAACTGCATTGACAAAGTTGGACGGATCCTCTGGAGATCCTACTTTGATCGTATCTAATTGGGCTTTCATTACTTTTTTCACGTCTTTCCAAAGAGATTTTGGTACATACGCTCTAGAAGCAGCCGAACATTTTTGTCCTTGGTATTCAAAAGCACCTCTTACTAGGGCAGTCGCTACCGCCTCAACGTTAGCAGAAGGGTGAACCATAACGAAATCTTTTCCTCCGGTTTCTCCTACAATGCGTGGGTAAGTTTTGTATTTATCAATGTTTTGTCCGATGATTTTCCACATGCTCTGGAATACCGGAGTAGATCCGGTAAAGTGAAGACCGGCGAAATCAGGATGCGCAAGCACTCTTTTTGCAGTTTCTGCTCCGTCAGAGAATACCATATTAATTACTCCTGGAGGAAGACCTGCTTCGGTGAACACTTCCATGATTACAGCTGCAGAATAAACTTGCATGTGAGAAGGTTTCCAAACCACTGTATTTCCCATCATTGCCATACAAGAAGGAAGGTTTCCAGAGATTGCTGTGAAGTTAAATGGGGTAATGGCGAAGGTGAATCCTTCTAATGGTCGGTATTCGGAACGATTCCAGATTCCTTCATCGGAAACCGGTTGTTCGCTATAAAGTTCGGTCATGAATTCTACATTAAAACGTAGAAAATCAATAAGCTCGCACGCAGCATCAATCTCTGCTTGGTGTACGTTTTTACCTTGCCCAATCATAGTAGCTGCATTCAGCTTGTCGCGGTAAGGTCCTGCAATTAAATCGGCTGCTTTTAAGAAGATTGCTGCACGGTGTTCCCATCCAAGAGCATTCCATTTTTCTTTAGCAGCAAGAGCCGCATCAATCGCTTGGTCTACATGTTTCATGGTTCCATGGTGATAGAAACCAAGATTGTGTTTGTGGTCTTGCGGAGAATTAATTACCACTGGATTTTTGGTTTTCACCTCTTTTCCTCCGATTATCATTGGAATCTCTACCTTTTCTTTCCACATTTTTTTGTAAGTAGAAATTAGGGATTTTACTTCCGCAGATCCTGGTGCATAACTACGCACAGGCTCGTTCACTGCGATAGGTACTTGAGAAATGGATTTTGACATATAATTAGGTTTTGTATTGAAAAAACTATGTTCCTACAAAGTTACAATTTTTACTGTGAAAAAGAAAGTTGTGCCCCGAGGACAATTGAATGTAGATAATTGATTTCTATAGCAAAAAAAGCCGCTTGCAACATCTGCAAACGGCTTAAAGAGTTTTTTGAAGTGAAATTATTCAAAACCACCTTTTCGGGTAGGTTCTTTTACTTCAGGCCAAGTCATCGGTTCACCCGTTCTTGGATTGATTGGTAAACTAATTCTCTCTTGAGAAGATTTCTCAGGATCTTCACTTGCCATGTAGGTTAAAATGGCAATCGTTGCAACATTGCTTTTCACATCATCAAAGACAATTTTATCATAAGTGTCTCTTTGTGTATGCCAAGTATAAGTCCCGTAGTCCCAGTTTAAAGAACCAAGCATGAAAGCTGGCGCTCCTGCTGCAACAAATGAGGCGTGGTCACTTCCTCCACCTCCAGGCGTTCCTGGGAAGGTGAATCGAATTTCGCGGGTTAACTCAGAAGGTACCGCGCTAAACCAACGTCCTAAATAATCGTAGGAGTGTAAAAATCCTTGTCCTGAAACGTTTACAATTCTTCCCGTTCCGTTGTCTTGATTGAAGACCGCTTGAATTCCGCTCATTTGGTCCTTGTGCTGAGAGACATAGGCTCTTGAACCGTTCAGTCCTTGTTCTTCACTTCCCCAAAGTCCTACGATAATCGTTCTTTTTGGATTAGGGTAAAGTTTCTTTAGGATTCGAGCTACTTCCATCATAGTAATAGTTCCTGTGCCATTATCGGTGGCTCCAGTTCCTCCGTCCCAAGAGTCCAGGTGAGCAGAAAGGATTACGTATTCATTGGGTTTTTCTGAGCCCTTAATTTCAGCAACAGTATTAAATGTAGGAGCCGTACCGTGGTCCTTACTTTGTGTTATTAATTCAATTTTCGGAGTAATTCCGTTTTGAAGCATACGGTAAAGCTGACCATAATCCTCCAAAGAAATATCTACTACAGGAATTTTTTTGGTTCCTGCTGAAAAGATTTTATTCACTCCAAATCCTCTACTCCAGTTGCTCCATAGAATTCCAGCTGCTCCCGCTTCTTCAAACGGTTTATTGAGTGTTCTCCAGCTGTGCCCGATGGCTGAAAGGCTTTCGTTCCACTCTTGTCCAAGTTCTCTGGATTTCTTTTGGTAACTTTCATAGGATTCAGGCGTTGCATATTCTTTCCAGTTTTCATTTGGACGACCGGTGTATTGGTATTGAGATACCATAACAATTTTCCCTTTCACTTTAGGAAGCCAGGCTTCAAATTCTGCTTTGCTTTTAAAAGTAGGTAGCATAATGACCTCTGCTGTGACTCCTTTCTTTCCTGTAGCAGGAGAGAAGGCCAATTGCATTGATTCTAGGGACTTTTCATAAGGGTAAACCATAGTGGCGGAAGAGCGACCTCTTTCCCAAGATTTCCATTCTCCCCACTGTTCGTTTCTACTGTCAATTCCCCAAGAATTGAATTTGTTTTTGGCCCAGTCGTGCGCCTCTTGCATTTTAGGACTTCCTACTAAACGAGGACCAATTCCGTCCATCAGTTCAAATGCTAAGGATTCCAACTGTGAGTTTTCATAAGTCTCTTTCATAATCGCCTCAACGGTCGATTTTTGGTCCTGAGCTTGGGTAAAACCTAAGCTAAGGGCAAGCGAAAGGCTTAAAATTTTCGTTACATTTTTCATGAGTAAATTTTTTCGGTATGAAGATATTAAAATTTATTGTATTACAAAGTAGCTATCGCTTTCGTAAAAGGGGTTTTCAAGGATTAGGGGAGAAAAAAAAATTACTTAAAAACGTGTTAACAATGCGCAATTGTACTGCAGAAGCTAGAGAAATCCGTAACTTTAGGCTTCAAAACTATTTCATATTATGACATCAAAAGAAAAAATTACTCTTTTGCGTGAAAAAATGCGAGAAGAGAATATCGATGCATTTGTTGTGTTTTCTGCCGATCCACACATGAGCGAATACCTGCCAGGGGAATGGAAGGAAAGGGCTTGGCTTACGGGATTTACAGGATCTGCTGGATTTGCAGTAGTCACTCAAGATAAAGCAGGTCTGTGGACCGATGGAAGGTATTTTATTCAAGCGCCTAAAGAGCTCGAAGGATCAGGAATTGATCTAATGAAGATGGGAGTGGATGGAGTTCCAGATTATATCTCCTGGGTTAAAAGCGAAGTGAAGGAAGGCGGAGTTCTTGCAATGCGCGCTATTGCAGCACCTCATAAAGAATGGATTGCTTTAAAAGAAGGAGTAAAAGATAAAAACATTGAAGTTCGTGATTTGGATCTCTTAAGGAACTTATGGACTGATAGAGGCGAAGTAACCAAAAATCCGGTATTCGTGCACCCTATTGAGCGCGCAGGAGTATCTGTTAGTGAAAAGCTCAAAGCTATTCGCGCAGAGATGAAAAAACAAGGTGCAACCAGTCATGTGATTGCTAGTTTAGATGATGTCGCTTGGACTTTAAATTTAAGAGGAAGCGATGTGGAGTGTAATCCCGTATTCCTGGGTTATATCTTCTTAACTCTAGAAGGAGCTGCTCTTTACGTGGATTTAGGTAAAGTAGATGAGAAGGTGAAATCTCATCTTAAGGAGGCTAATGTTGAGTTAAAACCTTATGAAGATTTTTACAAGGATCTGCAAAATGTTCAGGGTAGTAAGGTATTGGTTTCTCCAGCGAGCAACCATGCTATTTTTGTTGCCTTAGAAGGAAATGAAACTATTGAGGCAGCCGTTCCAGGTAACCTCATGAAAGCTATCAAGAACGAAACCGAACTAGAAGGATTCCGCACGGTAATGGTGCGCGATGGTGTGGCAATGGTTAAGTTTCTTTATTGGCTAACGAAGGAAGTCAAAGAAAAAGACCTGACGGAATATTCTATTGGAGAGAAACTTGCAGAGTTCAGAGCGCAGGGTGAAAATTTTGTAGGAATTAGTTTTGGAAGTATCGTTGGATACAACGGTAACGATGCTATTCCTCATTACTCTGCTTCTAAGGATGCAAGTGAAACCGTTACTGCTAAAGGAAGTATTTTAGTAGATTCTGGAGGTCAATATTTAGAAGGAACAACGGACATCACTCGTACGTTTCCATTAGGAGAAGTGTCCAAAGAGTACATTCACGACAGTACTTTGGTATTAAAAGGAATGATTCAACTCTCTAGAGTGAAATTTCCAAAAGGAACGAAGGGCGTGCACCTGGATGCGATTGCAAGAATGGCTTTATGGATGGAAGGAAAAGAGTACAATCACGGAACGGGTCACGGAGTGGGGAGCTTTATGAATGTGCATGAAGGACCACAGAACATTAGAAAGGATATGAACTTCCAAGATTTAATTCCAGGAATGGTCGTGTCTAATGAACCGGGACTTTATATTGAAAATAAATACGGTATTCGTCATGAAAACTTAATTGCGGTAAAGGAATCTGAATCCACTCAATTTGGAGAATTCTATGAGTTTGAGACCTTAACGATCTGTCCGTTCTTTACTTCAGTTATAGATAAAGACCTCTTAGATGAGAAGGAAATTAGCTGGCTGAATTCTTACCATCAGTGGGTAGGAGAGAAGCTTCTTAAGCATTTAGAAGGAGAGGAGAAGAAATGGCTAGAGGAGATGATTGCTCCGATCTAATTCTTCTTAAGAATAGAGTAGTAAAGAAAAGACTCTTTTTCCTAGGAAAAAGAGTCTTTTTTGATTTTGCACTGTTTTCAATAAAAGCGAAAAACCATCCAAGCTCTGCTTGAATGGTTTTTCTATCGTTGTTGTTGTCTGAATTTTACTTCTTTTTGTAAGGAACGTCTTTAATTCTCGCTTTCTTACCTCTAAGATCTCTAAAGTAGTAGATTCTAGCTCTTCTAACTTTACCTCTTCTATCTACTTCAATTTTTTGAAGTGCAGGCATGTTGATAGGGAATACTCTCTCTACTCCGATTTCACCTGACATTTTACGAATGGTGAAAGTTTTTGTAGCTCCTGTTCCTCTTAATTGGATTACGGTTCCTTTGAAGAACTGAGTTCTCGTTTTGTTACCTTCTCTAATCTCGTAATACACAGTGATGGTGTCACCGGCTTTGAATTCAGGGAATTCGTTTTTTGTAATGTACTTGTCTTGTACGTACTTTAATAAATCCATTTTTTTATAAAAAAATTGTTTTACGCTAAGCAACATGCACGTCCTTCGTGAAGAGGTTGGTTAACGGACTGCAAAAATACAACAATTTTTGAATAATGCAAACAATTAATCCTCACAGATTTAACTTTTCTTACGTCTCATAAGTCACATGTTATTTAAATAGCTCATTTATAGGGTTAAAGTAAAAGTTTCTAGATTTAAGTTGGAAAAGTCACAGCTGGTATTTTGTTTAGCTTTGTTTTTGGAAAGTATTTTTTGCTTTTTTTTGCCTTAAAACCCACTTATAAAAACTATATGAATACAGAGAATCAATGGCCGTTGTATATTTCAATTGTCCTAGTGGTCTACGCAATTATTACCCTCTTTTTCGTTGTAAGAGGTGCACTAAAAACAAAAGGAATACAAGATTATGCCGTTGGAAACATGGGATTTCCTTCCTGGGTTGTAGGTCTTTCTTTGGCCGCCTCGATGACGAGTGCAGCCACATTTGTTATTAATCCAGGCTTTATTTCGCTTTATGGGGTGTCTGGTATTCTATCCATGGCGATTGTACTGCCCTTGGCAGCTTTTGGCTCTTTGATCTTCTTTACCAAAGGGTTTGCAAAATACGGGAAAAGCGTTAGTGCTGGAACCATGTCGCAGTGGATTGGAAAACGTTTTGAGAACAAAAGCTACCAATTCTTTTTTGCTGTGATTGCCCTGCTTCTCATTACATTTGTTGTGTTAATTAATGTGGGCCTAACCCAAGTGATTTCAAAATCATTGGAGGTGGAACCGTTTTATGTCCTAGTGGGGATCACTGTTTTTGTTTTTGGTTATATGATGTTTGGAGGAGCAAATTCCATGGTATATACCAATACTGTCCAAGCATTGATTATGGTCATTGTTGCTGTAATGATGATTTTTTCGGGCGTAAATCTTTTTGAAGGAGGTGTGGAAGGCTTTATGTCTCAGCTACGAGCAATCGATCCCTCGCTTACTGAGACTTTTAATAAACAGAGTCCTTTGTTTAGGGATTTCTTTGAAGTAGTGATTTGTCAGTTCATTGTGGGGGTAGCCATTGTTTGTCAACCCCATATTATGACCAAATCGCTCATGCTAAAGAGTCCAGAGAAAGTTAACAGTTATCTTTTCTTTGCCATTGCCTCTATGCTTATTTTCTTTTTTATAGTTGTGGCTGGGCTTTATGCAAGAATAATGTTTCCTGATTTAACTCTAAATGGTGAAAAGCTCAGTATGGATGAAATCATCCCGACCTATGTGGTTCACCGGTTTTCGGCCGCCGCAGGTATTTTAGTGGTAGTAGGGCTTATTTCTGCAGGACTATCGACCTTAGAAGGGCTCATTCAATCGCTATCCATTACGGTGACTTCAGATCTATTGAAACCAATTTTTGGAAACCGTGTCGAGAAAAATGGTCTGGTCATTAATAAGCTTGTGATTGTAATTCTAGCAGGGGTAAGTTTTCTTTTAAGTTGGGATCAGATTAAAAACCCGGATCTTTCTGTGGCTATATTCGGTCAAAACGGGGTGTACGGCTATTTTGCAGCTGCTTTTGTTCCTGTTCTCTTTGGAACCTTTGTCAAAGGAGTGAAATCTTCGACTGTATTTATCGCTTCCGTGGTTGCCATTGTGGTGCACTTTGGAATCTTTTATTTCAAATTAACGCCTTATATGCAGGGGGTTGTAGGAAACCCTGGAGTATCAGCTGCATTAGGAATTTTAGCCTCTGTTTTGGTTGCAGTGATTTTACATATATTTAACCGTAAGAAAACGATGGGATAAAAAATGGAAAATTTAGACTGGATTGCAAAGTGGGCAAGGCTCAAGCCGGATCATTTGGCGCTTACCGATTTAGAGACCTATGAGTCGTTCTCCTACAAGAAGCTGCATTATATGGCGGAGGCTACGGTAGCCTTTTTGAAGGGAAAGATTAAAGAGGGTGATCGCGTAGCGGTTCTAATGGAGACCTCCAGTTACTTAATTACACTTTTTTCTGCATGCCAAAGAGTGGGCGCTATTTTGGTTCCTTTGAATTATAGACTTTCAAGAGAAGAAATTGAACACCAACTTAACGATGCACAGCCTTCGCTAGTGATCTACAGTGATCAATTTCTGGATTTAGTGGCTCTATTAAAGGATCACTATTCTACAATGAAACTGATCGATTTAAAGGACCAGGTTCATAAGCTCGTGGATTATAGAATACCTATTGAGCCTTATCCGATCGATGAAAAAACGCCACTATTTCTATTTTATACTACCGGTACGACCGCTATGCCAAAAGGTGTGGTGTATACCAACGGAATGCTGTTTTGGAATTCTTTAAATACCTCAATGCAACTGGGCATAACCGGAGAGGATTGTACAGTAAACATACTTCCCCCGTACCACACATCGGGTTGGAATATATTTTTAACTCCTTTGCTTCATAATGGTGGGCGCATTGCTCTGATGAATAAAATTGAGCCCGATAAGGTGCTGTACCACTTGGAAAAGCAAAGAGCAACGCTTTTTCTAGCGCTTCCCACTATACTTCAACGCTTAAGCCAGTCGGAAGGCTTCGAAAAAGCAAACCTCACTTCCTTAAGGTACATCGTTTCGGGTGGAGAGGCCCTAAGTGCGCAGCAAATGGAACTTTGGAAAAAGCGAAAAGGTGCTTTTCTTCGACCGGGGTACGGACTGACGGAGGCCGGTCCGAGTATCACTTCTCTTCATCAAGACGATGTGATTCGAAAGCCCGGGAGCATTGGAAAGCCTAATTTCTACCTAGATCTTAAAATTGTGGATACCGAGGGAAAAACATTAGATGCGGATCAAGTCGGAGAACTTTGTATTAAAGGGGAAGTCGTGACTCCAGGGTATTGGAACAATTCCGTGGCTACAAAAGATAAAATCAAAGGAGGGTGGCTGCATACGGGCGATTTGGCTGTAAGAGACTCGGAAGGGTATTACTATTTGAAAGGAAGACGGGACGATATGTACATCAGTGGAGGAGAGAATATATTTCCTCAAGAGATTGAAGCAGTGCTTTCTCGACATCCAAAAATTCATAAAGTGGTAGTGCTTCCTTTTGAAGACCTTAGGTGGGGACAAAAAGGGGTAGCCTTCATAAAATCAGAAGTGCCTATTGAACGAGAGGAAATTGAAAATTTCATGAAGGACCAACTGGCGAAATTCAAACAGCCAAAAGAATTTGTCTTTCTTGAGGAGTTTCCAGTCACTGGGTTTGGTAAAATTTCTCGACCGGAACTCAAACGCTTGTACCACCGTATTAGTAAGAAAGAAAAATTGAACTAAAAATGAAAATAAGTCTAGCCGTACTATTCACCCTATTAACTTTTCAGATGAGCTTTGGACAAAATACACAATTGATGAAAGAGGTTTTATCGCCCTATGAATTTTCTTCAGAGTCCATAGCGCTCGAAAATGGGGAGATTTCCTATTACAAAGCGGGAAAGGGAGAGAAAGTTCTTTTGTTTATTCACGGCCTTAGCAGTAACGCGGATGCTTGGCAGCGCAATATTCAAGAACTTCAAAAGGAGTATACCTGCATTGCTTTAGATTTGCCGGGGCACGGAAAATCCTTTTTGCAAGGCGGGCAGCAAACCCCTTCTTACTTTGCTAAGATCATTTTAGAATTAATGGAAAAGCTAGGCTACGATAAATTCTCCTTAGTTGGGCATTCCATGGGGGGACAAGCGGCATTAAAATTTGCTCTTTTATACCCAGAGAAATTAGAACAATTGATTTTAGTCGCACCTGCTGGAATTGAAGAATTTACTTTCACAGAGGCTCAGATGATGCTCGCGTTCACTACGCCTAAGGCCCTAGAAAGTACTTCAGACGAGCAAATTGAAAAAAATTACCATTTGAATTTCTATCAATTTCCAAAAGAAGCCGAGAAAATGGTGGAGGATCGCAAGAAGATTCGACAGGCCTCTGATTTCTCGCAGCATATGCAGGCTGTGGTCCAAAGTGTAAAAGGGATGCTAATTGATCCGGTCCACGAGCAGCTTGCTGAAGTCAAAGTACCAACTTTGATTGTTTTTGGTCAAAACGATGCGCTGATTCCCAATCGGTTCTTACATCCTCAACTAACCCTAGAGGATTTGGCTGAAAAAGCAAGGACTGAAATTCCTACTAGTAAAGTCGTGGTACTTCCTGAAAGTGGACATTTTTTGATGTTCGAGCGCCCTAGGGAGTTCAATGAAGTCCTCAGAGGGTTTATTAACTAATTTTTGTGGTTGAGGGATTTTTGCTATTTTTAATCTTCGGGTAAGCTTAGCGCTCCCGCTAATAGAAGGATAGTGAAACCAAAATTAAAAGTATTCCAAAATTTTTCCGCCCAGCTCCTTCCTCATGAGGCCAAATACCTGAGTGGGCTCTCGGAGTTTCAGGACGATCAGAAACGTGAGATTTTCTCTCGCGTGATCGCGAATACGCTCTCTCGCCAACCGAAGGAATTTGATCCTGAGATTGATAAGCGAAAATACCATTATATAAAATCTTGGATTGAAACTAGGCTCGACCAAAGGGATGTAGATAAAGTAGGAAGCTGGGTGCTTGACTTTCAAAAGCATTTGTCTTTAGACTTACTCGATTCTAAGGAGGAGACCCAAATGCTGGACTATCTTAAGCAGTACAAAAGAATTGGATACAATTTTCAATTATTGTATTCCATGGCCCAGGAATACCGTTATTATCTTTTGGTTCGGCTTCGCTACGATGATCACTTAATTGTGGAGGATTTTCTTTCCCGCTATAAATCCGCCTATTTAAAAGCCCAAAAAATTCATCAGAAGCTCTATGAAGCCACGGGCGAAATTACTCATAAGTATTCTTCGGCGAGTAAAGAAATCTCACATTGGGAGAAATGGCTACTAAAGGTTTTTAAAACCTCTGAGATAGATGGAAACAATCGCTACAAAGCTTTTGTTTTACTGGCCTTTCTATATACCACAACAAAAAATGCTCGTAAACTTCAAGAGATCTTTGAACTCATAGATGGTTATTTTACTCTAGGAGACCTGTATTCAAGACGAATACTCTATAATTACTATTCCAATTCGGTGCTTTTGTATTCTCAACTTAAAGACTATACAAAAGCTATCTATTTTGGAGAGTTGGCCTTAGGGCAAAGTAATTCCGATACCTTAATGCACGTGAACCATTTGGTGGCCATTTATCTACGGGTAAAAGCGCATTCAGAGGCATTGTCACTTTTAGAAAATTACAAGTCCCTCTACGAATCCTCGCAGAACGTACACCAAAAAATCACTTATATATCCAATTATTTAAGGGTTCTCGATGAATTAAAGCAGTGGAAGAAAGCAGAGAATATCGGGCTTTATTTCTTAAGTCGCTACGAGAAAGAACTCTTTGATTACCGCTGGCATCATTTCTTTACTTCTTATTTAAATCTTCTTTTGCAGAGTGAGCATTATTCCATGATCCTTTCCCTGGAAAAGAAATATCAATTAAGAAAAAAGGAGGCCGAGAGCCGGGTGCCTAACGGATATATTCCTACTATTTCGTGGTCGGTGGATCTAGCGGAGTATATGGAAGAGCAGCTTGATGCCTCTGTATTGATTTCTCGTATCACCGAGTCCCTTAAGGGGATAGAGCTTAGTGAGTCGCAAAAAGAAGTTCTGGCTAGAACCTCTAGTACGCTCGTCGCTGCACTTCCAGAATTGAAAGATATTTTTAAGTCGCATCTCTAGATAACTACTGAATTTAATGATTTAAGTGGGTTTTTATCCTCCTTATGGAGGTTTAACCATTTAAGTCGCATCCCTTTTTCTTGTTTTTCTTTCGAAGCTCATTCTAAAGCTTTTTTATCATTGTACTTATAAACCTAAAAAGAAAACAACTATGAAAAAAGCAGTGGTTCTTTCTCTGACCTTGAGCGTTTTTTTTGCTGAGGCGCAGCAGACCGATAGCGTTAAAGTGAGAGACATCGAACAAGTGACCGTTTCGGCCAGTAGAAAAGTACAAAAATTGGTGGAAGTACCTGCCACCGTTAATATTATTAGCTCCAAAGACATTCAGGAGTTCACAGGATTTAATGTGGGTGAACTGGCCGCTCGTCAGAAAGGGGTGGATTTTGTTCGTGCAGGAGTCCTGGGAACAGGTCTGAATATTCGTGGATTTAATTCTGCTTTCAATTCAAAAAATCTACAGATTACAGACGACCGCGTCTCTACTTTAGTTGCTACTGGACTTCCACTGGGAACTTTCTCAACTGTAATTAAGGAAGATATTGAAAAAGTAGAAATTCTTTTGGGTCCTAATGGAACCCTTTACGGTCCTAATGCCCATAACGGATTAGTGAACACCATCACAAAGAACCCGTTCCGTTCTCAAGGGACTTCCATAGCCTTAGGAATGGGAAATCAGAAAGTATTTACTGCTCGTGCTAGACACGCGCAAGCCATTAACGATAAACTCGCGTATAAAATCGCTTTTGAGCATTCTCAAGGGGAAGAGTTTGACTATACCGACTCCGTGTACGTTAATAATGTAGGGTACCCAGAACTTGATTTGGATCGTGATTTCACTTCAACTAAATTCAATACTCAGCTAAATTATAAAACCGGAGGATTGGGTGAACTCATCGCTTATTATGGACACAGCAACAGTACCAATTTAGCCGTTACATCGGCCGGTAGAAACCAGATTGATGACTGGAAAATCGACGAATTACAGTTGAAATATGTACACCCTCGCTTCTTTGTCAATGCATACCACCAGTGGAGTAATACCGAAGATACGTATGCGATGAATCAGAGAACACAGAATTATGTTAGTTTCATCAATGCGGGCTTCTCTCCAGAGGTAGCAAGAGAACGTTCTTATAACGAGCAGTGGTTTGGAACATCGCCAACAGCCGGGATTGCTTTACAAAGAGGTTCACGTTTTAAAGACGATTCTAAGCGTTTTGTAGTGGAAGGACAGTACAACCAAAACTGGGGAGGACTTACCTGGATTGCGGGAGCGCAATTCCAAAGAGATCAGGCGTTTACTAAAAACACTTATATGCTTGATTTTGATGGTCCTATTAACGTAAATCAGTACGGAGTCTATTCCCAAGTGGAATACAAAACCAACGGATGGGGCTTTTTAGCGGCACTTAGATTAGATAATCATGATTATTACGGAACCAATTTACTTCCTAAAGCTGCCATTACTAGAAAAGCAGGGGACGGAGTCTTTCGTTTAACTTACGGTAAAGGAATGGCAGTTCCTTCAATTATGAACCTAGAAGGGTACCTCTTTGGAGGACTTATTTTAGGAAATGGAGTAGGATTCACACTTTCTGATGGTTCTAAAATAAAGCCCATCGAAGTGGAAAGCATCAACTCCTTTGAAGTGGGGTACAAAGGCTCCATTGATCGCAAACTTTATATAGATGTGAATGCGTACTACAATATGTCAGAAAACTTCATTTCTCCTTTAACGCAGTTAGCCACTCAAGGAAGAACGGTAACTCATAGAGGAGATCAAGCGCTTACCGATATTCCAGGTGCGAACCCGGCCTTTGTACTGACCTATAGTAATTTTGGAAAAGTGGATACCTACGGATTTGATGTGGGACTGAATTATTACTTTACCGATGCCTTAAGAGGGGTACTGAATTATTCTTACTTCGGAAGAAGCCTCGATAAGGACGATTTACTTAACGACGGAAATAAAGACGGAAAAGTACTCGATACCGACCTTCCTATCAATACACCTTCCAATAAATTTACTTTAGGTCTGAACTATGCAACGCCGACTTGGTTTGGTGGTCTCTACGGACGCTACGTGCAAGATTATGATTTCTTTTCTGGTACTTCCACGGCTGCGAAAACCCAGGACTTAGACGGAGACGGAACTATTGATATTCGTGAAGATGCGTACTATGCTCCAGGAAGAGTATGGAACTACGGCCCACTAGGTGGATTCACAGTAGATATGAATGTCGGATATAATTTCTCTAATGGAATTACTCTAGGAGCTAATGTAACGAATTTACTCAATGCCAACATTCGTGAGTTTGCAGGTTCTCCATTTATGGAAAGACTTTACTCGGTAGAGTTCCGTTATAATTTTGATTTTTTCAAGAATAAAAAGTAAGAACCCTTTGTAGATGCATAAAGTACAGGTAAACGGTATTGAACTTTCGTACCGCGACCAAGGCGAGGGAAAAGCTCTAGTGCTTCTTCATGGGCTAGGTTCAAGCCATAAGGATTGGGATCTATTGATCCCGGTTCTTTCTTCAAAGTTCCGAGTGATTGCTCCTGATTTAAGAGCTCACGGATCTTCCACGAGAGTCCCTAAGGAGCAAAGTGTTGAGCACATGGCTCAAGACGTGCTAGAGCTTATGGATTCTCTTGAAATAGAGCGTGCTAGTTTGGTGGGGTTTTCGATGGGGGGCGCTGTAGCTTTTGAATTGGCAGCCAGCCATGGGAACCGAGTTGAGAAATTAGTGATTATCAATTCAGGACCTAATTTCAATTCCCCTCAAGACAGTGGAGTGGATCTGTTAGAACAACGAACAAAGATCATTGAAGAGAAAGGATTTGCTTTTTTAGCCGAGTCCATCGCTAGAGGAATGTACCCATTAGAGGAGCAAGAAGACTTAAGGGAAGAATTTGAAGAGCGTATTTTATCAAACGATGAAAACGCCTACCTTCAAACCTTTGGGAATCTCATGCGTTGGGGATTATCCGAGAGAATTGAAAGAATTACGCATCCGACTTTAGTCATTGCGTCCGATAGTGATTATACCCCTATAAGTTATAAGAGAGCCTATACCGACGAGTTAAAAGAGGCCCACTTAGTGGTTATTGAGAATTCGCGTCACGGGGTGGTTTCCGATCAGAGTGAAAAGCTTACTGAAGAACTTTTAAAATTTTTGTAGATGAATAGAAGAGTGCTTGTCACGGGTAGCACCAGTGGCATAGGATGGGGAATTGCTAGAAAATTTGCTGAGCAGAAGGATCATGTTATTCTCAATGGACTGGATCCGGAGGGAGCGAGTTTGGCTCAGGAATTAGAACGTGAGTTTGGAATTAAAAGCGGATTTTCTTCTGCAGATCTTTCCACCTCACAAGGTGTTGAGTCTTTAATCGAGTACACTAGAGAAAGGCTTGGCGGAATTGATGTTTTGGTTAATAATGCTGGTATTCAACACGTCTCGAAGATTGAAGACTTTCCTAATGAGAAATACGAGAAAATTATTGCCCTGAATTTAAATTCCGTGTTCTATGCTTCTAAAGCAGTATTTAAAGAAATGAAAGACCAAAATTTTGGTCGAATTATCAATATTTCTTCTGTACATGGAATAAGAGCTTCAGAATACAAATCGGCCTACGTAGCGGCAAAGCATGGAGTGATTGGACTTACTAAAGTTTTGGCCCTGGAAGGTGCAACGTTTGGTGTCACTTCCAATGCCATTTGTCCTGGTTATGTGCTAACGCCTTTAGTTGAGGCGCAAATTAAAGATCAAGCTCGCGAGCATGGACTTTCAGAAAAGGAGGTTGTAGAAAAGGTCCTACTCAAAAAGCAAGCCGTAAAAAGTTTCGTATCGCTGGAGAAAATTGCAGAGTTATGCGTATTTTTAGCTGATAATAACGCGCAGTCCATTTCTGGAAGTGTTTTCACTTTGGACGGAGGTTGGAGCGCACAATAAAAAAAGCCCATTATGATTGACAAAAGAGTAAACGGAGCCCAAGCTGCCATTGAGGGCATAGAGAGTGGAATGACGCTCATGCTTGGAGGGTTTGGTCTTTGTGGTATACCAGAAAACTGCATTGATGCACTTTCGAGTTCCACAGTGACGGACCTAACCTGCATTTCCAATAATGCGGGAGTCGATGACTTTGGCCTCGGACTATTACTTAAGAAAAGACAGATCAAAAAAATGATCTCTTCCTATGTGGGAGAGAACGCGGAATTTGAAAGACAAATGCTCAGCGGTGAACTTGAAGTGGAGCTTACTCCGCAAGGGACCCTGGCGGAGAAATGCCGCGCCGCACAAGCCGGAATCCCTGCTTTCTATACCCCTGCTGGCTACGGAACCGAAGTAGCTGAAGGTAAAGAAGTAAAGGAATTTGACGGAAAAATGCATTTATTAGAACATGCTTTTAAAGCCGATTTTTCTATTGTAAAAGCATGGAAAGGAGATTATGCTGGGAATCTCGTATTTAAAGGAACGGCTAGAAATTTTAATCATCCGATGGCCGGTGCAGGAAAAATTACCATTGCAGAAGTGGAACATTTAGTGGAACCGGGCACTCTGGATCCCAATGAAATCCATATTCCAGGGATTATGGTACAGAGAATTTTCCAAGGGGAAAAATACGAGAAAAGAATTGAGCAAAGAACCACCCGAAAAAAAACCAATCATGCTGAGTAAAGAACAGATTGCCAAAAGGATATCCAAAGAAGTAAAGGACGGTTATTTCGTGAATTTAGGGATCGGTATTCCGACCCTAGTAGCGAATTATGTTGATGAGAATATTTCCGTTGAGTTTCAAAGTGAAAACGGAGTTTTAGGGATGGGACCTTTTCCTTATGAAGGAGAAGAGGATGCCGATTTAATTAATGCTGGAAAACAAACCATTACCACACTTCCTGGAGCCTCTTTTTTTGATTCCGCATTTAGCTTTGGAATGATTCGTAGCCAAAAGGTAGATCTAACGATTTTAGGGGCAATGGAAGTCTCTGAGAAAGGAGATATTGCGAATTGGAAAATTCCAGGAAAAATGGTGAAAGGAATGGGAGGAGCTATGGATTTGGTCGCTTCCGCTGAAAATATTATTGTCGCTATGATGCATACCAATAAAGTAGGGGAGAGTAAGGTATTAAAAGAATGTACTTTGCCTTTAACCGGTGTGGGATGCGTTAAAAAGATCGTTTCTAATATGGCGGTGATGGAAGTTACCCCTGAAGGTTTAGAGCTTTTAGAAAGAGCTCCTGGTTTAAGTGTACAAGATATTATTGACGCGACAGAAGCTCCACTTTTAATTAGAGGAGAGATCCCAGAAATGGTGATCGATTAAACGTAAAATATTTACATTTTTCTTTATATTAGGAAAGCAGCTCTAAAAGGCTGCTTTCTTTATTAAGGTTCAAAAGCCTCAAATTTCCCATTGGTATAAAAAAGGACAATCCGTTTAATCTCAGGTTCGTTAGAGCTCGTCTTTTCGGATACCGGAACCTTGGGAACCGAATCGTTTTCTAATCGCTGAGAATCGCTTAAAATCGTTTTATCTGCACTTACAGAAGAAGTAGACGATTCTGAGATAGTAGGGAGTGGCAGATCTTGAGGCAAAATTTGATCTTCTGATTCTGTAATCCCTAGATCTTCATCACCTATTAAGGAGAATAAATCATCTGCGAAGCTTGATCTTTCTTCCCTAGAAGAGGGAGTATCCGCTTGATTTAGAGCCTTTTCTTTGAAAGGGGAGGTGAGCATGGGCTCATCACCTAGAATCAACCAATCCCACGAGAACTCGGGAAAACTTTGCTTCACTTTAATAAGAAAATCTAACGAAGGCTTATTTCTTCCTGAAGTGATGTGCGAAATAGAAGAGCGTTGCACTTCTATACGATCGGCAAACTCAGAGGAAGACAGTCCCGAATATTCTATGATTTTTGAAATACGTTCACTCGGACTCATAATTTACACCTTTTTAGTATTTACAAATGTAATAAAGAGAATTTACATACAGAAATACAATTGTAAACAATCTTGGATTTCAAAATATTACAAAAGTAAAAACCAGCCTTTAAAAGACTGGTTTATATTTATTTAGGCTATTTAACTTTGTTAATTATAATCGATGAGTCGGTTCATTTTCAGGATCGTATTTGAGTTTACGTTCTTTTTTGCGCTCCGGTATAATCACAGAGAGCAATATGCTTAAAGCTAAAATACTCACGATTATTATGAGGGAATGAGAGGTTTGGAAGCCCCAATCTTGAAGCTGATGGTGCAAGAGCATCTTGAGTCCAATGAAGAAGAGTAGGGCAGAAAGACCCACTTTAAGGAAACGAAATTTGTCTATAATTCCGGCCAGTAGGAAGAACATTGAACGTAGTCCTATAATAGCAAATATGTTCGAGAAGAAGACAATATAAGGATCGTGTGTTACAGAGAAAATAGCGGGAATACTATCTACTGCAAAGATCAAATCCGTAGCTTCTATGATTAATAGAACTAAAAACAAAGGAGTCATCTTTTTCACTCCGTCGATAACTACCCAGAAATGATCTCCTACAAATTGATTGTGTACCTTAAAGTACTTATTAGCAAAACGCACCACAGGGTGTTTCTCAGGATCAATCTTTTCCTCCTTGTTGCGGTCTAAGAACATCTTTACTCCGGTAATGACTAGAAAGACTCCAAAGACGTACATAATCCAGGAGAACTTGGCTATTAAGGCCGCTCCTACAAAGATGAAGATAAATCGAAGTACGATGGCACCTAAGATTCCCCAGAAAAGAACTCTGTGGTAGTTTTTCTCCGCTACACCAAAGGCAGTAAATATCATGATCATTACAAAGATATTATCCACAGAGAGCGCGTATTCAACTATATAACCCGTAAGGTATTCTAATCCGAGGTTTTGATTATAGAGATGGAGCGACTGCTCAAAATTATCAGGAATAATCTTAATAGGATGTTTGTGCTTGTTTATGACCTGTTCCAACTGTTCTAGGTTTTCTATCCCGTGGAGTAGGTGACCGTATGTAGTTAATATAAAATAAAAGGCCATGGAGAGCATGACTACAAAAAAGCTCATAAGGCCCGCTTTTTTCATCGTGACGACTCCTCCGGATTTGCGACCCATATTTAGGTCAATAGCTAAAATGATGACAATAAATAGGAGGAACCCTCCAAGAAATAAAACTTCGCTGCTCATAGAAAAAATTATGCGCAAAGATAACGAAAAACGGAGGTTTTAAATAATTTACAATTGTATACACAAATGTAAACACACACGATGTAAAATAAATTCTCGTTTAATTTAATAACTCCAAATCGAGAAAAAAATTAGTTTTCCACACTTAAAGTAAAATTAAATTAAACCTTGATATGAATATAATAAATATCTGATTTATTGTCTTTTGCATTTTTATATTAAAAATAATGCAATCCACAAAATTATCCACAGACAACCTGTCAATCTGAATCGTTTAACGGATTTATAGATGTAAATATTGGTTGAGAATTAATTTTAATTTAAATTTGATTTCTGTAAATTTTATCTTTTATGAGTTTCGAGGCTTTCTACCGTCCTTGCCCTAATTTTCCTGAGCGCTTTATTTCGCCTAAAGAGTTGAGTGATTTCCTACAGAGCAATCTCACCGATTCTATTTCTTTGTTAGGCCACTCTACAGAAGGAAGACCGATCTATAAATTTCAAAAGGGTCATGGAAAGGTTCGTGTGGTGGCTTGGTCGCAAATGCATGGAAATGAAAGTAATGCAACCCATGCACTACTCGATATGCTCTATACGCTAGAGGAGCTTCCTCAATTGGAAGAAGACCTTTTTAGTAGAATTACCTTGGATTTCGTAGTGATGCTTAATCCTGACGGATCTGAGCGTTGGAGTCGACTGAATTCGAACGGAATTGATCTGAATCGAGATTTTCACAAAATGGAAAGTGAGGAGATTAAAATTTTAAAATCTCTTGTTTTAGAAGGTAATTACCATTACGCACTGAACTTACATGAGCAGCGCACTATTTTTACAACGGATGGAGTTCATCCCGCTACACTTTCTTTTCTTTCACCTTCTGAGGATGCTGAAAGAGGTATTACTAAAGGTAGAAAGAAGCTTATGGCAGTGGTTGCGCACTTAAACCGTATGCTCAGTCCTCTTTTACCGAGTCGCATAGCGAGGTACACAGATGAGTTTTACCCGAATTCCACTGGAGATAATTTTACGAAACTGGGAATTCCAACACTTCTTTTTGAGGGGGGACACACTGAAGAGGATTACTTTAGAAAAGATACTAGAAAATTTTATACTGTAGCGCTCTATTACGCTTTGGAGCTAATGGCGGAATTAAAAGGAAGTATAGAAGGTTTTGAGGAGTATTTTGATCTCCCAGAAAATAAGGAAAGCCATTACGATATTATCTACCGCAATGTAGAGCTGAACACCAAATTTCCTTGTGTTTTAGATATTGCGGTTCAATTAAAAGAGGTAAAGGATCCAGAGAAGAGAGAGATCGAATGGGAGAAAGTAGTTGCAGCTGTGGGCGATTTAAAAGACAAAAAAGGATGGAAGGAAATCGATTGTACTTCCTTTCGCTTTGTCTCGAAAACATTATATCCTAAACTGGATGAAATAGTGGATTTCGAATTTGTTGAAAAGTAAGATGATACTATCAGTCTAGCACCTTAACTCCAGAGGCAGTGAAGCGAACGACTTGGTTTTTGTCTTTGCCTGTATTTTTATTAGGAGTGTAGGAGTTTTGGAGGGGTTTAGCACTTTTTCCAACCACTTCCACTGTCTTTCCTTTCATTTTTTTACCTTGAAGAGAGCTGTAATCTTGCATCTGAACGAAAAATTTTTCATTTTTCGCGTTTTCAATGATGATCCAACAGCCACGGTTTTCACATACTTGGGTTACTTTTCCTTCTATCTTCTCGTTTTTAATTCCAATACTTTGAGGTGTTGTGGATGCCACTAAAGCGGAGTCTTGTGCTTTCGAATTAGATGATCCAGTAATGGTTTCGCTAGATTGCGATTCATGATGGTTACTAGAGTTCTTTTCAAGGGTTACAGTATTTTGGGCTAAAAGAAAAGTGCCTGTACTTAAAAGTAGGATGCTGAGAGTAGTTTTCATTATTTTCATAACATGCCAAATTTAGTTATTTTTTTTACATTGTAAGACGAAATTCTATAAGGAATAATTAATACATTTACTCACTAAGAGAAAATAGAATGAAAAAACAACTAAAACTATGGGACGGAATCATGCTGGTCATGGGCTCTATGATCGGAAGTGGAATCTTTATTGTCAGTTCAGATATGATGAGAAACCTAGGCTCTGGGTATTGGCTTATTGTCGTCTGGGTGCTTACAGGAATCATGACGGTTGCAGCGGCAATTTCTTATGGAGAGCTTTCCGCAATGTTTCCAAAAGCCGGTGGGCAATACACCTACATGACTGAAACCTTCGGTAAAACCACTGGTTTTCTTTACGGATGGGGCCTGTTCACCGTGATCCAAACGGGTACCATAGCTGCCGTAGCCATGGCTTTTGGAAAGTTTACCGCTTATTTAATTCCTTGGCTCAATGATTCTGAGCCTATTTTTCAAAGTGGAACCTTTCGAATTACTTGGGTACAGATCTTAGCTCTATTTGTAATTGTACTTCTCACATGGATTAACACTAGAGGAGTGAAGAATGGAAAACTGCTGCAAAACGTTTTTACCGCATCGAAAATCCTTGCGCTGCTTGGTCTTATTATTTTTGGGTTTTTACTAGTGAAAAACTCGTTTTGGGACGCCAATATGTCCATGGGATGGAACGGTTTTCAAAACCTAGGGATTCAAAAAGGAAATGATCTTTTACCCACCGAGTGGAAATCTATTGCAGGAATGCCTCTTCTGGGAGCCATTGCGGCAGCGATGGTAGGTTCGGTATTTAGTTCCGTTGCCTGGGAAAACGTTACTTTCGTTTCTGGAGAGATGAAGAATCCCAAAAGAGATGTCGTTCGCTCTATGGTCATTGGAACCAGTGCGGTGATGGTACTGTATTTACTTGTCAATTTTGTTTACCTCAATGCCCTAGATCGAGACGGAATTGCTTTTGCAGACAAGAACCGACCAGCGGTTGCAGTAGCAGAAGTACTCTTAGGAAATGTAGGGACTGTGGTAATGGCCCTACTGGTTATGGTTTCTACTTTTGGCTGCATTAACGGTCTGGTGATGGCCGGTGCTAGAGTCTATCAGTCAATGGCTAAAGACGGACTTTTTTTCAAAAGTGCAGAGCAGACCAATCAGTTCGATGTTCCGGGTAAATCGCTTTGGATGCAATGCGGTTGGGCCTGTGTATTGGCCCTGAGTGGACAATACGGTGATTTACTCGATATGATCTCATTTGTAATTGTTCTCTTTTATATGGTGACCGTTTTTGGAGTGATTTACCTAAGAATTAAAAAGCCAAATTTAGAAAGACCTTATAAAGCGTGGCTTTATCCACTTACCCCGGTTCTCTATCTTTTGATGGGAACTGCTTTTTGCGTACTACTAATTATCTACAAGCCTAATTATACCTGGCCTGGGTTTCTATTGATTTTAGCCGGTCTTCCCGTCTATTACTTCATTAATCGAAAGAAATCTAAAAAGGTAGATGCTTAAAATTTAAAAAAGAAATGCTCCTCTCTAGGGGCATTTTCTTTTGAATTGGGCGCATTTTGCGTATTTTTACCAAAAAATATTGCGAAATTATGAAGGAATGGACTACGGTAAAATCTTACGAGGATATTACCTATCAAAAAATGGGAGGAATCGCCCGTATCGCTATCAATAGACCAGAGGTGAGAAATGCCTTTAGACCTCATACCACCTCAGAACTTTACGATGCCTTTTATCACGTTTCAGAAGACCCTTCTGTAGGGGTAGTACTTCTTACAGGAGAAGGACCAAGTCCAAAGGACGGTGGTCATGCCTTTTGTAGTGGCGGTGATCAAAAAGCACGTGGACATAAAGGTTATGTTGGACAGGACGGTAGACATCGCCTTAATATATTAGAAGTACAGCGTTTGATTCGTTTTATGCCTAAAGTGGTGATTGCAGTAGTGAACGGTTGGGCTGTTGGAGGAGGACATTCTCTTCATGTGGTTTGTGATCTTACGCTAGCCAGTAAAGAGCATGCCATTTTCAAACAAACTGATGCGGATGTTACTAGTTTTGATGGAGGATACGGATCGGCGTATTTAGCCAAAATGGTGGGTCAGAAGAAGGCAAGAGAAATTTTCTTTTTAGGAAGAAATTATTCAGCGCAAGAGGCTTTTGAGATGGGAATGGTGAATAAAGTGATTGAGCACGATCAATTGGAAGCTACGGCTATAGAGTGGGGAGAGGAAATTTTAGCCAAATCACCGACTTCGATTCGTATGCTGAAATTTGCAATGAATCTAACGGACGATGGAATGGTAGGGCAGCAGGTATTTGCTGGTGAAGCTACTCGTTTGGCTTACATGACCGATGAAGCCATTGAAGGAAGAAATGCGTTCCTTGAGAAAAGAAAACCGGATTTTGGTGAAAACCAGTGGATCTCCTAAGGGAATAAAATAGAATTTTTAGTATGCTTAAATGGATTCAAGCCGCGAGGCTAAGGACCCTTCCTTTATCGATCAGTGGGATTATTGTAGGCTCTTTCATTGCTAAATGGAGGTTAGAGGAACGAATGGAGCAGTGGGATCCACTTCTCTTTGTTCTAGCGCTCGTTTTAACCCTACTTTTTCAAGTGCTTTCTAATTATGCGAACGATTTAGGAGACGCACAAAAAGGGACGGATTTGAACCGTAGTACAAGTGCAGAAAAAAGGACAGTGGCCTCTGGAGCCATCAGCCAAAATCAGATGACTCAGGCCGTTATACTCCTTTCTGTATTGTCTTTCCTTTTCACAGTGCTGCTTCTTTACTTTGCCTTCCTAAAAGACGGGTTGTGGGAGGAATTTTGGATTTTTCTAGCCTTGGGAGTGCTTTGCATTTTAGCAGCCATTGGTTATACCGTTGGTAAAAAACCTTACGGTTACTTAGGGCTGGGGGATATAATGGTTTTTCTGTTTTTTGGTCTCTTAGCAGTCGGAGGAAGTTATTTCCTTTTTACTAAGACCTGGGAATGGGACTTACTTTTACCTGGCTCTGCTATTGGAATGCTTGCCGCAGGGGTTTTAAATCTCAATAATATGAGAGATTTGCCAAACGATATCAAGACCAATAAACGCACCTTTGCACAGTATTTAGGTTATAAGGGAGCTATGATTTATCAGATGATTATACTCCAGCTTCCCATCCTACTTATTTTGGTGTTTTTAATGGTGAATAAACTGCATGAAAAAGGGCAGTATTACGCATTTATTGTGATGGTGATGCTCTTTCCTATGGCAGCCTTAAGAAGAAGAATTCTGCAGACCAAAAGTCCGGAAGAACTCGATCCTTTTTTAAAGCAATTGGGGATCCAAACCCTTACCACCAGTGTATTATTGGCCCTGGGTCTTACCCTGTTTAATTAAAGAATAGAGGAGTTGAATAAGAAAGGAGCTTTCCTTTTAAAAAAATAGAAAAATGACAATACAATTTTTAGGACAAAACTGTTTTTTGTTTGAGGTGGAAGGACAAACGATACTAAGCGATCCCTTCTACAATTATCAGAAAAATAAATCTGGGTTTTCTATCGAAAATACCCCAATCGATTATATTTTAATAACCCACGGGCATCAGGACCATATCGCGGACGTAAAAGAAGTGCTAGAGCACTATCCTGAGGCTACGATTATCGGGCAACCGGAGATTTGCGCGTACTTTGGGGCAAAGAATTTCATTGATATCAATCTAGGAGGATCTGCCAAGCTAAAGGACTTAAAGCTCACTATGGTTCCTGCTCAACATACCTCTTCTTTTCCCGACGGAAGTTATGCTGGAGTAGCAGCGGGTTATATTTTCCGTTTTTCAGACCGCAATTTATACTTTGCTGGAGATACGGGAGTGATGGCCGATATGGCGCTTTTTCCAAAACTTTACGGGGCGATTGATACAGCGATATTGCCCATAGGTTCCCATTATACGATGTGCGCTAAAAAAGCCAGTTTTGCCGCAAAAGAACTTATTGAGTGCTCAAGAGTGATTGGATGCCATTTTGATACCTTTCCACCTATTGAAATTAATCATGAGGAGGCAAAAGCTGCATTTAATGAGAAGGGAGTGGATTTAATTCTACCGAAAGTAGGGGAAAAGATTTCCTTTTAAAAAATAAAAAACGGCAAGCGATCTACATCACACCGCTACAACCGATTACCTTTGCTGCGTTCCCGCCCTGGAGGATTCTCAGGAGCTGGTTGTGTAGGACTTGCCGAGTGCAAATATACAAAGACCTATTGAAATAAAAAAAATTGCTGCAATTTTTGTTAATACAACAGAACACTAATTATGTTTAAAAACGTTTATACCACTGGTTTTTTGATCTTTATCGTCATAATGATTAGCTTTTTTGTGACCTATATTTTCTTTTTAGATCAAAATTATTACCGCACTTCCATTAGTTTAAGTGCTTTTTTACTCCCTTTAATCTTCGCCATCGGTGCGTTTCTCTCCGTAAACTCCTTCGTAAAGAATCGTTCGAGAGTAAGTTTTAAGGAAGCCTACGGACGAGCCTTCATTCCTATGTTTGTCGGAGGAATCTTGTCTCTAGTGAGTATTTTTCTATTCATCAACTACGTAGATAAGGACACTAAAGATCTTTTAAATTATCAATACATCGAGAGTTTTGAGCGCTCACTAGATGAAGAATATCAGAAGGGGGTGAATGTTTTCAAACCGGGAAGCGAAGAGATGCTTGATATTGAAAAAAAATACGCCCAAGGGAAAGAGCGAATTGAAAACAAAAGAATAGCGAAAGAAGACATGTTTGGCTTTAAGTACTTCGGATATATTTTTGCGGGCTATTGCGCCTACTTTTTGCTGCTCTCACTATTTTTTGGATCTTTTTTCAGAACCAGAACTATTGTGTAATTTTGTTTAAGTTTAGCAGTATAAGCCTTCAACACTAATAAAAAATCTAATGTCTTTAGACCTTTCCATTGTTATTCCACTATTAAATGAAGAATCCTCTTTAGAGGAACTCTATACCCGTATTGAAAAGGCCTGTAGGGAGAAAAATCTTTCCTTTGAGGTTTGGTTTGTAGACGATGGCTCTACGGATCTTTCCTGGAGCATTGTTGAGAATTTGCAATTGCAAAATCCAGAAGTTAAAGGGATACGTTTTTCTAAAAACTACGGGAAATCTCAGGCCTTGCATGCTGCTTTTGAGCGCGTACAAGGGGAGGTGGTCATTACCATGGATGCGGACCTACAGGATTTTCCAGAAGAAATTCCTGAGCTTTACGATATGATCCGTCTCGAAGGGTACGATATCGTATCGGGCTGGAAGAAAAAGCGCTACGATAACGTCATGACCAAAAATCTTCCTTCGAAACTTTTTAATTCGGCGGCAAGAAAAGTATCGGGGGTTTCTTTGCACGATTTTAATTGTGGATTAAAGGCCTACCGCCGTCAAGTTGTGAAAACAATCGATGTGTATGGAGATATGCACCGCTATATTCCTGTACTTGCCGCAAACGCAGGCTTTCGTAAGATAACAGAAAAGCCAGTGCAGCACCAAGCCCGTCCTTACGGAGTATCCAAGTTTGGAAGCGAACGCTTTATTAGGGGCTTTTTAGACTTAATTACCCTTTGGTTTGTGAGTCGCTTTGGAGGGAGACCTATGCATTTTTTTGGAGCTTTAGGAACATTGATGTTTCTACTGGGCTTTCTCTCGGCCTTCTACTTAGGAATTTCGAAATTAATTGACGTGGCTCAGGGGATCTATGGAAATCGATTGGCGGACAACGCGTGGTTTTTCATTGCCCTAACGCTCATGATTCTAGGAACCTTACTCTTTATTGGAGGCTTTTTAGGCGAGCTTATTGTTCGCTCCAGCCGCGACAACAAAAACTATCACATCGATGAAATTATTTAGTAAATTCTCAGCTTTAACGCTTTTGGCCTTTGTTTTATTGATTTTTACTTCTTGTGGAGAGATAACGCCCAAAGGAGATCTAACTGATAAAACCGTTGCCTTAGAAAGCATCGAGTCGATAAAGCTCAATGGAAACTATCGATTGTTTTATGTACTGAGCTCCAATAATGAAATTTATATAGAATCGTACCCCAACATTATTAATAACCTTTCAATCAAGCAGAATAAGGGGCTCCTTACCATTGAGGAGAAAAGACCAACGGACATGGTTGATTTCTATAATGTGACGATTTTCTCTCCCTCAGTCCCAAAAGAAATTAAAGTTGGTGGAGCGGTTGAATTTTCAATCTCTGGAGCCCTGCAAGGTGAGCAGATCAAGATCAACCTATTAGAAAATGCGAAATTCATGGGGGGAATCGATATGAAAACTACCCAATTAGAGATGAAGGATTCCTCGCGTGCTAACTTTTCAGGCTCTACACAGAGCGCAGAAATTAAAATGGGGGACACTGCGCACCTCATTGCGCCCTATTGGAACGTGAATAAGCTTTCTCTTAGTTCCTCTGAGGGACCATATATAGAAATCAATGTAAAGGACTCTCTAAAAGGGGAGGCAAAAAACACTTCAAAGCTTCTTATTTATGGAGAAGCGGTAAACCAGTTAAAGGCCGATAAAACGGTTACATTAGATAGAAAAAATAGAAACTAAAAAAACAAAGGATATGACCACACTCGAAAAAGCAAAATTATGGTTAAACCCGTCTTTTGATGAATTGACTCAAGAGGAGGTACAAAAGCTAATCGATGGAGACCAGGCTCTTTTGGAAGACAGCTTTTACCGAGAATTAGAATTTGGTACGGGCGGTATGCGCGGTGTAATGGGCGTAGGAACCAACCGACTCAATAAATACACATTAGGCCAGGCTACACAAGGACTCGCCAACTATTTGCATAAGCAATTTCCATCTCAGGAAATTAAAGTAGCTATTGCATACGACGTTAGAAACAATTCAAAAGAATTTGCCAAGCTGGTAGCCGATGTTCTCACGGCCAATCGAATTAAAGTCCTTCTTTTCAAAGAACACCGTCCAACGCCTGAACTTTCTTTTACCGTAAGAAATAAAGGAGCTCAAGCAGGAATCGTACTTACAGCATCGCACAATCCACCGGAATACAACGGGTACAAAGTGTATTGGGACGATGGAGCGCAGATTGTTCCTCCTCACGACGAGGCCATTATAAATGAAGTGAAAAACGTAGGATTTGATCAAATTCATTTTGATGGAAAAGACGAACTCATTGAGTGGCAGGACGAGACTGCAGATAAAGCTTATATTGACGCCTGTATTGAGAATTCTATCTATCAAAAGAAAGGCTTTGATAACTTAAATATTGTTTTTACTTCCATTCACGGAACTACCTATACTACGGTGCCGCAGGCCCTGAAAAAGGCAGGTTTTCAAAAGGTGGATTTGGTTGAAGAGCAAATGATTCCTAGCGGTAATTTTCCGACCGTTGAAAGTCCGAACCCAGAGGAGCCAAAAGCGCTGGAGATGGCTTTAGACAAAGCTCGATTAACCAATGCAGACATTGTCATTGGAACGGATCCCGATGGGGACCGTTTGGGTATTGCGGTAAGAAACCTAAAAGGGGAGATGCAGCTTTTAAACGGAAACCAGTGTAATACGATTCTTACCTATTACATTTTAGACCAGTGGAAGAAAAAAGGGAAAATCAAAGGAAAAGAATTCATTGGTTCTACCATTGTTACCTCCGATATCTTCTTTGACATCGCTGAAAAATTTGGTGTGGATTGTAAGGTAGGGCTTACCGGTTTTAAATGGATTGGTAAGATGATTCGCGACCACGAAGGAAAGGAAAAGTTCGTGTGCGGTGGAGAGGAAAGTTTTGGTTTTATGACCGGAGATTTTGTAAGAGATAAGGACTCTTGCGGATCCATTCTTTTGGCCTGCGAAATCGCAGCCGGCCTTAAAGCAGAAGGGCGCACGATGTTTGAGTATTTACTCGATATCTACCAAGACCTTGGCCTTTACTACGAAGGACTCATCAATGTGGTGAAAAAAGGAAAACAGGGTGCTGAAGATATTCAGGAAATGATGCGAAATTTCCGTGAAAATCCTCCTCTTACCCTCGCTGGATCCAAAGTAGAAGAGATTAAAGACTTTAAAGAGCAAACAATGTATGTTGTGTCTGAAGGTAAAAAGTCCCTTATGAACGATATCCCACAGAGCAACGTACTGATCTATTATACGATAGATGGAACGAAGGTTTGTGTTCGTCCTTCGGGAACCGAACCTAAAATCAAATTTTATGTTTCTTTAAAAGGAGAACTAGGCAGCTACCAAGAGTGGGAGGATAAAGTGGGAAGTATGGAAGAAAAACTTCAGGAAATTCGTAAGGACTTGAATCTTTAATTCCCCTATATAAAAGACTGCTAAGCCACAAAAAAAGAGCTTAGCAGATTTTTTTTTAATTTCTCTTTTCTCTGATTTTTATCTTATTTCAAGTGCTAAAGAGCTTTGAAATTTATTAGTAAATTTGTTTTAATAAATCCAAAATCCCGTGAAAGTATCCGCTCTTGCCGAGAATTTAATCGGCTCCGAAATCATTAAAATAGGAAATGAAGTAAACGAACTCAAAGCCAAAGGGCAGCAAATTGCCAACTTAACCATTGGCGATTTAAATTCCAACCTTTATCCTATTCCTCAGGCCTTAAAAAATCATATTGCAAAAGCTTACGATAATAATTTAACGAACTATCCCCCGGCCAGTGGACTAGAGAGTTTAAGAAGAGCGGTAAGTGAAGATTTACTTTCCCGTTATTCTCTTTCCTACTCAATAGATGATATCTTAATTGCTGGCGGTTCTCGCCCTTTAATTTATGCCACCTATAAGGCCTTAGTGGATCCAGGAGATAAAGTCATTTATCCGGTGCCTTCTTGGAACAACAACCATTATTCTTATTTGTCTCAGGCGGAGAAGGTAGAGATAGAAACCTTAGAAGAAAATAATTTTCTTCCAACGGCTAGTGAACTGGCGCCTCATCTAGAAGGAGCGACATTAGTGGCCTTGTGTTCTCCCTTAAACCCAACGGGTACGCAGTTTACTAAGAAGCAGTTGGAGGAGATTTGTGATTTGATCTTAGAAGAAAACAAAAGAAGAGGACCAGAGGAGAAACCTCTTTATCTTTTGTACGATCAAATTTATGCCTTGCTTACTTTTGATGCGCCTCATTTTAATCCGGTTTCCCTTCGTCCAGAAATGAAAGACTATACCGTGTATATTGATGGAACCTCCAAAAGTTTTGCGGCGACTGGACTAAGGGTGGGATGGGCATTTGGTCCTTCCACAGTCCTCTCAAAAATGAAAGCTTTACTGGGGCATATCGGTGCCTGGGCGCCCAAACCCGAACAACATGCGGTAGGCGAATTTTTAGGTGAAATACAGGAGTTGGAAACGTTCGTGGAAGATTTCAAAGGAAAGATAAATGAAAGCCTTACGGTTTTGCACCAGGGAATTCAATCCTTAAAAGAAAAAGGCTACTTAGTGGATAGTATTCAGCCTATGGGAGCTCTTTATTTAACGGTGAAAATAGATTATTTAGGTAAAGTATTGCCTAGTGGTCAGAAGCTTGAATCTTCCTCTGATTTGGTTTTCTATTTGATCCAAGAGGCAGGCGTTGCCCTGGTTCCATTCTCTGCTTTTGGTAACTCTTCTTTGGTGCCTTGGTTCAGAGCCTCGGTGGGTGGAGTAAGTAAAAAAGATTTGGAAAAGCTCTTCCCTCGATTAGAAGCCGCATTGGATAAAATAATGTAGCTAAAGCAAAAGGTTGAAAATGAAAGTGATTGCAGTAATACCGGCCCGACTAGAGGCTTCAAGATTCCCAAGAAAGCTCCTAAAACTTTTAGGTGAAAAGTCGGTTCTTATGACGACTTATCATAATGTGGTGCAGACGCAACTATTTGATCAAGTGTTTATTGCCACCGACAGTGAAGAAATTTTAGAGCACGTTACAAAAGAAGGGGGAAACGTTATAAAAACCGGAGCGCACGAAACGGGAAGTGATCGAATTGCTGAAGCAGTAAAAGACCTCGAGTGTGATTTAGTGATCAATGTCCAAGGAGACGAGCCTTTTGTAAGAAAAAAGCCTTTAGAGCAACTCATCCAAGTTTTTAATGAGGATAGAGAAAACAGCATCTCTTTAGCCTCGTTAAAAGTAAGGCTGTACGATAAAGAAGAAATACAAAACCCTAATAATGTAAAGGTTATTACAGATAAAAAGGGACTCGCTCTTTATTTTAGTCGTTCGGTCCTTCCTTATCCTAGGGAAGAATCTCTAGAAGTAGAGTACTATAAGCATGTGGGCGTGTATGCCTTTAGAAAAGAGGCCCTCTTAGCCTTTGCCTCCCTGGAGCAAACTCCTTTAGAGCTCAGCGAAAAGATTGAGTGTTTAAGGTATTTAGAGAACGGGATGAAAATCAAAATGGTCGAAACGAAATTTGTAGGGGTAGGAATTGATACCCCTGAGGACCTAGAAAAAGCGCGCGAGATTCTGCTTACAGGCTCCAGTGATCCGTCTTAAGTTTAATTATTTATTTTATCTTTGGCATTAAGAAAGCCTATGAAATTAGTAGTAAAAATTAGTGTAATCCTTGGCCTAGTGTGCAGTAGTTTGCTTTTAGCACAGAGTGGAAAAGAGATTATTGAGAGGAATATAGAACGCTCCGGTGGACTGGTGAAATGGAAAACTTTAAATTCGGTTATACTTCATGGAAAGGTGACTCTGGGCATTAAAGACGAGTATCCTATTCGTATTTATCAACAAAGACCTAATTTAACCCGTACGGTCATTACTATAGGAAAGAAAGAAACGGCTATTGAAGGCTACGATGGTAAAGTGGGATACGGTATGAATTACGCTTCTGGGAAACTTCAAAAGTATCCGGATTACGTTCCTGAAAGTTTTGATAATGACTTTATTGATTTTGAAAGTAAAGGATTTTCAGCCAAACTCATTGGGAAAACCAAGGTCGGGGATAAAGAGTGTTATAAAGTAGAACTAACAAAGAATGTGAACCAAACGTATTATTATTTTGATACGGAAACATATATGGTATTAAAGGAGGAGAGCCGGGATGAAACCTTGTATTACTCCGATTATCGCAAAGTTGGAGAACTAAGTTTTGCCTTTAAAATGGTCAGTGAGACAAAAGATGGGGAATCGGACTACGTGATGGTCTTTAATAAAATTGAAGTGAATCGCGAGATTCCAAGAGAGTCGTTCAAATTCTAAGCCTGAAGGTTAATAGAAAGAGCAAAAAAAATCGGTTATGAAAAAATTATTTATCCTGGTGCTTAGCATACTCTCTGTACTTAAATCTTGCACGCAGCAGAAAAGTGAAGCGCAAATAAAAAACACACAAAAAGAAATGGGAAAAACAATTTACGATTATAAAGTAGAGGCCTTAGACGGTTCAGAAATAAATTTTGCAGATTACAAAGGCAAAAAAATTCTAATTGTTAATACCGCTTCAGAGTGTGGTTTTACGCCTCAGTACGAAGAATTGCAGGCCTTATCCGAGAAATACAAAGACCAACTGGTAGTGGTCGGGTTTCCGGCGAATAATTTTGGTGGACAAGAACCGGGATCCAATGAAGAAATTGGCGCGTTTTGCCAGAAGAACTTTGGTGTGACCTTTCCTATGGCAGCCAAAGTCTCTGTGGTCGGTGAGAACCGTGCTCCTGTATTTACCTATCTTTCAGAAAAAGAGCTTAATGGTGTGAAAAACACAAGTATCCTTTGGAATTTTACAAAGTTCCTATTGGATGAAAACGGAAAGCTAATAGATAGCTATGCGAGTTCAACTACACCTTTGGATGACAAAATCACAAAACATCTGAATTAATCCTTTTTTTCCCAAGCAGGGAGGCTAGGGTTTCTTTTGAGCAAAACTAAAGATACTGCCTAAGGAAATTCGAGAATTCGCACTCGATTTGATTTTAGAAGAATTCACCATGGCCTGAGCAAGTACTTCGGTGGGAAGCGGCTTTTGGCTTTCTAAGAGACCCATGCGGTTGGCGAACTTAATTACTTTTGCTCCAAGGACCTCGGATTTTCTTTCTGAGTTTTTTCGCTCCAACATACCGGGTTGAAAAATGGTCAGTTTTGCAAAATGTAGTTTTTCAACTTCCTCTTCAAGAGCTCCTTTCATTCGGGTATAGAAGAGTTTCGATTTGGAATTAGCGCCGTAAGAGGAAACTAGGACGTAATCTTCAACTTCATTTTCTTTGGCTGCCTTAGCGAACTCGTATTGGTAGTCGTGATCCACCTTCCATTGGGCATTTTTACTTCCTGCCGTATTAAGTGTTGTTCCCATGCACGAGAATGCCACATCGCCTGAAACTAGATTTTTCCACTCCTCGGGACGCTCAAAATCGACAATATGGGTAGAGAGTTTTTCGTGCTCAAAATCTAGAGGTCTACGAGTAAAAACATCGATCTGTTTAAAATCTGGATCACTAAGTAGAATCTGTACCAGATCTTTTCCGGTGGCACCTGTGGCACCAAGGACAACTGCTTTCATAAGACAAAGAATATTTCTTTCGAAATTACTAATTTTGAAAGAAGCAAAAAAGTGTGCAGAAGAAAACTGCTCCTTTAATTTCTAAATAATACTAGGGTCCATGGATGTAGAACAAATTAGAGCGTATGCACTAAGTAAAAAAGCCGTAACGGAAGGATTTCCGTTTGATCAGACCACGCTGGTTTTTAAAGTAGGAGGGAAAATGTTTTTACTTATGTCCTTGGATCGTTTTCCTTTAAGTTTTTCAGTAAAGACCGATCCGAATTGGAGCGATGAACTAAGAGCTTCTTATCCCCAAATTCAAGGCGCCTTTCATATGAATAAAACCCATTGGAATTCCGTAGAGCCCGAGGGGCTGGATCAAAAACTGCTCCGTGAGCTCATTGATCATTCTTATGATCTTGTTTTTGCTTCTTTAAGTAGAAAACTTAGAGAAGAAATTTTAGAGCACGATTAAAACGTTATTAAGAGAAAAATTTTCTCGTTTCCTTTTCGTCTTGTTTTAGTTTGTCGATAAGTTCCTCCAGAGAGCTGAATTTAATTTCAGGATGCAGGAATTCATGAAACTGAATTTCAATTGTCTTTCCGTAGATATCGTACTCAAAATCAAGGATATTAACTTCTACCGAAAGTTGTTTTCCCTCATTTACTGTTGGATTGGTTCCGATCGAAGCCATTCCCATAAATTCGTTGTCCTCTACCCACACCGAAACGATATAGGCTCCATTGGAAGGGAGTTGTTTAATAGGGTCTATTTTCAAATTGGCGGTAGGGTAGCCTAGCGTGCGTCCTAGTTTTCTACCGTGAACTACTTCTCCACGAACGCGGTAAGGATAACCTAGCATCACTGTTGCCTCTTCAATAGCTCCTTCTTCGAGCGCTATTCGAATTTTCGTCGAGGATACGTTATTTTCATGGACATTCACGGCCTCCATCTTCTCAACCTCAAAACCTAGCTCAGGTGCTAGTTTTTCTAATAGTTGGAAATTACCGCTTCTATTTTTACCAAAAACATGATCGTACCCTATAATAAGGTGCTGTACGTTGAGTTTATTAACTAGAATATCCCTCACGAAATCTTCCCCAGAAAGGCTACGGAATTCTTCATTGAACTCCTGTAAGAACACATATTCAACGCCTAGTAATTTAATTAGGTCTAATTTTTCTTCTAAAGTATTGAGTAGCTTTAATTCATCGTTAGGGTTAAATACCAAGCGGGGGTGGGGCCAAAAGGTGAGTAGGGCGGGACGAAGGTTTTTCTGCTCCGCTTTTTGAATTAAATTATTAATGATCGATTGGTGGCCCAAATGAACTCCATCAAACATACCTAAGGACAAGGCCAAAGGCTCAGAAGAGAAGTAGGAGTCAAGATTTTCTATAATTTGCAAGGGAAAAATTTATGTGCAAAAATAGTAAAGATATTTTATCTCTTTTCCAAGCGAAAAGGAGGCATTTGTTTTTAAGTTTTCTCTCACTTTGTTACAAGAAAATTAATACCGGATACTTTGGAAAAATGACCTTCTGAATCCATGACAAAAATCTTGGTTTATCAAATTGCAGATTTGGCAATTATGCTTATATTTGCACTCAAGTAAAATTTTAGCAATGGCAAACCAAATTAAAGGAAAAATTTCTCAAATTATCGGTCCGGTAATTGACGTCGTTTTCACAGATGTCCAAGAGCTTCCAAAAATATACGATGCACTGGAAGTGACCTATTCAAATGGAGATAAATTGGTGCTTGAAGTAGAGCAGCATATCGGTGAAGATTCAGTTCGTTGTATTGCAATGGATGCCACCGACGGTCTTCAAAGAGGACAGGAAGTCGTAGCCTTAGGAACGCAAATTACAATGCCTACTGGTGAAGGCGTTTACGGAAGACTTTTCAACGTAGTTGGAAATGCAATTGATGGACTTCCTACACTTTCTAAAGAAGGAGGGCTACCGATTCACAGAGAAGCTCCTAAATTTGATCAATTAACTACATCGGCAGAAGTACTTTTCACCGGTATTAAAGTAATTGACCTAGTAGAGCCTTATGCTAAAGGAGGAAAAATTGGACTTTTCGGAGGAGCTGGAGTAGGGAAAACCGTACTTATCCAGGAACTTATCAACAACATCGCGAAAGGACACGGAGGTCTTTCTGTATTCGCGGGAGTTGGAGAGAGAACCCGTGAAGGAAATGACTTATTAAGAGAGATGCTTGAATCAGGCATTATTAAATACGGAGATGATTTCATGCATTCTATGGAAGAAGGCGGATGGGATCTTTCCAAAGCGAATCTTGAAGAAATGAAAGATTCAAAATGTACTTTCGTGTTCGGACAGATGAACGAACCTCCTGGAGCAAGAGCGAGAGTAGCGTTATCAGGTCTTACCATTGCAGAATATTTCCGTGACGGTGATGGACAAGGTCAAGGAAGAGACGTTCTATTCTTCGTTGATAACATTTTCCGTTTTACTCAAGCAGGATCTGAGGTGTCTGCACTTTTAGGACGTATGCCTTCTGCCGTAGGTTACCAACCAACGTTAGCTTCTGAAATGGGAGCGATGCAGGAAAGAATTACTTCCACTAAGAACGGTTCCATTACATCGGTACAAGCGGTATACGTACCTGCGGATGACCTTACCGACCCGGCTCCGGCAACAACCTTTGCTCACTTAGATGCAACGACGGTATTAGATAGAAAGATTGCTTCCTTAGGTATCTACCCTGCGGTAGATCCACTAGCATCTACTTCTAGAATTCTTACACCAGAAATCTTAGGTAACGAGCATTACGATTGTGCACAAAGAGTAAAAGAAATTCTTCAGAGATACAAAGCACTTCAAGATATCATTGCGATCTTAGGTATGGAAGAACTTTCTGAAGAAGATAAATTAGTAGTAAACCGCGCTAGAAAGGTACAACGTTTCCTTTCTCAACCTTTCCACGTAGCAGAACAGTTTACGGGACTTAAAGGAGCCTTGGTAGATATTAAAGATACCATCAAAGGATTCAACATGATCATTGATGGAGAATTAGATCAGTACCCAGAAGCGGCCTTCAACCTTAAAGGAACCATTGAAGAAGCCATCGAAGCGGGTCAGAAAATGCTTGCAGAAGCTTAAGGGAATTTAAATTCCAGCTTTCGGTAAGTTTAATGCCAAAAAGAAGAGCGTAATGAATATTAAAATTTTAACTCCGGAATACGTCGTATTTGAAGGCGAAGTAAAATCAGTTTTACTTCCTGGAACTGCGGGAGAATTCCATATCATGAAAAACCACGCCGCAGTGGTCTCTTCTCTGGGTTATGGGAAAGTAAAGCTTTACACCCAAGAAATTTCAGAGGAGTATGCAAAATATTTCACCAAAGAGAATGATAAAGAATCAGTGTTCTCTTACCCAATCAAAAGTGGAGTGGTGGAATTCAATCATGACAAAGGAATTATTCTAGCCGACTAAGGAGGCCAAAATAAGTAATAAAAATAGCTGTCTTTTCAAAAGACAGCTATTTTTTTGGTATTGTTTTTCGCTTTCAATCCTTAAGCATCAAAATCTCCCGCCGCTTCCGGTTGGTATACTAGTTCATCAATAATGATTTTAGTGGGTCCTGAAGGTAGCGTCCAATCGATCTGATCGCCAACTTTTTGTCCAATAAGAGCAATGGCAACAGAGGAGAAAATGGAAATTTTCTTTTCTTTTAGGTTGGCATCTGCAGGATAAACAATCTGCATTTCGTTTGGTTTATTTAACTGTTCGAAATGAAATTTTACAATGGAATTCATCGTGACCACATCGGCAGGGATTTCGCTAGGTTCTAATAACTGCGCACTCCTAAGTTCGCCGATCAAACGGTCTGCTTCTGCTTTGGCAATTTTTCCTGAATCTTTCGCATCCTTTAAGGAGTGAAAAAGTCTCGAATAGTCCTGTTTGTTAACAATTAGATTTTTCATAATGTCATTTGATTTTATAAATAAAAAAACCGTTTGAGTGTTTCAAACGGTCTTTTATATGATAATTGGTTATCCTCTTATAACGGTTTAAAACTTAGGTTTTGTTCCTCTAGTAGTTTGTCTGCCTCTGCTTTATAGTGTCCAGAAACTAATTTTTCGTGGATCGCTTCAAATGCAGCTAGGGTTTCGTTAATCTCGCTATCGGTGTGGGATGCCGTTGGAATTAATCTTAGTAGGATCATTCCTTTCGGGATTACCGGGTACACTACAACAGAGGTGAAGATTCCGAAGTTTTCTCTTAGGTCTTTTACTAAAAGAGTAGCTTCTACAGGTGAACCTTGCATCATTACTGGAGTTACACACGTATTGGTTTCTCCTAAGTTGAATCCTCTTTCTTTCAGACCGCTTTGCAGTTTATTTACGTTTTCCCACAGTTTTGCTTTGATTTCTGGGCGGGTTCTTAGTAGCTCTAGACGCTTAAGACCTCCAATCACCATCGGCATAGTTAAACTCTTCGCGAAAATTTGAGATCTTAGGTTGAATTTAAGGAAACGGATGATTTCTTTGTTTCCCGCGATAAACGCTCCAAATCCAGCCATGGATTTAGCGAAAGTAGAGAAGTACACATCAATTTGATCTTGACATCCTTGCTCTTCTCCAGCTCCAGCTCCTCTTTCTCCTAGAGTTCCAAAACCGTGAGCATCATCTACAAGTAGACGGAAAGAATATTTTTCTTTAAGCGCACAGATTTCTTTTAGTTTCCCTTGTTGCCCGCGCATACCAAATACTCCTTCGGTAATTACAAGTACACCTCCTCCGTTTTCTTCTGCTACTTTGGTGGCGCGCGCTAGGTTTTTCTCTAAACTCGCAATGTCGTTATGTTTGAAAGTAAAGCTTTTTCCCATGTGCAGGCGAACTCCATCTACGATACATGCATGCGAGTCCGCATCGTAAACTACTACGTCGTGACGGGTAAGTAGCGCATCAATTGTGGATACCATTCCTTGGTAACCAAAATTAAGTAGGTAAGCAGAATCTTTTTCTACAAATTCAGCTAGTTCTTTCTCTAATTGAAGGTGTTGATCTGTCTCACCAGACATTGCACGTGCTCCCATAGGATAGAACATTCCGTACTGGGCAGCAGCCTCAGCATCGGCCTTAATTACCTCTGGGTGGTTACATAGTCCTAAGTAATCGTTTGCAGACCAGAAAATTACTTCACGTCCCTGAAACTGCATTCTAGGACCGATGGGTCCTTGTAGTCTTGGGAAAATAAAATAGCCTTCCGCATAATCAGCAAATTGTCCTAATGGACCTGGATTGTCTTTAATTCTGTCAAATATATCTACCATGTAGTTTGTAATATAATTATTAAAGTTACAAATTTAGTGAATTTTTCCTATAAAAATAGCCTCTGTGCCCTTCGTTTGGAAGAGTAGATCACAAGGCCGATAGAATCATTTAAAGCGATTCTGTACTTAAGGGAGAAGTGTCGCTCAAAGGAGTCTTACTTTGAAATCCTTGTTCTTTCATCCATTCGTCGCTGTAGACTTTGGTCATGTACCTTGATCCGTGATCAGGATAGAGCATAACGATAAGATCAGAAGGCTTGAAAGGATTTTTTTCTGCGTATTGCAAAAGACCTTGGGTAACAGCTCCTGTTGTATATCCTCCCATGATTCCTTCTTCTAAGGCAATCTCACGGGTACGTAAAGCAGAATCCTCATCGTTCACTCTTTCGTAATGATCAATTTGATCAAAGAGTAGGGCTCCTGGGATTAAATTTTTTCCCATTCCTTCAATTTGGTAGGGACCTATATCTTCAGGATTGATTTCTCCTGTATCAAAATACCCTTTTAAAATGGAACCGACTGCATCGACTGCAATGATTTTAATATCTGGGTTCTGTTCTTTTAAATACTTTGCAGCACCGGTTAAGGTTCCTCCCGTTCCTGTACAAGCAAAAAGGTGGGTGATTTTTCCTTCGGTTTGCTCCCATATTTCTGGTCCCGTACTAAGGTAATGCGCCTCAGTATTCAGCTCATTAAAATATTGATTGATGTAGATGGATCCAGGGGTTTCTGAGGCAATTCTTTTCGCTACTTCGTAGTAGGAGCGGGGATCGTCGGCCGGAACGTTCGCAGGACAGACGTATACTTCAGCTCCTAAGGATTTTAAGAACGCGATTTTTTCTGGTTTGGTTTTATCGCTCACCGCTAAAATACAGCGGTAGCCTTTGACCACACTCACCATCGCCACAGAAAAACCGGTATTTCCAGAGGTGGTTTCTACAATGACGGAATCCGGACCTAAAAGGCCCTTTTTTTCCGCGTTTTCAATAATATGGTAAGCGATTCGGTCCTTAGCACTGTGTCCTGGATTAAAGGATTCTAATTTGGCATAAACCGAAGCGGGAATGTTTTTAGTCACTCGGTGGAGTTTTACCATTGGGGTGTTTCCGATAAGGTCCAGAATACTGTTGTAAACGTTTGTCATTATATCTATTGTAAACCGTCGGCAAAAATACGAAAAATAAATTCGAAAGGTAAGGAATCGGGCTCTTGGATGGCTATGACTTTACTCACATTTGGCAGGCAAACCGCCCGCAGGGATTAAAAATTTCAGATGCTTGAGCCTGATTGTTAGCATAAAAAATCCTATTTTCGCATCAATAAATAAGATTCATGAAAGACTGGAAATTCAGGACCTGGAATACGGTTTTAGGTTGGGCAACGTTTGCGATTGCTTTGGTGGTGTATTTTCTTACCATGGAGCGGGAATTTGGCTTTTGGGATACGGGAGAATACATTTCTTCTGCCGTTAAACTAGAAGTAACCCACGCGCCGGGAGCAGCCTTATTTCAATTGGTAGGAGCTGTTTTTGCACTCTTTGCTTTTGGCGACGGTTCCAATTACGGTCTAGTAATCAATGGTATGTCGGCTCTTTTTTCCGCCTTAACGATTCTTTTCCTTTTCTGGACCATAACGCATTTGGCTCGTCGTATTTTAAATAAGGAAATGGAAGAGATGGGTAAAACAGATACCCTTTCGGTACTCTTTGCCGGTCTGGTTGGAGCGCTTGCTTTTACTTTTTCGGATACGTTCTGGTATTCTGCAGTGGAAGGAGAGGTGTATTCCATGGCCTCCTTATTTATAGCTCTTATTCTTTGGCTTATGACCAAGTGGGAGAACGAGGCTTTTCAGAAGTACAGTGAACGTTGGCTTATTTTAATTGCATTTGTCGTAGGGCTAAGTGTAGGAGTTCACATGATGGCCATGCTGGTTATTCCTGCGGTGTGTCTTATCTACTACGCTAGAAATTATACTTTTACTTGGAAGAGCTTTTTATGGGCTAATTTAATTACCCTTGGGGTACTGATCTTCGTATTTAAGATCATTTTCCCGGTGGTAATGACTTTCTTTGGTAAACTAGAAATCTTTGCTGTCAACGGCTTAGGGCTTCCTTTCCACTCGGGAACGCTTATCGCCTTTATTCTTTTAATTTTAGGTGCTTATTTCTCATTAAAGTGGACACGTAAGCAAGGAAAGAAGCTCTTGCAAACAGCGGTGCTTGCTGTTGTATTTATGCTAATTGGTTTTTCATGTTGGCTTGTTATCCCTATTCGTGCGAACGCAAATCCACCTATGAACTTGAACAATCCTGACAATGCGATTGGGATGCTTGATTATTACAATAGGGTACAGTACGGAGATTGGCCGATTTTCAAAGGTCAAAACTACACGCACGCTTTGGATTTCGATGGAATGGTAAAAAATGAAGACGGGTCCTACAAACAAAACAAGACCGGTGACATCTATGAAAAGGATGAGTCGACTCAGTCTTATAGAAAAGTGGGGGAGCGATTCAATTACGAGTACAGCAAAGACCATATTTCTTTAATGCCAAGGATGTTTAATGACGATCGCACTGTGATGGCCAATTACATTTCCATGTACGGTGCTCCTGATTTTACCTTCAACTTTGATAATCCAGAGTACGCAGACTCTCCTGAGGCTCATGAAATCTTTGACGACCTTCGCTCTAAGTATTTGAATAAGACCATTACTCTAGACGATTACCTTCAAGTAAAACCGTATAACTTAATCAATGTCCAAAGGCCAAGTTTCACTCAAAACTTGGATTACTTTATCACCTTTCAAAACGGGTACTATTTTGTTCGTTATTTGCTTTGGAATTTTGTTGGAAGACAGAACGATTTAGAAGGTCATATGGAGAACAACCGAGGAAACTGGATCTCTGGTATTTCTTTTATTGATGACGCCCTTTGGGGAAATCAAAGCGATTTACCCTTTGAGTACAAAAATGAAAGTACGGTGGCGTTTTTCTTTTTGCCTTTGATTTTAGGATTAATCGGACTTTACTTTCAACTCAATAAAGATTTTGGACGTTTCTACGCCCTTCTTTCCCTGTTTATTTTAACCAGTGTGGGGATTATATTCTATACCGGAGTAAAACCATTTGAGCCTAGAGAAAGAGACTACGCGATGGTGGGTAGTTTCTATGGCTTTGCGCTTTGGATTGGGTTAGGGGCGTACGCAGTACTTCGCCTCGTTCAAGAAAAGATTAAAAATAAAACGGCGGTTCTTATTACTGGAGTGGTTCTTCTTGGAATTCCACTCATGATGGCCTTTCAGAACTATGGGCCTCACGATAGAAGCGGTAGAACAGGAGCCTACGATTTTGCTCATTCAACCTTAGGAACTTTGCCTAAGAGCTCCATCCTGTTTGTCTACGGTGATAATGATACTTATCCTGTTTGGGCAATTCAAGAAACCGAAAGGTTTAGAGACGATGTAAAGGTGGTGAATTTCACGCTACTCTCCACGCCTTGGAATATTGATCAAGTCAAGAGAAAAACTTATAATGCTCCCGCGGTTCCCTCAGAGCTAAAACATGAAGACTACCGTGAGGGTGTGAACGATCAGATTTATGTGATGTCTCCAGATCAGTGGAAAGATTTATTTGCAAGTCTTGGCGATCGGGGACTTTCAGAGGGTCAATTTAAAGAATTTGAAAAATTCTTGACCCAAGATCGCATGAGCGTTAAAGATGCACTAAAGTTCTTAAGAACACCTTCAGAAGCAAAAAATACCCTTCTTAAACTGCTTTTTGGAGAATCGAAATACGATCGATTTAATATTCTTCCGGTGTCTAAATTGGTTATTCCTGTGAACAAAGCCAATGCAGTAAAAGCCGGCATTATTAAGTCCTCTGAAGTAGGCCTTGCAGTAGATGAAATCGTGATCGACTACAAGCGTTCCAACTTGTTTAAGAACAACCTGCTTCTAATGGATATTTTGGCGAACTTCAACTGGGAGCGTTCGATTCAATTCAGTACAGGAGGCGTTTACGACAGCGAAAATATTTTTTACCTGGATGAGTATTTACAATTCGACGGATTCTCCTACCGCTTGGTTCCTATCCGTACGCCGGAATCTCCTAATGGCGAAATGGGAAGAATAAATGCTTTAAGTCTATACAAGACCATTAAAAATTACAAGTGGGGGAACTTTAAGGATCTTTCGGTTCATTTTGACGAAACCGCAAAGCAAAACATTCTAGGATATCGCTCCGCAGTAGGTAGAGCAGCGGAAAGTTTAATTAAAATAGGGGAAACAAGTAAAGCTGTTGAGCTACTCGATTTAGTTGAAAAGGAAATTCCTTCGGTTAAATACAATGATCCTCGTTCTTTAAGCGCCATTGTTTACGGCTATATTTTGGCAGGTCAAAATGAAAAAGGACTTGCCTTAGCCTCTAGAGTAACTAAAGAAATTTTAAAAGAACATGATTATTTTACTAGCCTTTCTAAAGAAGAGCAGCGTTATGTAAGTAAAGCCATGAGAACACTTCCTTTAGAATACGCTATGATTGCTGGAGCTGTCAGTGAAGCCTATGAGGCTCAAGGGCAGTCTAATAAAGGGTACAACTACCTTGTTCAATCACTAAGTCCGGTTGAGGAGCGTTACAAGCGACATATTAAAGATCTTGAAGCAATGGGGAAAGCAAAAGCTTATACTCAGGCCGATAGATTAGAGAATATTATTCCTTTCTACCATTATTTGTTTGAAGCCTTTAAACCGTACGATTCTACCTTTGGACCCGAGAAACTAAAGCAAATCGAATCGGAGATTATGCGAGTAACTCAATAGAAGAAAAAGTAGAACGAATTTAACATTAGAATTAAAAGAAAATGATACAACATATCGATCAAATCAGCCATAAAGACTCCAAAAACTTTTTCCTTATCGCAGGACCTTGCGCTATTGAAAGCGAAGATTTGGCTTTCGAGATTGCAGAGCGAATCAAGGGTCTTAGCGACCAGTTTAAAATTCCTTACATCTTTAAAGGAAGTTTTAAAAAAGCCAACAGAAGTAGAGTCGATTCCTTCACTGGAATAGGGGATATAAAAGCCCTTGAAATTCTAGGGAAAGTTCGAAAAGAACTAGGTCTTCCAACTACAACCGATATTCATGAAAATGCGCACGCAGAATTAGCAGCTCCCTATGTGGACGTATTACAGATTCCAGCTTTCCTAGTGCGTCAAACGGACCTGCTTGTTGCCGCAGCAAAGACAGGAAAATGCGTTACTTTAAAGAAAGGTCAGTTCCTTTCTCCAGAAAGTATGAAGTTCGCGGTCGACAAAGTGAAAGATAGCGGCAACGATAAAGTAGCGCTGATAGAAAGAGGAAACTCTTTCGGTTACACCGATCTTGTGGTGGATTTTAGAGGACTTCCGGTCATGCAGAACTATGCGCCCGTAATTTTGGACGTAACGCATTCCTTGCAACAACCCAACCAGAGTTCTGGAGTGACTGGAGGTAGACCTGAGCTTATCGAGACCTTAGCCAAGGCAGGTATTGCGGTAGGAGCCGACGGACTATTTATAGAGACCCATCCTTCTCCTAAAGATGCAAAATCGGACGGCGCCAATATGCTTAAGCTGGATTTACTGGAACCTTTACTAGAGAAACTAACTCGGGTTCGCGAGGCAATTCTCTAAAAAGAGAAGATTATCCTTCGCTTTTTGGCGATTGGTAAACCTGATACAAATCTCTTCTACGGTCCGAGAGGGTGCGTACTGCGCCGTTATGGTGAAGTTCTTTGAGTAGGTTTAAATCCACATCCACAATTAAAGTCATTTCCGTATTCGCGGTGGCTTCTCCTTTAATGGCATTGGAAGGGAACTGAAAATCCGAAGGAGTGAAAACGGCCGCCGTACCGTATTGAATGTCCATATTGTTTACTTTGGGAAGGTTTCCAACGCAACCGGCAATGGCAACATAGCATTCGTTTTCAATGGCTCTTGCGGCAGCGCAATGACGAACGCGCGTATAAGCATTTTGTGTATCGGTAAGGTAAGGGACAAACAGAATTTTCATTCCCATATCGGCTTGAAGTCGCGGCAGTTCTGGAAACTCTACATCGTAACAGATCGCTAGACCTACTTTTCCGCAATCCGTATCGAACACTTTGATTTCGTTTCCACCCTTCATACCGTAGTACCTCTTCTCGTTGGGTGTGATATGGAGTTTACGGTACTCGTCTATTTTTCCGTCCCTATGCAATAGATAGGAGACGTTATAAAGTTCTCCGTCCTCTTCTAAAGGCATACTTCCACAAATGATGTTAACGTTGTAGGAAATTGCATATTCAGATACTTTCTGCTTGATACCTTCCGTTAATTTGGCTAGCTCTAGCATACTTTCTCTCTCGGAGAGGTGGTTATAAGGTGCAAGAAGCGGCGTATTGAAGAGTTCAGGAAAGAGCACGAAATCGGATTTATAGCTTCCCATTACATCTACAAAAAACTCGACCTGTTCGTAGAAGGCGTCTAAGTTTCTAAAATGCCTCATCTGCCATTGCACGAGCCCTAGTCTAACCACGGAGTCCTGCATGGTGTTGGGTCTACGCGAATAATAGATATTGCTCCATTCTAAAAGTACGGCATTTTCCTGAGAGGAAGTATCCCCTGGCAAATAGTTCTTGAGTATCCGAATAGGCTGAAAGGAGTTAGAAAGTTGAAAGGTAAGAACAGGATCATAAATTTCTTTTTTTCTTACCTTTTGAATGTATTGTCTTGGCGTTAGCTCGTCCTTGTACTCATGGTAATTGGGAATCCTTCCTCCAATTACAATGGACTTTAGATTCATTTGTTCGCAAAGCTCTTTTCTAGCATCGTAAAGTCTTCTCCCTAGCCTAAGCGATCTGTATTTTGGATCGACAAACATCTCGATGCCGTAGAGCACGTTTCCAGAATTGTAGTGGGTATTGAAGCTCGAATCTCCTGTGATTTCCGCGTAGGTGTGATCGTCCCCATAGAGTTCGTATTGAACAATGATGGACAGGCAGGCGGCTGCAACTTCACCATCTACGGTAACGCACATTTGTCCGTCAGGGAAAATGGAGGTAAGTTTTTGAATGTTTCTCTTATCCCATACATCATCGCGCATTTCTGGGTAAGATTTTTTCATAACCTCGATAAGGCTATCGTAATCGTCAAGATTAAGTCGTCGTATATCTACTTGCATAGTTTTCTATCGTAATTTTAGTGGAACCTAAAGATAGGAAAGGGTTTTTAATTTCCCAGTAGAAACAAATTCTATGCAAAACTCCTTTTAAGTGGCCTTAAGACTAATTGATGCGATTCCCAGTTAATTTTAAGAAGCGATAAACCAGTAAAACTGCCGATACGGTAAGTCCTCCGCCTAGTGCAATCCACATACCCCAAGCTCCCATTTCAAGGGTAACGCAAAGGAAATAACCCACAGGTATGGTAAGGATCCAGTAGGCGAAAAAGGTCAGGTAGCTTGGGATTTTTACGTCCTGCATACCTCTTAGAATCCCTAAAGCTGTGACTTGGATTCCATCCGATAACTGAAACAAAGCAGCGATAATCATTAGTTTGGACGCCAGTTGAATTACTTCCACATCTTCTTTCTTGGTAAAGAAAGTAGGCAAAACTTCTCTTCCTACAATGAAGGCTATACCGCAAAGTAGCATTAGAATAAAGGACAATTTTAGATTGTTGATTCCTACTTTTTTTAGTTCAACAAAGTTTCTTTCTCCGAATTTTCGTCCAACCAGAACGGTGGAGGCAACAGAGAATCCAATGCAGAGATTAAAAGTGAACGAGGCCATTGAAAGAGCGATTTGGTGGGAGGCAATATCCGTAGCCGATACCAGTCCACAAATAAAAGCCGCTCCGGCAAACGCAGTGATTTCAAAAAACATTTGAAAGGCGGTAGGAAGTCCAATTTTTAGCATTTTTTGGAACATCGTTTTTCTTAACTCTGCTACTTTAATACGAAACGCTTTAATGTACCTTTTGGTGGTCGAGTGATTCAATAGAACGTAGTAAAGGAAAACGAGCATGAAAATGCGCGATAAAAGGGTGGCTAAAGCCGAACCTTTTACGCCCATAGCTGGAAAGCCAAAGAGCCCCTGAATAAAAATGTAGTTCAGTGCGATGTTGATTACATTGGCAATGATGGTAGCTTTCGTTACTCCAATAGTAAAGCCCAGACCCTCTGATACTTCTCTTAGCGTTTGAAAAGCCATAAAGGGCAGAATACTAAAAGCCATTATGGAAAGAAAGGCAATGGTGTCGGGAAGAATGTGCTCAGGCTGCCCCATGTGGTAGAGCAGTGGTCGGAACGATAACAAGAGGATCATCAGCAGTAAGCCTACAAACATATTGAGGACAAAACCGTGGTGAAAGACGGATTGAATTCGTTCGTGTCGATTTCTAGAATGTGCTTGGGAAACTAGAGGAGGGATGGCAAAAGAGATTCCTAGTCCAAAAATAAAGACCGAGATAAATAGAGAGTTTCCTAAAGAAACGGCCGCTAGAGCGTCTGCCCCTAGGAGCTTTCCTACAATAATGTTGTCAAAAAGCTGAACAGAGACTTGACCCAATTGTGTCAGCATTACGGGGAGAGCTAATCCCAACGTCTGTTTTGTGTAATTTCTGTTTAAAAATGCCATTGAACCCTTAAAAAATATTTTGCAAAAATACGGATATACTTTGAGTAGGTAAGGAATTAAGAAAAACTTAATTCAAGTTCATTTTACGTTCTTTCGCTCCTGAAATAAAACAAGTATCCAGAAGAAAAAAAATTAAGAAAATAAGGTAAAAAAGGTGCTACAATTCTAGTAGCACCTCATAGAAGTTCATTTTTTCCCCTTTGTTTTTGGGATTACTTTCTTACAAAAGCAGCAACGTTTTTATCTGATACAGGAGAATCTCCTAAGATAATTAATCGCTCTACAACGTTTCTAAGTTCTCTGATGTTTCCAGTCCAATTAAAGGCTTCTAGCGCTTTTATTGCTTTAGCATCAAACGCTCTAATAGGCGTTCCGTTCTCATCTGAAATCAGTTTTGAAAAGTGATTCACTAAAAGCTCAATGTCTTCTTTTCTCTCATCGAGGGGTGGAACGTAGATTTCAATTACCGAAAGTCGGTGGTAAAGGTCTTCTCTAAAGCGACCTTGCTCGATTTCGGTTTTCATGTCCTTGTTAGTAGCAGCAAGTACGCGAACATCGACCTTAATCTCTTTATCGCTACCTACCGGAGATACTTTACTTTCTTGAAGGGCTCTTAGTACTTTGGCTTGAGCAATGAGGCTCATGTCACCAATTTCGTCTAGGAAAATGGTACCGTTGTTGGCCAGTTCAAACTTCCCTTGCTTGTCTTTAATTGCTCCAGTGAAAGATCCTTTTACGTGACCAAAAAGTTCACTTTCTATTAGTTCTGAAGGAATTGCCGCGCAATTGACTTCAACCATCGGTCCGCGACTTCTTTCACTTTGCGCATGGATGGCATGCGCTACCAATTCTTTTCCGGCACCGTTGGGACCGGTGATTAGAACTCTTGCATCCGAGACGGCCACTTTGTCAATCATGTCCTGAATTTTCTTTAGGGCCTCGCTCTGACCGATCATCTCGTATTTTTTATTTACCTTTTTCTTTAAGGTAACGTTTTCCTTTTGAAGGTGCTGGTTTTCTTTCGAAAGCTTTCCTTTATCGAGCGCATTCTTAACACTAGTCAAAAGACGATTGATGTCAATAGGCTTAGAAATAAAATCGTAAGCTCCATCCTTTAGACAATCCACAGCCAGATCGATATCCGCATGTCCGGAAATCATTACAAAAGTACTGCTAGGCTTTAGAGTAAGGGCCTGCTTAAGTAATTCCACTCCTGAGAGTTTTGGCATTTTAATGTCACAGATCACTAGGGAGAAATCGTCTTTTTCAATCTCTTTATAGCCTTGTAAGCCGTCGGATGCCACTTGTATTTGGTAATCAGGAAGCTCATCGGTCAGGATGTTACTCAGTACTCCTGCGATGGCGCTATCGTCTTCAACAATAAGAATTTTCTGCATAAGTGCAAATTTACATTATAATTTTGTGGACAAAAAAAAATTAACGGTATTTGAATGAAAATAACCGAGTCTTTGATTAATTTCTAATGAATTAGTTAGTTGGGTAATTGCGGTTTCCAAACAATGCGGAACCTATGCGTACCAAATTGGCTCCTTCTTTAATGGCAATCGGATAGTCACTGGTCATTCCCATGGAAAGAACTTCTAATGGAACGGAAAGGGAGAGTTGATCAAAGAGTCTTTTAAGAAATTGAAACTCTCGAGCGATCTGATTTTCGTCTTCTGTAAGGGTAGCCATACCCATTAAACCTTTTACTTTTACCCCTGGGAAGGCTCCTTGAAGGTACTGTAGGTAGAGTTCTTTGGTTTCAGAAATTTCAAGACCGTATTTGGTGTCTTCTTCTGCTATTTTTACTTGTAAAAGTACTTCAATAGTGCGCTCATTTTTTTCCGCTTCGCGGCTGATTAGTTGTAGAATTTTTTCGGAGTCTACGCTTTGAATCGTGTGCACGAAAGGAGCAATTTGTTTTACTTTATTACTTTGTAAGTGCCCAATCATGTGCCACTGAATGTCCGATGGTAGGCGGTCCTTTTTCTCTAGGATTTCTTGAACTTTATTTTCTGCAAAAATACGCTGTCCCAATTCATAAAGCTCTAAAATTTTCTCAGCGGTGTGCGTTTTAGAAACGGCTGCTAAAGTCACATGAGAAGGTAGTTCTTTTTTAAGGTCTTCGAAATTGTTTTTTAGGGACATAAATGCTGTTTTTACAAAGATAAGGCTCTAAAAAGTAGAAACAAAACCTGGCGTAGGAAAAATAGAAATGCCACTAGAATTACTTCTTAAGTGCCTCAAGTTCTTTTTTGAAGCGTTCCATTCCTTTTACTGATTTCTCTTCGATGTGCACCATAGGTCTTGGTGTTGTTAGAGGGGACTGTGGATCAATTAAAAAGAAGGGGATATCGTAAGAGAGTTCAAAGGCCAGATTGGCCGCTGGATATACCTGCAATGAAGTGCCAATAACCAAAAATACATCAGCCTCTCGCACCATGGATTCAGCCCGATCCATTTCAGGGACTTGCTCTCCAAACCAAACAATGTGAGGCCGGAGCTGAACACCATTGGAATCCAGATCCCCTAAATGAAGATCCGTCTTCCATTCCCGCTCCCCGCCCAATTGGTTTTGCGGTCTTACTTTAAAGAGTTCACCGTGAAGATGCAAAACCTTTTTCGATCCCGCGCGTTCGTGCAAATCGTCAATGTTTTGGGTAATAATCTGTACGTCCCATTCTTCTTGAAGTAGAGCTAAATCTCTGTGTGCCTGGTTGGGGCTTACCTGTAAAAGTTGGGCACGTCTCGTATTGTAGAAGTCGAGGACTTTCTTTGGGTTGTTTCTGTATCCTTCGATGGAAGCTACTTCTTCAATGCGGAAGTTTTCCCAAAGTCCACCCTCATCCCGAAAGGTTTTAATTCCGCTTTCTTGAGAAATCCCTGCTCCAGAGAGTACAACTAACTTTTTCACTCCGAGCCGGTTTCTCTTTCTTTTAGTCTTTCTGCGATGTATTCGATCTGGGTCTTTCCGTGTTTGGTGGGTTTTCCCTCTTCGTCCACGCCCACAAAAATTATTTTATCAATGGTGATAATCGTCTGACGGGTCATCATGTTTCTTACCTCGCAATGCAGCGTGATGGAGGTGTTTCCGAACTCCGTAGCCTCAATTCCAATTTCAATAATATCACCTTGACGGGCACTACTAACGAAATTGATTTCGGAGATGTATTTCGTAACGCAGCGAGGCGTCTCTAATTGAACAATGGCATAGAGTGCGGCCTCTTCATCAATCCATTGCAGGAGTCTTCCTCCAAAGAGGGTATGGTTGGGATTTAAATCTTCGGGTTTAATCCATTTGCGCGTATGGTAATTCATGATTTTTCTCTTTTATGGCAAAGTTAGAAAAACCTTGGGCATTTTGAAGGATTATAAATCAGAGGGTCTTTCGATAAAGATTCGTAGGAAATGGCCCAAGAACTTTTTTTACCTTTGGAAAAAAGTACGTATGATCTTCTCTCCACTAATTGTAGGCACCATGCGCTGGGGTACTTGGGGCAGTAACTTAAGCGAAAATGAAATAACGCAATTAATCGAAAAGGCCCTATCTCTTGGGCTTTATACTTTTGACTCCGCAGATATTTACGGCGGTTACACAACCGAAACCACCCTAGGAAATGCGTTTCATAACATGGGTCTTGAAAGGGAATCCTATCAACTCATTGGGAAATGCGGTATTAAATATAAGGGAGGAGAAAAACCTTATAAGGTGAAATCGTACGATTTATCAAAAGACTATATTTTACAAGCAGTAGAGGAGAGTTTAAATAAACTTCAGACCAACTATTTAGACCTGCTTTTAATTCACCGCCCATCTCCACTAATGGACGCAGAAGAAATTGCAAGAGCGTTTTCTATTCTTCGCTTAGAGGGAAAAGTTAGAAATTTTGGAGTGAGTAACTTCTCTAGTGAGCAGTTTAAATCTTTACTTGAATTTGTTCCAGATCTTCTTACCAATCAAATTGAAATCTCTTTGTCTAGCCCAGAGGCTTTTTTTGACTCTAGAGTAGAGCAAATGCATAGTTTAAAACTGCAGCCTACAGCTTACAGTCCTATGGGTGGATATTTTTCTAAAACTGAAGAAAAGAACCCCCGCCTTCTAGAGGTTTTTGAAGAGTTGAAACAGAAGTATAATGCCTCGGAGGCCCAGCTTCTACTGGCCTTCTTAAGAAAACATCCTTCCGGAATTGTTCCGGTTGTAGGAACTTCTAAACTTTCCAACCTAGAGCACCTTGCAAAGGGACTTGAAGTAGAAATTTCAATGGAGGACTGGTTTTATCTTTTAGAAGCCCAAAGGGGACACCGGGTGCCTTAAAGAAAAAATTCGGTGCCCTCATTTATGAAAGCACCGAACCCTTAAAAAAAATCATGAAAACTATTTTAGCTTGTTTAAAATCGCAATTTCGATTTCTCATTTACTAACACTTCTAAGTTAGCAAATGAGGTGACAAACTTTTGTTCTTATGGCTTAATGCTAACATATTTAACAGAAAATTAAGTCTTTAAACAGGGGTTTAACTAATCATTAACATCTAAAGGTGTTGAAAGTTAATCGTTGTGGTAAGGTTTTCCTTTGAGGATTTGATCACTTCGGTAGAGCTGCTCCATTAGAAACAGCCTCACCATTTGGTGGGTGAAGGTCATTTTTGAAAGAGCAATTTTTTCATTGCTCCTTTGGTAGATTTCTTCTGAGAATCCCCAGGCACCTCCTATAATTAAATGGATCCGACGAAAAGAATTTCCAAGCCAATGCTCCATTTTTTGAGCAAATTCTCTACTGGTAAACTGCTTCCCTTTTTCATCGAGTAGTACGACCCAATCTCCATTGTCAATATGGGAGAGTAAGGTTTTTCCTTCCCCAATTTTTACTTGATCGGGACTTAGGTTTTTATTTGCTTTAGAATCGGGAATCTCTGTGATCTCCACGTTCCAATGCTTAGGCATTCGCTCGAGGTAGTACTGAATGAGGGTGCGGATTTCTTGGTCTTGGGTCTTTCCTACACAAAGTAGATTCAATCGCATTTCTTATATTTGCTCGTAAAGATACTTTTATGGGGTTGAAAGTTCCAAAATTCGTGAAGAAAATACATGAATTCTTTGACGCAATACATATTCCTTTCTTAGGCGTATCCCTCTACAAAATGTTTGAGATCTACATTCAGGGGATTTTTAAAGACCGGATCGGAAGAAAAGCAGCCGCTATTTCTTGGAACTTCGTTTTTTCCCTTTTTCCTTTCATCCTCTTTTTGCTTTCAATTCTTCCGCATTTACCGCATTACGATAAGCTGCAGTTCTATATTTTTGAGATTTTGATGCAGAAAATTTTCCCCGGCAGAATTGAAGGTGACGTCGTTGATTACATCCAGCAGCACATTATTCCTAATGCCTCGGGGATAAGCAATTTCACTATTCTTTTCGCTCTTATTTTTGCAACCAATGGAACCTTTGCTCTGATTGATGGATTCAACGAAAACAGCGATAAAAAGCTCAACGATGTAAAAGAATTTTTGCTTGCTTTTGCCATTACCATTGGCTTTACAAGCGTTTCCTTACTAGCAATTTTTGGTATTTATTACTCTGAGGTGGTACTAAAGCTTTTCACGCCTGATTATGCCTTGTCTTGGTTTGTGAACAACCTCTCCGCGCTCATTGGTTATATTTCGTTCCCTTTGTTTTATTTCTTTCTTCTAGCGCTGTTTTATTGGCTAGGAACCGTAAAATTGTCTCGGTTTCGCCAAGCGCTGCCGGGCGCACTTCTTACCACGATCCTTTTTATCGTTACGACTTACTTGTTTGCTATTTATGCGAGAAACTTTGCAAGATACAACGTACTCTACGGATCGATTGGAACCATGATTCTATTAATGGTTTGGGTCAATGTGAATGTGTATTTGCTCCTTTTTGGAAACGAACTTAACCTAGCTATTCGACGCGTAAGAGTGGAAAAACTAATTTCTGATGAACTCGAAAAAGAAGCCGATAACTTTGCCTCTAATGACGAGGAGGTACCGGTAGAAAAAGACCATCAAATTGAACTTCCACCAGAGGCCTCATCGAGGACTTCTCAAGATTCAACTTTTCACTCCTGAGCCGTTTTCTTTCCTGCCATTTTAAGTAAGAAGTAACCTGCGAATCCTGCAAATGTAGAGGTAATGAGTACCGCGAACTTAGCTTCTTCCTGCAAATGAGGCAGACCTTTAAAGGAAAGAAGTGCGATGAAAATGGACATGGTAAATCCGATCGCTGCTAAAAGCCCCGTACCGATCATCTGGGTCCAATTGCTTTTCTCAGGAAGGGAGCTGATCTTAAGCTTAATGGCCAACAAGGAGAATAGATTAATACCAACGACCTTACCGACAATTAGTCCAAAAAAGATCCCGTACCCTAAAGGAGAGAAGAGTTCATCCACCATGCCCGGCTTAAGAAGAATGTTCACGTTAGCCAATGCAAAAAGCGGCATAATTATATAACTGACAGGGAAATGAAGTTTCCCTTCCAGTTTTTCCAGTGGAGAGATTTCCGTCGTGGATATATTGGTGGGTATAGTAAAAGCTAAAAGAACTCCTGCAATGGTGGCATGAATACCGGAGTGGTGCATGCAGTACCAAAGAGCAATCCCAGGAATAAGATAGAATATGTGCTTTTTTACTTTAAAATAATTCAGTGCGATGAGCAGTAAAACGATAGCTCCACAAATAAAGAGGTAGTTCCAATGGAGGGTTTCTGTATAGAAAAAGGCAATCACTAAAATGGCTCCCAAATCATCTACAATAGCAAGTGCAGCTAAAAAAATCTTAATGGAAGGAGGAACCGATTTTCCAAGCATAGAGATAATTGCTAGGGAAAAAGCAATGTCGGTTGCCATAGGTATCGCCCAACCGTTTTGGTATTCTGTACCGGAATTAAAAGCAAAGTAAATGAGTGCAGGAACAATCATTCCCCCAAGGGCAGCAAAGATGGGAAGTGAGGCATTTTTAAAACTAGAGAGTTCTCCTTCTACAATTTCACGTTTAATTTCTAAACCGACCAAAAGAAAGAAGATGGCCATAAGCCCGTCGTTAATCCAAACACTAACGCTGTAGGGTCCCGCCATAGTGTCTAATATAGATTGGAATCCAGGCCCTAAAGAGGAATTGGCAAGCAGAAGCGATAGTACTACACAAAACAGTAGTAAAATACCTGAAGACTGGCTCGATTCAAAAAAGGCTTTAAAATATTTGGTAAGGTCCATAAAAAAAGAAGATTATAGTCGTTTCACTTTGGAAATTCCTGTGATGTTTTTAAGTTTTTTGAAGGTTTCCTCCAGTTGGCTTCGGTTTCTGACCTCCAGGTTAATGGTGCCTTGGAATACCCCGTTATTAGAAGAAATGGTCATGCTTTTCATGTCCATGGACATTGAATTGGAGATGACCTGTGTGATGTCGTTAATCATACCGAGACGATCGAGTCCTTCAATTTCAATTTTAACTCGATTCTTGAAGCTCTCTTCGTTCACCCATTTGGCTGGCATAACTCGGTAGTCGTATTGCGCTCTTAAATTAATAGCATTAGGACAACTGTCGTGGTGTACTTTGATTCCTTCCGAGATGGTGATAAATCCAAAGATTTTATCTCCAGGAATCACTGTGCAACATTTTGCAAAAGTATAATTGAGTTTTTCTTCGTCTTTGCCAAAGACGATCATATCTAAATTGGTATGAGGAGCTTCCTCGAAAGCTTCGTTTTTTGAAGGGGATTTCCTAAAGCGGTTGATGAGGTTATTGAAAACGTTTTTACTTTCAATGTATTTCCTTAAATCTCCTGTATCGAGTTGTCCTTCTTGGAAGGCTAAGAAAAGTTCTTGTGAAGTTTTTAGGTTAAAATACTTCTGCATTTTATTTACTTCTTCATCATTGAAAGGAAGTTTAGCGTGCCTTAGCTTTCTTTGAAGCATCTCTTTTCCCTCCGTTACCGAACTGGCTTTTTGAGAATTGAGGAAGGCTTTGATTTTACTCTTAGCTTTGGAGGTGACTACAAAATCCAGCCAATCGAGTTTAGGTTTTTGGTTTTGGGAAGAAAGGATGTCGACTTGGTCTCCGTTCTGAAGTACATGGGAGATGGGTACGAGTTTTCCATTGATTTTTGCTCCTAAGCATTTGGTCCCCAAATCCGAGTGAACCGCAAACGCAAAATCTAAAGCAGTGGATCCTACCGGAAGGATTTTGATTTCTCCTTTGGGAGTGAAAACAAAAACCTCTTTCGAATAAAGATTGAGTTTAATATTGTCTAAGAGTTCGGTGGTAGTTAAGTTTTGTTGTTGTTCCAAAACTTCGCGGATTTCTCCTACCCAACGCTCGAAATTCTGATCGTCGGAATTGTTTTTAAATCCTTCTTTGTATTTGTAGTGAGCGGCCACACCTTTTTCTGCAATCTCATCCATTCGCTCACTTCGAATTTGAACTTCGATCCATTTCTTATCGGGTCCTAAAACCGTTAGGTGCAAACTTTCGTACGCAGTGGATCTAGGTCGAGAAATCCAGTCCCGCATTCTTAAGGGATTGGAGTGGTAGAGGTCTGTTACAATGGAGTAAATTTTCCAAGCCAAGAACTTCTCGTTCTTTGCGTCGGATTTATAGATTATGCGGATCGCGTAGTTATCAAATACCTCCTCAAAGGGAACCCCTTGCTTGAGCATTTTTCTGTAGATGGAAGAAATGGCTTTTGCTCGACCTTTGATGGTGAAATTTAGACCTTCCTCCTGCAGTCGTTCCGACACTTCCTTTTTGAATTCTTCTACGTATTTTTCTCTGTTCTCTTTAGCCAGGGCTAATTTCTCTAGAATCTCATTATAGACCTCAGGATTGTTGTACTTTAAGGAGAGGTCTTCTAGTTCACTTTTGATATTGTAGAAACCCAAACGGTGCGCTAGGGGCGCATATATATAGACGGTTTCTGAGGCGATTTTCTTTTGTTTGTCGGGAGCCATGCTCTCGAGGGTCCTCATGTTATGAAGCCGGTCCGCAATCTTAATAAGAATAACTCGAAAGTCTTCGGAGAGGGTGAGAAGCAGTTTTCGGTAATTTTCACTTTGAATCGAAATGTTCTGGTGATTCATCACTGAAATTTTAGTAAGACCTCTTACTATATCCGCTATTTTTTTACCAAATCGCTTTTCGATGTCTTCATAAGTGTACTCAGAATCCTCAATCACATCATGCAAAAGAGCGCAGGCAATAGAGGTGGCACCAAGCCCGATCTCTTTGGCTACAATTTTGGCCACTTCAATAGGGTGGTAGATGTAAGGCTCCCCTGATTTTCTTCTCTGGTCCTTATGCGCATCGAGTGCTAGATCGAAGGCCCCTCTAATGAGTTTGTTCTGCTCTTCGTCCAGTTGCCGGTACGTATTGGTTATCAGATCTTTGTATCGGGTAAGAATTTCCTTGTTTTCCTGTTCGGGGTCATATATCATTTCTAGCCGCTTCTTTATGTTACGAAAATACGGAAAACATTAGAAATCACCAATGCTATTTTAAGAACCAGAGCACAAGAAAAAGAAAGATGAAATCCACTGCCCCGCAGTGGATTTCGGTATTGAAAAAATTTAATTTGACTGAAAAAAACCTTTATTATATGGTGTTAACTTAGGTTCTTTTAAATCGTTGCAAAAGTACGACCATTTTTGCTGATTTTTAACGTTTATAAAGAGAATTAACAAATAATTAAAGTTAAAGAAAATCGAATGCGATAAATTCTGTAATGAACACTCATTCGTATTAAGCACTAGGGTGCCTTACGGTTTTTATTCACTAATTTGGAACGTATTAGGAATTTATAAGGGTTTAAACAAGAAAGAAAATCCCTGAGCGTACAGCTCAGGGATCAAGTTTATTTTAGTGAATAAGTGCGTATTATATGAGAAATCTCATGTGTTAGAGTCTTTCATTTTTGATCTCTTCGATGACTTCGGGATTCAGTAGAGTGGAGGTGTCTCCGAATTCATCGTACTTCTCTTCTGCAATTTTTCTAAGAATTCTTCTCATGATCTTACCCGATCTTGTTTTTGGAAGATTAGAAACAAATTGGATTTTATCGAGTTTAGCAATAGGACCAATAGTATCGGCTATGAGTAGGTTGATTTCGTTTCTTAGGTTTTCGCGGTCCCGGGTTTCTCCGGTTTCTTTCAAGGTGACGTAACCGTAGAGGCCGTTGCCTTTGATGTTATGAGGATAACCTACAATTGCAGATTCTGCAACCGCAGGGTGCTGATTGATGCTGTCTTCAATAGGAGCGGTACCGAGGTTATGTCCTGATACAATAATTACATCGTCTACGCGGCCGGTGATTCGGTAGTAACCGGTTTCGTCTCTTAGCGCCCCGTCCCCCGTAAAATATTTGCCCGGGAATGCGGTAAAATAGGTTTCTTTATACCTCTGGTGATCGTTCCAAATGCTTCGAGCAATTCCAGGCCAAGGAAAGCGAATGCAAAGGTTACCGTCGACCTGATTGCCTGTGATTTCGTTTCGTTTACTGTCCATGAGTACCGGTTGAATTCCGGGTAAAGGTAAAGTGGCGTAGGTAGGTTTAGTCGGCGTGACAAATGGAATAGGAGAGATCAAAATTCCACCGGTTTCGGTTTGCCACCAAGTATCTACTATTGGACATTTCTTTTTCCCTACATGATCGTTGTACCAGTGCCACGCCTCGTCGTTAATGGGTTCACCGACCGATCCGATGACCCGAAGCGAACTTAAATCACGGTTTTCCACCCATTCCGTGCTTTCTTTAGCTAATGAGCGAATGGCTGTAGGAGCCGTATAGAATTGGGTGATTTTATGCTTTTCAATAACTTCCCAGAAACGATCTGGATTGGGATACGTTGGGACCCCTTCAAATATAACCGTCGTAGCTCCGGCGGCTAGTGGTCCGTACAAAATATACGAGTGTCCGGTGATCCAGCCAATATCGGCAGTGCACCAGTAAATGTCGTTTTCTCTATAGTTGAATACGTTTTGAAAGGTATAGGTGGTGTAAACCATGTACCCCGCACAAGTATGCAACATACCTTTGGGTTTTCCTGTTGATCCAGAAGTGTAGAGGATAAAAAGAGGGTCTTCCGCATCCATGATTTTGCAAACAAAATCGCTTGAAGCTTCATTGTAAAGAGGCTCTAACCATAGATCCCTGCCTTCTTTCATTTCCACTTTTCCTCCGGTTCTTTTCACAACGAGTACTTTTTCAACCGTTGGGCAGTTTTCAACTGCCTTATCCACAATTCCTTTTAAATCAATAGATTTAGATCCTCGAAAGCTACCGTCGGAGGTGATCAGGAGCTTAGCGCCGCAGTCGTTTACACGTGAAGAAATAGCAGAATCTGAGAAGCCCGCAAAAATGACGGAATGAACGGCTCCTATTCTTGCACAGGCCAGCATGGTTATAGCCAGTTCTGGAATCATAGGAAGATAGATGCATACGCGATCTCCTTTTTCAATTCCCTGGTTTTGTAATACGTTGGCCATTTTTGAGACCCTTTCGTGCAGATCACGATAAGTGATGTGCTGAGAAGGTTCATTAGGATCGTTGGGTTCAAATAGAATGGCTGTTTTATCGCCACGATCTTGGAGGTGTCGGTCAATACAGTTCTTAGTAATGTTGAGTTTTGCATTTTTGAACCATTGAATCTTTGCTTCCTCCATATCAAAGTCTACGACTTTCGTCCATCGCTGGTACCAAACAAATCCTTCGTCTGCAATTTTGTCCCAGAATTTTTTCGGGTTTTTTATGGATTTTTTGTATTGTTTAAAGTAGTCGGGTAGATCATCGATGTAAAGGTTTTTCATGAGGTACTATTAGATTTTTTTAGTTAAAGCGTTCTGTTTTTATTCCATTCCTTTACGATAAAGGTGGATTGGTAATGAGTTATTAGCTTACTAAATTAAATATTAATAGCCAAAGAAGCAGTAGTTTTTCAAAAATTAGAATGCAAAAAGATAAAAAGATGCACGTAATTAAATCTTCAATCCTGTGATAACTTAAATAGAATAATCTTAAAAATTATAGAAACAATCTGGTAAAATCCTTAATGATGATTTGATTCCACTATCTCGCTCCTTTTTCCTCATAGGAATCGAACTCTTTACTAATGATGTAGTAGTTTTTATTCGCGTGATCCCCCTTGGTTTACTTTCCGTTCTACTGCTGGTACTCTTTTTTCGGTAAATACCTACCCAATAAAAGAGCACTCGAAAAGGACAGATTCTTCCTTAGAAGTCATTCTGATTTCTTGGTCGTTGGTTTTATGGTAGATAGTAATAGTCCTCCCATTACGGATCCATAGAGGGTACTGTTAATTGGACTGGAAGTTATAGAACAACTCCCGGAATTGCACCCAATGAAATACCAATAGGCGAACCCCAGTAGGGCGCCTATTAGTATTCCGCTTAGGGTATAAATATTCTTTTTGATAGCAGCTTGAATCATGATTTAACTTCTTCAAAAGTGATTTCTTCGTACTTTTCAGGGCTTTTGTCTAACGGGTGGGTACATTGCACTGAGTGGAACAGCACCCTAAGTTGAATAGAGGGGAGAGGGTGAAAAGCCCGCAAATAATAGCAAGCATCCACTCTTGACTGTAAAGAGCATGAACCATTAATCCAGTTCCTAGAATCAATTGTAGAACTCGCATAAGGCTCCAATCTTTTAAAATACTCTTCATACTTACTTACTTGGTTTCTGAAACGATTTGGCTTACTTGGTTCCAGGTTCCTCCATTTACAACATTTTCAAAACCATTTTTTTCAAGTTTTTTCTTAGCCTGCTCACTACGGTTCCCACTTCTACAAAAAACAACAATTTGGTTCTTGCCTCTAAACTTAGATAGTTGGTGCTCTATACTATCCAAAGGAATGTTGACGGCTCCTTTAGCGGTTCCTTGCTTAAACTCTGCGGGCGTGCGTACGTCCACGAGAAATGCACCATTTTCAACAATTTCTTTTAGTTGCTCTGAGTTTTTCTGAGCAAAAAGGTTTTTAAAAATTCCAATCATAACAATACTTATAACAATTAAGAGAATGATTTTTACTCCTTTCCTTTTTAACATAATTTCGGTTTTTGCTAAGAATTGAGGAGGTAATGTACTATTTTATTTACTTTCTTTTAGAGGATTGTGCTTGGACATACATAGTTGCTTACCTTAAACTTTCCGGAGTCCTTAATGGCGCTAAATCCACCATGTATATCGATGAGGTTTTCATAGCCTCTTGCTTTTAAGATAGAAATGAATATCATGGAGCGGTAGCCACCGGCGCAATGCACATAATAGGTTTTGTCTTTGCTTAACTCAGAGAGGTGCTCGTTGATGTAATCCAAGGGGAGGTTTTCTGAACCGATGAGGTGCTCTGAAAGATGTTCACTTTTCTTACGGACATCCAGGACATTTGCATTTTTATCCATCTCTAGTTCACTTGCGAATTTTTCTACTGCAATGGATTCTATACTATCGATTTCTTTTCCTTTATTTTTCCATTCCGAGAAGCCCCCATTTAAGTATCCAATCGTATGATCGTATCCAACGCGCGCAAGGCGGGTGATTACTTCCATTTCACGTCCTTCTTCTGCAATCACGAGGAGGGTTTGTTTGATGTCTGGAACTAAGGTTCCCACCCAAGGTGCGAAGCTTCCGTCGATCCCAATATTAATTGAATTAGGTATAAATCCCTTTGCAAATAATTGAGCATTTCTAGTGTCTAGTAAAAGGGCGCTTGTTTCATTTGCAACCGCTTCGAACTCGTCGGGATCAAGTCCTCTTGAGCCTTGGCTTAATACCTTATCAATGCTTTCGTAACCTTCGATGTTCATTAAAACATTGTTAGGGAAGTAGGCGGGAGGTGGTGTCAGACCGCTTAGTACTTCTTCAATGAAGGCTTCTTTGGACATGGGTTGGAGTGCATAGTTTGTTTTTTTTTGATTCCCTAAGGTATCGGTCGTTTCAGTGCTCATGTTTTTACCGCAGGCCGATCCAGCGCCGTGCGCAGGATAAACGATAAGTTCATCGGACAGTGGAATGATTTTTTGATGGAGCGAGTCGTACAGATGACCTGCTAATTTTTCCTCGGTCAGCTCCTTATCCACCTTTTGAGCTAAATCAGGACGGCCAACATCTCCAATAAATAGGGTGTCTCCTGTGAATAAACTACTTTCATTACCCTTTTCATCGATAAGCAAGAAGCAAGTGCTTTCCATTGTGTGGCCCGGCGTATGAATCACTTTCAACTGAATGTCTCCTACCTGCAAAATCTCGCCATCAGTAGCGATATGCGCTGCAAACCCAGGTTTAGCTGTGGGACCGTACACAATCGTGGCACCGGTTTTCTTAGCTAGGTCCAAATGTCCGCTGACAAAGTCTGCATGAAAATGGGTTTCTAAAACGTATTTAATTTTCGCATCGTTCTTTTTCGCTTTTTCGATATAAGGGGCAACTTCCCGTAAAGGATCGATCACAACTGCTTCTCCATTGCTCTCGATATAGTAAGCTCCCTGTGCTAAACATCCTGTGTAAATTTGTTCTACTTTCATTTTATGTAATTTTAAGATGGTTTATTCTATTTGTATGGCAAAATTAGTACGCTTCCTTCGCTTTGGCAGTAACCTAGGTTACATTAGGCTTTGAGTAGAAAAAGTTCCTTTATAAGAATGTAGATCCCCATAAGTAGAACGAACCAACCGAAAGTTGATTTGAGTTTTTTTCCTTCTATTTTCTTTGAGAGTAGGATCCCTATGAAAATCCCTAAAATCGATAAGGACGTGAAAGTGGCGAGAAGCATCCAATCTATGGTCTGCTCCGTCTGTAGATCCCCTATAAATCCAAGAAGAGATTTAGCTGCAATGATCAGGAGGGAAGTACCCACCGCTAATTTCATTGGCATTTTGGCCAGTAGCACCAAAGCAGGAATAATTAAAAATCCACCACCCGCGCCAACGATTCCCGTGAGTGTTCCTACGAAAAGTCCTTCAAGAAGAATCATGGGGTAATTGTAACTGATTTTTACGGAGTTTGAATCGTTGCATTTTGGGCAAGGCCGAATCATGGAGACCGATGCGAAAATCATTACCACTGCAAAGAGCACCATTAAAGCAATGGGTTTAGTGACGCTAAAAGAGCCCAAGGTAAAAAGTTGATCGGGAATGAACGGTACTAGGTAAGCTCTGGTTAAATAGACAGCTACAATGGAGGGAACTCCGAAAATAAGAACGGTTTTAAAGTCTACGTTTCTTTGAACCGCACTTTGAATTCCGCCAAAAAGAGAAGTAGAGCCCACAACAAATAATGAATAAGCCGTTGCAAGGACCGGAGATACCCCCATAATATAAACCAGAATAGGAACCATGAGAATTGACCCTCCGCTTCCAATTAGTCCTAAGGAAACTCCTACGATAACTGCTAAAAAATAACCTAAAATTTCTATTTCCATCCTCAGATTTTCTATTTCGATCCAAAATTAGAGCACAAAAAAAGCTTAGGCAGTAACAATAGTTACAAAGCGCAATATTGGAAGGGCGATTCCTTTACTATAAAGAAAAAAGGAGAAAACGCTTGGGGGTGGTTTTCTCCTTTTGGATTAATAAGTTGAATCTCTTTTTTTAGATTAATTGAGCAGTTCGATATTGTTTCGGTTGAGTTTAATTTTCCCTTCTCTTTCAAAAGCTTTTAAAAGTCTTGAAATAACAACTCGAGAGCTGTTCAGTTCATCAGCGATCTCTTGATGGGTGTTACTAACGATATTGGAAGCATTTATCTTGCTTTTTTCTTGCAAGTAATTGTAGAGTCTTTCGTCCATATGCATGAAAGCAATACTGTCTATGGCGGTAAGCATTTCATTAAAACGGTGGTTGTAGCTTTCGAATACAAAGCTTCTCCAGCTTTTGTATTTCCCTAGCCATTCTTCCATTTTTGCAATAGGGATTAACACTAAAGTGCCCTTTGTTTCTGCTACGGCACGAATTTCACTTTGTTTGTCCCCCATGCAGCAGCTAAGCGACATAGAGCAAGTTTCCCCTTTCTCAAGGAAGTAAAGAACTAATTCTCCTGCATCAAAATCTTCACGCATGATCTTAATGGCGCCATTTATAAGAAGGGGCATGGTCTTTAAATAGGTGCCGATCTCAATGAGGACTTCTCCTTCTTGGAAGGAAACCAGTTTTCCTAGCGTAATGATCTCTTCAATCAGTTCTTTTTCGAAGGTTCCACGAAAAGTGTCGCGAATTAGTTCTTCCACTTTATTACTATTTTAATGAGGTAATTTATCCTTTAACAGTCCGTAAATCCAGGTTCCTAGTACGGAACCTAATATTACTACTAAAATGGGAAAAAATCCAGCTCCGGCTAAAACAAACATTGGACCCGGACAAGCGCCCGCAAGCGCCCAACCCAATCCGAATAGAATGCCTCCAAAAAGGTAACGAGCCCAACTTTTCTCTTTATCGGCTATAACAATGGAATTTCCGTTAATGTCCTTTACTTTTTTTCTTTTAATAATTTGAACAATGATAATTCCAGAGAGAACGGCCGATCCCATTAAGCCAAACATATGAAAAGATTCAAAATGAAACATTTCATAAATTCTGAACCAAGAAGCGGCTTCGGATTTATACATGATGATTCCAAAAAAGATTCCAATAAGTAGATAGACTATATTTTTCATTACAGATTTAAAATTATAAAAGGGATAGTAAGTTGGTTAGCGAAAAATTCTAGAAGTATTCTTTACTTCGCTATAAAGGCTTTTGATTTATTAAAGAAGGAAGGGAAGGATAAAGTGCGCCATTAGTAGACCTCCAATAAAAAAGCCCAGCGTTGCAATTAAGGAGGGGAGTTGTAGATTGCTGATTCCCGAAATCGAATGTCCAGAAGTGCAACCTCCTGCGTAGCGGGCTCCAAAACCCACTAAGAGCCCTCCGAAAAGAAGTAAGAGTAAAGTTTGTGGACTTGAAAACGCTTCATTTCCGAACAGTTCGGAAGGAACATAAGCGACACCAGCAGATTCTATGCCTAGCGTGCTAAGTCTTTCTATGGTTGAAGGATTGAGGTCTGGAGTTTGATTATTAGAGAGGTATTGCGAAGCTAAAAATCCTCCTATAATAGCACCTGCCATAACAAGCAAGTTCCATCGCTGCGCTTTCCAATCAAAACAGAAGAAGTTGCAAGTTCTACCTGCTCCACATAAAGTACAAAGCGTTCTTAAATTGGAGGACATTCCAAAAGTCTTACCCACGAAAATAAGAGTAAACATTGTAATAGCTATTAAAGGGCCACTTATATACCAAGGCCAGGGCTGTAAGATCCAATCCATATCTATAGGGTTTCAATTTTTTAAACGGTGCAAAGAAAACGTAAATTCTAAAAATGTAGTGTGACGTAAGTTACAAAGGGTTAACTCTAAATTGAGTAACCAGTTGAACTCTGCCTCTTACTAAAGGCTCTATCTACGCATAAGTCCTTGGAAATTGAAGTGTTACAACTTAAGCTAGAGGTTGTTATTAAATGAAAATGCAATTAAATCTTTAACCGAATGGAGATCTAGTTTTTTTAGAATATTACGTCGGTGCGTATCTACCGTATAGGTACTAATATGCAGGAAACTAGAGATCTCTTTTGCGCTTTTTCCTTGTTTGATCATTGCAATGATCTCTTTTTCTCTTGAAGTCAGCAATTTTTCTGCAGGAGATTCTTTCACGCTCTTGTTTCCAATTTCTAAGAATATTAGCTTACCGGGATCTTTCCAATAATATGTTCTAATAAAATGCTGGTGTTCAGTCTTATAGTCCAATTATTGAATAGAAATGGGAGTTTAGCTGTAGGGTCACCAATTTTATAGTTTGAATTTTAAAATAAAATCGTACATTTGCACCCAATGTGTTACGCGGTACATTTGGCAGTAGAAAATCGTGGATTTGAGATCCACAAAATGAATATTTTTTAAAGGGAACGAAGTCTTTGGGCTTCGTTTTTTTTGTGTAATTTTAGGGAGAAAATTTTTTAAAAGCTCATGTTTAAATTATCCAGTTTAAGTAAAGAAAATATAGAGAAAATTGTTCGCGAGGCCGTTGGCTTTTCAAATGGGAAGCAGGTTAAGGCGAAAAAAGATGTTTTTGTTTCCAATTTGTTTTTTGAGAATTCAACTCGAACGGCAGTGAGCTTTGATATTGCTGAGCGCAAATTGGGACTCCAAGTCGTTCCGTTTAATATTCAAGCCAGTTCCCTTCATAAAGGAGAAACGCTTTTAGATACGGTTAGAGCTCTAAAAGCGACAGGAATGGATTTGCTAGTGATTCGTCATCCAGACGATCATTATTACCAAGAACTCTCCAGTGTAGATATCTCAATTATTAATGCGGGAGACGGCGTGGGTCACCACCCAAGTCAAGGTCTACTTGATTTAATGACGATTTATCAAGAATTTGGAAAATTTGAAGGCCTTACCGTAGGAATTGTTGGAGATGTGAAGCACTCGCGTGTAGCTAATTCCGATGCCCATGCCTTGAGAAGACTTGGAGCTAAGGTCTACTTCTCTGGACCTGAGGATTGGTTCGATCAAGGTGTTATGATGAACGGTACCTACCGTAATTTTGATCACCTAATTCAAGAAGTAGATGTACTTATATTACTACGTATTCAGCACGAAAGACATTCTGTAAAACATAAAATGTCAGCGAACGAATACCTTAGTAAATACGGTCTAACTAAGGAGCGAGTGAACATGATGAAACCAGAGTCAATCATTATGCATCCTGGTCCTGTAAATCGAGGAGTAGAGATTGAATCCGAGCTGGTTGAATCTCCAAAATCAAGAATATTTAAACAAATAGAAAACGGGGTTTTTACCCGGATGGCTATTTTGAAGGATGCTTTGGAATCAAGAGGAATCGAATTTGAGGAATTGAATTAAATCAATGGGCAATTAGCCCATTTTTTTTCAACCCTTTGAGAATAATTATAAGAAAGCAAAAACCCTACGTATAAGTTGAGTGAAAAAATGAAAAAGAAATTAGTATTAGAATCCGGTGAGGTATTTTTAGGAGAGGGCTTTGGTGCCCAAGAGCTTTGTGAGGGAGAAGTAGTATTCAATACTGGGATGACCGGTTACCAAGAACTGCTTTCCGATCCTTCCTACGCAGGCCAATTAGTGGCTATGACCTATCCACTCATTGGAAATTACGGAATCAACCGAGACGATTTTGAGTCCATGGAGCCTTCCATTAAAGGATTGATTGTAAAAGAACTCTGTGATTATCCTTCCAATTTTAGAAGTCAAATGTCTTTAGATGAACTTTTAAAATCTAAGGGAATTGTAGGAATTCAGGGAATTGATACTAGGAGACTTACTCGACTTATTCGTGATAAAGGTACCGTTAAAGGTAAAATCGTTGCTAGAGATAGGGATGTAGAAGAAGTGGTGAAGGAGCTAAAAGCTTTAGAACTTCCTAAAGATTCAGTAGCTCAAGTTTCCACAAAAACTTCTTACGCAGCGCCTGGAAGAGGCCACAAAGTAGTACTGGTGGATTTTGGAAGCAAACTGGGGATCATTCGAGAGCTTTCTCAAAGAGACTGCGACATTGTAGTGGTTTCTCAAGACACGACAGCAGAAGAAATCCTATTACTTAACCCAGACGGTGTAATGCTTTCCAACGGACCTGGAGATCCGACAGAGGTGAAAGGAGCGGTGGAAATGATCCAAGGGATTTTAGGCAAGCTTCCGATTTTTGGAATCTGTTTAGGACACCAATTGATTTCAATAGCTTGCGGAGCCAAAACATTCAAATTGAAATTTGGACACAGAGGAGGAAACCATCCGGTTTTGGATTTGGAAAGAAACAAAGTTGCAATCACTTCTCAAAATCACGGGTATGCGGTTGATTCTAAAAGTTTAGAATCAACGGATTTGATTGAGACTCACATTGCACTAAACGATAGAACCAATGAAGGAGTAAAGCACAAAATTCATCCTTGCTTCTCTGTTCAATACCATCCAGAGGCTAGTCCTGGACCAGAGGATGCCAATTATTTGTTTGATGAGTTTATTACTCTAATGGAAGATTTTAAAAGCAAAGCACAAAACTAGAAATGAAGAGAACCGATATAAAAACAATTTTAGTTATTGGGTCAGGACCCATTATTATAGGTCAAGCGGCCGAATTTGATTATGCAGGAACTCAGGCCTGTCTCGCACTAAAAGAGGAAGGGTACCGAGTGATACTTATCAACTCCAATCCCGCTACGATTATGACCGATGTAGAGATCGCTGATAAAGTTTACATTGAACCGATCTCCCTTCCTTTTGTCAGTCATATTATTCGCAAAGAAAGACCTGACGCCTTGCTTCCTACTTTAGGAGGTCAAATCGGTCTTAACATGGCCATTGAACTAGAGAAATCTGGAATATTAGAAGAATGTGAAGTGGAGGTTTTAGGTACCAAACTCTCTGCCATCAATCAGGCGGAAGACCGCGACCTTTTCCGCGAGCTTATGAACGAGCTAAACGAACCGGTTCCAGAAAGTGATATTGTAAACACAGTAGAGGGTGCGCTAAATTTTGCTAACTCTATTGGGTATCCTGTAATTGTACGTCCTGCCTTTACTATGGGAGGTACCGGTGGAGGTATCGCTGAAAACGAAACCCAATTAAAAGAAATTGCAGAACTAGGTCTTAAGCATTCCCCGGTAACCCAATGCTTGATCGAGCGTTCTATCGCAGGATACAAAGAAATCGAATACGAAGTAATGCGCGACCAAAACGACAATGCGATTGTCGTTTGTAATATGGAAAACATTGATCCCGTAGGAGTACATACGGGAGACTCCATTGTAGTGGCTCCTTCTCAAACCCTTTCGGATCGAGAGTACCAGCTCTTAAGAAATGCGTCTTTAAAGATTATTCGCGCTTTAGGAATTGAAGGGGGATGTAACGTGCAGTTGGCACTAGATCCTTATTCCTTCAAATATTATATTATTGAAGTAAACCCAAGAGTTTCTCGCTCTTCTGCACTGGCAAGTAAGGCAACAGGATATCCTATTGCCAAACTAGCGGCTAAAATTGCTGTAGGACTCACACTCGATGAAATGCTCAATCCAGTGACGGGAAAAACTTACGCTTGCTTTGAACCGGCACTTGACTATGTAGTAACGAAGATCCCTCGTTTCCCATTCGATAAATTTGAAACGGCCGATCGAAGACTCTCAACCCAAATGAAAGCGACAGGAGAGGTGATGGCCATTGGAAGAAATTTTGAAGAAAGTATTCAAAAAGCTATTCGTTCCCTAGAAACAGGAATCCGTCACTTAGGGTTAAAAGAGAAACAGGCAAAACTTCTTACCGATGAACTTATAGAAAAGCGTCTTAAAGTCTGTGACGATGAAAGACTCTTTATCATAGGAGAGGCCCTTCGTCGCGGCTACGATTGGAAACAAATCGTAGAATGGACTAAAATCGATGAGTTCTTTATTTGGAAACTGAAGAAATTAGTCGATTTTGAAAAAGTAATTGCTGAGTCCAAAGGAGATTTAGAGGTGCTGAGAGAAGCTAAAAGATTAGGGTTTTCTGATAAAAACTTAGCCTTCCTTTGGGGACAAACTCAAAGAGAAATCTTTGAACTTAGAAAATCCTCAGGGATTATGCCGGTGTACAAAATGGTAGATACCTGCGCCGCTGAATTTGAAAGCTCCACTCCGTATTTTTATGGAACCTACGAAGAGGAAAACGAAAGTGTTCGCTCTGAAAAAGATAAGATCATTGTACTAGGATCAGGACCGATCCGTATTGGACAAGGGGTTGAATTCGATTACGCGACTGTACACAGTGTTTGGGCCATTAAGCAAATGGGCTACGAAGCGATTATTATCAATAACAATCCCGAAACGGTTTCTACTGATTTCTCTATCTCAGACAAACTTTATTTTGAGCCGCTTACCGAGGAAGATGTGATGAACATTATTGAACTGGAACAGCCTAAAGGGGTAATCGTACAATTCGGGGGTCAAACAGCAATCAACCTAGCGGACAAGCTAGCTGCTCATGGAGTAGCAATCCTTGGAACAAGCTTAGAAGATCTAGACCGCGCAGAAAACCGAGATAAGTTCGAAAAAGCACTTCAAGAACTTGGAATTCCACAACCCAAAGGACAAACTTCTTTTTCAAAAGAAGGAGCCATTGAAATTGCAAACGAAATTGGATATCCTGTACTGGTTCGTCCAAGTTACGTATTGGGTGGACGTGCAATGGAAATTGTGTATACCGAAGAGGAACTCGCTCATTATATGGAAAATGCAGTGGAGGCCAGTCCAGAACATCCGGTCTTAGTAGATAAGTACATGATCGGAAAAGAAGTGGAAGTGGATGCCATCTGTGATGGAGAAACCGTTGTGATTCCTGGTATTATGGAGCACATTGAGAGGGCAGGAGTCCACTCTGGAGACTCTATTGCGGTTTACCCTCCACAGAACATTAAAGAACATTGCTTAGCGCAGTTAGTAGAATATACAGAGAAACTTGCTTTAGGTTTAGGAGTGGTTGGGCTAATGAACATTCAGTACGTCCTTTTTGAAGACCAAGTTTATGTGATTGAAGTGAATCCTCGCTCTTCACGTACAGTACCATTCCTTTCTAAAATTACCGAGGTGCCGATGGCCAATCTCGCAACGAAAGTTATTTTAGGTCAGAAATTAAAAGACCTTGGATACTCTACGGGACTAGTAAAAGAGCAAGAAGGAGTCTTTGTGAAAGTTCCTGTGTTCTCCTTCTCTAAACTAACAAAAGTGGATACTTCTCTAGGACCGGAAATGAAATCTACAGGTGAAGTGATGGGGAAAGATACGACCTTAGAAAAAGCCCTTTACAAAGGCTTTATCGCTGCGGGTAGAAAACTTCCGCTTCACGGATCGATTCTCTTTACAGTAGCAGACAAACATAAAGAAGAAGCTGCTGAGTTTGCCAAGCGTTTTCATGAAGTGGGCTTTAGAATTTGGGCAACAGAAGGGACAGCTAAATACTTCGAAAACCATGGGATTCCTGTGAAAATCGGGTACAAAATTGGAGAGGAAGATGTGAACTTGATTGACCTAATTCAAAAAGGTAAAGTTCAATACGTTGTGAACACTACTACGAAAGGGAAACAAGCCGAGCGCGATGGATTCCAGATCCGTAGAATGAGTGTAGAGAACGGAGTTCCTTGTCTAACTTCAATGGATACCGTAGAGGCGATTCTAAAGGTTATTGAAAGTATGAGTTTTAAAATGCAACCGATGTAAAACTTCTTAAAAAAGAATTTGCAGTATAAAATCAAGCGGTCTTTTTAATAAAAGGGCCGCTTTTTTCATAACTTTAGGTCCAACAAAATATTGCATTATGAAAAAAATATTCTCTCTTCTTTTACTAGGACTATTTACTTTAGGCTTTTCCCAGTATACGCTACCTGCAGAAAGTCCTAGAGCCACCCTTACGCAGCAATTTTCTTTGTCCTCCATTACCATCGATTACGGTAAGCCAGGAGTTAAGGGAAGGAAAGTATTTGGCGAGCTTGTGCCTTACGGAAAGGTATGGCGCGCAGGAGCTAACTCTTCAACGAAAATCACCTTTAAAGAAAAGGTCCTGTTTGGGGGAGCAGAGGTTCCTAGTGGAACTTACGGTCTTTTTGCCATTCCTGAGAAAGACCAGTGGACTTTAATTTTAAGCAAAGACTCGCAAAGTTGGGGAACGCAGTACGATGAGGCAAAAGATTTTCTTCGCGTAAATGCTGGGGCAAAGCAACTTTCCTCAAAAGTGGAATGGTACAATATGGAGCTGATTCCTCAGTCTCCTTTCCAGACGCATTTAGTTATTTCTTGGGAGAATACAGAGGTAAGTGTTCCTATTGAAGTTTTTGACCAAAATAAAACGAAACAGATACAAGAGAAACTAACAGAGATTAGGACCATTGAGCGAGCCCCTTCCAAGAAGTAAAAAAAAATACTTGCCGGAATTTCGGTTGTTTTCTTTGGTTATTGGCCGGTACTTTTGTCAGAAATTATTTCGTCTATGAATTTTAAAACCCTTTCTTTTGATACGATGTATCAGGCCAGTTTTAACAAAGATCCTCAGTTTGAAGGGGTGTTTTGGATGGGGGTGAAAACCACAGGTATTTTCTGTAGGCCGACTTGTCGGGCCAGAAAACCCAAGAAAGAAAATGTGGAGTTTTTTTCTACCCCACAAGCGGCGATGCAAAAAGGGTTTCGCCCCTGTAAGACCTGCCGACCTTTAGAGAATCCGGATCAAACACCTCCGGCGATTTCTAAGCTATTACAAGATTTACAAGCGGAGCCTTCACTTAAAATCAAGGAGCAAGACTTAAGAGATAGGGGACTGGATCCCTCTACCGTACGACGTTGGTTTTTAAAGCACCACGGGATGACGTTTCATAGTTTTTCTAGAATGTTCAAACTCAATACCGCATTTAAAAAATTAACTTCTGGAGAAGGCGTTCTAGATACCGCATTAGAAAGTGGGTTTGAAAGTGTAAGTGGTTTTTCTGAATCTTTTAAATCCGTTTTTGGGGTCTCGCCTAAAAATGCTTCTCAAGAAAAAGTTCTGAATTTGAAAAGGATTGAAACGCCACTAGGAACTATGATGGCGGTGGCATCCGATAAAGGCATTTGTCTTTTAGAATACTCCGATAGAAAAAGCTTACCCACAGAACTAAAATTGATTGCAAAGCATTACGATTCCACGATTATTGTGGGAGAGCATGCTTACTTCGATCTTTTAGAAAAGGAACTCAAGGCTTATTTTTTAGGTGAGTTAAAAGAATTTTCGGTTCCCTTGGATTACATTGGAACGGATTTTCAAAAAACGGTATGGAACCAGCTCTTAACTATTCCTTACGGATCAACACGTTCCTATCAGCAGCAGGCTCAAATGATTGATAAACCTTCTGCGGTAAGAGCGGTGGCTAATGCCAATGGTTTAAATAAAATATCCATTCTGGTTCCTTGTCACAGAGTCATTGGGAGCGATGGGAAGTTAACCGGATACGGTGGCGGCATTTGGAGGAAACAAAAACTTTTAGAATTAGAACAGGCTATTCTTTTCTAACCTTAATACTTATAAAATCCATGATCTCTCAGTTTCAACCTACCTTAAGATTTTCTTCTCTTTTAGTACGTCCTTTATTGAAGGAGGATTTTGACGCTTTGTTTGAGGCAGCCTCCGATCCCTTGATTTGGGTAGACCATCCCAATCCTGAGCGTTATAAGAAAGAAGTTTTCACGAACTTTTTTCACGGTGCCTTAGAAAGTGGGGGCGCTTTTGTAATTGAAAACAGTACTACGGGTGAAGTTCTAGGTAGTACGCGCTTTTATGATTACGACACAGAGGATTCTTCCGTCTTTATTGGTTACACCTTTTATAAAAGAAGCGCTTGGGGAAAAGGTGTGAATCCTCAGGTCAAGCGAATGATGCTTTCTCATGCCTTTAAGTGGGTAGATAAAGTGAAGTTTCATGTAGGAAAATTCAATCACCGCTCGGTTGTAGCCATGACCCGTCTTGGGGCAAAAGTGCATCAAGAACTTGAGGTGGCCTACCACGGTGAGGCGCCAAAGATCAATTTGGAGTTCTGGATTGAAAAAAAGAATTTCGATTTGTAGTCCTTGCAAGTCCTTTAAACCCCCTTTTCCGCTGGTTCTTTGAAGCAGAGCCAAAGCTTTTCCGAGTTCTATTTGGTCAGTAGTCCAAGAGTTTTTATATTTAGAGAAAGCAATATTCAAAAACTTATGGCTAAAAAACAATCCTCTTTTTCAATCGAAAAATCGCTCAAAAATTTAGGAATTTCTAAAGAAAACTTAGGCGCAAGTCAAGGTAAAAAATTCTTTGGTTCCGGGAAAACAATAGAAAGTCTTTCACCTGCGGACGGATCTTTAATTGCCCAAATCAAATTAGGAAATTTAAAGGACTACGAGAAAATAATGAAGCAGGCTGAAAAAGCGAAAATAGAATTTCGTAAGATGCCGGCTCCTGCCCGGGGGGAAATTGTTCGCCAGTGGGGAGAGAAGTTAAGAGAAAAGAAAGAAGACCTTGGAAAACTCGTTTCCTATGAGATGGGTAAATCCCTTCAAGAAGGACTCGGAGAGGTTCAAGAAATGATTGACATCTGTGACTTTGCTGTAGGACAATCCCGACAGCTATACGGATTTACAATGCACTCCGAAAGACCCGAGCATCGCATGTATGAGCAGTACCATCCTTTAGGAGTAGTAGGGGTCATCTCGGCCTTTAATTTTCCTGTAGCTGTTTGGAGTTGGAACACGGCCCTTGCCCTGGTTTGTGGAAACGTAGTGGTCTGGAAGCCTTCTGAAAAAGTGGGCCTTTGTGCGATTGCTTGTCAAAAAATACTTTCAGAAGTTTTAGCAGATAATAATTTACCTCAAGGGATTAGCTCTGTGATCGTTGGAGATCATACCGTAGGGAAGGCTATGTCTGAGGACAAAAGAATTCCTCTGTTATCTTTCACTGGTTCTACCAAAGTAGGAAGAGAAGTGGGAGTAAAAGTACAAGAACGTTTCGGAAAATCCATTTTAGAGCTAGGTGGAAACAACGCCATCATTATATCGGATAAGGCCGATTTAAATATGTCGGTAATTGGTGCTGTATTTGGAGCAGTGGGAACTGCAGGACAACGTTGCACCAGTACAAGAAGACTCATTATCCATGAGAAGATTTACGATGAGGTGAAAAAGAGACTGGTGAAAGCCTATGGTCAACTTAAAATTGGAAATCCATTAGACCCAAGCAATCACGTAGGACCGCTTATCGATACTGCGGCTGTTGATGAATACCTAAAATCCATTGATAAGTGTAAAAAAGAAGGAGGTAAATTCATTGTTCAAGGGGGAGTGCTTTCTGGAAAGGAATACAAGAGTGGATGTTACGTGAAACCCTGCATTGCAGAGGTGGAAAACCACTACGAGATTGTACAGCACGAGACCTTTGCACCTATTCTTTATTTAATCAAGTACAAAGACCTATCTGAGGCCATTGAGCTTCAAAACAGTGTTCCTCAAGGTTTATCTTCCGCTTTAATGACCACAAGTCTTAGAGAATCCGAACTTTTCTTATCGCACGGCGGTTCAGACTGTGGAATAGCCAACGTAAATATTGGAACGTCGGGAGCAGAGATTGGTGGTGCATTCGGAGGAGAAAAAGAAACCGGAGGAGGAAGAGAAAGCGGATCGGATGCCTGGAAATATTATATGAGAAGACAAACCAATACTATTAACTACGGATCAAGTCTTCCTTTAGCACAAGGAATCAAATTCGACCTTTAATTTATAGAAATCACACCCAATTATAAAATAGTAAAAAGAAAGTACACTTATGCACAACGAACAAACTACAGCTCATATCGCACCTTCAGAAGTACAAGAGGTCTTAGGCAGGCATTTGCTTGTCGATGGATTTGATTTTGTTATGGATATTGAAAAGTCTCATGGCTCTTGGATTCATGATTCCATTAGTGGAGAAGATTATCTGGATATGTTTTCCATGTTTGCCTCCGCTTCCATCGGATACAATCACCCTTATTTAGTCGAGCACACCAGTTGGCTAGGTAAAATGGCCATTAATAAACCGACCCTTGCGGATGTATATTCTGTGGAATACGCAGAATTTATGGAGGTTTTTGAAAGAGTGCTCATCCCTAAAGAACTTCAATACGCTTTCTTTATTTCAGGTGGAACCCTGGCGGTAGAGAATGCGATGAAGGCAGCATTCGATTGGAAAACCCGTTTGAACATGGAGCAAGGACTCACTCAAGAGGCCGACATCTGCATTCATTTTCAGCAGGCCTTCCATGGAAGAAGTGGCTATACGCTTAGTTTGACCAATACTTCAGATCCTAGAAAACATCAATATTTCCCGAAGTTTGATTGGCCAAGAATCATAAATCCTCATCTTCATTTTCCTATAACCGAAGAAAGTCTAGAACAAACAGAAAGAAAGGAAAAGTTAGCCCTTCTCAATATTGAAGAAGCGATACTATCGAATCCAGATCGAGTGGCAGCTATCATCATTGAACCTATTCAAGCTGAAGGAGGTGACCATCACTTTAGGGATGAGTTCTTTGTAGCTCTTCGTGAAATCTGTGATCAAAATAACGTACTTCTCATTTTTGATGAAGTACAAACAGGAGTAGGAATGACGGGTAAAACCTGGGCTTTTCAGCATTTCTCTGTAGTTCCGGATTTAATTTCGTTTGGTAAGAAAACTCAAGTTTGTGGTGTTCTTGCAAACAAGGAAAAGATGGACCGCGTGAAAAACAATGTTTTTCAAGAAAGCTCAAGAATCAATTCCACTTTTGGAGGTAACTTCATTGACATGATGAGACTTAAGCTCATTTTAGAGGTGATTGAAAAAGAAAATCTGGTTGAGAATTCAAAAGAAGTAGGAGAGTGGCTTCTAACTGGGCTTCAAGGACTGGCCAATAAATACCCTAACGAGGTCTCTAACCCTAGAGGAAGAGGACTAATGTGTGCTATCGATCTTAAAGACACCGCTAGTAGGGATGAGCTTAGAGTAGAGCTCTATAAGAAAAAGGTAATCCTTCTTCCTTGCGGGGATAAATCTCTTAGATTCCGTCCGCATTTAAATGTTACGAAAGAAGAAATTACTCTTGCGTTAAACAAAATAGAGGAAGCCCTAGCAAACTAATTAAAGTTCATTTCTTAAATAGATAATGATTCAAGGACATAAAAATCCCTCTTTTAATTACAGAGGGATTTTTTTTGGACCTTCTTTACTTAATTTCAATTGCCCAGTAAAAGCAAAACGATATTTTTGTGCAGCAATGAAGGACTCGAATTTATCAAACATAAGTATTGGCATCGTAGGTTGCGGTTGGCTGGGCTCGAGGCTGGCCAAAAAATGGGCGGATCAAAATAGGTTGTATACTACTACAACGTCCCTTCACAAAATAGAGGCATTGCAGTCCCATGGTTTTAATCCAACACTGTTTAACTTTAGTGGTGGGGAAGAGACTTCAGCAAAACCTAGCAGGTGGAGTGCTACTCGAATGCTGGATGTTTTGATTGTAACGGCCGCAGTTTCTTCGCGAAAAGAGAACAGCAGGGAGCTAATAGAAAACAGGATTGCTCGTTTGCATGAATTTATTGGTCCTTTTGAAGGTCAGATGTTCTTTATGGATTCCACTAGTGTTTATCCTGATGTACTCAAGGAATTTAAAGAAGAGGATTTGCCCCTAGAGCAAGTCTATCCAGAAAAGCTTTTTAAGCAGCTTTATCCTCAGTTGAACATCCTTAGATTGGGAGGATTAATGGGAGACGATAGGCAGCTTAGTAAGTATAAAGTGTCTGATATTGAAAGTCCTGTTAATCACATCCACTACAAAGATATAATAGGGGTGATCGAGCGAATGATCGAAAGAAATAGCGACTCAAAGGTTTACAACTTAGTAGCACCCCAACATCCCTCAAAAAGAGCGGTTATCTCTAAGCAGAAAAATGAGCACTGTAGCGATGAAGTAATTGCCAAGGGAAGGCTCATTTCATCGGATTTAATAAGAGAGGAATTAGAATACGATTTCTTGTATCCCGACCCAAGGCTTTTTCATTTGTAATTAATTAGTGAACAAGGCTCTTTGAAACGATTTCCCTGGCTTTCATGTCGAGTTTTTAAAGTTTTTAGTTCTCTAAGCGTTTCTTAGGCTAGATAAGGAACGACGTGATTTTCTATAAGAGAATCGGCCAGAGGGATCTCTCTCGCGGCATTATTTGCTCTTTTATTCTTAAAATGTTATAAAACAGTGAATATTTTCACTGCTTTTTTCGCCTCTTGTTATAGAGTTCTTATAATATTATTGTTAGATTTGATACTTCTAAAATTTTAAATCCTCAATAATTTATGATTAAAAGAGCAATTCTAGCCTGCATGCTTTTAGGGTTTTCCTTTTCTCAGGCGCAGGTCGGCTATTGGCCAAACGACACAAAAGGCAAAGACCAAAGTCTCTACGCAGTGAAAAATATCACCCTGTTCAAGGATGCCCGTACCGTTATTGAAGATGGAGTGCTTCTGTTTAAAGAAGGTAAAGTGGTAAAAGCAGGAAAGACTTCTATTCCAAAGGAAGCGGTGGTCATCGATGGCAAGGGTGCCTATGTTTATCCTTCGTTTATTGATCCTTATGCTTCACTGGGCGTAGAGAAAAAGAAGGGAATGGAAAAGGACCGGGGTTCAAGATACCTTCCTAAGGATGCCACTTTCGCAGCCTATAACGATGCGGTCAAAGCCGATACCCGTGCAGTGGATCAATTTACGGCCAATACTTCAAATTATAAGGATTATTTAGGTCAGGGGTTTGGCTCGGTTGTAAGTTTTAATGAGGACGGAATTGTAAGAGGTTCTGCCACTTTAATTGCGTTAGCAGAGGGAGAGCCTTCCGAGCGAATTATCCAGAAAGAATCTGCCCTTATGCTTTCTTTTTCAAAGGGGAGCTCTACTCAAGCCTATCCTTCATCCTTAGCGGGATCCATTGCTTTATTAAGACAACTTTATTTGGATGCGGATTGGTACGAAAAACTAAAGGACAAAAAGGAGCTCAATAAGAATTTAGAAGCTTTTAATCGAATCAAAAATTTACCCACTATTTTAGAAACTTCTGAAAAGTGGGACGTATTAAGAGGAGATAAAATTGGGGATGAAGCCGGAAGGCAGTTTATTTTTCTTGGATCTGGAAACGAATACCAAAGAGCGGCAGAAATCAAAAAGACGGGCGGTACGCTCATCTTACCTTTAGAGTATCCTAAGCCGTATGCCATTACCGATGCCTTAGATGTAGATTTAGTCGATGTGGCAGAACTCAAGCATTGGGAACTAGCACCCTACAATGCCGTTTATTTATCTGAGGCAAAAGTGCCTATTGCTTTTACTTTGCACAACTTAAAGGATAAATCTAAGTTTCTCTCTCACCTAAGAGACCTTCATCACAAGGGGATGAGTAAAGAAACTTTATTAGAGTCTCTAACGCTAGTTCCAGCAAAAATGCTGAATGAAACAAGACTAGGAACGCTTAGTGAGGGTAGTATAGCTTCGTTTGTAGTGAGCTCGGGTGATTTATTTGAGAGCGATACAGAGATCTACGACCACTATGTACAAGGACAGCGTTTTATAGTGAAGCAGCGTCCTTCTCAGGATTTAAGAGGAGAATACAAACTTTATGTCAATGGTGCTCCTTACGATTTAACTATTAAAGGGAAAATTACTTCACCGAGCGCTGAACTAAAAGATGCGAAAGGGAAAGGAAAAGTAAAACTAGTACAAGAGGACTACAAAGTGTCCTTGCAAATAGAGCTACCAAAGGATTCGGTGGAGAATTATCGACTTTTGTATCCCATCGAATCGTTTAAGAATTTCTCAGGTATGGCCTTAAACAAGAGCGGTGGAAAAACTCCAATGCGTCTGCTTTATGAGAAACCTTACGAATCCGAAAAAGAGAAATCGAAAGAGCAAGAGCCTGTAGGAGCGATTTGGTATCCGTTTACTGCATTTGGTGAAACGAGTCTTCCAGCGCCAAAAGATTACCTAATTAAAGGAGCGACCGTATGGACGAATTCTGATTTAGGGATCAAAGAAAATTACGATGTAAAAGTTTCTGGAGGAAAAATTGTAGCGGTAGGAAGTGGACTTAGCGCATCGGGAGCTACGGTGATAGATGGAGCGGGAATGCATTTAACTTCCGGTATTATTGATGAACATACCCATATTGGACTCTCTAGAGGGGTCAACGAAGCAGGAAGCAATAACTCTGCAGAAGTGCGCATGAGCGATGCTTTGAATCCTGATGACATCAATATTTACCGTCAACTCTCGGGTGGAGTAACCTCGGCGCAGCAATTGCACGGAAGTGCAAACCCGGTAGGGGGACAATCTTCCATGATTAAATTTCGTTGGGGAGCTTCAGCTTCAGATCTTCCTTTTGAGGGAGCTCCGAGCTTTATCAAATTCGCCCTTGGAGAAAATGTTAAGCAATCGGGCTGGGGTGGGAATCCCAACCGTTTCCCTCAAAGTAGAGGGGGCGTAGAACAGGCTTTCGATTTTTGGTTCACAAGAGCTAAAGAATACGGTGAGGAGAAAAAGAAAAACAAACTCTATCGCAAAGATCTTCGCTTAGAAGCAATGCTTGAGATTTTAAAAGATGAGCGTTTTATTACCTGCCATTCCTACGTGCAGAGTGAAATTAATATGCTTTTGCAACTAGCGGATCGTTTTGGGTTTACCGTACAAACCTTTACCCATATTTTGGAGGGCTATAAAGTAGCGGACAAAATGAAGGCCCATGGAGCTAATGCTTCTACTTTTTCTGACTGGTGGGCTTACAAGGAAGAAGTAAGAGAAGCCATACCTCAGAATGCTGCGCTACTTCTCAGTGCTGGAGTGAATACCGCAATTAACTCTGACGATGCAGAGATGGCGAGAAGACTTAATCAAGAGGCAGGAAAATCAGTTAAATACGGTGGAATCTCCTGGGAGGAGGCATGGAAGATGGTGACTCTGAATCCGGCTAAAATGCTAAAGATTGATCAGCATGTAGGAAGTATTGAAAAAGGGAAAGATGCAGATCTTGTGCTTTGGACGGCTAATCCGCTGAGCATCTATGCCACGGTGGATAAAACCATGGTGGAAGGAGCTATTTTGTTTGATGCAAAATTGCAAGCAGCGAAAGACCAAAGAGTCAAAGACGAAAAGAACCGACTGGTTCAAAAAATGCTTTTCGCTAAAGACAGTAAAAAACCAGGAGCGACTCGCCCTGTGAGCACGCCAACAGAAATTCTTTACCATTGTGATACGCTTGAGGGAGAAGAAAGTCATAACCACAGTCATTAATTTGCTTTATTTTGAAAATCATGAAAAAACATATCATTTTTAGTCTCCTTTGCTTCATCGCTTTTGGCTCGATTACTTTTGCGCAGCGTCCCAAACCCGCGCCTATGCAATCTGAGCCCATCGCCATAACAGGAGCAACATTGCATACCGCTACAGGATCCGTGCTTTCTAACACCACCATAGTATTTGATAAGGGAGTTATCACTTCTATCGGAGGAGTCGTTCCACAAGGAGCAAAAATCATTGATGCGAAAGGGAAGCATGTGTATCCAGGTTTTATTTTGGTCAATAATGCCCTAGGACTCGTGGAGATTTCAGCAACTAACGCTACAGTGGATTTTAACGAAGCCAATTCAATGGTTCCTGAAATTAGAACGCTCGTGGCTTTTAATACTGATAGCCACGTGATTCCAACAGTAAGATCCAATGGGGTTCTATTAACCCAGCCGGTTTTATCTAGAGGTCTTCTAGCAGGGACTTCCTCGGTGATGCAGCTAGACGCATGGAACTGGGAAGATGCTGTAGTGAAGGCCGATAACGTCCTACATTTAAATTGGCCTGAGATTCGTCGCTATAGTGACGAAAAAAGAACTAAAGAAAGAGAAACAAAAAGACAGGAAGAAATTCAGGAACTTAAGGGGCTGTTTGCTCGCGCAAGGGTGTACAATAAAAATGGGGGAGTAAAAGAATACAAGTTAGAAAGTGTTTCTCCTGTATTCTCAGGAGATAAAACGATTTTTGCTTCGGTTTCAGGACCTAATGAGGCTTTAGAATTTATGAAATTCGTTAAAGATTTTGACCTTCCTAAAGCTGTACTTTTAGGAGATGCTTCTTTAAACTCCGTCTTGGATGATATTAAAAAGAGCGGCCTTTCATTAATAGTAACCAATCCGCATTCCTTACCGCCAAGTCCTTCAAGTTCTCCTCGGATCACTTATGAATTTGCTAGAATGGTGAGCGAAAAAGGAATTCTTCACGGTTTGGATTACAGTGCAAGAAAAGACTTTTCAGATTCTAGAAACTTGGGATTCTTAGCAGGAACTACGGCAGCCTATGGATTAGATAAGGAAAAAGCCTTGCAGAGCATTACGCTCAACTTAGCCAAAATGCTGGGAATCGACGATAAGTACGGAAGTCTTGAATTAGGTAAGAGTGCGACGCTTTTTATCTCAGAGGGGGATGCGCTCGATCAATTGACTCAGAAAGTTACTCAAGCGTTTATCGATGGGAGATCGATTGAGTTAGAGAACCATCAGGACGTGCTTTATGAGCGCTATAAGGAAAAATATTCTAAGCAAGATCAGAAATAAACAGTTAATGTAAACTTTTGCTTAGTTTAACACATTTAATGTTAAATTTACGTTAAGTATTTGAATAAGTGATAAGAATTTCCTAAATTTATAATCTGAATAAGAAATGGATATGGAAAATAGGACGAGAGTATCGGTGTTTGAAAGTGACGTACAACAGGAAATCCAACTGGTGAGATCCCGGTTAGAAAAGGCAGGAATTGAGCCTTCGGTTGAAAATAAATATATGACTTTTACTACGACTCCCACGGCCAATACGTTGAGCGTTAAGGTGAGTTTGGATAAAGAAGAACAGGCCTTTAAGATTATTGATCAGTGGCTTAAAGAAACCGATCCTAATAATAAGAACCCAAATTAGTTTCATAATTTAAATTTTACTACTTTTTTCTATAGCACTCTTTTCGGGTGCTATAGTTTTTTCCAATGTTAATTGAACTTAATTTCAAAGGGCATTTGAAAATAAATAGATTTGCACATTAAAGCTCATGGAATTAGAAGATTTAGAATTTACCCTCGCGGATCAAAAGGACATCGATCAGATTTGGAGTCTGATGGAAGGAAGTATTGCTTTAAGAAAAGAGGACGGATCCACGCAGTGGCAAGACGGTTATCCCAATCTGACGGTCTTAAGAAGTGATATAGAAAAATCTTGGGGTTATGTTCTTAAGTCTCAAGACAAGATATGGGCTTATCTAGCCGCTCATATTGGCCAAGAGCCGGCTTACGATAAAATTGACGGTGCTTGGATTAGTCAAGATGATTTTTATGTGATCCATCGCATCACAGCGGATCGAAAAGGTGCGGGGAAAGGTCTAGGTCGAAAGATTATCGAAAGTCTCGAGCACCTTGCCAAAAAGCAGAATATTTCTTCTGTAAGAATGGATACCAATCACGACAATTATAGTATGCTTCGTATTCTTGAAAAAATGGGTTATACTTTTTGTGGTACGGTCTATCATAGAGGAGAAGCAAGAAAAGCATTTGAGAAGAAGCTTTTTTAAATCCTTTCAAGCTTGTAGGATTACAAACTAAACATCTTATGTGTTTTCGGTAGAGATTATTCAATACGATCTAACGGATAATTTCTCACGAGCCTACTCAAAAGTACCTTCATTAGGCCTTTGGATCGAAAATTTTAAGAAATTTTAACTCATATTTTTTATCTATAAAATCAATTGGTTCGATTTTATCCGAACCAATTTTTATATCTTTGTGCTCGAAATAAAATCCTTGTATGAGTGAGCAAATAGCCGTAGATCCGGTACTTTTTGAGGACATGGTCAATTTTTACAGTGAATTCTTTCACTTGCCACCTCTTGCTTCAAAAATTCATACTTACCTCATTTTTGATTTGGCTCGACGGGGCATTACCTTTGAAGAGATTGTAGAGGAGTTTTCTGTCAGTAAAAGCACAGTTTCCACTTCGCTTCATTTGCTACTTCATCTTCAACTGATTCGTGAAGAAAAATCAGAAGGAAGAAAACGCCGGTTTTTTATCAACCATGGATTCACCAAAATCCGTTTCGAACAATTGCTTCAAAGACTTCAAAAAGAAGACGAACTATTAGGTCGTTTGTCCGAGCATTTTGCAAAACAAGGCACTTATCCGAAATCAAAGTTTGGTGTTTACCGAGATATACTCAAGGTGAGTATACAAAATATTGAAAACGCTTTAAGACGATTATATCATGAATAAATCCATTATCACTTTAGCCCTTACATCTTTAGTGGTCCTATCTTGTGGAAAAAAGCAGGAACAGGGTCCTGCACCGATTCGGGAAGTTTCCACCGTAAAAGTTGAAACCCGTAACGTAGTAGGGTATTCTAGTTTTCCTGCCAGCATTGAAGGAAAGATCAATAACGAAGTACGCGCAAAAATTCAGGGATACATTACCCAAGTTCTAGTGGACGAAGGACAGTACGTATCCAAAGGACAGCCTTTGTTCCGTTTGGAAACCAATATGCTCAATGAATCGGCCTCTGCCGCACAGGCCGGGATCCGTGCCGCGCAGGCCAATGTTGAGGCTGCTCAAAGTGCAGTTCAAGTTGCTCAAGTAGAGGTAAGCAAAATGAAGCCTTTGGTTGAGAAGAATATTATTTCTAGTGTACAACTTCAAACCGCAGAGGCCAATTTAGCACGTGCAAAGGCACAGCTTTCTCAGGCGCAGGCAGCACGTTCCCAAGCTTCCGCAAATTTTCAGGGAGTTAGAGCCAACATCGATTACTCAGTGATTCGCTCGCCTATTTCAGGGGTAGTAGGGAAAATCAATATGCGTAACGGTAGTTTAGTGGGACCTGGTGATCCAACGCCTATTACAACGGTTTCTGATACAAGCGAACTTTATGCTTATTTCTCAATGAACGAAACGGAGTATCTGGATTTCCTTAAGAACTCTTATGGTTCTTCAATAAATGAAAAAATAAAAAATTTACCAGCAGTAGAGCTTGTTTTAGCTAATGGTGAAGTGTATCCAGAGAAAGGAGTGATTAAAACGGTAACCGGTCAGATTGATGCCACTACAGGAACCATTCAGTTCCGTGTATCGCTTCCTAACCCTCAAAAACTATTAAGTAACGGAAACACAGGAACCATCCGCGTTCCAAAGCAATACGATCAAGTAATGGTGGTTCCAGAAACGGCTACTTACGAACAGCAAGGTCTTGTCTACGTTTACAAAGTAGAAAAGGATACCGCAAGAAATGCAGTGGTTCAAGTCATTGACCGAGTAAACAACATGGCCCTCTTAGAAAGTGGTGTGAAGAACGGTGAAACGGTAGTTGCAGAAGGAGTCGGAACGATTCGCCCGGGTAGTGCTGTAAAATCCAAGCCCGTAAAGCTGGATGCAGTTTTAGAAAACATCAAGCCCGTCTTTGAAGACTAACACTTAATCGAATGCCCCTTTTTTTAGGGGGGAGTTGAGAAAAGGATTGAGTTCTTTTCCAAACCTTACCAAAAAATGAATTTAAAAAAATGATCAAACGATTTATAGACCGGCCCGTTCTCTCCACAGTAATATCTATTATTATTGTGGTATTAGGGATCCTAGGACTCTCGTCCTTGCCGGTAACACAATACCCAGATATTGCGCCTCCCACGGTAAGAATTCAAGCCAACTATCCGGGAGCCAATGCGCAAACCGTAATGAATTCTGTTGTTATCCCAATTGAAGAACAAGTCAATGGGGTGGAAGGAATGGACTACATTAATTCAAGTGCCGGAAACAACGGATCGGCTTCAATTGAGATCTTCTTTAAACAAGGAATCGATCCCGATATCGCCGCGGTAAACGTGCAGAATAAGGTACAAAGAGCTATGCCTCTGCTTCCTTCCGAGGTAACCCGATCCGGGGTAATTACTCAGAAGCAGCAAACCAGTGCGCTTATGTTCCTTTCCTTTTTTACTACCAACCCCGACCTAGATGAAGTCTGGCTTCAGAATTATTTGAATATCAATATCATCCCTGAACTTAAAAGGGTGAATGGTGTAGGGGATGCTATGGCATTTGGAGGAAAAACCTACTCGATGAGAGTGTGGTTGGATCCTGCTAGAATGGCTGCTTACGGGGTAGAGCCCTCAGAAGTCTCTGCAGCTATTAACGAGCAGTCTCGAGAGGCCGCTGCTGGATCCTTGGGTGAAAACGACGGACAGTCTTTTCAATACGTAATTACCTACAAGGGGAAATACAGTGAAGTGGAAGACTACGAGAACATAGTGATTCGTTCTCTAGGTGGAGGACAATTCCTAAGATTGAAAGACGTTGCAAAAATCGATTTGGATGCCTTATCCTACACAGGGATCGGGGAGAGTAATGGGAGAAGAGCCATCAGTATGGGGATCTTCCAGACGCCAGGATCCAATGCTAGTGAGATCATTACGGAAATTAAGGCCAAGCTAAAAGAAACCGAAAAAACCCTTCCAGAAGGGATTGGATACAGTATTAACTTTGATACAGATGAATTCCTTCAAGCTTCCATTTCAAAAGTTATTACCACTCTAATTGAAGCCTTTATTCTCGTGTTCTTAGTGGTGTTTATCTTTTTACAAGATTTCCGTTCTACATTGATTCCGGCCATTGCGGTTCCGGTCTCTATTATCGGTACATTCTTCTTTTTGAATCTCTTAGGATACTCCCTAAACCTTCTTACCTTATTTGCTTTGGTTCTGGCCATTGGGATTGTGGTCGATGACGCGATTGTTGTTGTGGAAGCCGTGCACGCGAAATTAGAGCAGGGCGTCACAGACGCCAAGCGGGCTACCGTTCAAGCGATGGATGAAATTACAGGTGCGATTATCTCAATTACCCTAGTAATGGCAGCGGTATTTATTCCTGTAACCTTCTTGCAAGGGCCAACGGGGGTGTTCTATCAACAGTTCGGGATCACATTAATTATTGCAATTCTAATCTCTGCGGTAAACGCTTTAACGCTAAGTCCCGTTTTATGTGCACTTTTATTAAAGCCGGCTGCTCATCATCATAAAGACTACAAAGAGCTTAAACCTTTAGGGAAATTCTTTTATAAATTCAATGTCGGATTCAATACGGTAACCAACCGTTACGGACGTTCCTTCATCTACCTTTTAAGACACAAGTGGGTCACCTTAGTTATCTTTGTTTTAGGAGGACTTACCTTCTGGTGGGCGAATTCAAGTATGCCGACCGGATTTATTCCTAAAGAGGACCGAGGAATTATTTTCGCCGATATTCAACTTCCTCCTGGTGCTTCCTTGGAAAGAACCTATGCAATTCTAAAAGACCTTCAGAAAGAAGCCCGTAACATTGAGGGAGTAACCAACGTAACCTTTACTGCCAGCCGTGGGTTTATGTCCGGGCAGGGATCGAACGTAGGACAAGCCTTTATTAAGCTAGCGCCTTTTGAAGACCGAAAATCAGAGCAGACTTCAGTGGATGCGATTACCGGAAGACTCTTTGGACTTTCGGCTAAGTATCCGGATGCAAAAATGATTTTCTTCTCTCCACCGAGTGTCCCTGGATTTGGTGCCAGCGAAGGGTTTCAATTTGAACTTCTAGATAAGAGTGGAGGAGAACTCTCTACTTTAAACTCAACAGCTCAGACTTTCTTAGCCGAGCTGATGAAAAGACCAGAAATTCAATTTGCCTCTACATCATTCAACACCAATTATCCTCAATTCGAGATGGTGATTGATGTTCCTAGAGCAAAAGATGTTGGAGTGTCGGTGTCTAGTATTCTAAGTGCGATGCAAGGATATGTTGGAGGGATTTATTCATCTGACTTTACGAAATACGGTAAACAGTTTCGAGTGATGATTCAAGCGCTTCCTGAAGACCGTGCCACAGGTGCTGATTTAAGTAAGTTTTACGTAAGAACCGCTTCCGGAGCAATGGCTCCACTTTCGCAGTTCGTTCATCTAGAGCGTACATTTGGGCCTCAGTCCATTTCTCGTTACAACCTCTTTACTTCTGTTGGGGTAAGTGGATCTAACAATCCAGGTTACTCAACCGGTGATGCGATTAAAGCCGTACAGGAAACCGCTTCACAATATTTACCTGCGGATTATGATGTAGAATTTACTGGGTTAACCAAAGAAGAAATGAAAGCGGGTTCACAAACCTATATTGTCTTTCTACTGAGTTTCCTTTTTGTCTACTTTATTCTAGCTGCGCAGTACGAGAGTTATATTCTTCCGTTTGCTGTTTTAGTCTCTCTACCTTTAGGGGTAATTGGAGCTTACTTTGGACAAAGTATCATGGGACTTGAGAATAACATCTATTTCCAAATTGCCATCATCATGCTTATTGGTTTATTGGCCAAGAACGCCATTTTGATTGTCGAGTTTGCCGTTCAGAGAAGACATCGTGGGGAAACGATTGCTATGTCTGCAATCAATGCAGCCAAGGCACGTTTGAGACCGATTTTAATGACCTCCTTTGCCTTTATCTTCGGGATGATTCCGCTCGTATTTGCAAGTGGAATTGGAATGGTAGGGAACCGTTCTATCGGTACAGGTGCAGCTGCAGGTCTTCTTATTGGAACCTTCTTTGGTCTCTTAGCGATTCCGGTGCTTTATGTTATTTTCCAATGGATACAGGAGAAAATTAGTCCACTAAAAGAACAGTCCATTCATTTGACGGAATAATAACGTGGATAATTAAAGATTAAAAAATTGACAATGATTAATACTACAATAAAATCAATTCTACTGCCTTTCTCACTTCTTTTGGTGTTGGCCTCTTGTGCGACCCAAACGAAGTACGAAACGCCTACGAGTGTAGTGGATGAGAAGCTTTTTAGAACGGATTTGATCCCTCAGGATTCGATTAGTTTTGGAGATTTATCGTGGAAAGAAATTTTTACCGATCCCATCTTACAAAAGCATATTTCAACTGCATTAGAAAACAATTTAGACGTTCGAATAGCACTTCAGAATATCGTTTCTGCAGAAGCATATTTAAAGCAAAGTAAAGCGGCCTATTTACCTACTATATCTATTGGACCGAATTATACATTCAGTACCCAATCGCTCAATACAGCGAGCGGTAAAATGTTTTCTGAAAGAAACGAAATCTCGCAATGGGATCTTACCGGTTCCCTCAATTGGGAGGCGGACATCTGGGGGAAAATGGCGGCTCAAGAAAGAGCACAACTAGCTTCCTATTTGGGAACAGTAGCTGCGCACCAATCCGTAAAAAGTGATTTGGTAGCTGCTATTGCAAGCGCCTACTATCAGCTTTTAACTTTCGATGAGCAGAAGAGAATCATTAATGAAACCATTCTTTTAAGACAGAAGAACCTTGAAACTACAAGGGCGCTCAAAGAAGCAGGGAGTCTTTCTGAAGTGGCGGTACAACAAAGTGAAGCTTTAGTTCATAATGCTGAGTCTTTGCTTATCAATATGGATGTACAGATTGAGCTACTTGAAAACACGATTAGTCTTCTAAAAGGGGAACCTTCTAAAGCTGTACAAAGAGGTACGCTTAACAATCAAAATGTGGCGATTCAACTAGATCTTGGGTATCCAGCAGGACTTCTTCGCAATCGTCCCGATGTACGTTTGGCAGAGTACAATTTAATCAATGCTTTTGAGGTTACTAAAGCAGCGAAGGCTCAGTTTTATCCGTCACTTCGAATTACTGCGGGTGGAGGACTCCAAGCAGAAGATATTGATAATTTGTTTTCAGCGAATTCACTTTTTGCTAATGTGGTAGGAGGGCTCTTGCAACCGATCCTGCAAAAAAGACAAATTCGTACCGAGTACGAAGTAAGTCTTGCGCAGCAAGAAGCCGCTTATCTGCGTTTTAGAAAATCGGTACTAAATGCTGGTAAAGAGGTTTCTGATGCTGTGAAAATGTACAGCGTACAAGACGAGTTTATCGCTCTAAAAGAAAAGGAACTAGAAGCCTACAGTAAATCCGTAGAGTTCTCTCAAGAGCTCGTAAATTACGGTATGGCTAATTACCTTGAAGTTCTTAATGCTTCAGTAAACCAACTGAATTCTGAGCTAAGTATCTCCAATGCCAAGTATGCGAAAATGCAAGCGGGTATTGAACTTTATAGAGCTTTAGGAGGAGGCTGGAAATAAGCTTTAACCATAAAAACAAAGCGCAGTATTATTTCAATGCTGCGCTTTGTCATTTTTATAATATTCCTTATTATTGCATTCTCAATTCTAGAATGGGATTGACTATTATAAGGGGGATTGGCGCAGTTGGCTAGCGCGTTTGACTGGCAGTCAAAAGGTCACGGGTTCGAATCCCGTATTCTCCACTTTAATTCTTTAGAACCTCCTTTAACAGGAGGTTTTTGTTTTTTTTTGTAGTATAAATTTGTCTGGTATTTGTCTTGCAAAATTATGTTTGATCAAATTTTCATGTGCTTTGCGAACAAATTGTACTGATTTATTCTTTCTACGCAGTTCTCAGGTAGAAGAGCGACTATATATACCATTATTGAAAGGGGAGAGTCTCCGGCTCCACAAAAACGCCTGTAAATCAATAGTTTACAGAATTTACACCCAAAATTACACCCAATAATTTTGGGTGTTTTTGTTTTAATACATTTAAGATGTTTAATTAGTCAGTTCATTTAATAATATATCGTAATCGTGTAATTCTGAAATTTCCGAAGATATAGTGAATAGTTCGAATCCTGCCACCCCGACAAAAGCCACTGATTATCAGTGGCTTTTTCTTTTTTCGGACACATTTCGGACAAATTATATCTGAATATTGATTATTCAATAACCTAAGCAAAGTTAAGTAAAGCTAGAAGAACAACCCTTCTTAAAGAATGATTGGAGCATAATGCTTGTTTCTATAGAGCGTGAAAAGCTCATCTTATTCTTATAAAAAATCAAGAGGGCTAGGAGTCTTTTGCTTGTCTATGTCAGTGATATGAGTGTAGATCATAGTCGTTTTTATATTTTCATGACCCAATAACTCTTTTACAATTCGGATAT
>JAEXBS010000005.1 GCA_023393915.1 Bacteroidota bacterium | reverse complement strand
AACCTTTATCATTTTGGTGTCGTTTGTAAAAAAGATGTTCAAAACTTCTTAAAGCGTCTACGCTGGCGCATTTCAAAAATTCAAAATATTATAAAAGATGAAAGCAAAATCAGATATTATATATCTTCGGAATATGGACCGACAACCTACCGTCCGCATTACCACGGTGTCCTTTTCTTCGATAGCAAAAAAATATTGGATAAAATTAAAAGTCTCATCGTTATGTCATGGGGTAAATATGAACGACAGCAAGGTGAACGCAACCGTTTTAAGTTTCGGCCGTTTGCGCGTCCTTCTCTTACCTCCGATTATATCAAACTGTGCGACCCAAATACAGCCTACTATGTTGCGTCCTATGTTGCTGGCAATGCTCGTTTACCTCAAGTTCTTCAACTCCGTGAAACAAAGCCGTTCCACATTCAAAGCAAAAATCCTGTTATTGGTTCGTTCAAAGTGGATAAACAAGAAATACTCGAAAACATCAATCGAGGAAATTATACAATTGATAAACAAGTATTTGACGAAAAAACAGGACAATTCAATACTGTTGTTGTTCCACTTCCCGAAACTTCTTTGTCTGCCATATTCCGAAAGTGTGTCGGATATAGCACTCTTACTTATGATGTTAAATTACAGCTATATTCGTTCTATTCAAAATACTTTGAAGAATGGAAAAACCATTTAATTCATGAAATATATGAACTTATTATTCAAGAAAATAACCAAGATGTTATTAAAGTTTTTGATGGCTTTTCTTCGCCTGATAGCTTGCGTGTTATCCATCATTATTTACATGCTGCTCCTCATCTTAAATATCGTAGTTTTCTACGTCAGTATCATAGTGAAGAGTTTTGCAGACTTGATATGGACAACGATGCGAATTGGTACGCCTGCAAAAATGCGTACAAACAAACCCAAACTCTTAATTTCACCAAGTACTATCAGCACGAAGATGCTATTGTTAGTTATATTAGTCTTTTTGATAAGTATCTGTTACTTCGTAAAATGTATACTCTAAAGAACTTCTATGAGTTACAAGATGATTTAATTAAGTGTGTTGGCATGAAAGCCGCACTTTTGCACTGCTACCCTACTATGTATGAAGACGTTCAGTCTGCAAATGGTAATGTAAAATCTTATAAGCATGGTGAAATTCACAATAATGTAATAAGTTATGTTCAACGTTATGTAAGTAAGCATAATCTACTTATGAAACCAATCAATAAAACATTTGAACAAAGTCTGTATTATAAGTCATTTGTGAATCAACAAGAACAACGACTATTAAAGTCTACCAAGCAAAAAAAGTTTAATAACTCTTTTATTAATAACCATTGTTTAATTTATTAAGTTATGTCAAAAAAAATTCCTTTAATCAAAGCAAGCCGAGCTAATCGTCCTCGCAATGCGTTTGACCTGTCGCAAAAACATTTGTTTACTGCTCATGCAGGAATGTTGCTCCCTGTAATGGCTATGGATTTGATTCCGCATGACCATGTAAGCATACAAGCAACTGACTTCATGCGTTGTTTGCCGATGAATTCAGCTGCGTTTATGTCAATGCGTAGTGTTTATGAGTTTTTCTTTGTTCCTTACTCTCAAATTTGGCATCCTTTTGACCAATTTATAACAGGCATGAATGACTATCGATCGGATTTAACATATAATTTGCATCAAGGTAAAGCACCTCTGGTTGTACCCTCTGTTTCTAGACGTGATATTTTTGCTTTTCTAGGTGAAATTAAAGATAAAAAAGATATCTTCGGTTATTCACCCGTAGAAAATAGTTTGCGTTTATTAGATTTATTAGGTTATGGTGTATATCGCAATCCTGATGGTACCGCTCGTAAAGAAGAGTTTGTTAAGTCTCTTGATAAGGATGAAAAATTATCCTTATTTAGACTTTCAGCGTATCAAAAAATCTATTCCGATTTTTACCGTAATACAACTTATGAGCCTGTTGATATTAGTTCATTTAGTCTTGATGGTATAACTGGCAGTGTCAAGTATGATACTTTCTTCAAAAACTTTTGTAAGTTACGTTATCGCAATGCACAGCTAGATTACTTTACGAATTTACGCCCAACCCCATTGTTTGATTTTGAAAATCCAAGCTTTAATGGTATTGGTTCTTCAACCCGTCAATCTTTCTTTACCCAAGGTGAGCCTAATGTTTTAACTCAAGCCGATTATGATTATACAAACATTACTTTCCCCACTTTCAAAGATGGCGATAATCTTCGAGGTATGGTTGACGTTTCATCCATTCGTAATGCTTTTGCTTTGGATAAACTCATGCGTATTACTCAGCGTGCAGGAAAAACTTATGCCGAACAAATCAAAGCACATTTCGGTTATGAAGTCAGTGAAGGTCGTGATGGTAGAGTTAATTATCTTGGTGGTTTCGATTCAAATATCCAAGTTGGTGATGTTACTCAAATGAGTGGTACAACAGCATCGCCTGAACAAGGTGTAAGTATTAAACACGGTGGTTATCTTGGACGTGTTACTGGTAAGGCGCAAGGTAGTGGTTCTGGCCATATTGAATTCGATGCTCATGAGCATGGAATACTTATGTGTATCTATTCACTTGTGCCAGATATGCAGTACGACGCTACAAGAATCGACCCATTTGTAACAAAAATAAGCCGAGGTGACTTCTTTATACCTGAATTTGAAGACCTTGGTATGCAGCCTTTACAAACCCGCTATATTTCTGATATAGCCAGACAACAAGAAAAATTTAAAGGTTGGCAACCCCGTTATAGCGAGTATAAAACAGCTTTGGACATTAACCACGGTCAGTTTGCTAATGGTCAGCCTTTGAGCTATTGGACTGTCGGACGTGGTCGTTCAGGTGAAACACTTGAAACTTTTGACATTGCAAGTCTTAAGATAAATCCAAAATGGCTTGATTCTATTTTTGCTGTAAATTATAATGGCAGTCAATTAACTGATTGTGTCTTTGGTGGTTGCCAATTTAACGTGCAAAAAGTAAGTGATATGTCCGAAAATGGTGAACCTCGTATATAATTACAACTATTATGGAAAAAGTAAATAAATCTTCCCAGTCTATTTTTACTGATATTGATGTGTTCTTGCCTAACCTTACCCAAGAACAAAAATCTGTTGCTCTTCAGGTATCTGAAAAACCAAAGAACCCTAGTTTGTGTGAGGATATAAATAAACTCGGTGATGTTTTATTCCCAGTAGACCCTGTTACTGGAAATCCTGATAACATGGTCGACAAGTTAATATCTCCAAATGTAAATCCAATGGAGAAAGAGCGTATTTTGTCTTTTATGCAAAAGATGCCTGCAAGTAAGCGTAACAATCTAAGTGACAAAGAACTTATGAATATGTTACCAAGTAGATATAATTCTACCCTTACCGACATTGACAAAGTGCGAGATTTCTTCGAAAACGAGATTTACACTAACCTTGAAGATGAAAGTAAGCAAGAAGATTCTACTTCCCAAGGTAATGATGAATCACAAAGTACAGATTAATTATGTCCAATTTCCTTTCACCTTATATGTATGGGGACCCCAACTTTCGGGTCCCCCTACCTGTTAATAAATCAAGTAATATGATAGATATCACTCCATTTTTAGGTCCAGCTGCCGGTATTCTCAACGGCTTTATTGGCGCTCGTGGTGCCAGTAGGCGTCAAAAACTTGCTATTGATAACCAATGGCAAATGTTTCAGGCTCAAATAAAGCATCAAAATGAAGTAAATGAGCGTGCAATGGCTTTCCAACGTGAAATGAATCAACGCAATGAAGATTGGAACAATGAAAGCAACGTTCGTCAACGTGTTGAAGATGCAGGCTACAACCCCTACCTTTATCAAAATGGCGCAATGTCCGCAAACGTAAATCAGTCTACACCACTTGCGCAAAATGTTGCACCAACTTCACCTGTTGACCTACCTGACCCTTTCAGCGAGTTTGCACACTCTGCAATAGATTCTGTTAAAGGAATTGCTGACATTTTGTTAACTAAACAAAATACAAGAAACATTGCTGCAAATGCAGCTAATGAAGAATATATGCTTGGCAGACAAAAGTACAAAGACAGTCAAAAGTATGCAGGTTACGACCTACCAACGGCCGAGGCACAAAAAACCCATGTTGAGTTAGAAGATTTAAGTCAACTTATGATAAAAGATACTATCGAAACTAACCTTGCCCGTTTACGCGCTAGAATTCAAGAATCTCCCGCTTATGACGAAAACGACCAACCTATAACCGACGAATCTGGTCGTCAACTTATGCTCGGTGAAGTTTCCGAACGTTCATTACTGAAATCTAATTGGAAAACATTTGAAAAAGTTCAAGCTGTTATTAGAAGTATTAAAGAAGAATCTGATTTGACTAAGGTTAAAAAGAAACTAGAACAATTTAATCTAGATAACATTGCCCCTGCTCAAGTTCAACAAATTTATAAAACGATTGATGATATCGAGGCAGGTATAGAACAAAAGAAAGCAGCTACCGATTATCTCGGTGAGCAATCAAAAACTGAACGTGTGCAGCGTACAGGTGAAGAAATTCTGAACGGTATAAAAGCTAAAGACTATATGAACTACAATGTAGATAAATGGTTTCGTCGCTTTGGTATGATGTCGTCTAGCGCAACATCTGCTGCTAATGCTGCAGCTAATCTTAAAAAGGCTAAGCAGATTGCCAAGTTTATTAAATAGGCATATCGTTAATGCTTATTACAATTAAAAATACCATTGCTATCAACTTTATTATAAGTATTAATGCAATCACAGAAAGTATTACTATGCATATTATTTTTAATATCTTGTTCATACCATTTTGATTTATGTTGCAAATATAGATAAATTCTTTTTCATTCGTTATAAATCAATAAGTTTAATTGCGTTGTCTGTGAAGATAGCGTAATTTTTGTTTTATAATCTTGTGATGTTATTTATATTCTTTTATCTATAGTCATAAAGTCTTAAATAAACTTATATAATTTAACTTTTATATCATTTATAATATTTATATTTAATTAACTATATCATCCAATACTATTAAATATCATTAAATAAATTATTTATTTTTATTATTATTTAACCTATTCTATAATATAATTCTGCCTTAATCGATCACTATTATAATATTATTATATTACGTTAATTCTTGCTAATATTATTATTTATCTATATTTAATATTATTTAACTTCAACATAATTATTATTAATATCGTTAATTTTCTATAATCAACCATTAAGCGAGTTTACGAGCATTACAGGGGGTATAGGGGGCGTTGCCCCCATAGCGATAGCACCTTACCCGCTGTAAGCGTAACGTGCGCCCGAGATGCGGAGTTTACGCAGCATCATGCGCACGAGTGAAATGCAATGAAACGACCTCATAATCGCTCCTTTATATGTTTTCATGGAATGAGAATGCCTCCGCCATTCTCCCCCGCCCTTGTTTATTATTGGAAAACTGACAGCACACTATCAAACCTAAATCTTTCATTATGTATATTTACGTTAAAACGAGTTAAATATTACACTTTGGTTTATCTTACTACCGGTTATGCATAAAGTTAGTACACAAATTTACATACACGTAAACGTTGTATTGAACGTGTCAGTTTTATTCTTTAACCAAATATTTGTTCCCTGTGCGAGTGACAAGTTCCTTTGCAAATGATTTAGGAAATCCAGGACGGGTGACTTTAGCTCCGAGGCCTGTCTTTGTTTTTAAGAATTTTCCGTTTCTTTCTGGCTTTATTGTCATGTCGTTGTATTTCACAATCAAATGCACTGCAAGTTGTTTCCATCGCCCAAGCATCTCTTGCGCCTTCTTGTTGGAATAATCATTAAGATAATTTATTGCATCGGCTTTGTTGGAACTATATCTTCTTTGAGCTTCGGCTTCTACTTCCTGTTGGCTTTTAAAATACGACGACTCCAAGGAATCACGGACTGTTTGAAGGTCTCCAAACATCTGATGATAACGCGGGTAAATCATGTTGCTAACCCAGTTGCATACCCAAAATGCATTTTTATCTGAGAATGTAACAGCATCTGCGCCTGGTGTGTTGTAACACTCTGGTTGTGTTGTATTTCCGCAATAGATAGGAGTATATGCAACCATGTTCCCATCATCATTGCCAAACCAAAGAAGTCCGCCGATTTCACGTGGCAACCAGTTTCTCATCTGGCTGACATAGGAGAATGCAGATTGTTGAGTAGACGTAGGCCTTTCATTAAAATACTGCTTGTCACCAACTTTATACATCAACGGTGTGGGCCGATATGGCATTTGCCAAATTCCCCCACCAATGTCAACACTGTCCAAAGCAAGCGGCGTACCTTCGTAATGATCACGCATGCATGTCTGGATATCTTGTACGCTCACTTTCTTCTTCGGATAAATCCACAGAGGCATGTCTTCTGCATTTGGATCTTTGCCCATTGCCCATGGCAAATAGCGAGTCATATCTTGGAAATGATTGAAAAAACTCCATACACGAGCATCACAGAATCTTCTGCCAGAAAAGTCAGGTTTCGCATAAGTATCTTTCCAAGAAAAGTCAGCATCTTTTCCTGAATACCAACCTTTTTCCCTTGCAAATTTAACAACGTCTTTCGCATACATGACGTTCTTCTTATCCTTCATGTTGAACTTCGAGATGCGACTTTGGTTTGCATGTCCGCATATAGCGTCATCAGGGATACGCATAGCCACCCATACGGTGCCTTTACTACCAGGCCCCTTCCCCATCATTTCCATGATCCAAGCTTCATTGGGATCACAAATAGTAAAAGTCTCACCTTCACTGTTATATCCATATTGATTGGTCAATGTAGTCATCACCTTGATTGCTTCCCGCGCTGTTTTTGATCGTTGCAACGCAATGTATATCAGTGAACCATAGTCGATTATACCAGTTGAGTCAACCATTTCTTCCCTTCCACCATAAGTGGTTTCTCCAATTGTCACTTGGTATTCATTGATGTTGCCAATGACGTTATATGTTTCAGCCGCTTCTGGAATTTGACCATGATACTCGTTATTATCCCAATCGTAGATATCGCGCATCGTGCCAGGTTGATGTTTACCTGCGGGGAAATGGCACAAGCCAATAAACAGCCCATAATCATCTGCATTGTAAGAACATATAACTGAACCATCTGCAGAGGCCTTCTTTCCGACAATGAAGTTCGTGCAGGCCAAAACGCTCTGCATGTTGAGGACAAGTGCACAAACTATCATGAAAATTACTTTTGTACATAGCGAATTAACGTTATGATCACTCTTGGAAAAAACAAATCTCATCATAATCATATATGGTATAATAGTATTTATAAAAAAGTCTATCTTATTGCAGCTGATGCAGGAACTTTTTCATTGGCATTTTGCATTCTTTGTGATGATGCCGATATTGGAACCGACGATTTCAGCGAATCATTTCCACCTTTGTGTCTCGTGTCAGAAGATATAGAGTCAGAAGGAGCTTCTCCGGTGCGCTTCTGTTTGGGCGGATGAATTCTAATCAAACTGATGTTTGAGATGATCATCAACTTAAACGTTGTGCTATACGCATCAGACGAATTTCCTTTGTTAAGTATAAAATATCCTTTGATTTCCTTAATACCAACGTGATTGTTATCTGATATTTGAAGCGTATAATGATTTGGTGTTGATACATATACGTGTTGTGAATAGACGCTGTCATTATTGAACTTGACAGACAACATCGCTATAGCTTCTCGTGAACCATCTTGATAAATAAACTGTGTATCAAAGTTCAGCCACAAATTGTCGCCAGCCTTATAGGTCGTATCTGTCTTCAACGTGAAGGAACTCAAATTAAAAGGTCTGTAAGGAGAAAACACAATCGATCGCTCCCCCGTCCACACATTGGTTGTATCTCCATTCGCCGAGTTCAAGCTATATTGATTAATCTCACTTGCAGATGCTCCCAGTGCCAGTGCTTCCTTGCTCAGTCTTGTAGAGAGAGATTCATATATTTTCTGTAACAATCTTGTGTGCCTTGTGTAGTAAACCATCGAACTGTCAAACTCAGCTTCTGAAACACCATTCTTTTTCAGTACAGCGGTTTTGTAGGCAATCATAGTTGTTGCTTCGCCACTATTCGATTGATACATAGCATCGGCAATGTGGTAATCGTACAAGATGTCTTCCATTTTGTCTGGCTGGATGTAACGGTCAGGCACAGAGGGAGTGCACGAAACCATTGCCAGCAAGAAGAAAGCAAAGAGCAAATAATATTTAGACGATTGATCACTCATGTGACTCCACATTTTTGTCCTCTCCCTTCATGGTAGTTCCAATGAGTTCCAATTCTTTCCGATAGAAAAGCAGCAAAAGAACTACGCCAACGCTGATGCATGCGTCTGCGAAATTGAATATGGGAGAGAAAAAAATAAATTCTTTCCCGCCAAAGTGTGGCAC
>JAEXBS010000055.1 GCA_023393915.1 Bacteroidota bacterium | reverse complement strand
TTTGCTTGAGTTGGGCATTGCGTTCCATCCAATAAGCCGTATGGGCGCGGCGCAGTTTGGCCGACGAGGTGTCTATTATCATCTCATGCCCCGTCTCTGCGTCACATATTTTCATCAAGCCTATGTTTGGCAGTTTTTTGGCACGTGGGTCGTATATTTGCACGGCAACCATGTCGTGTTTATGGTTTGCAATATTCATGGCATGCTCGAAGCGATCGTATTCTTTGGCATCGTGACGGATGTAGAAGTCGCTTAAAACGCAGGCCGTGCAGCGTCGTTTCATCATTCGCGTGAGGTATTCTATGGCCATGGCAACATCAGTCTTCTTGCTCTCTGCCTCAAAATCCAACATCTCGCGTATGATGTACAGAATATGTTTGCGTCCTTTCTTGGGCGGGATATATTTCTCTATTCTGTCTGAAAAGAAGATTACCCCAATCTTGTCGTTGTTCTGTATGGCGCTGAAGGCAAGTGTGGCAGCAATCTCAGTGGCCATCTCTCTTTTGGTCTGTTTCTTAGTTCCAAAATCCAAAGAGCCGGAGACGTCGATGAGCAGCATCACCGTGAGCTCGCGTTCCTCTTCAAACACCTTGATGTAAGGACGGTTAAAGCGGGCGGTGACATTCCAATCAATATCACGGACATCATCACCAAACTGGTATTCTCTCACTTCCGAGAAAGCCATACCATGCCCTTTGAAGGCAGTGTGATACTGCCCTGCAAAAATATTCTGACTCAGTCCGCGAGTCTTGATCTCAATCTTCCTTACCTTTTTTAAAATTTCACTTGTATCCATATTCTTCATCCAGTAGAACCATGCCCTTCAGGGTTGTTTCTCATCAGACGCGACTGTCTGTGCAAGTTGTTCCTCGTCCGCTTTATGGCACTTCTATCTTGTTGATGATTTTCGACACGATTTCCTCTGATGTCATGTTGCTGGCTTCAGCCTCGTACGACAATCCGATGCGATGACGCAGCACATCGTGTGCCACCGCTCTCACATCTTCAGGAACAACGTATCCGCGATGTTTGATGAAGGCGTATGCGCGAGCAGCCTTGGCCAGGTTAATCGATGCACGCGGCGAACCGCCGAACGTAATCATGTCTTTCAGTTCAAGCAGTTGATAACGCTCGGGATATCGGGTAGCAAAAACAATGTCAGCGATGTACTGTTCAATCTTTTCGTCGATATACACTTCGTTGACAATGGTACGAGCCTTGAGAATTTCCTCGGCAGTGGTCACTGCGGTAACCTGCGGCATGGCACCTTGAAGGTTCTCACGGATGATGAGTTTCTCCTCTTCCAAGGTAGGATAATCAATGACCACCTTCAGCATAAAACGGTCTACCTGAGCCTCGGGGAGTTCATAAGTACCTTCTTGTTCAATGGGGTTTTGCGTGGCCATCACCAAGAACGGATTGGGTAACTCAAAGGTGTTTTCACCAATGGTCACCTGGTGTTCCTGCATGGCTTCCAGCAAAGCACTCTGTACCTTCGCCGGGGCTCGGTTAATCTCATCTGCCAAGACGAAGTTGGCGAACACCGGACCTTTTTTCACTTGAAACTTCTCTTCCTTCTGCGAATAAATCAAGGTACCAATCACGTCGGCAGGCAACAAGTCGGGGGTAAACTGAATTCGACTGTAGTCTGCTTCTATCAATTGGGCCAGCGTTTTGATGGCCAGTGTCTTGGCCAATCCAGGAACACCTTCCAACAAGATGTGTCCATCGCTGAGCAAGGAAATCAATAAAGAATCAACCAAATGTTTTTGACCGATGATGACTTGATCCATACCTCGAACAAGGTTGGTCACAAAACCGCTCTGTTGTTCTATTCGGATGTTTAACTCACGAATATCAATAGCTTCTGCCATAATTGTGTTGTTATTCAATTTTTAAACTGAACGCAAAAATACAACAATAATGACACAGTAGCGAAAGTTGCCTACCATTTTATATTTATTTTACCACTATATTTCAATATTTTAAGAACTTTTGGCCTTCATGCCTCGCAGGGGGATGAGGTTATGCAGCAATGGTTTTGTCGGATTTTTCTTAACAAAAGGTGCTCTGTGCTTCGCGTATTTTCCTTGAAGCGATACAACGATGAAAATATCGCAAAAATGAGCGGAAAATGCAACACGTTAATTGTCAACATTTTACGATTTTCATAGTGATTTTCATAGTGATTTATCGCTCGTTTTTACCGCTAAAAGGGTGCTTTAGCACTGTTATTTGATACCTTTTGCGCACCAAACGCATGCTTATTGGACAGCAAACTCATGCTCTTGACAAGAACAACTCCATGCTTTTACACCCAAACAACGTAAAACTTGATGATTTACTCCTTCTGTGCATCCCGAATACCTATCATTTTTTTCTATTTCAACCTTTTGCAACAGCCAATTTATTGTCATTTTTTAAGACAATTTTCACAATACCATTGTGCGTCCAAGTTTTTTGAGTTGTCAGGAATTATGGGGAGAGATAAATCATGAAGACGGTCAAGCAGTTAACTATGAATAATCCTGCTCGAGCGCAAATTGCAGGGTACCTTCTGCCATTTGCCATCACTCGTATGGAATTTTTTCCATCCGCAGATGAATAAAAATTACCAATAAGATTTTAATCAATCGTTTGTTTTTTTGTCAAGGTTATCGTACCTTTGTCTTTGGTGAGAACAGCATTGTTGAAAGTAGTGATGTTAATACTTCCCTGCCTCGTGTTGCCGCAGGAAGTATGGTCTGCAAAAAGTAAGCTCGACACTTTGTTGCACCGCGTTTTCAGCTACCCGCAAACCCTTGAAATCAAGCAAGTTGCCGACACCACCAGCTATGCTTACATGAAGTCTTCCTTGCGGGTCAACAAGCGCAATGTGTTTCTTATGGCCGTACCCACCATGTACGCGGTGGCCCATGGCGGCAGACGCGAATATGTTCAGGAAAGTTTTAACAAAGTGACGTTTCTGCCTTCCGGCGACTATACCACAAAAAAGCTGCTGTCGCTGTCCACCATTCCCCGCCGACACGTCGCCATGCCAACCTTAATGAACTACCTCACGCCCGACATATACGA
>JAEXBS010000012.1 GCA_023393915.1 Bacteroidota bacterium | reverse complement strand
TTAAATAAGCGCTGACATAAACAACTATAACACGACATAGGCGGCAGAAGATACAAATAAAATAAGAAAACACGGGTCGCGCTAACTGCTGCAAAAAACAGAGACAATTCGCTGCCCTATGTTGTTATGCCCTAAAATTGAGACATAAATGGGAAAAACTCTAAAAGCGGCGAATAATTAGATACAAATACTAAATATCTGCCGCTTTTGATATCTGCTATTTTATATTTGTTTTTATACTGTGTGGCCAGTAGCTTTGGTGGTCTCGGTTACTTCTGCAAAGTTGCAGTTACTTTTGCTATTCACCACATATATATTATAGTATCGAACCGCCCCAAAAATAATGGAGGCAAAAGCAATATTGAGCCAGCATAGGAAAATGACCTTTGATTTTTTCATATCTTTACACAAAAGATATTGCCCTTCCTTATATTACTGCCCATAACAAAACGACTCCTTGAATTTTTCAACCATGCACAAATATGTGCGATGACTATTTTTATGCGGAACCGCAGGATTATCTGCAATAAGTGGCTATATATTTGAAAGCAGATCCTCCACTCCCTCAAACACATCCGCCGCGCTTATATCCTCAAGGCATTGCCTTGAGCATTCAAGTTTTTCACAGCCGGAATCCCTGCAGTTACAAATATACTTCTTACCAAGACTATCCACATATTCAGCCGCCACTCCGGGGAAATTTGGCCCGAATAAACCAACGACAGGCTTTCCCAAAGCTCTTGCCACATGCATCAACCCTGTGTCGCCGGAAACTACAATATCAAGATCATTGATGAGCGCTATCGTATCGGTAATAGAGAGGGCTCCTACTTTGTTGATAATATATCGTGACGCCGCCTCAGACACAATCTCTTCCGCCATGCCAATCTCATCCGCACCGCTGCCGAGAAGCAGCAAATAGAGTCCCTTCGATTCGGCAAGTCGGCAAAATTCTATCCAACGCCGGACCGGCCACCTCTTAACGGCGTAGCTCGCACCAATGGCAAGGCCAATCGTCATACTTCCGGCAGGTACGGAAACATGAGCGGCTTCATTTGCTGTTCGTGGCGCATAAAGATATCTTTTACAGCGATTTACAGGCAAAGTGGTATCCATCAAGTCGTCAAACGAAAAATGCGTATGCGAAAATGGGAATCTTTTACAGCATCCATACCTGAGCGGTATGTCACACAATAGAGAAAAAAGACTCGTGCGGTCAGAGACATGCATGTCAACAAGGATATCAAAGTGCCGACGCCTCACCTGACGCAAAATTTCCAAGAATCCCCTATTTTTTGTTCTCTTCCTATCCCATACCATCACATCATCTACCCATGGCTGGGTACGCACTATATCCGCGTAAAAACTGTCGACCAGCCACGTCAGGCGGAAATCTGGATTTTTTTCCTTGATCCGCATTGCGGTATAGTTGGCAAGAATCACATCGCCGAGCGACGAAAATCTCAAAAACAACACATCTTTCTTTAGCCCAGACAAAAGATATCCGCCCTTCTATTTTATATTCCTATTTAACGGACAAGAGAACCTTTTAGCAAAACAATTTGCCATTTTATCTTTCATGCCCATGTCATTTATATTTATTACTCCTAATTACATTTCTGTATAACTCTATAGTTTGACATCCTATACTCTCAACACTGAAATCATGAGCTCGCATTTGTGCATTATGAGCAACCACTATTAACGCCTCTTTATTGCTGAGTACCTCTGTAAGACGTTGTGAGATGGAGAATTCATCCCCTGCCTCAACGAACCACCCGTTCTTCCCATCTTTCAACATGTCTAACGGCCCCCCCGCCTTTGTCGCTATGACAGGAAGGGAAGAGGCCATAGCCTCTAAAAGGACTATCCCAAATGGCTCCGGCTCTTTTGAAGGCAGGACAAACAGATCAGCAGCCTGCATATATGGACGTATATCTTTAGCGAAAGGAAATATTTTTACCTTATTTTCCAGCCCGTTTACTTTAACCAGTTCAAAAAGTCTCGCTCTTTCCTCTCCGTCTCCCACGATCCACAATACCGTATCGAGCGCCAGCCCCTTCTCTCCACACAGAAATCTTGCATAGCCTTTTATTAATATATCGAACCCTTTCCAATCAACAAATCTGCCAGCGGACAAAATCACATTACAGTTATCAGGAACAGAATTAGCTCGCCTCATTTCAGAACGAGTATTCTCCGCTAGCGCATATTTTGTCACATCTATTGGGTTGTGCACTACCGCAATTTTTGTTTCAGAAATCCCCTGAGCAGTCAAATATTCCGCGACAGAGCGAGAACAGGCAAAATAAAATGTCCCGTTTTTGTAATATTTATACTTTGCGTATTTATCTATCGTTTGAATAACAGGAATGCCCCTCACTTTACCCCACCATCCGCCAATTCTGGCGGCTGACGAGAGCCTTGTATGTATAGCGTCGGGAGAGGTACGGTCAATTATATTTCCCAAAACCATATTTGTAAGAGGCAAAGACTGAACGTAGGGTTTACAAGTATCAAACGGTATATTTTCTTCACGAAGGCGCTCAGCCAGTGTTCCCCCACCCCTACATACAACGTTGTTTTTTATCCCCAGATCAGAGAGTTTTTTCAAAAGTTGTATCCATGTCTCTCCCCATGCCAGATTATTTTCATCCACATAGTGCAGTATTTTCATCTATATTCGAAGCCTCTCATCACTTCTTTGTATATTTCTTCATCTTTATCAACCATCCTGTCTAGTGTCGGCACAGATGACGTGGGTATAGAAAGCTTTACTCTTCTATTCGCAATAAAATCTGTTATTGCCTCTCTCCACAGTACCAAATCACCTGGTTTCAAAAGCCCTTCTTTACCTCCCGCCATTTCACGCACAGAAGAGATATCAGAGGCGATAACCGGAATTCCTATCTGCACTGCACGTGCCAGGGTAAGAGGCATCCCCTCCGTATATGATGGGAATAAGAGACATGAGGAGTGTGCCATAAAGCTATCTGCCTTATCAGAATACCCGTGAAAAAATATCTTGCCGCAGAGCCCTCGTTCTTCGGTAAGCTTCTCCAACTCTTCACGCATAGGGCCGTCACCAAGCACATCCAAAGTCCAAGCCCCCTCCACAGGCAATGCATTAAGCACATCGTGTAATCCTTTTACAGGGGAAAGCCTCCCCACAAAAAGAAATTTCACTGGATCTTTCAGATTATCTTCGTGCCAGCGAACTTCAGGTTCATTAAGACCGTTTAGAACAACTTCCGTGTTATCATAAAAACAATTTTTCATACCTTCGCGTACCGCCTCACTGACGCATATCACACGGGCTGCATCACGATACGGAGAATATATCCATCTTGATTTATTGCCAAAATCAACATGCGCGGTTACAACATATGGAATACCGGCCATATTCGAAGCCCAGCGCGCGATCCAAGCAGGAACCCTAGAATGAGCGTGGATCAGCTGATACCCACAATCCTTTGCAAGTTTCGCGATTTTTATCGCACAAAACCAGCCTGTCAGAGGGTTTTTCTTCTGGACCGACATCTTAATGTGACCAACTTTCTGCGAAAGCTGACACTGCATCTTACCGCCGGCAGATATCACTACAATTTCATGTCCACGTTTGACTAGCTCGTTAGAGAGATCTATAACATGTCTTTCGACTCCGCCAATATCTAGCTCTGGTAAAATTTCAATTATTTTCATTTTAAACCTCCACAGATTTTCCTCATCAATATATGTGGAATCGTCCATACATGCGCGCGGAAGATATTATCCGCCACTTGTTTTTTCAGACGTTTCACACAGTCGGAAGAGTGAATATGTGTATACGATGGCGACGACAGATCATTAAGCATCAATCGAATAAGGGTATTGTCATCTTCACAGTACGGGGTGAGTCGTAAGTACCTCCAATAGAGGTCGTCAACAAAAGGTCGAGTGCAGGTTACCCATGGCTTCGCCGCCCCACCAGCCATGTGCCATATCGAACCACGAAGAGCATCCTCTTTAACTCCATTTGCGTCAATACGGTTAAACTTTTCATCTATGAGCAACTTATCGTTAGCAAAGATATAGTTCAGGCAATCCTGGTCGGCAAGGGTAATACATTTTTTATACTTCGCGTAAAAATTCTCTACGAATTTTAAAAAATTATATTTATCTCGCAGTTTTTTCAAATTCAGTAGCAGCACACCTGCATTGAAATATTCATCACGTTCCACGCCAAGAATCTCCCAGGCCTTGCCAAGGCGCCAGGGAATGGGCACTCCTTTTATAAAATTCAACGACCATACATCGCGCACCGCGGCCACAGCGTATTCCCCAATTGGAATATCCCATAGCTCTGAGATATCCATATTGACAACGATATCACAATCGAGATAGATAATCTTATTTACCGCAACGACGTCCGGGAGCAAAAGACGAAACAGCGTTCCACGTGCTCCGTCTATTGTTAATTTACTTACGTCTATACTCTTCGCATCAAGTTTTTTTTCAACGTTGACAAAATCGATTTGTTGTTCAAAAGAAAGCGCCAGAGTTTCTAGCTTTTCTCTGTTATACCCTGTTAGAGTATCATCATGAATGACATGAATGCAAACTTTTCTCTCTGTATTAGCAAAAATCGAGGCCATAGTTACCGCAGAGTGGCGTGAGTAAGTGCCCTTAGGATCGCAGAAAGCCAAAGCAATATGAATGATGTCATCCATTATAAAACCACCTTCACAAAAATAAATCTTTCCCACCACAAAGATATATGTTAATATCATTTTGAGAGCGTTTACATTTTACAATAAGGTCGGATGTCATGAACAACCTCATTAGCATTATTATACCAGTATATAATAGAGAAAATTTTATCCAGCATGCGATCAAGTCCATTATTCTACAAGACCACCACGAGAAAGAGATAATTGTCGTCGATGACGGCTCTTCGGATAAGTCAGCTCTTATAGCGAAGCAAGCACTCTCCTCTGGCAATGTTCCCTACAAAATAATACGTCTCACAGAAAACCAAGGTGTTTCTCATGCGAGAAACATCGGTATAAAAGAATCTCAAGGCACATACATATCATTTCTTGACAGCGATGATTCTTGCGATGCTACAATGCTGTCATCCATGTTCTCCCAATCCGTAAAAGACGCCGGTAATATAGCAGACTTAGTCTTTTGCGGCTACCGTAAGTTTCATACAAACGATAACACTACCGAGACACGCTTACTGAACGACAAATTGATAAACAACATCCCAACGGATGACATCGCCCTCTCTCGGATATTTAATAAATTTGAGCCAGCCCTCTCCAGTTTATTCAGGAGAGACTTGCTGATACAAAACAATATTTTTTTCCATGAGGATTGCTACGCTGGCGAGGACGGTGAGTTTTTTTTGAAAGCAATAATACGGAGTAAAAAGATCGCCGCGATTCCATCTGCACCCTACATATACGTGCAACATGAAGCAATGGGGATAAACCAAAGTATACCCTCAAAAAGCATCGATCGATACAACAATAATACCCTAGCATTAACAAGAACGCTAAAATATATTCTAAAAAACAGCGAAAGTCCACGGTTACGCAACGCTGCAAAGTACTACCTGCTACCAATGGTATTACAAAGACATTTTTCGCATGCGGCAATGCGCGGCGATGAAAACACATTTTTCAGGATGCTCAAAAACATACAATGCCGTAAAAAGCTACTTTCTTCATATCATATGCTCCCCATCGAACCAGAGATATTTTTTAAGAGTTTGGCGTTGTTGGCATCTCCGCACAGATACTATTGCCATTATTCTAAAAAATACACTTAATGCGGCAAAATAAAAACATGCAACTAATGTCGCATATTCCCGCAAAAACAAGAAGTGTGTATAAAGATGCTAAAGTACTATGTCCTTAACAACCGTGAACCAATGTCTTTCCATGTCCTGATAAGAATAATATAGTAGCCACGTGCCGTTGGCTTTTGGCGCGAGCGCAGCTTTATATAAGCTATTTTCTCCCATATTGCTATCAGGATCCAATCGTTCTCCAAAACAACGCCAACTTTTTCCCCAATCGAAACTTTCGGCAAATATTACCGAACGGCGACCACGGCTCTCTCTGTTGCCAGCACAAATCGCCATGATTAGCCTATCACCGTCATCCACAATGTCTATATGCCAAACCTCCAAATCATCTGGCATACCATATATTTCACACCTATTGCCCAAGGACAGGGAGAAAAGATCATCTCCCTCTGAACGCCTAATAACGAAACCACCCTCTTCCAGGTCTACATACCAAATCACATATTTTGTTCCAATCTTAAGAAGGGCGGGAGACATCAGCAAAGCTCCCTCATTTTGTGGACGGATTATCTGATAAATAATCTTCGGCGCACTCCAAGCCACGCCGTCAGATGTTGAGATAGAATATACCGTCATCACCACACTAGGTCTCTCATTACGTACCTCTCGAAAAATAAGATGCACAAAATTACCGTCGCGTAGTAGTGCCGGATCCGAATTATATCCTATCCAATCGTACGGAGGGGGGACTACCGGCGATTTACCTCCGGCAGGAATGCTCCATTCTATCCCGTCATGGCTGACGAGAAACTCAGGATTCTCAAAATAAACGATTCCCTTCGGAAATGGAGTCACCGTCATCAAATATTTCCATCCCATCTTTGTAAATCCCTCATCAATGCAAATCACATCAGGATGCACTGACTCGCCAAATCCCGAAGTACATGAGAGGTCAAGCGAAGACCTTTTATGTTGATATGGAGTTGCTCCTGGTTTTATATGCATCTTTTTACCCTCTTCAAACTGAAGTCTGTTCCAGTTTATCATCACCCAACTCCGACAAAGCTGGGGGAACATGTACGGGAAAGCTTCCACCGCTTGAAGGAGGATGCGCATTATTTCTCTTTGTATCTTAGACAGGTCCATTCAGAAGTCTCCTCATCAACTATATGAACTATTGCCGCCATAATAGTATCTTTCATCTGGCTATGGTAGGTTTTCAATAATCTTCAAAAAACAATCAAAAGCAATCTTGTTTGTCTGGTTTTTAAGGACCCATTCTCTTGGAGACAACATTTCCATAGACCTTATACATTTACGTAAATCGTTGGCATCGCGCCATTTTCTACCGGTATACTTCGTGAGATAGGGCGCGGCGTCAAGCCCATCCCTTAAAAAATGATTTGGTTCATACACAAGAGTCTGCCTGTTCATAGACCAAGCCTGCGCGATCGCAAGCCCCTGTGTCTCGCTATGCCCCAAGTAGACGACAAAATCACACCATTCAAGCAGTTCTTTATAATCATGCGGCGTATGACCGCCGCAGACTATTATTTTCTGTTCCTTGTGCTCTCCATGAAGAATATCGCTCGTGCTTCCTAACATCTGCGCGCCGCAACCCTTGACATATATCAACGCTCTTTGCATCTCTTCAGACCTTATGTTTCGACATGGAAACCACACACTATGATCAACACCTACTGGCCACACATGCATATTATCAAAACGCAGATTCTTTGCTGAAGCCTCTTTTTCACATTTCTTTTTATACCAATCACATGGAACAACGCAGACATCTATAGCGTCGCTTAGGATAATACCATCGTAATCGTTGATGCGCTCACCCACAGGTCCAGAAATAATTCTTTTTATTTTTCCATCTTTCTTTAACTCTATGGCATCGCGCAATGCTTTCCATCCGGAAGGGATATAAACAATACTTCCTTCTGCCTCTTTTCTAGATGGATTTATCCTCAACTCTATCTCTTGATGATATCTTGCGCCCTTTATAAATGAATCGACAATATCCTGATGCCCTCCGATAGGAAAGGTGCATGTCCACGCCTTATAAGAATTTCTCATAACCCTGTACTTTATATAATTGAAACGGCGCTCTATATCTTTAGCAATCCGTTCCACAGGTGAAAATGGCTTTGTCAAAAGAGAGATAATCAAATATTATCGCCACCCTATATTTTTATGTTTATCCTTTAGTTTTTATCAACTTAAAAGTACAAACGCCAATAAGTTATAAAACAGACTTTTTCTATCTCGCTATCAACATTTTCCATCAGATAGCTCATTTTTACTATCAGGGGTAAAATTTGCTAAAGGAGTCAGCATGAGCATAAATGTCGACAGGTACAGCGTCATGATAGTTCTCTGGGATCTAAACATATCGTCGAGCATGGCGCAAACTATATACGCAAGGAAAGCAAGCAGAACAACAAAGGATATTGGCATAAGTTTTCCATTAGTTTTTATCTTCTTTATAACAGATATACACAGTATTAACAACAAAATAGCATACATTATTGCAGCAGGTATTCCTGCATTCCACGCGGCCTGTAAAAAAGCATTATGCATATGACCAATTCTATCAGAAACCATCTCTCCGTCAGCCCAACCATAACCAAACATCGGCCTTTTTTTTATTAATTCTATCGCTATACACCAAAGCTCACTTCGGCGATTTGTGAACTTGCTAATTTCAAACTTATCTCCTACGCTCGTAATTTGCTCCAGCTGTTCCATAAGACCACCTGGGTTATCTCTAAAATTCTCATAGTATGTTGCAATACTGTAAATTAAACAAAAAATAATGGCCAGAGTTGCTATTGTGAACACGCAAATCCGAAAAAGGCCCTTCCGATAAAACAGCAATATAACTAAAAAAGTCGCGGCAAATTGAACTGCAAGCACAAGCCAAAAAGTTGTGTATAAGGTCAAAAACATTGTGCCACAGGTAAGAATGATAACTAAAGCCAAAAACAATGTCTTACGCAGGGACCTTTCCGTAATAAAAGCGTAAACTACCCACGGCAATAACCCTGATAACAGTGTACCTACACGCCAGGCCATTCCGAGTACAACCCAATTACTAAAATCAACGGGAAACCCCAATATAAAACGTTGACTTACAGCAAGTACAGAGTATATAAAGCAGGTCATAATAGCAAAATTCTTGATATTTTTGAAGAAAAATTCATCTTTTGCGAAGATAAGCATTTCCCACATTATGATAAAAAACTCCAGAGGACGGAATAGCCCCTCCAATCTTCCCATTAAAGGTTCTATACCACAAAACAATGGAATAAAAAATATCCATAAACAGAATAAAAGCAAAAAACAGCCAGATATCTTTTGTCCCTTAGTCAATGATTTATAAAACTTTTCTTTCAGCTGAGATTTTGTAAGACACAGCAAAGCAGCTATGAAAAATACTTTTCTTGCTCCGTCCCCAAGAAATAGCCCAAAAGTAATTCCCGAAATAAAAAGAATCTGCCCGAGGCGAAATTTGCTAATCTCGCAAAAAAGCATACTTTTAAATCTCAACACTATGTTCTCCATTGCACTTTGCTGCCTCCCAATGTTCTGTGTAATATATAACGTTATCAGGCTCTTATCTAAGACATGAAGCCTTTTACAAAAAAAGTTCCATTTCCCTATTAAAAAGTTTTTTATGCTCTGTATTGAACTTGCTTTCAACTCTAGAAACAAGGCTCTATTTTTTCGCCACTTTTATAGGTCATCGTGTTTTTACCAACGTAAAAACTCAAAGTTGGCACCTGCTATTTTGTACCATCTCAGAGATTTACGCAATATGTATAATATTATTATGGTCCTTTACAGTACAATCTTGTGGCGCATAAATAGCGAAAACAATAAGACAAACAAAGCTAATTTTATATTTCTTGTAGAGAGACGTTTCAGAAATATTTTTTGTCTTTCAATGAGATTATGCTCTCACATCATTGATGTCTTCGTCTATATTATCGCGTTATGTAAACACCAAAATCTGACGAAGGATTGTTTTCATACCTGTTATTTGTTCCATGACCTTTTCGTCTACAAAAGTCAGACGGTGATTAAGTTTGTGTTACAAATTATGATTTTCAACAACTGAATTAACATACATAAAATTTCTTTTTAGCCTCATTAGTACAGGCATTACCTTCATCCGCCAAATAGAATCCTGCTATTATTTATCAGAATAATACACTAAATCGCGCCAAACACCGAGGGCATTTGAAAAAATAAAAATATACAAATAAAACAACATTTACGAAATATCCATAGAATTTTAGCTTACTATTACAGGTGCAGTGTGTCTTTAAGATTTTTAGTTATCTCTTAAGATTAAATTTGTCACTAGTTATCCCAATCCAAGGTATATACACTCTAACTCTACCTCCCCGCCAAACTCGACAGATCGAATATCGGCAGCAGCACGGCAACTACTACGAAGCCGACGAGCACGCCCATCACCAGGATGATCAGCGGTTCCGCGAGGGTCGCCCATTTTTGCA
>JAEXBS010000094.1 GCA_023393915.1 Bacteroidota bacterium | reverse complement strand
GCGTTTATACGCACGACTAACTTCATAACCGAGGGCTTGGCAATGCTCACCGCACATTAGTGCGCCTCCGCTTGCCAAGCCCTCGGTTATTTCGTTATTCGCACGTCTAAACGCCGATTTCCTTTGGGTGGGTTAAAAGATAAATACGATTTAGCTTTTGGTTTGTCATGCCGGGCTTGACCCGGCATCCAGCGGCTCAAAAATTCTTTCTGGGGCCAGTGTGACAAAATACAGCAGAACAACGATTTAGTTTCTAAGGACTAAACTGTTGTGAATAACGCTTTGTCTTTATTCCGTCACTCCGGGCTTGACCCGGAGTCCAGAGTTTTCAGGTTTGCCTCACAAAATGCGCGAGAAACAAAACGTAAGCCCCTGGCCCCCGGGTCAGGCCCGGGGTGACAAACAGGGGCAGAGCAAAATCATAACCCGTCTCCTATCTCCGCTCCCGCCGCCCGCCGCGCCCCTTTTCCACAAAAAACCCGCGCCGAAATATTTTTACATGAAATAATTTGCACTTTCAGTATTATTACTGTATGATAAAATAAATTATTATGTCAAGGAGGTCAAAATAATGTGCAAATCAGCCGTCGGCGCGGGACCAAAAGAAACTATAGTTGCCCCCCCCATAAGACTAACCGCAGGTTACAGCTAACAGCCCTTTTACTCCTGCTCCTCTTCACGGCGCTCGCCGCGCCCTCCGCCTCGCGGGCGGCGATAGCCCCCGTGGTACCGGCCTCGGACGACAGGGGCGTCTATCTGCTCTCCGAACCGGGCCATCTCCTCTGGTTCCGAGACAGGGTCAACGCCGGCAGCGCGGAGATCAACGCGAAACTCACAAAGGACATCGACCTCTCGGAGGGCGGCAGTCCCTCGCACTGGACCCCGATCGGTCAATACACATCTGGTGATAGAAAAGATAACGGCTACGCTGGCAGCTTCGACGGCGGCGGCTTCACTGTGAGCGGCTACATCGTCGCCTCCGCCAACGTGGCGGGCGCAAAAGAAAACAATACACTCCCCCTCGCTGCGGGGTTCTTCGGCCTCGTTGGTCAAAAAGCCGAGATCCGCGGCCTCACCGTCGGCGGCGTTGTCAGCGTTGACATAAGTAATGACAGAACAATCAGCGCGGGCGGTATCGCGGGATACAACTACGGCACGATAACGGACAACATCAACAGCGGCGAGGTCTCGGCCTCCGGTGGCTTAGTGAAATACGTAGGCGGTATCGCGGGATTCAACAACGACACAATAACGAACTGTGCCAACAACGGCACGGTCTCGGCCTCCGGCGGCTCCGGCAAAAACAGCGCGGGCGGTATCGCTGGATTCGACAGCAAGATAACGGACTGCGCCAACAGCGGCACGGTCTCGGCCTCCGGCGGCTCCGGCAACGACGCAGGCGGTATCGTGGGAACCAGCTTCGCCTACACGATAGCCAACTGTACCAACAGCGGCGACGTCTCGGCCTTCGGTGACGACACTAGCTCCAACAGCGCGGGCGGTATCGCGGGATTCAACAGCAACACGATAACCAACTGCGCCCACAGCGGCGGTACGGTCTCGGCCTTCGGCGGCAGCTCCAACAGCGCAGGCGGTATCTCGGGATACTTCTACGTCAAGATAACCAACTGCGCCAACAGCGGCGGCACGGTCACAGCATCCGGCGGCTCCGACAACTTCGCGGGCGGTATCGCGGGAATCAGCGGCGGCACGATAACCAACAACGCCCACAGCGGCGATGTCTCGGCCTCTGGCGGCTCCAATGCCAACCACGCGGGCGGTATCGTGGGATACAACGTCACAAATAATAAGGTAAACATCTCCAACAGCGGCTGGCTCGTCGGTAATCTTGAGGCCATCGGTGGCGGCGACGCCCCCGCCCTGACCTCCTACCCGGGCAAGGCGGAGGATATGACGAACTATCTCTCCGTCAGCGGCGACATCTCCGTCGCCTCGCCGGAGATCGCCGATATCTCCGACCTCTGGCCCTGCGCCGTCTCCGGCAAAAAAACCGGCGTGACGGCGGTGAGCTTCGACATCGACCTCAAAGCCACCGATTTCAGCGACAAAGACAACCTCAAGCCGCTCGCCAGGAGCTGCGTTACAGGCCCGCTCTCATTCACCGTCGCCGTCAGCGGCGTTCCCGTCACCGAAGTCAGCCTCGACCTCACAGAGCTGACGCTGAACATCGGGGAGAGTAAAAAGCTCACCGCGACGGTAAAGCCGGACGACGCGACATATAAAGCGGTCACCTGGACGAGCGCCGACCCGGCGGTAGCCTCAGTGGACGAGAACGGCAAAGTAACGGCGCTGTCGGCCGGCACGACAGTCATCACCGCGAGGGCCGGAGAAAAGAGCGCCACATGCACGGTGACCGTCGCCCAGCCAAAGACCGGCGGCTCCAGCCACGGCTGCGCCGCTGGGCTGGGCGCACTCTCCATGCTGACGCTGATACCGCTCTGGCTGAGAAGAAAGAGATAGAATAAGAGAGACAAAAAGGAAAAAGCAAAAGGCAGCAACAGGCAAAAGAGGATATAATGGGCGCGGGCGAAAGGTCCGC
>JAEXBS010000072.1 GCA_023393915.1 Bacteroidota bacterium | reverse complement strand
GAATCTGTACGGAGTTCATTTTCCTTTAAGCAACATTCTTTCGACATCCTGCGGCATTATTTCAAACTATTTTTTCAGCATCTGGTTTGTTTTCGAGAGAGGCAAGCATTCAAAAAGGAGAGAATTTGCTTATTTCATTGCAATTTCTGCGGTTTCCACGGTGCTCAGCCTTATGTTTTTCCAGATATTTTACAGCACCGCTTTCAGAAATGAGTATTTCGATTTAGGATTTTTCGTCTTCAGCCCGGAAATGCTGAGCAAGATCGCTGCAATCGTTTTGGTTTCTGTCCTGAATTACTCCGTTAAAAAAAGAATAATTTTCAGCGGATAACCTCAGCATCTAAATTTTTATATTTTTGAGGCAGAAAATTTCTATGAAAAAAATTCTGAATTATCTGTGGCGCGCCTGGTTCATATTTCTGGCATTTCTGTTTATCCTGATTTTTGGCCTGCCGGTAATCCTGCTTTCCATCAAAGAATCTCATTTCAAATATGCCTACATCTTTATCCGCTGGTGGTGTATCATACTTTTTTACGGCATGGGATTCCGCTACGAACTCATCAAAAAGACGGAAAGATCCATCGATAAAAAAAGGCAATATATTTTCATATCTAATCATACTTCGATTATTGATATTATGCTGATGAGCGTTCTTCATCCGCACCATCCCTTATGTTTCATCGGGAAAAAAGAACTCGCCAACATTCCCGTTTTCAGCATTATCTATAAAAGAATATGCATTCTGGTGGACCGTAAAGATCCACGCAGCCGCGCCGATGTTTACCGCCGGGCAGCAGAAAAAATGAATCACGGACAAAATATTGTGATCTTCCCGGAGGGCGGTGTTCCCGATGACAGTTCGATCATACTGGATACTTTTAAAGACGGAGCGTTCATTCTCTCAACCAAACATGATTTTCCAATCGCGGTTTATACTTTTGCCGGCTTGAAGGAAATGTTTCCGTTTGAATATTCGAAGGGTTTTCCGGGAAAGGTTCAGGTTTATTTAAATGAAATTCTTGAACCTTCAGCAAATACACAGGAGCTGAAATTAATTTCTCATAATGAGATAAAAAAGACGCTGACAGAATACTATGAAACCAAATAAATAATTATATTTGTTTTAACAATTACCAAAAATATGTCTGTAAACACCAAACAAACCAACTGGGGACAGTTTATCCCGCTGGTTACTGTATTTTTCTTTTGGGGCTTCGTTGCTGCGAGTAACGACATTTTGATTCCTGTTTTCAAGAAAGCTTTTAACCTGACCCAAACGCAGAGCCAAATGGTTTCGTTTGCGTTTTATGTGGCATATACGGTGGGATCCCTTATTTATATGTTAATTTCTAAGAGGATGAAGCAGGATTTAATCAACAAAATCGGTTACAAAAACGGTTTGATATTAGGTTTGCTGATTTCTGCAGCGGGCACGCTCTTGTTTATTCCTGCGGCAAACGCAGGTTCTTTTGTCCTGATGATATCGGGACTTTTCACGGTAGGTTTGGGATTCTCCCTTCAACAGATTGTTGCTAATCCACTGGCAATCGCATTAGGGCCAAATGAAACCGGTTCACAAAGACTGACGATGGCCGGCGGTATCAACAATTTTGGTACGACCATCGGCCCGCTTATTGTTTCTTTCGCAATTTTCGGTTCCGCAACAGCAGCAAATACTGAAGCAAGCGTTGAATCTGTTAAAATTCCGTATCTGATTTTGGGTGCGGCTTTTGTTTTAGTTGCGCTCCTGCTTAAATTTTCACCTCTGCCTAAAGCCACTGAAACCAATACTGCAGATACCGATGATTTACAGCCTGGGCATCACCGTAAAAGTGCTTTTGCTTTCCCACAATTGGTTTTGGGAATGATTGCGATTTTCGTGTATGTTGGTGTGGAAGTCTCCACTGCGAGTAATTTACCGGCTTATATGGAAAACAATCTTGGTTTTGAAACTAAAGATATCGCGCCTTATGTTTCTTTATACTGGGCATCTTTGATGATCGGCAGATGGACCGGCGCTGTAGAAGCGTTTGATGCCGGAGCTGGCTTCAAGAAAACCATGAGGTTTATCGCGCCATATCTTGCTTTTGCGGTATTCCTGTTGGTTAACTTTATTGCTCAGCACGATCTGAAACCTTTCTATATTTATGCGTTCGTCATTTTGGTGATGATTGCGGCTGATATTGCGAGCAAAGGTAATCCGGCAAGAATGCTTCTTATCTTTTCCTGCCTTGGGATTCTGGCACTTTTGATCGGGATGCTGACTTCCGGAATGGTTTCTGTTTATGCATTTACCAGCGTGGGTTTATTCTGCTCTACTTTATGGCCATGTATTTTTGCTCTTGCAATTAATGGATTGGGAAAACACACCAATGAAGGTTCCGGTTATCTGATCATGATGATTATGGGTGGAGGTATCGTGAGTTTGCTTCAGGGCTATATCGCTGATCTCACCAATATTCATTTCAGCTATATTGTTGGAATCGTGTGTTTTGCATACCTTGCGTTCTATGCTGTGCGCGTTACAGGAATCCTCAGAGCTCAGGGAATTGAACTTGACAAAGTAAAAACAGAAGGTGGCCATTAATAATACAAAAATATTATCAAAGAAAAGGTTTTGGGCAGGTGTTTTACTTGCCCAATTTCTTTGGTTCTACCTATTCTCAAAAATAGATTTTATCATCCGGCTGGCAGAGTCATTCTTTGAAAAGCAAAAAGCCATTCACCAAAGCCTTTTTTCAAAATTTAATTTTTCGGTGGGCGATGTTTTTTATGTTTTGCTTGGCGGCTTATTAATTTATCTGATTTTAAAAACCGTTATGAAACGGGGCCAACGGAATGGCGTCAGGCTACTGATCATTTTAAATATAATCTACTTTAGTTATCAGATATTTTGGGGACTGCTGTATTTTCAGGAGCCAATAAGTGAAAAGCTACCTGATTACGAAATAAAACTGGATGACGCAAAAGCATTATCCCTGATATATCTTGAGAAATGTAAAAGAACCAGAGCACAGGTACAGGAAGACCGGAACGGTGTTTTTAAGGTTTATGATAAAAATTTGGTGGTGGAAGAAATTCTCAGGAATCAGAAGCAGTTACCGCAATTCCTTAACCCAAAAACCGGAAGTGATGTGGAAAGCTTTAAATCTTCCCTATTCAAAGACATCATGAGTTACACCGGGATTTACGGCTATTATAATCCATTTACTGCGGAAGCTCAGTACAATCCAAAATTACCTTCGACACACCTCCCATTCACTTTAGCACATGAGAGCGCCCACCAGCTGGGCTATGCGCGTGAACAGGAAGCTAATTTTATAGGGTATTTAATTGGTGTAAACTCCCGGAACATGGATCTGAAATACAGCACGGAGTATTTTGTGCTTAAAAGCCTGTTAAATTTGATTGTAGAGCAGGATGGAAAATTTGTAAAAGCTGTTATTGCCCGATATTCTCCAGGAATGAAAAGAGACAGGCTATATGAAACAATGTTTCGCTACAGACATTCCGGAGTTTTAGATTCATTCTTTGGGTTTACAAATAATATTTTTCTAAAAACAAACCAGCAGGAGGGCAGCATCACTTACAGCTATTTTAACGATTTGTTAATCAGGTATGAAAAAGAACACCAATAAAAAAGAATCGCATCTTGCGACACGATTCTAAAAACACAAATGATGAAAAAAAATTTATTGCTTCTGTGAAGCGTGTGCCTCATTAAAGCGATGTAAAAGTAGCACAATTTTTTTTTATAACAAATTTTTTTATACTTTTTTCTTTCAAATTTTGAGAAATTTTACTTTATGGATTCTACTGAAGCTTTTTTAATATTTATCTATAAAAAATATTCAAAAGCAGCACTTTTGTAGCAAAATAATTATCTAATCGGTGTTTGCCACACCCAATTACAACCTGGAACATTCTTTCATTTACGAAACAGAATTGAGCAGGTAATAAAAAAACCGATGCACAAAATGCATCGGTTTTAGTAGCGAAGACGGGAATTGAACCCGTGACCTCAGGGTTATGAATCCTGCGCTCTAACCATCTGAGCTACCTCGCCATTAGAGTGGTGCAAATATAAACATATTTTGAAAAGTTGGCAAATTAATTTATTCCTAAAAATTCAATTACATCATTCGCATAATCTGGCTTGGCAAGAATTTCATTATTTTCATCTAGTACATAATAAAATGGGGTCGCTTTCACATTGTAGGTGTCCGCAAAGCTACTGTTCCATCCACGAAGCTCCGTATCATTAATCCATGGATAAACGTCTGCTTTAGCCTCATAACGTGTTTTATCGGTATCGAGTGATAGTCCAATCAATTCGATTCCTTGACTTTTCAAACGGTTGTAGTAAGGAATAAATTTTGGCAAATCCGTTTCACAGTGCTTACATGTTGAGGACCAAAAGATAATTACCTTACGCTTGGCATTTACATCATGAAGGGATTTCGCTGTTGTTTTTGTAGGATTCTGGAACTCGTAATTCGGGAACTTAGCACCTACAGAAGTCTGTGCATTGACATCAATCGTTGCGGAAAGTCTATTATTAATTTCGCATTTAAGGTTGTTCGCTTTAGAAAGATAATTATCCTTAAGCTCCTTCATCCCGTACATATCAAATAGCTCAATTAATTCCGCTAGAACGGTTTGCCCTCTTGGACTTTCTAAATTCAACTCATTAAGTAAAGAATCAACTGAAGCTTGCGCATTACTCGACTGGACCATAGAGAGATACTTCACTAAAATAGGCCTTAATAGTGAAGAGGATTCTAGGTAACTTGATGTATTAGAAAGAAATTTCTGAACTTCAAGCGGGCTCTTAGGTGAGGCGCTTTCATCTAAAAACTGAAGTTGCTTTTCTTGATAGTAGGATACAAAAGGGTGTCCTTTAATGTCAGGCAAGGCCTTAGATAAATTCTGCTGCTCTTTCTCCAAAGCTTGGTAGAAAGCTTCGCTAGGCTGATAAAAGGCTTGTATCTGAGAAAGTACCGGCAGAATGCTCTCTATTTTACGTTCATGATTCAAAACGCGATCCATTGCTTGGTTGGAAAGATCATGATACACTACTTGGGTAGTTCCGTTAGAGTTTCTTGCTAAAGTCATTTTAACGTCGTTATTCTCCGAAATGAATTCAACAGAATAATTAACTTCAGGAAAATAGGCTTTCATCATACCAACATAGGATTCAGGATAATTTATAGTAAACGCATTTTGCTTTTTTTCAGCCTTTCCTGCAAGGACATCACGAGAACCATCTAGAGTATAAAAATAAACTGTCTGTGGAGCAAAATCCCCTGGCGTTTCGATCTGAACTTTAAATTGTGCATGACTAGAAGCAAAGACTCCAATCAATAGAATTAATAAGGTTTTTTTCATGGTATAAAAATACAAAAAAAACTTGCCTTTAATTGGCAAGTTCTTTTCACTTGTTGGTTTGTTATGATTTTACTTTAGCTAGCAGTTTTCTGCTTGCTAGGGCCTTTAAAAACATTTAGTTTGGTTAACTTAATTTTCTTTTGTTGACCGGCCTCAAACATGTAATCTTCTAATACTTTTTCTGTAGTTGCTCGGAGTCCTCTTGCTCCAAGTCCCTTCTCCATAGTTTCTTCCACAATTCTTTCAATAGCACCATCGGTGAATTCAAGTTCGGTTCCGTCCATCTTGAAAAGTTCAACAAATTGATTCACAATCGAGTTTTTTGGCTCTTTCATAATACGAACCATCGTTTCTTTTGTGAGTTTTTCTAGGTAAGTGATAATTGGGAACCTACCGAGGAGCTCTGGAATAAGACCAAACTTACGCAGATCAATTGCGGTAAGCTGGCTCAAAACATCCGTATTATCCTCTTGCATGGCCATTTTTTCACTACTAAAACCAATGGCTTGCTTATTAAGTCTACGTTCAATAATTTCTTGGATTCCATCGAAAGCTCCACCTGCTATAAACAGGATGTTTTGAGTATTTACTTGAATGTATTTTTGGTCTGGATGCTTTCTTCCCCCTTGCGGCGGTACGTTGACAATACTTCCTTCTAAAAGTTTTAAGAGTCCTTGTTGCACTCCTTCCCCAGAAACATCTCTAGTTATACTGGCATTATCCGATTTTCTAGCAATCTTATCTATTTCATCGATAAATACAATTCCTCTTTGTGCCTTTTCTACGTCATAATCCGCCACCATAAGTAAGCGAGAAAGTATACTTTCGATATCTTCCCCCACATAACCTGCTTCAGTTAAAATCGTCGCATCTACAATGCAAAACGGCACATTTAATTCTCGAGCAATCGTTTTTGCCAAAAGGGTCTTTCCTGTACCCGTTTCACCTATCATGATGATGTTGGATTTTTCAATCTCAATCTCTCGATCTTTCTCTTCTGCATGCAGAAGTCGTTTGTAATGATTGTATACCGCAATAGCTAATTGCTTCTTGGCTTGATCTTGACCAATGACGTATTGATCGAGGAAAGTTTTAATCTCTTTAGGTTTTTTTAGTTCAGCTAGTGATTCTGCTGCAAAGCTGGATCCTGAACTAACGGTGTCTTTAATAATCGTATGAGCTTGCTCAATACAGTTCTCACAGATGAACCCCTGTTGTCCGGTAATTAATATCTGTACTTCACTTTTTTTTCTTCCACAAAAGGAACATTGGTTTGGATTCATTAATTAAATCTTACTTTTTAGTCGATAAAAAATTTTGTCAAAGTTACTACTTTGACAAATTTACTTCCTACGCATTCAAAATTTTTTCTCTAATCTCTTCGTATTCTTCCTTAGAAAGCTGGAGTCTCTCGTTCATAAAATTCAAATCAGACATGGTATTGAGTGGAACCAAATGAATATGAGCGTGAGGCACTTCTAAACCTACAACCGCTACCCCTACTCTAACACAAGGAATAGCCTTTTGAATCTTCTTGGCTGTTTTTTGAGCAAAAGACCATAAGTCCCGATAAGCTTCAGAATCAAGATCAAAAATTAAATCTACTTCTTCTTTAGGAATTACTAGCGTATGACCCTTTACTAGGGGACTAACATCAAGAAAAGCAAGATGCTTTTCATCTTCTGCTATTTTATAAGCAGGAATGCTGCCCTCAACGATTTTAGTGAAAATAGAACTCATAGGTTAATGCTTTATATTATTCTATGAATGGAATTAGATAGAAATATCGAGAACCTCGAACTCCAGTTGATTTCCATTAGGAAGTACAATAGTTGCACTTTCTCCAACTTTCTTTCCTAATAAGCCTTTAGCGATTGGAGTGGATACAGAAATCTTCCCACTTTTCAAATCACTTTCATTGTCAGGGACAAAGGTAAAAACTTGCTCTTTTTTCGTTGCTTTATTTAGGAGCTTAACTGTCGTTAAAATAGCAACCTTCGATGCATCCAGCTGGGATTCGTCAATTACTTTAGAGGTTGCAATCGCATCCTTTAACTTCGAAATTTTCATTTCAAGCATCCCTTGAGCCTCTTTCGCTGCATCGTATTCCGCATTCTCTGATAAATCTCCTTTATCTCTAGCTTCAGCAATTTGCTGAGTAATTCTAGGTCTTTCAATGCTTTCTAAATGTTCTAATTCAGAAACCATTTTTTCTAGACCTGCTTTCGTTACGTATGTTGCCATAATTTTTTAATTTTGAAAATAATAAAAAAAAATTATCCGACCCTAAGCCCGGACAATATCTAATTGGTTTTTATTCTTAAACAAAGATAATATAATTTTCCAGATGACCAAAACAAAGCGTTTATTAACAATAATTTCCCTGCTGATAATCAGCATATTATGCAACATCTCATGCCGAAGCGACCAACCTCTGGCCGATTGCTTCCCCCATTCAACTGTACAAGTTAGACTGCTTCTGGATCACCCGTCCTACCAAGCCTTACAGCAACTTGGAGGCTGGGTTTATGTGGCTGAGCAGCAAAGCGGAACAAGAGGCCTAATTGTAGTAAATACCCCTCAAGGATTTTACGTTTACGATCGCAATGCTCCCCACCTCTGTCCGGAGTCCAATACTACTTTGATGGTTGAAAACCAGACTAAGGTAGTATGTCCAAAGGATCAATCAGAATGGAACCTGATTAATGGTCAAGCTATTTCTGGCACCTCTACTCCATTAAAAAGATACCGTTACCAATACGAAACCTCAACCAACACATTAATCCTTTTTAACTAATTATGAAAGTTGTTATTCAAAGATCTTTGGAAGCAAAGGTAGAAGTGAGCGGTAAAATTGTAGGATCGATTGACCATGGCCTAGTTCTTCTTGTCGGTGTTGATAAGCGGGACGAAAAAGAAGATGCCGTCTTTCTCTCTAACAAAATTCAAAACCTTCGAATTTTTTCTGATGAAAATGGACTCATGAACCGATCTATACTTCAGAGTGGAGGCAGTTTTCTTACTATCAGTCAATTCACATTGATTGCAGAATACAAGAAAGGAAACCGACCTTCGTTTATTCAAGCCGCAGCTCCAGAAAAAGCAAAAGAACTGTTTAATTATTTCGTAGAACTCCTGAAGGAATCAGGTGCAAAGGTAGAGACCGGAGAGTTTGGCGCAGATATGCAAGTTAGTTTGGTTAACGATGGACCTGTTACCATTGTAATGGACAGCCACACCAAATCTTAGATAAAGAAATCACCCTATTCACTTTAATGATTTAATGAATAGGGTGATTTTAGGCTATCTATTTTCTAGGCGAAAAAAATATGCAGGATGAGCATTTTTCTATTTTACAGGAACGCTTGAGAAAGTAAGTGAACTTTTGAGTTGCATGTTTTGAGTTGGACTACTCTTAAGGGTATAAACAATTTTTTGCTGAATCGAATTCCCCGACTTCATGATATCATCGAGATTTCGATTGGTTAGGTCTAACGACAAGCTGTTTCCTATATTGTCTGAAATCTGATCTCTTGAAGCTACCAATACCTCTTTATTGCCATAGGTTAAATAGACCTCAACCGATCTAAAAACACCCATTCCTTGGGCACCAGAACTTACTGTTAAAGTGGCATTATTAGCGCGAATGTCTTGCACATTTTGACTTACGCCAAAAATCTGATTGATTCCCGTTCCTGCTCCTACCACCGAATGCTTAGAATTGCTAGGTGTTCCTTCGTTGATCACGAAGCTTGAGTTAAAAGGCAAAGTATTTTGTAGTACAGAGGAGACCGTAGAACAACTCACTACAATTGCAGAGGCAGAAAGTGCCGATAAAATATAATTTTTCATTGTTTAAAATGTATTTAATTGTACTAAAATTCTATAATAATAAAGACCAGTAATTTACTCGATTGAAAGCGTAAACCTACCTATCGGGGAGCTAGAAGCCATTTGACTTTTGGATACATAAACCAAAACTTCACCTTCTTGTGGATTGTCTGTAGATAATTCCAAACCAAACGGTCCGTCTAGACTTCCATCGGCATAGCGGATTTGGTTTATTCTAAGGTTCATTTCCTTGTTTTCGGGATGGAGAGTTAATGAAAATGGACCTTTAGGAAGGTCGGTTAGTTTGAGTATGAAAACTTGATCCGTGTTCTTAATTTCATCACCAAAAGTAAGCGGTCGCTCACTAGCATCCATGGTTCTCATAATTTTCTCAGGAGTTTCCTGTCTCATCACTCCTTCGTGCAATACGCGCTCTACTTCGCTAGATTGATCAATTATCGAATCAGGCAATTTTACATAAGTGGAGTCGATCTGAGTTACGACCTCCCGCTCTATTAATTGAGAATCCATGGTATTCGTTTCATCAAGAGCTGGATCTTTCTTACAACCACTCAGCACAAGCAAAGTGACCACTAAAAATAAACTACTTCTTTTCATTCTATAAGTTCTTAAAAATTGGATCAAGCAAGAACCAAAATAAGTAAAATAAGGAACCAAAATTGTTCCAAATTCAAACCTTCAACCACTAATGTCACAGGATCTCCAGTCGGCAGAAGTATACAAAGTTAGTTCTTTGCTGCCAATTTTTCTTTAATAGAAAGAATTTGCTTCTTTGCGTAAGGTTCCAAGATTAGTGAGGCGCTCATCGTAATGCGCTCAGGCATCAAATCGCTAAAATGATCGGTATTTTCCCAACTTACCTTTTTAATTAAAGACAAAGCTTTAGTACTTCGATTAGCTAACTGGTTGATAAAGGCATCTAAAGCAGAATCCATCTCATCAATCGACTGATACACCTCATGGTAAACGCCATGGTTTTTCCCCCATTGCGCATCTCGAAAAGAGGCGTCCATAGCCATGGCAGTGAATTGCGAGGTTCCCATTTTTCTCTCCACGTAAGGTCCAATCACAAAAGGTCCAATACCTAGATTTAATTCCGTTAAAGCAAAGGACGCATTCTGAGTTGCAAAGCAATAATCCGCTCCACAAGCAATTCCTACACCTCCACCTGTGGTTTTACCTTGAACCCGAACCACGACTAATTTACCACAAGTTCTCATTGCTTCTAAGACCTCAGCAAATCCAGAAAAAAATATTTTAGAGCTTTCTAAATCATCAATTTCAAGCAGTTCATCAAAACTAGCACCTGCACAAAATGCTTTTTCACCCGTTGATCGAATTAAAATTACTTTAACATCAGGATTCTCAGAGGTCTGAATAATTTCCTCAGCCAGTTTTCGAAGTACATGTCCTGGAAGTGAATTACTCTTTGGGGTTCCAAACTCGATGGTTCCTATCCCGCTATTAATCTTTGTTACTACGCTTGTCTCTCCTTGCATAAAATTGTATTTTACGGAGTCATACCCAAAGCTCGGGTGTACCCCTCATTTTTTATTGAATTCGAAAATTTCATATTTTCTAATAGTTCTAACATTGCGTTTCGAACCTTTTGTTGATCAGGACGAGCCTCACGAATCTTCTCAAATGAACTACGATCTTTTTTAGTATACTCAACGATTAGATCCCAATCCTTTGGCTTTGCAATAGTCATCATTCCCGCTGTAGGTACCATTTTTTTATAGGGCCAGAAAGTCCAACCAATATTATTCTTTTCTAGAGTTATTCGGAATTTCTCCACCCACTCATCCGTATTCTCTCCGGTCTCTCCCATGAACATGGGCAAATTCACTTTCTGCTGAAAATCAAGAAAATCCTGAATGTCTTTTGTTTCCGTACCACTCCAATAACGATGCGGTGAGTAGACGAGTTGCGGATCAAAAGTCCAATCTTTAAAAACCGAAAAATTACTGTTCCACTGCGCCCCGCCTAGAATGATGATATGGTGAGGGTCTACTTTTCTTATTTCTGCTGTAGCTCGTTTGTAAAGAGGCTCCAACTTAGGGTTTAACTTTTCATAGTCCTTTTCAAAATAATGAGCGATCGGTTCATTAAGTAAATCGTATCCCAAGACGGCCGTTTCATTTTTGTATCGCTCTGCAATCGACTTCCAAATGGCCACAAATTGGTCTTGATACGCTTTCTCCATAAAGAGCCAAGGATATCCGTAACTGTCATCAATGTTATCACCTGTTTGTCCGCCAGGAGCAACATGCATATCTAGGATTACATAAAGTCCAGCATCCTTTGACCACTTAATGACCTGATCCAAAATCTCAAAACCGTCTTGTTTACCTGTCAATCCAAGATAGTCCTCATCCGTAAACTGCTTGTAGTGAAAGGGAACACGCACCGTATTCATGCCTGTTGAACGAATGTACTCGATGTCTTCTTTAGTGATATAATTTTTTTTGAAGGATTGCCAAAAGTTCTTAGTGAATTCGGGGCCAACCATTTCAGAAAAAGCCTGATTGATGAGCCTATAAGACGATGTATTCTCAAAAAAGAACATATACCCTTCTGGGTTGAGCCAATTGCCCACATTGGTTCCTTGAATAAAGAACTTTTTATGATCCGGAGTATATAAATTGACGCCCTCAACATAGATGTACCCTGAATTCTTAGAAGGGTTGGATTCTTGTGCTAAAATCGTAGCACTGAAAAGAAGCGAAAAAAGAAGGACTAGATTTTTTGAAATAATAGTTTTCATAGGCTTTATTTGGACCTAAAGTTAGTATTAATTTATCATTTTGAGAAATTAAGCTTCAGTCGCCTCCACTAGTCCAAACTGTGCAAAATGATGCGTGAGGTGTTTCTGATGAAATAACTCCCAACCTTCTTTTCCTAGTATTCCAAAATTTGGGTGGGGATGCGTTCGCTCCGGAAATTCATTAAAATACATCTGAAACTCAATAAATGAATCTAAAAAGGCCTGCCTTGCCATTTTAAAGGATTCATAAATTAGCTCACCAGGCTTAGTATCCAATTCCCCTTCTTTTCTTAATCCGCGAGGCACAGGTTTAAAATTATACAACCACTCCTGTACTTCGTCCGCCTGAACCTCACTTAATTCATTCTCCACAGCAATGGCTCCAACACTCATTTTAAAATAATACTCTAGATGCTCTAACATGTGTTGAGGGGACATCACTCCCCATAGAGGTTTCTGATCACTTTGGAGTGCCCCAACCCATTTTTTAACGTCCTCACGTTTTAAATTTAGGAAGGGAGATTTCTTTGCCACTAAAGTTAAAATCGTTGCCACGCAAACCATCTCTTCTCTTTGATTGTAGACCTCCACAAGCCATTTAACGACGCCAGAAGGAATATTTTTTCCTTTAACTCCTTTGTTTACTTTCTCTTTAGCAGTCAAAAATACTTTTATCGTATCGCCGGCATAGACCGGTTTAAAAAAACTAGCCTCTTCCAATCCATAATTCGCAATGACAGGTCCTTTCTTGGCGGACACAAATAAACCTGCAGCAGCCGATAGAATAAAATAACCGTGAGCCACTACTCGATCAAAGATGGTTCCACTAAGACTTGTCTTATCCGTGTGAGCATAAAAATGATCCCACGATACATTAGAAAAATTCACAATGTCCGCCTGGGTAATGGTGCGGCCAGCAGTTTCAAGGGAATCTCCGATTTCTACTTCTTCAAAATACTTTTGAAACGGATGAACGGCATCCAATTTTCTTTTTGCACCTTGAATATGAATTTTTGAAACGGCCCGCAGTAAATCGGGCGATCCCTGCACTGCTGTTTTCTGTAGAAAAAAATGCAAACCCGACAACCCTCCAAGTTCCTCTCCTCCGCCAGCTCGACCCGGACCGCCATGATTGAGTGTAGGTAAAGGAGAACCGTGTCCTGTTGCCTCATTCGCATTGTCTCTATTCAATAGATAGACTCTACCGTGTGAGGAAGCCATTTTCCAAGTAAGCTCTGAGGCAAACTCCTTATCATTAGAAATTACTGAACCTACCAAACTTCCACGACCCATCTTGGCTAACTTCGCTGCTTGACCAGCCCCGTCGTAAGGCATCAAAGTTGACACTGGACCAAACGCTTCAACTTCATGAGTTACAGTCGTTTGGAAAGGATCGGTATTGAGAAAGAGTTTAGGGGTCATAAATGCACCCGTATTAAAATCTGCCTCAATTAGTTCTTGCTTTCCGTCGTATATAAGCTCGGTACTTTTACCTAATACCTCTAGTTTCTTTTCTACTTCCTCTCTTTGTTGCATTCCTACCAAAGATCCCATCCGGGTCTGGCGATTAAGCGGACTTCCAATTTTCACTTGATCCAGCGCTTTTGCTAATCCCTGGGCTACTTGCTCTAGTTGTGCCGAGGGAACTAGGATTCTTCTAATCGCAGTACATTTCTGTCCTGCTTTGGAGGTTATTTCTCTTTGGACTTCTTTTATAAAAAGATCAAACTCTATTGTTCCTGGAACGGCATCTGGCCCTAGGATACTGCAGTTAAGACTATCAGCTTCCATATTGAACCTCACGGCACCTGCAGCTATATTAGGTAAGGACTTTAAATAGCGTCCCGTCTTAGCAGAACCTGTAAATAGTACGCTATCTCCATCTTGTACATGACTAAGTAAATCACCAGGTTCTCCACAAATTAATTGCAGTGCTCCCTCAGGAAGTAGTCCACTCTCAATAATATCGGAGAACACCGCATGAGTCAAATAACACCCGGGGGTGGCCGGTTTCACTATACTAGGAACTCCGGCTAGCAAAGAGGTGGAAAGTTTTTCTAACATTCCCCAAACCGGAAAATTGTATGCGTTGATTTGCACCGATACGCCTTCACTTGGCGTTAGCATATGTATTCCTAAATGCGTTCCCTCAGTGGAGGTTTTTACAACTTGGTCTTCTACCCAAAAAGGCGTGTTGGGAAGCATACGCTTGGCTAGACCACTATAGGTAAAAAAGGTTCCTAGCCCACCTTCAATATCCACCCACGAATCGCTATGTGTTGCTCCTGTTTGGTAAGAGAGCTCATAGTATTTCTTTTTTCTTTCTAGAAGGTAAAGAGCTATATGTTTTAAAATCTCACCTCTTTTATAAAAAGAAAGAGTAGAGAGGTTTTGATAACCTACTGTTCTTGCGTAGTCGAGTGCACTACTATACTCCAGGCCACCGGTATCACTAATACCGACTAATTCGCCATTGACAGCACTTAAGAGCCTTACTTCATCTCCATTCCCTTCGACCCACTGGCCTTTTAGGTAATTCTTTAATTTCATACTATTTCTGATTAAAGTTCAGTTACTTTCTTACCAATTTTATACACCGTTCCACGAAACACAGCCACGAGCTGATCCAACTGATTTTTCAATTCTATATTGTAGATTCCCGTTTTTCGCGTCTCACTGATTAATTTACTTTCTGCATATAGCACATCCCCAGCACGTGCAGCTTGAGTGAAATTAATTGAACACTGTAAGGCAACAGAAGCATCGTTGGTATTGTTTGAAGAAAATGCAAGTGCACTATCAGCTAAAGAAAAGCTTACTCCACCATGAAGTGTTCGAAGTCCATTGATCATATCCTCTCTAACCTCCATTTTTATTTTACAATACTTTTCATCTACCTCCAGAATTTCAATCCCCAGCCAGGTGGAAAAGTAATCCTGCTTTAACATAAGCTCAGCAAGTTCTTTCGAACTCAATTCGTTATCCATGGTCCTGTTCTTTTTCAAATAGATCCTTTAATAATGGGGAAGACCGGTAACGATCTTCCTGATAGCGGTCGTACAGATTTGCTAAACAAGTAGCTATTACATTATATCCAACCTCCTGTCCCCATGCGATTAGACCTTTGGGATAGTTCACTCCCTTTAGCATCGCTTTTTCGATATCCTCTTGTGATGCAACTTTTAATCTTTTCGCCTCAAGTGCTTCATTAACAAGCATAGAGAGAATCCTTAGGAAAATATCGTTTTTTTTGGATTCTGTTATTGTAATTTCCTTTGAAGAAGGATTCCCACTGGTATAATGGTAGAATCCTTTGCCGGTCTTTCGTCCAAGTAGGCCCGCTTCACTCATACGTTGTTGCAAAAGGGAAGGACGGTACTTGGGATCGAAAAAGTAATCTTCATAGACAGTCCGAGTCACAGCGAAATTCACATCAATACCTATGAGGTCCATCAATTCAAAGGGACCCATACGAAATCCATTGCTTCTCATGACCTCATCTATTTCTTCAGGCTCTGCGATACCTTCTTCCACTAGGCGTAGCGCTTCGCCATAGAACGGGCGCGCAATGCGGTTGACGATAAAACCCGGTAAATCTTTAGCAATCACAGGCTCTTTCCCCCACCGAGTTAGCATTTTAGTGATTTCATTAGGTAAAGATTCGAAAGTCAAAAGTCCTGGAATCACTTCCACCAAGGGCATTAAGGGCGCCGGATTGAAAAAATGGATTCCAATGAACCGCTGTGGATTTTTTAGCCCACTACTTAAAGAGGTTATGGAAATGGAAGAAGTATTTGAAGCTAAAATACATTCGGAAGAAACAACCTCTTCCAAGTTTTCAAACAAATCCTTCTTAATCTTCCGATCTTCGATGATTGCTTCGATTACAAGATCGCAAGAGCTAAATTCTTTTAGTTCCGTCGTAATTCCTAGTCTCTCCAGCATACTTATGCGATCAGAAGAAGAGAGTTTGCCCTTTTCTTCCAAACGTAGGAGCTGCGCTTTTAATTCCTCAACTGATTTTTCAACTTGCTGAGAATTTTGATCAAACAAAAGGACTTTTTTTCCAGCACTAAGCGCTACCTGCACAATTCCAATCCCCATTGCACCAGCCCCTACCACGCCTACGGTCATTATATCTTGTGGCTTACTCATTTAGTTCCCAGTAAATTTCGGCGATCTTTTCTCTATAAAAGCACGAACTCCTTCTGTAAAATCATCGGTTTCAGCTGCGCTCTGCTGAAGGATTCCTTCTAAATCCAATTGTTCTTTGAGTTTATTATCAAAAGAGTCGTCGATCGCTTTTCTTGTCAACCCAAGTGCCTTAGTTGGCATTTGACACAGTGTTTCAAGCACAACAAAACTTTTCTCTTCAAATTCATCATCTCTAAATACCTCTTGTGTTAGCCCCAAATGCAAGGCTTCCATTGAGGAGATTTTCTTTCCTGTAAAGGCTAAGTAATTGGCCATTTGCCTTCCTACGAGTTTAGGTAAGAAATAAGTTGCTGCCGTATCTGGAATCAAACCAATTTTTCCAAAAGCAAGCGAGAAATACGCCGATTCACTGGACAGAGAAAAGTCACAAATCATTGCTAAAGCGGCTCCTGCTCCTACAGCAAGTCCATTAACGAGTGCTACGACTGGCTTTTTGCATTGAACCACTTCTTTAACCAAGGGATTATAATATTCAATGATAAACCTTTGAACCGTTCTGTCTTTCTTAATATCACCGAAGCTAAGCGCTTCCTTTAAGTTTTGACCACTACAAAATGCTTTTCCTTCTCCTCGAATTGCGATGCAGCGCACGACCTCATTTTTCCCGGCCTCCATAATGGCCGATTTAAGCTCAGAAAGCATAGTGGAAGAAAGGCTATTATAACTTTCGGGCTGGTTGAGTGCCAAAACAATTAACTTTCCCTCAAAATGGGATTCTACTAAAATTTGAGTATAAGTCATAGGTGGTTTTTAAATTTTGTAAGTAAATATTATCTAATGACACTTAAAATAATCAAAGGGTTCAAGACAGTCGCTACATTGGTAAGTCGCTTTGCATAAAGTCGATCCAAAGCGACTGATCTCTTTTGTATTTTTTGAAAAGCAACGAGGACAGAGCTTCCCCATCTTTTTTAAGTCTTCGAACTCTGAATCTACCGGAGGTGAAATCCCGTACTTCAAGAGTTTCTCTCTTCCCTCCTTACTGATCCAATCCGTGGTCCAGCTTGGAGAGAGCACTGAGAGCACTCGAACTGAAATTCCGTTTTGCTCCATTAACTTTTCTATATCTTCTTTAATTGTAAAAAGCGCCGGGCAGGCGTTGTACGTAGGAGTAATACGAATTTCAAATTGCCCTTCGACCCACTCAACACTACGGACGATTCCAAGTTCCAAAATTGAAATTACAGGAATCTCGGGATCGGGAATCTGTTGAAGTAAAGAATAGACCTTTTCTGTATTTTGTGAAGGAGCTAAAGAAATCATAGGAATTTGTTTTCTACCACTGACAGCCAGGATAGGCCCGCTGCATGTACTGTAGTTCACATAATAAATACCCGAAGTACTCCGTGTGGTAACCGGTGCGACTCCCTTTTTGCATAAAATTATTGGAAGGAACTTGAAGTCCAAAGTCAAGAAAATCTTTATTCACTCTTTCCTGCCACTCTTTATACAGCAATTGGGAACTCGGAATTAGCTCTAAGCTTTTTAAATCTTCTTCCCCTTGCGTCGCATCAAATAGCCCTCCAGTATACTCCCAAAGGACCTCTATGGCTTGATTGAGGCGAAGCTGACTCTCTGCAGTACCTTTTGCGAAGATCTCAAGCCACATTCGGGCATGGGCAAAATGGTACTTCACTTCTTTATACGATTTCTGAGCAATAGCTTGGAGTCTCTCGTCACCACTTTGAGAAAGCTTTTCAAATAAGATAAGTTGCTGCAAGGAGAAAAAGTAAACCTTAAGTAAAGTTTGAGCGTAATCTCCATTAGGCAATTCTACTAACTGGCAATTTAAGTATTCGGGTTCGTACCTAAGGAAGGCGAGCTGATCAGCCGTTGTTCCTTTTTCACTGAGATCTGCTGCGTACTCAAAAAGCTGATTACTTTGTCCCAGATAATCAAGTGCAATATTGGTAAGTGCAATATCTTCTTCTAGGTACGGCCCTTTGCCGCACCATTCTGCTAAACGTTGCCCCATCACTAGGGAGTCATCCGCTAGTTTTAGTATATAATTTTTCATTGAATTATAATGCTTTTCATCTTGTAATACCAACTTCTTTTAATTATTACATATTCTTTACATCAGGAGGGATTTGATAGAAAGTAGGATGACGATAAAGCTTATCATCGGCAGGATCAAAAAAAGCTTGTTGATCCACTCCCTCACTTGTTGTGAGGTAACGACTTGGTACGACCCAAATCGAAGTTCCTTCCTTTCTTCTTGTGTATACATCACGGGCATTTTGAAGGGCCATTTCAGCCGTAGCGGCCTGAATGGTTCCTGCATGTTTATGCGACAAACCTGGACGGGTCTGAATAAATACCTCCCACATTTCTAATTGACTCATTCGATTTATACTGTTTTGTTCTGTTCTTCTGCCTTGCTAGAATTTTTCGCAAATTGATTCGCTGCCTCTCTCACCCAATTTCCTTCTTCCCAAGCTTTGTTTTTCGTTTCGAGCCTTTTCTTATTGCATGGGCCTTGTCCTTTTAAGACTTGCTGAAATTCATCCCATGGTAGCTCTGAAAATTCATAATGCCCCGTCTCTTCATTTAAAGAAAGATTGGGATCCGGTATTTGTAAACCTAAAAATTCAGCTTGTGGAACGGTTACATCAACGAAGCGCTGTCTAAGGCTGTCGTTGCTTTCTCGCTTTACCCTATAATTCATAGACTTTTGAGAATTAGGAGAGGCATCATCGTTAGGTCCAAACATCATGAGCGCCGGCCACCAAAAACGATTTAATGCTTCTTGCGCCATCTGCTTCTGCTCTTTGGTTCCTCGGCATAAAGTCATTAGAATTTCATAACCTTGTCGTTGATGAAAAGATTCTTCTTTGCAAATCCTTACCATGGCACGAGCATAGGGACCGTAAGAATTCCCCATGAGCATGACCTGGTTCATAATGGCAGCACCATCGACTAACCAGCCAATAGCTCCAATATCTGCCCAACTTAAAGTAGGATAATTAAAAATACTAGAATATTTTGCCTTTCCTGCTAACATAGCATTGTACGTAGCATCCCGGTCCGCTTCTATGCTTCCATCACCCAAGGTTTCGCTAGCTGCATAAAGGTACAAACCGTGACCTGCCTCGTCTTGTATTTTTGCAAGTAAAGCCATCTTACGCCTTAGAGACGGAGCTCTTGAGATCCAGTTGGCTTCTGGAAGCATACCCACCACTTCAGAATGAGCGTGCTGCGAGATCTGCCTTACCAATAGTTTTCGATAATCTTCAGGCATGAGGTCTTTGGGTTCCACCTTATTTTCATCCTGAACGTAAGAAAGAAATTTATCTAAATCCATAATAATATCTTATTAACTGAGTGTGGAGCTCCACTCGTCTCGAACGTACAGCCCTAATCGGCCGTCCGAGTATTCTCCAACAACAAAATTGACCGTTTTATAATCCGCTCGAATCTCGTATTCATTAAAATAATAAGCCTGACCTCCCGTGGGTTCCCAAACTTCAATTTTTCTATCTGTGCAATACCAGTAGTGGTTCCATATATTTAGACCCTCTACTTTGTATTCTTTATCCACCTCTATGAAAGAAGCAAATTTCCATTCGTTCATAGCTAAGAATTTTATGATTAATTACTAGACGTCGTAATTCAAAAGCACCACATTTGTTGTTGGGTGCGCTTGGCAGGTAAGGACAAATCCCTTCTCCACTTCCTGATCGGTAAGGGCAAAATTTTTCTCCATAAAGACTTCCCCCTCCATTATCTGCGCTTTGCAAGTGCAGCAAACCCCGCCTTTACAAGCAAACGGCACAGGCAATTTTTCTTTAATCGCTTCCTCTAAGATACTGTTTTTCTTTGAATTGAGATGAAAAGAATATTCATCATCGTCAATAATAACGGTAACCATACTTTCAATATTGGCAAGCGCCTTAAACTCATCGCTCATCTCGCTCGATTCTTCATCGTCGGGAGCTGAATAGTATTCGTACAGCACTTGAAGTGAAGGTACCTTCCTCTCATTTTTTAGATAACTGGAAAGGTTTTTGATCATTTCATTAGGGCCACAGAGAAAATAAGTGGCTTCTTTTACTGGGATTTCACTAAATTTTTCAAAAATAGCGTCCAATTTCTCTGCGGTAATCCTTCCTTCAAAAAGGGGGTCTTGAGAATGAGTCTCACGGGACAAAAGATAGATTACTTTCAAGCGACCTGAGAATTTACTTTCCAGCTGCTCAAGCTCTTCTCTAAAAATTATGTCAGAGTAACTTCGGTTAGAAAAAAGCAAATAAGCTGTGGATAAGGGTTCCTGAAGCAAGGCCTCCTTTAAATTCGATAACACAGGTGAAATCCCACTGCCTGCTGCAAGACCGATATAACACTTTTGGTTGCTGGGATGGTAATGGGTATTAAAATGGCCTAGCGGAGGCATCACTTCGATCGTATCCCCAGCCTTAAGCTCCTTATTCAAATAAGAAGACATTCTTCCTTCGGGCATATTCTTTACCAATACCTCTAAAAAAGAATTTTCCTCCTTAGGAGCTCCTACAAGAGAATAGGACCTACGGACGTCTTCTCCATTAATTTCTTTACGTAGCGTAAGATACTGTCCAGCGTTATAGCGAAAGTAAACTTTAAGTTCCTCTGGAACTTCTAATAATAAATGTACGCAGTCGTTAGTCTGTGGAAGAACTTCATTGACTCTTAAGGAATGAAAATGTTGCATAAAATAATTATTCTGCTCCCCCTTCGGGGGCTGAACAAATATAAAAAAAAAACAATACCACCCTATTTAGAGCCAATACCTTCGTGCACAACAATTTATAATCCACAAAGAAACAACAAGCAAATTCAACAATGCTAAGCACCTACGTCCAGACCTGCAGCAATACGCTTACAAATATCTTTAATAGCAAAGTCATACGATTCCAAATCCGAATTAATATTATTTGGAATCGAGTTCAAAAGATGCAGCACGCAATAAACCGTTCCACGAGGAACCATGAAGTCTTAATCCTTATAGTGAGGATAGGCAGAATAGAAAATATCACAGAACAATTCTAGGTAACTTTCATCAATTTCTTTATAAAAGGACCGATGCTCACCCTCCAGGTGATGCCTATAATTGAGATAGATTTTAAACGACTGCCGGTTACTTAAAATCGCAGAAAGATGTAATTCTATATAGAAAAGGAAGCGCTCTTTTTGTTCGCCCTGAAAATCCATTATTCTCTTTTTCCCCTCCATCATTATCTCATAATTTTCTTGACAGATAAATCTCAAAATTTCTTCTTTGGAAGCAAAATGCGAATAGAGTGATGAAGCTTTTACATTTTGTGCTTGAGCAAGATCTCTCACCGAAGTTTGAACGTATCCCCTTTCACAGAAAAGATCTTTTGCTGTCGCAAGTAGCTCCTGTTGCTTTTTCGACAATTTCATACATTTGGTTTGATGCTAATTTAAAAAAGAATCTTAAAATAAGAAAATGAAAATAATCAGGAAAAAATGTCCCATAAACCCCTCTTAATAAGGTTATAACCGGAAAAAATGGCCGTATATTTCCAAAAGTACAGTTTTTGATATTTACCGACCAAACCTACTTTAAATCACAAAAATGAATTTAAATCAATTTACAGTAAAATCGCAGGAGGCCATCCAAAAGGCACAGCAAATTGCGATGGACCAAAGCCACCAAAGCATAGAACCCGCCCACTTATTAGAGGGCATATTTCAAATTGACGATACCATTTCTTCCTTCTTGCTTAAAAAATCGGAAGTCGATCTGGATCGTGTTAGAGAAAAGAATCGACAACTAATTGAAGGCTTCGCAAAAGTAGAAGGTGGCGCACAGTATTTGTCACAAAGTGCATCTAAAGTTGTACTTGACGCTCCTAATATTGCAAAAAAAATGGGAGATGAATACGCCACTTTAGAACATCTTTGGATCGCTCTATTAGAGGTGAATTCTCCTACCTCCTCTCTATTAAAAGATCTAGGACTTTCAAGAAGCCTTCTCGATGCAGGCATAAAGGAAATGCGTAAGGGCGCAAAGGCCAATTCTGCTAGTTCAGAAGAGACTTACCAGAGTTTAAGTAAGTATGCAAAAAACCTCAACTCTTTAGCTAGCGAAGGAAAACTTGATCCAGTTATTGGTAGGGATGAAGAGATAAGAAGAGTTCTTCAAATCCTTTCTCGCCGAACAAAAAATAATCCCATTCTTATAGGAGAGCCGGGCGTCGGTAAAACAGCTATCGCTGAAGGAATAGCACATAGAATCATCAGTGGAGACGTTCCTGAGAACCTAAATGATAAAACTTTATTCTCTCTTGACATGGGAGCATTGATTGCAGGAGCCAAATACAAAGGAGAGTTTGAAGAACGACTTAAAAGCGTCATAAACGAAGTTACCAAATCAGAGGGACAGATCATCCTCTTTATCGATGAAATTCACACCTTAGTTGGTGCGGGAGGAGGAGAAGGTGCAATGGATGCTGCAAACATCTTAAAACCCGCACTCGCTAGAGGGGAACTAAGAGCCATAGGAGCTACTACTTTAAATGAGTACCAAAAATATTTCGAAAAAGATAAGGCCCTTGAAAGAAGATTCCAAAAAGTTATGGTAGAAGAACCCGATACCGAATCAGCGATCTCCATTCTAAGAGGAATTAAAGATAAATACGAAGCACATCATAAAGTAAGAATCAAAGACGAGGCGATTATTGCCGCAGTAGAACAATCGCAACGCTACATTTCAGATCGCTTCTTACCTGATAAGGCCATTGATCTAATTGATGAGGCCTCATCAAAACTTCGAATGGAAATCAATTCCAAACCCGAAGAGCTCGATCAACTAGACCGCAAATTAATGCAACTAGAAATTGAACTAGCAGCCATTACCAGAGAAGGAAATCAAATTCAAATTCAAAATTTAAAAGAAGACATCGCTGAGATTTCAGAAAAAAGAAACGAAATCAATGCGAAATGGCTTGCAGAAAAACAAAAATCAGAGGACCTTACTCAGGTTAAAAAAGACATTGAAGCACTAAAGCTAGAAGCCGAAAGAGCCTCCAGACAAGGGGATTACGGAAAAGTGGCGGAAATAAAATACGGTAAACTTCTAGAAAAGGAACAGGAATTATCCCAACTGGAGCTTCAAATGCAAAACAACCAGAATGAACTGATCAAAGAGGAAGTTACTGCTGAAAACATCTCGGAAGTCATTTCTAAATGGACGGGAATCCCTGTGACAAAACTGATTCAGAGCGAACGGGAAAAACTCCTTCACTTGGAAGATGAACTACACAAAAGAGTGGTTGGCCAACAAGAAGCTATTGAGGCAGTGTCCAATGCGATAAGAAGAAATCGAGCCGGCTTAGGAGATGAAAAAAAACCGATTGGTAGCTTTCTTTTTTTAGGATCCACTGGTGTTGGAAAAACCGAGCTAGCCAAGGCATTAGCAGAACTTTTGTTTGATGACGAAAACAATATGACTCGTATTGACATGAGTGAATACCAAGAGAGGCATTCTGTTTCACGTTTGGTAGGAGCTCCTCCTGGATATGTAGGGTATGATGAAGGTGGACAATTAACCGAGGCCGTACGAAGAAGACCTTACAGTGTAGTACTATTGGATGAAATAGAAAAAGCGCATCCCGATGTCTTTAATACACTTCTTCAAGTCCTAGACGATGGGAGATTAACCGATAACAAAGGACGAGTGGTAAACTTCAAAAATGCGCTCATCATCATGACTTCCAATTTAGGTTCACCAATTATTCAAGAGAACTACGAGAATCTAACAGCTGAAAACCACGATGAAGTTTTGCAAAAAACCAAAACGGAAGTTTTTGATCTTTTAAAACAAAGTCTAAGACCTGAGTTCCTTAACAGAATTGACGAAGTGGTATTATTTGAACCACTAAGCAACCAAGAAATAGGAAAAATCATTCAGTTCCAATTAAGAGACCTAAATCAGCTTTTGGAAAAACGCGGAATTTACTTGTCAGCTACAGAAGATGCTTTGTCCTACATTCGTACAAAAGGATACGATCCTTCCTTTGGAGCTAGACCTATAAAAAGGTTATTACAACAAGAAGTACTGAATCAACTTTCTAAAGAACTTCTTGCAGGTAAAATTACAGATAACCAAAGAATAACCTTGGATTACTTTGACGAAAGTGGTCTAATTTTCAGACCCACTGAATAATACCATTCTTCAAGAAGTAAAAAATTATAAAAGCCACTCGATCTCTATCAAGTGGCTTTTATCTAGCATATACTGCAATACAGTTTTGTTAAAAATTACTTTCTAGGGCTTTCAAAATTAACCTTCGATGCTTGGTACTTGTACATTCTCATTAGTGTCCTTCTCGTAGTCCACTCCCGGAATTTCAAATCCAAAAAGATTAAAAAATTCTTCCCTGTATCCTTTGATATCACCGAGCTCATTCAAGTTCTCAGTGGTTACTTTGTTCCAGTTTTCAGCCACAATCTGTTGGATATCTTCGGCCATTTCAAGATCGTCAATACGAATTCGACCTTTCTCATCCAATGGAACTTCTCCGCTTTCCGTATAGAGTCGCTCGGCAAAAAGCCTTTGCATTTGCTCAATAGTTCCTTCATGTACGCCTTTTTCCTTCATCGCCTTGTAAAGCAATGATATATAAAGTGGAACCACAGGAATCGCCGAACTAGACTGAGTAACCAGCGCTTTATTAACTGAAACGTAAGATACTCCGTCCAAATCCTCAAGCATAGTATTGATTGTAGACACAGAGGCCTCTAGATCGTTCTTCGCCTGACCAATAGTACCGTTACGGTAAATTGGAAAGGTAAGTTCTGGACCGATATAAGAATAAGCCACCGTTTTAACCCCTTTAGCTAAAACTCCAGCTTCTTTTAAGTCTTCCATCCACATTCTCCAATCTTCACCTCCCATCACAGCAACCGTATTATCGATTTCTTTTGTATCTTCAACTGGATTAATAGTTATATCCGACACCACTCCCGAGTGAAAATCAACAGTTTTATTTGAGAAAGGAGCACCAATCGGCTTAAGAACTGACGCAAAATTCTCACCTGTTTTCGGATGGGTTCTTCTTGGGGATGCCAGTGAATATACCACAAGGTCTACCTCTCCTAAATCCTTCTTAATCAATTCGATGGTTTGCTTTTTTATCTCATCTGAAAATGCATCTCCGTTTATACTTTTCGCGTAAAGACCCTGCTCGTGTGCAAGGGTTTCAAAAGCTGCGGAGTTGTACCAACCTGCAGTCCCCATCTTTCCCTCTGATGCTGGTTTCTCGAAAAACACTCCTATGGTTGCCGCTCCACTACCAAAGGCAGCCGTAATTCTTGAAGCAATACCAAAACCTGTGGACGCTCCTATAACTAATACTTTTTTAGGTCCATTAACTAGTTCCCCTTTCTTCTTTACGTATGCAATCTGATTTTTTACCGCTTCATAGGCACCCGTTGGGTGCGCGGTAAGACAGATAAAACCTCTGGTTCTAGGTTGAATGATCATAATTTTAATTGTATTTATTGCATTACAAATTAAGTGAATTTTTACGAGCTTTCTTTTCTTCTCGCTCAGATATTTACTACCCTTGTTTTTTCGCTTTGATCATCATCTCGAGTTGATCCCATAACTCTTTTGGTATTTGCTCGAGCATATTGAATTGCCCTGCCCCTTGCAGCCACTCGCCGCCATCAATGGTAATTACTTCGCCATTGATATAAGAAGAATAATCTGAAACTAAATAAGCCGCTAAATTCGCTAATTCTTGATGTTCGCCTACGCGTCGAAGCGGCACCTTCTTCCGCATATCAAATTGCTCCGCAAGATCACCAGGAAGGAGTCTTGACCAGGCTCCTTCTGTAGGAAAAGGACCAGGTGCAATCGCGTTAAATCGAATTCCGTATTTCGCCCACTCCACCGCTAAACTTCGAGTCATCGCTAACACGCCTGCTTTGGCCGCAGAAGAAGGTACAACATAGGACGATCCGGTCCAAGCGTAAGTGGTAACAATGTTGAGTACTACTGCCTTTTGTTTCTGCTCGATCCAATGCTTTCCTAACGCAAGAGTACAATTTTTTGTACCCTTTAGTACAATATCTAATATAGAATCGAATGCAGAATGGGTTAAACGCTCGGTCGGAGAAATAAAATTTCCTGCAGCGTTATTCAAAAGAACATCGACCCGACCAAAATGGTTAATCGCATCCTCTTTCATTTTTACCACTTCATCCCAATTTCTTACATCACAAGCTAAAGGAAGTACTTCTACTCCACTTTCTTGAGAAATTTCTTTGGCTACCGATTCTAATTTCGCAAGATTCCTTGAAGTAATCACTACTTTAGCTCCCAAATTAGAAAAATAGGTACTCATTGCCTTTCCTAATCCACTTCCTCCACCGGTTACAACAATAACCTGATCTGTTAACGCCCCCTTGGGAAGCATTCCTTCTGTATACTTATTCATAAAATTTAACCTTTTATTGATTGCATTTTAAAAATAAGGAATTTCCCTGATATAGTTATGAATAATTACTATTTAACAAATAGCTTAGGATTCACCTACACACCTTTTCTTATAGGATTTTAATTTTTTATTTTTGTTATTTACAATTGAAAATATGAACAATCCATTAATACAAAAATTTAATACACCTTACCTTACTGCTCCTTTTCATTTGATCGAACCAGAGCACTTCCTTCCGGCCATTAAACACCATTTAAAATCAGCGGAGGAAGAAATTGAGCTCATTACAAAAGAAATTGAGCAACCCACTTTTCAAAACACGATCGAAGCGTTGGCTTTTAGCGGCGAGCAATTAGAAATTACTTCTAGTCTACTATTCAACCTTAATTCCGCTGATACTTCAGCAGAAATTCAAAAAACCACTCAAGAGGTGTCTCCACTTCTCACCGAACACGCTTCTAAGATTGCACAAAATGAGGAACTTTTTGCTCGTATTAAAACAGTTCATGATGAGAAAAGTAATTTAAACCTAAGTAAAGAAGAAGCGATGCTTCTTGACACTACTTACAAAAGCTTTGTTCGAGCAGGTGCACTACTTAGCGAAGAAAAAAAGCAAGAACTAGAAGTTATCAATAAAGAACTCTCGCTAAAATCATTAAAATTTGGAGAAAATCTTTTAGAGTCGACTAATGCTTATTATAAGCAAATTACCGACCCTGAACAATTAAAAGGAATTCCCGAGGGCATTTTAGAGATGTATCGAAATGAAGCTGAGGACCGAGAACTAGAAGGGTACGTGATCACATTGGATTACCCGAGCTACTTGCCTGCACTGACTTATCTTGAGAACCGTGAACTCCGTAAAGAACTCTATTTGGCTAATGGAAAAAAAGCTTTTGACGGAGGAGAACTAGACAACCAAGAACTCATTAAAGAAATCACTCATTTACGGCAAAGAAAAGCTACCCTTCTAGGTTATAATTCTTTTGCCCACTATGTCTTAGAAGAACGTATGGCCCAAAGTCCGGAGAAAGTAAAAGACTTTCTTACCGAACTTTTAGATAAAGCCACTCCCTTTGCACATAAGGAAGTAGAAGAGCTAAAAAAACTCGCTACGCAAGAAGGAATTAAAATCATGGAAGCGTGGGATCACGCATACTACGCTGAAAAATTAAGAAAGATCCAATTGGATTTTAATGACCAAGAGTTAAGACCTTACTTTGAACTAAAAAGTTGTTTACAAGCCGTTTTTGATCTTGCTGGTAAACTCTATGGACTTAAGTTTGAGCTAGCGAAAGACATAGAAGGATACCACAAGGATGTTACGGTCTATAGAGTTTTGGAAAACAAGGAGTTAAAAGCAGTCCTTTACACTGATTTTCATCCAAGAAAATCAAAACGTGCAGGAGCCTGGATGACCACTTACCGAAACCAAATGAAAAAAGAAGGTAAAGATCATAGACCTCACATTTCTGTTGTTTGCAACTTTAGCAAACCTACTTCGTCAGCCCCTAGTTTGCTAACATTTCAAGAACTGACTACTCTTTTCCACGAGTTTGGGCACGCGCTCCATGGAATCATGGCTGACACCACTTACCCCTCTCTTTCGGGCACTTCAGTGAAATGGGATTTTGTTGAACTTCCTTCTCAGTTTATGGAAAACTATTGCTACGAGCCAGAATTATTATCTTCTTTTGCTCAGCATTATGAAACCAAAGAAAAACTGGATCAAGAAAAAATCGCTAAACTCTCAGCTAGTAAAAGCTTTCTTGAAGGCTATCAAACATTAAGGCAAATCGGGTTTGGACTTTTAGATCTTTCTTACCATACGCAGATCAAACCCATTGTTGACATTAAAGAATTTGAAACCAGGGCAACGAAGCTTACAAGTTTATACCCAGTTTCAACCAATACAGCAATCAGCCCAAGCTTTGCACATATTTTCCAGGGGGGATACGCTGCCGGTTACTACTCCTATAAATGGGCTGAAGTATTAGATGCAGATGCATTTGAGTTATTTAAAGAAAAAGGGATTTTCAATAAACCAACAGCTGAAAAGTTTAAAGAACTACTCTCCAAAGGAGGATCGCAGGCCCCTATGGAATTATACAAGAATTTTAGAGGGCGAGAACCAAAAATAGAAAGCTTACTAAATAGAGCTTTTGGCCAATAACCCAAAAAGGAATATTTAGGATTTAGAACCTTGTGGCTTTCTGGCTTTTGCCAAAAACAGTATGGACAGAAAGCCCATTCCTGCCATCAAAACCAACTGCAGCGTATGAGAAATAAAAGCGTACGCTAATCCCACTTCTGCCCCTTTTTCAAACGACCCTCCTTGGGATAAAAATAATGCACCAATGCCCAATTTTACAGCGAAATGAAATGCGCCGATGCCACCGCTCGCGGGAATGATCATTCCTAGTGTTCCCACGACGATAATAAAAAAACCGTCGGCAGGGGTAAAAGACGAGGTTTCTGGAAGTGAAAAGCAGACCAAATAAGCGGCTAAATAATAGCAGATCCAAATACCTAGAGAATAAAGGATGAATGCTACGGGTCTTTTCAATCGAAATATGGTGGCCATTCCTTGAATTATCCCGTCTACTAAAGAATAAATTTTCGCCAAAGGACTATAGCGTTCTAATTTCTTGCGTAAAAGAAAAAAAAGTAATCCTCCGAAAAGCGCAAGCATAACCGCAATCCACAAACCATTTGAAGAGGAAGATGGAGCGGAGCTGGTTGAGTCATTAAATACATAAGAAATAAAAGCATCAATTGCATCTTTCTTTAATAGGAGCGTCAAAAGCAAAAACAGCCCCATGCACAATAAATCAATAACCCTTTCAAGAACTATGGTTCCAAAGGACTGTTGAACAGGGACGCGCTCTACACCATAAAGGGCTGTTGATCGGGCAATCTCTCCACTTCTTGGAATAGTCAGGTTCATCAGGTACCCAAAAGAAATCGTCCAAAGCGCATTGGAATTTGAAATTCGATGCCCTAATGGCTCTAACAATATATTCCAACGAACAGCACGCAAATAATAAGCAAGCAATCCAAAAATGGCAGCCACCCCAACCCAAAGATAGTTGGCCTGTGCGAAATATCCGCGAATTTCATTAAAATCGAGCCCACGAAAAGCAAGCCACATAAAAAAAACAGCCACTGCCATAGAAATGACAATGGTAAGAATTGTTTTTGTTTTATTAGGTCTATTCTCTTCCAACTCAGTTAAGGATTTAGGTTAAGAGATTGGTATTCTCATCAGGAAAAATGATCCTTGGTTGAAAATCTTTCGCTTCTTCTGGTGTCATTTGCGCGTACGCAATGATAATGATGATATCGTTCTTTTGAACTTTGCGCGCGGCAGGGCCGTTAAGACAAATCTCGCCGGACTTTCTTTTCCCTTTAATTACGTAGGTGTCAAAACGCTCACCATTATTAACATTAACGATATAAACGCGCTCTCCTACTATGATTCCCGAAGCTTCCAATAGCTCTTCATCAATTGTAATACTGCCTATATAATTCAGATCCGAGGAAGTAACTCGTACCCGATGAATTTTTGATTTGAAAACTTCGATCAACATGCCGCAAATTTAAAAATTTAAATATTAAAAAAAGCAAAAATTAACGCATTGACTACGAGACCTATAAGAATATTGCATTTTAATAATTAATCACGAACAACAACCTTTTATTATCATATTTTCAACTACAACGAAAAAAGAGCCTGAATGCAATGCTAAATTTAGGATTTCGCAATTTATATCTATAACCAAACAAACATTTGAAAACATTGACTTATAGCACTTTTGGCACAATATTAGCAGCTTGTAACGCGCTAAATCTCACCATAGCACAATTATGATATATTAACATAAGTCGCAAGTTCAGTACAATTTTTGTTCAAAAATGTAAATAAATTTGCACAATGTGAAAATAACGCTATATTTGCTCTGGTAACAACTAACTTTAAATTAAATATCGTTATGAACAAGTCTGAATTAATCGACGCTATGGCAAAAGATGCCAGCATCACTAAAGTAGCAGCAAAAGCCGCTTTAGAATCTTTTATGTCCAATGTACAATCCACATTGAAGAAAAAAGATGGAAAAGTATCTCTTGTAGGTTTTGGAACCTTCTCAGTTGCAGAAAGAGCAGCAAGACAAGGGATCAACCCTGCAACAAAAAAACCAATTAAGATTGCAGCAAAAAAAGTAGCTAAGTTTAAGGCAGGTGCAGACCTTGCCAATGCGGTAGCAGGAGGAAAGAAAAAATAATTCAATCCTATCAGAAAATTATTAAAACCGCCCAGGCTTTTGTCCGGGCGGTTTTTCATTCTAGAATTACAGAAATTAAGGTGCTAACCTATGATATTCCCAATGGAATTCGTCCGTCAATTGATAACGGATGCGATCGTGAAGTCGATTTTCACGTCCCTGCCAGAATTCAATCTCGTAAGGACGAGCTAAGATTCCACCCCAGTGACTAGGTCTTTCAATTTCCTTATTTTCCATTTGTTGCTCCAGCTCTTTCATTCGCTCCTCTAAAAATTCCCTACTGGGCACCTCTTTGCTTTGATCAGAAGTCCATGCTCCTAACTGACTTCCTCTAGGGCGCTGAGAAAAATACCCATCACTAAGATTAGGCGCTAGCTTTTCAGCTCTTGCCTTAATTATTACTTGACGCTCTAAAGGCGGCCAGAAAAAATGGAGACATATTTTAGGCTGAAGCTCCATCGCTCTACCCTTTTGACTTAAATAATTGGTATAAAAAACAAATCCCTCCCAACTAAATGATTTTAGGAGCACCATACGCGACCTTGGTCCACCTTCTGGGTCAACGGTACTCAAATTTACTGCATTGACCTCTGAAATTCCTTCACACTGCTCTGCATCTAAAAACCAATTTCGAAACTGCTCCATCGGGTTCAGCTTGATTTCTGACTCAAGAAGTTCTGATTTACTATAAACTTTTCGAAGATCATGAAGATTTTCCATATATTTTTTTACTTTTGAGTATGAGTAACTATTACAAAGGTAAAATTTTAATTTCCACCCCTGATCTTAGCGGAGATATTTTTTCGCGTTCTGTAGTGCTCATTATTGACCATAATGAACATGGCGCTTTTGGGCTTATACTAAATAAAAAGATTCCGTTTGACTTGCCTCAAAACTCTCCACTTGTTGAACTTCAAATCGATATTTATGAAGGAGGACCCGTAGAAAAAGACAAAACCTTCTTTATTATCAAAGGAGAACCAGTCAGTGAATACTATCTTCCCATTGACCCGGACCACCATCTAACTGAGGACATTGAAGGTGTATTGATTCAACTTATTCAAAACAATTTGACCCTTGACCAAATAAAAGTTTTTTCAGGTTACAGTGGTTGGAGTAAGGGGCAGTTAGAAAAGGAAATAGAAAATAAATTTTGGACCCCTGTAGACATTTACAACCTGGACTACACCACTTCCACCGATACTAACTTATGGAAAAAAGTGATGCAAAATCTAGGGGGTGAATTTTTATTATGGGCCAATTCACCGGAAGATATTTCTATGAATTAATCCCACAAAAAAATTTAACAGACTTTAGTAGATCTCTTAAGAATATTTAAGAGGAAAAAGACCTTCCTTTGTAAAGCAATTACAATAGAATTAAATTTTTCATAGAACCCTCTACTTTTTTTACAAAGTCAGAGATAAAAACCCGGCAAAAGGCCTGATGCAAAAGGCGGTTTGCTGGGTTTGACAATTCCATTAGAAAGTTGTTTTAAACGCTGAGCACAAGCGAATTCTTCCATTGTTGTACCCACTGCTCAATCTGGGAATACGCAAAGACCTTATTTCTAATTTGCTGAACAGGAAAAAGTCCTTTTTCATCTGAAATCAAGAGAATTTCCTGCGCTTTTTGACTCTCAAAAGGAGCCAGTTCGGTAGGATCCACTTGGGCAAGATTATTTTTATGAATGAAAGTCACAAAGGCTTCCATCAGTGGGGAGATATAAGCCCCCTCACTCTGTTTTGGAATTCGAAGTACACCGTCTTGTAAAAAAAGCAGATTCCCTATACCCGCACGTGCAATGCGTTTATTCTCATTGAGAAAAATTACATCTCCCAGATCGTTTTGCTGTGAATAAATACTTGCATAAATATTTTCCACCTTATGTACATGTATTCCAGATAACAGATTCGAACTCAAATGAATTTCTCTTATGAGGTCTAAATTCAATGGCCCTTGCAAGGACAATAAATCATTAAGTTCATAAAAACCTATACTAAAATCAACCTCAGCCTTTTCTAAAGAAGCAAAGCCCTCTTTGCGGTATACCATGAAATTAAAAATCCCTTCAGAACTTTTTCGCTCTTGTAGCTGCGTGTTTAAAATTTGCTCAAAATACTCTAAGGTATAACTCAAAGGAATCAGCATTCGCAATTTTCTCATACTGGCCATTAAATAGAAATAGCTCTCTTCTGAGAAAATGAGTTTTCCTTGATGAACATAAAAAAATACAGTGACCGAATCACCGTACAAAAAAGAACGATTCTGCTGCGTTATTTCCATTCGACTACTTATATCTTAAATTTATCAAACCTCAAAATTAAGCATTCCCAAAAGCATTCGTACTAATAAATCTAAAAAAAATGATAAACCTAAAGGCTTATCATTTTTGTATTCTTATTATTTTATTGCTTATGCAGCACCTAATTTAATTTGTAAATTTTCAATCAAATTTTCCCAATACAATCTATTCTCGTCCTTGTCGCCTGGTTCACAAAAATCTGTAATATTGAGCGCAAGATCATCGGTTATCTCGTCAATGACGATTGTCATTTCAAAGAAATTTTTTGTTCCTTCATCTTCTTCCCATCGGAATCGGACAAAGCTTTCAGGTTTGTATCGAATTAGTGTCGCCTTTTCTGCAGGACCTCCTCCCCAGCTAAAATAGAAATCATCTCCTTTCTCAATCACTTCATCCGCAAACCACTCCGAAAGCCCTTCAGCACTTGCTAAATATTCATACAAAATTTCGGATAGACAGTGCATCGGAAATTCATAGTGCACCTTCTGCTTCGCCATAGTTAATTTTTCTAATGTGCCGCAATATATAAATTAATTTTTTATTTACACTATAGAAAACTACTGATTTTTAGCTTCTAAACTTTAAGAGCATTGGTCTATTGCTTCTAAAATAATTTGACACCCTAGAGCTATCTCCTCCATTGAGATAGTTAAAGGCGGAGATAACCGAAGGAATTCATTGCGATACAATTGCCAGAACACAATTAAACCTTTTTCCATACATTTTTTGGCCACTTCCAAGGTAAATTCGGGACTCCCCAAGTCCACTGCAAGCATCAATCCTCGCCCATTAATTTGCTTAATTTTAGGATGAATAAGCAGTTGACGGAATAAATCTTCCTTTTCTTGTACCGTTGACATTAATCCACTTTCTAATACTTCTTTAAGAGTTGCATAGCAGGCTGAGGCTATTAATGGATTTCCTCCAAAGGTGGTGATATGACCGAGTTTAGGAGAATGCGTCAGCGACTGCATGATTTCAGTAGAGCTCATAAAAGCACCGACCGGCACTCCTCCTCCCATTCCTTTTCCTATTGCTAATATATCGGGTACAATGCCGTAGTGCTCAAAAGCAAATAATTTCCCTGTTCTTCCAAAACCGGGTTGAATTTCATCGAGTATAAGTAGAGCCCCTACTTGCTCGCATCTATTTTTTAATTGCTTTAAATATTGGGGGTCTGGAAGTAAAAACCCTGCCGCTCCTTGAATCGTCTCCAAGATTACGCACGCTGTCTTTTCTGTTATTTCCTCTAAATCTTCAAAACAATTAAACTCGATAAATTTAACCAAAGGCAAAAGAGGACGAAATTCCCGTTTGTGAACTTCATTTCCGCTAACCGATAAGGCTCCATGGGTATTCCCATGATACGAATGCTTAAAGGAGATAATTTCTTCTCGGCCAGTATACCGTTTCGCTAGCTTTAAACTTCCATCTATAGCTTCAGCTCCAGAATTCACCAAATAAGTGACTTCCAATGGATCTGGTGTCGATTGCGCTAGTAATTCACACAAACGAACAGGCATTTCCTGTGCGTATTCTCCATAAACCATAACATGCAAATACTTCTGCGCTTGATTCACAATAGCTTCTACAACTTTGGGATGTGAGTGACCAAGAGTATTGGCAGACACCCCAGCTACAAAATCAAGATATGCTTTACCATCGGTTCCATAGATATAAGATCCCTTTGCACTTTCTACTTGGAAACCCGATGCATAGGGCGTAGTTTGTGCTTGGTACTTGAAAAATTCATTCTGCATTTTCAATTGAAAATATTGGTTAGAATTAACAGTTAACTTATAAAAATACTGCTGTTTAAATACTTACTTCCGGGTTCGAACAGGCACTTCAGGCCTGCTTTCCGCACGTTTTCTATCGCGTTCTTTTTGCGCCATTTCATACAAGCTGTTATCACTCTCGTATTCAACAACAGGGTAATTCGGACTATCTTCGAATATATCTTGCCATTTTTGAAGTCGATCTTTAGTATTCCAATTAAAATCTGGAAAGAAGCGTTTCTCCTTCTCAATCATCGACATGGGATAAGTATCGGATTTTGCGCCCACATTGCATGAAATGATTTGAACTTTCTTTCCTTCAAACAAAACTTCAATCGTCCCACAAGTAGAAAGCACCACTCCGATTCGCTCCATTTCTAAAGTCTCTTCGTTTTCAGAATCTGCATACGTAATGGCTTGAGCATTTCCAAGGGCCTGAGCCGTTTTAATTTCATTATTTTCATAATTAACTAAAAGCACCCGACCTTTAACTTGATTAAATTCATCTTTTAGATTCGTTGAATCGGCTTTACTAATCGCAAACCCATTCCCAAGTACCTTAACTGAATCAATCGCCTCTTTTTCCGTATCAAAATAGACTTCTACTTTATTACCCGTTACCTGTTTGGCTCCGCTCCAAAGATAAGGAGCACCTTCTAGATGCATTATACCATCTGTTTCATTAAAACGTAAAGAATCCGAACGGGCTTGAGCGTTTGATTTATACATTCTCGCTTTCCTATAGGCACGCAAAAAACTTTTTTTCACCCCTAATGAATCAAGCTTTTGATAAGCTAAAATTCTTTCTGCAGAAAAATAGATGGAATCTTTCTCAAGAACTTTAACGGCGTATGGTTTCTCCGTAATCATTGCGGAATCGATCTTTTCGTAGATTTCTCCATACCCCCCTTTGATGTACCGGTTTTCCATTGGATCATCTAGTGTAACATTATCTTTGGCTCGACCAAATCCAGTATTTTGGTTATAGTACATCTGGTCTCCGTAAAGTACTTTTCCATTATAATGAATCCTAGAGTTTTTATTCAGATAAGCTTCTTTATCGTTCATAAGATAACGACCTTGCTCTGTATAAACATAATTTTCAGGATTCTCTCTATTAATAATACGTGTTGGACCAAAAAACTCTGCTACCCTTGTGTTTTGGTTCTGTTTGATATTACTTCCTTCAATAATATAATCTGGATTATTGATCTTCACATCCCCTGTGAAATCAATCATTTTGGTAGAAACATCATATGTAGCCAATTTCGTGTACATCGTACTTTGCTCGCTAATGATTGTTCCTCCCGTATTGAAGTAAGCTTGATTGATTTTCCGATCGTAATACAAGGTTTCCGTTTTGATCGTTTGTTTTGGGTCCGTCAAAACAACGTTTTTGCGAGCAATACCTCGTTCTGTATTCCCATCGTATTCCATTTCCTTCGCTGTAATAACAGAACCGTCTGCATTGGCTAATCGCACATTGCCAATGGCTTTGACAAAATTTTCTTCTCGGTACAAAATAACTTGATCGGCAGTTAAAATTGAGCCTTTATGGGAAAACTTTACATTTCCAGAAAAAAAAGGATTGCCTCCGTATTTATCCGGATGAAGTGAAAACTCATCGGAATGAATAAGCTCTATTCTTTCTGTAGAACTCGTGGTTGCTTTTGAAGGAGTGGTAAAAAAAGGATCCTTAACCAATGGCTCCTTAGGTTGGGTTTGAATTTGAGCGATTGAAAAATTAGCCCAAAAGAAAAAAAACAGGCAGAAAAGTCGGTACATTATTCTTTTTTGCGTCCGTAAAAATACAGAGAATGCGAATCAATTACTACGCCAAATGCTTCTTCAATCGCATCTTTAATTCCCTGAATCTGTGGAGCACAGAACTCAATAATCTCCTGAATTTCTCTATCAGACCCTTTCTGATAGACAACCAAGTGATCGTGCTGCTTATCGAAGTAAGACTTCTCGTAGGAGGAGGTACTGAGGGTTTTCTCTCCAAATTGATGCTTTCTTATAAGGCCCGCATCAAGAAATATCTCAATGGTATTGTAAATTGTCGCTTTAGACACATGATACTTTTTCTGCATCATGAGTAGGTAAAGATCATCAACATTGAAGTGATGATCCATATTGTAGATTTCCTCTAGTATGGTATAGCGTTCAGGTGTATTTCGAAATCCCTTCTCTTGAAGGTACTGCTTCAATACTTCCTTAATTACTTGATTATTTGACTCCGTCGTTTTCGCGTTCATTGTATGAAATTCTCTACAAATTTATTAAAATAAATTGAGATGGTTGGGAGCTTCCCCCCTATGGTAATGAAAGGCAAAACCTTAAAGGCTATTTCCTCAGAGGAGTGATTTTTTTAGTTTTACCCATCTGATCCAATATCGGCGCAGACTCCACAACTGCATTGTGTGAAGACACCCCCCAGGCTTTAAAATCATCACTACCAATGTATTTGACAAAGTTGTAAATGTTAAGTGTGATCTTCTCCTTCACGGACAGTAAGGTATCGTTTATATAAGTATTGTCAATGATGACATACTTTAAATCTGGAGGAACGTCATGCATTCGTAAGGAAGGGTGCGCGCTCTTGTTAGGGATGACTTTTTGCTCCATTAAATCACTTAATACATTATCAAAATAATCATTAATCCTCCTCTCTATTTTGAATCCTAAGTGGAAATCCACTTTAAAAATAGTTCCAGGCACCACTTCGTTAAGAGAATAATTAAAAGTATAGGGCTCTTCTTGGTTTATTATATTTAATATAAAGTAGTGATCAGCTCTTTTGGGTTGCTTCCTCAGAATGGAATAAACAATCTTGGCTTCAATCTCATCACTTCGCTTAGCACGACTTAAAAAAGCTAAATTCGTTGCGTATTTTGGAATGGTTTCATCCAGTTTCAAATCCTTAATTACCGGTACATAATCGGCTAGCTTGACGAACTTAATAAACTTGTTTTTAATGAGTCTACCATTATACCATGCATACATTCCCAATCCAATTAAACCACCCAGCACGACCGTCAGCCATCCCCCATCAAAAAACTTAATCACGTTTGAATAAAAGAAGCCTAATTCAATACCTAAATACACCAACGCAAAAAGAGCAATTAAAACGGTAGGCACTCGGTTTCTTCTTAACCAAAACAATAGAAGTATGGTTGTCATTAACATAGTAATGGTAATGGTCAGACCGTAGGCAGCTTCCATCTTTCCTGACTCTTTAAAATAAAGAACTACAACAATACACATAGCCAGTAGCGTCCAGTTGATTCTAGGAATGTACATCTGCCCCTTAACACCGGACGGATAATCAATTTTCTGGTTCGGCCAAAAGTTAATAGACATGGCTTCAGAGAACATGGTAAAAGAACCGGTAATAACCGCTTGGCTAGCAATGACGGCAGCTACCGTAGCCAATAATACTCCTGGAAGGATCAAATAAGAGGGCATAATACCAAAAAAAGGATTCATACTCGACTGCGCAAGTTCAAGATTGTCAAGAATCCATGCTCCTTGACCCAAATAGTTCAAAATGAGCATTATTTTTACGAAAATCCAACTTATTCGAATATTGGCTTTACCACAATGACCTAGATCAGAATAAAGGGCTTCTGCTCCCGTAGTACAAAGGAATACAGCTCCCATAATAACAATTGCACTAGGAGAATGCGTAATTAATTGGTAGGCGTAATAGGGATTAAAAGCTTTAAGTATTTCTACATGATCAAAAATATGTATGAATCCAAAGATGCCCAGACTCAAAAACCACAAAACCATAATAGGACCAAAAAACTTCCCAATGATACTAGTTCCAAACTGTTGCATGACAAAAAGCACAAGTAATATCACACAAGTAATTAATACCACCGGAGTTTCTGGATTAAAGATCTTCAATCCTTCCACTGCGGACATAACCGTAAGAGAGGGGGTGATAACGCTATCGGCCACTAAAGTCGCACCACCAATCAAAGCAATAAGGTACAGCCAGGGTTTCTTCATACGCTTCACTAGTGAATACAAGGCTAGAATTCCTCCTTCCCCTTTGTTATCAGCTCGCAAAGCGATAATCACATATTTAATGGTGGTTTGTAAAGTTAAAGTGTAGATAATACAAGAGAGCGCCCCTTCAATATAGTCTTCCAAAGGAAGTGCTGCATTGGTTCCCTTGAAGGCATTGACAATTGCCTTCATTACATACAGTGGAGAGGTACCGATATCGCCAAAGACAATTCCTAAAGATACGATTACTCCAACGAAGGATAATTTCTTCACATTAAAATGAGCGGAACCGGAAGTTGCAGCCATAAAAAAAATTTCGGCAAAGTTAATCTAATTAAGAGGCCTAGAATATAACTTTATATAAATGAAAAAACTCCCTTTCGAGAGTTTTTATCTATTTATTACGCTTTAATATAGAGAGCGTTTTTTAGCTCTTTCTTCACTGTTTCTAGTTTAGGGAACCATTCCGCAAACAAAGCAGCCGAATATGGAGCGGGTGCATCTGGAGTAGTAATTCTTTTCACAGGAGCATCCAAATAATCAAAAGCTTTTTGCTGCACCATATAAGTAATCTCTGAGGCAACAGATCCAAAAGGCCATGCTTCTTCTAAAACAACAAGTCTATTGGTTTTTTTAACCGAGTTTAAGACAGTTTCATAATCAAGTGGTCTCACTGTTCTCAAATCAATCACTTCTACAGAAATACCTTCCTTTGATAAGTCTTCTGCGGCTTGAAGTGCAAGTTTCATGATTTTTCCAAAAGAGACAAGCGTAACGTCCGTTCCTTCACGTTTGATGTCCGCTTTTCCTATAGGTAGATAGTACTCCTCTTCAGGAATTTCCATTTTATCTCCGTACATCTGCTCGGATTCCATGAAAATAACCGGATCATTGTCTTGAATCGCTGTTTTTAATAAACCTTTCGCATCGTAAGGATTCGAAGGCACTACTACTTTTAAACCAGGACAGTTTGCATACCAACTTTCAAAAGCTTGCGAGTGAGTAGCTCCCAACTGACCGGCTGAAGCCGTTGGACCTCTAAATACAATAGGACAATTCCACTGACCTCCACTCATCTGCCGAATTTTGGCCGCGTTATTAATAATCTGATCAATACCAACCAATGAAAAATTAAAGGTCATGAATTCCACAATGGGACGGTTTCCGTTCATTGCAGCTCCTACAGAGATCCCTGCAAATCCTAGCTCAGCAATCGGAGTATCAATTATTCTTTTGGCTCCAAATTCGTCTAGCATTCCTTTTGAAGCTTTATAGGCTCCATTATATTCAGCGACTTCTTCTCCCATTAGGTAGATTGATTCGTCCTTACGCATTTCTTCACTCATTGCCTGCGCAATCACTTCGCGAAAAGTATATTCTGCCATGTGTAATCTAAATTTTAATACGCAAATTTAATGAAATAAATTGGTTATAAGCCAAAGGGCTTGTAAGAATAAACGATTCCTTTTAAAGGTACTCTTAGTGCAGATTAAAAAAAAAAGTGACTCCCCAATGGGGAGTCACAACATATTTTTAAAATCTAATTAATTGGCTTTATGCCACGTCTGGGTTCTACCTATTAAAGAAAACCCAACATAACCTCTTACAGCTAACTTATCTCCATTACGAGTGATCGTACATTTATACGATTTACCCGATTTTGGATCAGTGATGGTTCCACCAGTAAACTCATTTCCTGACTTCTTTAGTCCACGGATGATTTCTAGTCCTACAAGTGGTTTGTTCTTGCGATCGTCAGAACATTTAATACAATTATCGTTTTCTACCTTGTCTAGTAACTGAGTAATCTTTCCATAATACTGTCCATTTGATTTTTTGAAAATCTCTACAATGGATTTCGCTTTTCCCGTTTCATCGTCGATCGTCTTCCACTTCCCTTCGATTTGAGCGTAAGAAAAGCTGGTAATAAGAAGTGCTACAAAAGCAAATAACATTTTTTTCATAAGAATATGGTCTTGTTTGTTTAACTATTTTTTCAATATGATAAAAGTAATTAAAAAAAGTTAAATCACAAATTAAAAACCATGCACTCCATTAGAGTTTTAACATAGAAAAACCAAAACGCTTTTTGAAACCCTAAAATGAATTACTGAATCTCAATTAAGTACATTTTTGATAGTTGAGCATCACGCGTTTTAGAACTTAAAAACTTCCCTGTTAATCGGGTGATTCGATAATCATTTTCTTCTTTAATGACACGAAAGATGAGTGGAAAACCCTCTAAAAGCTTTTTATCAATGACAAGAAGATCTCCTGATTTCATTTCTGAATACTCTTTTCGTGGTGTGTTTCGCTGAGTATAAAAATCAAATGCCCAATACTCACTTTCTTTCGGAATGGATATTTGGTCCAGTGGAATGTTTTGCTCCTTTACCCACTGCGCCAAAGTCAAGCTTCCCTGATAACTTGTTAACCGAGGATAGAATTGTGTGTTTAAAAAGAAATTGATGGAGAGAGAGAACAATAAAGCCGATGTAATAAATTTATTAAGGTTCGAAGCACTTCTAAAATGCGAGTAAACCAATCCTCCAAAAAACAGAATTGAAGCCACTAATAAAGCGGGATGAACACCTTTTGTAAAGTCAACACTTAGCCAAGCGAATAACAAAATCCCAACTACGACCAAAGCCACTTGTACTCCATAAAGAACAGCACTTTCTTTTCTTCGATATTCTTCCTTAAGGACCGTAAGGTACCTGGCAGTAAGAATCGCCAGAATGGGAATTAATCCGTTGAGATAGTGAGGAAGCTTAAACTGCGAAAAGCTAAATACAAATAGAACGAAGAAGAATCCTCCTAATGTCAAAAACTCCTTAATAGCTCCCTTTGCAAACTTCTCTTTAATGAGGATTCTCGATTGGCGAAAAACACCAAAATAGAAAGCCAAAGAAAAGGGAAGAAACACCCAAAGCAGGGTATGGAAAAAGAATAAGTAATCCGAATTATTTGCCACAAAACCATCACCGGTTAAACGCGCTACACTCTGCCCAAGAAGAATAAAACGAATACCTTCCATTCCAAATTGATGATAATAGGCGTATAGCACTGGAAGAATGCCCAAGACAAAAGAAAGTAGAACGAGTAAAAATCCTTTAGAAAAAAGAAACCTGAAATTTCGCTCGTAGAGCATAAAGGCTAGGACACAGAACCCAATAATAACGAGAGGCATCAGCCCTTTCGAAGAGAAGGCAATAGCTGCCGCTACTCCTCCAACAACTGCAGAAATCATGCTTCCATTCTTTAACCAATCCACTAATTTCCATACGGAAAACACTACAAACCCCGTTAACACTGCGTCTGTTCTTACATCATGTGCAGAAAGGACAATGGTCTGGGCCGAAAGAAAAATTAGAGCTGCAAGATGTCCTTGTACTTTATTGCCATACAGCAGGTCAGACAATTTTTTTGCACTATAAGCAGCTAAAAGAATACATAGTAGAGCTGGCAGACGATACGCAATGTGATTTATTCCAAATACCTTCATGGAAAGTGCCGCAAGCCAAAAATGCATATGGGGCTTATCCAGATAAGGATTCTCTCCTTTGTATAAATTCAGAAAATCATTATTCAACACCATTTTCATTGCCATAGATGCGTGCTGAGCGGAATCATTTTGCATCAAAGGAATGAAAAGTCCACAAAGATAAACCAAAGCAAATCCAAAATAGTAAAACCCCAATTCTTTAGGGCCGAAGCGTAATGTGGAACTTGTCATTGAAGTATAGGTTTTTTAGTATTTTTGCAAGCAAATTTAATCATTCAAAACGACACCATGAATCCAGACCTATTTTACTCGATTGTGATTCCTATGTTTAATGAGCAGGGGAACGCAGCTCTTTTAATAGATAAGATTAGATCTGCTATGTCTGGTTTCAGGTATGAGCTTATTCTTATTGATGATGCATCTAAAGACGCTACTGTCCAAGAAATTAAAGATGCAAATGACCCCAGTGTAGTGCTTATTGAATTAAAGAAGAACTATGGACAGAGCTCTGCGATGATGGCGGGATTTGATTATGCACAAGGGGATTACATTATCACGCTCGATGGAGATCTTCAAAATGACCCAAGTGACATTCCCTCTATGGTTAAATTACTGGAAGAAGGACGCTATGATTTAGTAGTAGGAAAACGAGCGAAACGAAAAGATTCTTCTTTACGCACCATTCCTTCAAAAATCGCCAATTTTATAATTCGCAATACGACTAAGTTAAACATCTCGGATCAAGGTTGTGCGCTGAAAGTGTTCACGAATGAAACAGCAAAAGAACTAAACCTTTATGGAGAAAACCATCGATTTGTAAGCTTAATGGCGCATTTAAACGGGGCCCGAATTGCAGAGATTCCCGTCAAACATCATCCGAGAATCCACGGAGTATCGAAATACGGTATGAACCGAACCTTCAAAGTAATTAATGATTTGTTACTTGTCCTATTTAATCAAAAGTACCTCTCCAAACCAATCTACCTGTTCGGGAATATAGGTTTAGTTGCTTTCTTACTGGGGATGCTAATCAATGTCTATCTTTTAATAATCAAACTATTAGGCTATGAAATAGGGGGACGACCTTTACTCATTTTAGGGGTTCTTCTTGTGTTTATAGGAATTCAATTTTTTACAACCGGTATTATTGTTGACATGCTAATGAAAACGTATTACGAGTCCCAGAAAAAAAGACCTTTCAACATTCGCAATATTACTCGGTTTGAAGCTTAATCTAAACAGGAAATTCTTTTCCAGTCTACTAAAATTACTAATCAGTGGTGGTCTGATGTATCTCGTGCTTCGAGAACTTCCACTGCATGAGCTATTAGAATTGTGGCGTGAACTTAGAATCAGCTTCTTATTTATAGCAAGCCTACTATTTTTATTGTCTCAAGTATTATCTGCTTTGCGACTCAATTTATTTTTTCATCAAAAAGGATTCAACCTTGAATTCATGAGCAACCTAAAACTTTATTTTCTAGGGATGTTCTATAATTTTTTTATTCCAGGAGGAGTAGGCGGTGACGCCTATAAAGTATACCGATTAAAAAAGAACTTTAATTGGAATGTGAAAGAACTTTCGTTAGGTGTGCTTCTAGATAGGGGAATAGGATTTTTAGCTATCCTCGTTCTAGGTGGTCTGATAGGAGCCTATCTTCTTCCCACCTATTCGATTCCAATTTTAGCTTGTGTATTTTTGGGTCTTGTTCTTAGTAGATTTTTGTTTGCTAAGTGGTTCTCTTCATTTAAACCCTTATTCTGGAAAACTTTTGCCGTTTCTTTAGGAGTGCAACTTCTACAGGTATTGAGTTTTATTTGTTTACTAGAAGCAATTAACGCTGTGGGAAATCCTTTTTCCTACGCATTACTTTTCCTCGGAAGCTCTGTACTAAGTCTTATATCCTTTGCTGGCATCGGAGCAAGAGAAATGCTTTTTATGTTGGCTGCGACACATTTAAACTTCGACGCACAATACAGTGTTTCCGCCTCATTATTATTTACGATAATTACCGCGGTTTTTTCCCTAATAGGACTCTATTTCCAATTTAGAGTTATAAATTTGAAAACAACGCAGTCATCATGAAATTTCTAAGAAACAATCTAGCCAATTTATTAACGCTTTCCAACCTGTTTTCTGGTTGTCTTGCAGTTGTCTTTTTAATGAACGGGCGCATTGATCTCACTGCCCTTTGCCTTGTCATTTCTTTAATCTGTGATTTTTTTGACGGTTTTGTAGCTCGTTTATTAAAGTCTAATTCTCCTTTAGGTATCCAGCTAGACTCCCTTGCCGACATGGTGACTTTTGGATTTATTCCTGGATTAGCGATGTACCAATTGTTAAATGATCATTACCTAGAAGCAGGCTCACTGGGGTTCCCCTACCCTTATGTAGGATTTCTAATTACCCTAGCTTCTTGTTTGCGCCTAGCAATTTTCAATATTGATCAGGAACAAAAATATTACTTTAAAGGACTTAATACTCCTACCAACACACTGCTTGTATTTGGACTTCTCTACGCGCTAAGGTTCCAAGAGTCCTTTTTAGATACAATAGATCAGCCTACTTTCCTACTTCTAGTCACTTTAATGAGTTCCTACTTACTTATCAGTCCGATACGTATGTTTTCACTCAAATTAGCTTCTAAAGATTTTAAGGCATTACTTCCTTTGCTGCTTATTTTCGTTATTGCTGTAGTACTTCTTTTAGCACTTAAATACGTAGCAGTACCTTTCATTGTACTAACTTACATATTGATCTCTTTACTATTTCAGAAGAGATTTTACTCTTAAAAAAACCTATATTTTAGCTTTCCATGAACTTAAAATTACATAAACCCTTCTGTGTATTTGATCTTGAAACGACAGGTACTAAAATTGGCTCGGACCGCATTGTAGAAATATGCATTCTTAAAATTAATCCCGACAGTTCAAGAGAATCGAAAACTTGGCTGGTTAATCCACAAATGCCTATTCCTAAAGAAGCATCCGAGGTTCATGGCATTACGGATGATAAAGTTGCAAATGCCCCTACATTTGCCCAGATTGCAGCTAAGGTGATCGAAATGATTTCTGGAGCAGATTTGGGCGGTTTTAACTCGAATAGGTTTGATGTTCCCCTCCTTGCAGAAGAACTCCTAAGAGCAGGAATGGACTTTGACTTATCAAAAATAAAACTGGTAGACGCTCAGACCATTTTTCATAAAAAAGAACCCCGGAATTTAGCCGCGGCTTATCAATTTTATTGTGGAAAAACTCTTGAAAATGCACATTCAGCCGAAGCGGACACTCTGGCAACCTTTGAAATCATCGATGCGCAGGTTGGACATTACTCAGATCTACCTGAAGACATTAATGGACTCAGTGAGTATTCGTTTCATAATAAATTTGCAGATCTTGCGGGCTTCATCCATTTAGACAAAGAAGAGCAAGAAACTTTCAGCTTTGGAAAGTACAAAGGACAAAAAGTCAAAGAGGTATTTCAAAAAGATCCCGGTTATTACGGATGGCTTCAATCGGCTGACTTTCCTCTTTATACGAAAAAAATATTAACGGCTATTCAGCTACGAAGTCGATTTTAAACATTTGATTTATGAAGATAATCTGTGTAGGGCGCAACTATGATTTGCACGCTAAGGAGTTAGGGAATGAAATTCCACAAGAACCGGTACTTTTCATAAAGCCGGATACTGCACTATTAAAGGGTAATGATTTTTATCTTCCTGAATTTTCTAATGAAATCCATTACGAGGTAGAAATTGTAGTGAAGGTTTCTAAACCAGGAAAGTACATTCAAAAAGAAAATGCCCACAAGCATTATTCAGAAATTGGATTGGGAATCGATTTTACGGCTAGAGATTTGCAATCTAAACTGAAGGAGAAAGGACTGCCCTGGGAAAAAGCGAAAGCTTTTGATGGCTCTGCAGTTGTTTCACCTTTCTTCCCAAAAGACCATTTCGACTTAAACCATTTGAATTTCTCTCTTAGTTTAAATGATAAGGAAAAACAAAATGGAAACTCGTCGGACATGATTTTTACCATAGATCAACTTATCTCATATGTTTCAAAATTTTTCACTCTAAGAGTTGGAGATCTCCTTTTTACCGGCACCCCTGAAGGAGTGGGCAAAGTGGATTCCTCTGACCGTATTGAGTGCTTCCTTGAAAAGCAAAAGGTTCTAGACCTGAAAATAAACTAAATCGTAGGTTAAAAAATAAGAGGCGATCTTAAAAAAGATCGCCTCTCATATTATTATTTGAAATAAAATTAAGCCTGTACGTTTTGGTTTTGTCCAAGTACGAAAGGTTCAACTTCTTTGATTTCTCCAAATTGTTGCTCGTAGTTTTTGATGTTTTGCTCAAGTGCAGCAAGAACTCTTTTTGCATGTAGTGGAGCAAGAATTACTCTTGATCTTACATTAGCTTGCTGTACCCCAGGCATTAATTGGATAAAGTCTAATACAAACTCAGATGGCGAGTGGTTTACTAGGGCTAAATTACAGTATACCCCTTGTGCTACCATTTCATTCAACTGAATGTTTACATTTCCTTCTTGTGGATTTTGATTGTTGTCCATTTTACAATTTATTAAGTTTGATAATTCAATGTTTCAGGTTTGCAAAGTTAACATTAAACCGCAAACCCGAAACTTGAATTTGATTAATTTTAATTTAAATCTTCGAATTCTTTCTTAGAACCTACGATCACGTTTTGGTATTCTTTTAGTCCAGTACCTGCTGGGATGCGGTGACCAACGATAACATTCTCTTTCAGTCCGTTTAGCTCGTCTACTTTTCCAGAAACCGCAGCCTCATTAAGAACTTTGGTTGTTTCCTGGAAGGAAGCCGCCGACATAAACGATTTGGTTTGAAGTGCTGCACGAGTAATCCCTTGTAGTACTGGAACGGCTGTAGCAGGTAAAGCTTCTCTTACCTCAACTAGAGATAAATCTTCACGCTTCAGCTTAGAGTTCTCATCACGAAGTTCTCGAGCAGTAATCATTTGACCAGGTTTGAACTCTTTCGAGTCTCCCGCTTCTGTTACTACCTTCATACCAAAGATGCGGTTGTTCTCTTCTAAGAAATCATACTTATGCTCTAAAGCACCTTCAAGGAACTGAGTGTCTCCACCGTCAACAATTTCAACTTTGGTCATCATCTGTCTTACGATGATTTCAAAGTGCTTATCGTCAATTTTCACCCCTTGAAGTCGATAAACCTCCTGGATTTCATTCACAAGATATTCTTGTACCGCAGTTGGACCTTTGATTTTTAGAATATCGTCTGGAGTTACAGAACCATCAGATAGTGGAGAACCTGCATAAACAAAGTCGTTCTCCTGTACTAAAATCTGGTTAGAGAGTTTTACTAGATAAATTCTCTTTTCACCTGTTTTTGCCTCTACGATCAATTCTCGGTTTCCTCTCTTGATTTTACCGTAAGAAACTACCCCATCAATCTCTGTTACAACAGCTGGATTGGAAGGATTTCTTGCTTCAAATAGTTCGGTAACCCTAGGAAGACCCCCGGTAATATCCCCTGCTTTTGCAGATTTTCTTGGAATCTTGATTAAGACTTTTCCAGATCTAATCTTCTCACCGTCATTTACCATAAGGTGGGCACCCACCGGAAGGTTATAAGATTTAAGTTCATCTCCAGAAACATCTACAACACGAAGGGTTGGTACCGCTTTCTTATTTCTTGATTCGGAAATTACTTTTTCTTCAAAACCGGTTTGTTCGTCAATCTCTAATTGATAAGACACCCCTTGAATAATATCTTCGTATTCTACCTTACCAGCAGACTCTGCAATAATTACAGCGTTGTACGGATCCCATTTTGCAATAATGTCACCTTTTTTCACTTTATCCCCTGGCTTCACAGATAAGGAAGCACCATATGGCAGGTTCGCTACCATTAGAGGTGTTCTTTGCGCGTTATCAGCAACCAAACGGAATTCTGTAGAACGAGAAACGACCACATCCTGTTTCACTCCGAATTCATCTTCAGAAACAACTGTTCTCACTTCATCCATTTCTACAATACCATCTCTCTTAGCAACAATGGAAGGGTTTTCAGAAACGTTTCCTGCAGTACCCCCTTGGTGGAAGGTTCTTAAGGTTAACTGAGTTCCTGGCTCTCCAATCGACTGTGCAGCAATAACTCCAACAGCTTCTCCCATATGGATCGCTTTACCAGTGGCTAGGTTTCTACCATAACATTTCGCACAGATACCTCTTTTAGCTTCACAAGTAAGAGGAGAACGAACCTCTACCGCTTCAATTCCTGCAGCTTCTATAGCTTTTGCAATAGGTTCTGTAATGATTTCATCTGCGTTGATGATTAGTTCATCCGTTTCAGGATGATAAACATCGTGAAGTGATACTCTACCTAATACTCTCTCGGAGATTCTCTCAACAATTTCGTCGTTCTTCTTAAGTGCAGACACTTCTGTTCCACGTAGCGTTCCACAATCGTCTTCTGTTACGATAACATCCTGTGCAACATCCACTAATCTACGAGTTAAGTACCCCGCATCAGCCGTTTTAAGTGCCGTATCCGCAAGACCCTTACGAGCCCCGTGAGTAGAAATAAAGTATTCAAGAATGGATAATCCCTCCTTAAAGTTTGCAATAATCGGGTTTTCAATAATCTCGGCTCCAGTTGATCCCGCTTTTTGCGGCTTTGCCATTAGACCTCTCATCCCCGAAAGCTGACGGATCTGTTCTTTTGATCCCCTTGCTCCAGAATCAAGCATCATGTAAACAGAGTTAAATCCACCCTGATCACTCTTCATACGACTCATAATCATTTCAGTAAGACCCGCATTAGTGTTGGTCCAAACGTCAATAACCTGATTATAACGCTCCGTATCTGTGATAAGACCCATGTTATAATTGGCCTTAATTTCATCAACGTTTTCTACTGCTTGAGCAATCATTGTTTTCTTCTCTTGTGGAATTACAATATCACCAAGAGAGAAAGAAAGACCTCCTTTAAATGCATTTGCATATCCAAGATCTTTCATATCATCTAGGAACTTCACTGTGGTAGGGAAATCGGTCTCATCTAAAATGCGCCCGATAACATTTCTAAGTGATTTCTTAGTAAGGAGTTCATTTACAAAACCTACAATCTCAGGAACTATATTATTGAAGAGAATTCTACCTACAGTTGTTTCGATTAATCTTGTAACAAGCTCTCCATCTTCTTTAATTGGAAGACGGCATTTTACTTTAGCATTCAGAGATACTTTTCTTTCGTTAAAAGCGATCTCTGCCTCTTCTGGAGAGTAAAAAGCAAGTCCTTCCCCTTTAACAGGCTTCTCATCTGTGGAGTGCGCTTCTTTGGTCATAAAGTACAGTCCGAGTACCATATCCTGTGATGGAACCGTAATTGGAGATCCGTTCGCAGGGTTAAGTACGTTCTGAGATCCTAACATTAAAAGCTGCGCTTCTAAAATTGCTTCAGGGCCTAATGGAAGGTGAACAGCCATCTGGTCACCATCAAAATCCGCGTTAAATGCCGTAGTTACTAGTGGGTGAAGCTGAATCGCTTTTCCTTCGATCATTTTTGGCTGGAACGCTTGGATACCCAAACGGTGAAGAGTTGGCGCACGGTTTAGTAATACCGGGTGACCTTTCATCACATTTTCCAAAATATCATAAACAACAGGCTCTTTACGATCAATAATCCGTTTTGCCGATTTTACAGTCTTTACAATACCTCTTTCAATAAGCTTACGGATAATGAACGGTTTATAAAGTTCAGCAGCCATATCTTTTGGAAGACCACATTCATGAAGCTGTAGGTTTGGACCTACGACGATTACTGAACGTGCGGAGTAATCTACACGTTTACCAAGAAGGTTCTGACGGAAACGACCTTGCTTTCCTTTTAAGGAATCTGAAAGAGATTTCAATGGACGGTTGGATTCCGATTTAACTGCAGAAGATTTTCTTGTATTATCAAAGAGGGAATCTACTGCTTCTTGCAGCATCCTTTTTTCATTTCGTAAAATCACTTCTGGAGCTTTAATCTCTAGAAGTCTTTTTAGACGATTGTTACGAATAATTACACGACGATATAAATCGTTTAAGTCGGAAGTTGCAAATCTACCCCCATCCAATGGAACTAACGGACGTAACTCAGGTGGAATAACTGGAAGGACTCTCATTACCATCCATTCTGCACGATTGATCATACGAGTATTAGCTCCTCTAAGTGCTTCTACTACATTCAATCTCTTAAGTGCCTCAGTTCTTCTTTGTTTAGATCCTTCATTATGGGCTTTGTGACGTAGATCAAATGAAAGCGCATCAAGATCAATTCTTTTCAGAAGTTCTTCTACCGCTTCCGCTCCCATTTTTGCAATGAATTTATTCGGATCTGAATCATCCAAATACTGATTTTCAACTGGAAGTGTTTCTAAAATATCAAGATATTCTTCTTCTGTTAAAAATTCTTTGTCATCAAAGTCTGATCCGTCTGCTTTTTTAGCTATACCTTGTTGAATTACGACATATCGTTCGTAATAGATAATCATGTCTAGCTTTTTAGACGGAAGTCCTAAAAGATAACCGATTTTGTTCGGAAGTGAACGGAAGTACCAAATGTGTGCTACAGGCACAACTAGGTTAATGTGTCCAATTCGCTCTCTACGAACTTTCTTCTCTGTTACCTCTACACCGCATCGGTCACAGACAATCCCTTTGTATCGGATTCTCTTGTATTTACCACAGGCACATTCGTAATCCTTAATTGGACCGAAAATTTTCTCACAAAAAAGTCCGTCACGTTCCGGCTTGTGGGTACGGTAGTTAATGGTTTCTGGCTTTAAAATCTCACCTCTTGATTCTTGGAGGATTGATTCAGGTGAAGCCAGACCAATGGTTATTTTACTAAATCTGCTTGATTTATTTTTATTTGACATTTGTTCGATTTTAGATTTTAGATTTTAATTTTAAACTGGGGACTCACCCTATTATTTAAAATTATTCTTCCAGTCTTACATCCAGTCCTAGACCTTGTAATTCATGTAGTAATACATTGAAAGACTCCGGAATTCCTGGTTCTGGCATCGCCTCACCTTTTGCAATCGCTTCGTATGTTTTTGCTCTACCAATAACGTCATCCGACTTTACTGTAAGAATCTCACGAAGGATATTCGATGCACCAAAGGCCTCTAATGCCCAAACCTCCATCTCTCCGAAACGTTGACCTCCAAACTGCGCTTTACCACCAAGCGGTTGTTGCGTAATTAGAGAGTACGGTCCAATAGAACGAGCATGCATTTTATCATCCACCATGTGTCCAAGCTTCAACATGTAAATCACACCCACTGTAGCAGGCTGTGTAAAACGCTCTCCTGTACCTCCGTCGTATAAGTAGGTGTTTCCGTAAGCTGGTAAGCCGGCCTTATCAGTGTACTCCGTAATGTCTTCTAGGGATGCCCCATCGAAAATTGGAGTTGCAAACTTAAGTCCTAATTTTTTACCTGCCCATCCTAGAACAGTTTCGTAAATCTGTCCAATATTCATACGTGAAGGTACCCCAAGTGGGTTAAGAACAATGTCAACTGGTGTACCGTCTTCAAGGAAAGGCATATCTTCCTCTCTTACAATTCGAGAGACAATACCTTTATTTCCGTGACGACCAGCCATTTTGTCCCCAACGTTGAGTTTTCTCTTCTTGGCAATATATACTTTAGCCAATTTCATGATTCCTGCAGGAAGTTCATCTCCAATAGAAATCGCAAACTTCTCACGATTCTTTATCCCAGTGATATCATTAAACTTAATCTTATAGTTATGAATAAGCTGCTTAATGAGTTCATTTTTGTCTTGATCAACCGTCCAATCAGCTCCGCTAACGTTCACATAATCCTCAACACTTTGTAGAAGTTTTGTAGTGAATTTAACTCCTTTTGAGATAATCTCCTCACTTAGGTCGTTATTCACTCCCTGAGAAGTTTTTCCATTAACTAGAGTAGCTAATTTTTCAATAAGCGTATTTCTAAGCTCATCAAATTTTTCTTTGTAGCTATTTTCAATCTCTTGAAGCTTGAGTTTCTCTTCCGCTCTTTTCTTCTTATCTTTAATATTACGTGAGAAAAGTTTCTTATTAATAACTACTCCTCTTAAAGAAGAATCAGCTTTTAAGGAAGCGTCTTTAACGTCACCTGCTTTATCACCAAAAATCGCACGTAAAAGTTTTTCTTCTGGTGTTGGATCAGACTCTCCTTTTGGCGTAATCTTCCCAATCATAATATCTCCAGGCTTCACCTCAGCTCCAATACGGATCATACCGTTCTCATCAAGATCTTTAGTAGCCTCCTCAGATACGTTAGGAATATCCGCAGTCAATTCTTCCATTCCAAGTTTGGTATCTCTCACTTCTAAAGTATACTCATCAACGTGAATTGAAGTAAACCAGTCCTCACGAACCACTTTTTCATTAATCACAATAGCATCCTCGAAGTTGTATCCTTTCCATGGCATGAAAGCTACAGTCAAGTTACGTCCTAAAGCAAGTTCACCGTTTTCGGTCGCATACCCATCGCAAAGAACTTGTCCTTTTTCTACTTTATCACCTACGCGAACGTTTGGTCTTAAAGTAATGGTTGTACTCTGGTTGGTTTTTCTAAACTTCGTTAAGTTGTAAGTTTTAGTTGCAGAATCGAAGCTAACTAGATCTTCATTTTCACTACGATCGTAGCGAATAATGATCTTATCAGCATCAACGTATTCAACAACACCAGTTCCTTCTGCATTAATCAAAATGCGAGAATCTTTAGCTACTTGCTTCTCTAAACCTGTACCTACTACAGGAGCTTCTGGTCTTAATAATGGAACGGCTTGACGCATCATATTCGATCCCATTAAGGCACGGTTCGCATCATCGTGCTCAAGGAAAGGAATAAGTGATGCAGAAATACCAGAAATCTGGTTTGGAGCTACATCAATTAAGTGTACTTCATTAGGTTCAACTACAGGATAATCTCCATCCAAACGAGCGATTACACGATCTGTATCTAACGTCCCATCCTCTTTAAGGTCAACATTAGCCTGAGCAATCACTTTGTCTTCTTCATCCTCAGCATTTAAATAGATCGGTTCGCTTTTCAAGTCTACTTTACCCCCTTCTACTTTACGGTAAGGTGTTTCAATAAACCCTAGTGAATTGATCTTAGCATAGATACCTAAAGAAGAGATCAAACCGATGTTTGGTCCTTCTGGAGTTTCAATTGGACAAATTCTTCCGTAGTGGGTATGGTGAACGTCACGAACCTCAAACCCGGCTCTTTCTCTTGAAAGACCACCAGGCCCTAAAGCCGAAAGTCTTCTCTTGTGCGTAATCTCAGAAAGTGGATTGGTTTGGTCCATGAACTGAGAAAGCTGGTTGGTTCCGAAGAAAGAGTTAATTACAGAGGTTAATGTTTTGGCGTTAACCAAATCTACAGGTGTAAAAATTTCGTTGTCACGAACATTCATACGCTCACGAATGGTTCTTGCAATACGGGATAATCCAACCCCGAACTGTCCTGCAAGCTGTTCACCAACCGTCTTGATACGACGGTTAGATAAGTGGTCGATATCGTCTACTTCTGTTTTAGAGTTAGCTAGTTCAATCAAGTGACGAACAATTGCGATGATATCTTCACGCGTTAATACTTCTGTGTCTTCAGAAATATTAAGGTTTAATTTTTTATTCAAACGATAACGTCCTACTTCACCAAGAGAATAACGCTGCTCAGAGAAGAAAAGTTTCTCTATAATTCCACGAGCCGTTTCCTCATCTGGCGGTTCTGCATTACGAAGTTGACGATAAATATATTCTACCGCTTCCTTCTCAGAGTTTGTAGGGTCTTTCTGAAGTGTATTCTGAATAATAGAAAACTCATTCGAATTTTCTTTATGAACTAGTATCGTTTTAACCCCAGCTTCAAGAATAATATCAATATGTTCTTTCTCTAATACGGTTTCTCTCTCAAGAATAATTTCATTTCTTTCAATTGAAACCACCTCTCCCGTATCTTCATCAACAAAGTCTTCAAACCATGTATTAAGTACACGAGCGGCAAGAGTTCTACCTTCTACTTTTTTAAGTGCTGCCTTGCTTACTTTTACCTCTTCAGCTAGATCAAAAATCTGAAGAATATCTTTATCGGACTCATAACCAATGGCACGAAGTAAGGTAGTTAATGGTAATTTTTTCTTACGGTCAATATACGCATACATTACGTTATTGATATCCGTAGTAAACTCCATCCAAGAACCTTTGAATGGAATAATTCTAGAATAGTAAAGTTTAGTACCATTCGCATGATAGGTTTGTCCAAAGAACACACCAGGGGAACGGTGAAGCTGTGTAACAATAACACGCTCAGCTCCATTGATAATAAAAGATCCTGAAGGGGTCATGTAAGGCACTGGACCTAAATACACATCTTGGATAACGGTTTGGAAATCTTCGTGCTCTGGATCGGTACAATACAATTTCAAACGAGCTTTGAGTGGTACAGAATAGGTCAGTCCACGCTCAACACATTCGTCAATAGAATACCTTGGAGAATCTACTAGATAATCCAAAAACTCTAAAACGAATTGGTTCCGAGAATCGGTAATTGGGAAGTTTTCTTGGAATGTCTTGTAAAGACCTTCATTCAATCTGTCCTCAGGTAGAGTGTCCAGCTGAAAAAAATCCTTGAAAGAAGCAAGCTGCACATCTAGAAAGTCAGGAGTTACAATTTTACCTTTCGCTGAAGTAAAATTCACTCTTTCATTTGCAAGAGTGTTCTCAGTGCTTTTTACGGCTTTTGATTTACTCATAAAGTAATTTAAAAGAGGGTTAAAAAATATTTTGATTTACAAAAAATATTAAAAAATTAGAAAGAGAAAGGACTTAAGTTATCCGTTACAATAAGTGATTAGACCCTAATCTTTCTTGAATTCTTACTGCAACGCCGGTATATCTTTTCACGGAGTAGTGCAAAATATTTTTTACTTTCTTAAGAATATATCCAATAGTCAGTTGACTTAATACACGAATATCCCTTCTACAAACGTAAAAGAGAGCACTTCATTTAGAATTATTAAATCTTTTGGAACAACGGATAACTTCAAAAGGACTGCAAATATAAGAAATATTTTATATAACTTCCAAAGTATGAACAACATCAGCTGAGAAGCTTTCATACAAATCAATTGGAATAAAAAAAGGAAACCCTTTGCAGAATTTCCTATTTTTTTCATCATTCGTGCAAGTGTCCATTTGGAACAATTGCTATTGCAAATATACTAAATTTTCTATTTGCATAAATTATTTCAGAAAAAAACTACACTGAAAATCATGTTACTATACACCTGCAAGGCAGTTTTTACAAAAGGTTACCTAAAAAATTGGTTAACGATTGTTCGTTTGCAAAATTATGTCTAAAAAAATTCTAACTTTGGTAGAGTTTAACACTTACTCATTTAACGTGCCAGTACTGCAGGATAAGAAAAAAAGTCAAATTCTCAAAGTCGCCGTTAAACTCTTTAGCCAAAAAGGGTTTAAAGAGACCACTATGCGAGATTTAGCGAAAAAGCTAGGAGTAACAGCACCTGCCATTTATAACTTTTTTGCAAATAAGGAGGAAATACTTGTTTTGTTATGTGAAGTACTATATACGGATTTTGAACGAATTTACTCCGACTCTCAAAAAGACACATCTCCGCCATTAGAAGGATTCAATAGACTTTTGTCACAGCATTTAGAGCTGATCTACAATAACTTTGCTTATTTTCAAACCGCACTTCGGTATTGGCGAATAGCCGACGCTCATAATGGAAATAAATATTCGATATTAATGGAGAAGTACATTAATAACTTCAATGAAATTGCTATGAAGCTCATCCCTGAGGAGAATAAGGCCAATTCTTTTAATCCGAATTTTTTCTCCATTGTGATTATGCTCATTGCGAACGAAATGCCACTAATGCTTGATGCACAATACAAACCATTTAATTTCGATGAAATTGCCGCAGGATTAAGTGATCGGTTAAGAAACGGCTATGCAAGACAGTAATGAAAGCAAACCTAACATCCAAACAGGAAACCATTCTGGAAAAGAGTCTCATACTCTTTGCTAAGAACGGTTACAATGAAACTTCGATGCAAGATATCGCTGAAGAGGTCGGGATTAAACCTGCTTCTTTATACAATCATATCACTTCAAAGAAAGACATTCTGCTTTGGATTTGCCAGAAAGTTTCTAGTCGATTAAGAAACCAGCTCTTAGAACTAAAGAATATGGAAGGAGACCCTATAAATAGGTTTGAACGCTTCATCGAATTCCATATTGTTAATTCAATGGAACATCGTTATGAGTTTCGAATTTATCAGAAATATTGGTCTAGATTGAACCGTGTTGAAAGAGCAGAAACTCAGCAGATCTACAACGATTATTTATTTTTTCTACAAGATCTAGTAAATGAGTTTGTACCCAAAACCATACTGCCAGAATTCTTCCCTCCCCATTATTTTGCTCAACTCCTGTTAGAAATCCTTGAGCAGATACCTCATTGGATGACCAATACCACGAAAACTCCAACTGAAATTGCAAGTGAGATTTCTGGCTCATTTCTCTACGGCTTTGCAACAACTCGGAAATAAAAAAATCGCAGTACCGAAGTACCGCGATTATTAATTTTAAGATGGAATAAGAATTATTTCAATTCTACTTCAGCTCCAGCTTCTTCAAGTTGTTTCTTAAGAGCTTCTGCTTCATCTTTAGATACTCCTTCCTTAATTGCAGTTGGAGCACCGTCTACCATATCTTTAGCATCTTTAAGACCTGCACCTGTTAAATCTTTTACTAATTTAACTACAGCAAGTTTAGAAGCTCCAGCAGCTTTAAGAATTACATCGAATTCTGTTTTTTCTTCTGCAGCTTCACCTCCTCCAGCACCTCCGGATACCACTACTGCAGCAGCAGCTGGTTCAATTCCGTACTCGTCTTTAAGGATAGTTGCTAATTCATTAACTTCTTTAACTGTTAAGTTTACAAGCGTTTCCGCTAAGTTTTTTAAATCTGACATTGTAATAATGTTTTTGTTGTTGAACGATTATAAATTTTTGAGTGTGTTTTATTCAGCAGAAGGAGCTTCTGGAGTTTCTTCGGTAGTTGCCTCTGCAGCAGGAGCTTCTGTAGCTTCTGCAGCTGGTTCTGCAACTTCTTCTTTCGCTTCTCTTTCTGGTTTGTTCTGAAGAGCAGATACCAAACGTTGAATAGGAGATTGAAGAAGACCGATGATTTCTCCAAGCATCTCTTCTTTCGACTTGATGTTAGCAAGAGTTTCCAGGTTGTTATCTCCAACATAGATTGTTTCATCTAAATAAGCAGATTTAAGTGCTGGTTTCTCTTCCTTCTTTCTGAAGTCTTTGATTAATTTCGCTGGTGCATTTGGGGTTTCAGCAATCATTAATGCTGAGTTTCCTTTGAAGGACACAAACATCTCTGAAAAATCAGTGTCCAATTGCTCCATTGCTTTTTGTAAAAGCGTATTTTTAACCACTTTTACTTTAATGTTATTCTTAAATGCTTGTCTTCTGAAATCTGAGGACTTCTGTGCATTCAATCCTTCAAGATCTGCTACGTAAACTACTTTCGCATCTTGAAGAAGGTCTTTTATCTCTTGAATTACAAGTACTTTATCTTCTTTAGTCATGTCCTTAGATTTTAGTTTACAGATTTTGAATCAATTGCAATACCCGGGCTCATAGTAGAGGATAGGTAAATACTTCTCACATAAGTTCCCTTAGCAGCAGTTGGCTTCAGTTTCATTAAAGTCTGCATCAATTCTTGAGCATTCTCTTGAATTTTATTTGCATCAAAGGAAACTTTACCAATTGCAGCGTGGATAATACCGTACTTATCAACCTTGAAGTCAATTTTACCTGCTTTCACTTCAGTTACTGCCTTACCTACTTCCATAGTAACAGTTCCTGATTTAGGGTTAGGCATTAAACCTCTTGGTCCCAAAATACGACCTAAAGGACCTAATTTACCCATTACAGCTGGCATGGTTACAATGACATCTACATCGGTCCATCCACTTTTAATTTTATCTAAGTACTCGTCAAGTCCAACATAATCTGCACCTGCCTCTTTAGCTTCCGCTTCTTTATCAGGAGTAACTAATGCAAGAACTTTAACGTCTTTACCTGTTCCATGTGGAAGGGAAACTACTCCTCTTACCATCTGATTCGCTTTTCTTGGATCTACTCCTAAACGAACTGCAATATCTACAGAAGCGTCAAACTTAGCAGTATTTACTTCCTTAACTAAAGCTGATGCTTCTTCTAGAGAATAAAACTTTCCTTTTTCTACTTTGCTTAAAGCGTCTTTCTGTTTCTTCGTTAATTTTGCCATTTCAATACCAATTACGCGTTAGTAGGTTTAGTACCAGTTATACGAATTCCCATAGATCTCGCTGTTCCTGCTACCATAGTTAGTGCAGAATCCATCGTAAAGCAGTTAAGGTCAGTCATCTTGTCTTCAGCGATTTTCTTCACTTGATCCCAAGATATAGCACCTACCTTATTACGGTTAGGTTCTCCTGAACCACTTTTCAATTTAGCAGCTTCAAGAAGTTGCACAGCAGCAGGTGGAGTTTTAATAACAAAGTCAAATGATTTGTCCTCGTACACTGTAATAACTACAGGTAAAACTTGCCCTGGCTTGTCTTGCGTTCTTCCGTTAAATTGTTTACAAAACTCCATGATGTTCACACCCGCAGAACCCAAAGCTGGACCTACTGGTGGAGAAGGGTTGGCAGCGCCACCTTTCACCTGAAGTTTTACCATTTTAAAGACTTTTTTAGCCATTTTTTGTTTTTTAAATTTGAATAATTAATGAGTTTGGAAGCATTATTTATTCTACCACTTGGTTATCTCACATTACAAGATGGTATTTCGGACTGCAAAATTATAAATATTTTTCCAACTGACAAACAGATAAACTACTTATTTTCAAAAAGATTGTAAAAAAAAACTCACTACTGAGCGAACTAAAAACTATGAGTAAATCTAACACGATTTAAGATCGACATCCTAGAAAATGAAATCCAAGCACAAATTATATATATAGTAACTAATTGAACGAATTTTTAGATCTAATCAATGCTAATTAAAAGATACAATATATTTCGATTGCTACAACGAAACCAAGTTGTATCTATCACCAAAAAAAAAGCTACTTTAATTACTTAAAGCAGCTCTTTATATTGTAGGTTAATCTATATGCAAAGATCTTAAACCTTCTCAACTTGCATAAAATTAAGTTCCATTGGAGTTCTACGACCAAAGATCATCACTGAAACTTCCAACTTCTTTTTATCTTCCAGAATCTTTTCTACAGTTCCGTTAAATCCATTGAATGGACCGTCAATCACCTTGACACTTTCTCCAACCACATAAGGAATAACCATATCTGTAGCGAATTCAGCTAATTCATCCATGCGACCAAGCATTCGATCCACTTCTATCTTTCTCATAGGAACTGGATCACCACCTTTGGTCAAACTAAGAAATGAAATCACACCCGGAATATTCTTAATGACGTGTGGAACTTCCCCCATTAAGTTAGCCTCGATCATCAAATAACCAGGATAATAAGGCCTTTCTTTAGGAACTTTCTTTCCGTTTTTTAACTGAATTACTTTTTCCATAGGAATTACTACTTGAGTAACATACGCTTCATAACCTAATCTTTGAATTTCATTCTCGATATAGGTCTTCACCTTATTCTCCTGTCCGGAAATCGCTTTTAAAACATACCACTTCAAATCACTCATCATCAATTGTTTCTAGTTAAATAAGTCAACTAATAAAGTCAGTGCATTTTGAATAAATTCACTGAAAAGAGTGTCAACTCCAAATAAAAAGATCGCAAGAATCACAGTACCAATAGTGATCGCAATCGTCGAAGACTGCAACTCTGGCCATTTTGGCCACTCGACCTTATTTTTGAACTCGTGATAAGAGCCTTTGATAAAATTTACTAATGAACTCATAATTCTTTATTGCACGGGCACAAGGATTCGAACCCTGATCAACGGTTTTGGAGACCGGTATCCTACCATTGGACGATGCCCGTAGAAAAAGTTCCGTAAGAGCCTTACGGAACTTTGTTTATTAATTGACTAGAATTAGTCGATAATTTCAGTTACCTGACCAGCACCTACTGTTCTACCACCTTCTCTAATTGCGAAACGTAGACCTACGTTAAGTGCAATTGGTTGAAGAAGTTCTACAGTAATAGTAAGGTTATCTCCTGGCATTACCATTTCAACACCTTCTGGTAAGAAAATTTCACCTGTAACGTCAGTAGTTCTAACGTAGAACTGAGGACGGTACTTGTTGTGGAATGGAGTGTGACGTCCACCTTCTTCTTTAGAAAGGATATAAACCTCAGCTTTGAATTTTTTGTGTGGAGTTACAGATCCTTGCTTAGCGATAACCATACCTCTCTTGATGTCGGTTTTTTCAATACCTCTAAGAAGTAATCCTACGTTGTCACCAGCTTCTCCCCTGTCAAGAATTTTTCTAAACATCTCAACACCTGTTACAGTAGAAGTAAGTTTTTCATCACCCATACCTACGATGTCTACAGGTTCACCAGAGTTAATAACTCCAGCCTCGATTCTACCAGTAGCAACAGTACCTCTACCAGTAATAGAGAATACGTCTTCGATAGGCATTAGGAATGGCTTATCTTGCTCTCTTGTTGGAAGTTCAATCCATGTATCAACAGCATCCATAAGTTCTTCAACTGTTGCAACCCACTTAGCTTCACCGTTAAGTGCTCCTAAAGCAGATCCTTGAATTACCGGTGTATTATCACCATCGTATTCATAAGAAGAAAGAAGATCTCTAAGTTCTAGTTCAACTAGTTCTAAAAGTTCTGCATCATCTACCATGTCTACTTTGTTCATGAATACAACAACTTTAGGTACGTTTACCTGACGACATAGAAGGATGTGCTCTCTTGTTTGTGGCATTGGACCGTCAGTCGCAGCACATACTAGGATAGCTCCGTCCATTTGTGCAGCACCAGTTACCATGTTTTTCACATAGTCGGCGTGACCAGGACAGTCTACGTGAGCGTAGTGTCTTGTTTCAGTTTCATATTCAATGTGTGAGGTGTTAATAGTAATACCTCTTTCTTTTTCCTCTGGAGCAGAGTCAATTGCACTGAAGTCTCTTTTGTCAGCTAAACCCTTATCTGATAAAACTTTAGAGATAGCAGCAGTTAAGGTAGTCTTACCGTGGTCAACGTGACCGATAGTACCAATGTTTAAGTGCGGTTTGTTACGATTAAACGTTTCCTTTGCCATGATTTAAATTATTTTATTTAATTAATTTTTTAAATTTCGGTCTGCAAATATAATGATTTTTTAAATATTAAAATCATTTTAATAAAAAATAGTTTCAATATCACTTTCAGTAAGTTGCATCCGAATTTCTGATCTCGATAACGAGACTATAAAATTACAATTTTTTTCTTTTCTAGAAAAATGTAAATCATAATTCATTACATAGAAACACAGATAGCCTCATGCACTGTAAATGAAAAGTCCTGAACGGTTCAGGACTTTTACACTCTTTTGAGCCAACGATGAGATTTGAACTCACGACCTCTTCCTTACCAAGGAAACGCTCTACCCCTGAGCTACGTCGGCAAGATTTAAAAAAAAAATCACAACCGCTTGGTGTGATTTTTTTAGAGCGGAAGACGGGGGTCGAACCCGCGACATTCAGCTTGGAAGGCTGACGCTCTACCAACTGAGCTACTTCCGCATGGTTGTTGGTAAACGGTGTGCAAATTTACTTTATTTTTTGAAATCCACAAATATTTTAAATAAAAAAATGTGGGGAGAGCAGGATTCGAACCTGCGAAGCCGAAGCAACTGAGTTACAGTCAGTCCCATTTGACCGCTCTGGAATCTCCCCAGTATTTTTTAATTGCGAGCCTCCAGAGGGATTCGAACCCACGACCCCGAGATTACAAATCACGTGCTCTGGCCAACTGAGCTATGGAGGCAAAATTTCAAAAGAACGTTTTCTCTTTTTGCGAGTGCAAATATAGGATTGTTTTTTTGAAATCTGCAAATAATTTGTTGATTTTTTTAAAAAAAATAATTAAGCCATTTCCTTTTTCTTGATTAGCAACTTCTTAGCAGTCTCCGCGCACAAGTCTAAACTTTCTTCAAAACTGATTGCTGTTTTCTTAACAACGATATCGTCGCCAGGAACCACCAATCGAATTTCAGTCGTCTTGTTTTCTTTTTCACTCGTATTTTCTACTTTCAGGTAAACTTGACACTCAATAATTTTATCGTAAAATGTACTTAGTTTACCTAACTTTTTATCAATATGATCTTCTAACGGTTGGTGAGGGGTAAGCCCCATTGCTTGAACGGAAATTTTCATAATTTAAAAATTCATTTAAAATTAAACATACTTTTACTGCTCTTTCCTCGCTCTTGGGTGTGAGGTTTTATAAGCCTTCTTTAGTGATTCTATATCGGAATCAGTGTACACCTGAGTACTGGCTAAACTCGAATGCCCAAGTAAGGCTTTTACTTTAGATATTTCAGCCCCATTCCCTAAGACGTGCGTCGCGAAACTATGTCTTAGAATATGAGGGCTTCTTTTCTCTTTGCTAGTAACAAGACTAAGGTACTTTTTTACGGTAGAATAAACAAATTTTTCATTGAGTTTTTTTCCTTTATCATTTAGAAAATAAAACTCCTCCAGCCCTGCACTCGATCTAGAACTTATTAGCGAAAAGAGTTGCGATGAGAGCGAAGCTGAGAACGGCACAATTCGCTGTTTATTTCCCTTTCCTGTAATACGAAACTCCTGCTTGGAAAAATCAACATCTTGTATCCTTAAGCTGCATAATTCCGCGCGCCTCATCCCTGTTTGATAAAGCACTTCAATAATCATACGTTCTAATGGATCCGTTTTGGGATCACTTAGAACTTCTAAAAGAAGTTGAGACTCATCCAAAGAAAGAGGAATCTGTTTGGGTGGGTATTGCTTTAAACTGTCAATTGTTTCCAATGGCGACACTTGCATTTCACCAATTTTTAGGAGAAACTGGTAAAAACTTCGAAGAGAAGATAGTTTCCGATTTATAGTTCGCTTAGAGAGCTGTTTCTCCGAAAGAAACACCATAAAACCTCTCACTAACTTCTTGTTCGCCTCAAGAAGAGTTAAACGACTACCGGAACTGCTAATATACTCACTAAAGTCTTCAATATCTCTGCGATACCCCTTAATTGTATTAATTGAGTACCGCTTTTCTATATGTAAATATTCAAGGAACTTATCCAGCATTAAATAAAAAAATCACTTTCCAAATATACTATTTAGAAAGTGATTTTTAAAATGGATGAAAGAAAAGCTGCTTAAGCTTGCTCTTCTCTACTTAATTCTCTCTGTTTGTAGGCAGCTTTCGCTACTTTACTTCTTTTCGTTACAGACGGCTTAACAAACTGCTGTCTCGATCTTAGCGAACGAACAACTCCTGTCTTATCAAATTTTCTTTTGTATCTCTTTAGAGCTCTATCAATAGACTCTCCGTCTTTTACTGGAATAATTAGCATAGTTTACATCTCATTTTGGATTGCAAAAATAATACTATTTCTTCAAATGACAAAATTTTATTCTTTTAATTATTTCTCTAGCTGCGAATTCTTTCATGAATAATTGGAAGAAAATCATTAAATTGCCTCTACATGAAACCTTCACTAAACTCTCCATACACAGTTATTACTGCCTCTGCAGGATCAGGAAAAACGTACAAATTGGTACAGCAAATTTTAATGCTATGCCTTAAAGAGGCTAACGCGCACTCTACCATAAATCATATTCTGGCTCTTACATTCACTAATAAAGCAGCCAATGAAATGAAAGAAAGGCTTATCAATTGGCTCACCCGTTTCACATCGGAGAATTATGAACAGAATCCAGAACTCCAATCTTTACAGAAGGAACTAGAAAACAACAAAATTAAAGTCTCTCTCGCAGAACTTAAAAACAGAAGTCAAAAACTCCTTGACCACATTCTGCATAATTATTCTTCACTAAGCATTTCTACAATTGACAAATTCAATTCTCGACTCATTAGAAGTTTCTCCTATGAAATGGGACTAGCCCACCAGTTTTCTATTGAGATTAAAAGTGAACCCTTCATTAGGCAAGCCGTTGACTTAATGCTCGAGCAAATTGCAGATGATTCCATTTTCTCAAAACAAATTCTCAATTACATCCACAACCATTTACAAGAAGATTCAAAACCAGACCTAAAAAGAACGATTCTAACGGATGCTAATACTTTTATTAGCGATACGCACGCACCTGAACTAGAACGAAACAAAGATCTGAATTGGGAGAACTACCAAAAGATCAACACGGAGCTTAATGAAAAACTAGCATGGCACAGAACCGAAACGAGACGCCTAGCAAAAGAATCTGCTGAATTAATCACCCAAAGCAACTTAGATTCCGGGGACTTTTTCGGTAAATCTCAAAGCGGGATCGGGGATTTCTTTCTTGTCAAACTACCGAAGCAATTAAACGAAAAAAAAATCAAGCTTCCGAAATTTGATGGAGAAGAAAATAAAGAGGCTAATTTTCGAAAAGGTCCTTCAAAAGAATCCCAAAACCCCTCTGCTGTATTCGAGATTATCGACACTTTAATCTTTAACCGATCGCAAATTTTCAAACATTATGCTGAGGAAAAGAAATTAGAATTAATACGTCCTGCTTTACTTTCATTAACTGTGAACAGTGAAGTTCGTGATTTATTGGCACAGATTGAAAAAGAAAACGACCTGGTATTGCTTTCCAAATTCAATCTTATGATTGAAAAGCACCTAAAAAATGAACCCTCTCAATTTATCTATGAGAAAATTGGAACTCGTTACTTCCACTATTTTCTAGATGAATTCCAAGACACATCTAGATTGCAGTGGACTAATCTAGACCCGCTCCGCTTGGATGCGATTCATACGCAGGGGAAAAGCTTTACCCTAGTAGGGGATCCCAAGCAAAGTATTTACCGTTTTCGAGGTGGAGACAGTAGCCTTATGTTTGAAATCTTAAATTCCACTAATGAAGAAGAAATCCCTGTAAAAGAAATCGCTCTAGACACCAATTACAGAAGTGCCAAGAACATAATTAGCTTTAATAATGAGCTCTATAGATTTCTTTCCAAAGATCTTAGCAGTGAACATCAAAAGCTTTTTGGAGCGAAAGCATCTCAGAACTCCCATAGAGAGGCTTTAGGCCGAGTAAAAATCCAAATTTCAGATACAACCAATAACCCGGACTATCAAGAAGAGACGGTTCTACGAATGCAAGCCGATATTCAAGAGTGCCTTAATAATGGATACTCCTTTTCTGATATAACTATTTTATGTAGTCAAAACAATCAAATTGCCTTCTTCGCAAAATCGCTCGGATTATTGCAGGTCGATTACAACGGAAATCCTACCCCAATTAAAACACTTTCTGAAAAAGGCCTAACATTAGGAAGCTCACTCACCCTACAAGCAATTATTGAATTTTTGTCTTTTCAAAACAAACCTTCTCAAAAACAACATTTAGTAAAATGTCTTTATTTTCTGAATTTATTGGGGCGTATTAGAATCCAAGATTTCAGTAGTGAAATGCATACTTTGGTCAATCTACCGGATATTGAAGTGGAACCTTACATTGAATCCCATTACCAATTAAAACTGCAAGCCTCCGGTTTAAGTTCTCTTAGCCTATACACCTATATAGAGTATTACACACAAGAATTCTCTCACAATTATGAAGAGCAAGGTTACATACTTACTTTTCTAGAAGAAGTTTCCAAAATCTCTTACAATCAAAGTATAGGAATTGATGAGTTTCTCGAATATTGGGAGCAAGACGGAAATAACCAAGCGGTCCAAGGAAGTGAAAACATTGACGCAATTCGATTGATGACCATTCATTCCGCCAAGGGTTTAGAATTTCCTATCGTTCTTCTTCCTATGTTCAATTCTAGAATATCATTCAAGAGCTGGTACGAACTGGATCAGCAAAATGAACTAAAAAGTGTTTACCTAAAACAATTCAACAAAGATCTAGTAGAATTTGACCCCCATGCCAATGAGTTTAACGCACATAACCAATACGAAGAAACCATTGATCAACTTTGTAAATTCTATGTAGCTACAACTCGTCCGACAGAACAACTGTTCCTATACTTACAAAAAAACCTTTCAATCGGAACCATAACAGGTCTTTCAACTTACTTGCAGGGCTCTAACTCAAACTCATCATTTGACCTATTCCACACGAACGATGCTATAGTTAGAAAAATAAGCACCAAAAAAACAGACTCACAAACCCAAATCCTCCTAACGAGACAGGAAAAAGACCGATCAAAAAACAGTGCGGTTAAAATTGCTACACCCTCTAAGAGCTACCAATCTAAAAACGATCAAGTTCGTACAGGAATTTTTGTACACGAAATTCTTGAAAAAATAACAACAACTAACGATATATCGACCGTCCTTGACCACTACGTATTAGAGGGAACACTCACCTTTCAAGAACGTAAAGCGGTAGAGGACCGCATCAGGCGTATTGTCAATGATACGCGTTATACCGACTATTTTGCACCTGGAAATAGAGTTAGAAACGAAAAAGAGTTGATTTTTCTTAATGATCTAACTCCTCAGCTAGCACGTGTAGACCGGATCATTGAGACGGATCAGGGCTTAATTATCATTGACTTTAAAACAGGGGAACCCTCTTCGAGTCATCAAAAACAATTAAACCTCTACAAGACTGCTTTGGAATCCTTTGGAGAGAAAGTAATTAAAACTGAAATCATCTACCTCTAAATAGTAACAAAACAAAGCGCCAGATTCTTAACTTGTAAAAATCTGGCGCATTTATCTAGGGTATTATCTATTCTTCAACAAACGTTCTTTGACCTAATTCTTGGTCAAAGAGAAACAAAGCCGACATGTTGTCTTTTACGCGGTGAACTTTAGAAACTAGAAGTGAAGCTGAAGCCTCCTCTTCTACTTGCTCGTTGATGAACCATTGTAAGAACGAAGTAGTAGCAAAATCCCCTTCCTCAGTTGCAGCTTTTACAATATCAAAAATACTGCGTGTCACTAGTTTTTCATGCTCCAAAGCTTTTTCAAATACATCTTGTTCATTCTCAAATTCATGAGGCGGCTTCCCTACAGCTCCCATCACTACTTGATGACCTACATCAAGTAAATAATCAAAAATCTTATCTCCATGCATTAATTCTTCCTTACTTTGCACACGGAAATAATTGGCAATCCCTTCCAAGTCACGCGCATGAAACCATGCAGACATTGAGAGATAATACTGTGCAGCATATTGTTCTTTGGTAATTTGCTCGTTCAACATGCGAGCAATTTTTTCAGAAATCATATTTTGTTTTATTTAAAAATTAAGGTAGATAAAGTTACCGCTTTTTTTTGTTGTAAAAAAAAAAGAGCGGGATAAAATCCCGCTCCGAACCATTAAAAAAAATAAAATTATGAACTTAAATGAGTGCTCACCGACTCTTTTATTTTAAAGGGGCTTTTTCATTTAGGACCTTTTTCTTGTGGTAACCTCCAACCCCATCCAATTTCTTATGACGTTGCATTTTTTCTTGGAATTTTTGTTTTCTTAATTCCATTTTCTGCTTATTAAGCTCTTCACGCTTAGAAAACTGCTCCGAGGTAAGAAGAGATTTCATCATTTCTTCTCTCTTCTGCATCTGCGCTTTACGAAATTCACTTTGCTGCTTACGTAGTTCCGCAAATTTTTTCATTTCTTGTGCATGCACTTTTTTCTGCTCTAAATCAAACTGCTTAATTTTTTCCAACTGATCAGAATTCAAGCTTAATTCCTGTTGCATTTTCGCATAACGCTCTGCTTTCTTCTTTTCCATCATCGCCGTATGCTGTGCTGCATCCATTTTACTTGGCATCTTTTTTTCTTGCGCTAGGGCATAAGATCCTAAAGACAGAAATACTATAAGAATAAAACCTTTTCTCATAATTGTAAATAATTTGTTTTTCTATCTTTTGGATTGCTTTTTATCTCTTTAGTTAAACCCCTGTTTCATAATATTATGTTAAAGTTTTTGAATACTTTTCCACCAGGTTTTTAATTATCTCTTCCGTCTGATTAGGAAAATCCAACTCGATTCGTTGTGAAGCGTTCACCCACTGCTCAACCTTAATTAAAAACTCAGCTTCATTCCAAACCACTGGAGCTCCTAACAGTTCAATTGCATAGGCATTGCACAATTGCTCATATTGATTCCGCATGGGAACACATAACACTTTCTTTTTTAGAAAAAGAGCTTCCGCCGGACCTTCAAACCCCCCTCCAGTCAAAAGACCTGTGCAACTTGCTAACGCATCTAAAAATTTTTTATTATCAATTGGGAAAACCTCAACGTTCCCCTTACGGTATTGGTTTTTTGAATGCTTTGAAAACACTTTCCAGCTAGCTTGCGGAATCTTCTGTAGCTTCTCGAGTATAAATTCATCACTATACGCGGGAAGATACACGGTATAATACCCTAAATCCCGAGATTCTAAGTTTCTAATTTCTGAGCGAATGACTGGCGAATAAATAAAATCATCGTAGGGCTTAAAATGAAACCCTATGTGTTGCTTAGTAGGCGCATAATTCTTCATTATAAGACTACCCCAGTGAAAACCCTTAATCCGAGGAGTTTTCTTAGACACAAAAGAAGATTGATGTGAAAGAGACACGGAATCAACCCCTCTTAACTTACATGCCCACGCCGTCACCGGTTCAAAATCATTAATGATCAGATCGTAAGAATGGACAGGTAGACCTCTCGCATCTTTTATAAATTCCACAGTATTAAACTCCTGCCACGTTTTTACTAGGTCCACACCTCCTTTCTTGCCAAAAACAAATCCAAAGCCATGAAGCCGGTAGCGAATCTCTTCCTCTAACCCCACTTCTGCCTGAGTTCCGCTCAGCACTAAGTCTACCTGACCGAATTTTTTGAGAATCGGAATGATTTCTCTTGCTCGACTAACATGACCATTCCCTGTTCCCTGAATTGCGTAGAGTATCTTCATAATAATTCTGTTAGACTATATATTGCTTCGTGCTAAAAATAGGGAAAATGTTAGCCCTTGTGAAATTTAATCATAAAAAAGACAGGAATTATTTTTCAATTAATTCCTATCTTCTGACTAAACACAAACTCTTTTCTTGTGTTCTATCTCGAACCTCTCATTCCAGCACTTTGTGAGGACCTAGAGGTTGATCTTTGACTTACTGCTGCAGAACGTGAACTCGATGAACCTTGACTACGAACACTCGATGAACTTGCTCGCCTCTGAGGCTGTGGCGCAACTCGCCTCTCCGTACTCCTATTGGATGTCCTCTGTCTCATTCCAGAAGTTGAAGAAGATCTTCCTTGCGAGCTGCTTTGTGGTGTAGCTCGTACGCTAGACCTAGTAGTCGAGCTTGAATTTGTTGAACGAAAACCACGGTTATCGGTTGCCGAGGAACGAGCTGACTCTTGTACTCTACTTGTAGAGTTTCTTAAGCCTGCGTTGTTTCTCTGTTCACTTGCTTTGCTTCGATCCACAAACCCGTTATTTCTAGCGTTTGATGTACTGCTTGACACAGTTCCATTACGTAGCGTTCCAGAGTTTCTTGCTGAATTAATGAATCGTGAATCGTTACTGTTTCTTGGCTGGTTCCAACCGTACTGCTTTCCTACCGAGCGATGGTAATTCCTTTTATTTACTTTGTACACATTAATATTTATTGAACGGTAGCGAGGCACTATATAATAGCTATGGTATCTTGGTCTGTAAATACTATTCCAATAACTAATATAGTAACGCACTGGGCTGTACCCATTATAATAACGATCTTGGTAAATAGCATACGTTCTTGCTCCTAATATCCTTTCTAAAGCGTAGAATCGGTCATAGTACCATCTATTAGGATTACTTCGGTAATACTGATTCCAAGTATAGTAATCCGGAAACTGGTGGTTAAGCTCAATAATCATCTGGACTTGCCATGGATTCAATCTCATATCCCTAAAAAAGCGATTCCAGTTCACTCTCGAAATACTACGACGATAATCATTGTAGAAACTTCGATAGTAATCTTCTACATAATAATCATTTGGATAATCGTAGTAATAATCATCTGGGAAGTAATAATCATCATCACCGTACCAAGAACTTTCGTACTGATGGTTCCCTCCCCCTTGAGGGTAGTATTGTGCTTGAACTGAAAAGAACAGGCCTAGCATAAGAAGCAGAGATAATTTTTTCATTTTATTTATATCATAAGGTGTTAAACAATGGTCAAGAAACTACCGCATGGGAACTTTCTCTAGTGTTTGGATAAAAAAAAATAGAAGAAGTTAAATTTAATTTCCCTTCTTCTATTAATCCATGTAAAAATAAAGAAAAACTATCTAGTCCTACAGCTCTTCAATTATGATTTCGCTGATCGACCGGAGTCCGCCACCCAATGAGCTATTTTGTTATTAAAATCATTTTGACTCACTAGGTCTTCAAGGTTTAAATGCATACGGTACTTCCAATAATGAGGAAAATTAGAAGGATCATTAATTCGCTCCTCTTCTAAATTTGGATTGGATAACGCGTAATCTGTTGCGAAAAACTCTTGAATTGGAAAAATGGCAAGCATAGACTCATTATAGAGGTGTTGCAACATAATAATTTCTGCGAGTTCAGGGACTAGCTCATAAGGGGCTGTCCCCCATTGTCCTAACTGTTCATTAAAATATTTTTGGGTCAAATCTCTATTCTCATTCCACCATTGCCTTAAAGTAGAGCTATCGTGGGAAGAAGCCGTCACTACGTTAAGATAGCTTACTTGTTTTGGGTCATACCAAAGCAAATCTTCTGAAGGCATTCTCTGCACCTTTAAAGCAGTGATTGCTAATCTATCCATGACTTGAGGCACACATTTAGGCACCAGTCCCAAATCCTCTCCACAAATTAACATTTCTGTTGAATTCAATATTGCTGGGAGTTTTTCCATGGCGCTACTGTACCAAAGTTGCTCCTGGCGCGAGAAAAAATAATCGTTATATAATGAATCTAGTGCTCTTTGCTCGTGGTAGGGAAGGAAGCGGAACGAATAGGTTTGCTGCAAGTTAAAGCGAGGATGATAGACTAACTCACCTTCTTTTTCTTCAGGTAGAAGTAGAACATCTGCTAACAATGAAATTAATCTTTCCTCTACCCCGCCCCATGGGTTTTGAGCAAAATAGTCAACAAGCTTCCTCTGAGTTGAAAATTCTTCTTTCAAAGTATAGGTTCCATTGAAATGATTGTTCATAAAGTGATTGTGTACTAGTTCCTTTTGCTCACCAAAATAGTCCCATAATACTTGATCATTAATCTGAGGTTTACAAAAACGATTAAAGTCGAAATGTATTCCTCTCTCCTGTAATTCTTTCTGAGTGATTGGAAGTGCAGGATAAAAATAACCTAGGATTCCTTGCGTAGCAGAATAGGGAATTCTCCAAATTCTAAAAAAACCAAGAATGTGATCAATACGCATAGCATCAAAGTACTTCTCTAAAGCTTTAAATCTACTCTTCCACCACCGATATCCATCGCTTTTCATGGCTTCCCAGTTATAAGTCGGGAAACCCCAGTTTTGCCCCAATTGGGTAAATTGATCCGGCGGTGCTCCCGCTTGGAAATCCATTCCATAAAGCTCGGGCTCCGTCCAAGCTTCCACCGAATACCTGTAAATACCAATCGGCAAATCACCTTTCATTGATACATTCAATGAATGTGCATAGTCAATAGCCTCACTCAATTGACGGTCCAATTCAAATTGAACCCATTGGTGAAGCATCACTTCGTCGTAGGACTTATTTCCCGGCTGGAAAAAAGCATTCAATTTCCCAGGAATGTATTTACGATGAGTTTTCCATTGCTCAAAATTGGGAGTGGAGTACTTATCTCGCAGAAGGCAAAATGCGCTATAGGGCTGTAACCACTCCTTATTCTCTTTAATAAATTTTTTAAATGACTTGCTTTGCAATATATCAGTCTTGTTTTCTTGGAACAGCACGCGTAAAAAACGCCACTTATTATTAATAACCGATTCATAATTGACCGACTCACTTGCATTGAGCTCTACTTTTTTATCAGCATACTCTTTTTCCAATTCACTTGAAAGCTTATAATCCAAGCTTTCTACTGATAAATAAATTGGGTGCAGCGCATACAAGGAAATTGGGGCATAGGGATAAGAGTCCGTCCACGAATAGTTGGCCGTTGTGTCGTTAATAGGCAAAGTTTGTATAATAGAAAGTTCTGCTTTTTTAGACCAATCCGCGAGGAGTTTTAAATCTTGAAATTCACCAACTCCAAACCCGTTTTCACTTCGAAGTGAAAACACCGGTACTGCAACTCCCGCAGCGCGATATAGTTCATTAGATTTAAATCGAAAATAATGATCACTTTGAATTTGAAGAACATTAGGGTCTAAATTGGGTAGTGCCCAACGGTCCTTTCCATACTCCACATCAAAAACTTCCCCCGTGAGAACATTCATTATACCGTATTTATACTGAATGAATTGATCCTCTGGAATATCGACAGCAATCTGCCAAATTCCAGGGTTTTCTTGGACCATAGGAACCGTCTTTAAATACTCCCACTGCCCCAGAGCAGGCACATTGCCTAACAAGACCAACTGATGCTCTGAATTGTATAGCGGAGCCTCAATACGAAACAAATGGGTATGCTTCTTAAGTATTTTGGCCTTCTGTGGTTTAAAATTTTGGTAGGGGTTTTTGAATATTTTGTTGTTAAGATAATTCTCTGGAAAATTTTTAAGATTCCACGAATCATAAATACGGTACTCACTATAATTATGAACCAAACTAATTTGGTGGTCTGCGAATTCTCGATCCAATACCTCACCATTTTCTCCTATAATCATATATCGATAACGCAATTCCTTGGAAAAATAATCCACCTCACATCGCCAGTTGCCATTATCGGTATAGTAAAGTGGATAAATCCTTTCTTGGTCTTCCTTTTCAATAATCATCAATTGGACTTGCTCACCAATTTTTGTATTGAAGTTAATATTGAAATAAATTTTCATTAAATCAGTAGTTAGATTATTAATTTTCAACAGTTTATGCTACAAAATTCTCACACTAGCTTAAGCACTCAATTTTGGCTATGCAATTTAAAAAATAATTGGGGAATTTTTGGAAAATTATTCCAAAAAAACCAGTAAACATTCACACTTTAATTATTAATTATCAATATTTTACAAAACAAAGGGCTTGAGACAAAATCTCAAGCCCTTTAAAGTTGTTATTTCAAAAATTAGTTGAGTTGATAGCTCGTTCCCTCACGTCCGTCTTTTAATTCAATTCCTTCTTGCAGGAGTCTGTCCCTAATTTGATCTGATAGCTCAAAATTCTTTGCTTTACGCGCTTGGTTTCGAAGTTCAATGAGCACTTGCAAAGTGGAATCCAAGTGTTGGGAATGGCTGCTTTCCATTAATTCTAAACCCAGCACATCAAATATCAACGCATTGAAAGTTTCTCGTAGTTCTTGGAGATCAATTTGTGAAATCTGCAACTTGCCTTCTTTCAGTCCAAATACTACCTTCACCATTTCAAACAGGTTTGCGATTAATATGGGAGAATTAAAATCATCAGTTAATGCAGTATAGCACTTGGCTTTCCATTCGCTTACGTTCACCTCTTGAGAGCTAGTTTCCGCAGGAGAAATTTGCTCCAGAATACTTAATGATTCCATTAATCTATGATACCCCTTCTCACTTGCCAACAAAGCTTCATTAGACAAATCCACGACACTTCTATAGTGTGCTTGCAAAAAGAAGAACCTTACCACCGTTGGATGAAAAGATTTTTCAAAGAAATTATTATCTCCAGTAATGAGCTCCATAGGAAGAATAGTATTTCCTGTTGATTTACTCATTTTCTGGGAATTTAATGTTAGCATATTGGCATGCATCCAATAATTCACAGGACTTACTCCATTACACGCTTTTCCTTGAGCAATTTCACATTCGTGGTGTGGGAATTTCAAATCCATTCCTCCCCCGTGAATATCGAAACGTTCACCCAAGTATTTTGTGCTCATTGCGGTACATTCCAAATGCCAGCCTGGAAACCCTTCCCCCCAGGGAGAAGGCCATTTCATAATATGTTCTGGCGAAGCCTTTTTCCAAAGCGCAAAATCTTGCGGGTTTTTCTTTTCATCTTGGCCGTCTAAATCTCTTGTATTGGAGAAAAGCTCTTCAATATTCCGCTTGCTCAATTCTCCATAATTCCCACCTTGCTCATTGTAGGCATGGACATCAAAATAAACCGAACCGTTACTTTCATAGGCAACCCCCTTGTCAATCAAAAGTTTGGTTAGCTCTAATTGCTCAACAATATGACCAGTAGCTGTGGGCTCAATATTAGGAGGTTGAAGATTAAATAAATCTAGTACTTTATGGAAATCTACGGTATATTTTTGCACAATTTCCATTGGCTCTAGTTTCTCTAATCGACTTTGACGAACGAAACGATCGTTCTCTACCGTCCCGTCATCAGTTAAATGTCCAGCATCCGTAATATTTCTTACGTACCTAACTTTGTAACCTAGATGTTTTAAGGTGCGGTAAATAAAATCAAAAGATAGAAAAGTTCTTACATTCCCCATATGAACATTACTGTAAACAGTAGGTCCACATACGTACATTCCAACATGATCTTTCACTAGGGGAATAAAATCTTCTTTTTCTCCACTGAGAGAATTGTATATTTTCAATTGCATTTAGTCTTATTTAATCGATTCTAGTTGATATTCCTACATAATGCAAGAACTCTTGACGTGAAATAGGATTGGTTCTAAAAATACCACTTAATTCTGCTGTTATGGTGGAACTTGACGTATCCTTAATGCCACGACAATTTACACAAAGATGCTTTGCATCTATTATACAAGCCACATCCTTGGTACCTAAAGCCTCTTTCAAAGCATCAACTATTTGCATGGTAAGTCTTTCCTGAACTTGAGGTCTTCTTGCATAATAGTCTACAATTCTATTGATTTTCGAAAGACCAATCACTTCTCCATTGGAAATATAAGCTACATGTGCTTTTCCAATGATGGGAAGAAAGTGGTGCTCACAAAATGAATACACCGTAATATCTTTCTCCACAAGCATTTGTCGGTACTTGTATTTATTACTAAAAGTAGAGACCCCTGGACGGTTTTCTGGCAAGAGTCCTCCAAATATCTCATGAACGTACATTTTCGCTACTCTCGATGGAGAATCCTTAAGTGAATCGTCCGTCAAATCAAGTCCAAGAGTCTCCATAATTCCTCGAAAATACGTCTCAATCTCTTGTACTTTCTCTTCTGGAGACTTATCAAATGCATCTTTTCGTAAAGGAGTGTGCTCCTTTCCAGTAAACACATCATCGTCGTTTTCAAAATCCATCATAGTATAGGCAAACTTTCAAAGGCAAAAATAAGGAATTATCTACTCAAATAGAACATTTTACATTAGACCCTATTCAAAGGTCACTCGCATAACTTCCAAATTCCTCAAAAAATACCAAAAAAAGTAGAATTGATTAAGATTTTTTTATATTTGCACCAACTAAACAATAATTAAAAAATACTATTATTATGTCAGACATTGCATCAAGAGTAAAAGCTATCATCGCGGATAAGCTTGACGTTGAGGAAACAGAAGTAACTCCAGAAGCTAGCTTCACCAACGATTTAGGAGCAGATTCACTAGATACTGTTGAACTTATTATGGAGTTCGAAAAAGAATTCAACATCCAGATCCCAGACGATCAGGCTGAAAAAATTACTACAGTAGGTCATGCAATTGCCTATATTGAAGAAGTAGTAAACAAATAATCAATTTCGATTAGATAAGAACTTTATGGAATTAAAAAGAGTAGTTGTAACAGGATTTGGCGCAGTTACACCGATTGGTCAAAATGCAAAAGATTACTGGGAAAGCCTAACCCTAGGTAAGAGCGGAGCTGCTCCAATTACTCTTTTTGATGCCACAAACTTCAAAACTAAGTTTGCCTGTGAGGTGAAAAACTTTGACCCCTTACAACATTTTGAGAAGAAGGAGGCTAAAAAAATGGACCGCAACACCCAGCTTGGGATGGTAGCGGCTCGTGAAGCAGTCCAGCATTCAAAATTAATGGATGGCGAACTAAACAAAAACAGAGTCGGAGTGATTTGGGGATCCGGTATTGGTGGTCTTGAAACGTTCGAAAACGAAGTTTTGGGATGGGCTAATACAGACATCCCTCGATTCAATCCGTTTTTTATCCCTAAAATGATCGCGGACATTACTCCGGGACACATATCCATGGAATACGGTTTCCATGGACCTAACTATACTACAGTATCCGCATGTGCGTCTTCAGCCAATGCTATGATCGATGCAAAAATGCTTATCCAATTAGGAAAGGCAGATGTAATCGTATGCGGGGGTTCTGAAGCTGCCGTGACCGCAAGTGGTGTAGGTGGATTTAATGCCATGATGGCACTCTCCACACGCAACGATGATCCTTTAACAGCCTCCCGACCTTTTGATAAAGATCGAGACGGTTTCGTTCTAGGAGAAGGGGCTGGATGTATTATTTTAGAAGAATATGAACATGCAGTAAGCAGAGGAGCTACCATCTATGCAGAATTAAAAGGTGGCGGCATGAGTGCCGATGCTTACCATATGACTGCACCTCATCCGGAAGGCCTAGGGGCTTACTTAGTGATGAAAAACTGTCTTGAAGACGCAGGTGTAACTGCTGACGAAGTAGATCATATTAATATGCATGGAACTTCGACTCCACTAGGAGATATAGCAGAATCTAATGCAATATCCAAGTTGTTGGGTGAGCACGCGTTTGACATTCAGATTAACTCCACCAAGTCAATGACTGGACACTTACTTGGAGCTGCAGGTGTAATAGAAGCGATAGCTGCGCTTCACACTATTATACACGGAATTGTACCTCCAACTATCAACCACTTCACCGACGATGAGAATATTGATTCTCGATTGAATTTCACTTTCAACCATGCAGTTGAAAAAACCGTCAATGTAGCAATGAGCAACACTTTTGGATTTGGAGGTCACAATGCTTGCGTATTGTTTTCAAAAATCTAAATTTAAAAACGTGGAGTTCAAGAAGTACATTTCTAAATTCCTTCGTACAAGAAAAAAAAAATTATCTGAGAAGGAGCTCGTTCTTAGTGCACGAATTGCGCAAATAATTGGTGAGCCTACCACTCAAATAGAGGTATACAAGGAAGCTTTCTCATTAAAGACCTCAAATTCTAAATCAGCGAAAAATTTTGAGCGCCTAGAATTCCTTGGTGATTCGATCTTAGGTTCGATCATCTCTTGCTACCTTTTCGAAAGGTATTCACAGAAAAATGAGGGATTTCTTACACAGATGAAATCAAAAATCGTTAATCGAAAAAACCTCAACAAACTTGGGGAAGATCTTAGATTACCGATGTTGATTCAAAATTCAAATTCTACCGCTTTAAGTGAAAACATAGCAGGAAATCTTTTTGAAGCCCTAATAGGTGCTATCTATTTGGACATGGGCTACCAAGCTTGCCAAAACATTGTCTTAAGAAAGCTTTTGACAGTAAAAGAAATCGAAAAGCTTGAAAATAAAGTTGTAAGCTATAAAGGGCTTTTACTTGAATGGTCTCAAAAAAGGAAAATACCATTGCATTATCAAACCGTGCAAGAAGAGTTACCGAACCGCACACTTCAGTTCCGATCTTATGTCTATTTAGGAGGGGAAAAAATCTGCAATGCCATAGAAGCATCGAAGAAAAAAGCTGAAGAAAAAGCAGCGCAAAGAGCCTTTTATACACTAAATAAAAAAGAAAATATTCTTGAAAAACCAAAAACTATTTCTTGATGCTGACTACGAAGATGAGATAACTCTTGCCTTGGTCCGATTGTCTAAAAAAACAGCTCATCACGAGTTCTTTTTCGAGGTGAATCACTTGTCAGGTTCTCAATTTGAACGCATTACAGATATAGAAATAACAGGAACTTATTACAATTACTTCCATGCTCGTTTTCAAGCGTACCATAAAGAAACGAAAACCTGCTTTCAGTTCCTTGCCAACCCATCTCATTACAGTATTAAGAAGAAAGAAGTAACTGAACTTTTTACAGAAGAACAAAGTGTTAACTATCTGTTACCAATTCATAAAGATGTAGACTACATTTTGAAAACATCGGATTCATTTGCCGATTTTTCCTTAATTTTGCTGCCTGAAAACCTAGTTTTTCCGCTTCAGGAAATTCAATTGAGTTCCCAGGAGGAACTCTACCAATTAATTCAATATTATGAATAAGCATTTAAAGAAGACCAAAATTATAGCCACCCTTGGTCCTGCCACCTCAAAAAGAGAGGTCATGGCGGATCTAATCAAGGCAGGAGTTGATATTTTCCGTATCAATTTCTCACATGCAGATTATGACATAGTTCGCTCTCATGTGACAACAATACGCGAGCTTAATGAAGAAATGGGCACCTCAGTAGGTATACTTGGGGACTTACAAGGCCCTAAACTTCGTGTAGGAGTGGTAAAAGAAGGATCTTACTTAAATCCTGGCGACGTCTTAACTTTTACGAACGAAAAAATTGAAGGAGATTCTACGAGGGTCTACATGACCTATTCACAATTTCCTCAAGATGTTAAAGTAGGAGAAAGAATTCTTATTGATGATGGGAAACTGGTATTGGAAGTAACTGAAACCAATCTAATTGACACAGTTAAAGCAGTTACGATTCAAGGAGGACCATTAAGCTCCAAGAAAGGAGTGAACCTACCCAATACCAATGTATCGCTTCCGGCACTTACCGAGAAGGATATACAGGATGCAAACTTCATGCTAGATTTAGAACTGGATTGGATAGCACTTTCATTTGTTCGTCACGGCCAAGATATTCGTGACTTAAAAGAACTGATGTCTAAGCATCCAACGAATCAGATTAAAACTCCAATCATTGCAAAAATAGAAAAACCAGAAGGAGTAAAGAACATCGATGAAATTCTGCATGAATGTGATGGACTCATGGTTGCTAGAGGAGATTTAGGGGTTGAAGTACCCATGGAAGAAGTCCCTGCAATTCAAAAACTTCTAGTAGAAAAGGCGCGTAGTTTTGCAAAACCAGTAATCATTGCAACCCAGATGATGGAAACGATGATATCAAGCTTAACGCCAACCCGTGCAGAGGTAAATGATGTTGCTAACTCCGTTCTTGATGGTGCTGACGCCGTCATGTTATCGGGAGAAACTTCAGTAGGTAAATATCCTGTTGAGGTTGTAAAAAACATGAGCAAAATTGTCAAAAATATTGAAAACACTCATTTTTATCAATCAAAAGTAAGTCCGATTGAAAAAGAATTCAATTGTATTGATGAGCGCTTTATCACCAACCGAATTTGTCTTGCAGCTGTAAGAATTGCGAAAACAACTCCAGTAGAAGCAATCATTACGCTAACCTATTCTGGATACACAGCATTCCATATTTCGGCACACCGTCCTAACTCTAATATTATCATTTTTAGTGCGAACAAAAGAGTAACCACTATGTTGAATCTACTATGGGGTGTAAGAGCTTATTATTATGACGGTTCAACGGCAACGGATGAAACCATTGTTGAGGTGAACAGACTTGCCAAAGAATTAGGTTATGTAGAAGATCATGACTTCGTAATTAACCTTAATGCCACTCCTGCAGAGCAGGGAGGTAAAACCAATACCCTGCGCTTAACAAAGATTTAGTTTCCAATAGTAAGCCCCTTGAAATCGACCTCAAGGGGCTTTTTATGGAATATTACTTTAGGTGGCCAACGACCGACTTCTTCACACTGAACTCTTCCAGTGCATACTTGGACAATTCTACTCCATACCCTGAGTTTTTTCGCCCTCCAAAAGGCATTCTAAAATCGGAACGAAAAACTTGATTGATTGCAACGCTTCCCACTTCTAAGCCATCTGAAAAGAACTGCGTTCTTTTTTTACTTTTCGAATAGACTGCACCCGCTAAACCGAAGGGTGAATCGTTTGCCATAGCTAGCGCACTTGCATCGTTTTTCGCTTTTAAAATCATCCCTAAGGGACCAAAAAGTTCTTCTTCAAGAATCGGATTAGAGGATTTAACTTGAATTAAACCTGGCTTAAAGCCCATCTTACCTTTCTTCTTAAGCGGCGTTAATATCTTCGCACCATTTGCAATCGCTTTTTCGTATTGCTTTTCCAACTCATTAGCTAAATCTTCACGCGCCATTTTGCTAAGCTGGGTATTTCTATCCATAGGATCTCTTGGTTCAAAAAGCGAATATTCCTTTACGAGTAAGGTTACGAACTTCTCATAAACTTTTTCATGAATGATAAAGCGCTTAGCCGCCACGCACGTCTGACCACAATTCTGCAATCTTGCCTGCGCTGCATCTTTTGCAGCAAGCTTTAAGTCGGCATCATCTAAAACGATAAAAGGATCACTTCCTCCCAGCTCAAGCACACATTTTTTTAGCTGTTCACCTGCTGTTTTTGCAATAGCTCTTCCCGCACTTTCACTGCCGGTAAGCGACACGCCTTTGATAATCGGATGCTTTATCATTGCTTCCACTTCCTTATGAGAAACCTTCCAATGGGAAAACACTTGCTTTTTAAACCCAGCTTCTTGAAAGAGCTTCTGAATTCTTTGACCTGATTTTAGGCAAATTGAAGCGTGCTTAACCACTACCGTATTGCCGGCAAGCACGGCAGGGACTGCAAAACGAAGAACTTGCCAAAATGGATAATTCCATGGCATCACGCCCAAAATTACTCCCATAGGCTCGGGCCTCACTTCTGAAATTTCCATTTCAGTTGTTATTTTTTCAATTGACAGTGGGTTTTTAATTTCAGCATAGTACTTGCACATCGCGGCACATTTCTCAATCTCTGAAATAGATTGAGAAATAGGTTTATTCATTTCCTTGGTAATCAGAGTAGCCAGTTCTACTTTATTTTTCAGTAGAAGCTTTGAGAGAGAAGCTAACAATTTTTGTCTCTCTTTAAAACTCGTCTTTTTCCATTTATAAAAAGCCTTCTCGGAAGCTTTTAGTTTTCTTTCTAAAGTATCTTGCATGATGTAAAATTAAACAAATTCCAACGGACTATGCGTCCTTGGGTTTTTGTTAAAGACCAAAAAAACTAGAGGGACATAAACCACTCATTCACCAAACTTGCGGCTAAGCGACTGGTTCGATCTTGTATGTCCAACTGTGGATTTACCTCTGCAACATCGAGAGCGACAAGGTTTGGACAATCGAGCACAGTTCTTAGAAGTCTTAAAAAAACAGAATCTGACATGATTCCATTGTAAGCCAAAGCCGATACCCCGGGTGCAATAGAAGCATTAAATACATCCATGCAGATCGTTAAGTAAAGTAAATCGACCGAATGAGAAAACTCTTGAATTTGAGTTTTTATATCTGGCAAGTTAATTAGATCAATTTCTTCAGCTAAAATGTACTTCATCCCCAACTGATGGGCCGAATCAAAAAGGGATAAAGTATTGCTGTTGCGTTGAATACCAATATGAAGACTTTGCAGAGCATCTTGCTTAGCAATTTGCCAAAATCCGGTTCCCGACGTCCCATAGCCCTCTTTCTCAGGGGTTCGATTATCAAAATGAGCATCAAAATTTATCACTCCAATCGTTTTCTCAGGATGCGCCATTCGGATGCCTTGGTAATGGCCCCAAGTAACCTCATGGCCACCGCCGAGTACTACTGATTTAGCACCCACTTCAAGCGCTTGACATACAGCTTTAGCCAAAGAGGCCTGTGCTAATTCTAAATCAGCATCTCTGCAATAAATATTCCCGAAATCATGCAAGTTAAATCCACTTTGAACAACCGGAAAATTCGCCAAGGCCCTTCTAATATAATTGGGAGCTTCGGCGGCTCCTACTCGACCTTTGTTTCTCCGCACGCCTTCATCTACAGCAAAACCATGAATCACGAAATCCATTTCGTCTTTTGCTTCAAAATTTACAACTTGGAAAAGCCTTTGAGATAGAGCCTCTTGTCCGTCGTTTCTTCCTTGCCAACAATCTTTATACTCTTCCATTGTACTTCTCACCGTTTATGAATACTTGATCAGGAACAAGAGCTCCTTGCTTGTAAAGAAGGTTTTGATAATTGTCAGTTGAATAAACGACAAAGTCTGCTTTCATTCCTTCCGACACTCGACCTCTGTCTTCAAAATTTAATGCATGAGCCGCACGATAGGTAATACCGGAAAGAACCTCTGCAGTCGAGAGTTTCTGGTAAGTCGCTAGAATACTCGCTTGAGTAATAAGGTTCCCCATGGGCGCGGAACCAGGATTCCAATCACTACCAATAGCTAGTATCGCTCCATGATCTAGTAGTTCCCTTGCAGGAGCAAAAGGCTCCCCAAGTCCAATACTTGCGCCAGGCAAAGCCACTGCAACAGTATCCGATTCAGCTAAGTATTTAAGATCACTTCCTGCAGTTACTTCTAAATGATCCGCGGATCTAGCACCAGCATCCACCGCCACTCTTGAACTACCGGGCGTAAATTGATCGGCATGGACAGTAAGATCGAATCCTAAAATTTTAGCTTTCTCTAGGAATATTTGACTTTCTTCAGGTTGAAACGCTGATTTTTCAATAAATATATCTACACGACGTGCTAAATTCTCTTCCTTTACTTCAGTTAACACTTCTTGCAGCACGTAATTTAAGTAGGTTCTTCCTTGAGAGGGATCTTCCTCAAAATCTTTCGGTTTCATGTGTGCGGCGAGACAAGTAGGCACCAAAGTAGCAGAAGTTTTCTCTTGCGCTTTTTGAATAACACGAAGCATTTTAAGTTCCTGTCTCTCACTTAAACCATAACCAGATTTAATTTCAATAGTTGTTATTCCTAAACGAACCATATAATCGATTCGCTCCAATAGCGAATCCAATAATACTTCTTCTGTCGCTGCTCGAGTATGCTCCACCGAACTCCAAATACCACCTCCAGCTGCAGCTATATCCAAGTAGGATTTACCCGCGTTTCGCATCGCAAAATCGTTTGCCCGGTTTCCGGCAAAACAAATATGGGTGTGACAATCTACAAAACCTGGAAACAAAACATAGTCACCTTCAAATTCCTCAAATTCTTCTGCCTCTTCTTTAAGTGCCTCATAGCTCCCCACAGCCTTAATAATGCCCTCATGCACTAATACACCTGAATCTTCATGGATAACCAATTTAGAATCGTCTATCGCTCCTCTTAAAGGCAGCTGTTCTAAGGTTACAATTTGCTTAAATGGTCCGTATAACTTCATGAAGGTAAAATTAATGATTTCGAACTGAGTAGACAATGAAATCCGCCAGGCAAATTTTTAATTAAAGGAAACCTTAATACCTCTCGAAGGATTCTAATAAAAACACTTAAATTTGGTGTAAATTAAGCGCTATGCCTGAATTCTTACATCCTGATAGAGAAAACTTCAGCCCAGAAGAACTTTCACAGGAGGAAACCATACGTCCCCAAAGCTTTAATGACTTTGCAGGACAACGCAAAACACTAGAGAATCTAGAAGTTTTTGTTGCAGCTGCCAAAAATAGAGGTTCCGCTTTAGACCATGTCCTTTTGCATGGGCCTCCAGGTTTGGGTAAAACAACTCTTGCTCACATTATTGCTAATGAGCTAAATGTCAATCTTAAAATTACTTCAGGTCCTGTTCTTGATAAACCTGGGAGTCTTGCTGGTCTACTCACCAACTTAGAAGAAAACGATGTTCTTTTTATTGATGAGATTCATCGATTAACTCCAGTGGTCGAAGAATACTTGTATTCCGCCATGGAGGATTACAAAATTGACATTATGTTAGAAACCGGCCCTAATGCACGTAGTGTACAAATTGGACTCAATCCCTTTACTTTAATTGGTGCTACTACTCGAAGCGGTATGCTAACCAAACCTATGCTTGCGCGCTTTGGCATTCAAAACAGACTAGAATATTACACCGTAGAACTTCTTTCGCATATTATTCAAAGAAGTGCTCGCGTATTAGGGATTAAAATTTACGAAGATGCTGCCATTGAAATAGCAAGAAGAAGTAGAGGAACTCCAAGAATCGCTAATGCCCTTTTAAGAAGAGTTAGAGATTTTGCAGAGATCAAAGGAAACGGAGAAATTGAAATAAAAATCACTACTTACGCTTTAAACTCCCTCAATGTAGATGAGAACGGTTTAGACGATATGGACAACCGCATAATGAGAATTATGATTGAAAATTTTAAGGGAAAGCCGGTGGGAATATCTGCTCTTGCGACCTCTCTTGGAGAAAACCCACAAACTCTAGAAGAAGTTTATGAACCTTTCTTGATTCAAGAGGGATTCTTAATTCGTACACCCAGAGGTCGTGAAGTGACCTCAAAAGCCTACCGACATTTAAAGATTAATCCTCCCAAAGACTCAGGCACTCTTTTTTAAAAAAGATTCAAGCTTTCAAAAAAAGAAAATTACTTAACTTAGACACATAACAAAACAATAGATATTTATATGAAACTCTATCCTATTCAGTGTGGAAATTTCAAATTGGACGGTGGAGCCATGTTTGGAGTCGTACCCAAATCTTTGTGGCAAAAAACCAACCCAGCAGATGAGAAAAACCTCATATCAATGGGGATGCGCTCCTTACTTATTGAAGACGGAAAGAAGCTGATTTTAATTGATTGTGGTCTAGGACAAAAACAAGACGATAAATTTTTCTCTCACTATTCCTTATTCGGAGATGACAGCTTAGAAAAGAACTTAGCGAAATTTGGTTTCGTTAAAGAAGACATCACCGATGTTTTCTTAACCCATCTCCATTTCGATCACTGCGGAGGAGCAGTGGAATGGAACGACGATAGAACCGGATACCGCCCCTATTTCCCTAATGCACATTTTTGGACGAATGAAAACCATTGGAAATGGGCAACTGAACCCAATCCTAGAGAGAAAGCAAGTTTCTTAAAAGAAAACATTCTCCCTTTGCAGGAATCCGGCCAACTGAAATATCTTCCTTTGCCTCAAAACGGCAATTATGGGTTTGCACCGGATCTAAAAATGGACATTATTTTCGTTGACGGTCATACGGAAAAGCAAATGCTTCCTGTGCTTCAGTACCAAGAGAAGACGATCGTCTTTGCCGCCGATCTTATTCCAACGGTAGGTCATATCCCACTGGTATACGTCATGGGATACGACACGCGCCCCTTACTCACATTAGAAGAAAAAGACAAGTTTCTTAAGCAATGCATCCAAAATGATTATCTACTTTTTCTCGAACATGATGCTTACCATGAACTAGCAACCTTGAAAGAGACCGAAAAAGGCATTCGATTAGATCAAACCTATAGTTTTAACGAGGTATTTGGATATTAGAAAAATGCTCTTTTTAAAATTTTGAAAATCATTATCTTTGGACTCAAATAACCTATTATTATGGACACTATACAGGGGGAGCCCCCGTCCCCAGAACCCGAAAAGAAGATTATTGGACTAACGGGCGGCATTGGATCCGGCAAAAGCACCGTTGCACTTTTTTTACAAGAAATGGGGTATCCAGTTTATAGCTCGGACCAACGCGCTAAAGATTTGGTCAATGAAAGTATTGCAATTAAAAATCAAATCATTGCTCTTTTCGGACCAGAAGCTTACGATGATCAAGGAAGATACAATACTTCATTTATAAGTTCTAAAGTATTTGACGATACTGTTTTACTCGATAAATTGAATCAGATTATCCACCCAGCAGTTCGAGAAGATTTTAACACATGGGTGAAAAATCAAAAGCATTCACTTCTCTTTAAAGAAACCGCTTTACTTTTTGAACTGGGTCTAGACAAAGAATGTGATTATAGCATTCTTGTTACCGCTGAAGATAATCTTAGAATTAAAAGGGTCATGGACCGCGATGAGAAAACCTATAGAGAGGTGGAATCAGTAATGGACCGACAAATGCCGGAAAAAGACAAAGTACGTAAAACGTCTTTCATCATTTATAACAACAACGGGTTAGAATCCCTTGAAAAAGAAACAAATGAAGTGGTAAATCGCTTGCTGCAAACAGCGGAAGCAAGTTCGTAAAGAAGCTTTAAATACAATAAAAAACGCCCTATTTAAGGGCGTTTTTTGTGGACTTTTTATATATAAAAGTCTTAAAACTCATAAGAATCATTCCCTACTATTGAGAAGACAATTTAATAAACTAAAAAAGTAGTGCAATATTCCAAGCGAAACCAACATTGAATTTAGAAGAAGACTTCCCAAATCCCGGTACAATCATTGGAACAACAGAATCTTGCTTAGTAGTATAAACCAAGTATCGAGGTTGAACACTTAGGTCAATAAAGAAAGGACTTTGAAACAATTGAACTTTGCCTCCAATGTGGCCTTCAAACCAAAAGCTCGATTGGTTGGAAGTTTCAAGACTTATAAACGAATCTCCTCCCTCACTACCTCTTACTGGAATTCGATCGTAGGTCTGCTGGTAAAATGAACCTCCTATTTTTGGACCTGCATAAAATCCATTAAGTGGATTTTCATTATCTTTCATCAACATATAATAGCCTCCAACTTTAGCAAAAAGGCCTTTGGCTTCTGCATCATAGCCGTTCTTATCATAAATATTTGATTCGTATCCAAGCTCAGCAATTCCATATATATCTTTCTTCAAATTAGCAGAAACAAAACCTTGATACACTTTACGGTCGGAAAAAAAACTTATTCCACCATTAAGCACATCCACCCCAATCATGGGTTGAGAAATATGTATTTTGCTACTTTTTATTGAATCCTCCTGCGCTTGAAGGGGGGAAAAGAAAAGGAAACTAAAAAATAAGATACAGATGCGTAGGTAATTCATCGTTAATTTCTGTTTGCGTTTGTTCTACTCCTTGTACAGGGTCACTTTCAACAAGTGATGAGGCCACCTCTTTGTAAATTTTCTTCACTCCACAAGCTGGGGAAACGTAACTTCTTTCCCCAGTATATTGGATTCTTACCTGACTCTTAGGACCATCTTCTGATGTTCGGATAAATAAATCCGTATAAGCAGCATCGTCAACGCGAAGCGGAACCAATACCGAGTCAACACGCTGGCGATCGATAATGATTTTTTCCCCTGAGCCGTAATCTACCCCTAAAATTAATCTACTTAACTGTAGTTCCTTTCCTTGTTCTTTAAATTTTATTTTAATTCTAGGAGTAGCCTCACCGCTGATACAAATATCATCATCGGAAGCGCATCCCAGGAATATTAATAAAAAAAGTAAAAGGGAGGGTAAAGGGAGTCTCATTGAAAAATCACTATTTAGTTCTTATCTAATTCCTGCTCTATACGGTATTTCAAATCTTCAAAATGGTATTTTGTCATTCGGTCTCGGCTAAGTTCTGATTGTTCATCTGAAAACTCTTCTACATCGGACAAAATACCTCTAACGACTGCGTACACATCTGAATTCTTGGATAATGAAACGCTTGGACCTCTCGAGATCACTGAAGCAGCAGTCGCAGGTTTTGCGTCTACTAATTTAATTAAACTTTCTACATACGCTCTTTGCAAGTTACGCTGATAAAGGTCCGGTGAAGTAGACGCAAAAATATAATTCTTTAAATCTTGCATGTATTCATCAACGCTATAGGCATTTGTTTCCAAAGATTGTGATTGATACATCTTTTGTAGCACCATTGGGCTTAAAATTCTAGAAAGAACTGTGGAATGTAATCTTTCTACTACAGAAACTGGTGCTTTATCGGTTAATTCAAAAATCTGTTTTTTGAGCAACCATTCTGGAGTTTTGAACACCTGCTGATTTAAGAAACTAAGAGCTTCTTTTTGTTCTTTCTTAGAAACTACCTCGTACACGGGACCCGACTGTTCTACCATTTTCGGGGTTTCAAGTTCTCCTCCAATATACTTAGAAACGTGACCTAAATAGCGGTTAAATTGACCGGTCACCTGATCATACATTGTTGATAAATTTTCATAGTCTTCATTAGGTGTACGCGTCCATTTTTCGATATCCTGCATGATTCGTTGAAGGTTCTTAATCCCATAATAACTTGAAGCCATGGCATTGTCTCCCACTTGTTCACTTTGAGATCTCGGATCGAATGGATTGGATTCAGTACCGAACCACAATCTATTGTTTTGTAGTTTCTTCATCACCCACTTATTCAAGTGCGGCTTTTCTTCTTGAGGTGAGGAGTACTCATAGAAACGACGGTATCCCCATTCAATTGCCCACTCATCGTAGTCACCTATTCTAGGCATAATCCCAAGCTCTCCCACTTTATCTTCAGGTTGAGCTACGTAATTGAATCTTGCATAGTCCATAATAGAAGGTGTATGGCCGTTCTTCTCTAACCATTTTCTATCTCGTAATTTTTCTGTTGGTACGGTAGAAGAAGATCCATGATTGTGTCGTAATCCTAAGGTGTGTCCTACTTCATGCGCTGAAACAAAACGAATCAATTCTCCCATTAACTTGTCATCAAACTGCATGGTTCTTGCTCTTGGATCGTTTGGAGCAGCTTGAACAAAATACCAATTTCTAAGAAGAGACATTACATTGTGGTACCAATTAATGTGGCTTTCAAGAATCTCTCCAGTTCTTGGATCCGAAATAGAGGGACCTGAAGCATTAGGAACATCAGAAGGCTTGTAAACTATAGCAGAGTATCTAGCGTCTTCTAAACTCCATTCTGGATCTAACTTAGGATCTGGTACTTTAGCAATAATTGCGTTTTTAAACCCAGCTTTCTCGAAAGCTTTCTGCCAGTCGTTTACTCCGGCCATTAGAAACGGAACCCATTTCTTAGGAGTAGCTGGATCAATATAAAATACAATCGGTTTTGCCGGTTCTACCAATTCTCCTTTTTTGTACTTCTCAAGATCTTGTGGCTTAGGTTCTAACCTCCAACGCTTCACTAATGATACTCTTTTTACACCCTGTGGATCTAAGTCAAAATCGGTATAGCCTACAGTAAAATACCCTACCCTAGGATCGAAATAACGAGCCTGCATCTTGTTATCTGGAAGCAATACAAGTGATGTATTGATCTCCACAGTATAATTTCCGCTTACAACCGTACGACGGGCCGTAGATCCAGGACTAGGCGTCCCAGCTGTCCTCGCAAAGGTTTTAGTGGTATTTATTTCCACATTTCGCGGAAATGAACGTACGAAATTGATGAATGATTTATCCTTTTGAAACGCTCCAACTTTGTAAGCATCTTTCCTTTGAGGAGCAAAACTCACCAGTTCATTATCCGCATTAACCAAATCGGTGATGTCAACTACATAGGAGCGCTTGTTATCGCCGTACGCTTTGATATCGAATGAATGAACAATTGCCTGCGTATTGTTCCTCATTACAGAATTGGACATAGCAGAAGTGGAATCAGAAACATAGTCCGCATAAGAAATGGAGCGAACAAATAACTTATCAGCAGGTCCTTTTTCAAAAGAAAGCACATGCTGGGCAATTTGATCTCCTGCGTACCCAATTGTTCCGGAACGCATACCCGCTGCAGATTTAGTAAGCCTTGAAACCAGTAAGAATTCTTTATTAAGCACTTTATCTGACACTTCGAAGAAATATTTGTCTTCAATCTTATGAACGGTAATCACACCATCATCACTTTGTGCTTTACTGGTAATCACCTCTTTATAAGGCTTTACTTTTGATTTTGCTTTAGATTCGGTTGCAGTGGTTTTTGCCTTCACCGAATCCGCTTTCGCTTTTGTAGAATCACTCTGCGCGAGTAACTGTCCTGTTCCTAATTGCATAGCAAAAAGAAAAAGAAGCAAACGGGATTTCTTCATGAATATATTTTTGCTAAAGATAGCAAAAAAAATTACTCCTAAGCCCGTTCTAGTAGGGCGATATTCTCGACATGGTGGGTTTGAGGAAACATATCTACAGACAGAACTCTCAACACTTTGTAGCTTTGAGAGAGAAGAGCCAAATCCCTAGCCTGAGTAGCAGAATTACAACTGACATACACAATCCTTTTAGGAGCTAGCTTTAAAATCTGCTCCACAACTTTTTGATGCATTCCATCTCTTGGAGGATCTGTTATAAGTACATCTGCTTTTGGATGGGTTTCAAGAAATTCATCGGTGAATATCTCTTTCATATCTCCCGCATAAAAAGTACAATTGTCTAAACCGTTGATTTTCGCATGCTCTTTTGCTGCCTCAATGGCTTCTGGAACGGACTCGATTCCAATCACCTGCTTAGCATGACGTGCCATGTACTGCGCAATGGTTCCTGTGCCGGTGTAAAGATCATAAACGATTTCTCCGCCTTTCAAATCTGCAAATTCTAATGTTTTTCGGTAGAGCTCCAAGGCTTGGTTGTAGTTCGTTTGAAAAAAAGACTTTGGTCCAATTTTAAATTGTAACCCATCCATTTGCTCAACCAAATATCCTGGTCCTGAGTAGGTGAGTACATCTAGATCATAAACGGAGTCGTTTCCTTTTGAGTTGATAGCATAGAGCAAAGTATGAATTTCAGGGAATTTCCCTAAAACATAATCAAATAAAGCCTCTCTTTGCTCTTGATTCTCTTGATAAAGCTGGAAAAGAACCATCCACTCTCCTTTTGAGTTTTGTCTAAGCATAAGGGTTCTTAAAAAGCCTTTCTGCTCTCTTAGATCAAAAAATTCTAAATTATTCGACGAAGCATATTCTTTTACTGCTAACCGTATCGCGTTAGAGGGATCCTGTTGGAGATGACATTCTTTAAGGTCTAAAATTTTACTCCACATTCCAGGAATATGGAACCCAAGTGCGTTGCGATCGCTTAAATCTTCGCTGGAACTCACCTCCTCCTTAGTTAACCAACGGGAATTCGAAAATGAAAATTCCATTTTATTTCGGTAGTAATATTCTTCTTTACTTCCTAATATAGGATCTGCCTGAAATCCCTCAATTCCTCCAATCCGTCTTAGGTTATTGAGCACTTCTGATTCCTTAAATTGCAACTGCTTTTCGTAGGATAAGCTTTGCCACTTGCATCCTCCGCAAACACCAAAGTGAATGCATTTTGGTTCAACACGATGGGCTGAAGGCTTAACGATTTCAATAGCCTGTGCTTCAATATATTTGCTTTTCGCTTTCTTTACTTGAGCATTGACTACATCGCCAGGGACGGCGCCACTAACAAGCACGGTTTTTCCTTCCTCAGTTCTTCCAACAGCAACTCCTTTAGCACCGGCTGAAGTAAGTTCAATATTCTCTAGTATGCGAAATCTCTTTTTCATGCGGCAAAAATAATATATTAAAATCAGTTCTGTATCCTTATCTTTATAATTACTCGAATTATTGCTCCAAGAAGGTAAGTACCTGTTAAAACAGTTCAAATAAGTGCATTGTATTCAATTCCACTTTAATCCTTTTTCCAAACTAGGAATACTCAATGTCTTGTGCAAAACCACCAAAGAGTAAGAGAAATAGAACAAAAAAAAGACCGCCTTCACTTCACTTGTGAGACGGTCTTATAATTTTTAAGAAACAATCTTACTTATTATTAGTATTTGTTGAAAGGGAATCCGTTTTTCCTTCCAGTCCTGTTACAGGTGCATTCTGAGTTGTAGAATTTGAAATTTCTACTCCGGTTAGCTTTGATAAAACGCCAGAAAGCTCTGGATCATGAAGACTAAAGAAAGGCCTAGAGGCAACTTTCCCGTCTTTATCTAAAATCAAATAGCTTGGCGTTTTAAAGCCATAGAGTCCAAAATCTTTCGCTTGAGGGGAGTTAATTCCTCCCTCTAACCAATAATGAGTGCCTTTAATACTTTTAAAGAGCGAAGCACTGGTTTTAGTGAATTGATCTTTCGTATCGTCAAGATTCACAAATACCATAGGTAACTTGTCTGAATACTGATTATGGATGGCTTCTAAGACAGGCACAGTGGTCATTGCAATTCCTGGGTTCCATGAAGCATAAAAAACAATAAATGCAGGTTTACCTTTCAAATCAGCTAAACTCTTTGCTCCTCCTTTAGCATCTTTCCAAGTAAGTTCTGGAGTGGTTCCCACTTTATGACCCATTAAGACCAACTGCAACTTGTGTAATTCTTTCTTAATCTTTGCATCGCTAATATTCTCATCGATCAGCTTACTGATTCTCTCGTATTTATCTGAATTCATGAAATTCAAATCTCCTTGAGAAAGTGCGTAGGAAATAAAGTAATCTTTGGCTACATTGGACAGGTCCTTTCGCGTTTTCAGGTACTTAGCAAAACTCTCACTGATGAGTTCTTGTTCCCCCTGTTTTGCAGGTTGATTCATACGATACTTCTGATAATCGCCCATTAGTTGATTGAGCATATATTCACGAAACATCGGGAAATCGCGAATCATCTGATCACTATTTTTTAGAATCGCTTCCTTAGCTTGTTTGAACTTATCGGAAGGTTGGAAGTTGGGATTCTGCGTCACTTGTCCGTGCATTTGCTCGTATCCATCCAATACTCCGATTAGTCGAGCATCCGCTTCTGACTTTTTAAAGCTCACAACTTCAGCATCAGCTTTGGTCTTCTTGGCCTCTGTATCAAAAAGAGTATATATTGTATCTTTAATTGCAGTAAATTCTTTCAAAAAGACATCCTCTTTCTTCTTGAAGAGTTCTTCCATATTTATTTTCACCGCATAGCCTTCGAAACCGGCTTGAGCCGATTTTATAAAATCATTGTTTGCCTTCGCATCTCCTTTCACTTTAAAATCATGAGGAAAGCTCATTGCGTTCCCTTCAATTTCAAGCAATTGACCTTGCTTCAGATAAAGCACATTAGAGCTTCCTCCATAGGTAAGCAGATAGAGTCCGCTTTTTGGGGCATCAAAAGACCCAGAAAACTCACCACCTTCCGATACACCAATATTCATTAAAGGCAAGGTGGAAACACTTGCGGCTTCAATAATCTCAATGCGCTCTAATGGAGAGCCTCCCACAACTTTTCCTTTTACTTCAATTTTCTTTGAACAGGAAATGGCCAAAAGTGCCATTACAAATAAAACTAGATAGTTCTTCATTTCGTTATTTTTCAAAACGTAGCAAAAATAAGCGTTTGTTGGATGTCCCGAAAATATATTCGATAAAATTCATCGTTTATCAAAAAAAAAGCTGAGCAAAATGAATTGCTCAGCTTTTGTATCTCTATAGGTTAGAGTTTAGCTTTTATTGGTCAATGCACCCATGTATTCACGGTTCATTCTTGCAATAACTTCTAGTGAAATTCCCTTAGGACATTCCACCTCACATGCTCCTGTATTAGAACAGTTTCCAAAGCCTTCTTCATCCATGGTCTGTACCATATTAAGTACACGACGTTTGGCTTCCACTTTACCTTGAGGAAGTAAAGCAAACTGAGATACCTTAGCACCAACAAATAACATTGCTGATCCGTTTTTACATGTGGCAACACAAGCTCCACAACCAATACACGCCGCAGCGTCCATTGCTTTATCGGCATCTTCCTTAGGAACAGGAATCGCATTAGCATCGAGTGTATTACCGGAGGTATTCACAGAAACAAATCCACCAGCGGCCATGATTCTATCGAAAGCAGAGCGGTCTACTACTAGGTCCTTGATTACTGGAAATGCAGCACTTCTCCATGGCTCAATGGTGATGGTCTCCCCGTCTTTAAACATTCTCATGTGTAATTGACAAGTTGTGATCCCCGTATCTGGTCCGTGCGGTCTACCATTAATGTAAAGAGAACACATTCCACAAATTCCCTCTCTACAATCGTGGTCAAATGCGATGGGCTCTTTACCCTCATTAACCAAATTCTCATTCAGGATATCAAGCATTTCCAAGAATGATGAATCGGTTGACACATCCGAAATTTTATAAACTTCGAATTGTCCTTTCGTTTTATTATTTTTCTGTCTCCATATTTTCAGAGTCAGATTAAGTCCTTTTTTTGCACTCATTTTCTTTACTGTTTTTTGGAGATGAATTAATTACTATAAGTTAAAGATTCTCTCATACTACTTATTTGTAACTTCTCTGTTTAACTTCAATGTTTTCGTATTCCAGCGGTTCTTTGTGCATCACTTCTGCATTGATGTCTAAACCTTGGTACTGCCAAACCGCAGCATACATGTAATTTTCATCATCTCTCTGGGCTTCTCCATCAGGGGTGGAGTGGTCTTCACGGAAGTGTCCTCCACAAGATTCATTTCTTTCTAATGCATCTTTTGCCATCAGCTGGCCCAGCTCCAGGAAGTCAGCCACACGGAAGGCCTTTTCCAGTTCCATATTCATTTCATTGGCTTCTCCTGGAACTTTTACGTCTTTCCAGAATTCCGCTCTTAGCTCTTCAATTTCTTTAATTGCTTCTTGTAATCCCTCAGGAGTTCTTCCCATACCTACTTTATTCCACATAATGTGTCCTAATCGCTTATGGAAATGATCCACTGAATGGGTACCTTTATTATTGATAAAGAAATTAATTTTCTCTTTTAATTCTTCTTCTGCCTGAGTGAATTCAGGTGTTTCAGTTGAAATCTTACCGGTACGAATGTCCTGAGAAAGATAATCGGCAATGGTGTATGGTAAAACAAAATACCCATCGGCTAATCCTTGCATTAATGCAGAAGCACCTAGACGGTTAGCACCGTGATCGGAGAAATTAGCTTCTCCAATCACAAAACATCCTGGAATCGTAGATTGAAGATTGTAATCAACCCAAACACCTCCCATGGTGTAGTGTACGGCAGGATAGATTCTCATTGGAGTCACATACGGATTGTCGGCTGTGATTTTCTCATACATCACGAATAAGTTACCGTACTTTTCTTCTACCCAAGCTTTTCCTAAATCGTAGATCTGCTGATCGCTCGGGTTATGAATGTTCTTTTCAATTGCTGCTTCGCGACCTTTCTTCAAAATCTCCGTAGAGAAATCAAGGAACACCCCTTCTTTTGTATCGTTGTTTTCGATACCGAAACCAGCATCACAACGCTCTTTTGCAGCTCTAGAAGCTACATCTCGAGGAACTAAGTTTCCAAAGGCAGGATACCTACGCTCTAGATAATAATCACGATCCTCTTCTTTAATATTTTCAGGTCTTAATTTTCCGTTTCTTATTGCTTCTGCATCCTCAATTTTCTTTGGAACCCAAATTCTTCCTGAATTTCTAAGGGACTCAGACATCAGGGTCAATTTACTTTGCTGAGTTCCATGAACCGGGATACATGTTGGGTGAATCTGAACAAAACATGGATTGGCAAAATACGCCCCTTTCTTGTGAATTTTCCATGCGGCAGAACTGTTCGAACCCATTGCATTGGTAGAAAGGAAATAAACATTTCCGTACCCTCCAGAAGCGATCACTACGGCGTGAGCAGAGTGCCTTTCAATTTCACCAGTAACTAAGTTACGAGCAATGATTCCTCTTGCTTTACCATCAACAACAACCAAATCCATCATCTCATGACGGTTGTACATTTTAATGCGGCCTTTCCCAATCTGGCGACTCATAGCGGAGTAAGCACCTAAAAGTAATTGCTGTCCGGTTTGTCCTTTTGCGTAAAACGTTCTTTTCACCTGAACCCCACCGAAAGAACGGTTGTCCAATTGACCTCCGTATTCTCTTCCGAACGGTACTCCCTGAGCGACACATTGATCAATAATATTTGCAGAAACTTCTGCTAAACGGTATACATTGGCCTCTCTTGCACGGTAATCCCCTCCTTTGATCGTATCGTAAAACAATCGGTAAGTGGAATCTCCATCTCCCTGGTAATTTTTTGCTGCGTTGATTCCTCCTTGTGCTGCAATAGAGTGCGCTCTTCTTGGAGAATCTTGGTAGCAGAACGCCTTAACGTTATATCCTTGTTCAGCTAGCGTTGCAGCTGCAGAACCTCCAGCCAAACCTGTTCCCACCACAATGACATCTATTTTGTCGCGGTTGTTTGGGGCCACGAGATTCATGTGATTTTTGTGATTTTTCCATTTATCCGCCAGTGGACCTTCTGGAATTTTTGAATCTAATATACTCATGTCTACTTGGATGCTAATTGTTTAGAAAATGGAAAAGAGCGATAAAAATAAACCCTGCAGGAATCAATACTGAATACCAATTTCCTAAAGTTTTAATTACCGGCGTATACTGCGGATGCCTTGCACCAATTGATTGGAATGAGGATTGGAACCCGTGAGCTAAATGCAGTCCTAAAAGAATAAACGCAACTATGTAGGCAATTACACGCCAAAGTTCAGAGAACTGAGACTTTAAATGGTCAAACTCTGTTCCGTGAGAAGGTGCTCCTAAATAGTTCTTAGAAATTGTAGGCACCCAGAAATCGAGGAGGTGTATCGCTAAAAACACTAAAATAAATGCTCCAGAAATAATCATGTTTCTGGACATCCACGACGAGTTCGCTGAAGAACCATTGACCGCGTATTTAACCGGTCTAGCTTTGTTGTTTTTAATTTCTAAAACAAACCCCATAATAAAATGGAACAGTACAGCAAAAAGCAAAACGGGTTGCATTAAGAATTGTACCAAAGGGTTCTTTCCCATAAAATGAGAAGCCTCGTTAAAGGCATCTGCGCTAATGACAGACAGGAAGTTTGTCACTAAGTGCAAGATGAGGAAAATTAGCAAAAACATTGCAGACAATGCCATTGCATACTTTCTACCAATAGTAGAACTTGTTAAACCTGCCATATAAATTTATAATTTGAATTTTCACAAAGTTAAAAAATGTTAACCCCCATTGCGCTGAGAAAAATCAGAAAACCCTAGTTTATAACATTTCTAAATAAAAAAAACAATTGTAACCCGCTTGTTCACAGGCATATTGATGAATTCAAGGCATTGATATTTCCTTCAAAATTCTCTCTGCAGCCTTCTTACTAGCACCCGGTCCACCTAATTTTAAGCGAAGTTCTTGGTAATCGTGTAAAAGCTCACTGCGCTTCGGCTCATTCAAAATTCGGTCTAAATAATGAACAAGGCTTCTTGTATTTAACTCGTCTTGGATCAACTCTTTTACAACCTCCCGATCCATTATTAAATTCACCAAGCTAATGTATTTTATGTTTTTAACTAAACGTTTAGCAATTTCGTAAGAGATTTTACTTCCTCGATAACAAACCACTTGTGGTGTCCCCAATAGAGCGGTTTCTAATGTTGCCGTCCCAGAAGCCACCAAAGCCGCGCGAGAAACTCTTAGTAAATTATACGTATCTCCTTGAATAAAGGATACTCCTTTAGTAGCAAACTTCTGATAAAAGGATAAATCTAATCCAGGCGCCGCCGCTACAACAAATTGATACTCTACATAATGCTCTCGAACCGATAACATTATTTCAAGCATTTTCTCTACCTCTTGTGCTCGCGAACCAGGAAGAAGTGCGATAATTTCTCTTTCATCCAATCCATTTGCTTTCTTGAACTCTGCTACATCGACATTGGAAAGATGCTCGATCGCATCCAACAAGGGATGGCCCACAAAATGCACCTCAACACCGTGCTTTTGATAAAATTCTTTTTCAAATGGTAAAATCACTAGCATCTCATCAACACTGGATCGGATCGTTTTCACTCGTCCCTCCTTCCACGCCCATAGTTGAGGAGAAATATAATAGACCACTTTCAACCCAAGCGACTTAGCGTAGCGCGAAATCCTGAGGTTGAATCCAGGATAATCGATTAATATTAATACGTCAGGCTGATACTTTTTTATATCTTCTTTGCAGTAACGAATATTTGATAGGATCGTAGAGAGATTTAAAGCCACTTCTATAAACCCCATAAAAGCAAGTTCCTTTATATGCTTTACAGGAGTTTCCCCCGATGCCTCTCTCATTAAATCACCACCCCAATACCTAAACTGGGCATTAGAATCCTTTGCCTTTAATGCTTTAATTAAATTTGAGCCGTGCAAATCTCCCGAGGCTTCCCCCGCAATAATATAATATTTCATTCGCCTGATCTTGAGCTTCTCTACTTCCACAAGAAAATAATCTTTCTAGACGGTCAATTCGTTTTTCTAGAAAGCCTACCGATTGTTTATAGATTGCCTAACTTTGCGTAAAGATAAAAATAAATCATGTCTGAAGACTTTGAAATAAAAAATAAGGTAGCCCAAAGTGGGCTAGAAAATTTTGACATCAGCTCGCTTGTACCTAAAGGTGAACGTAAAGGTATCGATCTTAAAGATTTTCTTTATGAGGAGTTAATTTTAAGAGAAAAGGATTTTCGCCAAAAGGTGGATGAACTAAAACTAGAAGAATTCAAAGATTGTTTCATTCACATCTTCAATTCCGTAGATGCGATTGTACCGCTTTGGGCGTATTTTCTTATCACTTCAAAACTTAGTGCGGTAGCAAAACGGATTGCTTATGGCTCTCGTGAGGATTTAGAAACTATACTTTTGCATGATGCTATTGAAGAGGAAGATTTCAACAACCTTACAGATAAACGTGTATTAATCAAGGGCTGTAGTGACCAAATGATTCCTGAAAACGCTTATGTGGAACTAGTGCAAAAACTGCAACCTAAGGTTCGCTCTTTAATGTTTGGTGAAGCCTGCTCTAATGTCCCTATTTTCAAAAGAAAGGCGTAAGAAAACTATATTGTTTTGACTTAAGAGGTATACTTTTTGATTTCATTATTCAAACAATAAACAAAATAAGTATTATGAGCCTTTTAGATTTAATCACCGGCAGCGCTGGAAATCATGTTGCCGACAAAGCACAAAATCAATTCGGAATTTCACGCAATCAAATTATTGCGTTAATGGCAGTTGCTACACCATTAGTTGTTTCTTACCTTAAGAATAAGGCGAAAGATAAAGCCGAAGCTGAATCCTTAAATAACGCATTAGATAAGGATCACGATGGAAGCATCCTTTCTGAACCTTCACAAATTGAATCACGCACTCAAGAAGGCAATTCTATTTTAGATCACATTTTTGGTGGCCAGAAAGCTCAGGTAGAAAATGAACTTTCACAGAACACTGGAATTTCAATGGATAAAATCGGACCTATCCTAGGTATGCTTGCTCCTCTAATTATGGGTTACATTGGAAAAGAAAAACGAAGCAATCAAGTACAATCTGGAGGAATCAGTGACCTGCTTGGTGGACTTTTAGGACAAGCACAACAGGAAGCTCAGGGATCCAGTCCATTAAATGATATTTTGGGTCAAGTATTACGATCAGGAAATCAAAATCAAACTTCCAATCCTTTGCAAGATTTACTTGGTGGAATGACCGGACAGTCCCAATCCAATAATCGAGGAGGACTTGGAGGATTATTAGGAAGCATTTTAGGGGGAAGATAAGACAGATGTAAAAAATCTTTTCATAAAGAAAAGCAAGTAAAAAACCGAAGATTACTATTCTTCGGTTTTCTTTTTCTTTGTTGCTTTTGGTTTTGGTTTTGATTCTTTTTCTGCTGCGGTCTGAATTTCAGCTTTCAAATTTTCAGCCTTCTTACGCATTCTTGTATTTCCGTAGCTCCCTCTGACTCTCTTACCTCGAGTAGTCTTTCTATCTCCTTTTCCCATATTGAATTGTTTATTGGTTGTTATTCAAAGTTATTAATTTTTTTTCTGATTCTCCGCAAACACACCTAATATTTTTAGTATATTAGCGCTCAAAAAGCAGGGATTATGAACATATTCAGTTTTACGGCTCATTTCGGTTCGGAGGAAGATTGTCGTTTGCATTTCAAG
>JAEXBS010000033.1 GCA_023393915.1 Bacteroidota bacterium | reverse complement strand
TGCGGTGCGACTCCGCAGCGGCCCCGCCACTGTTACCGGCAACGGAAGTCAGGATACCTGCTCGGAGGGACGGATGTTATGCGCGGGCGTTTCTCATCCAGAAGATGAAAGATTTGAAGGGAGCCGCAGGCTCCCTTTTATTTTTATATAAAGGGGTATCGCTCTGTTGAAGCCATTTTTTCGCCTGTTTATATTTCTCTCGCTCGTCTTGATGTTTTCCCCCTCGGCGGAGGCCTCGCCCAGGAGGATCGTTTCGCTGACGCCGGTCGGCACCGAGATACTCTTCGCGCTCGGACAGGGGGACAACGTCATCGGCGTTACAAATTACTGCGACTACCCGCCGGAGGCGCTCAAAAAGCCGAAGATCGGCGGCTATGCCGAGGTAAACTTTGAGACGCTGCTCTCCAAAAAGGCCGACCTTCTCGTGCTTCAGGACATGCACCTTCAATTCAAAGACGACCTGAAAAGGCTGAAGATACCCTACGTCGTCGTGCGGCAGGAGAGCCTCGGCGACATCTACGATTCAATCGCGGAGCTCGGCAAAGTCTGCGGCGCGCAGAAAAGGGCCGCGGAGCTGACGGCGAAGATGAAGGCCGATATCGCCGCCGTACGGGCAAAGGTTATGGGACTGCCGTCGCCCTCCGTGCTGCTCTGCGTATCCCGCGAACTCTCTGAGGAGCGGATATCCGTCTTCTACGCCGCGGGCGAAAAGACCTTTTACAACGAGCTCATCACCCTCGCGGGGGGAAAGAACGCGCTGACCGGCGAAAAAAGCGGTTATCCATATCCCAAAATATCGCAGGAGGGGCTCGCCGCCCTCAACCCCGAGGTAATAATCGACCTCGTCGGCGAGCGCACCTTTTACCACGCGATGGAACATATCGATTTGGATAAGGTCTTCAATGAAGAATACCTCAAAGGCCAGTGGCTCGCGGGGACCAAAGTGAGGGCCGTACGCGGCGGGCGTATCGCCGTCCTCGACGGCACCGTCTACCTGCGCCCGGGACCGCGGCTGCCTGAGATACTCAGAGCCTTCGCGAAAGTCATACATCCCGAGGTGAAATGGTGAACCCTCTCATAGAGGTGCGCGGGCTCTCCTATTCCATCGGCGAACGCGCCGTTCTCTCCGGCATCTCCTTCTCCGTGGCGCGCGGCGGCTTCCTCGCGGTCATCGGCCCCAACGGCGCCGGAAAAAGCACGCTGCTCAAGTGTGTCGGCGGCCTGCGCCCCGGCGCGGCGGGAGAGGTCATGATCGAAGGGCTGAGCATCACTCAGATGACGGAGCGCGAACGGGCGCGGCGTATCGCCTGGCTCCATCAGAGCGGCGGCGACGCCCTGCCCTTCACCGTCCGCCAGTTCGCGATGATGTCACGTTACCCGTGGCGGCCCGTGCTCAGCGGCGAATCCGAAGAAGACCGTTTCATCGTGGACGGAGCACTCGCGCGCGTCGGCGTCGAGGAGCTTGCGGAACGCAGTCTCGACACCCTCTCCGGCGGCGAACGCCAGCGGGCGCTGCTCGCCGCCGCGCTCGCGCAGGGCACGGACATCCTCTTTCTCGACGAGCCGACAAGCTTTCTCGACTACCGCCAGCAGGTGGAGATGATGGCGCTCGTGGAGGGGATAAACAGGGAGGGAATGACGGTGCTCATGGTGACCCATGACATAAACCTCGCGCTTCACGGAAGCGGCAGCATCCTCGCGATAAAAGAGGGCCGCGCGCGCTGGCACGGGACGACGGACGAGCTGCTCGGAGGCTCCGCGCTCGCCGATATCTTTGACACCGAATTTGAATTCTTCCGCCGCGGGGAACAGCGGCGTCCCTACGCGGTGCCAAGGGGGTTTGTCTCCTGATGAATAAAAAAATATTCCTGCTGTTACTGCTCTCCGCCGCCGTCGTCTGCGCCGCCCCCTTCATCGGCGCGCACGCCCTATCCCCCGCCGATATCTTTGGCGGCGCGGAGAGCGCCGCGGCGCAGATACTGTGGGAGCTCCGCCTGCCGCGCGTACTGCTCGGCTGGCTCATCGGCGCCACCCTCGCCGTCTGCGGGCTCATCTTCCAGGCGCTCTTCAGAAACCCGCTCGCCTCGCCCGACATGCTCGGCGTCTCCATGGGCGCGGCCTTCGGCGCGGTGCTCTACATACGCCTCGGACTCGCCCTCTCCCTCTTCGGCCTCATCCAGGGCATCTCCCTGGCGGCCTTCGGCGGAGCCTTTCTCGCGATAATGGCGCTCTACCTCGCCGGCAGCCTGCGGCGCGGCGGGATGTCGCTCGCCTCCCTGCTGCTCGCGGGCGTCGCGCTCAACTTCCTCTTCGGCAGCCTCAACATGATCATCCAATACAGCGGCGGCTACACAGACACCTTCCGTATGATGCGCTGGACGATGGGCGGCCTGCAGACCGTCGGCTTCGCCTCCTCGCTGGCCTCACTGCCTGGGCTCCTCCTCATCCTGCTCATCGGCTGGCTCACGGGACCGCAGCTTGACCTCTTCGTCTGCGGCGAAGAGATGGCCGCGAGCCGCGGCGTCTCGGTGAAGGGGCTGCGCAGGCTGCTCTTTCTCTCCGTATCCCTCGTCGTAGGCGTCAGCGTGGCGCTCAGCGGCCCCATCGGCTTCGTCGGCCTCATGTGCCCGCATATCTGCCGCCGCATCACCGGCAGCGAGCACCGCGAGCTGACCGTCGCCTGCGCCCTCTTCGGCGGCGCCTTCCTCGTGATCTGCGACACCGCGGCGCGCCTCCTCTGGTCGCCGGCGGAGATACCGGTGGGGATAATCACCTCCTGCCTCGGTTCGATATTCTTCCTCTGGCTGCTCATAAAGGGTGGACGCTGAGATGAGAAGACTCCGCTTCCCGGGGGTCAGGCTCGGCGGCACCTCCTGGGTCGTCGAGGGCAGCTTCGCCGACAACCTGCGGGAGCTCTCGCGCGAAGTTCAGGACATGCAGCTCGTGCTCTTCGACAACGAATACGGCTCCAACATCCCCTCCAAAGAGGAGGTAGCCCGGCTCGCGGAGCTGAAAGAGGAGCTGGGGATGAGCTGCATCGTCCACTTTCCCCACGACATCTGCCTCTCGCCGGAGGCGGCGGAACGCAGACGCTGCGAGGACTCCTGCCTGCGTATGATGGAACTCTTCGCGCCGCTCGCCCCCTTCGCCTGGATACTCCACCTCGACGGCGAGCAATACGGCGCCTATCCCAGCGCCGACATGGAGGGCTGGCTTGAAAAGACGCGCCGCTCCGTAGAACGGCTCGCCGCCGCCGCGCGTGACAAAAGCGAGATTTGCGCCGAGACGCTGGACTATAACTTCCGCATCGTCTATCCTCTAGTCGTCGAACAGGGCCTCTCCGTCTGCCTCGATATCGGGCATCTCGTGCGCTACGGCCACCCAGTGCTCGAACAGATGGAGAGCTACCTGCCCCGGACGCGCGTCATTCATATCCACGGCGTAAAACCGGACGGCACCGACCATCAGGACATGAGCTGGTTCGATCCGGCGCTCTTCCGCGAGGTGATAAAAAGGCTCGGCGTGGACGGCAGAGAGCGCGTAATGACGCTCGAAGTCTTTGAAGACAACTATGAAAAATCTCTGGCAGCAATAGAAAAAATGATGGGAGCGGAATAAAAACATGTTGGATTACATGAACCAGGGCGGAAGCATCATGTGGATAATCGGCGCGCTGTCGCTTATCGCGGCCGCCATCGCGGTGGAGCGGATCATCTTCTTCCACAAGGCCTCCACAGATCCCGAAAAGCTGGAGGCGGCCTTCGGCAAAGCCGTCTCCGCGGGAGACGTCAAAGAGGCCTGGCGTGTGGTCGAATCCTCCGACAGCTCCATGAACCGCCTCTTCAAAGTGGCGTTCGCCCATTGGAATATCTGCACGGAGGACATGAAACTGCTCACGGAGCAGCAGATACGCCGCGAGATCTACCGCTGGGAAAAACACGTCTACATCCTGGAGATGATCGGCAAGATCGCGCCGCTGCTGGGGCTGCTCGGCACCGTGCTCGGCATGGTCGAGATGTTCCAGTCGCTGCACATCGGCGGGCAGATAAGCGCCGCCGCCGTCACCGGCGGCATCTGGAAGGCGCTCTTCACCACCGTCGCCGGCCTCACCGTGGCCATCCCGACGATATTCGTCTGCGGCCTGCTCAACTCGCGTATCGACAGCGAGGACGAGACCCTTCGCAGAGGCGCGGACTTCCTCCTGCGCGAACACATAGCCGCTGGCGGCGGTAAAAATG